>NZ_JBKIYF010000001.1:0-1225104 GCF_047085075.1 Halobacteriovorax sp. RT-2-3 | reverse complement strand
TCTGGCCATCGCCATCAGCTGTTCCTTCTTCGTTACCGTCTCCATAACCATCACCACTATCGGTTTGCTCATTATTGCCACTATCATCGCTGTCACTTCCACCGTTACCCCAGTCCCAGCCGCCATTTCCGCCGCTTCCTGAGTTACCGTTATCCCAACCATTTCCGTTAGAGTTATTATAATTAGCTCTAGAATTAGTCGGTTGAGTACAACTCGTTAATGTCATGAGTACTAAAGTTCCCAATAATATAAATTTTCTCATGTAATCCTCGTTCTTACATTTCCTCACTATTTTATCGGTAATCTATTGAATATACTTTAATCTTCACTTAAGTGTTTAAAATCGCAGTAGCATTTTTTCTAAAGCTTGCTAAAATTATTATGTGTTAGTTAAAAAAGAACTTATTCGAAAATTAGTGGATGAATTTTATCAAGTGGCAAATTACTTGATTCAAGATCAATTGCAGGCAATGCAACTTATTATTGATGTGGCCACTGGCCATGTTCAACAAGGTAATCAAGTTCTATACAAGATAGATAACGAATATTTTGAACATCAATTTCTAATAAAATTAATTGGTCTAGCTAAACAACGAAGTGAGCAAATCTTAAATAAAAAGAATAGCGAAATCGATAGTGTTGAGAAAAGGGCCTGTGTTTATCTTTTTGAGTTCAAAGGGGAGAGTGTTGAGAGTATTGCAGAAACTCTTAAGATATCTCAACAAGAGGTTCTATCTTATATTGATCAATTATCCCATAATAGAATACATTTAAATGAGAGCTTTGATGGAAGAACAATTAATTAATAATAATTTTAAAAAGTGCTTCTTCTCAAAGCAAATGACTTATTTAGAAAGTCGTGACTTTGTGAAAAATGAACAACATCTTTCTCAATGTCTAGACTGTCGCCAAAAACTTCTTGAGTACGATTTAAAAAAACAAGATTTGATCAATGATTTTAATTCTTATAAAGCTAACTCTGAGGTTGAGGAGCTGCTTTTTAGAGAGTTAGATGAATTGATACCTGATTTAGAAGAAGAACAAATAAAGGGGAGTCCTGTCTTAAAAAAGCGTCAGTACAAACTCTCAGTAAAAGACTTCTTTATCTTTCTTACTTTTGGTATTCCAAGAAAATTACAATTGATTATCGTGGCAACGATAATCTTAGCGGCGTGTATTTACTGATAGAGTGAAGATAGCATAGTACTTTCCATCTTCGTCTTTTAGATCTTTTACAATATTAGGAATCTTATTCATTTTCCCTAAAGCTGTTTCAAAGATTTTATGGATATCATCATCTTCTGATGACTTAAGAATTTTTACAATTTCAGCATTTCCTTCTTCATCGTAACGTACAACGGCCCTTAATTCTTGCGCTGAAGCTGAGCGTAGACTCTCTTGAACATAAGGCCTTTCTGTTACTCGATTTCTCACCGAAATTTGAACAGAGTTGATATACTGAACAGCAACACGCTTATAGAAAGCATAGAAAACCTTCTCGAACTCATTCAGTTTGTCGGGGCTAATACCTTTAGGCGGTAGAAAACTTACAGTTGCTTCTTGAACGTGTGATAGTTCATTAGTCCAATTAGCTTCTTTGAAGCTTTCTTTTGAAATCCTTCTTTGGGTAATCTGATTCTTTTGAACGGATTCCTTTTTAACTGTTTCAACAATTCTTTTTTCTTCTTTCTTTGATAGGGCAGAAGATCGACTTTTTACTTCCTGGTCAACGCGTTTGATTTCTTTTTCAGTATAAGAAGGTTTTCCATAGGCAAGTTGACCAAAAAGGTTTTGGTTATCCTGGGCCTTATCGAGTCCAATCTTTCTAACTTCAATTTGTTTGAACTTGAGCTTAATTGGTTCTTCCTGGGCCAGTTTCTTCGAGTTGTCAGCATCGAGTACTAAACTTAGTACCAATGCATGTAAAACGAGGGAAAATAGGATTGTAATATAGTTGATCATTTTTCTCCGGCCGGATTTATCTATAAAAATTGTACCATTTTACTTGGTTTGGGACAAAGGAATCTCCTTTAAACTGGTAAAATTTGTCTACTCTTTCTTCTAGTTGAATCAATAGGTAGAATTAAAGTGTGCTAATTGGCGCAAAAGTAAATGAATTACGCAATTTTAAGGACTTATGGATGAGTAAACCAGTTCAATACAAATTTTCAAAGGTGAGATTAGGAATATTAGGTCTATCTTCTGTCTCAATTTTAGTCATTGCTTATATGCTAAGTGGTGTATCGAATAGTTATAAACTGGTCTCAACAATTCAAAACGGAATTCAAATTTGTAGTACAAGAGTTCAGCAAACCTACACTGCTGCAGTTGCAGGGGATATGAATTCAACATATTTAGATAGTAATTTTACGGCGCAAACAGGAGAATGCTTTGCTCAAGTCTCTGACCTAATGACTGAGTATGGAAAATTCTCTTCAGCAATCGTTAAAAAATTTAATACAGTAAGTTCAAATGTTCACTGGTTTCATGAGAGTCTTAGAAGTACAGGGAAGGGATTTTCTGTAACAGACAAGAATTTCTCTAGCAATATCGACGAAAAGTTCTCTCAGTTTGAAGATGCTGCAGATGCTGGCTCAATTCTTATTGAAAATCACTTCGAAACGATTTCAAGTTCACTTTCAAATATTAAAATCTCTCTTGCTCTTGTTGCAGGAGTGTTCTTATTTACTTTTGCATGGGAATTAATTTTCAAGAAGATTGTTATGCAAAAAAGAAAAGAACTTGAAGATGAGGCGTTAAGTCTTCTTATGCTTAATCAAGAAGATAACTTCGATGAGATTGAAAGCGTTATCATTAATGCTCTTGAGCTTAATGAGATGAAGCATTGCTCAAAGCTTTACTCTGCACAAAAGCAAAACTTCAGAAAAGAGAAGAGAAAAGCGACGATCTCTTCTAATGAAAATAAAACTTTCGGAATGGTTCTTTCTAATGATGATCAAGATGCAAAACAAGTTGCGGATCAAATTTGGTCTATGAGTGAATCAAATGAAAGTAGTGAAAATGAAACTAATGTACCAATGGTACAAAGTTGTGAGATTTCTTCGGTAAACCGCTTTATTGCTTGTAAAGTACAAGATCAGTACAAAGAGCAGGGGATCGAATTTAAAATTGATACTAATGAAAAAGAAATCATCGGTGAGAGAGAAACGATTGAGCAAATTCAATATAATATTCTCTTAGATGCAGCTAAGAACTCAATTAATGCTGATGAAGATAAGAGAACGATTGAAGTTCAAGGTAAGACACTTGGAGCAATCTACTATCTAAGTATTTCTTCGTACGGTGAGAGTAAGAATTCAACTGAACTTGAAACTTCAGTTCAAATCGTAAGAGAGCTTTTAAAAGACATTTCGGGACGTCTAGAGCTTGCAAACCTTTACAATGACGATCTACAACCAGTTGGACGTAAGTACAAGATAATCTTTAAAACAAAAGATGTTGTTACTGCTGCTCCAGTAGCTGAAGTAGAAAGTGCTGATAAAGTGACTGAAGAGGTGAAGGAAGATACTTCTAAGAAAGTTACTCGTATTGAAAAAGGTACTAAGCGCGAGATTATGCAAAGACTAATGTAATTAGAATTCGCGTTTTTTTAGCTTTTTAATATCTACTAAATTTCCAATTTCATTCAACAGGCTTTGATAGTTTTCATTTGAGTAATCATCTGATGCTACAAGCCTGTATACATCTTTATACTCAACTCGATTAGCAGCGAAGAAGTAGTCAAAAATAATATCTGCAAGCATGTGTGATACTTTACGTGAAGCTTTATGAAGCTGGTAGAGATTTAGTCCTTTTAGTTCTTCATTAACATTAGCTCGTTTATTACAAAGCTTTAAACATGCTTTAAAGACCATCTTATCAGTCTTCTTAAGTTGTTTATTATTACGTGCCATGTATTGAAAGTCTTTATACATATTACACTTTCGATAGGGGTTAAAAAGCTTCGAACAGAAGTAAGCACTAATATAATTATGAATAAGATAAACAAATAAATTCGTACGATCTCTCTTATTAAAGAAGTCAACAATCTCTTTTTCCGGAATCTTTAACTTTGATTGATGAATATGAATCCCTGCTAGGTACGAAATGCGATTAATTGAATAACTTGAACAGTAATAAGCTTTCTTACATGGAAGTTTAAACGTCTTACCATGTTCGATGAGCTTATTGTAAAAACTAATGGCCTTCTTTGACTTTAGTTTATTGATTGTTGTTTTTACTTTTTTTAGGTTTTGCTGATCAAAGATTCTAAAATCTTCAATCTCACCAATTGGTATATCAAGATTAAGGGTATTATTAATTTCATGACAAAAGTAAGCAAAGTTATCCAAGATATTGTCTGAAAACTTAAGTGCACCTGTCTCTATAATATACTCGTGAATGTCAAAGTCAGGATCATCAGCTAAGTGCTCATACCAGTAAATTTGAGATTCATACTTTAACCAAGGAGGAGAGTTTACCAGAACAAATTCTCTCATATTGTACTTAACAATTTGATCAGATCTTAGCTTATTGGTTTTAACTAAATTCCAGTAAACTTCATCAGTATTTTGATGAATGATTGTTTGAACAATATCCTTATTTGCCAGATCAAAAACTTTTTGTGGCAGTTTATTTGGAACAATGTGAAGTTCTCCAAATAAAATAAGTAACTTTTGTTCTGGGTTTTCTTTATGATAAGTCGCAATTTTCTTTGCGGCCTTCTTGTCTCTTTGCTCCAGATTTCCCTTAGTATTAAGCGCAATTATTGAAATATTGTGATCCTTAGCAAGATCAAAGAAGATCTTATAAAAGGTCCAAGGGAAGCGCCATGAATTCTTATAGTTGATTGATTCTAGAAATTCGAGCTCGGTAATGGCCCCTTTAAGATATGAATCAATGTAGAATTGATGATTGATATGAATGAATTCGACACCAATTGAAAATTGATAATCACTCTTTGCTAGGATGCGAATGATACGTTCGAGGTTTCTCGTACTCTGGTCAAAAGTATGGAAGTCTCCAAGGTAGATGATATCAGAGGTATCAATTGAATCATAAAGTTGACTGACGCTTGAAGTTTGAAAGTCTCGGCGAGCGTAGCGCTGTTGATCTTGACGATATTTTTTTAGTAAAGCTGATGGCTCTCCTTCAAGAGAGTTGGCCTTATTTTTAAAATAGCGGTAGATACTCCAGTGAGTCTCATCGACTTTCAATTGCATAAGTCTATGATATCACTAATTATTTATTTGACCAATAATGATATTGTTTAGAGTGTTATTAATTAGTGCAAACGTTTCATTCACGTTATGTGCTACCTGATCTTGCTCAGCAAGTAGAGAGTTAAGCTCTTTAGCAGCAGGTACTTCAAGAGATTGAACAATAGTTGAAATAGGAGTTCCAACTGCACTTGTCAGAATGAACTGGATGAATTGAAGTAATTGTAATTCACCATGTAGGTTAAGAACTTCTCTATCATTTGAAATAAGTCTAAGCTTTGTTGTGTGTTCAGACTTTTCAAAGATTGCACTTGTTAGTGGAAGGTGAATATCATTTCTCTCAGTGATAAGTGTTTCAAGATAAATATCTTGATTGTTTGGATAGATAGGTGTCTTTGGCAGACCAACAATCTTTCCAATGAGTGCACTTGAAGAGTAATCATACTTCATTTGAACCTTTCCACTATTTACCTGATCACGGTAATTACCAATGATAATTTTTAGGTGAGAAAGGATACAACTTGTATGCCATGGCCAGCGCTTAGCGAGTAAGTTGATAGTATCGATCTTAGAAGCAAGTTTTTGCGTGTACATGCAAAAATCTGTTGTCTGGACATCTTCTTTCGAAAGAGTGATATCTTGTAGAGACTCAATATGGTGTGAAGGTAAGAATTCCGTCTTCTCAAGGAATTTTGGAATTAACATGGCATTTAGTTTTGCCTTCGTTTTCTTCAGTCCACCATTAAAAGTAAGCTGAGTAATCTGCTTACCAATTGTCGTCTTAAAGAACTCTCTAAATAGATTGATATTTAGATTTGAGATCTTTGGTAGTAATCCAAAGTATTGGAAGTAAGCGTTACCATACTCCTCAATCTTCGCCTTAAGTGAATCAATTGTCGTCAGCTCAAGCTTAATATCGTTCTCATTAGTGAAGTCCACAATCAGAAGATATGGATATCTCTCTTGAGGGTTAAGGTTGAAGCCTAGTAGGTCGTAGTTGTCATCTTCACGGTAATTTGAAAGAGACTCAACACTAAAGAATTGATCAAATGGGATACAACTCTTTGTTAGGTTTCTAAAATATTGTGGGTGAGTGATCTTATCACTTTCACTGTTGTTACTTAGAAGCTTTCCGTTAAGGATAGCATCTTGGTGAAACTCAAATGATAATCCACACTTTGTTTCATTTGAAAAAAGTGGAGCATCAATGGCCTTCTTATTTGCAAATAGCTTATCAATTTCTTCAACGAAGAAATCAAATTTCGAAAAGTGAGTCAGATCACCATTCATATTTACAGAAAGACACGACTCCTTAAGAAGAGTTGAGTTAACATCTGGGTTACCAAAAATATCTAATTTATTTTCTACCACACGCTTCGAGAAGATATAGAAGTAGCGTGGGATTTCACCCTTACCTTTAAGGCCTTCAAGATTAAAGCGCATCAGTAGTTTGTACTGCTTAAATAGTGCTTCGTTCTTTGCTGCATGAGAAGGAACAAAGAGCTTCTGATTAGAGAAGACATACATATAACCACTATTAGATAGATGCTCCCCATTTTGCATTATATTTGTAATGAGGTAGTGGTGTGGGTTCTTCTTAGGAATATTTACTAAGTTAACCAGAATTCTATCGTAGATACTTTGCTGTACCTCTGTAGCATCAAGCAGGGCAAATTGACCGCTGGCCGTAATTCTCGATTTATTCGACTTCTGCTTAAAAAGAGAAACGATTAAAGAGATAGGGTCTTTATTCTGTCTTGGAGCTAGATATACTAAGAAAGTCATGAATTGAATTTCTTGGAATATCTTTAAGTATTGTCCGTTAACATAATTATCACCTCTAAACTCTGGGCAGATAATTTCTTGCCAAGCCTCTGTTGAATTATTCTCTTGAGCAATCCAGTGAGAGATCGTTAGTGAGTTTAGAAAGTTACCTGTAAATAGGGTACTTAAACATTGTGGTTGAGTATTAAAATTGAAATACCCACCATGATTTTCAATCCACTTTGGAAAGTTGATTAAAAGATTATTAGTCATTAGTCCAAAGTTACGATTACTGAAAGCATGAGAATACTTATCAGTTTCGTTGTGGAATAAAACTACTGATAACTCATTTGGAATTTCATGATTTAGAACTTTAAAGAACTCAATAGGGTTAAGGTCTTTAAGGATAGAGCTAAGTTCTAAAATGCTGTCACCAAAATTTTCATTTGGTCTAAACCAGCTGTATTCATTAGTTCCTAGTGCACGACTCGATAATTCACGTGAGCTTGATACTTTAAAGATCTTACTTAGCGTTGAGTTTGGATTTAAAATCTCATTCTTAGTAAGAGTCTTTGAATAGAAAGAGCTCAGTTGAGTTAGAAAGCGAACCTTTAAGATATAGACGCTAATAGAACGAAGGCAGTAAACTTTTAAAAAGTCTTGGATACATTCGTAACTTGGGCCGTTCTTGTCATCAAGTTGTGCCCAAAATTGGTTAAAGTCGCTAACTCCCTCAGGGTGAATACCGTTGTGAGTTGTATATTCAATAAATTCTTGAAATAAAGATTGCTTAAGACTGCGGTTGCGGTGCTTGAAAGACTTAACCTGAGTTTTTGCTTCATTGAAAAGTTCAAATACAATTTTTTTGAACTTCATGCTTCCTTTAGTTAGTAAGCTTTCACCACGCCACTTCGGAATAATGTGGTCACTAACAAGAAATTGTCCGCTTTGAATTGAAGGAACAGGAGTAGGTCCGCTTGCATTTACTGCATGCTTAGGCTCCTCAAGGCTATCTGCCTCGGTACTAGGACCAGGAATATTGTTAATCAGCCAATTCTTAGCTGAAAACGATGAATCTTTCACTTCGCCTGTTGTTCCGTATAATAATCGACAGTCCTCAAAACTTTAAGATGGTTAACATTCTAAACTATGTAAGGAAAGTCGTGTGTTGCGTCTTTTAAATTGGTAGTAAAATATAACGATGGCCACTCATATTGTCATGCTTAAAAATAGATATTCTCGACTTAAGCTTTGTAAGTTATTGATTTTATAACAATGTTTATTTCTTAAAGTTTCTGTCATCTGTGTCGAAAAGCACAAGTGATATTGGATCAATAGACGGAGTTTATATGGGTGGAAATAAACCTCAAGATGCAGCAGCAAAAAGTGTAGAAAGTGGATTTTCTGAGAATGAACTAGATGACATCATGGCAGAATTTGCAAGTCTGGATAAAGAACTGTCAGGACAACTTGATAGCGCGCCAGTAGCAGAGGTCGTCGAAGAAAGCGTTGCAGAATCTGCACCAGTAGAAGAGTTTGCTGTAGAAGTAAACCCGCTAGATGCCCTAGAGGCGCAAGCTAATCCTCTTGATGAGATGGTTGCTGAATCAAATCCTCTTGATGAAATGGTTGCGGAATCAAATCCTCTTGATGAGATGGTTGCGGAATCAAATCCTCTTGATGAGATGGTTGCGGAATCAAATCCTCTTGATGAAATGGTTGCGGAATCAAATCCTCTTGATGAGGTTGTTGCAGAAGTGGAAGAAGTATTCGAAGAAGAGACAACACAAATCGTTGCTCAAGAAGATATTGAAGAAGCAGTTGCTGGAGATTCATCTCCATCACTCGAAGAAGCATTTACTGAAGGCTTTGATGAAGCTGAAATGGATGCCATAATGAAAGATCTTGAAGAAATTGACGCAGCATCACCTACGACAACTCTCGAAATGGAAGAAGAGCCGGCAGCGAATGCACAATCAACAGTGATAAAAGATGAAGACAATGAAAATATACTTGTGATAAATCAAGCGCCTAAAGAAACTCCTGCGCCTTCTTTCACGCATGTTGCGCCAACAACTAGCGAAAGTGGTGACGTTACTTTTAGTGCAGCAGGTAATATGAATTTTAATGTAAACTTGACGATCGCTGGGTCGCAAGCAACATTAAGTGTAGTTGATGGACGCTTTACTCTGACAATGAATGGTGTAGACGTTTCAATAACTGAAGAAGGCTTTAAGGCATGTATTGAAGGTGGAGCTAATTTTAATATTCCACTTCCTTCGGCCGAAGAAGCGAAGAAAGTCGCTTAACATTATTTGATGTTGTTTAAACTAAAAAGGTTATAAATGGCCATAAATATACTTGGTGGGCATGCTAAAGGGCATGCCCTTTTTGTTCCCCCTGAATCAATTACTCGTCCAACGAGTGTTATGCTTCGACGAAAATTCTTTGATGCTCATCAAGACTTAACGAATTGTCTGTTTGTGGATTTGTTCGCAGGTAGTGGTGCTATGGGGTTTGAAGCGCTTTCAAGAGGGGCGAAGAAAGTCGTACTTGTTGATGACCATCCAAAAGTTCTTAATGTCTTAAAAAAGAATAAGATAGAGATTTCTAAAAAAGTAGACACAGAAGATTTATCAATTATTAAGCAAAAAGCTCAAGCTTATCTAAAAACAAGTATAAGTTATTTGGAGTCAACATCAGATGAATACGATGAGAGTTTCATCTTCATCGACCCGCCATATGAATTAAAGGATGTCTACTTAGAATGTCTCAAATTACTTAAAGAATCTTCATTCTCTGGAGAGATTTGGATTGAATCCGATCGTCAAAAGGGAATCCTTGAAGCAGATTTAAAAAAACATTCTCTTACTTTCTCTAAAGTCTACAAGCAAGGCACAAGTTATATTGCAAAAATTGCATTGTAATCCGGTGTCGTATAAAATTGATTTAAATTTATAATAGGAATTAGGTACTCAATGAAAAGAGCAATTTACCCAGGAACGTTTGACCCATTCACAAATGGCCACAAGGATATTTTAATGAGGTCACTAACAGTCTTTGATGAGGTGATTATACTTGTTGCCCACAATCGCAATAAGAAACCTCTTTTCACAGCTGAAGAGCGAGTTGAGATGTTAAATGAAACATTTAAAGATGAGCCTCGTATTAAAGCAGATAAGTGGGAAGGACTAATTGTCGATTATGCAAAAGCAAACGACATTGGCTCAATTATTAGAGGACTTAGACCTACAGGGGATTTCGAAGCAGAGTTTCAGATGGCCTCAATGAATAAGAGACTATACCCAGAAATTGAAACAGTTTTCTTTATTACTGAAAGAGATAACTACTATGTTTCAAGCTCGCTTGTTAAAGAAATTCATAAGCATGGAAAAGTAATTAAGGAATTCGTTCCAGATACAATTTATAACTGGATTGCTAAAAAAGGGAAGATCTAATGAATGTTTCGAAGCGTTCACAAGAAATTAATGAGAGTATTACTTTAAAGCTTAATGCCAAAGCAGTAGCTATGGCACAAGAAGGTAAGAAAGTTTACAACCTTACAGCAGGACAACTACCTTATCGGCCACCAAGAGAGTTAGTCGAATCGATAAGGGGAGAGTTAGACTTTCTAAAAAGTTTTCAATACAGCCCAGTTGCAGGCGATAGTGAGTTACTAGAAAAAATTATCGAATATGTTGAAACTTCTCGAGGCATTAGCTTTGATGAGTTTGACCATAATTTCAAGGCCGTTGTAGGTAATGGTGGAAAGCATGTTCTTGCAAATATTTTTGCAAGTATTGTTGATCCAGGTGATGAAGTAATAGTTTTTGCTCCATACTGGATTTCATATCCACAAATGATCTCTCTTAATGGTGGTGTCTTAAAAGAAGTTAAGGCTTCCGTTTTTAATGCGTTTGAACCAGACCTAGAGGAATTAAAAGAATTGATTAGTGATAAAACGAAAGCAATTGTTTTAAATAGCCCAAATAATCCATCGGGGATTTTCTATAATGAAAAGTGGATGAAGCAATTTGCTGAAATTGTGAAGCCATATGAAAATACTTTTATTATTTCTGATGAAATATATTACGAATTAAATTATTACGACCCAAAACCAACATATTATTATCAATATGATCGTGAGTTATTGTCACGTACAATCATTGTCGACGGTATTTCAAAAAGTCTTGCAGCAACTGGCCTAAGACTTGGCTACTGTATTGCACACGAAGATGTGATTGATGCTGTTAAAAAGATTCAAGGCCATACAGCTTCAGGTTCTTGTTCATTAATTCAGCGTGCGCTACTTCGCTATAATATGAATCATGTTGATGAGTATCTAACTCCAGTTAAAAAACACTTACGTGAGAATGCTCTTATATTAAGAGAAGTTCTAAGAGAGTATAAGTTAGAAAAGTGCTGGTATCAGGTAACGTCAGCTTTTTATTTTCTCTTTGATTTCTCAAGCGCTCCTGTCATTGGCCGATTTAAAAAATCGGATACTGATCAGTCGGATTACTCTGTTGAGATCTGCGAACAAGTTCTTGAGCAAAAAGGTGTGGCAATGGTCCCGAGTGGGGATTTTGGTCTTCCAAATTGTGCCAGAATTTCTCTTGTTCTACCAAAAGATGATTTTAAAGACGCAATTGTTAGTGTCGCCGAGTATTTAACTCAGGAATAAGCTATTTAAGATTGGTATCTCATTCCCACTATGAATTAAAGGTTAAGTTAAGAGATAATTAAGCTGTGAATAAACTAATTGTTTTCAGTATTTATCTCTTAACATCAATTCTTTTCACCTCTTGTGGTGTCGATGAAGATATCGAACTTGAAAGAAGTTATCTTTCTGTTGAAGATCATTTATCGACTGGGGATTGTGATAAGGCCCTCAGTAAAATGCTTGCGATGAAAGAGCAGAGTGGAGATGCAACTTATTATAAGTTACTTGCTTCTTCTTATGCATGTAAAGCAGGCTTTTCTGTAACAGAGTTCTTCTTAAATGAAATCACAAAAATTACAACAGGTGGAGATCTCCTAAGTTCAATGTCAACATTTACATTGGCCCAGGCCATGACTGACATTGATGATCTTTCTTACTACTATCTTGGCAAAGCAATCGATGTTTTAACTTATTCTGGAGGAGTTGGCCCAGCAACAAAAGATCCGTCTGCTACGCTTCGTAAAGCAACATTTGGAAGTTATGGAGCGGCCGATATAAATTCTTTTCTAATGTATATGCTCTTTGTTCGAAACGGTATGAGCATGGCCTTCTTTGGAAATTCTGATGCGCTTGGTTCGAAAGGAGCGGGGACAGTAGGAACTAATGAATGTCTCTTCGCATACTCTTACTTCGGAGATGGCGATCTTGATGCATATATTCAAGCAGGTGGTGTGACAGGTGCATGTGATGATGGTGCTG
Source organism: Halobacteriovorax sp. RT-2-3 (assembly GCF_047085075.1). NCBI lineage: Bacteria > Pseudomonadati > Bdellovibrionota > Bacteriovoracia > Bacteriovoracales > Halobacteriovoraceae > Halobacteriovorax > Halobacteriovorax sp. RT-2-3. The sequence goes on along the minus strand of NZ_JBKIYF010000001.1, from coordinate 1,212,699 downwards.
ATACAGGTAGTATTGATTTAACTAATGGTGATTCAAGCCTACATCTAGAACGTGCTTGCGCATTGGTTACTGACTTTAATAACTTATTAGATGTTCTTGAAAATATCACTCTTGGTGATATTACTGATGTTGATTTAACAACATTTCTGGCCGACATTAGTACTGTTAGGCAAGACTTTGTCGACAATGTGATTACACCTAAAGGCTTTTCAAATAGTCTTGTGACAATAAAAAATCAAACTCAATGTGTAACAGATTTTACAGGTAGTGAACTTCAAATTGCTTACTATATGGCAGCACTTTTTGAAACACTTCATTCAAGGTAGGTAATGGGAAAGACGCTTAAGCTCCTATTCATTACTCTTTTGAGCATCAATGTTTTGGCCTTTGAGAAATTCTTTTTAGGTCAGAGTCCTCGTGCCATGTTAATGGGAAATGCATGGATGGGGCTTGCTAATCAGGATTCATTTACTGTTTTTTACAATCCTGCTAGCTTAGGTGCAAATTATGATGTTGATATATCTCCTGTTAATTTTATTCTAGCTGGGCCAAATGCGATCGATGATATGGATCGCTTTAATAATCTTCCAAGTGATGCTGCTGGCATTGCTGATCAGCTAATGGGTTACCCTCTTTATTTAGAAGCTTCTAACTTTTCAACGATTAAGGCCCATCATTTTTCATTTTCTTATTTTACTAAGAATCGTGCCAATATCGTTTTGAAGAACCGTGTAAATCCGGCCTTTAATGTTGATTACTCTTATGATCGTGGATTTATAGCTGGTTTTGCTTTCAATCTAATTGGTGGCAGTCGCAATAAGCAGAAAAAGAAAATTATGAAAGGTAAGCGTCTTTCGCTAGGATACTCTTTCAAATATTTAACAAGAGAAGGGACGCGAGATAAATTTGATATTTTCTCGACAAATATCATTACAAAAATTGAAAATGGCCTAGGCTCAATTGATGATATTAAAAATACATTTGGCTATTCCAAAGGTTCTGGTGCAGGTCACGATATTGGTATTGAATATGCCAATGGATGGGGAAATACAGAGTTTGTCGCATCAATGGCAGTTCTTGATATTGGTGATACATACTTTAAAAAGACTCAAGGGGATGGGGAAGTTCCTCGCATCAATATGGCCGTTAACACTGGAATTGCTGTAAAACAAGACTGGAAGGCATTTGATTATTCTCTTGCTCTTGATGTTAAGCCAATCAATCAAGGTTTGAGCTTTGGTCGAATGATTCACTTTGGGGCCCAGCTCAATATCCCTTTCTTTGGCTTCTTTGCAGGACTTGGCGAAGGCTATCTGAATTATGGAGCTGAGATTCGCCTATGGCCAGTTACGATTACTGCTGGATTTAATAATGTAGAAATAGGTTCTGAGTATCAAGAAACAAAAGGTGATCGCCTTTTTGTTTTTCTCTCTTTATTTGATACATCCATGGATATTTTTTAGGCTTTTGTGTGAGTTTCATGACGCACAAAGGTGAACGGCCCTTTTTCTTTGACATCCCTTTTTACCATAACTTAAAATTTAATTAAGAGAGGCTTCCTCGCATCAATCTAAATGTCATGGAGGGCATTTTGACAAGAAAAACCTTTGTACTCGATACGAACGTATTATTATTTGATCCTAACGCTATTAACAAATTTGGTCCTAACGACGTCTTCATCCCACTAGTTGTAGTTGAAGAAGTAGATCGTTTTAAGAAAGATCAGAATGAGAATGGGCGTAACGCTCGTTATTTCTCAAGAATCATCGATGATCTTCGTAAGAAGGGATCACTTATGGATGGTGTTGAGTTAGACAATGGTGGAACCCTGATCATCTCTGTTGATAAGACAATTGAAAATCAACACGACACAATTGATCTTACTATTAATGATAACTTAATTCTTGCCTCAGCTATCTTCTTAAAGGAGCAGGGAGAAGATGTTGTTCTTATCACTAAGGACATCAACTTAAGAATTAAATCTGATATCTTAGGTATCAATGCTGAAGACTACGGAATGAAAGATATTAAGCTTGAGGAAATTTACTCAGGTTATCGCTTTCTACCACTTCCAAAAGATAAGCTTGAAGAATATGAAAAGAATCGCTTCTTACAGCTTGAAAACTGGGAAGAACTTGAAATTTTTCCAAATGAATACTTAGTTGTTCATGAAGAAGGAAATGATAGAAGAAGACTTCTGGGACGTTTCTCTAAAAGTAAACTTGGAGTTGTACCTTTAATTCCAATGAGAGAAGGTGTTTGGGGAATTTATCCAAAAAATATGGAACAGCAATTTGCTCTTGATGCTCTTTTAAATGACGATATCAAGTTAGTATCACTTGTTGGTAAGGCCGGTACAGGTAAGACTCTTCTTGCAATTGCAGCAGGACTTGAGATGACAATTAATCAAGAAAAATATTCAAGACTTCTTGTTTCTCGTCCAATTCAGCCAATGGGGAAAGACCTTGGTTATCTTCCAGGTGATGTAAACGATAAGTTAGGTCCTTGGATGCAACCAATCTTTGATAATATGGACTTCCTATTTGATCAAAGAAGAGCTGGAACAAGTTCTTCATATGTTGATCTAATGGATCATGGACTACTACATATCGAACCACTAACTTATATTCGTGGTCGTTCTATTCCTGGTCAGTACTTAATTGTTGATGAGGCCCAAAACCTTTCTCCACACGAAGTTAAAACAATTGTAACTCGTGCAGGTGAGGGAACTAAGATCATCTTAACAGGTGACCCTCAGCAGATTGATAGTCCATACCTTGATGAGATTAATAACGGTCTAAGCTATGTTGTAGAAAGACTGAAAACAGAAGAGATCATCTCTCATACGAAGTTAACTGTTGGTGAGCGTTCTGCGCTTTCTGAAACAGCTTCAAAATTACTTTAATAGAGGAATAGCGAGTGTCGAGAGCTAATCGTCAACATTTAAGAGCACCTGTAAATCAAGAGATGCTCTATCTTTGTGATGACTATGTTTTAAAGGGCCGCTGTTCTAATATTTCCGAAGGTGGAATGTTAATTACCGATATGGGGCGTGTACCTTCAAGTACACGCTTTCATACCATGGTTTCTCTTATTCAATATCCAGAATTTTCAAAGTTAAGTTCTCAAAAACTTATTAGTATCGACCACAGCGCTTTTGATATTGAAGTTATTCGTTGTGAAGTTGATATTGTTCGTTCATTTGAAGGATTGTCGGAAGTAGAAAAAATCTTATTACCATCTATCGGTGCTAAGTTTTCACATGTAACTTCAGGGAATATGGCCCTGATACGCTCATACGTGACAACCTTTTCAAAGAATATGATTTACTTACTAACTCAATTTGAGAATTCTTCTAAGAAAAATGGGAATATCGTACATCTTAGAAAGACGGCATCATTGCTAGGATATGATTCTGAAATGAAGTTGCCACTTCTTAGGGCCAAAGTTCTACACGATTATCAATCGCTAGAATCCCTCTAAAGTCTGCTGGAAGCAAAAAAATAAGGCCCATCTTATGACGGGCCTTAAAACAAAAAAACAAAAAATAAAAAGAGAAGAATATAAAGAACAAAACTATAGTTTTGCTTTTATCGAATACTTAAGATCCTTGATTGTCGCTAAAAGATATTTGTCGATAGGCGATTCATTATCAAGGATGCGGCTTTTAAATTCAGCTGTTAGCTGATCTACTTTAATTAATAATTCGTTATTAATAACGTCGTCACTGTTGATTTCTGCAACAAGAGAGTTTGTCTCATTGATTAGGGCAGAGAAGTCTAGCTTAGAGAAATAATCTCTTTGAACAGTACTTTCACAACGGCTAGCTCTTTCGCTTTTAAATGCGTTGAAACTGATAACTTTATTTTGCGTGATTGAATTTAACATTTAGCGGTACTCCAATAATCAAATACTGTTCATTTTTTTTCACAACTTTTGTGAACAAGCGGGATTATGGAGGAAGAGGCCCGTGCTGTAAACTGTAATTGACGGGCCTTGTAATTTTTTCTGACTTTAATGATTTTAGGCGTTTACGTTCTTTTTCTTCCATTTTGAGACGATTACACCAAGAATTACAGCAAGTGCTACTGCACCGATAACGTAATTGCTCTTCTTGATATACTCAATAGCTGTCTCACCAAATTTATAATAAACAGTGAAGTAAACAACACATGATACTGTTGCTGCCAGCAGGTCTGACAGGGCAAATTTCCAAGCATTCATGCGTCCTAGACCCGCTGATAGGAAGAGTGCATTTCTAAATCCAAATGGAACAAAACGACCAAAAATTAATGTGAATACACCATACTTTTTAAAGAAGGCATTAACCATATCAAGGCGCTCTGGCGTAACCATTGAGGCAAAGAATTTAATTTTAAAAATTTTCGGGCCTAAGTAGCGTCCAATAAATCCGTAACAAATTAAATCTGAAAGATATGCTCCAAGAAATACCCCAAAGAAAAGTGGGTATAGGTAGTCTGGGTTCTTGGCCGCTAAAATGGCCGAAGTAAATAACATTACATCTTCAGAAATTGGAATGTTAAAGCCTGCTAAGAGGAGTAGTCCAAAAATTATAAATGGCGCCATGTGCACGTGAGTGTTGATATAGAGCATGATCTGATCAATGAATTCCATTTTATCTCCTAGCATAACTGTAAAAAAATTACGTTAAGAATATCCTAATTTGATTCAATATGCATTAGTTATCAGCGTATTTTTCCTCTCTCAATTTTAAGGTGTTTCTCTGGTAATATTAGGGCCGTGAAAAAGAGAATTTTTAGATCACTCATTATTTTTTACATTGGTTTAAATTCGAACCAAGTATATGGAAAGAGCTTGGACTTCTTCTTAAAGTCTAAAGGGGACAACCATAACTACTTTATTCAAACCTCTGCTTCTCTTGGAATGTTTAAAGAAAAAACATCTAATCGAGTTTTAAAAACACAAAAGAATTCACCAATGACATTAACAGCAGGGATTTCGTATTTTCCTGTATCAATTGAGAAGCTCTCACTTGTCGCCCTTGGTAGTATTTCATATCTTGTTGCCTCAGAAATTGAGAGTGATAGTGGAAGTAGCTTTTCAAATAATTTAAAGCTTAAACCAGAGCTTGGAGCAAGTTTTTATGCTCATAAGTCTTATACACATCGCAATTCGACAGGTTTTTTTGGTGGTGTTGATTACGAAGTCTTCAATCTTTATAACTCAAGTAAATTCTTGGATGGTGAATCTCTAGATACTGAGGTTAAGCGCATCTATTATGGCACCTTAGGACTAACATTTGCTCAAAAGATAATTACACCTTTTGTACTTAATTTGAGCTTTTCTCAATCTGTGAATTCGCAAAGAGGCTTAAGCGGTCAACGTTATCAGATCAATTACAGTCAGAAGTATAGTGAGAATATGTGGTACAACATCTTTGCCAAACGTCATGAATTGAAAAATGATTATCGACAATTGAGTATCACTCGCTTGGGAATCGGAGTAGGATTTTATTATTAAAAAAGGCCCTCATTTGAGGGCCTTCATATTTCGAGCTAAAATTATAGCTTGTTGAAATATTCTTGTGATCCTTTTGGATCTGGCTTCATTGTATCAGCACCTTTAGTCCAACCTGCCGGACAAACTTCTCCGTGCTTAGCTGTAAATTGGTAACCGTCTACAAGTCTTGCAACTTCTTCAACATTTCTACCAACTGATAGGTTGTTGATTGAAACGTGTTGAACGATGTTGTTGTCATCAATGATATAAGTTGCTCTAAACGCAACGTCACCAGATGGCATAAGTGCACCGTATGATCTAGCTACTTCTTTTGTAAGGTCTTCAAGGATTGGGAAGTTGATATCACCAAGTCCACCTTCATTTCTTGACTGCTTAGTCCACGCTAGGTGAGAGAAAGCTGAATCAACAGAACAAGCGATAACTTCAGTGTTAAGGTCTTTGAAAAGTTGAATCTTGTCAGAAAATGCTGTGATTTCTGTTGGACATACAAATGTAAAGTCTAGTGGGTAAAAGAAAAGAACTTTCCACTTTCCTTTGAAGTCTGAAAGTGAAATTTCTTTGATTTCACCATTTACTACTGCGTTACCTTTGAACTCTGGTGCTGCTTTAGAAACTAATGATGTTGGGTAAACTGTTTCAGTCATAATATTCTCCTGTTTTCTGCGCGTATAACTATTGAATAGTTTATAAATTCTTGCGCTAAATTAAACCGCAGGGGTAGGGGAAATTCAAGACCTGCAATGTTAAAATTCATTCATCTTTTTGTAAAAAAGGAAAAAAGTAGAGTAAATAATTTCAGTTGCTTAAGCTGGAATTTAATCAGAAAATCGCAAATATTTATCTAAAGATATAGTCCCAACCCACCGAAATGCTGAATGCAATAGACAAATTAATTGGAAAAGAGTCCAAATATATATCTAGGGAGAAAAAATGATGGATCCAAAGGCACATATACCTAACCCAATTGTTATTGAACAAACGGCAAGAGGTGAGAGACAATACGACATTTATTCAAGACTACTTCTTGATCGAATCGTATTCTTAGGTACACAAGTAAATGATACAGTTGCCAACCTACTAATTGCTCAGATGATGTTTCTAGAGCAGAGTAATCCAGAAGATCCAATCCATTTCTATATCAATTCACCAGGTGGAAGCGTTTATGCTGGACTTGGTATTTACGATATTATGCAACACGTATCTTGCCCAGTTTATACTTACTGTGTAGGACTTGCTGCTTCAATGGGATCACTACTTCTTACTGCTGGAGAGAAGGGACATCGTTACTCTCTTCCACACTCTCGTATTATGATTCACCAACCTCTTGGTGGAGCGCAAGGGCAGTGTTCTGATATTCAAATTCAGGCAAATGAAATTCAAACATTAAAAGACCAACTAAATGGTATCTATATCAAGCACTCGTCAGTAGATATGACGATGGAAAAAATTGTTGCAGCAACTGACCGCGACAATTACCTATCTCCACAAGATGCAATCGAGCTAGGTATTATTGATGGTGTAATTGAATCTAATAAGAAGTAAGATATAATTCTATTTTAGAATTAAAACTAAAGGACAATGAATGACTAAAAAAGATGGATCATACAATAGTTCACTTTCTTGTAACTTCTGTGGGAAATCTCAAAAAGAAGTTAAAAAGCTAATTGCAGGACCTGGTGTTTATATCTGTGATGAGTGTATTGAATTGTGTAATGAAATCATTTACGAAGATACGGTTAAGTCTGTTTCTAAAGCCGCTCTTGATAATGTTCCAAAGCCACACGAGATTAAGCTACACCTTGACCAATATGTAATTGGACAAGATCGTGCAAAAAAGATTATCTCTGTAGCCGTTCATAATCACTATAAGAGAATTGCTCACGGTGATACGAAAAGAAAAGACGACTCAGTAGAACTTGCAAAGTCGAATATTCTACTTGCTGGTCCAACTGGTTCTGGTAAAACTCTTATCGCTCAATCACTAGCAAAGTTTCTAAACGTACCATTTGCTATTGCTGATGCAACTTCACTTACTGAAGCTGGTTACGTAGGGGAAGACGTTGAGAATATTATTCTTAACCTTCTTCAAGCATGTGACTACGATGTAGAAAGAGCAGAGCGTGGAATTGTTTATATTGACGAAATCGATAAGATTGCACGTAAGTCTGAAAACCCATCAATCACTAGAGACGTATCTGGTGAAGGTGTACAACAAGCACTACTTAAGCTCGTTGAAGGGACTGTCGCATCTGTTCCACCTAAAGGTGGACGTAAGCACCCTCAACAAGAGTTCATCCAAGTTAATACGAAAAATATCCTTTTCGTAGTAGCTGGTGCATTCGTAGGTCTTGATAAAATTATTGAAAAACGTATGACGAAGAGACCAATGGGGCTTGTTGCAAAACAAACTGTTGAAGCCGAAGAATCAGTAATTCAAAAGCTTGGTGGTATTGAAGCAGAAGACTTAACAAAGTTTGGTCTTATTCCTGAATTTATTGGACGTCTTCCTGTAAACGCACTTCTTGAAGAGCTAGATGAAGAAGCACTTGTTTCAATTCTAACTGAACCAAAGAATGCGATTACTAAGCAATATCAAAAACTATTTGAATTTGATGGAATCGAACTAGAATTCGAAGAAGAAGCTCTGAAAGCAATTGCTCAAACAGCTCTTACGAGAAAAACTGGTGCGCGTGGACTTCGTGCCATCATCGAGCAAACAATGCTTGAAGTAATGTATGATGTTCCAGCAAATGATAAGGCCAATAAAGTTGTGATTACTGCTGCATCTATTGCAGGTAAGGAATCACCACGCGTTGAAGAGGGTCCAAGAAAAGACACGAAATCAACTGCTAGCTCAACTTTAGAAGCTAAGAAAGATATCGAATCAGCTTAAGAGTTAATTATTTAAAAATTAATAAATAAGTAAAGAGGGCCAGGCATTTTGTCTGGCCCTTGTTCGTTTAAGCGGTGTAGAAATTACACTAGTTTTCAAATGTCAGAATATTTTAGCTAACCGGTCTTCTCTTGTCGGATAACTTAAGTGGTTGTAAATATAGGCCTATGCACTGTGAATTTATTGAGGGGCATAAGATTCCGACCAAAAAAAGTTTCAAAATATTTATAGGTTCTTGATACAATTTATAAAAGGGTTAGAGATTAGACATGAAGTCTTCCAATCTTTCCTTTTCCCAGAATTTTTTTGACAAGTATTAATAGTGCAGGAGGTGCTATGTCAGACAAGAAGTCAACTGAGTCGAAGAGCCTACCGTTACTTCCACTAAGAGACATGATTATTTTTCCACACATGGTTGTTCCACTATTTGTAGGAAGAGAGAAGTCAATCAACGCCCTTGAGGAAGCATCAAAAAATGGTAACGAGCTTTTTCTAGTTACGCAAAAGGATGCTAGTATCCTAAACCCAGATCGTGAAGATGTTTATAACGTAGGAACTGTTGTAAATATCATTCAAATGCTTAGACTCCCAGATAATACTGTAAAGGTACTTATTGAAGGGAAGTACAGAGCAACAATCGAGGAATTTGAAGCAAGAACTGAAGGTTACTGGGCAGATGTAACTAAGTGTGTTCCAGCTGTTCCTGAACAAGTAAAGATTGAAGCAACAGTAAGATCAATCAAAAATGTATTTGAACAGTACGTGAAACTTAATAAGAGAATTCCACCAGAATTACTTATGAGCATTTCATCGATCACTGATCCATCAAGATTAGCTGATATTATCGTTGCACACCTTTCAATGAAGATTCCTGAAAAACAGGAAATTCTTGAAGCTGTAGATATTGAAGCACGTCTTCAACTTCTTCTTGAAAAAATGCAAGGAGAGATCGAGATCATTAACGTTGAGAGAAGAATCAGAACTCGCGTTAAGTCTCAAATGGAAAAGTCTCAGAAAGAGTACTACCTAAATGAGCAAATGAACGCTATTCAAAAAGAGCTTGGACAAAAAGATGAGAAATCTGAAGTTCAAGAAATGGAAGAGCGCCTAGCTAAGAAAGTAATGCCTGAAGAAGCTGTTACTAAGGTACAAAAAGAGATTAAGAAACTTAAGTCAATGTCTCCAATGTCAGCAGAATCTGCGGTTGTGAGAAACTATATTGACTGGATGCTTTCTCTACCATGGGGAGAGTATACAGAAGATAACAATGATGTAACTCATGCAAGAACTGTTCTTGATGATCATCACTTTGGAATGAAAGATGTTAAAGAAAGAATTCTTGAATATCTTGCGGTAAGAAGTCTTGTTGGTGCAGAAGGAAAGGGAACGATCCTTTGTTTAGCAGGTCCTCCAGGTGTTGGTAAGACATCAATTTGTCAGTCACTTGCAGAATCACTAGGTAGAAAGTTTGAAAGAGTTTCACTTGGTGGTGTAAGAGATGAATCTGAAATTCGTGGACACCGTCGTACTTACGTAGGTGCAATGCCAGGTAAAATCATCTCTGCACTTAAGAAAGCAGGAACATCAAATCCAGTTATTCTTTTAGATGAAATTGATAAAATGACATCTGATATGAGAGGGGATCCAGCAGCAGCAATGCTAGAAGTTCTAGATCCAGCTCAAAATAAAAACTTTGGTGATCACTATATTGAAGTTGAATACGATCTATCAAAAGTAATGTTTGTTATGACTGCAAATGATCTAGGACAAATCCCTGGGCCGCTTAGAGATAGAATGGAGATCATTAACCTTGCAGGTTATACTCCAATCGAAAAAACTCAGATCGCTAAGAAGTACCTTGCACCACGTGCATGGAAAGATAACGGACTTAAAGATTACGAATACACAATTACTGATAACACAATCATGGAAGTTGTTCGTGGTTATACAAAAGAAGCTGGTGTACGTGGGCTTGAAAGACAGTTCAATACAATTGCTAGAAAGATTGCTACAGACGTTGTTACGAAAGATGTTGAGAAAGGTAAGAAGTTCTCAATCACTTCGAAACTAGTTCAAAAGTATCTAGGTCCAGTTAAGTTTGATGATAATGTAATTGAAGAACAACCAGAAGTAGGTTTAGTAAATGGTCTAGCTTATACTTCAGTTGGTGGCTGTCTTCTACATATCGAAGTTATTGCAGTTCCTGGTAAAGGTGGTATCCAAATCACTGGTAAGCTAGGTGAGGTTATGACTGAATCAGCGAAGGCAGCAATGAGCTACGTTCGTTCAATTTCAGGTCGCTTAGGAATTGATTCTGAGTGGTTTGATAAGCATGATATCCATATTCATGCACCAGAAGGAGCAACACCTAAAGATGGTCCTTCTGCGGGGATTACAATGGTTACAGCGATTACTTCAGCAATCTCTGGAATTCCTGTAAGGCAAGATGTTGCAATGACAGGTGAGGTGACAATTAGAGGACGTGTTCTTCCAATTGGTGGCCTAAAAGAGAAGATGCTAGCTGCTAAGCAAGCAGGAGTAAAAACAGTTGTTATTCCTGAAAAGAATAAGAAAGACCTTCTTGAGATTCCACCGGAAATCAAGCAAGGACTATCAATTCACCCTGTTTCACATGTTGAGGATGTACTAAAGCTTGCTCTAAATCTATCTGAGCCAGAAAAGTTCATGCAGCATGTAGGGCTGAAGGTTATTGACTCTGGGAAAGGGATGGAAGTAGCTAACTAAGCTGCTTGCCTCCTATTAAAAAAATTAATACTTGTTAAATTTGGCCCTGCTTATGCGGGGCCTTTTTTATTTCAAGAAGTTATAGAAATAGCGAAATATCGCGTATAATAGGTGGAATAGGAGTTGATATGAATAAGAAGCTTTTAATTATTATTTCTCTAGTGACCACTAGTAATGCTTTTAGCTTACCTAAGAATTTCGGTTATCGTTCTAGGTTAAAAGCTTGCCTTGATAAGTCAGTGAACTCAGCCTGTACTTATCAAGTAAAAGAAAAATCTATAAGTGGAGAGTGCCAAGAGGCAAAAAAAGGCGATCGATTAATTTGTGTTAGCTTAGAAAAACTTAATAAATAAAAAACACCTCTTTTGAGGTGTTTTTTTATTCTCCAGATGCACCATAGTTAGGTAAAACTCGCGCTGATGGATCATCAACCTGGCAGTTCTCCCATTCCTTATTAGGCATCCAAAAGTCTGTAATAAGGCCGCAAAGCCCTGGAAAGTGCCCTTCAAAGAGGTCACGATACATAAGAGACTCTTTCGTAAATGGAGTTGCATATGGGTATTTTTCACTAGCTTTAGATAGCTCTTCTTCACTATATTTTTCTTCAGCAAGCGCCTTAAGCCAATCCACCATATCGTGCCCAACAGCGTCTGAGAAGGCTGCTTTTTCACGCCATAGGATTTCATCAGGAAGGTAGCCACTGTGGTCAAATGCTTTTCTTAGAAGGTATTTACCCTCTCCTGACCAGTTCATTTTAAGCTCAGGAGCGATTCCCATGACGTACTCGATAAAGGCCTTATCACTGAAAGGAACACGGGCCTCAAGTGAGTGAGAGCTAATCGAACGATCAGCTCTTAAAACATCGTAAATATATAATTCGTGAACTCGTTTTTGTGCTTCTTTTTGAAACTCTAATGGACTTGGTGCAAAGTCAGTATACTTATAGCCAAAGAGCTCATCACTAACTTCTCCTGTTAGGACAACCTTAACATCAGTTTTTTCTTTGATGTATTTACAAACTAGAGACATTCCCATTGATGCTCTAATTGTCGTGATATCCCATGTTTCAAGCTTGTGAACAAGTTCTCCAAGATGCTCAAAGGCTTCTTCTTTTGTAAAGATGACTTCGTGGTGTTCACTGCCAAGGTAGTCTGCAACAATTCGTGCATACTTTAAATCAATTGGGTTTGTGTCAATTCCAACGGCAAATGTTTTAATAGGTCGATCACTAAGTTTGGCCGCAATGGCACATACTAGTGACGAATCGAGTCCGCCTGAAAGAAGGAAACCTACTGGTGCATCTGCATCAAGGCGTTTTTTTACTCCTTCAACTAAGTGATCATGAATACCTTGATACACAAGTTCTAAATCTTCTTTTGCACGAGACTTAATTTTTCGAACATCAAAGTATGGTGTAAATTCACCATCAGCATAGTAGTGTCCTGGAGGAAAAGGTTTAATGTCCTTACATAGACCTTGTAGTGCTTTTACTTCACTAGCAAATGCTATCTTTCCATCTTCAAGGCCATATCCATAGAAGAGGGGACGGATACCAATTGGATCACGGCCAGCATAGAATTTACCATCTTGTTCAATTGCAAATGCAAACTCCCCATCAAGTGATGTGAGAAGCTTTTCAATGCCATACTCCTCAAATATTGGAATTATAACTTCGCAGTCTGAATCAGACTTAAAGTCATAGCGGTCAATATAGTCAGTTCTTAAAGTGCGGTGATTGTAGATTTCTCCATTACAAACAAGGTGTGTTTTAGATTTTGAGATAAAAGGTTGTGAGCCGGCTTCACTTAAATCCATAATTGCTAGACGATGAAAGCCCATTGTTCCTTCTGTTAACTTGTGGATTGCTCTTTGATCTGGCCCTCGGTGAGAGATTAGATCAAATTTCTCTTCAAATTCTTTTTCTTCAACTTTTCCCGTAAATACACTAAATCCGCACATGAAAACCTCCATATTTTTAGTAATATTCGGCTTTTTTTAATAAATTCTCAATATTGAACATGTAAAACTATGAGTTATTTAATAAATACTATAAAATGGTGGTAAATTGATAGTTTCAGAGGTGAGATATGGCCAATAATTATGAAATTGATAGTATTGATAAGAAGATAATCAAATTGATGGAAAAGGATGCCCGTATGCCATTTCTTGAAATGGCCAGGAAAATAGGGGTTTCCGGCGGTACAATTCATCAACGAGTTGAAAAACTGAGAGAGGCCGGTGTAATCGTCGGAAGTACAATTAAAGTCGATTATACAAAATTAGGACATAATGTAGTTGTTTTACTTGGCCTTCACCTAGTGAATGCACGTGATATTCACAAGGTTATTGAGAAGCTCGAGAAGATGGATGAAATCGTTGAAGCTTATTATACGACAGGGGATTATGCTCTAATTGTGAAGATCATCGTTAAGGATATAAATCATTTTCACGAGTTTCTTATCGGTAAGATTCAAATGATTAAAGAAATTCAATCAACAGAATCTTTCATTAGTTTAAAACAAGTGATTAACAAGAGCTTAAACGTTTAGTGACCTAAATAAGTCAATGTCTTCTTCAGGGCTATTCCGATTAAGAGAAGAGCAAAGAGCTTTTTTAGTATTGATTGGTTGGCAACACTTGATATTCTTGCTCCAAGCTTAGTAAAAAAGAAGCTTGCGATTGAGATCCCAAGGAAGGCGGGTAAGTAAACATAGCCAAGTGAGTATTGTGGAGTAGGTTTACTAAGACCGTTATAAATATAAAATGAAGTACTAAAAAGAGCGATCGGAACCCCAATTGAAGCCGAGATAGCAACTGCATTTTTCATTTGGTAGCCTCTCCAAGTTAGAAATGGAACACTTATCGTACCACCACCAATTCCAAGGATTGCTGATTTGAGACCAATAATAAAGCCAGTAAAGTTAAAAAGCATATTAGAAGTTTCTTTTGGCTCTTCTACTTTAGATTTATAAAAAATCATCTTTAATGAAACAAGATAAAGGTAGCAGATAAAGATGAGCTCAAGTGTTTGGGCCTCGACTATATTGACCAAATAAGCTCCAGTACTGATACCGACAACAATTGGTAAAATAAATCTCTTTGTTACATCAGTAAGTAGATTTCCCATATTATAGTGTCTAAGTGTTGAAGAGGCGGCAGTGATAACAATTGTCGCAAGCGATGTTCCTAGGGCCATATACATTCTAATATCTGGTGAGAAACCTTGTTTTTGAAATAAGAATAAGAGAGTAGGGACAATAACAACACCTCCTCCGATACCAAAAAGGCCAGAAAGAGTTCCAACAAATGCACCAACAAGTAAGTATAGTAAGAAAATCATGCTATCAATATGCACTCATATATTGGGTAAGACAAGAAGTATACTTGTTCATTATTGTCAGAGATTGAGGGGAAATTATTGATTCTTCGAAACATATTTTTACTTAGGTCTGCGTCAACGCAAAAGTTGCCACATGCTTATTTTAAAGGCTTTTAATGAGAAAATAGAGGTTAGTGAGGACCTTATGAATCTATTTAAAAGTAAAACTAAAAATAACCAATCTCAAATAAACTCTATTGTTGATATTAAAACAACACAGGCCAATTTAGATATTCAAGTTAGTGAAGAGAAGAAGCTAATTGGAGAGTATGAAGAGATTAATAAATCTCTAAGAAAAGAAGTTGAATTACAAAAGATAAAGCTTCAAAAAACTGAAGTAGAGCTTAAGAGATTACAGAGTGCTTTAACTGATGAGCACGCTGATAAGGAAATCCTAGAAAAGAGAATTGTAAAAATTCAACAATTGAATGATAACCAGGAATCGAACTTAAAAGAACTAGTTGAAGAGAAACAACTCATTTTAAGTTCAATTGTTCAGTTGAAAAAGAAGATTACAGATCTTAATAAATCACATTCCTCAAACTTAGATGAACTTGGTCGCATTAGAGTAGAGTTAGGTAATTTAAGAGGTGAAGAGCTTGCACTGAAGAATAAGGCATCAGTTATTAACGGTGATAAAGCCTATCATCTAGATTCTCGTACTCACTTGAAGGTGGAGATTGAAGAAGCTAATAAGCGTATTTCAAAATTAAGACAGTCCATTGAAGAAGATAGTAACACAATTAAAAAATGTGATATGAATATTTCAGAATTAGAATCAGAAAGAATAAAACTAGATACTGAAATTAGTAAGCTTATTGAAAAAACTCAAGAGGTTGTCGAAAAGAAGCATAAGGAAACTCAAAGACTAGAAGAATTATCAGTTAAAGTTAAAGATGTTCGACAAGATAAGCAAAATTTAGAAAAGGATTTAGAATTACAGATTCTTGATCTTAAAATGATCTCTTCTAAGCAAGCAAAGATAAATCAAGATATTATTGCAGTTGAAACTAATATTAAAAAGCTAGAAAGAGAATCTGAAACACTACGCACACAAGAGATGAGTGAGCTCGAGATAGTTGCTAGCCTCGAATCAGAAATAGCTTCTCGAGAAAAGAAGAAGCAAGAATTAATTCAGGATATTCAACTTCTTAAAATTGAATCACAAAACTTTAAAGATAAGATCGAAGAAAATACGACAAAGTCTGAGAAATTAGAAGCTCAGATAAATGAGCTTAGAGAAAAAGAAAGTATTTCATTAATTGAAATAGATCGTCTTGATAGAGAGTATAAAAAAACTAAGAAAGAACATGATGCTGTTCTTACTCAATCTCTTGCGCTTGAAAAAAGTGTTCAAAATTATCAGAGCGAAGTTGACCGCTTAGATGCGAGTGTTGAAGAACTTTTAACTAAAAAACAAAAAGCAATTCTTAATAATGAAAATCGTGAGATGAAAATTATCACGCTTCAAAAACAAATTGAAGAGGGGAGTTCTCAATTAAGTGAGATTCGTCTTGAGATTCAAGAATTAAATGGACGTGATGTTGAAGCAAGACAAACTTTAATTGATCTTGGTCTAGAGCAAAAAAATGTAGAGTACCAAAAGCAAGTACTTCAAGATCAGGCCGATAATTTAAGAAAAAGTATTGAACTTTTAAATGTGAAAATTGAAAAGTCTCAAGCAGCATATGAGTTATTAAACTCTGACTGTGAAGCCCAAAATAATCTTATTAAAGAACTTGCTGATGATGAGAATTCATTAAGTGATACTAATAATGAATTACTTTTAAAAATTGGAAGTCTTAAAGGGCGCATTCAAATTGGTGAGAATCGAATTGAAGCCAAAGGACTTGAAATTGAAGAGCTCGCTAAAGAAAACCAACGCCTGAATAATATTTCAGAGAGTCTATGTGATAAATTGAATAAAACTGTAAGAATGATTGAGTCATTGGATTCGAAAATATCAACATTTGAAAGTCAGATTAAAGCGTTAGACTTTCAGATAAAAACTAATCAAACATCATACGACGATGCTCTATTGAAAATAAAAGAGATGGATGCCATAACTTTAGACCTTAAGGACAGTGTTATTCGTAAAACGGATAGACTTAAGGCCATCTCATCTTCACGAAAGAAATATGAGCGATTGGCCAATAAGAAAGTATCATTAGTAGAGAATATGAAAATTGAGTTGAGTGAACTTAATTCAGGTATCGAAACTGAAACGAATCTTTACAATAATGCCCTATCAAGAAAGAGAGAGCTTGATGATGAGCTATCTTCATTAAATTTGGAAGTATCTCAGAGACAAGAAAAATCTACTAAACTTCAAGCTGAAATCTCTTCGATAGAAGCAATGATTGAAAGTGATGAAAAAACAATTAAGCAGTTAGAGAGTTCAATTGTTGACCAAGGCATAGTTTTAGATAGATTAGAAAAGTCTAGATTAAGTCTATTGGAACAACATAAAGACTTAAATAATCAGCAAATTGTAAGCAATGAGGAACTAACAAAAGTTGAAAATGATTGCTACTCTTTAAGAGTATCACTGTCTGATTTAGAAAAAGAAATTAATACAATTGAAGAGAATTTAGAATCAAATATCTTACGCAAAGTCCAGCTAAGTGAGGAAGCAAAGAAGCTTGAAAATGATACTCGAATTGCTAAAGCAGATATTGTAAAGCTTAACTCAGAAATCGAGCAAAGTGTTAATGAACTTAAGCTTGTTGAAGAAGAACATAAAGTAAAACAAGACATATTACAGAAAGAATTAGCTGAAAAAGAGCTTGTCACTAAAGAACACTCAACTCGTCAAAATAAGCTAAATGTAGCTAAAACACTTTTAGGTGAAGTTGAGAGTAAACTTAGTAGTGCTATATCTGAAAAAGAGATGCTTGAAGAGGGAATTGAGAACTCAACTAAGTTTAAAGGTGAACTATTACTAAAGAAAGATCAATTGTCTGAGGAAATCTCTAAGATCCGAGATGCAAATAGAGAAAGTCGTAATACACTATCAGGTTTATCTCTAGAAATTTCAAGTCTTAAGAATGAGTGCAGCCAACTTGAGATCAGCTATAATGAAGAGCTGGAGAAGTCTAAGTCGATTGTTAGTTCAATTGATATTCTTAGAAGTCAGGCGAGAGACTTAAAAACTAGACAATTAAATGAGCAACAACAGCTAGAGAATTTAAAAGAGAATATTAAGCCAGCTGTTGATGAATTGGCATATGTTGAAAGACAAGTTGAAGCAGGAAATCTTTTAAATAAATTAGAGATGGCCCTTACTCGTGTTGAATTTGATGCAAATCTATTTGCTGAAGATGATGCTTTGATTTTAATTCGTGATGAGAATATTCTTGTTAAAGTTGCTGCTTATATAGAATCACTACCATTTGTTTTCTCGAAAATTAATGAAGTTAAAATAAATGTAACTTCAGAAAATGCTATTGGAATTAGTACTCTTGGTGATCTTCGCTGTGATACGGAGCTAACAAAAGAATTGTTAAGAGATAATGTTAAAGGGAAGTTTAAGAAAGGACTTCGTTTTAAAATTTCTAATGGGCAAATAAAAGTAGAGATTCTTACTCAGGAAAAAAGCCTAGGCGCAAGGGCCTAGGCATAACACACACTACTGACAATATGGGATGTCATATTTTTTTGTGAATATCTCTTTGTATTCTCTGTCACCGCGTCTTCCGTTGCGGCTAACTTCTTTTTTAAGAGCGATCTCTGGAGTAGGATTTTGCCTATGAACAGTCTTTACCATTCGACAGTTTCTATCCTTACGCCCGTAACAGATCTTCTCTTCTTTTTCGACTTCTAGAGGGTAAGTTAGAATTTCTTTTCCTACAACGATATCTTTGTAGCGATCAGACTCTTTACTTCCACCAAGCCAAACTCTTTTATAAACTGGATACTTTGAAATCGATTGAATTTGATCATTGTTAATACAAACATCGAATACAGAAATATTTCTTCCTACATAAGCAATATCTCCATATAACTCTAGATCGTAGTTTTTCTTAACGTACTTTCTAATCGTTTTCCAGTCGTATTGTTTTAACTCTTTTAAATCATCAACTCCGCCAACAATTCCACCTGTACCAGCATCAACGCCACCATTATTTCCAGTAAATGCGCTAATTCCGCCTGTTCCTGCGAATGCATTAATTGCAAGGGCCAGAAATAATATAGTCATTATTGATTTCATTATAAAACCTTATTCCTTTCTCATTGTGTCTGTGGCCATGAAAGTGAATGTTTTTATATCACCTAACATGCCTTCTTTTTTTGTTACTTCAATCTTCTTGTAAAAAGCTTCTTGATCGATTTTTAACCATGCACGATATCCTTCAGGACTTAGACCTTCTGCATAGAATGCAATAAGGTTCTTTTCTGCAAGATCGACATCTTGAGTTTTTACATATTTTTCAACTAAATTAAGTCCAAGTCTTTTTACAAGTTTCGGAGAGAATTCAATTTGTTTGTCACCAGTAGTGAACATATTTGTCTTTGTAAGCTTGAGAACGCCAAGGTCTAACATACGATCTGCAGTTTCAGCTCCACTTAAGCCATAACGATATTGAATATATTCGCTAGTTATAGGAGACATCGAGGCCAGACAATAGATCTCAGCAAAAACTTTATCGTAAAGCATTTCCTTGTTAGCTTCTTCACTATATTCAAGTTTTCCTGCTGTTGAAGTAGGAGATTTCTTTTGAATTTCGTTAGCAACTTTTTCAGGAAGGTTCTTTAAGAGAAGGCCACCATTTGGACTATCAACTAAGCATGAATAAAGTCTTACAAGAGTTTGATAACCAGGTCTATTTTCTTGGGCCAAAAGACGCTTAAGTGTTCTTTGGTGAATACCAGATTTTTCAGAAAGTTTACGAAGACCAATAGATTCACTTCTAAATTGCTTTAGGTGTGATTCTAAATCAAGAGCTACTTGCTCTTTGAGACCAAGTGTAGGGGATGCCTTCTTTGGTAACTCGTTGATTATATTGGAGTTCTCTTCTCTCATTATGCCTCAGTATTTTTTGGCGAGTTTAGCACTATTCATAATTTTATGCAGTTAAGCAGTAAAAATTACAAAGGCCGAAGCAATGCCTCGGCCAATCGTTCTATAAAGTAAGCGTCCCTTAGGGAAAGACGCTTACCAAGTCCCTGGCTTATAATTAGTTACAAGCTGGGATTTCGAAAGTTTTTGAGAAAAGTTCTACTTTTCTGTCATCGTGATCACGTCCACCACGACGAGTAACTTTTGAAACAGTGATGTCTCTAACTACTGGTTGAGTTTCCATTTCTGTAACTGTTTTACAGTTTCTGTCTTCTTTACCACGACATACTTTTCTTGTTACTTCTCTTGAGATTGGGAATGATAGGTACTCATAACCAACTACGATATCTTCGTATCTGTCACTTTCTTTGCTTCCACCGATCCACTTTCTTTCGTAGATTGGGTACTGGCTTAGTGTATTGAAGTTATCACCGTCAACACATACATCAAATGCTGTAACGATACGACCAACAAATACTGAGTATCCTGAAGAGATTTCTAGGCTTGGGTTAGCTTTTACTTCAGCTCTGATTGTATCCCATGAATCATTTGCAGATAGTGCAAAAGATGAAACGCTTAGTAGTGCAGCAGCAAGTGCGATAATTTTTTTCATAAATTCCTCCGTTTGTTTGTTATCAAAAAATTGATTTATCAATTTCAATACTTTTTTATGTTGTTTTGATGAAATGAAATTAATTTGATTGATATGAGGTGACAATTTTTTCTAATTCACATGAGAATTTTGTCCGACATTGTCCAAATTAGTGGCCTTAATCATGACAAATGGACAAATTTGTTGAGATTTAGCAATCTCTTATAAAACAAGAAAGGCCGCATTAGCGGCCCTCTTATTTATTTATTTATTTAATCTGAATTTTACTGGCAATATGGAATGATGTATTCCTTGCTAAAAGAGTCTTGCTCGACCTCTCTTGGTCGATCACTATTTGGTTTATAGACTACTACTTTCTTTACTTTAACGTTTTTGATTGTCTCAGTAGATACATCTTTCATTACTTCACGACAGCGCTTACCATGGTTATTACATACCTTTTCGCGTGTTTTGTAGTTAATTGGATATGTTAGGTACTTGCTTCCTACTAGTTCAGTTTTAAAGCCATCTTTATCGGCTCCCATCTGATTTTTACCAACGT
The DNA here is from genome assembly GCF_047085075.1 of Halobacteriovorax sp. RT-2-3. Classification (NCBI taxonomy): domain Bacteria; kingdom Pseudomonadati; phylum Bdellovibrionota; class Bacteriovoracia; order Bacteriovoracales; family Halobacteriovoraceae; genus Halobacteriovorax; species Halobacteriovorax sp. RT-2-3. The sequence goes on along the minus strand of NZ_JBKIYF010000001.1, from coordinate 1,191,967 downwards.
ATTTAGTCTTATAGATAGGAAATTTTCTAGTTGTTTGAATTTCGTCTCCATTAATACATGTCTCAAAAGCGCTAACTGGTCTTGATACAAAAACAGTTGTCCCTTCAAGCTTAACGTCATCATTTCTCTTTGTGACATCGATAATTTTTTGCCACGAAGTTTGTGGTCCAAGCTTTGAGAAGTCGTCTTTAGTTGGTTTAGGGCCACCTGAAACACCTCCAACTCCTGCGTAAATCGAAAGAGTCGAAACTATTACTATAAATTTCTTCATATTGTTCTTCATATTATTTTTCATTTTTCATTCAAAGTGTCCGTTACCATAAAGGTAAAGGCCCTCTTTGTTCCTTTTGATTTGTCTTCATTTGCAATTGCAACTTTTTCTTCGAATGCCTTTGCATCTACTTGTAGCCATCGATCATAAGCTTCTTCACTTAAGCCTTCTGCAAAGAATGCGATGATATTTTCACCATATGATTCTGCATTCTGTACCTTACTATATTTTTCTACTAGTGATAGACCCATACGCTTTAGGGTCTTAGCACTAAAATTAGCTTGGTTTTCCCCTAGACTATAGTGACCACTCTTTGTGACTCTAAGGGCCTTCATTTCAAGCATCTTTTCCACTGTTAACATGCCACTCATTCCGTAACGATATTGAATTAATTCGTTTGTTATAGGTGCACATGCCGCCAGTATATAAATCTCTGCAAAAGTACGATCGTAACTCATTTGAGTTTCGATATCTTGGTGATACTGTATTTTTTCTGAGACTTTATTCGGATTACACTTTTCAATTTCCTTTCGAATAACATCTGGAACAAGATTTAAGAGGAGAGACTCGTTACTTGTGTTGTGAATGACTCGATAGATTTTATAAAGTGTTTGATATGTAGGCTTATTCTCTTTGGCCAGGATTCGATAGAGTGTTCTTTCACTAACTCCTGTTTTTTCAGATAAAAGACGAACTCCAATTTTTACGCTCTTATATTCATCTAGCTTTTTTGCTAGGTCTAAGCTTACTTGCTCAATAGGCCCAAGAGGCGCTTGAGATAGTTGTGGAGTGTTCATTTTATCCATAGATGGCTTGAATAGCATGAGTAGATGCCGTTATCTACTCATACTATAAAAAGTATAGCTTAAGTACCTTAGGGAAATACTTAAGCTATTGAATTTATTAGTTACAAGCTGGGATTACATATTCTTTAGAGAATAGTGTTTTCTCGATCGTACGATCGTTTTTACCAACGTTTCTTCTAACAACTTCTTTTACAGATACGTTCTTAACAAGATCTTGGTTTACAGTATAAGCAACTCTTTTACAGTTTTTGTCATCATTTCTACAAACTTCTTTGTATGAAGTGTAAGTAGTTGGGAAAGAAAGGATTTCGTAACCAACGATTACAGATGCATATCCATCTTCATCAGCTTCTGGGTGACCTTTACCAACTTTTACGATTTCGTAAATTGGGAATTCTCTAGTAGTAACAAATTGGTCACCATCTAGACATACGTCAAATGCGCTAACTGGACGTCCAACGAATACAGCTGTTCCAGTGAATGAAAGATCCCAATCAGCAGATACTTCAGCTTTGATTGTATCCCATGAATCGTTTGCAGATAGTGCAAAAGATGAAACGCTTAGTAGTGCAGCAGCAAGTGCGATAATTTTTTTCATAAATTCCTCCGGTTTATTAGACATTCAGTTTTAGTTTGAAGCCTTTAATTAATTAAGTTGTTTTGATGTAGAGGTTATATTTTTGATGAAATAAGATGTCTAAAAAACACAAAGGATATTTATTTTTTTTGTGACAACGGCAGTAGAAGTAGGGTTTTTAACTGTCATCCAAGGAGGATGTCAGTAGAAAATAAAAAAGGCCGAGCATAAACTCGGCCTCAAACTTTATATATACTTGAAATTATAGACAAGCTGGGATTTCGAAAGTTTTTGAGAAAAGCTCAACTTTCTTGTCATCTCTGTCACGTCCCGCAACACGAGTGATTTTTGAAACAGTGATATCTCTAACAACTTGTTGAGTTTCAGTTGAAGTAACTGTTTTACAGTTTCTATCTTCTTTACCACGACATACTTTTCTTGTTACTTCTCTTGAGATTGGGAAAGTTAGTGTTTCGTAACCAACTACGATGTCTTTATATCTGTCACCTTCTTTACTTCCACCGATCCACTTTCTTTCGTAAATTGGGTATTGGCTTAGTGTAACAAAGTTGTCACCGTCAACACATACATCAAACGCAGTTACGATACGACCAACAAATACTGAGTATCCTGAAGAGATTTCTAGGCTTGGGTTAGCTTTTACCTCAGCTTTGATTGTATCCCATGAATCGTTTGCAGATAGTGCAAAAGATGAAACGCTTAGTAGTGCAGCAGCAAGTGCGATAATTTTTTTCATAAATTCCTCCGTTAGTTTGTTATCAAAAATTGATTTATCAATTTCTATATTTTTTAGTTGTTTTGATGAGGAAAAATTAAAATAGTTATTATTGGCCGTAAATTTTTTCTCTGTTTGAATGTTATTTCGTTCGACAATGTCCAATTGTGACAAATTCTTTATGACAAATTGGCTCGAAAGAAGACAAATGGATTGTATTGAGTTTGTTTTTGTAAAAATACTAAGTCGATAGTAATGAGGTTATCTATTTTTCGAGGCTGAATATTTAAGGAAGAAAAAAGGCAAAAAAAAAGAACTCTGTAGAGTTCCGATTTTTTCTTTTGAATGTACCACAAAAAAAGTGGTGGGCGATGACAGGATCGAACTGCCGACATCTACCTTGTAAGGGTAGCGCTCTCCCAGCTGAGCTAATCGCCCTCCGATTTGAAGTGGAGTTAGAATAAGGATTTCACTCTCACTTGTCAATACTAAAATTTAAAAAGTTTTAAAAAAAATTAATTTTTTTTGAAATATAAAGGCCTCTTATTTAGAGGCCTTTGTTTTTATGATTAAATTTTTGGATTTTCTTTTCTGATATAACCAACAGCATTGTGGCTGTGAAGACTTTCTAAGTGCTCAACCTTTGCTTGCCAGTCTAGAATCTCTTCTGCTGAGTTTAGAACTTCCGAGATACGTCTTGTTGAGTGCTCAACAAACATTGGATTATCGCCATTAAGAATAGCAAATGCTTGCTCATCAAGTCTCTTAACAAGAGACTGAGTTTCAGTTGGAAGAGCAATTCTCATTAGATCTACTAAATCTTCTAAGTGAAACTTTGACTCTGCCTTATAAGTTACAGTAATCGTCGCTACAGATCTTTGTGAGTGAGCAGAAGCAATACCACTTCCTTCAGTTGTCTCTCCATTTCTATACTGTTCTTCGTACTGCTTCGACATTGAAAGAGAACATGGACAAGTTGATGAGTATTCGTATTCCATTGTTAGGTTGATTAGAGGAATACCATCACGTCCTTCAACACCTTCCATTGATACTTTATAGTATTGCCATCCCCAGTTTCCTGACTTTAGTGACTGTTGTTTAACAGGGTAGTTAAAGTCTAGAGTTAGGTGGGCCTGTGGAATTAGTGGTTCAGTATCGTAGTCGCGAAGATCTGTACGGTATCTTCTAAGTACTGTCGCAAAGAATTCATTGTTAACATTTTTCTCTAAGCCTTCCGCTTGAAGAATATTACAGAAGCGAGACATGTTTGCACCTGTCTTATGTGCTTCTAGAAATACGAACATCGACGCTTGTGCATCTGTTGATCTAACAGTTCCATCTCTGTGTTCAAAATTTAGAGGGATGCGAAATCTTTCAATACCAACTTTTGGAATGGCGATATGAACTTCATTAGCTGTCTTTTGAAAGTCATTTAAACCTGTTTCATCTTTGATTTGGCAATTAAGGATATCTTCGCGGCTATTTCTAAGTGCTTCAATATTTTTCATGTGAGTCCTTTTGTTCCTTATACAGAGGTAGGTGTGGTCCAACCCTTGGTTTCATTAATAATAGCACGTTTTAACGTGTTCAAGCACTTTTGGCAAACGAACTCCGTAGTAATTATAAGGCTATACACTACTTGTATAGGTTCTTTATGAACGTAAGTTACTGATTTCTGGGAAATAACCTCATTTAATAAGCTTATTTTTTTTAAATAAGGTAAAATGGAATGTGACGAGGAGCTTGATATGAAGGAAAGATCCCTAAGAGTCGAAAATTTCATCAGATACTTTGGTGAGATTGAGGACGTCAAAAAACAGATTGAGTGTTGCCCTAAATGTGGGGCCAAGTTCACTGTTACTCATTTGGCCGATCACGACAACCTCTATATCCATGAAGAGGTGACTTGTGAAAACTGCACTTATGGAACTGAGGAAACACTCCACATACTGAACTAATTTAATTAAGGAAGATTAAGTGAAGTACACATTAATTATTGCTGTCATCGCCAGCCTTACGGTTGGTTTTTTTGTTGGAAAATCCCAAAGACAAAATCCTGAAATTCAAATCAAAGAAGTCGAAGTCATCAAAGAAAAGAAAGTTGAAGTCATTAAGGAAGTTCCTGTCATTGATAAGGCCGGGGATGAAGCCTTGGCACAAGCCTTTACTTTATTCTTAGCGGCCCTTGGTCTTGAAAAAATTAAGGTAGATAAAGATGAAGTAAATGAGATCATGAAAGATCCAACGGGCTTTATTGCTCGAAATTCAATAAAAGAAAAATTAGCACCTAATAAAAATAAGCCTGTGTTTCAGAATGAATCACGTTGGAGAAGAGAAAAAGAAAAAGCTGAGGTAAAACCAAAAGTCGCTGATTCAATATATAAGAATGTAAAATTCTCTCCGATCCCGGCCATTAAAGAGCCCCTTGTCTATTTAGCGCGAACTAAAGTCATTGAAGATGAAAAAAGATTCAAACGTATGAATGGTTCATATGCAGGAAATATTAAAATTTTAGAAGGCAAGTACAAAGGTCAAACCCACCGTATTGTCATCAATATTGAATATTTCAAAGATAGTGAAGGAAAGGGAACAGATGGCCAGTCAGAGATTCTTTTGTATGATGAAGATGGAAAGAATTACTCTCACTCTCGCGGTACCGGTGGCAATCGCAATATATTAGAAGGTCGCGATGGTTCATTTGTTATTCGTATCGTCGATAATACATTCCTTCACTTCATTATTGATCGTGGAATGAAGATGGCAAATTATTACGATGATGGAAAGCTCGTAGGAGTTGCCAAGCTTGTTGAGAATTAAAATGAATAGTCCTCTTCTCATTATCGTATCTGGCTTACCTGCAACAGGAAAGACGACGATTTCAAAAGAACTCGCAAAAGAGTTCTCATTACCATTGATTGGAAAAGATATAATCAAAGAAAGCCTATTTGATAGCTTGGGAGTGAAGGATAGGGCCTGGTCAAAAGAACTTGGAAAAGCAAGTTACCCAATTTTATATTCTTTTATTAAAGCACAGCTTAATGCCAATAAAAGCTTGTTGGTAGAAAGTAATTTTTCGAATCAATTCGATACACCAATTTTAAAAGACTTTATCTCAAAGTATGATGCAAGGGTGCTTACGATATATTGTGAGTGTGATGGCTCCATCTTATTTGAACGTTTTAAGACTAGGGTCTTGTCTGGGAAAAGACATCCAGGGCATCAAGATCACTTAAACTTCGATGAATTCAAAGACTCACTTTCAAAAGGTAAGATTGAAAAGTTAGAATTAGCTTGTAAAAGCCTCACTGTTAATACGACTAATATTGATGATCTTGACTTAACTGAAGTGAAAGTAGAAATAAAATCTCTACTTTCTTAAATTAATAGCGCCACTTATTTGCAATCTTAACAAGACTAAGCATGACTGGAACTTCAATAAGAACTCCCACAACTGTTGTTAGGGCCGCTCCTGAGTTGAGACCAAAAAGGGCGATGGCAACGGCCACAGCAAGTTCAAAAAAGTTACTGGCACCAATCATTGAACCAGGTGATAAAATATTATGTGGTAAGCACATCTTGCGGCCAATTCCCCAGCTTACAAAGAAGATAAAGTAAGTCTGTATTGTAAGAGGAATTGCTATCAGGACAATGTGAAGTGGATTAGCTAAAATCTTCTCGCCTTGAAAGGCAAAGAGTAGAACAAGAGTTGTAAGAAGGGCCACAATTGAAATTGGCTTAAGTCTGGCCATGAAAACTTCACTAAACCATTTCATACCAAATTTTTTGATTAAGACTTTATTTGCGATATAACCTGCAACCAGTGGAATCACGACAAAGATCACGACTGAACTTATGAGTGTATCGTATGGAATTGAAATACTTGTGACACCTAGTAAGAATTGAACGATAGGGATGAAGGCCACTAAAAGAATTAGGTCATTAATTGCAACTTGAACAAGTGTGTACTCCGGATCACCTTTTGTTAAGTAAGACCAAACAAAGACCATGGCCGTACAAGGAGCAGCACCTAAGAGAATTGCTCCCGCAATATATTCTTGTGCAAGCTCTGGACTTAAGTAAGCAGCATAAATTTTTGAGAAGAATAACCATGCAAAGAAGGCCATAGTAAAAGGCTTAATAAGCCAATTGATGATAAGAGTTAGGCTTAGACCTTTTGGGTTCTTTCCAACATCTGTGATGGAATTAAAGTCGATTTGTACCATCATCGGAAAAATCATAAGCCACACAAGAATTGCAACAGGGATATTAACCGTTGCTATATTCATTTCACTTAAAATTGAAATTGATGGGCCAAGGACCTTTCCTAGAATAATACCTGCGACGATACAGATAGTTACCCAAATACTTAAATAGCGCTCAAAAAATCCCATCTTATATCCTCTCTTCTAAATTAATTACCATTGTCTTTATTTCATCTCTCACGCGGCGATAAACCTGAAGTATTTCTTCTTCATCGCTAAAGTCTTTAGTGAGACGAGGAGGATCATCGAAACCAATATGAATGATCTTACCTCCAGGAAAGTAGGGACAGTTCTCATTGGCGTCACTACAAACTGTGATGACAATATCCATCTTTGCTTCAATTTCGTCCGTTGTATTTGATTCGTGATTTGAGATATCGACACCAACTTCTTTCATAACGGCCACGGCATAAGGATTAAGCCCATGCTTCTTTGTGCCAGCAGAGTAGAAGTTATACTTGTCGTCTTTTAGGGCCTTACCCCAGCCTTCGGCCATTTGCGAGCGACACGAGTTTCCTGTACATAGAAAGAGGATATTCTTCTTCATTACATTCCTATATTTTAAATAATATCCTATTATGACAAACTTCGTAATGAATCGAGTAGTTCTTAATTGTTAAGATTTGGTTATCGCTTACTTTGTCCTTACAATCGGCTGGGCCTGAACTTTAATGGCCTTTCCATGCTCCATAGCAACTTGTCCGCTAACGATTGTATAAGTAGGGCATCCTTTTACTTCCATTCCATCAAAAGGAGTCCAACCGACTTTAGATGCCTGGTCTTCGTTTCTGATAGTAAAGCGCTTGTTCATATCAAGGATTGTCAGATCACCATCCATTCCTTCTTGAATAAAGCCTTTGTTAAGCTTGAAAAGTTTGGCCGGATTCTCTGCTAAATACTTAACAATATCTTCTAGAGTTAGTCGTCCAGCTTCAACGTGAGTAAGCATTACTGGAAGCATTGTTTGCACACCAGGCATTCCCGAAGGAGAAGCTGGGTAGGGTTGAGCTTTTTCTTCTAGAGTGTGAGGAGCGTGATCACTTCCAAAAACATCAATCACACCGCTTTTAAGTCCTTCCCAAAGTCCATCTGTGTGATCCTTTGTGCGAATTGGTGGATTCATCTGCGCAAGAGTTCCGATCTTGTCATAGATATCTGGAGCAAAGAGAGTTAAGTGTTGAGGAGTGACCTCAATTGTACAATGCTCTTTTTGATCCTTTAAAAATTCAATTTCATCTTTTGTTGTTAAGTGAAGGATGTGAACCTTACGTCCTGCTTTCTTTGCAACTTCGATAATCATCTTTGTCGATTCAAGGGCCGTCTGAGCATCACGCCACTTATAATGAGCGTGAACGTCTCCATTTGCATTATCACGGATGGCAACATTGGCATGAAGCCTTTCCTCACTCTCACTATGAACTGAAATATGGCAGTCTAAAGTCTTGAAGATTTCAACTAGTTTGTCAGTATCATAAAGGAGAAGGTCACCTGTTGAGCTACCTAGAAAGATTTTTACTCCCGAGCATCCAACCATATCCTGTGACTTTACAAGCTCGTCGAGATTCTTTCCACTTGCTCCAATGAAGAAGCCAAAATTTGCATATGAAGTTTCTTTTGCAATATCAACTTTAACTTGGGTTGCCTCAATAGTTGTTGTTGCAGGTTTTGTATTTGGCATTTCAAAGAAAGTACAAATTCCACCAAGAACGGCGGCCTTTGAGCCATGAGCGATATCTTCTTTATGTGTTAGACCTGGCTCGCGGAAGTGGACTTGTGAATCGATAAGTCCTGGAAGAATATCGAGTCCCTGTGCGTCAATAACTTCGGCAGCGCTTTTTAGATCAGAATCATTAAATTTAGCTAATTTTACTATCTTACCGTCCTTTATTCCGATATCTTCTTGCCAGCTTTTTTGTGAAGAGTGTAGAGTGCCGTTTTTGATGATTAGGTCGAATTCACGGATATTCATGACAGTTTTCCCTTTTTCGGTTATTCTATCTGCATAAAAAAATAGAGGAGTTGATAGTGTCACTAGTAGTTTACAATACTTTAACAAAGAAGAAAGAAACTTTTACGCCATTAGAAGAAGGCAAAGTTAAGCTTTATCTTTGTGGACCAACTGTTTATGGACCGCTTCATATTGGAAACTTTCGTGGGCCTATCTTTTTTAACTTCGCAAGAAATTGGATGGAGCATATCGGTTACGATGTGAACTTCGTTTATAATTACACTGACGTTGATGATAAGATTATTAATAAAGCAAATGAGGAAGGTGTTGATTCCCTTGAAATCTCAGAGCGCTATATTAAATACTTTCAAGAAGACTTTGGGCGCCTAGGACTTCGTCCTCATACGCATAATCCAAAAGTAACGGATTATATTCCTGAAATTATTGAATACGTTCAAGGTATCATCGATAATGGCATGGCCTATGTTGTGGACGGAGAAGTTTTCTACGAAACAACAAAGCTTGAATCATATGGTGAGCTTTCAGGTGTAAATCTAGAGGAACTCAATTCGGGAGAGCGAGTCGAAGTTGATGAGCGCAAAAAAGATCCTAAGGACTTTGTTCTTTGGAAGCCTGCTAAACCAGGTGAGCCGTCTTGGGATTCTCCATGGGGTAAGGGGCGTCCAGGTTGGCACATTGAATGTTCGGCGATGATCAAGTCGATTCTTGGAAAATCTATTGATATCCACGGCGGTGGAATTGATTTAATTTTCCCACATCATGAAAACGAAATAGCTCAAGGTGTAGGATGTAATTCTTGTAAATACGTAAACTACTGGATGCATAATAACTTCATCAATATGAGTGGAGAGAAGATGAGTAAGTCCCTTGGCAATATCATCACTGCTCGCGCTTTCATGGATGAGTATCATCCAGAAATTTTAAAATATATTATGCTTTCAACTCACTACCGTTCAATGCTTGATGTGACTGATGAAAAAATTGATCAGGCTTTTGGTGGTGCAATTCGTGTTTACCGCGCACTTCAAGTGGCCAAACATGCAGCTACTTTTGAAACTAATGAAAGTGCAAAAGTTAATAAGAAACTTGCAGAAGACCTAAAGCGTTTAGATGCAAAGATTGAGAAAGCATGTAATGACGATTTCAATACAAGTGAGATGATGTCTGCGGTTTATGAAGCAGTTAAAACTTTCAATACATTAAATCTTGAAAAGAAAGCAAAGGATGTAAACTCTGCACCTACTGCAATTGCATTTTCACAGTGGATTGCAAAGTATGGAAAAATGAGTGCTCTTTTTGCAATGGATCCTGAGATATTCTTAAATGAAATTAAGGAAGTTCAAATCAGAAGAAAGGGGATTGCCCTTGATAAAGTTAATGAGCTTCTGGCAAAGCGAGCGGATGCACGTGCTGCTAAGGATTGGGATGCAGCAGATGCGGCCCGTGACGAATTAAACGCTTTAGGAATTGATTTCCAAGAAAGTGGTGATGAAGTGACGTGGTCTGTTCGTGTCTAATGACCGAACACCTATTGTAATTGTTTCTTAAAAGACCTTTATATTCTCTCCTTGTGGTAATTTTATTTATATACGCAATTGACACGAGGAGAGATTTTCATGAAAAATCTAGTAATTTCAACAGCTTTAGTACTTATTTCATCAAGTTCAATGGCCCAAATTAACTCAAAACAATTTGTAGACTGCTTTGTTAAGGCCACAAATGAAGTGATTGCAGATCTTCATGTGAATGGGTCAAAGAGTAAGAAGAAGAGGCTTTGTAAAGAGCTCTCGCAAGAGATGGTCGATCGCCTAATTGAAAAGTTCACTGTAATTGAAGGTGGAGAACTTAAGTATTACTCAGCAGATAGTATGGGTAAAGAGCGTATGATCGATATCTACGACTATATTAAAGATGATATGAATTGCTATGGTAACGCAGTCGAAGGACAAGGCGGATCTCTATTTGGAGCTCTGGCAAATACATTTGCTTATAATAAAAACTTAAAATTAACAGATCTGGCGCTGGATAAAATGGCCGGCCAAGATCTTTGGGATAAAGCATTTAGTCCAAGTATTTACAAAAATTTGAATGACTTAGATCTATCATATTGCAAGTAAGCTTAAGCTTTACTTGGCACAAATAGAGGAAGCAAATACAATACTAGAATGAAACGTTTTATCCTACTATTGAGCTTCCTCTTTTGTTTTCAACCTTTCGCAAAACAAGTCAATACGGCCCTTGTTGTAAGTGGTGGTGTTTCACTAGGCTCTTATGAGGGCGGATTCTTAAGTTATCTAACTGAATTTGAAAAATTAAATTATCAAGTACAGCGTACGCCACAAATTTATGCTGGAGCATCTGCTGGTAGTATGAACGCTTTGATTACTTTTCTTGAAGCCGGAAGAGTTCACGGTGGAGAGTATATTGTAAAGGACTCACTCTTTTGGCGACTTTGGGTGCCTTTAGGAATTGATCGACTAGCGGATAATAAGCAAATGTCCATGACTAACTTTTTATCTAAAAAGCCGATTCAATCAATGTATAAAGATGCACGCCAAATCTGGAATGAAGGCTTACGAGCTGATATCGATATTGTTTTTGGAATCACTCTTACTCAAAAGAAGCCTGAGATTATTGAAGTATACAAAGGTGGAAGAAAATTTCCTCAAATGCTAAATGAGGCCATTTTTAGAATTCGTGGTCAAGGTGAGGGGAAGCCTCCTATCATCGAAAACTATCCAATTGCCACAAATTCGACGAGACAAATCTACTTACCATTCACTAAGAATCAAAATGATAACTTAACAAAACTCTTACAGGTAATCGAGGCTTCTGGAGCCTTTCCTTTGGCCTTTAAACCGGTTGATATTGAGTATTGTAAGTACGAGGACTTTAAATCGAAGAAAAAGTGTCCATTGAGTTCAATTACAAAAAGAACATTTATCGATGGTGGGATGTTTAATAATATTCCATTAACAATCGTTAATAAGGTATCTAGGCACAAAGTCGCTAAGGATAATTTGCTTTTAATTATTGATCCAAGCGATGAACACTTACTTTATGAAACTCGTGAGTTTCAAGAGAATGGAAAGGAAGTCGCAAAGTATGTTCTTGATATTTTTGATAGCTTTATAGGAACGGCCCGTTCTCGTGAAACAATTGCTTTTTATGAGTCTCCTAGTTTTTCTAATTCTATGAGCTCAACTGTATCACTGCCTCTGGCCTCTTCTCCGATGTATGCCTTCTTTGGTTTCTTTGAAGAAGATTTTAGACGTTTTGATTTCTTAGTTGGTTATGCGGATTCTAAAAAGTTTACTAGTGACTATATTGCAAAGAATCACTCGGGACGAAAATTTAAGATGCCTAAAAGAATCCAATTTGATCAAGATGAAGCTTGTATTGTTGAAGTTGTTGAAAGAAAGGACTTTAATCATATCTGTCTTGAAGGGCTTAATAAGAATTTAAAGACAATTTTAAAAATCTCTGTAGCAAAGGTTATTGAAAACTGTGAGCAAGAGCTAGAGCTAAAATTGTGTCATCGAACGGAATCATTTAAAAAGAGTCGTTTATATGAAAATCGATATGGGGAATTTAGATTCAAAGAAAAAGAAAATATAACTCAATACACACTTAGAAAACTAAAGGATGAAGACTTTCTCTTTAATGAGCTTCATAAAACAGAGAAGAGAATAAATCGAAGTGATGCGCCATATTTGGTTATAAACAAACTACATACATCTATTGAGTCTTATACTGATAAACTCAACGCTACCGAAAAATTTGTCGCAAAATTAGGTTCAAAAGCCTATCTTGATTCTATTTACTACATTCCTTATGAGTCGTACTTCTCAATTGATTTAGGAACTCTTGCAGAAATTTCGTACACTCGTGCAATTGACGACTTTTCAAGATCGATAAAGAGTTGGCGCTGGGGTGTTGGATTGATGCTAAATTCTGTTATGGACTTTCAAGAATCTAAAGATGATGACAATGTTTTTATTCCTAATATTGGAATTGAAAAGACAATGCTTAGCTGGTCTGATGAGAGTTTACAAATAAGCCTAGGTGTACGAGGAGGCTATATGTTTTCTAGTACCGATAAGTATGGCTCTGTCGAATGTAGTAGCTTCCGTGCAAATTTTAAATCTTGCTCTGGAGTTTATGGCCAATTCTATCCACTTTTTACCTTATATGAAAAAGTACGTATTAAGCCATTTGTTCACTACATTCATGCAACAGAAAATAAAGAAATTGGTACTGGTTTAGAACTTGGGCTTAACCTTTAGTAACAGGTTTATAAAGAACTAAGATAATACCAACGATAATAAGTGGGATACTTAGAATTTGTCCCATATTTAGGGCCATACCTTGTTCAAATGCCACTTGGTTTTCTTTAAAGAATTCCACAAAGAATCGCCATGCAAAACCACCAATAAAGATAATTCCTAAAAAGCGTCCAGATTGCCACTTATTGTGAAATTTTGAATAGAGGTAGTAAACAAGTCCTGAAACTGCAAAGAAGCCAAGTGCTTCGTAGAGCTGAGTAGGGTGGCGAGCAATATTATCTGCACGAACAAATTTAAACGCCCATGGAAGATTCGTTGGATGACCAAAGATCTCAGAATTCATTAGGTTTCCAAGTCTAATAAATCCACCTGTCATAAGGGCCGGTGCTGCAACAAGATCAAGAAGCCACATCAGTGGGACATCTTTAACTCTTTTCTTAAAGGCGTATATTGAAACGATAACACCAAGGAATCCACCGTGACTTGCAAGTCCACCTTTCCATACATAGAGAATCTCAAGGGGATTACTTAAGTAATAACCTGGCTCATAGAAGAGACAATGACCTAGACGTGCACCAACGACACAACCTACAATCATGTAGTTTAATAATGAGCTTACTTCGTCTTTAGTAAAGTTTTTTTCTTTGATTAGGTAGCGGCGACAATAGCGCTCACCAATAAAGAAACCAACGATAAACATTAGTGAGTAATAACGAACGGCAATAGGTCCGATTCTAAATATTTCTGGATCAACATTCCATGTAATCATATACTTATTGTATGATGATAGTGTAGGTTTTACACTTACTTTTTACTTTAAAATCTTATGCAAGACGTTAATATACTAAACGCTCAACATTATTGCCAAGTCGCGGTTGATTATCCAAAACTACCAAGTGTTCTTACTTATAAGACGTTAGGAGAGGAGATTCCTGTTGGTACCCTTGTGGAAGTCCCTCTTGGTAGAAGGAAGGCTAAAGGTGTTGTCGTACCATTTACAATTACGCAAAAAGAATTAGAAGAAACGATTACTAAGTATAAGCTTAGGCCAATCAACGAAGTTCTCGCGCCAGAGTTTTCATTATCACAAAGTGAGATGAAGCTCTACGATTGGATGTCTCGTTACTATCACTACAATCTTGGGCAACTTGCTTGGGACTGCTTGCCAAAAATTTTAAAACGTCCTCGCGAAGTTGAAACTCAATTTGGTGATAACCAAGATTTTGAACATGAACTATCTCCGCTACAAAAGCCCATATATGAAAGTATCAATGCTAAGCTTGATAATGGATTTGATCGCTTTCTCGTTCATGGTGTTACAGGATCAGGAAAAACATTAATTTATCTTCACTTGATAAAGAATGTATTAAAGAAGGGAAAGAGTGTACTTTTCTTGCTACCTGAAATTAACTTAACGCCTCAGTTTATGGAGACGTTTAAAAAATATTTGGATTGTCCAATTCTACCGTATCACTCGGGTGTAACACCTTCTCACAAGAATGCTATTTGGAAGTTTTTAAAGAAATCTGATCGGCCAGTTCTTTTAATGGGAGTGCGCTCTAGTGTTTTCTTGCCTGTTGAAAACCTAGGCCTTGTGATCGTTGACGAAGAACATGATAGCTCATTTAAGCAAACAGATCGTTGTCCTTATAATGGGCGCGATGTTGCCATTAAGAAAGCACAGCTATTCAATGCACCTGTCGTTCTTGGTAGTGCGACGCCTTCATTAGAAAATTACTTCACTTTTTCAAAGCTTAAACCAGAGAATTACTTTTCATTGGAAAAGAGAGTTGCCGGCGGCTTTCCGGAGATTGAATTATTAGACTCTCGCTCTCATGGTGCTAAGAAAGATATGGATGCCTTATCGATTTGGCCATTTGAAAAGAAGTCTTTAGATATGATTAGTGAAGCTTTAGATAGAGACGAGCAAGTTCTCGTTTTTGTAAATCGCCTAGGTTTTTCAAATTATCTTCAGTGTCGAGGTTGTGGTTATAAATTCGAAGATCCTAATACTGGTGTACCACTAAGGTATTTTAAAAATAAAAATATTCTTTCAAGCTCTCATTCAGACTATCAAATTCCAAGACCAGAAATTTGTCCTGAATGTGGAAATATGAATCTGCTACAAAAGGGATTCGGTACAGAAAGACTGCAAGAAGTTTTACAAGAGTTTTATCCTACTAAGAAGATTGAGCGCTTTGATCGCGATGAGATCACAAATCTTGATAAGCTAGAAGATAAGCTTGAGCGTTTCCATAAAGGTGATATTGATATCTTTGTCGGAACACAAATGCTTTCTAAAGGTCACAACTTTAAAAAAGTTAATCTCGTTTTAATTTTAGGAACTGATTCAATGCTAAACTTCCCTGACTTTAGGGCCATGGAAAAAGCTTACCAAATGATTGTTCAAATTTTAGGACGAGCAGGGCGATATTCAAATCACGCTAAGGTTGCAATTCAAACGATGCTTCCAGATAATACAATGTTCGATTTTATCAAATCACATAGTTTTTCTGGTTTTTATGATTTCGAATTAACAACGCGTGAGTTTGGTCTATTTCCTCCTTATACAAAGATGGCAAATATCCACGTCTCTGGTAGAGATCGCGACAAAATAATTGCCAATCTCTCAAGTGAAATTCAAAAGCTTCGTGGGCTAATGGATCAGTTGGGAATCGATGGCCAAGTATGGGGTCCTACTCCTGCTATGATTGAAAGGCGTGCGAATATGTTCACATGGAGCATGTCTTTAATGTGTAAGAATGGGGGCGAGCTCAATCAAGTATTGCAGATTTTTCGCGCTCAAAATAAGATCGACTATTCTTTTTCTGTAAAAATCGATGTCGATCCAATGGATACTTAATTTATGCTTTCAAAAATAATTACTAGCTTCTTCTTTATCGTGGCCCCTCTTTGTTATTCACCTGGCCCTGCAAATATAACTTTGGCCGGCCTTGGGGGAACTTATAGTTTTAAGAAAACTCTACCTTTCATACTTGGGTTATGGCTTTCAACTATTTCAGGACTTCTACTTTGTCTATATGGTGCAACAGACTTCATCATGAAACATGAGAAGCTCATGAGATACCTTCCTGTTTTTGGAGCTTTATACTTATTCTTTATGGCCTATAAAAGCCTTACTAATGTAAAGAAAGTAGAGGTGAAGAATGAGGAAGAAAATAATAAAGGTCCTTCATTTCTAGAAGGGGCTATTTTTCAGGCCCTAAATCCCAAATTCCTAGTTTTCACAATTAGTGTTTACTCACCATTTTTAAATGAGGGGAAACTCTTTCTAACACTTTTTAGTGCCGTGCTTTTTTTTGGTGGAGCTAGTGCTCATCTGCTCTGGTTTTTTATGGGGAATCGTCTGGCCCACGTTTTAGGCGGGAAAAAGGCCCAGTACTTTTTTAGTATCCTATTAATCGCAGTAGGGATTTGGATGATTTCAACTTCTATCTCTAAGTAGTTAATATTACTAGCTATGTTAGTCTAACCTAATTGTCTTAAAACGATTTCTATTTATAAAGTACTTGCTAAATCTAAATAACGCATGTAGATATTGGACATGCACAAGTCACCTGTTCGCTTTTCATTTATTATTCCGATTGTTATGGGGGTAGTACTAACAATAAGCTTCTTTGTCATGGGCGCAGCTACTTACAGTATTCATAGTAATCAGGAAAGGGTTCGTTTTGAGAATGATAGAGAAATCATTTCAAGACAGATTGTAAATTCTCTAAAACTTCCTATCTGGAACTTAAATAAAGAATATATTCAGAAAATTTCTAATGTCTTTGTTAACTCAAGCGACCAGGCCGTTACTGCTATTACTGTTAGAGATGAGAATGAAAGTCTTTTGAGTCAGATTTCATTAGTTGAAGCAGCGGCCCCAAAATATGTAAGCCCTGAAATAGTCATTGAAAATTTTGAAGTTATATATGAGGGCAAGAAGATAGGAAGTGTTGAAATTAGATTTTCGAATCAATTAAATGCTATCTATGTTCACAATATCATGAAGATGATTGGGGTATGGTTTATATCGGGACTTGTTCTATCTTTGATTGTGACATCAATTGCTTACTATTATTTATTCTTTAATCCTCTAAAGCACTTTGTAAATAGAACAAGCCGTATTGCCAGTGGTGACTTCCGCCCAATACGTGAAAAATTTGTTCTTAATGAATTATCATTCTTTGCAAAAACACTTAATAAAACTCTAACCGAAATTATTTTAAGAGACGTAAAGCTAAAGAGATATAATGAAGAGCTTGAGGCGATAGTTACGACAAGAACTCAGGAATTATATGAGCAAAGAGAAAGAAGTCACGAATCAGAGAGACTCGCTGCCCTAGGGCAAATGGCCGCTGGGATCGCTCACGAGATTAATAACCCATTATTTGTCATTCTTGGAAATCTAAATCGATTAAAGAAATGTGTTAATGGCGAAAAGTGTGAATACATTCTTGAAAAGGTTGAGCTTGCTGCTGATCGAATTACTGATATTGTTAAGAGTATGTCGACAATGTCTCGTGATGGTCAAAAGGATTTAAAAACGATTATTAGGTGTGAAGAATTAGAATCAATTGTTTCATCTATTTGTCGAGGACGTTTGGCGGAAAAAGATATCCGTTTAGAATTCTCTTACGATAAATCTTCTATTGATAATTTAATTTATGCTAATAAAACTCAAATTAGCCAAGTTCTTGTTAATTTAATTAATAACTCGATTGATGCGATTGAGGAATTAGACGAACGATTAATTATCGTTTCTATAAAACAAGATTTCGAAAATCTTTATATCGAAGTCATTGATAGTGGAAAAGGGATTGATCCAAGAATCGAAAGCCGTATTATGGAGCCTTTTTACACGACTAAAGATGTAAATAAGGGAACAGGATTAGGACTTAGTTTATCTTATGAGATGATGTTAAATAATGATGGCTATCTTAGATATGATTCGAAGTCTGAAAATACGAAGTTTATCTTATCGTTACCTAGATATAGTGGAGAAGCTAGTGAATTACTTCACTAAGTACGCTTTAATATTTGCTTTTTCTACTTCTCTCTTTGCTGCCAAGGAAGTTCAGGTTGGTGCTTATCAATTCCCACCATTTTATATTTCTAAAAATGGAAAGAAGTCTGGACTCGTTTATGAGGTTATAAAAGAGCTTAATAAGGTTCAGAGTGAATATCGATTTAAGATTGTGGAAACATCTGCAAGACGTCGCTATCGAGACTTTACAACGAAGCGCTTTGATTTGATTTTATTTGAAAGTCCTAAGTGGGGATGGGAAGAACGTGGCATAAAATATGATATGACTCCTTCTTTTTTAAAAGGAGGGGAAAAATTTATCGCTAAAAAAGATAAGAATAGAACTCATGCTTACTTAAGGGATTTAAAAAAGAAGAGCATTTTGCTTTATGATGGTTATCACTATGGTTTTCTAGATTTTGATATTGATCAGAAATACGATGCGAAATTAATCTATACCAACTCACATGAAGGAAATATTTTAAGTGTCTTAAAGGGACGTGGAGATATTGCCGTCGTAACAGAGTCTTATCTAACTCAATTTTTGGAAGATAATAAAAATTTAAAAGATAAACTCATTATCTCTACTCACTACGATCAAGAGTATTCTCACCGAGCATTAGTCACTCAAGATTCTATTATCACAAGCGAAAAATTTTATCATTTCTTGAAACGAATTAAAGATCGCCCTTGTTGTCGTCAGTTTTCAAATCTTTAGTTTAACTCATACATTAATAGCTCACTAAGGCGTTCTTTAGAACGTCTCCAAGCTTTTGCTTCTTGTCTTAACTTCTCATTCTTTGCAGAGTTTGGACCCATTAGAAGTTGTCTCTTTTTTGGATTATTGATCATGACACAAAAAGTAACAGGATCTGCTTCAAAGCTTCTTCCGCAAATATTATAAACGAAGTCGAGGCTTCCTGTTTTATAGCGGTACTTCTCAAACCCTTCATTAGTTAAGTACTTGCGATGTAGAGAACCACTGTGACCAGTAATTGAAAGTAGGTTAATGAAGTAGTTATTTCCAAATTTCTTATAAGCGTTCTTATTGATGAAATTAACAATATCTTGAGCTAACATTTCTATGTTAACACTCAGTCCAGAACTATTAGTAAGCTCGCCTTTAACAGGTAGCTTTAAGTCGCTAACCATTTTTTGAGCAGCATCTTTCAAATTATCTTTTTTTGTCGCTTTTAAGACTAGTGTTTCAATAAATAAGTTATTTGAGTACTCGAGAGATAATTTTACCATATCTAAAGAAGGCACAGAGTAGACAGTGTTTAAAATTTTAGACTTAGTAAAACTTTCTTCAAACGCCACGCCTTTTGTTTCAATGCCCGCAATCTTTAAGTGATGATTAAAATAATTAGCATTAAACTGTAGAGAGTCTCTTATAGGTACTTCTAGAAAGTAATCTTTGGAATTTGTATAAACCCATGATTCCTTTTCATTATTTTTGATATGACGAAAAACTTCTCCAGGCCCTAGTGGCTTAGGTGACTTTTTAATTTCTAGGCCATTGTGAGTTGGGAAAATATTTTTATCGTCACGTCCGATCGACTTGAAACGGTTAAAATTTATGTTAAGGCCTGAAATACTTTGGTTATATGGTTGGTCATCTAGTCCAACATTTCCTATACGATTTAGATCGACAAAATTATTAACAACAATGAGTTTTCCTTCTACTTTTTTTATTCCAGCTGCCTTTACTGCATCAATGAGATCATAGGCTTGTGCTGTTAGAAAGTAGGGGTCACCTGAAGTACTTAGGATAAGGTCTCCCTTTAGTGTCCCGTTTGAAATATGTCCTCTTGAGGCAATCGATGTTTTAAAACGATAGTCTGTACCTAATTTATCGAGGATGTAATAAGCCGAAAATATTTTAAAAATCGAAGCGGGGATAAAAGAGTTTTTTGAATCGAGGGATCTTGATTTACCACTATCCCATTGTAAGAAGTAACTTAATTCGTCACCCTTATCTAAAAATTCTTTCTTTAAATTGTCGATTGATGTTGTGGCAAGAGATGCTAGAGAAAAAAATATTAAAACTAAAAACTTCATTTGTGCTTATCCTTATGGCAACAGTCTAGAGTTACAGGATCATATCCGCCTTTTGACCATGGGTGGCAACTCGCAATACGTTTTGTTGTTTTCCAAAATGCTATGTGAAATGGCAGTTTGGAAAAGGCCTCAATGCCATATTGAGAGCATGTTGGAGTATAGCGACAATTTGCCCCGAGAAATGGGGAGATTGCTATTTGGTAAAAGCGGATTAATTTGATGAAAATGTATCTCATTACGCGTTATTTTAGCATTTTCATGGATAATTTGCTAAATTTTTATGGTTCAAATTAATAGGAAAGAAGATGTTAAAACAAGAAAGAGCAGACTATATTGTCGAGGCACTTGAGGAGCTTTATCCAGAGACTCCAACGCCTCTAGATCATACGAATGAGTTCACTTTACTGATAGCTGTCTTATTATCAGCACAATGTACAGATGAACGAGTTAATCAGGTGACGCCGGCACTTTTTGCAAAGGCCGATAACGCACGCGACATGATGAAGTTAACACAAGAAGAAATTAAAGAAATCATTAAACCTTGTGGACTTTCTCCAAGAAAGTCTAAGGCCATTTATGATCTCTCAAGAATTCTTGTTAATGAACATGATGGAGAAGTTCCAGCAAGTTTTGAAGATCTTGAAAAGCTTCCTGGTGTCGGTCATAAAACGGCCTCTGTTGTTATGGCCCAGGCCTTTGATGTACCAGCTTTTCCTGTGGACACTCATATTCACAGGCTTGCTCAGCGTTGGGGCCTAACAAAGGGAAAGAATGTCGAACAAACAGAAGAGGATTGTAAGAAACTCTTTCCAAGAGATCTTTGGAATAAACTTCACTTGCAAATTATCTTCTATGGCCGCGAATATTGTAAGGCGAGATCATGTTTTGGACTCGAATGTCCAATCTGTCGCTATGTATATCCAAATCGTAAATCAAAAGTAGAGACAAAGAAATGAGAGTAACAAGAATTAATGATTTTGATATTTTACTACAAGAAGGAAGTACAAATAAGTCAATCGTAGTACTTCATGGATATGGAGCAAGTTTTCAAGATTTAGCTCCTCTATATCAGTATCTAGATCCAAAGGATGAATTCAATTGGTATTTTGTCGATGGACCGATGAAAGTTGATATTGGAATGGGAATGAAGGGAAGTGCCTGGTTTCCAATCGATATGATGGGACTTCAACAAGCTTCGATGGAAGGACGAATCGAAGATTTCTTCTCTCAGAGTGTTCCTGATGGAATCGAAGATATGCGTGATCGCTTAGTTCATTTGATCAAAGAGATTAAAAAGAATAGCACAGAAGTATTCCTAGGGGGATTCTCACAAGGCTCAATGCTAAGTCTTGCCGTTGCATATAAAGAACCTCATTTAATTGAGCGTCTCTTCTTACTTTCATCTACTTTATTTGATGAAGCGCATATTGCAGAAAATACAAAGCATATTAAGCATATTCCAATTTTTCAATCGCATGGAAGTGTTGATCCTATTCTTCCATATTTTCTGAGTGAGAAGCTTAAGAGTTATCTTGAGAAGGTTAATGAATATGAATTCCACCCATTCCAAGGTGGCCATGAAATACCAATGCCAGTTATTCAAAAGTTAAAAGATTTTTTAGGAAAGTAGAAATATGTTAAGTGGAAATATTCGCAAAATGAAAACGTCTCTTGAGGACGGACTAGCTCACTATCATTTACCTTTAGGTGATGAGCTTCTTTATATGAATGATCTTCTTGAAAAGAAGATCAAGCTAAGTTTTGATGGTCAGATAAACTCTGTCTACTCTGGTGAGTTAATTAAGAAGTCATATTCCCAAGGCTACTCTTATAAAGAAATGATTACACTTGCACAATGTGACACGTGTATCGTAAAGCCTGAGCTATGCCATTTTCATAAAGGAACATGTCGCGAGCCAGAGTGGGGAGAGAAGAATTGTATGATTCCTCACTATGTTTATCTTGCTGTATCATCTCATGTGAAAGTAGGGATCACACGTCACACGCAAATTCCTACTCGTTGGATTGATCAAGGAGCATCGTATGCTCTACCTATTTTAGAGGTACCTGATAGAAAAACTTCCGGAGAGATCGAGGTTGAGATTGCAAAAGCATTTTCGGATAAGACTAATTGGCGCAAAATGCTTATGAATGAAGTTGCAGATGAAGATTTAGAAATGCTTCGCGATCAGATCTATGATGACTTTGCAGACTTAATTGATAGTTTTGGTCTTGATGATATTGAAGAAGAAGTGACTCATATTGAGTATCCAGTAATTGAATTTCCAAAGAAGGTTAAGTCTCTTGGTTTCGATAAGAATCCTGTTATTGAGGGGACTTTAATGGGAATAAAAGGTCAGTATCTTATTTTAGATACAGGTTGTGTGAATATGCGAAAGCATGGTGGTTACTTTTTAAATGTCGAGGTCGACGTCTAGGCCACATTCTTTAGCGTGGAGCTGAACCATATTCCTCACTTCTTTTGTTGAAACTAAATGATCAAGAAGCGAAAACTTCTGCGTTAGAGGAATCGCACAACCATTGTCGCATTTAGCATCAGAAGTGATGATGTTCACATGTTCCACTGGCTTCGTATTTTGAAAGCTTGCCATCCATTTGAAATGCTCAAGAATCTTATTTGAAATATTCTGAGCTATTTCACTACGTCTTTCTAAGTTGTATAGAAAGCGGCCAGTATCTTTTTGGCGGCCATTAACTAATATATGAATGACGCCTTTTTCTTTTAGATGTACACTGTTACTTAAACACTTTGGACAAAACATTACTTTTCCTTAAATTTAAGTATAATTATAAAAGCTAAATAAAAATTAATCAAAGGGTAAAATATGGAGCCAATTAAAAGAGCGATTCCTATGCGTGACGGTGTCAAATTGTATACCGAAGTCGTTGAGCACGGTGCTAAGTACTGGCTAATAGCGACTCATGGAATAGGTGAGCATTTAGGTCGACATAAATACCTGCAAGAAATTTTTGGCTTTGATGTAAACGTTTTTCAATATGATCTTCGTGGTCATGGCCGAAGTGGTGGAGAAAAAGCATATATCGATCCATTTGAGCAGTATATGTTAGACCTTGAAGATTGCCTTAAGCATTTAAGAGAGAATTATAAAATGGAAGATTATATTCTCTATGGGCATTCGATGGGTGCTCTAATCACTTGTGGCTTCACTCAGAATAACTTAAAAGATGGCCCAAAACCTAGAGCTATAATTGTAAACGCTCCTCCTGTTGGAGTAGGTGGTCCCTTCGCAAAGTTTGTTAATAAAGTGAAAGGCAAGTACTTTAGCAAGCTGGCCTCGATTAAAATGTCGATACCACTTGGTGGCCTTGTTGACTTAAATACATTATCTCACCGTAATCAAGTTGTTGAAGAATTTAAGAACGATCCGTTTAATCTTCAAAAGCTTCACACTAAACTTCTACTTGAAATGGTTTCCTGTAGTAAGAAGGTATTTTCAAAGCCTATTAATGATGAAGTGGAGAAATATATTTCTTATGGAACTGCTGATGAGCTAGTTAGTGTTCCTGAACTTGAAAGGTACTTAAAGGAAGTAGACACAAGTTTTACGATTACAAAGATAGAAGGCGCACGACACGAACAATATCAAGAAATTGAAAAGTATCGTACACCTTATTTTAACTATCTTAGGGAAATAGTTAAAAAACTAATTTTCTAACGAGTTTGAATATAGTCGATAAAATTTTTGATTACTTTACGTCCACCTTCGTAACCTGACTTTAGCTCTTCATCTGAAAGAGTCATCTCAATATGACTATCGACAAAATCTTGCGATGCCTCAGGGTGGCCTTGGAAGCTAAAGAATGGAAGAGTCTCATGAGCGATCCCATCAAGGAAGCAATCATTTGAAGTTGCTAGGTGAACAAAACCTTTTGGAAGCTCTTTCACTTCGTAGTGATGGGTAATAAAGAGACTAAATTCTTCACCCTTATTAAAACCAAATTTATCCATGAGAATTTTTGTTTTTCTGGTCCCTTCAAAAAGCTGATTATCAGGTTTAACCATATCAACTGTTGAGCCAAAGATATCGGCAATGAGTTGATGGCCAAAGCAAATTCCCATAACAGGGATATCTTGTTCTAATTTTTCTTTCATACGTTTAGCAAGATCGACTTGCCAATCAAGTCTTTGGTAGACGTTTGAGTCTGAGCCGAAAATGATATAGCCACTGGCCTCTTCAATTTTATCTAGTGAGTCACATCCAAATTGAGATACCCAATGATATGTCGTCGGTATATTAAAATTTTGAATCATTTGATTCATACAATTGTAAGACGGATTGTTGATAGCACAGTCAATGATAGCAATAGGCTTCTTCATTATTTCACCTTCTAAGCTCGAATAAAAATGCGTTAATTAATGAGGGCATAATCTAACAAAATTGTTAAAAAGCTAAAAGAAGTTTGTCGAAAAAAGAAATTACTTCTTATGAAAATTGACACTTTAATAAGTTCCGTTACACCTCAAACTTTTGGCACTTTTCAAATTAAAGTTTGAAAAATCAGTATTTTTAAAGGCCAAATATTTAAATACAATGAAAAACATTTGAAATTTATAACTTACCAAGACTTGGTAGGGCCTAAATGTGAATTCAATACCTTTCAATTTTGTCTCGAATCTAAAAAAAAAATACTTTGTTGATATGAGTTAAAGGGCTAATTTTATATAGAATCTAACTAAAAACAGGTTAAAGTTAAGCTAAGAGTTAACCGATAAATAAATTAAGATTAATTCGGGGGGATATCTTGTCAACTGCCAAGAAATTAGATCAAGACAATATTGAGAAGCCAGCAACTTCTGCAGAAGTGTCAAAGGTTTCAGCTTCTTCTAAAGATGAAAATCCATCTAATGTTCTAGAGTTTTCTATTACGAATCAGATCAAAAGTGTTGATTTATCAAAGTTAGGTGAAAGTTCTGAAGAGAGCACTGGTAGTTTAAATAATCTTGATCTAAGTGCTAAGCCAGTAGGCGATATCACTCATACACAAATCTTAAATTTAGCAAAAAGTTCAACTGAAGTGGATGTGCTTGAGGCACAGGTGAAGTTAATCGCCCTTTTTGTATCTGAGGCCAGACTACTTGAGGGCGAGCTGAATAAGTATATTCACGCAATTCACAAACAAAGCCCACAGTCTAAGAAGTATCTTCTTCAAATGAGGAAAGTTGTTAAAGACTTTTCTAATATTGAAAAGATTCTTGAGAAGGCCAGGTCCGTAAAATAAGCTGGAATTAGCGACTTGCTATTTGAAGTAGCTTATCTTCTTTTGTCTTCTTTGAGTCACCCTCTTTTTTAGAATCTTTTTCATCTTTTTCAGGCCCTTGGTCTTCAACTGGAATACTCTTTAAGATCTCAGTTGCAGATACATTCATGTTAATACCAAGACATGCGATTACGGCCATTGCTAGTAAAAGTTTCATAATTTCCTCACGTATAGAATTATGCTTAGAATAGGAAGGATTTAGGCCTTAGACAAAGAGAATCGGTCCGGTGTAGTAATTTTTTTAAACATGTAAGATTGAGATGGGATTCTTACAATGGAGAGGACATTTTTAAGAGTGAGGGTAAGTTTAAGCGGTGCCAAACTTACCCTGAATATTTATTATTTTTTGATAAATGTTTCTAGAAACTTCACCCTTGTCAGTGCTGGTGGGTGAGAGTGGTAAAATGAGCTGTAAACTGGATCTGGAGTCAATGTACTAGCGTTATCCTTATACATCTTCACTAGAGCGTTAATAAGCTCCTGAGGATTTGAATGAATTGATGCAAATTCATCAGCTTCAAATTCATACTTTCTCGATGCCCAAGATGAGATTGGAGTAATAAAGAAAGTATAGATACCACTAACAAGTAAAAATAGAGTTAGGGCCATGTAAGTTTGAGTTGTATGTACTCCATGCATTTCGAAGAACCATGATGTTTGCATCAGCTGACCTAGGATAAAAAGACCAATGAAGCTGAAGACGAAAGCTTTAATCATCATTTTAAGGATATGCTTACGCTTGAAGTGACCTAGCTCGTGAGCAAGTACGGCCTCTACTTCTGAAGCGCTTAATGTATTAATCAGAGTATCAAAGAAGACGATACGCTTATTCTTTCCAAAGCCTGTAAAATAAGCGTTTCCATGTCCACTCCTACGTGAAGCATCCATCACAAAAAGCCCCTTACTTTCAAAATCGACACGCTTTAAAAGATCAAGAATTCGCTCTTTTACCTCTCCTTCTTCAAGTTCTGTAAATTTATTAAAAATTGGTGCGATAAAAGTTGGGTAAATCCACATAAGTAATAGTTGGAACACACTTAGAAATGCCCATGCATATGCCCACCAATACTGTCCTAAAGATTCCATGATCCAAAGAATTCCATAGATTAGTGGAGTTCCGATAATTAGTCCTAGCAGTGAGCCTTTAATCATATCCATTACGAAAGTTTTAAAAGTTGTTTTGTTAAATCCATACTTTTCTTCGATAACGAAAGTTGAGTAAAGGGCCTCTGGCAGGCCAAGTATTGAATTAATGAAACTGAATGCCAAAATGAAAACCGTTCCAGTTAATAGCGGTGATAATCCAAGTGTCAGAATTGATTTATTAAGTGCGTCAAGTCCACCACCTAGAGTCCAAACAACAAGAATAATATAGCCCAGGAAGTTGAACAGTTGTCCCTTATTAAGCTTCTCCATAGTGTAGCGAGCAGCTTTCTGATGCTCTTCTAGTGAGATCTTGTCAGCGAATTCTTCCGGTACAGCATTAAAGTGTTTACCGATATGTTTAATATTTCTCTTATCTAGGTAAGCCTCAATTAATCCTTTGATACAAAGGACTGAAATAAATACTTTTGATGCGATCGTAAGATTGACCATATGCTTCCTTTTTTTTAACTTCTATATTTGTTATGACCTCTATATCATGACAAAAAAAAAGGTATTTGCCTATGAATGTTCACCAAATTTATACCGATTCACCTCTACGCAATTACAACTACATTGTCGAAATGGGCAATGCAGAAGTTGCTGTAGTTGATCCTATCTATCCCGAATTAATCAACGAATGGTTGGCCAATAATGATCGTCAACTTGCAGTGATTTTACTCTCGCATGGACACTATGATCACGTGGCAGGTGTTGAGGCATTAGTAAAAGAGCATGGCGCTCAGATTTGGGGCCATAAAGATAGTTTTGAAACAATTGACCGCATACTCGTTGATGGAGAAAGAATTTCAACCGCATTAGGGGAAATGGAAGTCATCGAGACTCCAGGACACACGATGGACCACTTATGCTTTCTATTTTTTGAATCAGCTAAGCAGGTTGAGATCATTACAATGGATACGATTTTTAATGCAGGCATTGGAAATTGTAAAAATGGCGGCAATCTTGAAGTCTTCGTTAAGACTATTTTAGCACTTAATGAAAGAGTCGAGGATCAGGTTATTTTATGGCCTGGCCATGATTACATTATTAACAATCTAAACTTTACCTTGGCCAATGACCCAGAGAATGAGGCAGCTAAAGAGTTACTTGAGCGAGTGCAATCTGAAGGTAGCATTGGATTTCAAACCAATTTTGAAACAGAAAGGAGAGTTAACCTCTTCTTGATGACGAGTGATAAAGAAAGAATTAAAGACTTAAGAAAGAAAAGAGATAATTGGTAAATTAAAAACAATTAAAGGAGTTGATATGAGTTTTCCAAAAGTTGGAAATATGGCGCCAGCATTTACAATGCTTAACCAAGATGAGCAAAAAGTAAGCCTTAAAGATTTTAAAGGTGAGAAGAACGTTGTTCTTTATTTCTATCCAAAGGCGATGACACCAGGATGTACAACACAAGCTTGCGGTATTCGTGATTATAAGAAAGAGTTCGCAAAGGCCGATACAGTTGTTTTGGGTGTGTCTCCAGATGAGCCAGCACGTCTTGTGAAATTTATTGAAAAACAAAAACTGAATTTTGACCTTCTATCAGATCCAGAGCACAAGTCGATGGATAAGTATGGTGTTTGGGGACTTAAGAAATTCATGGGTAAAGAATACATGGGTGTTATCAGAACGACTTTTATTATTGGCAAAGACGGTCGTCTGAAATATGTAATGGATAAAGTGAAAACTAAGTCACACCATGAAGACGTACTTAACTGGATTAAAGAGAATCTATAGACTCTGTCTTTGAATTTTTAGAAGAGGAAGTATATGAAGGCCCTAATTTTATTTTTATTATTTTCAACGACTTATGCAGCAACAATTGAAGTGATGTCTTATAACGTTGAAAACTTATTCGATACGCAAAAAGATGAAGGAAAGAACGACTGGTCATACCTTCCAAAGAATACTAAAGGAAAAGTTGAAGCTTGTAAGAAGGTTTCATCTAAGTACCGTCGTGAAGAATGTTATTCTGCAGATTGGACTCAAGAGAAACTTGATCTTAAGCTATCTCAAATTAAAGACGTTGTTCTTAAAGAAAGAAAAAAACTTCCAGATTTATTAGTAGTTTCAGAAATTGAAAATGAAAACGTAATCGGACAACTTGCGAAAGTTTTAGGTTATAAGAAATTCTATACATCTAATTCACCGGACTACCGTGGAGTTGACCTTGCTGTTCTTTTTAATGAAACAAAAGATTTCAAGTATGTTTCAAAAAGAGAGCATGTTCTAAAGAGTGATTACTTAAAGAAGAGACCTTCTCGTAATATCTTTGAAGTACAATTTAAGTTAGGAAATAATGACTTATATGTTTTTGCTAACCACTGGCCAAGTTTAGGAAACCCTGATGAGGCAAGAGTAACAGCGGCAACAACTTTAAAATCTAGAATTGATGAAATCATGAAGAAAAATGCTAAGGCATCAGTTCTTGCTGTCGGTGACTTCAATACGATTCCAGAGCTAAAGGAAGCTGGCAATAAGCACCCAATGCGTGACGTTCTTTTAAAGGATGGAACGATAGTGGATGTTGAAAAGGTATTTCGCTCAGAAAAATCAAATGCAAAGAAAGTGCAAGAAATGCCACCGGGGACTTACTACTATGCTAAAAATTCTCAGTGGAATCACTTAGACCGCGTCTTTGTACCAAAGGTTATGCTAGGTGATAAGCATCCTATTAGAGTTGATTTAAAATCTTACAAGATTTATGCACCAGATTTTATTCGCCAACCTCAACCTCAAAGTGTTTATGAAGAAGACATTGAAGAGATGAGAGATCGCGGATTTAAAGTAGAGACAAAGAAAGTGCAAACAGCACCGAATCGTTATGATCACTTAGCAACTAAGAAAGCTAAGGCCGGATACTCTGATCACTTTCCACTTGTTTTCGAATTAAATTACTAAAAAAAGAAAGGCCCTTTAAAAGGGCCTTTCTTTTTTTATTTATCAAATACGCTGTTAAAATATAGTCTTGTACATTCTCTAACTGGATCAACACCAGCTGGGTTCTCTTGATAGAAATCCTTACACTTTTTCATGAAGTCTTGAGCATAAGTATCTTTCTTTTTTCTTCCGCGAAATTCAAAGTGAAAACCAACGTAATCAGGAGCAACAACTGGGTGAATCGACATATCCCACTTTTCGTTTCTTTCTGGGTTGTACTCACTTGCATAAATTAGTTTACCTGTTATGTGACCTACAAGAGCACCAATAGCAACATCACTTGCCCAGTGTGCACGGTCGTGAACACGTGACCAACCACCAATAGCTGCTGCTGTATAGGCAAGAACAGGGATGAATTTTGATTCATCTTTGTAGTGTTCTGCAATTACTGTCGCAAATGTAAAAGCTGTCGTAGTATGTCCCGAAGGAAATGAAACGTTATCGTTATCCCAATTAAATCCAGTAAAATCATTCTTATCTTCTGTTTTGTTTGGTCTAACACGGCTAAAAGTCATCTTAGCAGCTCTTGTGATTAGTCCCGATAATACAGTTGCCTTAAGTGCAACTTTTGAGATTCTTTTGATCTCATCATTTTGAATAACAACACCCAGAGCGTAACCTGCGGCAGAAAGTTGGATAGGGTAACTTCCAGCTTTTTCACCCCAGAAAGCAATTTCTTCTGAAACTTCTGTACGATTGTCTTGAGCAAATTGCATTAACTCTTCATCGTTATTAAATAGTAAAATTGCCGTACCAGCAGTTGCTCCAATCAGTGCAAGCTCGCCATTTGTAAGGCCAACAGGAAGCGTTTGATAAGAAGGAGCGAAAGTATATTCACCGTAACGGTTAATAATTCCATCTTCGGCGTAGCGAGGTTGAAATACACTATCTTCTCCCATTCCTGGGCAGTGACCATCTCTTAAGAAATCTTCTACTAAGCATTCGGCTTGAGCATTAATTACGAATACTAGGCATGCCAATATTCTTAAAAACTTACGTCCTCTCATAAATTCTCCCTAAACAAAATTATATTTGTGCCATTATATCTTGATAGGTAAATCACTAGTGTGTTTTTGTTGTATTTACATAGGGGCTACAAATTTTAGACAGTTAGATGGCGGTAATATATTTCCTCAATTTTTACAGATAAAATTAAGTTAAAATAGTTGAATGAGGGGAATTTTAATTCTAATTTTAACTATTTACGGCCTATGTGCATATTCATCAAATGACTTTAAATACCAAGATCGTTCGAATGATTTTAAAGGGTTAGCTAAGTCCCTTATTGCTGAATATGAGTATCAGGACTTCAGTGGCTTTTATCAAAACTACTCAGAGCACTTCTTGGCCAATCAAGTTTTTACTAAAGGAAGTGAAAGGTTCTTAATTAAGCTTGGACTAGAGGCAGATTCTAATCATTTAAATAAATTTATAGAACTTGAAAGAGGAGAGGTTGTAAACTTCAATGTTAATAGCACTCCAGTATCTATCTATTTTGAAAATATCTCAAAAGTTGAAAAATATAAGATCGTAAAAAGTGTAAAGGGCTTTGTTGCAAAACAGATTAAGAAAGGTAGCTTTAAGAAGTACACTCTCTTAGATCTAATTATTCCAAAGGCCCACGCATTAGAGTGTGAAAATCAGCTTGAAGAGATTGTTAATATCAATGATCTCCAAGCTCCAATTGATAAGTTCAATAAAGACTATCTGATGTCACAAGCAAGTGGCTGTGTACAGAAGGCGCTTAGTGCTGCATGGGCAAGGACTGGCGGGCTTGTTCAAGATGTTGGAAGTGGGATTTGGAATTTTATAAAATCTCCAGTTAAGTCAGCAAAGAAATTTTGGAATAGTGCAGTCGATACTTATGAGACAACAAAAGAATTCATTACACAAATTGATGAAAGGTTGGCCGCTCTTGGGGATGCCCTTGGCGCTATGTCAGTTGAGTCGCAAGTTCAATTAGTTTGTGCACTTGTGGGGAATTTAGGATCTAACGTTCTTCTTAATGTTATTATGAAAGGTCCACTAGGTCTTGCTAATGCTATGACTTCGTTAGCGGACTTATCAAAAAGGGTGACATCATCAGCAAAATTTCTCCAACTTCTTGATCAGTTAAAGAATGTTGGAAAGTTAGGAAAGGATAAAGTCGGGGAATTGATTAATAAAGTTCTTACGACAAATAATAAAGAGGGTCTTGATAAGGTAAATTCTCTTTCATCAGCTAATTACGTAAACCTTACAGTGGAGTATGCAGCATGCGCGCTTTAATTATATCAATACTCATCACTTCTAATTTCAATATTGCTGCTTCAGGAAAGAAGTGCAAGGACCTAGATGAAAAGGTTACAAGAGCGATCGAGTCTCAAAAGATAATGAGTCAAAGAGGAATTAAAGGCGAGATTAGACAGGAGATGACAAGTCTTCTTGATCGAGGTGTTGAGATCGATCCAATGTTTTTTCAACAGATGATTTATCGTAAAGGGTTCAAAACAAGTGGCTTTAAAGACAAAGGCCTTCTTGTGGGGCACGCAAAGAAGCACGGTGATGAATTTAACTTTGTAAGTGATAAGCAATACTTAAAAAATGCAGAGAAGTTTGCTCGCTCTAGTGATGATAACATCATCTCATTTAGAAGTAAGAATGATATTTATCGCTACAATCCAGTTTCAAACGAGTTTCAAGTTATCGAGCGCTCTGGAAAGGTCATCGGTACCTATTATAGGCCAGATCTAAGAAAGCTAAATGCTGCACGAAAACGAGAGAATTTACCCCCATTTAAAAGTGTAACTGAATGGTTCATTAAGAATAAATGGGAGCGTTTTGTTTTAAATAGTGATTTTAAAAAATAGAGAATAAATCATTAAAAATTTTGAAAGCATAACTTTTTGTGAATGCTTCAAAGTTAGTAAATCTCTTTTCAAAACTTTTTTCTTTTGAAT
Source organism: Halobacteriovorax sp. RT-2-3 (assembly GCF_047085075.1). Classification (NCBI taxonomy): domain Bacteria; kingdom Pseudomonadati; phylum Bdellovibrionota; class Bacteriovoracia; order Bacteriovoracales; family Halobacteriovoraceae; genus Halobacteriovorax; species Halobacteriovorax sp. RT-2-3. The sequence goes on along the minus strand of NZ_JBKIYF010000001.1, from coordinate 1,159,638 downwards.
TCTCTTGATACAGGTAAGCTGTTGCAGCTTCTGCAAACATTTCTTCAGGTGAAACTGTCGAGTATGCAGAAGGGAAGTTATCATACACTAATAAATCATTAGTATTTGTTAATCTTAGTTTGGCTTCAGAAAGATTAATTTCTGGATAATGTTGGTCGTTATTATGCTGATATGTAAAGTATCTTTCATTTAAAGACCAACCAACAGAGCTGATGAAATCTTGATATAGCTTTGGATTTTCTTTTTGAACAAAGTGAAAGAACTCATGTGTAAGTGTTAGATTGATTTCTTCATCATTCTTTAATTGATCTTTATAGATAACAACTTGTTTCCACTCTTCATCATACTTACCTTTTGTAAGCCAGTTCGTTGGATGTGTTGTTTCAAAAATGACGAATTTTAAATTTTGCGTTGTCTCAGTAAAGCCAATGTCGAGTAACTCTTTAACAAGACGGATTTGTTTCAAACTAATTTCTGCAGCTGGGATGATTAGGACATTATAATCATCATAAATCTCAAGTTGTAATGAACTTGCCTCAGATCTCTCTTCGTCAGTAATATTGTCGCTAAACTCAAAATCAACAAAGTCGATAATGCCATTGTTATTGATATCACTTCCTACTTTTGATTTATCCTCTGGAAATTCATCAATGATATTGTCGTAACCATCACCATCAATGTCATTATCCATAGCATCTGGGATTCCATCGAAGTCTTGATCGAGAAAGATGAAGTAGTTATCATTTCTAATCACATCTTTTTCTATGAAAGTTTGATTAATTGTATAGCGAAGCTTTTCATTAATAGAAATGAGATTGAAAGTTATTGAAAATGCACTTTTTGCAAAAAGCATCGAAATAGCGAAAATCCCTAAGGGCCAGAGTTGGCCCCTTAGAGAATTCTTAAATATGTTTTTTTTATTGAAAATCATTTAGCTAGTTAGTCCATTTCTTAGTGGTAGTGAGCTGACCAAATATCTGCCCATGCTTCAATAAAACCACCATGTCCACCAACTAGTGCATAAGATAGGATCGCAGCAGGGAAGTATAGAGGTCCAAGTAGTGCCGATTGTTTAGCATGACCAGCTTCGTGTCCAGAAGCGAAACGGTATCCTGAGCAGAAGTCTAATTCAAAAAGTCCTGCAGACATTTTACCTGGAACAATACCAAGTCCACATACGTCAGCGTAGATCTGCATTTTTGAAGCAGCAATTCTGATACGTGGAAGATCAAATTCAATCATTCTTGCATAACGGTATGGTGTTACTGCTTCAAGGAAGTTTATGAATAAGTTAACTCCACGGCTTACTGGAACTAGTAGTACTTTAGTTGCAACAAATGCTCCACCAACCATTGTGTTAATTAGACCCCAAGAAAGGTTTGAGGCAACAACAAATAGGTGCATAAGAGGGTGATCTGGATTCGCTGGGTCAAATAAAAGTGACTTCTTTCCAAATACATTTTCGTAAGTCATTAGGGCCTTATCAAATTCAGCTCTTTGCTCTTGTGTTAGAGCTTCTTTTTTATACTCACTGAATTTTTCAAGTTTTTCAGCATTTTCTTGCTTCCCAGTATTAAGAAGATTGTTGATATTTTCACTTAATTCTGGTGAAAGAATATTTGCATCTCTCATCGCCTTTAGCTTAGTAAGAGTCTTCTTAGCATCTTGGTCGATGATTTTCATCATTCCGATATAGGCCATATGCTGTTGAAGAACTTCAAGTTTGAATGCTTCATCATTTTCAGTAAAACGTTGCATTTTATCAGAAGAGATCTCTTCGATATAACCGATTGAACGTTTTGAATAACCTTCACTTAGATTTCTCATATAAGTAAGAGAGTAGAGTGCAAGAACTTCATTCTGCGCCATTTGTTCTGGTGTATTAATGAGACGATTATTTTCATCTTTACGGTAAGAGTCTTTTCCAGCATCAAAAGTAATCGCGTGAATATCAAGTGTTAGATCTTTTACTTGCTTCATCCAATTACGAATTTTCTCTTTACTCTCATTATATTTTTCAACTGTACGAACTCTTCTTTTGCGATCGTTAGAGCCATAAGTTTGTTTCGAATCAGTCCATGTCTCAAGCTTTGGAGCACTATTAATGAGTTTCGCAATTTGCTCAGATTTAATCTGTAACTCATTTGCCATCATAAGTTTAGAGTCAGATAAGTTTGATTTTTCAGAGCTTTCAAGGCTTAGCTTGAAATCATTAAAATGATTGTTGATGCCTTTATTGGTAACGACCTTACAAGATGCCATTTGAAGGCAGGCCAATACACATAGGGTAGTATTAGCAACTTTTTTAATTGCTGGTGACATAATCTCTCTCCGTTTTTTGGTTTACGGTTTTTTGGGAGTTATATCATTTAATTTGATTGAGTTAGTCGGGTTTGAAAACTTCTCGTAGATGTACAAAATTTAGTCAATAAATTGAAGATCAATTTCTTGAGCTAATTTATTCAGTAAGTACTTAACTTCAGGCACAAGACTAGGGTGTGCTTGAACAACAATGTCGCGATGGCCTTCGTGCTTGTCGCCTTCGATTGTTGAGTAGAAACATAGGCCTTCATTTGCTTCAAGTTGAAAGTAGAAATATGCTGATTCTTTCTTTGGTACTCTTACAATTGTTTTAAATATCTCACTCATAAAATACTCGACAAGTTTGTTTTTTATTTAGTTATTTGGCTTGGCAGTCTTTGCCTATGCACGAAATTTCATTGACTTAAACGCTTTGTAACCTAAAATATTATTAAAGGCCACTCTTTTATCAAGTCATGGAGGACTACAAGTGAAAGATTTCAGGAAGAGATTTCCACTCACTTCAGTATTAATTTTAGCTTTGGCAACGACATCTTGTTCGTGGTCAAAAAGAAAAACTCTTTTTGATGAAGAAGGCTATCCAATTGAAGAAGATAAGCAAGTAGCAGCTAAACAACAAATGGTTCCAAAGGCCCAGTACGATCAACTTCTAGAAAAGTACGACAAGCTTTTAAAAGATACTAAAGCACCAAGCTTAGCAGAGCAATACAAGGCCAAAGGTGGCAAAGAGTCTGCCGAGCAAGTACAGCTGAGTATGATTGATGATCTACAAGGTGCAAAAGGTAATAATGTTGCTGAGACTGTAGATGTTTTTGCTAATGAAGTGGTAGCACAAAAGAAGCAAGAACAAACTGACGATGTTCTTCTACAAAAAGAATTAAATCTTTTAAAACAGGCCGAAGGTTTAATGGCCCAAAATCGCCTTGATCAATCGTTAACAATTTTAAAAGATCTTGAGGGGTCAAGACATAGCCAAATTAAAGTAAGAGCAAAGTTTTATCTAGCAGAAATGCTTTTTGCACAACAAGAATTTGATCTTGCTATGCAATTATATGAAGAAATTCTTAGACAACACGCTTTTTCAGGTCTTGTTATTAAGAGTTTAGGAAGACTAATTGTTTGTACAGATAAATTAAAATTAGCAAAGAAGAAAGAGAAGTATTATTCAATCCTTCACGATTTCTTTGGTGAAGCATAGGGCATAGTTTGAAGAAGAAAAATCTAAGCTTATTCTTTTGTATCGTATCTCTTCTCATGAGCATGGGACAAGTGCGTGCGCAAGATGATCTTAAGGATCTAGAGCTTTTAGATGATAAAGACCTTCTTATGCTTTTAGAGGAAGAAACAGATCAGCCTCAGCAAACGGATGTTTCAGATGAAGTCCTTTCAGACGAATTAAATTCAATTAAAAGTGATCAAAAGAAAACACTTCCTGGCGAGGAAGTTCTTACTGATGAAAATCTTAAAAAGATTGATGCTAATAATTTAGAGAACGCAGATAATCTTGAAGAGATTGATATACTTGCAAAAGATGTTGATACAAAAACACAAGAGTCTAATGTTGATATTGTAGAGCCTGAAAAAGCTGCACAAAAAAATGTTAGTAATCAAAATGTAACAATTGATAAAAATCTTTTTAATGTAGGAAAGGAAGAGAAAGAGCTTCTAGATCTTGCAAAATTTGTTGAAAAGAAAATTCCAGAAGAAGAGTGGAATGAGCTTGCAACAGCTGCAAAAGTCGATAAGTATATCGTGCAAGATGGCGACTGGCTTTGGAAGATTTCACAAAATCTTTTTGGATCAGGTTTTTATTATTCAAAAATTTGGTCGATGAACCCTCAGATTACAAATCCACACGAAATTGAGCCAGGACAAGTTCTAGTATTTTCTACTGGTAGTGAGAGTTCTTTTCCAAAAGTTGCCTTTGGTTCTTTTGAGGATGATGGAAGTCAAGTTCGTCGTTCTGAGAACGTTAAGGTTGCTTCATCTGGTGCATTCTCAGCATATGGTGACGATATAAAATCAGATTGGTTAAAAGAGAGAAGGACACTTGTAAACAAAGGTGCATTCTTTCAATCACTAACAGAGTCTTCTTATGATGATGTTCTTTCAATGACTGAGATTGAGTTAAATACTGATTATAAAAAGTATGCGCCACCAATTTCTCGTATCATTATTGAAGAGCCAGATACTCAATATGACAAAAATGGTATTTCTTCGATTGAAAGACAAGAGATCACTGTTTCTCATGGATTCTATTTAAATACTTTTCTTACAACTAATCATATTCAAGATTTAGGTTATATCTCAGATAAGCAAGACGAGTCGGTTTTAATTCACAAAGACCAACATATCTACGTTAAGTTTGATAAGAGTGTACAGGTTAGGCCAGGTGATAAGTTTTCAATTTATCAACCAGATGGAAAAGTATCTCACCGTATCTCGGATCGTGAAGGTTTACGCTATACAATTCTTGGTCAAGTTAAGGCAATTCGTGAGTTAGAAGATAATAAGTGGGAAGTTGCTGTTGACGAAATTGTTGAAACAATTGAGCGTGGAGCTAGGCTTACTGTTTATACTCCAAAGATTGCTAAGATCTTTAAGACTTATAACCCACGTCGTATTGAAGCTGCGATTATCGGTTCTTATAAGCAACAAGATCGTGGGCTTGCCCTTGGAAGTGTTGTCTATTTAGACAGAGGTCGAGTTGACGGAGTTGAGCTTGGAAATGTTTTTGAAGTTTACTCTTTTATGGATAGAGGAACAGGAAAACAAATTAGTTCACAACCTACTTATGTAAAAGGTGAGGCAACTGTTATTACTGTAACTGATAACTTTGCTACGGCAGTTGTTTCTTATAGTAACTCAGGGCTTGATCTTGGAGATATTGCTCTGACAAAATCTGAAGCGACAGCAAAGATGGCCGAGCAGTTACGCAATAACACACGTGCAAAGAATCTTGGTAAGCAAGAAAACCTTGCTCTTGAAGAACTTGATGTTGAGCTAAACTTAGACAATCTTGGGGAAGATCTGCTTAAACAAGTTGATGAAATTCGTCTTGAAGAGGATGAACTTGAAGAACTTGAACGCCAAGAAAGAGAGAAGTCGATCATTAAGGAACAAGCTCGAGATCTTAAAGAACTAGAGAAGCTTGAGAAAGAATTGATTGATGCTGAAACAAAATTAAATGAGCAAAAGATCGACGAAGATACTTACTTAGAGCGTCAAGACCTGAATTTAATTGAGAAAGGTGTGAAGGCTAAAGATCCTAACGCACTACCTTCAATGAATGAAATTGAATCACAAGAAGGTCTAAAATATATGGATGAAGATCTGAACACTAAGGAAAACCCTTACGGATTGACTCCATATGACATCGAAGAAATTGAAGAACTATTGAATAGTGACTCAAATTAATCTATGCTAGCAAAAAATATGTTAAGATACCCTTGGTGCGTTCCTGTAACGCACCTTGTTTTTTTATAACAGGAGAAAGTGAACGTCATGACACAATCAGAAGTTGTGAGTGAAGCTACAACAAATGCTGCCTCTGACAAGGCCTCGAAAAAAGTAGCAAAAAAAACAACAAGTAAAAAGAAAACAACAAAGAAGAAGACTGCCAAAAAAACTGCCAAAAAAACAGCTAAGAAAGCTGCTAAAAAAACGGCCAAAAAAACAGCAAAGAAAGCTTCTTCATCTAAAGAAAAAGACTACAAACTAGTCATCGTGGAATCACCTTCAAAGGCCAAAACGATTAAGAAATATCTTGGCCGTGGTTTTCAAGTTGTTGCCTCAAACGGACACATTAAAGACCTTCCAAAGTCTAAACTAGGTGTTGATATCAAAGAAAACTTCGAGATCGACCTTGTTCCTATAGCTGGTAAAGCAGCAAAAATCGAAAGAATTCAAGAATTAGCAAAAGATGCAAGTGAAATCTTCCTAGCACCCGACTTGGACCGTGAGGGAGAGGCCATTGCATTCCATCTTGCTGAAGAAATTGGTAAGCGTAAAAAGATTAGAAGAGTAATCTTCAACGCCGTTACTAAGAATGCTGTAACGAATGCCGTTGAGAATCCAGTAGAGCTAAATGTTAATATGTATGATGCCCAAAAGACTCGTCGAGTTCTTGATCGTCTAGTGGGTTATAAGATTTCACCAATCCTTTGGGATAAGGTTCAACGTGGTATTTCTGCTGGGCGAGTTCAGTCGGTTGCCCTTAGAATTATTGTTGAAAGAGAAGACGAAATTAAAGCTTTTGTTCCAGAGCAATGGTTTTCTATCCATGGTGAAATGGAAAAAAATGGAACTCTTTTTGAATTCAAATACTATGGTGAAGATGCCAAGAAGAAAACAGAACTAACTGATGAAGAGTTCACAAAAAAAATTGTAAAAGATGTTAATGGGAAAGAGTTTGAAGTAATTGACGTTAAGAAACGTGAGAGAAAACAAAACCCAACACCTCCTTTTACGACATCAAAGCTTCAACAGGAAGCTGCCAATAAGTTAGGCTTCACGGCAAAAAGAACTATGATGGTTGCGCAAAAACTTTATGAAGGGATTGCAACAACTGACTTTGGTACAGTCGGTCTTATTACTTATATGAGAACGGACTCTGTTAGAACTGAGCCTGAATCATTAAATGCACTACGCGAATACGTAAAAGATCAATACGGTGAAAAGTATTTATCACCGGAGCCTATTGAATATAAGAAGAAGGGAAGTAGTAAGGTTCAAGATGCCCACGAGGCCATCAGACCGACATCTCTTGAATATACTCCAAATCAGCTAAGAGGTGATTTAGAGCCAGATGAACAAAAACTTTATGAGCTTATTTGGAATAAATTCATCTCTTCTCAAATGAGCCAAGCTGTTATTGATCAAACGGCCGTAACTTTTGAATGTGAAGGTCACTTCTTTAAGGCCAATGGTTCAATCATTAAGTTTCCAGGTTTTAGAACTGTTTATATGGAAGCTGCTGCAGAGAAAGCTTCTCGTCGTGGTGGAAATGATGATGAGGATGATAACGACACACCAAAGGCAACAGGTGAGCTACCAATTATTGAGGTCGGCGAACAAATGCCAGCAAAAAATGGACCTGCTGAGCAGGAACATTGGACTTCTCCTCCTCCACGCTTTAATGAAGCCTCACTTGTTAAGGCTTTAGAAGAGCAGGGAATTGGACGTCCATCGACATATGCTTCAATTATTTCAAATATTCAAGATCGTGGTTACGTTGAAAAGGTTGAAAACCGTTTCATGTCAACTGAGCTTGGAACTGTTGTTTGTAAAATGCTTATCGAATCATTCCCAGATGTCATGAACGTTGCTTTTACGGCCAATGTAGAAAAGCTACTTGATAAGATTGAAGACGGTGAAATTAAGTGGAAGAAGGTACTTAAGGAATTCTGGCAAGGTTTTGAAAAGACTCTTGAAAAAGCAAAAGAGGAAATGAAAAACCTCAAGAAGCAAGAAATCCCAACTGGAATTCACTGTGAAAAATGTGAAGACGGAGAGTATCTGATTAAGTGGGGACGTAATGGTCAGTTCCTTGCTTGTCGTAACTACCCGGATTGTACTTCTACTCACGATTTTAAAAAGCACCTTGACGGTAAAATTGAAATACTTCCAAAAGATTGGTTTAGAGATCCGTGCCCTGAGTGTGGAAAACGTCTTGAGGTTAAAAAAGGTAAGTTTGGTCGCTTTGTTCGTTGTGAAGAATATCCAAAATGTGAAACGACACTTCCATATACAATCGATGTAACTTGTCCAAAATGTAAAAAAGGAAAGTTTGCTGAGAAGAAATCTCGTTATGGGAAGATCTTCTACGGATGTACGAATTATCCTGAATGTGAAACAGCTCTTTGGAATGAGCCTAAAGTAATGGATTGTCCTGCTTGTGGATTTGGCGTAATGGGCGTTAAAGAAACAAAGAGATGGGGAAAACAGCTTCAATGTCCTGAGTGTAAACACTCTGTTGATTGGGAAGATACTCCATTTGCAAAAGAAGAAGCACAAGAGAATAAAGAGTAAATAATATGATCAATAAAAATATGGCCCTTGTTTTTTGCAAGGGCTTTCTTATGGGCATTGCCGACCTAATCCCAGGTGTATCTGGGGGAACAATTGCATTTATAACTGGTATTTATGACAAGCTTCTTGAGACTGTTGCGGCCATTGATAAAAATCTTATCAAAGATGTGGTGACATTAAATTTTAAAAATGTTTCAGAGAAGATTGATTTAAAATTCATTATACCTTTGGCAATAGGGATACTCGGTGCCATGCTTTCTTTAGCAAGGCTAATGCACTATCTAATCAATTATCACCCTGTTCCTACATGGGGATTATTTCTAGGTTTAATCTCAGCTTCAATCATTGTGATTGCAAGAGACTTAAAGGATCGTAAGAGCCCTGTGGCCCTAGCGATGGTGGCCCTAGGTGGAGCTATTGGTTTTGCTATTACACAACTTGTTCCGGTAACAACTCCAACTGACTTGTGGTTTATTTATATTTGTGGCCTTATCGGAATTACGGCCATGATCCTTCCTGGTATTTCAGGTTCATTCATTCTTTTAATTTTAGGAAAGTATGAATACGTAACAGGTGCTCTAAAAAATCCATTTCAAGAAGGTGCTCTCATTATCATTGGTGTCTTTGCTCTTGGCTGTTTAACTGGTCTTGTGAGCTTTTCTAAGGTTTTAAACTTCTTTATGAAGAATTTCCGCGAGCGCACAATGGCATTTTTAGTAGGGATTCTTCTTGGAACTTTATCTAAGGTTTGGCCTTGGAGAGAAGTGACAAAGTCTGTTGTGATTCGTGGCAAGACGAAGGTCTTATCAGAGAGCCTTTATTTTCCAACGGCCCTGACAACAGAAGATATTCTTGCTGTTGCGCTAATTGTCATCGGCTTCTTGTTTGTCTTCATTCTCGAGCGTAGCGCGAATAGAAACAACTAAAAATATTGTCTAGTTTAGTGACTTGACCTTTTATTTAATTCTCATTAACATCCGTTTGATAATTCAAACAAAAAGTTTAATAGGAGAATAAATGAAGAAGTTGTTTATCGCTTTAATTGCAGCAACTACAGTTAGTGCTGCTACAACACAAGAGCTAGAAAGAAGAATTGATATTCTTTCAAAAGAAGTGCAAAGCATGCAAGCTAAGGGCCTTTCGTCAAAGGTTAGCCTTGGTGGTTACGGTGAGATTATCTACACTGACAATAGTGAAGGTACGGCACAGTGGGATACGTTAAGAAATGTTCTTTACGTAGGTTACCAATTTAGTGATAAGTGGTCTTTCATGACTGAGATCGAAATTGAGCACGCTGACGAAATCTATACTGAATTTGCAGAAATTCGTTATGCTCACTCTGATCTTTTAAATTTTAAAGCAGGTCTTTTACTTACTCCAATCGGTATCGTAAACACTGAGCACGAGCCAACTCGTTTTATTGGTGTTAAGCGTCCAAGACTTGAAAATGCAATTATTCCAACAACAATGCGTGAAAACGGTCTAGGGATCTACGGTACTTGGAATAATCTTGAATATAAGTACTATATCATGAACTCTCTAAAGTCTTGGGATGGAACGAATGGTTTCTCTGAGACAGGTGTACGTGGTGGACGTCAAAAAGGTGCTCAAGCTCTTGCTGGTCACTGGTCACACGTTGCTAGAGTTGACTATGGTTTTGACTTTGGTCTAGATCTAGGGACATCAATCTATGTAGGTACAACTAACGGTGCAGCACAAGGTGAGCACAATATCTACGATGTTCATTTAGCATATAACTACAAAGGCCTAACAGTGAAGGCATTATATGTTTACTCAACTCTTGATGGTAAAGAATTCTCAGCAGCGACATCAAAAGTTGTAGCTGACGTAATGCAAGGTTACTATGTTGATCTAGCTTACAATATTACTCATGGTAAAACTTACTCAATTATGCCATATGTAAGATACGAAAGTTATAACACTCAAGATGAAGTTGACTCATCTGTTGGTGTAGCTGATAAAGCAAACGATAAAGAAAATATCACAGCTGGTATTATGTATAAGCCACTTGATAAAGTTTCTTTCAAAGCTGATTTCACAAAACTAAACAATGCATCTAATGCAGGTGAATCAGAAGAAGTAAACTTCGGGATCGGATGGGAATACTAAGATTTTCAAATCTATTCAATATAAAGGCAGTAAAGGGGATTTTCCTCTTTACTGTTTTTTTATTTCTGGCGAAGGGAGAAGCTTTTGCTGGAATCAAGGAAACTCTTTCAAAGAAGTATCCTGATTGTTCGTTTGTTGAGAAGTCTAAATTCTTAACAGATAAAGAGTTTGAAACAATCAAATCGAAGTATCCTACACGTGATATTCGTCGTTTTTACTCGTTTTTTAAGAGAGAATGTAAGAATGAAACGTCTTATGACTTCGTCTTTACAGATACTGTTCGAACGAAGAATCAAGTTCTCCATGTTCACGTGGTTAAAAATAATATTGAAAGTTTAGCGATTGTTAAATTTGAAGAGCCTTCAGAATATAAGGTGAAATCAAATTGGCTATCTCGATTTAAATCTCAGAAGCCTGATTCAATTGATATTGTTTCGGGGGCAACGCTTTCTTCAAATAGTACAAAATTTTTAGTATGGTTGTCGCTATATCTCCAAAAAGATATAATCTAGTTTAAGCTATGACTCCTTCAGAAAAGAATAACCTATTTACCTCAAATTACTTCATTGTTGTAACTGGTACAATCTATTTTGTGGCCAAGTACTTTATGGAGATTCAAGGAGAGTGGGGAGTTGAAACTCATCCTCTTTCTATTTGGATGCAAAAACTACATATCTTGTCGGTACCTTTTCTACTATTCTTTGTCGGTACAATCTTTTCAAATCATATCTACAAAAGAATTCTAAGTGGTTATAAAAAATCTCGTACATCAGGAATTTTTCTTATAGGACTCTTTGTTGCTATGAGTTTATCGGGTTATCTAATTCAGGTAAGTGATAATGATCTTTTAAGGCAATGGTCGGCCTATATCCACCTAGGAGTATCTTTAGTGTGGAGTATTGGCTTTACTTACCATCACATAACAGCAAATCGTTAAATTGAATTAAGACTGTTTTAGCTTACGATCAACCATTTCACCAATTACGTGAGGGCGAACTAAGTGGTAGGCGTAAAACATATGAAGACACCTAAGGTGATAAAAGTCTCTAAGTCCTCCGATTCCAGTATCTGTAATCATCGGCATCATATTATCTGGTAATTCGAGATTCATTTCTTTAAAGAGTTTTACTCTTTCATCACGATATGATTCATGAATAGCTTTAACTTTCTCTTTAAGTTCTTCATCTGCATCAATCATTGCTTGAAGTTCTTTTGTAAATCCTTGTCCCTCAATCTGACTAATGGCCTTGTAAACAACAGGATCAACTAGCCAGTAGATTGTTGGAAATGGAACCTTATCAACAACTGGAGTAACCTTTATTGAAGCAGGCCTTGCATCAGCTGTTCTTGCTGAAACCTCAAGAATACCTCTGGCCTCTCTTTTTAGAAAAGCTTCAATTTGTTCAATATCTTTATCAGTTACTTGTGTGCTCAAAATAGAGATGCTCCTATTGTGTAAAAAATTGAGAATGAATTAATATCTTCTCGTGCACTTTGTTCTTGCAGAATTTCTACTTTCGTTCGGTTTGTACGATCGACTAAAGTAGCCTTGTAAGATCGATAAGCGGCAACTGAAACTTCTGCAAAGAATGGAAAGTGATCAACTGTCTTTACTTGTTCAACGCCGATCGCAAGTGCTCCACCAAATGAATCATAATTAATCTTAAGTGACTTACCATTAGTATTAATATTAAAGTCATCTAGGTCAAGTGAGTTTAGAAGCCAGCTAGGGCCAAATTTGATATATGCTTTGAAAGTTTTGAATCCAATAAAGTCTAAAAAATCAATTTCGTAAACATCTGAGTTAATTCGTATCGTAGGAGTGATATTAAAGGATCTAAAATTTCCTTCGCCTTCAAGAACTCTATTCTCGTATGCGAAACGTAAGTCTCGTCCTCGCCCAAATGTTGTATGTGACTCAAGTCCAATCTCAATTCTTTCTAAGCGAAATGAAAATTGTGTATACATTCCAAGCGCTTTTGATTCTTCACGGTCTTCGATATCGTATTTATTTTCGTACTGATCGTCATCTAGCTCGTTAAAGATAGTATTTTGAAAAGTTACCCCTGCTCTTAGATAAAACTCATAAGGTCCTTTTTGTGCATAGGCAGAAGTTATAGAAAGTATGAATATTATGATCAGTTTAAAATTCTGCATGAAAGTAATATCCAATTGATTTCTTATCAATATTTGGCGCAATGACTGCGTATGATGTCCCTTCAAAAATTGAAGGAAATAAAGTCATCGGGTTAATAAGGTGACCAAAGAAATGCCCAACTTTACTATCTCCGTTAAGGAGTTGCATTGATAGTTTTTCGAATCCATAGCCCATAACCGCACCTAGTACAGGTGTTTGATAAAGGTCTTGAACAGAAGCTGGTTCAGTATAAACTTCGATGAGAAACTCAAAGATTGTGCTTGATACAAAAGTTAGTGCCAGAGCATCAGCGTATCGATAATTTCGGGCACGATAGTAAAGAAACATTTGAGAGCCTGTGTAAGGGTGAACCATATAGTTCCAAAAAGGCTCATCACGATCAAAAACTATTTTTCCAAAATTACTTCGGTAAACATCCCATGAACCTTCTTCTCTTACTGTATCCCATTGAGTTAGTGGATAAGCGATTAAAGAGATACCAAAGACGAATCCAACATCTTTAAAAATTTCTTCTTTAGTATGGTCTCGATCTTGGTAGAAATACTCTGTTTTTGCAAAAGAAGTTCTTTGCAGTGACAGGGCAAGTAATGTAAAAGATATAGAAATAATAAAGCTTTTCACGATGTGTTCTTATATAAATTAAGCTACATTATGGCCAATAATACATTGCGATAATTAAGCCAGTTAATCATAAATATGAAAAAATTAATCTATTCTTTAATAATTTTATTTACCTCTGTTCAAGTTATAGCTCGAAACTCAAATTATCTTATTTTTAATGAGAAAACCGATGGTCCTTGGTTTCCTATTCAGCTCTATATTAACGGTTCATTTGATGTCATTCAAAATCCTTACTGGTTCAATCAGAAGGACTATTTTGAGAAACATAAGATTGTTTGGAACAAGGTAAAAGATCCTATTCATTCGATTAAGAAGAATGGTGGCCTTGATACTTTATTAAAGGAAGAGTTTCTAAGTAATCGCGTCCTACCTAATATTTTTTTACATACATTCGGTGGAGCTTACGAGACTAAGAAGCTCATGGAATATTCTGATTACTATGGAATTAAATGGGCCAAGACTTTTTCGTTTATTGTGACCTATGCGATGCACTTTGGTAATGAGGCCAATGAAACAACTCAACCTGAAGTATCTGCACTTGATCATATTGCAGACTTATATATCTATGACGTGGCGGCATTTCTACTTGGATTAAATGATCCATTTATGAATTTCATGGTTGATGAAATGGGGATGACAACTTGGCACTTTATGCCAGTCTATGATGTTGAGCATGAGGACTTTTTTAACGTTGGTCTAAATTATATTATGCGTCCTAAGCTTCTACACTTTAATAAGTTTAGGCCGCTCCTTTATATGGGAATGATGAATCTAGTAGGGCTTACTTACGATAACGGAGATCTTTCTCATTCTGTTGCTGCGGGGATGGCCTTTACTGATCCACTAGAGCAGAAGGGGCGCTTTGCTTATGGTTACTTTCTTGAAACCATGGGAAGACAAGCCGCGTCACTATTAATGAACAGTTCTGAAGACTTTAGGGTTCGTTTAAATCTATATCCTGCATTATTTCATTTCTATGCTGATAGCGCGTCTAACTTCGCTCTAATGCTAGGGCAAACGAAGAATGATGACTTTGCCTTTGGAATAAATTATGAGCTGCCAATAAGTATTGGGAATCTTAACTAGGTTAAGATTAGCTTGCTTGCGTAATGCTGAAAGCGTACTATAGATGCGAAATATAGGACGATTTATGACGGTTAAAATTAATAAGCAAGCACTCAAAAACTATCAAGAAAAATACGGAAGTGATTCAATCCTTAATGTAAATAAAGGACTTGAGAAAGAGGGCCTTCGTGTAATGGTTGAAGATGGCAAGCTTGCAAGTTCCGATCATGACCCAAAATTTGGTTCAAAACTTCTTCATAAATGGATAACTACCGACTTTGCAGAAAGTCTTCTTGAGTTCATCACTCCTGTTTCAAAATCAAATGATGAAACTTTAAAAACTCTGGGAAATCTTCAACACTATGTTTTAGAACAAGATTCAAGTGAAGTCATTTGGCCATCATCAATGCCTTGTATCTTACCGGAAGATAAAGATATTAAGCTTGCTTACTACGGAGAGAGTAACTCTGGCCGTTTAAAGACTCTTTATCGCTCTGGTCTTGGCCTTCGCTATGGAAGATCAATGCAGGCGATTGCGGGACTTCATTACAATTTTTCAATGACAGATGAATTTTGGAAAAATTGGCATGAGTTAAGTGGAAGCTCTTTATCGCTTCAACTTTTTATTAATGAGGAATACTTAAATCTTTGTCGAAACTTTAGAAGTTATTCAAATATTCTCTTATATCTTTTTGGAAACTCTGTTTCTGTTCATGAGTCCTTCCTTAGTGGTAAGAAACATTCACTAGATGTGATTCATGAAGATGAGAAATATGGCAAAACTTTTGGCTCGAAAGAAGGGACATGCTTAAGGATGGGGGGACTTGGTTATACAGGTGCTTCTCAAAACGGTATTCGAATTTGTTACAACGGTCTTGATAGTTATTGCGATAGTTTAGAAGAAGCTCTGCAAATGAATTTTGCAGATTTTGATAAGATTGGTTTAAGGAATGAGAAAGGAGAGCTTCAGCAAATTAGCACTCACATTCTACAAATTGAAAATGAATTCTATTCAATCATTAGACCTAAAAGAATTGCTCCTCCTGGCAAGAGTGCTCTTGCTAGCCTAAGAAGCAAGGGGATTGAATATATTGAGGTTAGACTTCTCGATCTTAACCCATTTGCAAAGAATGGAATTACCAAAGTTCAAATGGACTTCTTAGATGCATTCTTATTGTCGTGCTTATTCTTGCGAGCGGATAGATGCAATCGTGAAATTTATAATGAGATTGAGGATAATAATCAGCTTATTGTTAGGCAGGGAAGAAAGCCTGGCCTAGAAATTAGCGTTGATGGTGAGAAAAGAAATTACCAAGAATATCTAGCAACATTCTTTAATCAAATGGCCGAAGTCATTGATGCTATATCAGATGGTGAGCGTAAGAAAGCATTACTTTTTGCTATTGAAGAGCAACGTAAGTTAATTGATCCTGCTAACACTCTTTCACAAAAAGTATTTGATCTTGTTTCAAAGAAAGGTCATATTCAGGCGATGAAGGATCTTGCGCTAGAGCATCGTAAGGAGCTGGCCGCTGTAGAAGTAAATCATGTATTTCAAGAAGAATTAGAGCTTGAGAAGAATGCATCGATGCAGCGTCAGGTGGACTTTGAGAAATTAGACGACGTAGACTTTGAAGAATACGTCGCCGCTTATGTTGCTTCTAGTTTTTCAAAATAACGATTGAATAAAAGTTAGCACTAAGTAAATTAAACCAAATGCAATTGCTAGTAATGTTAGATTTACTGTATGTTTAATAATTTTATATAGCGCCAGGTTTGTTTCTTTTAGAGTTCTTACTTTTAAAAGAGTAGGTGTTACTGCTCCAAAGATGGCATTAACTAGTCCTCTTTGATCTCCCGGAACATTTGGAACGAGAGTAATTCTCATAATCAGCTTAAAGATAAAGTTAATGATTTTTCCTATGATATTCGTTGGGCGATCAACTTCAAGCATAAGGATGATTCTTTCATTTTCAGAATTGTTGAAAGCAAAGTGAAGATAGGTCTCATCAAATAGTAGGGCCTCTCCATCGCGCCAAGAATAGTCAGTTCCATCAATATTAATATAACAACGATCATCGTTAGGTGTTTTTAAACCTAAGTGGTAGCGAAGTGAAGTGGCAACTGGATCTAAGTGCTTTGTTAGTTTTGATCCTACTGGAAGAATTGAGTACATGGCACCGTTTACACCAGGAACTTTAGAAACAAGTTCAACTGTTTTTGGACACAGCTCTTTTGCTGACTTTAAAGTCGTTCCATACCAAGTAAGATAAAATTTAGACCAACCGTATTTATAAAAAGTTCTAAAACCAATGTCGTAATATGCACTTGAAGTTGGATCTTTTACTTTATCAAAATATCCATTTTCTCTAAGGTTCACCGCCTCATCGCGAATTGTTTCCCAGTTATCTTGAACTAGTTTTAACTCTGGAAAGTCTGCAAGATTCATTATTGGCTTAGCTGCTCTCTTCTTAGTGAACATATAAAGTAGGCAGTTAAGTGGTGCAAAAATTGGCCAGCCTTTGCGGAGATAGAAGTTTAAGCTCTCATATCTTTCTGTTCCACGGTAAGCGTAGACATAGCCCATTGAGGCAATACCAAAAAGAAAGAGAAAAATAAGTACAGATATAACGCTAATAGTCTTATCCTCGTTTAAGTTTAACAATTAGAATCAAATATACCTCAAGGAGCCGCTTTCCTCCATGATTTTTCTCACTATGTGTAATGTGTCATTTTAAATTTTGCGCTCTTTGCAAACTGTTCACTCTAGCTCAGGATGCTTAACAACGCCTTTATAGATTGGCTTACATTTTCCAACGCCGACAAATTGGAATGTTGAACTAGTTACACTTGAGACTGGGGCCGTGGCCGTGTCGAGGAAGGCCTTGGTTTTTGAAATTTCTGGTTTTGAAAATGTTCCCTTAATTATCTGTTGCAGTTCCGGGCAATATTTTTCATCAATTACTGAAACAACGAGATCTTTAAAAGTTTGCTTCTCAATATTGGCTCCACCTTGAGCAATGATTAAGTGCTCTTGTGTTGCCACTGCAACATCTTCAAAGATTATAAGATCTCCCGTAAGTGTTATTGCAGCATTGACTTGCTTAAGGTTTGTGTCTCCTCCTCGAAAACCTCCAATCGTTTGTCCAAGGCTGGCCGCACTTGTATAGAGAAGGCCTATTGGTCCTAAGGCCAAGACGGCCGCGGCGTCGATGATTCCAATATTGCGAGTGTCTAAAAAATTTGTAATAACATCATCAACCCTAAAGCCTTTTAAGACTAAGTTCTTTCCTGAAACACTTGCTTTGATATCACCATTCACTTGTGCATTGATGTTAATTAATCCAGAGAGCCCTAAAGATGCATCAAAGTATTTAATGACATTGTTAATATCAAGATCGTTATATTTGAAACGAATATCTTCTAGATTTACTAAGTTAAAAGTTAGGTTACCTCGATTCTTAGAACCAAAGTCAGGAATAAAAATTTGGCTTACTTCAATTATTGTCCCTTCTTTCTTATGAACAAAGCAATTCATACTTTTAAGTTTGAATTTTTGTAATTGAATTTCTTGTGCCCTCACTTTTATTTTGGAATTTAGCGCCTGCAAATAGCGATCGATATTTTTTGCATCGACATCAATTTCTAAAAAGTCGATATTAACAGTTTTGATTTTTAATATATTCTTTTCATCTATTTGATAGCTCAAGTTATGGAGGGCCCAATGGCCTATACTGATTTTTTCAACTTGCTCTATTCTTACTCCCGCCATGGCAAGAGACTTTTTGATCACCCATTTATAATTTAGGATAAGAATGACTAGGCCAGTGATGAAAGTAAGGGCCAAGCCTATGAATATCTTTTTATATATTTTTTTCATGAGTAAATTGGTCGGTCATTGTTAAATAGTTTGTATTTGTCACAATTAAAACACATAAGAACATCATCTAAAATAAAAACTTTATTAATTGAATTAATAATCTCCACCACTTTTATGGATGAGCTATAATAGATTAAATTATGTTTAAAAAGTTAATTACTCAAACATTGAAGTCATCGTCTAAAACATATAAAGAGTATAATTCATACTGTCCTTATATTGTGGATCACAAGTCTAGGCCTGTACCTGACGAAATAAAAACACGATATGCTAGGTATGATGATGCTCAGGCCATTGCTCGTATTATTAATGAAAATAATATTGATCCGAACCTTGATTATTCTTTCTTTTTTGAAAGAACGAAAAAAGAGTTGGCCCGTGGTGGAAACTTAAAAGGTTTTCATCTGATTGTTGCCATTCTTGATGAAGAAATAGTTGGTTATGGAAGATCAATTCTCTATACACAAGAAATGGTCAATCAGTATAAGTACAAAGCACCTGTCGGTTGGTATCTTATGGGACTTACTGTTCTTCCAGAATATCGTGGCCGTGGTATTGGTGATCTCTTAACTCAAGAGCGACTTAAACACATTGGGCAAATTTCAACGAAAGCTTATTATGTTGTTAATGCAAAAAATAAAACCTCTATTAAGATGCATGAGAAGTACGGTTTTAAATTAAAAGAAGAAGGCCAAGGTTTCTTAAAAATATCATTTAATGGCGGATTAGGAATGCTGTATGAATGCAGCTTAATAACTAGAGAAGTAGATAAGGACTAAAATGGATTTTTTCAATTATAGAGAAAATGAATTATTTGCAGAGGATAATAAAGTAGCCGATCTTGTTCAAAAGTATGGAACTCCACTTTATATCTATTCTTTGAAAACATTTAAGAGACACTTTCTAGCTTTTCAAGAACCTTTAAAAGAGCATCGTCATTTAATTTGTTATGCAGTTAAGGCGAATTCAAATATTAATATCTTAAAAGAACTGGCCGCAATGGGCAGTGGTTTTGATATCGTTTCTCGTGGTGAACTTGAAAGAGTATTGGCAGCAGGTGGACAAGCATCAAAGACGGTTTTTTCTGGGGTAGGAAAGTCTTATGATGAAATTGAGTTTGCACTTGAAAAAGGTATTAAATGCTTAAATGTCGAATCAGTAGCTGAGCTTAGAAGAATTAATGAAGTTGCTAAAAAAATGAAAAAGAAGGCACCGGTTTCAATTAGAGTTAATCCAGATGTCGATGCTAAAACGCACCCATATATTGCAACAGGTTTAAAAGAAAATAAATTTGGTATTTCATTTCAAAAAGCGCAAGAAGTCTATGACATCGCACATTCATTAGACTCGATCAGTGTCGAAGGCATTGACTGCCACATTGGTTCGCAGCTTACTAATATCGGTCCTTTTCTAGAGGCATTAGAGAGGCTAAAACAATTAGTTGATACTCTAAGAAAAAACGGTACGCCCCTTAAACATATTGATCTAGGAGGGGGATTAGGAGTTAAATACCGTGATGAAGTTCCTCCTCATCCAAGTGAATATCTTGCTCAAGTAATTAAGAGCCTTGAGGACTATCCTGAGTTAGAACTTATCTTTGAACCTGGTCGAGCGATTGCTGCTAATGCGGGAATACTTGTGACAAAGCTTGAGTACATTAAGGAAAATGAGGGGAAGCATTTTGCTATTGTTGATGCGGCAATGAATGATTTAATGCGACCGGCCCTTTATCAAGCATGGCAAGAAGTCATCAAAGTCGATCAATCAATTAGAGGAATAAAAGAAAATTTTGATATCGTTGGCCCAGTATGTGAGACAGGGGATTATCTTGCAAAAGATAGGGAGCTTGAACTAAGTGAGGGAGAGTTGTTAGCAATTCGCTCTTGTGGAGCTTATGGCTTTACGATGTCTAGTAATTATAATTCAAGACCAAGAGCATGTGAGTTGCTTGTTGATGGCGATAAAAATCGTTTAATAAGAAAGCGAGAAACTTACCAAGATCTTTACTACTTGGAACAATGTGATTAGGATCCAAATATGAATTCAAAAACTGTAACACTAACACCACTTTTTCCAACAACAGAATGGGCCTGGGATATTTCAAAGGATCAAGGTAATACGGTTCGTATTTTACATCCTTCAGGAAATGTTTTTATTTCACAAGTGATTTTAAATCGTCAGTCTCGTTTAGAAGGTAACGAACAAAAGATTTATGACCTTAATTTAAAAGATGTCGATCTTATCGCTTATATTATGGATTACTTCATTAACAAGGCCACAACGAAACTTAATCGCGGTAATGCCATGATTGTTGCTGGAAACCTTGTTAGTAGTTATCGTTTTCGTCTACCTTTAGGACCGGAAACACTTCCACTTGAAGATCAAAAGACTACCTTTGGTGAATACCGTAAGTTTGGTGAACACAAGCTCTTCATGCAAGGTGAGGAGTTAAATGTTTTCGTTATTGGAAAAGAAGGCAAGAATGAGTTCTATGCCGTAACACTCAATGATACAAAA
The DNA here is from genome assembly GCF_047085075.1 of Halobacteriovorax sp. RT-2-3. Classification (NCBI taxonomy): domain Bacteria; kingdom Pseudomonadati; phylum Bdellovibrionota; class Bacteriovoracia; order Bacteriovoracales; family Halobacteriovoraceae; genus Halobacteriovorax; species Halobacteriovorax sp. RT-2-3. The sequence continues at coordinate 1,138,915 of NZ_JBKIYF010000001.1, read as the reverse complement.
ATTGGGGACTTCAATATTCCTAAACTTGAGCTTTTAAAATTTCCTCGTTCATACTTTAGACAAAGCTTTGATTAATAATACTTTTTAAGTAGTTGATTTCACAGGGTATTCCTTCGCTCTATCTTTATATATTATACTGGGGTATAGTATAGTGAGCGGAGGTTAACGATGGCCCATATTCATCAAAATAAGAAAAAAATTATCACGCGAATAAGACGTATCAAGGGACAACTTGAAGCGGTTGAGCGTGCTCTTGAAGAAGATAAGGATTGCTACAGCATTCTACAAACTCTGGCCGCGTGTCGCGGTGGACTTAATGGCCTAACTGGAGAGTTGATTGAAGAACATGTGAAGAACCATGTGATGGTTTCACCACTTGACCCAAAGACTCCTCAGGATGAAGCTGCAATTGAATTAGTAAATTTAATAAAAACTTATTGGAAGTAAAGTATGAAACATAAAGAACATTTAGAACCACATAATTATGTCCTAGAAGATGATCGTCTAGGCTCAAATGAAAAGAGAACGATGCTTGTTATTCTTTTAACATTTGTCACGATGGTAGCAGAGATTGGCTATGGTTATTTTACGGGGTCAATGGCCTTACTTGCTGATGGCTGGCATATGGGCTCTCACGTTGGTGCACTTGGGATAACTGTTATCGTTTACCGCTTGGCACGTTCTGAAAAAATAAATGAAAAGCTTAGCTTTGGTGCAGGTAAGATGATTCCTTTGGGAGGCTACACAAGTGCGCTTATGTTGGGAATTGTTGCTATTGTGATGGGAGTTGAATCTATTGGCCGCTTTTTAAATCCAATGGAAATTAAATTTGAAACGGCCATCCTTGTGGCCATCATTGGTTTAATTGTAAATATCCTAAGTGCAGTTCTTCTATGGGACTCCCATGACCATCATCATGGACATGATCACGGTCACAGTCACGATCACAGTCATGGCCATAACCATGTTCATGACCACAACCACCGCTCAGCACTTCTTCATGTTATTGCCGATGCTCTAACTTCTGTCATGGCCATTGCGGCACTCTTTGCTGGAAAGTATTTTGGTTGGAACTGGGCCGATCCTATTATTGGAATTCTAGGTGCCATCGTTATCTTAAAATGGGCATGGGGACTTGCTAAAGATACAGTCTGGGAACTACTTGATGGGAACTCTAAATTATTTGATGAGGAAGAGATTAGAAAACTTTTCTCTCACGATGATGATATAGAAATAGCAGACCTTCACCTCTGGAGAATTGCTCCAAATGCTCATGCTTGTGAAGTGATGATTTACAATTGTAATTTGAAGGGGAGTGAATACTACCGCGAGAAAATTTTAGCTAAGTACAATATTTCTCATCTCATTGTGGAAGAGCGTCTTTGTACAAATTCATAATTTTATAAGTATTTAAAATGCCGTATTTTTGGGGCAGCAATGCCCCATCTTTTTAGTCTACCTCTTATCATTTCAGTACTTTATTTGCCGATTTTTAATTTGTATTAAAATTCTCATACGAATTTAATTGAGCTCGTCGATAAAGAGGCGAAATGATGAAGATATTTAAGAAATCATACATTCATATTTTATGCCTACAGCTACTGGTTACTAGTTGTGTGCCTGAGATTCAACGTCGTGAAAATTCACGTGGAGAAGTTCAGGTAAGCAATATTAGTGTTCAAGGTGATAAGCTTAGAATTGTAGGTTCAAGTCTTCATAAGGTTGAAAATATTCGCATCACTGATAAGAGTGGGACGACTTCAGACTTTTCAATTGGATCGCAAAATGAGGGAGAAATCATTGCAGATGCTCTTTCAAATACTCTTCTTCCTCTAAATCAAATTCTTACGATGACTTTGCAAAGTGCAAATGGTGCAAGCACGTTTACGATTAATGTTGATCTTCCAGATCTTGGTGCTTCTCATGGGCAGATACTCCAATACAATGCCATCACAAGAAAGTGGGCACCTGCTAATCAACCAACTTCTAGCGTTACCTCTGTTAATGGAAAGTTAGGTGCGGTTAATCTCACAGTTGATGATCTTTACGATACAGATACAAGTGGAGCAATCTCAGGCTCTATTTTAAAGTTCAATGGAACAAATTGGGTTATTGGTACAGATGAAGGTGGTTCTTCAACAAATGCAACTTCAATTCACAATCGACTCGTTTCGAATATCACTCCTACTGATGGCCAGGCACTTGTTTGGAGCAGTAGTAATTCTTCTTGGGTTCCTTCAACTATCGCAAGCGGTGGTGGAGGTGGAACTGGAGAGGCCAATACAGTTTACTCAACTGGTGGAACTTCAATCTTCAAACAAAAAGTTGGTAGTCAGCTTCAGTTTAAAGGTCTTTCTCCATCTTCTGATATTAATATTACTGAAGGATCAAACTCTCTTGGTCTTCAAATAAGCACAGCAAATGGTGCAAACCAACTTCTAAGACTTGATTCTCTTGGAAGACTACCTGCTCTTGATGGTTCCCAGTTAACAGGCATCTCTGGTGGAGGTGGTGGAAGTGGTGAAACTAACACGATGTCGACAGCATCTGGTGCTTCTATCTTTAAGCAGAAGTCTGGTGTGGACTTTGTTATGCGTGGTATTTTAGGTTCATCTGATTTCGTTATTAATGAGAGTACAAATACAGTTGATTTTCAAATCAATACGGCCAACGGTGCCAATCAACTTCTAAGATTAGATTCTTCTGGTCGTCTTCCGGCACTCGACGGTTCTTTGCTAACTGGAATCGCAGCAGGTGGTGGGGATACAACTTTACAATCACGAGATGTTTCTGCTGCCGCACCTACAAATGGTCAGGCACTTTTATGGAATGATGTAAGTCAGCAGTGGGAGCCTGCCACTATTACTGCTGGAGGTGCTGGTGGTGAAGTTAATACGGCCTCAAGTGCAGGTGGCGAAGCAATTTATCAAAATAAAGTAGGCTCAAACTTAGTCTTTAAAGGGCTATCAAATACTACTGATATTTCTTTAACAGGAAATGCAAATGATATTCAAATCGGAATAAATACTTCAAATGGAGCGGGACAGATTCTTCGTCTTGACTCTTTCGGACGTCTTCCTGCACTAGATGGATCTCTTTTAACTGGTATTGCGGCTTCTGCATCAGGTGATGCTGTTAGCTTACAAACGAGAGATATTTCATCAACTGCGCCAACTGATGGCCAGGTTCTTACTTGGAATAATTCTGTTTCAGAGTGGGAGCCTCAAACACTTGCAGCTGCAAGCTCTGATGCGACAACTCTTCAGACTCGCAATGTTGCGACAACTGCTCCTGCCGATGGACAGGCGCTTGTTTGGAATAACGGAACTTCACAGTGGGAGCCACAAACGATTATTTCTGGTGGTGGGTCTGGTGAGAATAACACAATCTCAAGTGCTGGAGGAGTTTCACTTTTCAAGCAAAAATCGGGTGTTGATTTAATTCTTAAAGGTCTTCAAGGATCTACAGACTTCACTGTTTCTGGTAGTACGAATACTGTTGATCTACAGATCAATACATCAAATGGTGCAAATCAACTTTTAAGACTGGATGCCTCTGGTCGTCTACCTGCGATTGATGGATCTCTTCTAACAGGGATTGCTGGTGGAAGCTCTGATGCAACAGCAATTCAATCTCGTACAGTATCTGCTGTTGCTCCTGCCAATGGACAAGCTCTTTTATGGAATAGTACAAGCTCTCAATGGGAGCCAACTACAATTGTTACTGGTGGTGCCGGTGGTGAAGCCAATACTGCTTCTAGTGCTGGAGGAGAAGGTTTATTCCAAGCAAAAGTTGGAACGAATCTCGTCTTTAAAGGTTTAACTGGTGGAAGTGATATTACTCTGACAGGTAATACTAATGATGTTCAAATTAATGTAACAACTGCAAATGCGGCCAACGAACTTCTAAGACTTGATGCTTTTGGACGTTTACCTGCTGTTGATGGTTCACAGTTAACTGGTATTGCTACATCGGATAATACAATTCAATCTCGTGCCGTTGCTTCTACTGCTCCTACTGATGGGCAGGCCCTTGTGTGGAATAACACTGCTTCTCAATGGGAGCCGCAAACAATAAGTGCGGGAGCAGGTGGGGAGTCTAATACGATTTCTAGTGTCGGTGGTGCTAGCTTATTTAAACAAAAGACAGGTGTTGATCTTGAATTAAAAGGTCTGACAGTAACGAGTGACCTTGCTATTACTGAAAATGTAAATGATGTTCAAGTGGGAGTTAATACTTCTAATGGAGCAAACCAATTACTACGTCTTGATGCTTCTGGACGACTACCTGCTATCGATGGTTCACAATTAACAGGTATTGCTGCCGCAGGTGAAGTCAATACGGCCAGTAATCTCGGTGGTTCTTACGGGGTATTTGCACAAAAGAATGGTAGCGAACTTCAATTTAAAGGTTTTAACTTTAGCACTGACTTTAGTATTTCTGATGTTGGTGACTATTACGATATAACTCTATTAACATCAAATGCGGGTGGAGAGTTACTTCGTCTTGAATTAGATGGTAAGCTGCCTTCCTTAGATGCAACAAACTTGTATAATCTTCCTGCAAGTGATACGACATTACAATCTAGAAGTGTATCTCCAAATCCTCCTTCTAACGGACAAGTCTTAACTTGGAATGGTACTTTTTCTGAGTGGGAACCTGCGGATCTTACAGTATCTGGTGATGATCTTGGAAGTCACATGGCCACGCAGAACTTTCAAATTGGGGCCAATTATATTTCTTATTCTGGTCTAGATGAAGGTCTCTATGTAAACCTTGGTGGTAATGTTGGGATCGGAACAAATACACCAGCGGCCGATCTTCATATTTCGGACTCTCATGCGGAAATGAAAATTCAAGATTCTAATGTTGGAATTTCTTCTGAAGTAAACTTCACACTCCTTGCGGATGGTTCAGAAGCCGGTTTTGCGCTTCTTAATTCAAATTATGACTGGGCCGCAGATTTTCCTGATGCTTCATGGTCTGATGTCATGCTATTTCACTCAGCACCTGAAACAGCTAATGGAATGCGCATGCATGCATTTGCTGGAGACATTAATCTATCAGTTGGGGATGCCATTCTTACTGATGTGCTAAATGTAAACGGAACAAATGGAAACGTAGGGATTCTTACAACTACGCCAAGTGGGTCCTTTGCCTTAGATGTAAATGGATCAGTTAGAGGGACAGCAGCCTTTGACTCAACATCTGATGAGCGTCTCAAAAAGAAAGTGACATCGATCTCTAGTGAAATCTCAATTTTAGATAAGCTCTCTCTTCTAGATGGAGTTTATTTCGAGTGGAGAAAAGATGAATTTCCTCAAAAGAACTTTAAAGAAGGAAGAGATATCGGTGTTATTGCTCAAAACGTAGAGAAGGTATTTCCTGAGGCCGTATCAAGAGATGAGAATGGTTATTTAAGTGTTGCTTACGCAAAATTAGTTGCGCCGCTTATTGAAGCTGTTAAGAGTTTATTTTCTATTTCAAAGGATCAGGGAAGAGATATTGCTTCTCTTGAGGCCAGAACTAAAAAGCTTGAAGAAGAGAATCAGATGCTTAAGCAAGCTCTTTGTGAAATGAATCCGAAAGCGAAGATTTGTCAAAGCAAACAATCTAAGTAGTCGTAATTACAAAAGACTCCCATGGTTTTACAGAAGATTTTATAGGCTCCCTTGAGTTTAGTGGCGATGCGTTATAAAAATCCATCTAGAACAAAAACACGGGACGATTCTATGAGATCTATTTATCTATCACTTTTGATAGCGTTAACAACATTTAGCGCACATTCTGCCATGGCCCAAACGACTAAGCAGAAATTCTGTAAAGAAAGAGAAAATAAGCACTTTGTTAGGAATCAGATGATGACAAAGATAAGTGCTCACATGGGCTTTAGAAATTACGGAGGCCTTCTTAATGGTGGTGTTTGTTGGTGGCACTCGCGCTTTCATCGTAATGCCCTTTATCTTGGAATCTTTAGGCCAGAGTATTCGAAACCATCAGAAGATGAAGCGAAGACTATCATAAAAGCAATTCGTCGAGGCCGTAGTGTCGTTGAGATTCCTGGTTATCGAAACTTAAGAGAGTTCTCAATTGATAATGATCACTTAATTCAAAATGAACTTGAGGCCTGGCAAAGAACTGATGGGTTTATTAATCAGCAGTGGGTGATTGGTTTACTTGGAACAGCTAAGCGAAGCGAAAATGGTATGAGAAAGATGATGGATGGACTTTATGATCGCGTTGTTAATCAAGGTGATGTGACTTATCAGAAATTACAAATTAAGGGAATCGATGCTCACGCTTGGCTTGTTGTGGATATGAAGAAGACGAGAACAGGTTATACTCTTTATGCAGTTGATAGTAATTTTCCTGGAGAGCTGCAAAAGGTTCGCTACAATTATGGAGATAAATTCTTTCACTATAATCGTTGGTATGGAGAGTTTGCTCCGTACACGGGAAGGAAAGTTGAGATCAAAAGAGTTAAGAAAGTAATTAAAGAATTTTGCGAATAAAAAAAAGGGAGCTATTAAGCTCCCTTTCTTTTTTATCTATGTTGCTTTTATTAAGCTTCATCAATTGAGAAATTTTCCATCTGATCAAAGTTTAGGTAACGATAGATTGAATCGTCCTTACCTTGAAGTGGTTGCATCATCTCTAGGTACTCATCTGGTTTTGGTAGGTAACCAAGTTTTGCAGCGATAGCAGCAAGCTCAGCAGATCCTAAGTAAACACGAGCATCTTTACCCATACGGTTATTGAAGTTACGAGTTGAAGTTGAGAACACTGTTACACCATCTTTAACACGTGCTTGGTTACCCATACATAGTGAACAACCTGGCATTTCAAGTCTAGCACCAGCAGCAGCGAACTTCGCGTAGAAACCTTCTCTTGTTAGTTGATCTTGATCCATTTTTGTTGGAGGACAAATCCAAAGTCTTGCATCAGCTTGACCTTGACCTTCAAGAACAGTTGCTGCCGCTCTGAAGTGACCGATATTTGTCATACAAGAACCGATGAATACTTCATCAATTTTATCACCTTGAACATCGCTTAGTTTCTTAACGTCATCTGGATCGTTTGGACAAGCAACGATTGGCTCTTTCATTTCATCAAGATTGATTTCGATAACAGCAGCGTACTCAGCGTTTGCATCCGCTTCCATTAGCTCACCATTTTCAATCCAATCATTAACTTCTGCGATACGTCTCTCTAGTGTTCCAACGTGTCCAAAACCGTTTGCGATCATTGACTGCATAAGAGCAACGTTTGATCTTAAGTATTCAACTACTGTTTCACGGCTTAGTTTAATTGTTGAACCAGCAGCACTTCTTTCTGCAGTTGCATCAGTAAGTTCGAATGCTTGCTCAAGTTTAAGATCTGGAAGACCTTCCATTTCTAGAATACGACCAGCAAAAATATTTTTCTTACCTTTCTTTTCTACAGTTAGTAGGCCTTCTTGAATTGCTTGGTAAGGAATCATGTTAACAACGTCACGAAGAGTGATACCTGGTTGTAACTTTCCTGTGAAACGTACAAGAACTGATTCTGGCATATCAAGTGGCATAACACCAAGTGCCGCAGCAAATGCGACAAGCCCTGATCCTGCTGGGAATGAAATTCCAAGAGGGAAGCGAGTGTGAGAGTCACCACCAGTACCAACAGTATCTGGAATTAGAAGACGGTTAAGCCAAGAGTGGATAATACCATCACCTGGTCTTAGTGCTACACCTTCTCTGTTTCTGATATATTCTGGAAGAGTTGCGTGAGTGATAACGTCACTTGGCTTTGGATAAGCAGCTGTGTGACAGAATGATTGCATTACAAGATCAGCATTGAACTTTAGACATGCAAGCTCAGTCATCTCATCTCTTGTCATTGGCCCAGTTGTATCTTGTGAACCAACTGTTGTCATTTTTGGAAGACATGAAGTACCTGGAAGAATTCCTGTCACTCCACATGCTTTCCCAACCATTTTTTGAGCAAGAGTATAACCTTGACCTTCGTGTGCAAGAGTTGTGTGTGGCTTAGCAAAGATTCCTGAATCATCAGCAGTTCCTTGTCCAAGAGACGCTCTTGCTTTATCTGTTAGCATTTTTCCGATAATTAGAGGAACACGACCACCAGCTCTATACTCATCTAGAATTGTTTCTGGAGCAACATCGTACTTTGCAAGTTCGCTACCTTTCTCATCAAGGATCTTTCCTTCAAGTGGACGAACTTCAATTACTGTTCCTGTTGTAAGCGCTGATACATCAAATCCGTGGATTGGAAGAGCACCAGAGTCTTGAGCAGTGTTAAAGAAGATCGGAGCAATTGTTTGACCGATAATAACACCACCACGTCTCTTGTTAGGTACGAAAGGAATATCGTCACCAATACACCATAGAAGAGAGTTGATTGCTGACTTTCTAGAAGAACCTGTACCAACAACGTCACCAACGAAAGTAACAGGAAGGTTAAACTTTTCTTTAAGGTCTGAGATTTGCTTTGGACCTTCTGGGAAAAGTGATCCACCCATAACATTTGCGTGAAGAGGGATATCCGCTCTTGTAAATGCAAATGGAGCAGGAGAGAAGTCATCTGTATTGATTTCACCGTCTACTTTGTAAACGACAGTTTTGATTGACTCATCAACTTGTGGCTTATTAGTAAACCATTCTGCATTTGCCCAAGATTCGATGATCTCTTTAGCAATAGCATTTCCACCATCTGCTAGTTTTTTTACGTCATCAAAAACGTTTACTGCAAGAGGAAGGTTTTTTAATTCTTTAGCAGCAAGCTTTGCAAGTGCTTCATCACTTCCTGCTACGATATCAGTTAGGCCTTGAAGGTTGAAACCACCAACCATTGTACCTAATAATTCAACTGCATATTCTTTTGAAATTAGTGAACAAGTGTGTGCACCTTTTGTAATACCAATTAGAAAGCTTGCCTTTACTTGTGCAGCAGGGTCAACACCTGGATTGATACGATCTTTTAAAAGATCTAAAAGCTCCTGAGTTGGCTCAGATTCAAGAAGTTTTACAACTTCTGTTGCTTGTTCTTTTGTTAATGCTAATGGAGGAATACCTTCTTTGGCCCTTTCCTCAACATGTGCGTGATAATCTTCTAGAAAATTAGACATAGATCCTCGACTTTTTGAGTTAAATTCAGTTTTTTGTATTTGATTTATACATGCTTTTTTATCATCTTTTCGGGCCTTTTGCTAGTCGTTATCAGCTTTAAGGAGGCTTGACTAAATTAACTTTTTTTAACTCAGTGCGTATCGTTTGGAAGACGATAGGTCAGACATGAAAAAGCAAGAATTCGAATTAGAGTTGGAAAAATTATGTGAACAAATCTTTTTTAAAGAGGAGTTGTTAGAATATATAAATGTACATAAATCTTATGTGCAGCATTTTTCTAAGCTCTTAATGAAAAGTCTTGGCTGTAATGTCCTAATGGGAGGGCCTGATTCAGGTATCTTTGGTGACATTGCGCTTCAAACAAGAAAACAAGTAAATTGGATTGAAGTTTATGCAGGGACAAAGGCGATTGTTGAGCTAAAGAATATCTATGGCCAAAAACGCTACTTGGCCATAAGCACTTCTAAGTTGTCTCACTTAGTGGCCATGTCAGATGAGAGTGATTTTACTCTCTTACTTAATGATGTCTTGCGACCAGGTTTTGTTGCAGGAATTGATTTTGACTTTTTGCGCTATAAAGGGGCCGCTTCCATAACGATTTCGAAATCTCGCGCAAGAGCAGCACAAAAGCATGGTGGAGCAATCTTTGAAAAAGTATTGCTCATTCATAATTTGGGGACAAGTGATTGTAAAAGATATGACTATAAGCCAGATTTAAAGTGTAATTCGATCAATCTAGCAGTGGATTATCGCCATTATAATATCATTTTGAATATTGAATCTGCTGCAGACGTGTCGACGGTGCGCAAACTCTACTTATCTCGAGGCTCTAACCTTAGAAATTACTTTGAAAAAGAAGGCAGTATCGATATCTATCATATGGATGTTAAGAGAAGCCCCCATTACGATGAAAACTTAAGTCTCGATAAATTTGATGGTGTTTACTTGAGTTGGCGTCCACATATTGTCGATAAGTACTTAATTGAAGAAGCGCAAAATCACCCTCAATTTCCACATTTTCCTTTTTCACAGGAAGATGATGGCGAAGAAGCAGCATAGCTTTTGGGCTTTGCTAAAATTGATCTTCATAGTAGATTGTTTATAAACATAACAAGTAGGTTATTTTATGAATCAATCACGTGTCGATCAATTAAGTCCAAAATATGTTTGGTCAAATTTTCAAAAATTACTAGATACTCCTAGGCCTAGCTACCACGAAGAGGCAGTACAAACTTTATTACTTCTATTTGGAAAGAGTTTAGGTTTAGAAACATATCGTGACGAAGTAAACAATGTCATTATCAAAAAGCCTGGTCAGCTAGGGGGGGAGAACTCGGCTCCTATTATCCTTCAAGGCCATCTTGATATGGTTGCTCAAAAAAATGAAGGTAACTCACATGATTTCAAAATAGATCCTATCACGACGATTATCGATGGTGATTGGGTACGTGCAAATGGAACAACTCTAGGTGCGGATAATGGTATTGGTTGTGCCTTTGCGATGGGACTTCTTGAAAGTAAAGATATTGCACACCCTCCATTAGAATGTGTTTTTACAGCTTGTGAAGAAGCAGGAATGCATGGAGCAATTGGGCTAAAGGGTGATCACTTCGAAGGTAAGATTATGCTTAATCTTGATACCGAAGAAGAAGATGAGCTAATTATTGGATGTGCCGGTGGTGTTGATTTAATTTTTGAAAAAGAATTTAATCAAATAGCTGCTAAAGGCGTACGTCAAAGAATTGCAATTAAAGGTTTAAAAGGTGGACACTCTGGAATTGATATTCACCGTGGCCGTCTTAATGCAAATAAGTTAATCCCAAATGTTTTTGCAGGCGTTGATGATATCCAACTTGTATCAATAAAGGGCGGCTCTTTAAGAAATGCTATTGCAAGAGAAGCTTTTGTTGATTTCTATACAAGCGAAGTGAACCTTCCAAAGATTCGTGAAAACTTTGAATCACTTTGGGAGAAAAATCAACATGCAGAAGGTGGCCTAAAATTTGAATTGGCCACTTTAAATGAAGAAGCAAATGCTCTTTCAATTGAGGACTCTAAGCTAGTCCTATCTGCAATTAGTAATTGTCAACACGGTGTAAAAGCTTGGGATCAACACTTTGAAGGTGTCGTGGAGACATCGACAAACTTAGGTGTTATCACTCTTGAAGCTGGAAAGTTTAATATGGCAAATCTCATTCGTAGTGCGAGTGAAGAGGCGAGAGATAACTTTGCTCAAGAAATGATTTCAGCTCAAAAAGATCTCGATGGGAAGGCCATTCTTGAAGGAGCATATCCTGGATGGAAACCAAATCCAGAATCTAAGATTCTTTCAATTACAGGAGAGGTCTTTAAAGACTTAAGAGGTAAAGCTCCTAAGATTTCATCTATTCACGCAGGCCTTGAATGTGGAATCCTTTCTAAAGCGATGCCAGATGTAGACATCATTAGCTTTGGCCCGACGATTACTGGTGCCCATTCTCCTGATGAGCAAGTTTCAATTGCTTCAGTTGAAAAGACTTGGCTTTTATTTTTAGAAGTCGTTAAAAGGCTAATGTAATGCTCACTATTGGCATACAAAATAATATTCTAACTCTCTTTGTTTATTTGATCGTAGTTCAAATACCAATGATTATTACTTACATTTTTGCTAAAGATTTAGGGATTTCTAATCTGTGGTTATACTTTGTTTGTCTTATAATTGGACTCAGGATCGCTTTTTTTAAAGATCAGCACTTTAAAAAGAAAATCGAATCAAAGCTATTTAAACAACTTCAGTTAAAGAATGGTAAATCTCCTTCAAAAAGTGAGATTGTTAAGGCCTTGAATTTAACGATAAGCCTCAGAGATATAATTTTCTTTGGTAACTTAATTATCGTATTAATTTTAACGGCAATTTTTAATCAATTTTAAGTTCGATAAAATGACGTAATCTCGATAAGAATGGTGTGGAATATAAGTATATTTACACCATTCTTATTCTCATCTTTCTTCTTGAAGGCTGCCAAGAACGTAGTCGTACGATTAGTTCTGTCAACACTACTCAGCAACTTGTAAAAGGATCCCTTACAGCACATTTAGTCTCTAGAAGATTAAATGGACAAAGAGTTGTTATTGAAGGGGAATGTACAAATAATCTTTTGATATCTTTTTTTTCAAATAACTTGGCAAGAGATCAGGCATACACTTCTCAATGCTTTGATGACAAGTATCGCAAGGTTTTATTCTTTCAAGATAATATCGAAGGTCGCCAGGACGTTTTTATTACTCAAGATGGTTATTCAATTACCATTTCAATTCCTAATGTGGTGACAAAGAAGCCTGGAAAAGTTGTCGTTGATACGCCGATGGCCGGATATTACTACGGGCGTACTATTTACGTTTCTGGTCGATGTAAGAAAAAAGGAACAGTCTTTATAAGAGGTAGCTATATTGCAGACTTTGTGAAAACTGCAGGTTGTTCTAACGGTATATTTCTTGCGCCAATCTATTTTTCAAAAATCAATGCCGAAAGTATTGAGACTTATCTTTATATTAATCAAGTTGATGAATATGGTAACAGTTCTGATTTTACTGTTAGGCCAATTAAATTTAGAAATGATGATCATTCAATTTTTCTAAGTGAGACTATCGTCGGTGTCTTTGATGATAACCTCGATATCATCGGTACTTGTAAAGGTTTTGATCGCGTTAGTGTTGATGGGAATATTATTGACTGTCTCAATGGAAACTTCAGTTATAAACTTGATATTTTGGCACGAAAGAAGTCTGGACAAATGCTTTACCAGGTTCCTATCGAAGGGTTAAATGGGGACTTTCGATCAAATCTTAGAATGTTGTTTTATTATTTTAAGCAAGCCGAAACTTCACCTCACTTTATTGCTCCTAAAGGAAAGTACGATGAAGGGGCAAGAGGTCGTCATATTATCAGTGGGACCTGTGGTCGCTCTTATCTCAATGGTCATGTAAGGTTATACACAAAAAAATCAGAGAATATTATTCTTAATGGCCATAACATCCCTCTAAGACAAGATGATGGCGCATTTATTGTTTATCCTGAAGAATATGATCTTGAGGGGGAGACAACCATCTTTGCAGAATGCCATGACTTCTATATTGATTATAAAACAAATAATTTTTCAACTTCATTTGATTATATTCCTTCAGATGATATTAGACTTGCCCCTAAGGGAATTGATATCTTTTCGATGGATCATCTAATCGAAGGCGACTGTTCTCAAGGGAGCTATGTTCGCTTACTTGATGTGAGCAATGAAAATGTTGAACAGGTAAATTGTCTTAATGGACATTACTCGATGATCAACTCTAGTTCTCATATGCTTTCTAGAAATCAATATGAAATTTATGAAGTAAATCTCTTTGAAAGTTATCAAGGTGCAAAGCAGGTGATTGATGTTAACTATAGTTACTCCGTCGCATTTCCATATCGCTTTATTCATGAATCTCCGGTTCCTAACTGGGGCTCAAAGGTGGCTCCGTTAAGGTTTTATTGGAATCATCAATACAAATCAGAGGTAAATGAGATTTACTACGGATACTACTCTAAAGAAAGTTATCTACAAGTTGAATGGAAGAAACTCCCGCAAAATACAAATCAACTACTTCTTGATGGCCATGATTTAATTAGATTAGGTTATAAAGAGTGTGAAGAGGTTCAAGTATACTTTCAATCAGTTGATAAGAGGAATCGAAAATCAGTCATTATCGAGACAAATCCTATACGTTTTGATTTTACCCCTCCTGATGAAAAAGAAGTTGCTCGAATTGATTATTCACCATTATTTAGAAAACAATTACCAAAATTCCACTTTAAAGATGCCGATGATAATTGTGTGAGTGCTGATAAACTATTTTATAAGTACACTCTTTATCAAGTGATCCTCTCTGGTGAAAATGAATCCGAAATATTGGACCGTAAAACGATCGATGAATTTACTGTATCAAGTCATTTCAGCGAGAATTTTTTTAAAAGAAAATATGATCTTGAAGGTTTCTATCAAATAGGGGTGACAATAATTGATCGAGGTCAAAATGCAACAAAAGAATATTTATCAACAATTTTCTCATGGAAGTAGAGAGAACGAGGGGGCATGGAGGCCCCCGTTTTATTTTAGTAATGCCAAGGAAATTGTGAGAAGTCTTTTTCACGCTTTTCAACGAAAGCATCACGGCCTTCTTGTGCTTCAGCAGTTCCGTAAGCTAGGCGAGTTGCTTCACCAGCAAAAAGCTGTTGACCAACTAAACCATCATCAAGAAGATTGAATCCAAATTTAAGCATACGCATTGCTGTTGGTGACTTTGAATTCATCTCTTTGGCCCACTCAAGCGCAACCTTCTCAAGGTCTGCATGAGGAACAACTTTATTTACCATACCCATTTGAAATGCTTCTTCGGCGCTATAGTTGAAACCACAGAAGAAGATTTCACGTGCACGTTTTTGTCCACATTGACGAGCAAGATATGCTGAACCGTAACCAGAGTCAAATGAAGCAACGTCTGGATCCGTTTGTTTAAAGATTGCATGCTCTTTTGAAGCGATCGTCATGTCACAAACTACGTGAAGTGAATGTCCACCACCAACTGCCCAACCAGGAACTACTGCAACAACTACTTTTGGCATAAAACGAATTAGTCTTTGCACCTCAAGGATGTGAAGTCTTCCAAGTTTTGCTGGGTCTGGAGTTCCGTCACCATCAACATATTTATATCCGTCTTTTCCACGAATTCTTTGATCGCCACCTGAGCAGAATGCCCAACCACCATCTTTTGGTGATGGTCCGTTTCCTGTAATAAGAACAACACCAACATCACTCCACATTCTTGCGTGATCTAAGGCGCGGTAAAGCTCATCAACAGTTTGAGGCCTAAATGCGTTGCGACACTCTGGACGATTGAATGCAATCCTAACTGTCCCTTGATCTACAGCGCGGTGGTATGTAATGTCCTTGAAATCGAAGCCTTCAACTTCTTTCCAAGCACTTGGGTCAAAAATATCTGAAACCATGTGATCTCCTTATTGTTTCGCTCAATATAAAATGCCTGAGCTAAAGTGTCATTCATAACTTTATGTGCGGCCAGTCTAAACAAAATGTCAGGGTTGTGAGTTAATGGATGGATGAAAAATCTCATTCTTATTACATTTCTATTCTTTTTAGCCTCCAATGTGAGTGCAGATGTAACTGTCGTTGTGGATGGTACTCGTTATTATTGTACTGAAGATGGCAGGCCACCTCAGGATCGTCAGTGGCGATGCGTTGCCCATTGTGCTTCAAGAACTTCTGATGGCGAATGTCGTAGGTATAAAGAAGATTTCTGTGGAATCAATGCGGCCTGTACTCCTTATTGCGACTCTCGTGCTTCAGATGGTGAATGTCGTCGCTACGGAGATGATATTTGTCGCTCAGAGGATTAGTAGGCAAATAGCTGACTAAGGCTTAATGACTTCAAGCTCTTCTATTTCAACATAGAAGTGCTTTGATTCGTTATCTGTTTCACCCTTCAGTAGAAAGAGGGTTTGATAATTATAGTCAGTATCTAGGCCAAATAACTTCTCAGGAATTCTCACGAGAATCATGCCCTCTTGGTCTTGAACGAGGTAGTAGTTATTTTTGAGCTTCTTATGAATTCGTGCTTTTAAAGCAACTTCTGCACCATCACTAGGGTTTCTCTTTAATATTGTCGAAGAGTATACACTTCCTTGTTTTTGGCCCAAAAATGTTTTTGAACTGCCACAAGAAGTTAAAATAAAAATTAGCGTGGTAAGGAATAATTTATTCATAGCAATTATTATATTTAAGTCGTTGGCCTTTGACTATAGGGCAAGAGCTAGAGATAATTAACTCATGAAATTAATCACTCTCTTTTTATTTACTCAATTATCATTTGCTAGTATTGGTGGGAAATGGATTGGTGAAGGTGTTGCAAAAACTCCAAAATCAACTCAAAAATGTTCTCAAATCTATTTTAAGCTTTTTTACGATGCTTCGAAATTTAAAATACAAGAGGGTGGATATAATTGTAATGGCCTTAGTGCTGAATATCCCTATTCTGTCTTTGAGGTAAGAGGGCCGCTTCTTTATTACAAAGGAGAGGTTTCTGGCTTCATTAACAATGACGAGCTTACAATTTATTCAAAAGAAGACGGCTTTACTTTACGTTTCTACTTCGTTGCAGAAGATGAAGTTGAAGTAAGTGAAACTTGGCAAGAAGGTAGTGATTATTTAACAATCAAATCAACACTTTTTAGAAAGTAGTTAGGCTGCCTTTTTAAAAGAGTCGACATGTTCTTTCTTCTCTAAAAATTCTTCAAACTCTCTACGCAGGGTCGCATCCACCATGCCGTCAGAAATATACTCTGCTATATAGTAGAAACAATCGCGCCATGCTGTCTCTAGTTTAGGAGTCCAAGAATTCATATGAAAAAGCATTAATGTTTGAATGAAGGCTTCTTCAAATATTGGAAAATAAGTCTCTGAAACTTCGTATTTAATCTGGTTTCCGCCAAGTCCCTGCAGGTAGTATTTCAGGTATTCCGGGTTCTTTAAATTATTTATTGTTATACTTAGGGCCCTAATAAAGGATGCCTTTAGTTGCTCTCGATCAGCATGAGCAAATACTTTCTGCATACCTGGTTCGAGAATAACGACATTATCAAAGAAAGCATTTGTGAAATTTTTTAAATTGGGCTCAATTCTCGCAAATGATTCAATAATCAGATCCTTGTCAAAATTCATAAAGACTCCTTAGGGGTTTAATTTACTTGTCGTAGGCAACATTTTTTCTTTTGAACAAAGATTTCTTAAATTCTGCTTAAACCCTGTATTTACAGATTGTCTTCATTGGGAGAGTCTAGGGTTAATGAAAGTATTAGCGGTAAATAATTTAACTTATAATTTTGATCAAAAATCAATTTGTCAGTTTGATAAGATCTCTTTCGATCTCCATAAGGGTGAGGTTTTAACACTTCTTGGTCCTTCTGGAACAGGCAAGACGACTTTATTTAATATTCTTACGGGAAAGCTAACTCCCTTAAGTGGAGAAGTTGAGAAGGCCGAGAACTTAAAAATTGAGATGGTTTCAGGTGTTGATAATCTTAACTGGGACCTAACGGTTTTTGAAAATATTGAAAGTCATTTACTGGCCCATGAGCCAAGTGCTGATACGAATCGCGTACGTGATATGATTGAAATCTTTGGCCTTGAATATAAAGATCATAAGAAGCTCGATCAACTTTCGGCGGGACAATTGCAAAGACTTCTTTTTGCGAGATCAATGGTTGTCGCACCAGACGTTCTTTTATTAGATGAACCATTTTCTAATATTGATGAATTTCTAAAGGCTACCTTGTGCCATGAAATTTTTGAAATTTTCAAAGAAAATGAAATCTCATTACTTTTTGTCACTCACAACTTGAAAGAAGCTTATTCATTAAGTGATCGAATTATTTATCTTAGTGGAGCAAAACTTCAAACATATCAAAGGCCTCAAGACTTTTATGACAGGCCACTCTCAATTGATGCTGCTCGCTTCGGGGGAATGATTAATCTCGTTGCAGGGCCAATCGTTGAAAGAAAAGGTGATCGCGTAGTCGTCAAAAACGACTTCGGGCAATTTGAAGTAACTGATAATCTCAAAACAAATAATCAATTTGTTTATCTGGCCTTTCGTCCAAAATACCTAAAGCTTGTTGAAGGTGAGGGACAACTAAAAGGACGAGTTAAGTCGATAATTAGGCACGGAGAGTATGACTTTGTTGAAGTTGCGACAATGAATGCAAAAATTCTAAGATTCCAATTGGCCGACTCTTCTAAAGTGAGCATTGGCTCACAAGTTAAACTAGCTATTGATCTTGAGAATGCCTTTCTTTTACCGGTTTAACCAAACTTTAAGAAAACTTAGTTATTAGCGTATCTCGTTTTCTCTTAGAATACTTACAACTATTAACGTTGTTATGTTTTTGGAGGATAGTGAATGAAGTTGCTGATTATCGGTTTTTGTATTTTACTTTCTATTCTTGCGTTCGCTAAAGAGATCGATACAGATAAAAGCTTTTTGAAATGGCATGCAAGTAAAGTTGGTGGCAAGCACTGGGGCCATGTTAAATTTCAAAAAGGAACGATTGAGCACAATGATAAAGGAGAACCTGTTAAGGGAATTTTTACTGTGCAGATGAATACAATCGATGTGCGTGATCTTGAAGGTGAGTGGAAGGATAAGCTACAAAATCATCTTCGCCAAAGTGACTTCTTTGAGATCGAAAAATATCCAACGGCGATGATGGAAACAAAATCAATTACAAAGATTGCAAAGAATAAATATAAAGTCGTTGCTGACTTTAAGATTAAGAAAATTACACGTCCACTAACATTCGATATGATCTACGATGGCAAGAAGGCCACGGGGAAAGTTAGCTTTGACCGAACAAAATTTGGCATTAAATATCGATCATCTTTATTGGGCACTGTGGCAGATAAGGTTATTCACGACAAAGTTGATTTAGAATTCAATGTTCAATAGCTTGATATTACATTCTAAAAATGAACACGTAGCATAAGTCTAAGTAATAGATGCACGTCAGTTTAATCTATGTTAAGTTTTGGCGTATGAAAGCCGGAAGAATCGACATCGCATTTTTTGAAAAAGACCAATACTTATTTCCAATCAATAGAAGAAGTAAGAATCCAATCGTCGACTATAAAAATGAACTCGTTAAAAAATCAATTGCGAAAGAGCTTAACTTGAAAGTTAAGAATATCTCGTTAGATAGTATTAAAAATACAAAGAAGTAATTAAAATAATCTCTTTTCTTCAGGAAGCTCAACAGTCACTAAATTTCCACTTCTCCACGGATCATCAAAAACTAATTTTGAAGCGATAAGGGCAAGACCTGTGTCGTTTCCATTACCTTTACCATAACGATTATCTCCCATAACTGGAAAACCAAGTTCAGTAAATTGGATACGAATCTGGTGTTTACGGCCTGTGATAAGATTAACTTCTACAAGAGCAGTTTTATCGAGGTATTTCTTCACTTCATATTCTAGAACAGCATCTTTTCCATCAATAACACTCTCAAGACGCTTAACTTTTTCTGGCTTCCCTTTGACTTCGGCCTGATACGTCTTTTGAATTTTGTGATTCTTAATTTGATCAGAAAACGCTCGAGCAGCTTTCTTTGTATATGCAATCATCATAAGGCCTGCTGTTTCTTTATCTAGCCTGTGAATGAGAAAAGGTTCGCGACCAGTGCGCTTGTGAACTTCGCGAAGAATTGTGTATTCATCGCCATACTTTGTCCCCTGACATAGAAGTCCAGCAGGTTTGAAGTAAACGCCATAGTGGTGAGTTTCATGCATACATTGAACTGAACTCATATCGAATTCACCGATATTTGGATCGACATATAATTTAATTGTTTGGCCGCGCTTTATTTCTGTCTTGGCCTTGCGAATACGTTCTGGCTTTGCAGTCTTTGTCCAACAAGCACCTTGTTTCATAAGATTTTTGATCTTAATTTTTGAAAGCTCAATTCCTGACTTCGCACATTTTTCTGCAAGTAGGTCCGCTGCTGTTGTATCTGTATTGGCCTTGGCCGTAATGCTAAATTTAGTCATAAATTAATATCCGTTAAAGTAAGGACAACCGCTGCATCCACTCTGGCAACAGTCATTAATATCGGCCTCTTCATCAATTCTAAGGTTTGGTGAAACAAGAGATAGGCTATATGTTTTTATACCGCGAACATTTCCAATTAATGTGAAAAGCTCAGGGCCTTGAAGTGGAGTCTCCATTGTTCCTAAATTAAGAGATAGGGCCAGGTGGTGAGCAATCGACTTCGTATCACAAAGAATATTGAACTCAGGTTCAATATTAGAAGTAACTAGGTATTTCTCTGCATATGATTCAATGATATATTCTTTCATAAATAATCCAAATCGATTAAGGTAGCGCCATGTTTTACGATTTCCCGATAAAATATCACGAACCTGTTTTCCGTCCTCCATCTGAAGGGCGTTCTCTCCTTATACAACAAACCATTGGTTGCTCCAATAATAAATGTACATATTGCAATATGTATCGATCTAAGACTTATAAAGAGAGAAACAGCGTCGAGGTAATCGAGGATATCAGAAAGGCGGCAGCTTACTATCGTCGATTTGAGATGCGTCCCTCTAAAGTATTTTTATGTGATGGAGATGCGCTTGGGGCACCAACTGAAGACCTCTACAAAAGTCTTTTGGCAATTGGCGAGGAGTTTGGGGATATTCGCGTCGGTGTCTACGCAACAGCTCAGAATATGCTGGATAAATCAGAAGATGAGCTTCGTTACCTAAAGGAAGCAGGGCTTGGAATCGCTTATCTTGGGATGGAGTCTGGTTGTGACAAGGTTCTCCATATGACGGTTAAGGGCAATAGCGCCCAAGATATGATTGATGGATCAAAAAAAGTCATGGATGCAGGGATGAAATTATCGGTGATTGCCATGCTTGGGCTTGGTGGGAAGAAACATACAGAGACCCATGTGGCCGAGACGGCGAGAGTTCTTTCTGAAATTTCACCAGATTACCTGTCATTTCTTACGACAATGGCGGTTGAGGGGACTCCGTATTACCGAATGGTACAACGAGGCTTTGAAATGCTTACGACTAAGGAGATACTAGGGGAGATGCACGACATTCTCTCTGGGATAAAAGCCTCTCGAGAAATTTTACTTAGAATTAATCACGTCTCAAATATGTATCCAATTGGAGGGAGTCTTCCTCAAGATCAGTCCACGATAATTCAGCAGGTTAAGCAGTGGTTTGTTGAAGCTCCAGAGGGAACATATCCACCAAAACCTTCACATATGTAGGATTTAGCAGTATAAATTGGCCATGACTCAAGAACAGTACAATATCGCATTTATCATTTTATCAGTTTTAGTATTTATCCTTTCAATGGGGGTAGGCTTTTTCTATATTAAGCTTAAAGAAGAGACGAGAAAGCGCATTGCTGAACATGACAAGATGGAAGCAAAGGAAAAAGAGCGCCAGGCATTCGTGCGCGATAGTCTTATTACAATTGCTCGTGCCTTTGTTCAAAAACAATGTGAGGCAAGTGAAGCCTGTATTCGTTTAAGAATGCTTATTGACCGCGTGGACTTTGTTGAAAACGAAGAGTATCCGATTATCTTTTCAATGTATGAGGAAATTAAACATTTCCCAACTCACCAATCTCGAAAAGAGCTATCAAAACAAGAGCGTTTCTCACAAGATAAAGAGAGATTTGCAATTGAAGACAAACACATGGATAATTTAACTAACGAGTGTAATAAGCTAATCACAAATCTCACGGTTAATTAATGCAATACTATGTCCACAATCTTAATCCAATTGCTATCGATTTTTTGGGAGTTAAGATTGCTTGGTATTGGTTGGCCTACTTCTTTGGCTACTTCTGGACACTTTATTTAGGAAAATACCTCATAAAAAGAGAGGGACTAAGTGTCTCTTTTTATCACTATCTAAATTATTTATTCACTGGCTTCTTTATGATGCTTGCAGGTGGAAAGCTCTTTTATATCTTCTTTTATAATTTTAATTACTATGCACAAGACTTAAAGCGCGTTTTCTATTTTTGGCAAGGTGGCATGAGCTTTCATGGTGCACTTATTGGTGGAGCTCTTTGGACATATTATTACGCTAAAAAGCACGGACTTAAATTCTTTGCCCTAACAGATATTGTCCTAACAAGTGTAGGCCCGGCCATTATGTTTGGGCGAATCGCAAATTTTATCAATGGAGAACTTGCGGGGAGAGTGACAGATGTTTCTTGGGCAGTGATTTTTCCAAGACTTTACGACTCAAGCCCTCGCCATCCTTCACAGCTTTATGAAGCCTTCCTCGAGGGATTTGTCCTATTTATCATTTTATTTACTTTGAAAAAGAATTTAAAAAGACCAGCTTTAAACTCTGGCCTTTTTCTTATCATTTATGGAATTGGTCGCTTCATTGTTGAGTTCTTTAGAACTCCTGATCCACAAATTGGGCTCTTCTTTAACCTGTTTTCTGTGGGACAATTCTATTGTCTAGCAATGATTTTGATTGGGGCCGCTATTATTTTTTGGCCTTCTCATTTATCGCGTTCTCATACTGCTTAAGTAGTTCTGGATCGATCTCTGTTGGAGTGATTTTGCGGAAGCTCTTACGGGCATTGATCATATTCTCACACTTGTGGACAGCACCGTCTCCTTCGACTGGAACGTTTTTACGCCCATCTTTCATCCAAGTAATTTCCTTTCCACAATAACGACATGATGCCATGAGTAACTCCCTGATTTTAAAGCAATTTAGAGTGTCAATTTTAGTGGTTTTAGGTTATTCTAACAACTATAAAAATAAACTGGAGTGCATAGTGTTAGATATCAAATTTATCAGAGAAAATGTTGATTTAATGAAAGAGGTAATTGCAAATAAGCGTATCGGTCTAGACCTAGATGAGCTACTGACAATTGACTCGAAACTCTCTGAATTAAAGACAAAGCAGCAGGATTTACAAGAGAAGAGAAATGCTCACTCAAAATTAATCCCTCAGGCATCTAACGAAGACAGGCCAAAACTTATTGCTGAAGGTAAGGAAATTGCCAACGAGCTTAAGGAAATGAATCCAGAAATTAGTGATCTTGAAGAAAAACTTAAGGCACTGATGTACGTTGTTCCAATGGTTCCATCAAAAGATGCACCAGTTGGTAAAGACGATAGTGAAAACGTAGTTAGTCGTGTTGAAGGTGATAAACCAAATTTCTCATTTGCACCAAGACACCACGTTGAAATTTTAGAAATGAATGAGTGGGCAGAGTTTAAAAATATCGCAAAAGTTTGTGGTTCACGTTCTTACTCTCTTAGAAATGACATGGTTCTTTTAGAGATGGCCATGCACCGTCTTGCTCTAGATATGCTAACTGAAAAGGGATTTACACTTGTTTCATCTCCATCGATGGCAAGAGAAGATGCACTATATGGTACAGGTCACTTCCCGACAGGAAGAGAAGATGCTTACTATATTCCTGAGCACGATATCTATCTTTCAGGAACAGCTGAAGTTCAATTAAATAGTCTACACGGTGGTGAGATTCTAAGTGAATCAGATCTTCCAATTTTATATGCAGGTTTCTCTCCATGTTTTAGAGGGGAAGCAGGAAGTTATGGAAAGGATGTAAAGGGCCTAATCCGTGTACACCAATTCCAAAAAACAGAACAATTCGTAATCTGTAAAGGTGATGAAGCAGAGTCTGAAAAATGGCACAAGTCACTTCTTGAAGCAGCAGAAGAATTCTGTAAGGCGCTTGAGCTTCCATATCAAATCCTTGAAGTTTGTACGGGTGATATGGGTGCAGGTAAATTCCGTATGTACGATATTGAATGTTGGGTACCAAGTGAAGAAAAGTACCGTGAGACACACTCATGTTCAGCACTTCATGACTGGCAAGCAAGAAGAACAAATACTCGCTACAGAGATGCAGATGGAAACGTTAAGCACGTATTCACGCTAAATAATACAATGGTTGCTACGCCAAGAATTCTTGTTCCATTTATTGAAAATCATCAACAAGAAGATGGATCTGTTTATGTTCCTGAAAAACTTAGAGCATATATGGGCGGAAAAGAAGTTCTTAAAGGGCGTAACCGCCAGTAGGTGATTAAGAGGGAAGGATCAGGCTTATGGTCTGAACTCCCTGCTCACTTCGTGATAACTTGAGCTCACATCCATGCGTCTTTGTCATGGATTGGGCCAAGGCAATCATCTTCGTATTCGTATTTAACATTTCACCTTCAAGAATTTTAATCCCTCGAGACTTTGCTTCTAAGATTAATAAACCTAGTAGCTCCTTTCCAATACCAAGTCCTTGATACTTATCAATGATTGTTATCGCAAATTCTGCAACTTTTGAATTATCTCGGTGAATATCAAAACGGGCAACCCCCATTGGATGAGCAGGGGAAGTAATCGTTGCCACGCCAATGGCATAATGAAATCTCTTATCAAATTCAGTTAAATTGATAAGCTCTTTTGCTGTTAAACCTTTCTTTGCACCAAAGAAACGATGATAGATAGACTTGGGCTCCATCTCGTGCAGACCTTCAAGAAGCATTTTCTTGTCAAATGGACTAATCTCGCGAATCTGCGCCTTGTGTCCTTTAAAGTCGTAAATATGATCAAGAGCTAGAGCTTCCACATCCAAATAGTATCATAGCTTTATTTGTGAGTATGATTTTTTTGACACAGCCTCCACTAAATGCGTAAAATTATAAGTAAAGTACTTATGGAGGAGACTTAATAATGGATAATTTCTACCCACTTAAAAAAGTGGCCGATATATATGGTGACCCAAATCTAAAATTTGATATTCAAGATCTTGAATCTTCGGGGCAAATTCCAGCTTCTCGCAAGTATAGAAGTGGAGCAATTTTTAGAAAAGGTTGGCCGGTTAATTTACTTCCACAAATTGGTGAACAAATTGGTTATTTCAAAAAATTTGATAAGCCTACTTCTGTTTGTGTATTCACAACAAAAGGTGGAGTTCTTAAGTCGACTCTAGCACTAAATCTTGCACGCACAGCTGCTCTTCACGGACAGCGCGTTTGTGTCGTAGGCCTTGATATTCAAGGAGATGTGACGACGTCACTTGGTTATGACACTGAGTCTGATGACAGTGGTAGCCTTGATGAATTAATTCAAAAATTAGATCAAACAAAAGGTCTTTGTGATTACTTCTCTGGTGAGGCAACTCTTGATGAAGTCATTGTTCAGCTTGGATTACCAAATCTTTTTATTATTCCTGAGACGCCTGAGCTTGTTGCCTTAAACGACTCTCTTAATAATATTAACCGTCGTGAATTTTGGTTAAAGGAAAGAGTTATCGATCCTTTAAAAGAACACTTTGATCTTGTGATTATGGACTGTTCACCAAACTGGAACAAGCTGACAACTAATGCTCTTGTAGCAAGTGATGCTCTTGTTTCCCCACTTGAATGTAAAATTAATAATTTTAGAAACTTCAGAGTTTTCTCTCACTTTTTAAAAGAATTTAAAGATGAAATGAGACTCGATTTTGAATCAATTTTTGTTCCAACTAAGTATTCTACGAATAAGAAACTTAGTAACGATATTCTAAATTGGTACTATCAGAATGTTGCAGGCTGTACGACTGTTGGTATTAAAGAGTCTGTATCTGCTGAAGAGGCAATGGCCCTTAATCTTTCAATTGCGGAACATGCAGCAGGAAAGCCCATTGCAAAAGATACAGTCGAGCTATTTAAGCAAATTCATCATGCGATTTCGAACTATCACACTAGAAAGTCTGAGCAAGAGGAACTTCCGGCCCATCAGGCAAGAGTTTTTGGTGGACTTGGGCAAGCTAACTTTGGAAATTTAAGTAATAGGTTTTAATTATGGCCATTGGTTTAAATGATATTACAGCTAAGAAGCAGGCCAAGAAAGTTGAAGTTGTTTCGGCCGTTGAGGAAGTATTAGAGAAGCAGCAAAGGCCTTGGGACGGAAAATTTCAGGCCCAAAAGAGTTCTGTTGCTAATCAGGCCGTAAAAAGAGCTAGAGAAATAACTGCTAAAAATGAATTGCACGCAAAAGAGCTTCGTCAGAATTTCACAAGTGCACAAAAAGAGTTAGAGATTAATCAGTATATTGAAAATCGTGAAAAAGAATTTGTTAATTTAGATTCATCTAAAAATATGCTCAAGTCGAGAACTCGTATCAAAACTCAGCGATCACTATTTAAAAGACTTAGAGATTCAATCTTTAGGTCTTAGCTTCATATCGATATTGAAGTTGTGAAACTCTTTATCGTTGAAACAATGAAGAATCTTAGGGGAGTATTTTTTTATTACATCTTTAGAATTTGCTCCTCTAAAGAGTTCATTGAAAGCATTAGAACATACTGCTTTTGTAAATTTGTGCTTTATTCCACTACATTTTTTTATAAAGTCACATGATTGAGGATAACCGCGATAGCATTTCATCGACTCAATATCACAAGTATTCTCATCGACGACTTTTGTGTCGCAAGATGAGAGAAGAAGAACTAAAACGAATAGACTAGACAATACCTTCATCAATTAAGACATCCTTAAATTTATTAATCACATCATGCTCATAGTGATTAAGTTGATTCATTGTAAGTTCTGTAAGTGCGTCTCGAGCATTCATTTTACTTACTGTAACCATTTTGTCGTATGTATTTACGAGTGAGATAATCATGATCGGCAAACTCAATGTCTTAAGTTTATTTGGTCCTGAACCATCTTTTACTTCTTCGTGGTTTACGATTAGATCAAGAACACCTTTTGTTACCCATGGTTTGTCTTTCAATGCACTAACTGCATCTTTTACGTGAAGGCCATAAACTCTTTTTTCATCATCGCTGAGTTCATCTTTTGGTTTCTTAAATAGCTCTTGGTCTTGGCTATTTAATCGCGTGATACCAACATCGTGTAGTAGGCTAGCTGTGGCTATATTTGAGATGTCACTATCATTACAACCAACTCTTATTGCAAGTCTCGTTGCAAGAGTCGCAACATTCATTGAGTGTTCGATAATTAAATTTGAATCGATTGTTTTCTTTTCGAAGAACTTCTTCAAAGCATCAGGGCCAGATGAGAGAACTTTTTTAAGCTGTGCTGCCGCTATCTCAGTCATTTGGTAATTTTCTTCTTTTTCTGGTGCATTGAGTGACTGCTCAATCGCTGTTTTACAAGCACCATCTACAATTTCAACTTTCTCTTCTAGAGGAAGATCAAAGTCTTGAACTTTTGAATCAAGAAGATCATTAATATATTGCTGATATTTATCAACTTCATTTTCAAGAATATAGAACTTTGCTACTTGTTGTTTATTTAGCTTTTCAAGCTTCTCTTGTGATATGGCCGTACCAGCATCTTGATATTTAAGATAAGTCTCTTTGAAGTAAATATACAAATCAAACGGTATAACGCTTTCTGGCTCAATCGTTGTGATTCTTAGAGGGTAGTAATTCATAAATCCTATTTCATTAAAACTAATAATAAAGTCTATTAATTTAATTTTATGGTGAATTAGGAATTTATACAACTATCTGAACTTATAGCTTCTGTGGACTATTAAGGGGGATATAAAGTGCGACTAGAGTACCTACGGGTTTTCGCTCAATTGTGAACTTTATCTTAAGTAATTCGCAATATGAGCGAATAATGAAGTAACCAAAACCGGAACCTTTTTCTCCTAAAGTTCCAAAACTTATTCCCGTATCAATCTTATTATAGATTTGTTCAAGCTTCTTTTTACTTATCCCTATACCGTTGTCTTGTATTTCTAGCTTTAAAGCTTGATCCACTTGCGTACATGAGATCTTTATCATTCCTTCGTTTTGAGTAAATTTTATTGAGTTGGAGATGATATTTCCAAGAATCTGATGAGTAAGGATGGCGAGATTTGAATAAACTCTAAGCTCTTGTTTAATCTCAGGAACCTCGATTGAGATTTTCTTTCGTTCACATTGAGGTGTAAAGATAGTTTGAATATTATCCAGTAAACTCTTAATCTCTACATAATCAAGCTGTGGCTCATTATTAATTAATTCCTGTTCGGCCTTAACGTTATCGAGAATATCTTTAATGTGCATACAGGCCGAATAGACTTTTGGCCACGCTCTAGCTTCTTCAACGTAACCACGTCGAATATAACGGCTTGAATAACCAATGATAACAAATAAAGAATTTGCAATATCGTGTGAAAGAACTCTTAGTAAGCGAATATATTTCTGCTTATCTAGATTCTTTATAAAGCTAATTTCATTCTCTTTTTGTAGCCTGTTTATCTTAAGGCTTAAGGCAATTGAAAGAGTAAATGATTCAACCATATTTCCTAAGAGGATAGAGTTTTGAGTGAAGTCATTATCGGTAAAGAATCCATAGATAGTCGCAAAGTAAGCAAAGATTCCAACGTTCATGATGAGCCATGAAAGAAGATAGACTTTTGATTCAATCGTTGGGTTTGTAATATTTGTATATATCGAAATATAAATAATGAAGATCACAAGTGTTAAGATGTAAATATCGACAAGTGGTCCAATGATAAAATTATAAGAATCAAAGAAAGAGAAGACGATTGAGGTGATTAGAGTAATTGATATCAGAGCATAAACTTTTTCTGTCTTCTTAATAATAGGCTTCTTAAAGAAGTCGATACTCAAGAGATCTTTTGTAAACTTATATAAGTAGTTACAAGAAATCATGGCATAGACACCAAGGTATTTAATATGGTTGTCTAAGGAAAGAACTCCTTGTGTGTATCCAGATAATGCTAAGACAGAGTTAATCATAAAAAAGATAAAGACTGAGTAGACAATATAGATTGATTCTTTATTTATCATTCCAAGAATCAGGTTATATATTAATAACGTACACATAAAGCCTAGATAAATAGATAAGCTAATGATCCTGGTTTGCTCTGTCTTTTGAATATATTTAGTATCAGCAAGCAAGGCCTTTGTATCAAACTTATGAAGACTATGAGTTTTGATAACAATCGTTTTTTTCTCTCCTGGATTTAGATCGATACTTAGCGATTTATGGAGTGTCGTTTTTGAATTGATTTTATCTTTAGGAAAATTAGAAAGTTGCTTACTGTCTTGATTGAGAAAGTAAACTTCATTTAATCTAAAAGTGTGAGTATTAAAATACAGCTCTTTATGTACAGAATGCTCGAGTGAGTTTTTAAATTGAACGCGTAGATAAATATTTTTATTTGTGTATTCTAAGTTTAAAACACTTTTATCGTTCGTCGTGAATCCATCTGGTGTGTATTCTTTATTATCAGATAGCTTATATTCAACATATTTTGAAATATTATGATTTTGATCTTTGAAAGTCTCTTTATTAATTTGTACAATTGACTCTGTAGCGAGAATTTCTTTTGCTGGAATGAAAAGAAGAAGCAATAATAAGAAACGATAAATGAACTTGATCACGAAGAGAGTATAATTTTTTTGAACCAATCTTTAAATAACAATTGTGTATATAAATGAAAAAAAACTTAAATTTCTACTTTGATTTTACATCTCCTTACTCATACTTAAGTATGCTGCAGTTAGACGCAGGGCTTCTTTCTGAGAAATATGAAATTAACTTCTGTCCAGTGATGGTGGGAAGGCTATTTGCATTAAATGAGATGAGTGCTCCTGCACAAACTAAGAATAAAGCACTCTACTTATTTAAAGAGGCGTTAAGGACAGCGGATAAAATGGAAGTAAAACTTACTTCACCAAAAATGCTTCCGTTCAATTCTTTACCTTACTTAAGAATGGCCCTTGGACTTAGGGATGATAAATTAAAACAGGCAAACTTTATTCTTAATACATTTCATTTTGGTTGGAAATACGGTCATGATTTTAATGACTATGATCAGTTTAAAGAATTTATTACTGAAAAATGTTTGACACTAGAAGAGTATGAACGTTTAGATAGTGATCGTAATTTGAAGAAAGAATTAAAGCTTGTTATCAATGAAGCGTTTGATAAAGGCGTCTTTGGTGTTCCAACATTTGAAGTTGACGATGATTTTTATTGGGGGAACCACAATATAGACTTTCTCGCTAAAAATAAATTTTTAGATTATAATGAACACGAAGAATTTATTAACTTTAAAAAATTCTTCGAGGAAGAAAAATGAAATTGAAATTAAAACTACTTTTTATTATCTTAATTGGCCTAAGCGTTCATGCAGACACTAAGGTTATGATGCAGACAAATTATGGGGACATCACTATTAAGCTGTATGATAAAAAGGCACCCGAAACAGTAAAAAACTTTTTAAGCTACGTTAATTCTGGATTCTACAATGGAACTATTTTTCACCGTGTTATTGACGGATTCATGATTCAAGGTGGGGGATACGATACAAGTCTTAAGAAGAAAAAAACAGAAAAGCCAATTAAGAACGAAGCAACAAATGGCCTAAGTAATGTTCTTGGAACAATTGCAATGGCAAGAACTTCTGTGATTAATTCTGCAACTTCTCAATTCTTTATTAACGTAAAAGATAATAACTTCCTGGATCACTCAGGGCCGACTCCATCTCAGTATGGTTACGCTGTATTTGGAAAGGTTGTTAGTGGAATGGCAGTTGTTAATAGAATCAAGAAGTCAAAAACTGGAAGAAATGGTCCATTTCAAAATCTTCCAGCTTCAAATATTGAGATTAAGAAGGTTTACGTCCTACCTTAATCCTTAAAACAAACCAGAATACTCAGATATAGCATTTATAAATAGCAAATTCTTCGTAGGGAAGAATTTGCTGATTTAGTTAAGATATAATCTGGGTATGGGCTCATTAAAGATAAGTAGCAAAACAAATAATAAGTTATCTAGTAAATCGAATTTAAATTATTCTAAATTTAGTCAAATTAATGGAAAACATCCTCTGCAGCAAAGTTGTCCGGATTCGTTTATCACGTATCAAGTCCGAAAAAGACATGGGGGAAGTGTTGCTTACTTTAATTTTGAATTGGCAAAAGAGATGGGTTTAATTTCTGAAGGCCATGATAATACTTTGACTAAAGATTTGGCCCAAAGAATTCTTGAGACTTTCTCGATTGTGATTATCAATGAATACGATATTGAAAATGGAATCGAGTATCCAGAAGATGAGATTTTACCAAATCGCTATATGGCTACTCGCTACTTGCAGCTACAGCATCCAAATAAGCAGGGAAAGACTTCAGGTGATGGACGCTCGATCTGGAATGGTACAGTTGATCACAATGGGCTTACTTGGGATATCTCGAGTCAGGGAACTGGAGCAACAAAGTTATCACCTGCAACCCATATACAAAATAAATACTTTAAAACAGGTGATCCATCTATTTCGTATGGATGTGGCTACTCTGAGTTTGATGAAGGACTAGCAACTCTAATGTTCTCTGAAGTTATGCAAAAGAATAACTATGAGACAGAGAGATGTTTGGCCATCATTAAATTTAAAGACAATATTTCAATTAATGTTAGGGCCAATAGTAACTTAATTAGACCTTCTCATATGTTTAATCATCTAAAGCAGGCCAATTATGATGCTTTAAAAAATATTGTTAATTACTATATTGATCGCCAAAAGTTTAATGGTGAATGGCAAAGAGTCCCAAAAACTGCGAAGGCAAGATATCGTTATTTTTTAAAGAAACAGGTGGAAGTATTTGCAAAGCTTGCTGCTAATTTTGAAGATGATTATATCTTTTGTTGGCTTGATTGGGATGGCGATAATATTCTTATGAATGGTGGTATCATCGATTATGGATCAATTAGACAGTTTGGTCTTTATCATCATGAATACCGATTCGATGATGTTCAACGTTATTCCACTACCATTAAAGAACAAAAAGATAAGGCGAAGTATATTGTTCAGTCCTTTATTCAAATTGTGGACTTTTTAGAAACAAAAGAAAAGAAAGCGATAGCTGATTTTTCAACTAGTGAGTACCTTGAACAATTTGATGAAATTTTTGAAACTCAAAAGAAGTATAACCTAATTTCTAAAATTGGGATTTCTCCGAAGTATCATGATTGGCTGGTAAAGAAGCACTCACATAAGATTGAAGATTTACAAAAGCCATTCTATTACTTTGAAAAGGCAAAATCTAGCTTTGGTCTTTATGAGGTGAGTGATGGTATTTGCTGGGATGCCATTTTTAGTATGCGAGATATTCTACGTGAATATCCTCAGCTTATTTTAAGCCGTGGTGAATGGATTACACGAGATGAATTTATCAATATCGCTAAGTCTAGTTATGCGAGTCAATCTGATTTAGAGATTAATACATATCGTGCAAATAAAATCGATGCATTTCAAGATTCCTATATTGAATTATTACATCTTGTTGCTAAAAAATCTAAGAAGAGATTTGATGATATTCTTCTTGAAGTTGTTATGCGCTCATCGATTATAAACAAGTTTGAAAGAGTAACAGGTGATAGTATTGCTCGTATCGTCGATTCTATGATGAAGAAGTATAAGAAATTTGACCCACTTACTATCTTCAATGTTGTTCGTGACTTTAGAGAACACCAAACGTTTGACCCTGATAATGTAAGTCCAAAGAGTGATCGTGTGGCAAACGAGAAAAAACATTTAAAACCAATTGTAAAAGAACTTCTTAAAATTGTAAGAGACTATAGAGAAGGCATCTAAGAAATGAAAATTGGATTATATGGTGGTGGCGACTTTTGTGATAATGTCGAAATTGACGAACATATCTTAGAGCTTTGTAATAGTGAATCTCCAAGTATAACTTTTATTCCAGCAGGTTCCTACGAATCAGAATTAGATTTTATCGATTTAATTATGGCCTATAAGAAAATAGGTTTTAAAAGGTTTATCCATCTTCCTGTTGATCATGAATTTGACAGAACTCTCAAAGAAGAGGCACTTCAAAGTGACGTGATTCATCTCGGTGGAGGTAATACGTTTTATTTCTTAAAGCACTTAAAAGAAAGTGGGATGTTTGAAGAACTCATCGATTATGTCGAAAATGGTGGAATTTTAACAGGCCTTTCAGCTGGTGCAATTATTACGACTCCAAATATTATGACAGCATCATTTCCGCCATGGGATCGTGATGATAATGACGATGATGTCACAGACTTTAAGGCCATGAATATTATTGATTTCGAGTTTTTTCCTCATTATCGTAAATCAAAACGCTACGATGACGAGTTAAAGAGACATTCTATATTCTCTCGTTTTCCAATTTATGCTTGTCCTGATGGGAGTGGCCTAGTCGTTACTGATGAAGAAATTGTTGTTCATGGAGAGTGCTATATTTTTGAAAAGGGCCAAAAATATAAACTATAACTTTCTTTTACTCGGTCTTGTTAGCATGAAAACAATAACTCCAATACCAATTAATGAAACGATAACTTTTATCGTCGGATTCACTTCAACGTAAATTAGCGTATATGAAAAGAGTGCTACGATCATTGAGATGGCAATGATTTTAGATTTTACACTCACAACTCCATATTTATTCCAGTCAGTAATAATTGGGCCAAAAATCTTATGATCTAGTAGCCACTGATAGTACTTTTCATTACTTTGCGAAAAGAAGTAGGCACTTAAAAGAAGAAAAGGAGTTGTTGGAATAAGAGGAAGAAAAATACCAATAAAAGCAAGAATCACAAATGCAATTCCGAAACTAAGGTAAATGGCCTTTCTGCTCTTATTAATCATTAAAAAGTCTTTATTGGTGAATTCGGCTTTTTCTTTGCTCTAATACAAAACCTTACTGGAGCAGGATAGCCTTCTACTGTTTTCGTTTGATCTTCAGTATCTAAGAAGTCCTCAAGGGATTGATGTGGTGGAGGACACCATTTCGTTTGTCTTTGTTCTTCAAAATTTGTCGTTGAAACAGAGACAACTTCCATATCAATGAAGCCTGTTCGATTAATCCAATTCTTAAGACAGCTTAGAGTTGGAAGAAACCATACATTTCTCATCTTTGAGTAACGATCTTCTGGGAATAGGCAGATTGTCTCCTCTCCTGGAATACCAATTGTTTCCATAATCATTTCTCCTCCTGGAACAAGAGATTCTCTGATGGAGATTAATTGCTCAAGTGGATGACGGTGATGATAGAGAACGCCCATCGAGAAAACAACATCAAAGAATGATCTAAAGTTTGGAAGATCTTCGATACCAAATAATTCAAATTTTAAATTATCATATTTCTTAAAGTGATTAATGAATTCAAATTGGGCCTGATTGTGTAAGACAGGATCAATTCCAAGAACTAACTTTGGTTCTTGTTTGGCCATCTCAAACATATAGTAGCCGTTATTACAGCCTACATCTAAAACAACCTTATCTTTTAAATTTGGAAGAGATTCTTTTAGTCTTTCCCATTTTTTATCTGAGCGCCATTCGGCATCAATATCAAGCTCTCCAACTTGAAAAGGTCCTTTTCGCCATGGAATAAGCTTTGTCGCAGTCTCAAGGGTTTCGCTCGAGTTCTCTTGAAGAGATGGGATGACATCAAAGATCTCTTTGTATTCTTTTTGATATTTTGTGCGAAACATTTGAAGCTTGTCTGCTTTAAGTTGTCTTAAAGATTCAATATCAACACGATTACCAAATTTTTCTAAATACTCTAAACTATCCATTCTCTTCCTATTTGATACATAGGTAACAAGCAAAATTATACCATCTAAAAATCATTTCAGATTTCTTAAAGCCTGCTTCATCTAACATTTTAAGTTGTTGTTGTGGAGTTAAGGGCCTAAGGACATTTTCTAGGGCCTCTCGTTTTTGAGCAATCTCCATCTCACTATATCCATTTCTACGTTTGAAATCATAATAAAGATCAATCAAAAGATTATCAATTTGCTCATCTTGGCAGATAATTTTTTCGGCCAAAATAAAACAGCCATTATCATTAAGCCCGTTATAGATATTTTTAAGAACATTAAGGCGCTCTTCAACTGGTAGAAATTGAAGAGTGTAGTTCATGATTGCCATACCGGCATTTTCAATTTTTACATCAGTGATCGACTCTTCTAATAACTCAACATTATCTTGTAGACCGTGAGACTTAAGCTTCTGTGCTGCCTTTTCAAGCATCGGTCTTGAAGTATCAATACCGATAAACTGTGGAAGCTCTTTGTCGTTTTGGCGAAAGTAATCGGCCATTAAAAGCATCGTCGTTCCTGTCGAACAACCAAAGTCATAAACTGTTCCAGATTGATAGAAGCGTCTTGTTAGGTCGATGATGATTTTATGAATCTCATGATAATTTGGAATACTTCGCGATACCATGTCATCAAATACAGAGGCCACATCTTGATTGAATTCAAAATCTGATATCTTTTCAATTTTCTTTGCAAAAACTTCGTCTTTGCCAGCGTTTAAAAATTTATTTTCCATGTGGCGAAACTAGAATATCTTTTGGATATTGTCCAATCTAGTATAAAAAATACTCCTTCTTTCTTCTTTAATTTCAATGATTTACTGATACGCGTGATTTTTTACTATGAATAAGCAATATTTATTGGTATGTAAACAAAATATATATTGAAAAACAGCGCAGGTTCTATGAATAATGAATTGGATAGAGGAGAAGCTTTTAACGAAACGCTAAGAGTTTTATCCCATGATTACTCGGGTCATATGCATTTAATTAGGTTTTGTATTGATGAATTGATGCAGGATCAGGATGAAAATAACCCATTTGTTAAAAAATTAAATCAAGGTCTTGAACGCTTTGAGAATGATTTAAATCTTCTTAAGCAATCAACACCTTATTTCTTAGATGAAGAAGTTCCAATTAGCAAAATCGCTACTAGGGCCTTCGGTCAAGCACGTATCTACTTAAAGAAACATTTTGCAGATTTAACTTGGAATATTGCTAATGATGTAACCGTAAAAGGTTCACAAGCTAACGATTTATGTGAAATCTTGTTCTCTTTTGCCCACTTATTCTCAACTTTGGCAAAAAAAGAAGGAAGAGATACATTCCATATCACCTTAGAAATTAAAGACGAGTTAAGAAAATTAATTTTTATTAAGTCAGAATTAAACAAATACTTAAGACAAGAGTTAGATTCCATCTTAAACTTAGGTGACGAAAACGAAAAATCATTAAGAAGATACATCGGAATTCATAACTTTTTAGCAAAGGGAAAGGATTACGAAATTCTTGATGGGGACAACAATTTATCGGTGAGGTTTGAATTATGACAATGGCAACGGACAAGGAAATTTGGATTTTAGAGGATGATGAGGGATGTCGTTTTGTTTACGAACAAACTCTCGTTCACCGCTACAACAACTTAAGATTTTTTACTTCTATTGAAGAGTTTCAAAATGCTCTATCAAATACTGAAAAGAATCCAGCACTAATCATTGCAGATCTTATGCTTGATGATGGTAACTTCATGACTTACTTAAATCATTCAAAAGATCGTCGTTTAATGGTGATTCCATTTATCATCGTTTCAAGTATCGATGATATTGATGCACTGAGATTCTGTTTTATGGAAGGTGCACTTGATTACTTAACAAAACCATTTAAGAAAAATGAGTTAATCGTTAAGATTGAAAATGTATTCAATGGTAGTCCAAGAAGAATGGTTCAACCAATTGCTCACAAGTCGATGCTGCTAGATGGTAAAGAAGTAGAGCACTTAACTAGTAAACAAAAACAACTACTGGGGCTATTTATTAATTCTCCACATCGTATCGTAAGTCGCGATGATATCTTAGATAATGTTTGGGGAGATACAACTGTTCACCCAAAAACAGTGGATGTTCACTTATATAACCTAAGAAGAAAGCTTCATGATTACGGTTATATTATTCGTTCAGAAGGTGGCGGTAAGTGGTCACTTATTCCTGATACATATGAAAAAGTTGCAAGTTCAGATGAGTCAAATGTTTCATCTAGTTCTAATGACAGTGATAATTCTGTTTCAGAAAATACATATTAATATTTTTTTACATAAATCGCCTCTAATAAAATAGAGGCGATTTTATATTTAGAAGAAGTTGATTTAAAACAATCATTATCGCTATGATTGAGACGAGACGCCAAGTGAATAAACCGAATAGTAGCTTTCGCAAGGAGCTATTAAATTCGAATATCCATTACTGTCACATCGATTTTGATGGAGATTGCATTTATGTGAATGATTTATATCTCGGTTATGGGTTAACTGTTGGCACTAATTTATTTCAATATACTCCTGATGAAAAGAAGGGGTTCTTTCTTGAACAAGTCGAAAGAGTAAAGAATGGTGAAGCTTGCCACTTCTTTTCTGAATCAATCAATTTATTAGGCGAAAGAGATCAGTGGGAGATTTGGCTACAGCCAGGTTATTCAGCTACAGGGACAAGCCCGTCATTTATTGAGGTTTACAGTCGTAATATTAATGCCGGAGCTGAGAATTTTATCTCGACTCTGTTCAAAAATTTCTATACCGCCACCGATGATGATTTATTCATTCTTAATAATCAACTTGTGATCTTAGATATTAATAAGGTAACAAAGCAAAGTCTTGTGGGAAACAAGTTTTCAGAAGTTATCTTTGATGATGAAGAGTATTTGTTCTTCTTAAATACTTTTGAACAAGCAAAACGTTTGGACGGCGTGGCCTTAAAAGTTACTCATCCTATTTATCGCAAGCGTCGTTCTAAAAAAAGATTTTGTCGTATTAGTGTAACCTATATTGTTATTCAAGGTGTTGGACGTTATATGGTTCAAATTCGCGATGTTCATCAAGAACATATCAATCGCGTAACTTTGAAAATGCAAGAAAAGCAATTTGAAGAATTTGAAAGATGGCGCTCTCTTGGACAAATGTCTGCAGGAATTGCACACGAAATAAATAATCCATTATGTATCATACGCATTCAGGCCGAACAGTTGAAAGATCGTTATGCTGGTAAGATCAAGGATTCCGATCCTTCTTATATGAAAAAGTTAGAGAGTATTATTAAGCAAGTGGATCGCATTGAAAATATTGCTAATAGTTTAAAGATTTACTCTCGCTCCTCAAACTCAATTACTAAAGAGATACATAACCTTGATAACTTAATACAGGATTCATTGGGATTATTTCAGGCCCAAACTGGTCGAGAAATTTATATTGATTTTAAAAATCCGTTTAGTGACTTAGAAGTAGCGTGTAAAAAAAATGAGTTCTATCAAATCATTTTAAACTTGCTCACTAACTCTTATCAGGCGGTTCATCAATTTGAATCTCTTGAGAAATGTTGGATAAAAATTTGGGTTGAAGAGTCAATGTTAGATCAGTTCACTATCTACGTACAGGATGGTGGTGATGGGATCAAAGATAATGTTGCTAAAGATATCTTCACTCCATTCTTCACAACGAAAGATGTCGGTGAAGGAACAGGTCTTGGCCTTAGTATTTCGAAAAAGTTAGCATTAGAAAATAATATGATTTTAGATTTTGAAAAAGACTTTGAGTATACAACGTTTTCAATATCGCTAGGCCAAAACATAGTAAGGCCTAGCGTCGATGCTTAAATAATCAATTAGCTATTTAGAACTTCTTGTAGTTGTCCAGATTGGAACATCTCAGTGATAATATCATTACCACCTACAAGCTCACCCTTGAAGTAAAGTTGTGGGTAAGTTGGCCAGTTAGAGTAAACTTTTACA
The DNA here is from genome assembly GCF_047085075.1 of Halobacteriovorax sp. RT-2-3. Classification (NCBI taxonomy): domain Bacteria; kingdom Pseudomonadati; phylum Bdellovibrionota; class Bacteriovoracia; order Bacteriovoracales; family Halobacteriovoraceae; genus Halobacteriovorax; species Halobacteriovorax sp. RT-2-3. The sequence continues at coordinate 1,100,575 of NZ_JBKIYF010000001.1, read as the reverse complement.
CCTTCTCTAATATCCATATCTTCTAAAATGTTAAAAGTCTTATAAGGTTTACCAACAGAGTTTAGCATTGCAATTGTATTTGCTGAAAAACCACACATTGGCATATCAGGTGTACCTTTCATGAATAAGAAAAGGTCAGCAGATCCAATTAGTGCTTCGATTTGCTCATTTAGTTCTTTTGATTTATCGGCACCAGAAACAGCTTCTCCTTGATTGATAGGAGTAGATTCTTTACCTAGAATGTTGAATGGATTATCGCTCATATTGATTCCTTTATTTCCTGAGTTTCATTTGCTCCTATCTTACCTAATAATGGTAGTTTTGGAAATAGCTTAGGGCAAGTGTCAGAAATTATAGATGTTCATTCAACCAGTTACGTAGCTGAATCACTTCATCAATATCAATTTCATGCTCCATTTCATAGGCATGGAATTGTGCATTGGCCCCTAGGCTTACAAGATGATCAATTCCGGCCTTTGTTTGATTAATATCAATTACTGGATCAAGGCTTCCATGAGCGCAAAAAATGGCCGTTTCTTTGAGGCATTTTGACAATTGCTGAGGCCTTCTTTCTGGATAAATTCTAGGGGACATTAGAACAATTCCTCCTAGTTTGTGATCGAGTTGATAGGCCGTCTCAAGACTGACGCAACCACCTTGAGAAAAGCCACCGATAAAGATGTCCGAGTAGTCGATATTGCTATTTTTTTCTACGATCTCATCAATAATCTTCGTTAGAGTTTTTACGCTGTTTTCAATACCAGGCACTGGATTATTAGGTGGAATATCGTACCAACTGTAACCGAAGTAGTACTTCTTTGGCGCGTTTAAGAGCAAGTAACTTAGACCGGTTACATTTATTTCTTGTGTGAATATTTTGTAAGACTCAAGGCTATCGCCTAGCCCGTGTAAGATAATCATAACCTTCTGGGCATTAGTAGGTGTGATGTCACTTGCAGGGATATAAAAAGAGTTTAGTAGTTGTGTGTTTAAGTCAGTTTTCATAGGAGAAAAATAGGTGATTGTGTGTTTTTATTCAAGTTTATTCTAAATTTTTTTTATGAACGGTCGATAGAATACTATCTATTGAATCCACGGAACACAGGAGGAAAATGTGTCAACAACTAGTATTTTAAAAGTTGAAACAAGAAAACCGGGAAGATCAACAACTCAAATGAGAAAAGACGGATATATTCCAGGAACTATTTATGGAAAAGGTTTTGCAGGAGCTCAATTTATGGTTCCAAAGCAAGGTCTTTCAAAATTCCTACATACTTCTGGAAAGGTATTTGAAGTAGAGTTTGAAGGTAAGAAGCACCTTGTAACTCTAGCAGATGTTCAAAGAGGTCACCTCGGGACAGACTTTGTACATTGCTCATTCCATAAAGTATCTGCAAAAGAGAAAGTAGTTATTTCTCTTCCAATCCACTTTGTAGGTGAAGCTATTGGAACGAAAGCAGGTGGTCTAGTTAACTTCAATATGCATGAAGTTGAAGTAGAAGGTCTACCAAAAGATATGCCAGAATTCTTAGAATTCGATATCACTGGTCTTGAGCTTGATGGACACTGGGCACTTGAGCACTTCTCTCTACCAACGGGTCTAGCTTGGTCAATCGATCCAACTGCATCAGTTGTATCTTGTCACCTTCCGAAAGTTGTCGTTGAGCCAGAAGTTGAAGAAACTGAAATGGTTGTTGAGACTCACGCTGACGCAGCTGAAGAAAAAGAAGAAGCAGCTTCATAATTTAAAAATCAATTATGATATAATGAGGGGAGACCAAATGGTCTCCCTTTGTTTTTTGGAGAATACTCAATGAGAAGTTTAGAAACGTGGCTTGAGATGTACGGTGAATCTCATCAGAATAAAACAAATCAACGCATTCACGAAGTATGTGTTCCATTGATTACTTGGTCACTATTAGGAATGCTTTGGGCGATTCCAAAGCCTGCACTCTTTGGCTATTTTAATTGGGCATGGGCCTTTGTTATTCTTGCTAGTCTTTTTTATCTTTCACTAAAAAACTTAAAGGCCATCACTGTCGCTCTTAGCTTAGTGATTCCATTTATGCTCTTAACACAATTCTTTCTTGTTAATTTTTTAGCGGAATATTTTTTTATTACTTGGATTGTTGTCTTTGTTGTTGCTTGGGTTGGGCAGTTTATTGGTCACAAAATAGAAGGAAAGAAGCCTTCTTTTTTTGAAGATCTTCAATTCCTTCTTATTGGACCTATTTGGATTTTTCTAGGTAAGAAGTCCTAGCGCTAGTTGCGCCAGAAATCTTCGTGATAATTAAAGTTTGTTAGCTCTTTCACCTTTTGAAGGTAGATGTGAATTTGCGGAGGAAATTGATACTCTGGAAAGATGTACATTCCCCATATATGTGATGCTAGAAGGATATCTAGAATCGTAAACTTGTCGCTTTCATAGTAAGGTAAAAGTTTTGCTGGAAGCTGAGTCAGCGTTTGTTCAAAGCTATGTAAGTATTCTACTTTATTTTGCGCAAGTAAGTGAAATGGGCCACGCTTAGCAGACTTTTTATTAATAAAGTATTCTCTTGCCTCTGGAGTGAACTCTTTTGACCACGCCCAGTAAGGCATGCATAAGTTATGAACATCTTTTCCAAGTTGATCGAGGTAATCATTAAGCAGCTTAAAGCTTTCGCTATCTAATTTTGAGAGATTCAAATCTTTATCGCTGTGAATTGCAAGGGCCTTGATAATATCAAGTGATTCGTTCATAATGACGCCATCAATTTCCATAATTGGTAACATCTTTGTGCCAGTAAGCTCGACAGGTGTCTTCTCATCATTGTAATCTAGTACAATTGATTCATACTCGATTTCGAAGAAACCAAGTGCCATGCGAACTCTTACACAAAATGGACAATGGATATAGTGATATAGTTTCATATAAATTCCTTTCGGGTTTATGCGTCATTACGTATTAGTAAATAATAGTACAATATTGTTAAGAATTATTTAAGGAAAAACAATGTCATTAGCAATGCTCTATAAAGAAAGAAAATTTTGGCCTCTATTTTGGACGATGTTCCTTGGTGCCGCAAACGATAACGTATTTAAAAATGCTCTAATTATCTTAATTACATATAAGAATGTCTCACTATTTGGACTGGGTGCAGAATCATTAGTCGCTTTTGCTGGTGGTGCTTTCATTCTTCCTTATGTTTTATTTTCTGCTACATCTGGTCAAATTTCAGATCACTACGACAAGGCGCAAGTTATTAAGGTAACAAAATTTACTGAGCTTGCATTTATGCTTTGTGGAGCGATTGGTTTCGTTACAGAGAGTTACGGACTGTTAATGTTTACACTCTTTTTAATGGGTGCTCAGTCGTCATTCTTTTCACCAGTTAAGTTCTCGTCTTTAAGAACAATTTTAAAAGATGAAGAGCTAACGACAGGAACAGCACTTATTGGTGGAGGAACTTTTATTGCAATTCTTATTGGTACAATCATTGGAGGGCTTGCCGCTGCAGCACCTGATGCTACTGATACGGCCGCTTTTGCAATCCTAATATTTGCGGTACTTGGTGTTATTACAGCACGTTTTCAAAATAAAATTAACGATATTAATAATGATGTAAAAATTGATTACACATTTGTTAAACCAACATTTCAACTTCTCATTAACTCTGTAAAAGAGAAGAACTCTTTCCGTGCAATGATGGGAGTTTCATGGTTCTGGTTTCTAGGCTCATTTGTTCTTTCAGTTATGCCGGCCATTATTAAAAATGTTTTCTACGGAAGTGAAATGGTTGCCTCAATCTTTATGGCGACATTTACAGTAGGGATGGGGCTTGGTTCTTGGATTTGCTCAAAGCTATCTGGTAAGAGAATTGAAGTGGGAATGGTTCCTGTTGCAGCAGTGGGGATGTCGCTAGCTGTTTTTGATCTTTACTATGTTTCTACACAGTGGCCAATGTCAGTGACAGGCGCTTTGATGCCACCTGCTGAATTTTTTGCACAACCACTTGCTCTAAGAGCAATTATTGATCTTCTACTTATTACAATATTTGGTGGGAATTTCTATATCTCACAATTAACTTTTATGCAGCATAGTGCACCTCTTGAGAAGCTTGCGAGAACAATCGCGGCCAATAATATTTGGAATGCTATCTTTATGGTTGTTGCAGCTGTTTCAATTATTCTTCTTAAGAGTGCTGGCGCAACGGCTCTAGATAATTTACTTATCCTTGGTGGCCTTAATCTGATCTATGCAGGAATTTGCTACTACTTCTTCCATGAAGAAATGTGGCGCTTTCTTGTGCAGCTTTTAACGACTTTTCTTTATGATATTCAAATTGAAGGTGAAGAAAATATTCCAAAAGAAGGAAGGCTTGTTATTGCTGCCAACCACACTTCGTTTGTCGATTGGGGTGTCGTTATGAGTCTTTCTCCAAGACCTATTCGCTGGGTAATTGACCACCGCTATTATAATATTCCAGGGCTTAAGCAATTCTTTATGCAAGGACATTTGATTCCGATCGCTACAAGAAGAGAGGACCCAAGGGTTCTTGATGAAGCTTATTCAAAACTAAATAGCACTCTAAATGAAGAGCGCTGTGTAGGCTTCTTTCCTGAGGGGTGGATTACTCGTGATGGTGAGCCTAGAAAGTATCAGCCTGGTATTAAGAAGGTTGTAGAGCAAACGAATGCTCAAGTCGTTCCAATTGTTATTAAAGGTCTATGGGGAAGTTTCTATTCTTTTTCTGGAAAAGGTGTTTTTAAAGGAATCCGTTGGAATTTTTTAAAACGTAGAAAAATCAAAGTAGTTATTCTACCTTCTATTACACCTGAAAACTTTTGTTATAAAGATCTAGAAGAAAAAATGGTCGTTGAATATAAAAAGCCTCTGTAAAACAGAGGCTTTTTTTTTAAGGTGTCACGATATTAAATGTATTAGGAAAAGTATCTAATGTTTCATTAAGGGCATCGAAAACTTTCTTATCCCCACTATAGTTAATATTTTTCTCATCAAGCTCAGCAAAGGAAACTGCTCCCATTGCAAGCTTAACTAATTGTCCATGCTTTAAGTTAATTGATGCATTATCATCTGAAGCGAGCTGGCGATTTTGTTCTTGAGGTCTTTTCTTTGAATAGTTAAGAACACTATTTCTAAGGGTTAAGTAGTACCTTTGATTCCTATCTGTAATATTTAATTCAAGTGTTAAGTCTGTGCCATTGGCCTTTTCAGAATTAACTCTAACAGAGAGATAATCTAAGAGTAATTCAGTATCCATTTGAGATAAAATTGCAGGTGAGGCCGTTGCCGGTGCTGGCCGACCAACTCCGTAACGTAATTCTTGAGCTGCTTGAACATAGAAATTTCTCCAAGTCGCATTCTCGGATTGATAGGCCAATTGTTCATAAGTGTCTGCCAGAAGTTGCTTTGCTTTCACATTTTTTGGTTGTGCAAAGACAAGCTTATTTAAGACTTCTGCAACAAAGCGATACTCCCCAATTTTATAATCTTTGATGGCCATTTCTAAGACGTCTCCAGCTCCTCCCATATAAGCAATTGTTCTCTTTGCTGATTCTACTTCTGGGAGCGGATTTAGGTGAGCAGGATTACCATCAAAGAAGCCAAGATACTTATCATATACTGCTCGCGTGTTATGGCTTAGGCTTCCGTAGTAGCCACGATTGGCAAAGTTTCTGGCGAGATTTCTATTTAACTTAATACTATCTGATAGCTCAGTTCCAGAAAGACCTTTGTTTAAACGGTTTACGGACTGGTCATGAATAAATTTGTACAAGTCTCTTTGAGAGGCCATATGTGAGACGACGCGATCATTTCCAAAGGTCGGCCAGTGATGTGAATTAAAAAGGACTTCGGCCTTACTGTACTTTTCAAGCCCTCTTTGAATATGCTTTGACCATTTTAGACTATCTCTTACCTGTGCACCTCTTAAGGTTTGTATATTATGCATTGTATGGCTTAAGATTTCTGCTCCACAAAGTGCATTGTCTCTTGGGAAGTAGGCCATCATCTCTGTTGGAGCTTCCGCTCCTGGTGTAAACATGAACTCAATAGTTACTCCGTCTACGACTAAGCTTTTATCTCTATCAATTATTGTTGTGGGTTTAGCAATGGCGTATTCACCATTAGCAGTGTAGCTTCCTAGTCCTGTCCCAACAGAGCCTTGAGGCCCGAAGTCTAATGTTCGAGCATACATATATTCTGCACGTCGACTCATGGCCGTTCCTGCAATGACATTTTCACTTACTGACTCATAGACAAAATCCTTGGAAGCGATAACTTGAATCTTGCCGCTTTCAAGTTCGCGTTTACTGGCAATTCCATAGACTCCACCAAAGTGATCAAGATGAGAGTGTGTGAAAATAATGGCCGTTACAGGTAGATTTTCTACATTCTTTCTAACGAGTTCTAAAGCTGTCTTTGCAGTCTCTGTTGTCATTAGAGGATCAATAACAATCCATCCTTTTTTTCCACGAATAAAGGAAACATTTGCAAGATCAATTCCTCTTACTTGGTAGATATGGTCAGTGACACGAAAGAGTCCATTGATTGATGTTAGTTGCGATTGACGCCAAAGACTTGGGTTTACTGTTTCAGGTGGCTTTCCTTGTGTGAGGGAAGGAAATTTAGCAGGATCAAAAATCTCTTTCATTCCATCTTTTGATTTAATTGGCCCTTCAAGTTTTGCAATAAAACCCTTTTGAGAATCTTTAAAGTCTCGATCATCATCAAAGTTTAACTCTTGGGAAACGGCCTTGTGAGAATCCAGAGTGTGCCTTGATGCAGGCTTAGGATCATTAGTGAATGAATATCTTTCAGCTCGGGTACAACCTAGTAGTGAGATTAAGAGTAGGGCGGGGGTAATGAGATAGAGTAATTTTTTGGAATGAAACACGATTCCTCCTTATTGCATTATTAGAGTTACTTGAAGGGGATATCGGTTTTAGCGTATTTTAAAATGGCCTAAGAAAGGTAATAAAAAGGCCTCATTTCTGAGGCCTATATTTAATTAGAATTGATTAATCATTGCATCTGCATCAAAGCCAAATTTCTTATAAAGCTCAAGTGCAGTGTATGAAGACTGACCAAAGTGGCCATCATTTCCAAGTGACTTCAGATTAAATTCAAGTCCCTCTTGTTTTAGAGCATGACAAAGCATTGCTCCAGCACCAGCTGTTAGTTGGTGATCTTCAACAGTTACAATTTTATTTCCATTCTTTGCTAGCTGATCCTTGAATGTTTCAACATCAATCTTGTTAATAAATGGATTATTGATAACAGTAATATTTTTACCTTTTGCTTCAAGTTCTGTCGCAGCTTTAAGAGCTTGTTGTACAAGTGGACCGTGAGTTACGATAATTCCGTCCGTACCCTGTCTTAGAACTTGAGCTTTGGCCCAACCGTAGTTTGCACCATCAATATATGAAACTGGATGTTTTTCACGGCCAAAGAAAAATACAGTTGTTTCTGGTGTTTTTCCTTTGTTTACTGCTTCTTCGTATCTCTTAATTGCTTGATACATTAGGCTTTCAGCTTCTTCTTTCGTTGAAAGAGCAATGACTGTTGTATTTGGAATTCCTGCTACAGCAGAGAAGTAAGTTGTTGCTTGGTGTGAAGCACCGTCAGCAGCATCTTGGAAACCTGTATGTGAGAACAAACAAATCACAGCACCTTGAGAAAGCTGAGACATGATTAAAGGAAGATTTCCTTTTGTTACACCAAATTGTGCAAAAGTATCAACAACAGGAATGAATCCTTGTTTTGCCATACCAACTGCAGTTGAAACCATATTCGATTCTGCAATACCAATATCAACATAGTGATTAGGGAATTCTTTATGGAAGCCTGAAACACCAGTTGAACCTGCAAGATCTGAAGTTACAGAAAAAACTGGAAGCCCTTCTTTTGTTGCTTTAATCATAGCATTTGCAAGACCTGGCTGAACCTTGTCTGAAGGGGCCGAAGACTTAGAAGCCTCTTTTGGAGCTGGCTTTGAAGATAGGATTTCATTTGCCCAATTTTTAAACTCTTCTGGACAAGTTTCACCAGTATAAATTTCATCAAGAAATGAAATTAATTTTTCATCATATGCTCCAAGAGGATAACCATGACCACCAGACTTTGCTTCTTCAGTTGATTTTACACCGTAACCTTTGATTGTTTTGATAACAAGAGCAATTGGCTTAAGTTCATTTGATTTTGCTTTTGCAATATTTTCTTCGATTGCTTGATAAACTCTTTCTAGGTCGTGTCCTTCTTCAACTCTTACAAGATCCCAACCCATTTCTCTAAGAGCAAGGAAGCTTCCTTTCATATCGAAGCTATCTTCAGTAATACGCCCACCAAGTTTTGTATTATTATCACTGATAATCATAACAAATGGATTCATTTTACCTTTTTGTGCAAGACCAGGAATTGCGGCCATCGCTTCACGAGCTTCACCTTCCATACAACCACCGTCAGAGATTGTACAAACAGTTACACGATCATTTCCAATTGCCTTATCTGCAAGAGCAAGACCTTGTGCCTGAGGAAGTCCTGAACCAAGTGGGCCATTTGAAATGAAAACACCTTCTGGATTTAAGTGAGCTTCACCGTGACCAGTAAGTTTTGATGTTATTGAACGGAAGCCTCTTAGACTTTCAAATGTAAGTCCATCAAAACCAAGATTTGCACGAAGAGCGTAAATTCCATTTTCTGCGTGACCAGCATCGTTTACGAAGTTAAATTTCTCAAACCAATTTGGTCCTTGTGAGAACATAATCGAGTGAAGAGCACTCATCATCTCTGCGAAGGCCGCAGGTCCACCCCAGTGGCAAGCTGCTCCACCAATAACTGCGTGTTGATTCATTAGGGCCACAAGAGCTCTTGTTGCTTTTGGGTCTGCAAGAGTGATTTCCTCTCCCGCTAAGTTATGAATTTTAGTTGCATAGATTGGGGCATTTGTTGGTGCCGTTGCAAGATGATTTTTTACTTTTAATGGGCTGATAGTTGCAGTCATTAACTTCTCCGAATTCGTTGATTTTCAATAACTTATAAAAGGTATCATGAGGGAATTTTTTCTGGCCAGAGAATATTTGCTGACCCATTAGATTGGCACTTTAGGCCAAATGTGTAAAACCTAAATGCTTGAAAATACAGTAACTATAAATTTATTAAGTTTTATTTTAGAATGACGATAAAATCTATAGAAATCGTTGTTAAACAGTTTTTATGTATCTGAAATAACATGAAGGTGATAGCTATGTGTGATGCGTGTTCAGCTGCAGGGCGTAACTGGTCTTTGGCCAACGGACCTCGCAGAAGTAAAATGATTAAGGCAAGACTATACTCAAGCTTCAATGGAAGAGAAGTTAAAATTAAACTTTGCTATCTGTGTTCCATCAAATTATTTATGGGTGGAGAAGAACTCTTTTTAAAAGATAATCCTTCATTAAGTTATGAATTATCGACTCAACACGCTGGTAGTGAATTTGATTTTTAAGCAATATTAATTGACCCATTATTTTTAGAATAGATACAATACCACCTTAGCAAGGTGGTTTTTTTATGCAAAATTTTTCGCAATTTCGTTCCTCGTTCGTGAATGATGAATTTCTCTATGGTGAAAGCTCTATTGAAGTCCTTAATAAATACGATCAAAGTATTTTAAATGAAGTTGATCTCTTAGCTTCTCACCAATACGAAAAGGTTATTCAATCTTCACAAAATGCATTCGAAGAATATAAAAATTTTGATAGTGCCCAAAGAAGTAAATTACTATTTAAGCTTGCTGACTTTTTAGAAGAAGAGGCTTCGTTCTTTTCTCATTTAATATGTATGGAAGCGGGAAAGCCAATATCATATGCAAAGGGTGAGGTTGCTCGTTGTGTGGAAACAATTAGGCTCTCTGCTGAAAAAGCTCGTCATCACAGCAGTGAAACGCCTGACCTTTCATATGGGCCTGGTGCAGATAAGATGGCCATTATTCGCCATGAACCGGAAGGGATTATTTTTGGTATCTCTCCATTTAACTTTCCACTAAACCTTGCACTTCATAAAATCGCTCCTGCACTTGCTGTCGGATGTAGCATTATTGTTAAACCATCACCACAAACTCCAATTACTCTACTTGCTTTTGCAAAGCTACTTTCAAGAGTTGGTTTTCCAAAAGGAGTTGTGAATATTGTTATTTGTGAAGATGCTCTTGCACAAAGATTTTTAGAAGATGAAAGAATTAGTGTTTTCTCTTTTACGGGAAGTGCAAAAGTTGGTTGGGCGCTAAAGGCCTTAAGTGGAAAGAAGAAGTGTCTTCTTGAGCTTGGTGGTAATGCGGCCGTTATCGTTAATGACGTTGAAGATATGGAAGCTGTGACAGCTCAAATTGTTAATGGCTCTTTCTTATATTCAGGACAAATTTGTATCTCAACTCAGAGAGTTTTTATTGCCAGTGAAATCTTTGATGAATTTGTTGAATTATTTCTTGAGCAGGTCGAGACAATTGGTTCAGGTGACCCAAAAGATGAGAGTGTGATTAATGGCCCTGTCATCAATGAAGGTGCTCTTGAGAGAATTCATCAGTGGGTACAAGAGGCCATATCAAATGGGGCCGAGCTTCTGTGTGGTGGGCATATTATTGATGAAGACCACCATATTTATGCTCCAACAGTTTTAACTAATACAGATTTGGATATGAAGGTTGTTTCAGAGGAAATCTTCGGTCCTGTCGTGATTTTAGAGCCTTATGACTCATTTTCAGAGGCCATTGAGCTTGTAAATGATTCAAAATATGGACTCCAAGCTGGTGTTTTTACAAACAGCTTAGTAAATATGAAGGAAGCAAGTCAAAGAATCGATGTTGGAGGAATTATCTTCAATAACGTCCCAGGATTTCGCATGGATGCCATGCCTTATGGAGGGATAAAAGATTCTGGACTTGGACGTGAGGGGATCGCGTATGCGATGGAAGATTACACTCGAAAGAAGTTAATCTTATTCTAAAAATTTAGAGGGGAGAGAGGATGAAATCACTACTTTTACTACTAATTAGTTTATCTGCATTTTCATACGCACCAGATTGGGGACGTGATGCTAAAATTGAAAAGGGTGAGAATCGCGAAAACCTCTACCAACTATCTCAAGATGAATACGAACAAGTAACTCAAGATGGACTAAAGCACGCACTGGTTTGGCCAGTTAGTGTAACAGGACTTCTTATTCCATATGAAGCTTTTAATAATTTCTTTGAACTACGCGACGAAAAATTTGTAAACTTTGTTTTAACGACACTTGGTGAAAAGAAGTTTGGTGTTAATAGTGTTGAATCTTTCTATCAATGGCTAGGACTTAATCCATATAATAATGAAGATGCAACGGGGATTTATCGTATCCCTTATCCAGAAGGGCACAAGCCTGATTATTATATGGGAGCTAGTATTGTTGATACTCAGTGGGGAAAAGGGCTAACTTTTAGCTGTGCCACTTGTCACTCAGCAAGCCTTTTTGGAACAACTGTTATGGGCCTAACAAATAAAACAGTGAAGGCCAATGAACTTTTTGTTAAAGCAAAAAAACTTCTTCCATTTATTCCGACGAAGACATTTCAAAAAGTAACAAATGCAACAGATGGTGAAGTTGCAATGCTTAAGAGAACAAAGAAGAATATCCACTCTGTTGGAGCAACATCACCAATGGTACTTGGACTTGATACTTCACTTCCTCAAGTTGCTCTCTCTCTTGCTCATCGTAAACAAGATGAGTACGCATCAAAGTCTAAACTTAATGAAGTCTTTCCAAGATTTAATCCTCTTGTTTCAACAGTTGCCGACTCTAAGCCAATGCCATGGTGGACGCTTAAGTATAAAACTCGTTGGCTATCAGATGGATCAATTGTTGCAGGTAACCCAATCTTCACAAACTTCCTGTGGAATGAACTTGGGCGTGGAACAGATTTATATGAATTAGAAAAATGGTTACAAGATAATCCTGAAATTATTAAAGAGCTTACGGCTGCTGCCTTCTCAACAAAAGCACCACGTATTGATGATTTCTTTGATGTGTCACGTATTGATATTGAATCAGCAAAGCGAGGACAAAAGCATTTTGAGAATCGTTGTCAGAAATGTCACGGAGAGTACCAGAAGAATTGGGATCTTCCTTTTTCTGCACTTATGTCCAAGAGTGAACAAATTAAGACGAAAAAGCTTATCTATCATGAAAAGACACCTGTTAAGGATGTTGGAACAGATCCTCTTCGCTATCAAGGTACAGCATACTTTGCTGAGGCTTTAAATGAATTAGCAATTTCTAAATGGATGAAGACTGTTGTGGAGCCACAAAAAGGATATGTACCACCACCACTAAACGGAATCTGGGCCCGTTGGCCATATATGCACAATAATTCAATTCCAAATCTTTGTGAGCTAATGACTCCGCCAGCGCAAAGAGTAAAAGAGTTCTATCAGATCCCAGCAGTTGATCCGATGCTAGACTTTGATTATGATTGTAATGGCTTTCCTGTTGGAATGGATATTCCTGAGGAGCGCAGAATTAGAGAAGCTTACTACAATACAAAGTTACCAGGGCTTTCAAACTCAGGTCACTACGAACGAATCTTTACGGATAAAGAGGGTAATGAACTACTTAGTGATGAGGATAAATCGGATCTTCGTATGTTCTTAAGAACATTATAATGACATTTTATCTCGATACTTATATTGCTCATCGTGGTTTACACGACGAAAAAAAACCTGAAAATACGATGGCCGCTTTTAAGGCGGCCATTAAACATAATTATGCTATTGAGTTAGACGTTCACTTATCAAGTGATGGCCATGTGGTGGTCTTTCACGACGAAACCCTAGAGCGTCTAACGGGCAGCAATGGCAAAGTATCTCAATACACTCTCGATAGCTTAAAACAGCTCTATATCAAAGAAACAAAAGAGAAGATTCCTACTCTTAAGGAAGTCCTCGATCTTGTTAATGGACAAGTTCCTCTTATCATTGAACTGAAGGTTATCGAACACAATGGAGAGCTTGAGTCTGAAGTCATGAAACTTCTTCAAGGCTATGAAGGGGATTATACGATTCAATCCTTTAATCCATTTTGTTTAAAGTGGTTTCGAAAGCACTATCCGGCCGTTATTTTGGGCCTACTTGTAACAAGAGATTTTAGTGATACAAGCCTTAATCCTCTCAAGCAAAAGATTCTTGAGAATATGACTTTTATTCCAGTTATCAGGCCAGATTATATTGGACTAGATATCGATACATACTCAAAGCTACAGCTTAGCATTATCAAGCATTTTACTTTTAATAATATTGTCTTTTGGACAGTAAGAACTAAAGAACAAATGAGGACAGCTAAGCGATTAGGTGCTAATATTATATTTGAGAATATTAAACCTTGAGTTAATTTATGAAAAAAATCGTAATTACAATTATCATACTTGCCATCGCAGCTGGTGGTTTCTACTTTTTCAATACAAAACAATCTAAGACAAATATTGCTAACGATAAAAACTCTCTAGAAGTGATGACTTCTCAAGTTAATGTCGTCGAATTTGAGGATACTCCTGCTAAGAAAGTTGCTGCAGAAAGTGAGGAGGCCCAAACTCTTGGTGCCAATGAGGGAACTCCAAACCTAGATCTTGATGTTGTTGATGATGAAGAACTTGAAAGAAGGCTAGAGGCAAAAGAAGAAGAATTTGATCGCCTTGAAGAAGAGTGGCTTACAAATGTAAAAGAGTTATTTATTAATGACCTTGGGCTTACTGAGAAAGAATATAAAGATTACCTCAGTATGAGAGAGGGTCTTTTCAATGATAAGGTTTCTGCATTTGAAGAAATGCATGATCAATTAGAAGAAAAGTATGGTGAAAACTATACTTATAATCCAACTGAAGAAGAAATGGCGTTTGATCGTGAAATTCAAAAAAAGTATGACGATCTACTACTTCAAAAAATTGGAAAAGATGCTTTCATTAAGTATCTTGAACTAAGAGATCGCACAAATGAGAAAATCTTAGAGGCGACAAAGGCAAATGACGCCGCCATGCTAATGGAGTTTTAGGGGCCGTAATGGAAAAATGGATTATTAAAGAGAGAAAGAACGTTTACCGCGGAAATATCTTTTTGTATGAAACCATTGTTGCCAATCATCCTACAAAACCAATTGGTGCAGGCCCTTATGATATTATCCGTCTTGCTGATTGGGTAAATATTGTTGCCATTACCGAAGACAATAAAGTCGTTCTTGTTAAGCAGTATCGCTTTGGAAAAGATGTAATCACAATCGAGACTCCTGCCGGTGCAGTTGAGCGCGGAGAAGATCCTCTTGCTGCAGCTAAAAGAGAGCTAGAAGAAGAGACTGGCTATATTAGTGACGAGTGGGAAAGCCTAGGGCCTGTAAGTGTTAACCCTGCCTTTATGAGCAATACTGCTCACTTTTATCTCGCAAAGAATTGTCGCCCAGATGGGAAGCAAAATTTTGATGAAGATGAAGATATCGAGCTAGAACTTGTTGCTGTAAATGATCTAAAAGATAAACTACAGGAAATAGATCACTCTCTTTCGGAGCTTTGTCTAAGTCGATACCTACTTAAGTCTTAGTTTCTTTTGTTCTTGCTATACTTCTTAGGTCTTGTTTGTCTTGTTTGGCCTTGAAGTTCAAACCAATCACTTTCATCAATTTCGTGATAATAGTCTGCTTCTTCAACAAGCAGGCTCGAAGTCGTCTCAGGGATTGAGGCGATTTCAACACGGACACCTTCTGCTCTTAAGTGGCGAACTAATTCGATATAATCAGAATCACCTGAAAGGATAATAATCGTATCAACCTTCGAGGCAAGCTGTGTCGCTTTAATTGTCAGAGGGATATCGGCACTCTTATGACATGGAATTACTGATCCATAGTAGTGATTGTGCAGACGCTCTGTTAGTTTAGAAGAGATATTCTTTCCTTCTCTAAAATAGATGAGGCGATTTAGCCCTCGATTATCTAAGAGTTTTGGGATGAGCGTATCAAAATTAACCATGGTATTTGAGTTATTTGTTACGCTGTGAATACTTCTTTCGATATTGTTGCCATCGATTAGGATGGCAACAGTTTGATTAATGAAAATTTCCATAAAATGCTTCACTTCCGTTTGATTGAACGTAGTCAGCGTGACATTTCTTAATTTGTGCTTCGATCATTTCAATACTCATTCCTTTGAAAATCTCGTTTAGCTCATCTTCATCAACGTCAGATCTACCTAGAGCACAAGCAGCTAATTCTTCTTTAAACATAATAGAAGGATCTTCTGGCTTACGCTTGTCAACTAAGAATCTCAATAGCTCACTGATATCAAGACGCTTGGCCTCAAAATCATTGAAGTATTTCTTAAACCATACGTGAGTCCAAGCGATATTAACTACACCTGGGTCTTTATGGTACTTTAATAGGTAGAAAAATGCTGTACGTCCAAAGGTCTTTAATTTACCTTTTAGTTTAGCAATACTAATGATTGCGTTCTTATATGCATCCTTATAACCACGATCTAATTCACCGCGGTCTAGTTTATTATCTGCATTTCTATCAAAACGAATATAAGTCGATTCGATATTTAACATTGCGCCAATAACAAGTGTGAAGTCTTTCTTTCTCCACCAAATCTTATCAACATCTTCAACACTTCTTGAGAAGATCTCAACACCTTTGATAAATTCAACAACATGCTCTCTGCTGTTGTTCTTTACATACTCTTTCAGGCGAGGGAAGTATTTTGAAAGATTCAGCTCGCTCTCACCAAATAATTTATCAAAGAATTTTGTACGAATACACTTTGAGTCCATTACTGAGAAGCCTGCTTCATCAACTCTAGTGTCACACTCTTTCTTCTCATAAAGATTTTCTTCTAAAAGAGTCGTGATCTTAGCTGCAGTAAAGATAAGTTCGATAAACTCACTTACTTCATCTAGGTTAATGAATAGGTCACCACCAGAAGTTGCCTGGAAAAGATCCGATAGAAGAAGAATATTTTCACCAAAAGTTTTAAAGTCTTCAGTCCAAAGTCCCATTTCTTCAAGAGCGGCCTTAAGTCCAACTAGTGCGTTGTTAAGTTGGTTATCTGATAAACCTTTTGACTGTCTTGGAGGAGTTGTATCACCCTCTGTCTTATAACCCTCTAGCATGTGTGGAAGCACATTTCTAAAGAGCATGATCGAATTGAAACCAGTCTTGTTTCTTACGATATTCGCCTGATAAGTAGGGAATCCGTCTTTATTTCTAAAGTAGCGATAGTCACGAGCAACTTTAGTAAACTCTTCAATAAGAACAACATATGATTTCTTAGTGATGTACTTATACTCTGGAACTTCTCTCTCCGTTGGGTACTCACGACGATCAATATAAAGTGGCTTAGGCGAATTCATTCTCTCGTCAAAGAATTGGAAAGTTGAGTCTGAGAATAAAAGTGTCTCAAAAGCACTATCTGCAATATCTAGGATGCGATTAACAGCATCACTTGTAATCATTAGGTCAAAATTCTCACTTCCCGGAGGATCAAGCTCTGAACAAATCCACTTAGAACTACCTTGCTTATCGGCATCGTAAGCTGGGTTTGGTTTACATGGAATTGGATACATCAGCTCTGAGCGAGGGATTGGATCAAAAATACGCTGAGTAAAGTCGATTAGTGTACGCTTAAAATTTGAAACTTTAAGAAGTTCACTTTCATCCTTTGGATTATCCGACTTGCGATTAAGCTCTTTAATTAGCTCATCACCAAATGAAAGGATCTCTTTTGCTGTAAAATAATTCTTCTTCTCTTCAATAGGGTGGAAGATTGAGCGAGTCTTACGAAGCAGCTCAAGAACTTTTGCAATATTTTGAACTGATTGAGTATCATCAGAGAAGTCCGTAAAGAAGGCATCATAAAGTACTTCTGCTAGAGATTCTGATTTCTCAGTTAAATAATAAAGATCATCACGATTTAGAATAAGGTTATTTCCACCTAGTACTAGACCTTTAAGTGCCATGGCCTCTGAGTAAAGCTTCCAGTTAAATGGTTCTTTAAACATTCCGCTTGATTCTTTAAGACGAGCAATAAGTGACTTGATAAGACCATCTTGGTTAACAAAGTCTTTATCCAGTAGGTAATTAGCTAGTTCCGTTTTAATCGAAAGGAATTGATTTACATATTCCTTTCTCGAAATAACTTTTCTTGCTGTCTTTGAGTCTTCGTCTTTAAATAGCTTAACATTCTCAATGTGCATATCAAGGAATGCTAGGTAGCGGTAAACGATTGCAACAACATTTACAGTTGATTTAAATTGCTTAAATGAAAGATAATCAATTTCTGGAGCAAGCCTTAGAATATTATCTTTATAGTTAAGAACAAGATTCTTAATGGCGATTCCCTTATCAAGGTCTTCTGGCTTACTAAAGAATTGTTCAATTAGCTTATTAATATCTGTAACAGTAATTACTTGGTCATTTTCAAGATCACTTAGAATAAGGTCTTGAACTGATCTAACTTGAGCTAAGAAAAAGTTGTTCTTTTCTAGTGGAGTCTTCTCAAGGTATTCCTTTGCAAGAAACTTAAGGTCAAAGAATAGGGCCGCAAGTGGATCTGTCTTTGTCAGAAGTGTCATTAACTCTGGGAATAGGAGAGTTTCACGGCTACCACCAGTTGTTACTACTTTCAGTGCCATAAATGACTTAACAACATCTTCGATTAGGTCGATGTCATAAAGCTTGATCGTATCATTAGCGAACTTAAGAACATTCATCTCGTGGTCACGAGGGATTGAAATATCTTCGTCTAGTAACTTCTTTGCATTCTCACTTAGGCGCCCAACTTCGGCACGGAATTGCTTTTTAATCTCAACTTTTCTATTGAAGTCTTTCTCTTCAATGTCTTTAACTAGATCATTTAAGACATTTACTGACTCAAAAGATCTAAGTGCAACGTTAACAACTCCAAGAGATAGCTCAACGTCTGCATAAGAGAAAACTTCTGGGTTTCCACGAATTAGATCTCTCTTTGCAAAACGAATAAGTGACTTAAGTTTAACGTTGGTATCTTTAGTCGTACCGAGAATTGTTGAAATAAAGTCATCATCTTCGTTAAAGAATTCATCAATAATATTGTTGATATCGGCAATCGTGATGATATTTTCTTCTTTTTGGTGCTCGTAAACATAGAGCTTAAGCTCTTCTAGGTTATTAGCAAGCTTGTTGAAGTATTCTGATCCATCTTCGAAGTATTCCTTTTTAAGGAAGAAGATATCGATTGTATTCTGTAGGAAAACTGGGAAGAAAGTAAAAAGTTGGGCAAACTCATCTGAGTCAACGTAGATACGTGAACCACCAAGAAATAGTTTCTTAGCAAATAGAAGAGAGTTTAGAAGTTCCTTACCAAGTTTGAAGTCTTTTAGGTCTCTTGTAATGTCGAGGATTAGACTTTGAATATCGATGGCCTGTGCAGGTCCAGGAATTTGTTGAAGGATTTCATTTAAGTTTGAAGAAAACGCATCGGCCTGTGCTCTTAAGATGGCAGAGGTCTTATAGTAATCTTCTTTTGATTTAACATCTTGTAGGTCTTTAACTGTTGCAACGATCTTAACAGCTGAACGGTTAAACTCTTTTAGGATTTGAAAGAAAGAATCAATTTTCGTGCGAGACATTTGTCCCGGAATATCTCTTTGTAAAAGAGTGTTTAATTTAAAAAGAAGATCAAGGCCTTCTATAATATCGTCAGCAGAACCTGCTGGGTTATCCATATACTTGCGAGCAAATTTCACGATATCTTCACGGAAGAAGAAACGATTATCTCTGGACTCAACATATTTGAATTTATTTAGTGTATCTTGAACGCAATTAAGGTCTTTTTCGATATTAACTTCGAATAATTTTTTGATACGATCCGTGTCGATTTTGCAACTAGCTGAAATTCCGTCATACTCGGCGATGTCTGCACCTTCGACAGGGTCATCGTTGACGAAACCACAAGACGAAACTAGTAGTGCTACCAGAAGGTAGGTAATGAAATCTCGTAATTTCAATAACTTATTGTGTTTAATCATAATTCCCTCACCCAAATTCTAGAAAATTTCTAGTTAAATGAAAAGGAATAACCGAATATTTTGAAATGTTTTTACGTAATGCGTTAAAAGTGTGCACAATTCCTAACACTATACTGTCAAAAGTGTTAACACCCAAGGTAATAGATACCAAATCCGAGTTAAAGACTTCTATTTACGAATCTTTTCTGATTTAATTAACTTTAATGAATAAATTCATCAAAAAAATTACATTACTATGCGTGTCGCTTTCTGGCCTTGCTGTCTACGCACAGCTAGATGGAAGTGTGTCATATGAGAAATTTCAACGATTAAATGACCCAGCTAAAAAGTCTGAGTATGACGACTGGGCCCAAATCGAAGGAAATTACGAGACAAGAGCGTGGAATGGTAAGGTTTATGGTGAATTTGCTGCTAGGGCCTATGTTACAAAAGAGCCTGCTTTCAACTTTTCAATGCCTGAAGCTTATATTGAGTTTAAAGATGAAGATAATCGTATCTCTCTTGGCCGCCAGCTTCTTAGATGGAATGAGAACGAAGATTACTGGCTACTTAGTACTCTAAATCCAAACCAAGGTTTCTACTTACTTTCTGAAAAGAAAGAAGGTCTAGTTGGTATTCAATACGATCGCAAATTTAATAAGAATTTAAATTTTTCAGTTTTCTTCTCATACTTCTTTGTTCCAGGAATGAATCCAGGGCTTGAAATTGAAGATGGGAATGTGTCGAGTAAGAGTGAGTGGGTAAGACTTCCACCAAAGTACACTGTGCTTGAAGGAAATGTTCTTCCTCTTTATTACACGATCGATATGCCTAATATCTATAATGATGTTGTAAAGAATAAGTCTCTTGGTTTTAGACTTTCTGGAACGAATGAGCAAAAGAGTTCTGAGCTTTCGGCCTTCTTTATCTATAAGCCACAAAATAGTCTTCAGATGAATGCTGATGCTCGCTTTGACCAAGATCGCGACGTTATTGCAGTTGATGCTTCACCGGTTGTTAACCACCATCTTTATTATGGAATTCAATATAAGCAGCAGTTAGGTGACGTGCAAATGGTTGCCGGTGTTGATATGAGTGATCCGACGGCGACTTTTGGAAACGACTTTAAGGTTGTTGACTTTAGCCGTGAAGAAAATAAGAAATTCGAATCTGAGTATTTCAATATTGAGCCTAACTACGAAAAAGAAAGTTACGCCTCTGTCTCATTTAACGTCAATCAAGGTTACTATATGTTTTCTTTAAACTATATCAACCTTCTGACAAATAATGAGCGTGGATCAGATGATTTCTTCTCTGATACTGCGAAGTGGAGTAATGCTCTTGGTATGCGTGGGCGTTATTATTTTAATGACTTCATCAATGTGATGGGGGATTTAAAGTATGACTTTGATCGCGATGATATCATCCTAAAGGCTGAAGCGACTTATGCTTTTTGGCGTGGTGCTGCTAGTTTAAATTTAGGTGCCGAGCTGATTAAGTCGCCAAATAAGAATTCTTATTGGTCGGCTTACCGAGCTAACGACACCATCTATTCGTCTTTGAAGTTTGCTTTCTAAAATTTGCTTTCTAAGCAGTTCCTGTCTGAACACTCCATAGTGCTTTATAAAGACCTTCTTGAGCGATAAGTTCTTCGTGAGTTCCACGTTGTTCAATCTTTCCTTCATTTAAAACACAAATCTGATCCGCATGAATAATTGTTGAAAGCCTATGGGCAACCATGACAGTAGTGCGTCCTTTTGTGATTGTTTTAAGAGAGCGCTGAATGGCCGCTTCTGTTTCATTATCAATGGCACTTGTGGCCTCATCAAAAATGAAAAGTTTCGGATCCTTTAAGATGGCACGTGCAATGGCAATACGCTGTCTTTGACCACCTGAAAGTTTTTGGCCGCGTTCACCAACGATTGTCTGATAGCCGTTAGGTAGAAGCTCGATAAAGTCATGTGCCTCTGCAAGTTTTGCGGCCCTCATGGCATCAACTTCAGATGCTCCTTGCGAGCCGTAGATGATATTTTCTAAGACAGTCCCATGAAAGAGGTAAGTTTCTTGTGAGACAAACCCAATGTGAGAGCGCAGTGAATTCTGCTTTAGCTCTCTAATATTGTGGCCATCAAAATTAACGGAACCAATTTGTGGATCATAAAAACGCTGAAGAAGTTTAAGCATTGTGGACTTTCCTGAGCCTGTTGGCCCAACAAGTGCAATAGTTTGTCCTTCTTCAATTTTAAGATTGATATCTTTAAGGCCAGTGTTGTCTTCTTCATCGTATTTAAAGTTAATACCACTAAATTCAACAGCTCCTTTAAATTCTTCAAGCTCTTTATCACCATCAGTTACTTTAACTTCTGTTTCAATTAGCTCCATCACTCGAGATGTTGAGGCCATTGACCTTTGGTAAAGATCAAAAGTTTCACCAAGTCTTGTTAGTGGCCAAAGTAGTCGTTGTACTAAGAAGATTAGAACAGAGTAAGAACCAACTTCTAGCTTACCATCAAGAACATCGATACCACCGATGATTAGAGTGAAGAGGAATCCACAAAGAACGGCCATTCTAATGATTGGACTAAAAGAAGAAGAGACGCGAATGGCATCTTTATTGGCCTTAGCATATTGATTTGATTGCTTCTCTAAGCGGTCATATTCGAATCTTTGAGCAACGTATGACTTAATCGTCATCATCCCTGCAATATTATTTACAAGCATACTCGCAAGTAGTCCGGCTTCACTTCTAACATTTTGATAGCGAGGTTGTACCTTCTTTTGAAAGTAGAAACTTCCCCAAAGAATAAATGGGACAGGTGTTAATGATAATAGGGCAATTTGCGGAGAAAGATAAAAGAAGATTCCACCGATAGAGACAACTGTTGTTAGGGTTTGAATAATATCATTGGCCCCAACATCTAAGAAGCGCTCTAGTTGGTTGATGTCGTCATTTAGAATTGTCGCTAAATTCCCAGAGTTATTATCTTGATAGAAAGAGATGTGTAAGTTTTGAAGATGATCGTAGGCTTCCATACGAAGATCGTGTTGAACTTCTTGGGCCAGTCCACGCCACCATAGTTTTAATAAGTATTCAAATAATGACTCCAGGGCCCAAATCACAAATGTGAGAAAACCTAGAATGTAGATTTGTTCAACTTTGTCTGTCACTCCCATGCCTGCAAGAAATGAGTCTTCTTGCTTGACGACTGTATCAACGGCAAGGCCGATTAAAAGGGGAGGAGCAATGTCGAATACTTTATTTAAAACTGAAAAGAACGAGGCCGTATAAATTTGGCCGCGCTTATTTTTAAAATGATTGATTAGTTTTTGTAATGGGGATTGAGTTTCCATTTAGACCTCGTATGCGTGTACTTTTATGTGTATGCATTATGGCCTATTATTCTCAATTTGAAAAAAGTTCCTCAGGTGTACTCAGATTATATTGAATCGAAGTGCTTTTTAAGTACACCTGAGGGGAATTTAGTCACCTTTCCTAGTGACTTACTTAGATTACTAAACTGCTGGCAAATTCAAAATTTCCCTTTCGTTCCTTATCTTTTGAAGAAGCGTCCCTCGCTTCTACAATAGTGCTTGCCTCTTCTTGGGCAGCTTCTGCAAAGTAGTTATCAATAGTTTGCTCATAGTCTTTTAGTAGTACTTCTTTAAGTTCTTCCTTAGATACTTTTAGAACACTACATACAGTATTTAGTGAACGTAGTGGTACTGAGCAAAGCCCACGTTCAATATTACTTATAAATTGCCCGTTCTTATAACCTAGGCGGTACGACAATCCTTGTTGTGACACCTTAGGTGATAAAGAACGTCTTTTGACTCTAATTAATTCAGCGATGTTCTCAAACACTCTTCTTTCTTTCATCCATAACCTCCAGTTTTATTATTTACCAACTATTGTTATTGGTACAACATGATGATAATATGTTTAGGCAATATTATTTACTTACAAATACGTAAGGTTTACTATGTCAATAAAATTAAAGGCTTATACATCTAATCATAAGAAAATCTTTAGGGAGGCGGAAATCGAGGCCCTCTATGGTGCCAAGTTTGAGTATTTAGATGAATTACCATTTGACCTTCGCCCTGGAGAAATTCTGCTTTTAGACCTCGATGAGATCACTGATGAGTTCATTGATATGGCCCAATATACAAGAGTTAAGTTCGTGACGCTGGTTGATACGCTTAAGCAGCACAACTTAAATCGTTTGCTTCCAATTGGTGGAAATTTATTTGCTGTTAAGGGCACACCATTTGAAGACTTCATGGAAATTCTCACAAGTCGCATTCATCAAATGGAGATGTTTAAGATACTTCACCTAGTTAGTCATACCGATGTTGAATTATTTCGCTTTATTCTAAGGGCAGGTAATGGAGAGAAGTCTAAATTAAGTGAACTTATTTTTGGCTCCACTAGTGAAAGTACGATGGACGTAAATTTAAGTCGTTTAAGAAAGAAGCTGCGTGATCCAAATATCGGCGATGACTTCTTTCGTATTATCACAAAGAGCGGAAGACTCTATGTGGTCAGTCGTTTAACGAATTACGAAATACCAAAACATTTATTAGAAAAAATTAAGATTCCTACCTAGTCGTTTCAAGTAAAATTACTTAGAGGTAGAAATGAAAATTTTGGCATACACAAGTGATAAGAGAAAACTCTTTCATGCGGATGCTATTGAAGAAGCGTTCGGACTTACCATTGAATACTTAGATGTCCTACCTTCTCAAACAGGAGTTGGAGAACTTCTTATTATTGAACTCGATACAATTCCAGATGAGCTCATTGAAGAAATCAAATATACCACTCTAAAATTTGTCTATGTGATCGATGACTTTACTCAGCCAAACCTTAATCGCTTTCTACCGCTTGGAGGAAACCTGTGTGTGCTAAAGAGCATGGGGGAGAAGGAGTTTATCGACGCCCTCTATGGCCGCTTTCACTTAATGGAAATTTACAAACTCTTTCACATCATAAGCCGAACTGACATGGAACTCTTTCGTCTCATCAATCGCGCGGGTAACGGAGAAAAGGGAAAGCTTACAGATATTCTCTTTGGTTCAACTAGTGAGAACACAATGGATGTGAGTTTAAGTCGTCTTAGAAAAAAACTTCGCGACCCTGAAATAGGAAACGACTTCTTTCGTATCATCACAAAGAAGGGAAGACTCTATTTAGTAAATCAATTAAATCACTATAAGATTGAAGATTATCTAATTGTGGAGTAAGTCTTATTTCTGACAGTGAGGACAGTAGTAAGTCCCACGTTGAGCAAGTGTGATCTTCTTAACTTCTGTCTCTTTACAAAGTCCACAAATCTTTTGATAGAACACCACAAGATTTTTTACACCTTCACCTTTTTCTCCAAACGCATCTTGATAGCCACCAGAGAAAGTCGTGCCACCAGTACTAATAGAATCATCTAAAACAATCTTTACTGCCATGAAAACTTTTTCAAGCTCAAGCTTTGTAAGTGTCTTCATACGACGAGTTGGGCGAACTCCCGCACGGGCGCATATTTCGCTGGCCATGTAATTTCCCACACCAGAAAAAAAGTTCTGCTCTAAAAGAAACGGTTTTAAAACTTTATTAGGCCTTTCTTTTTTAAGCATCAAAAGATACTCAAGTGTGAACTCTGCTTTTGAAACATCAGGTCCTAAGCGCGTAAGCCAAGTCGCTTCATTTGGTGGAGAGTAGAGATGAAAGACTCCAAAGCGTCTTGGGTCGATGTAGCCCAAGTGCAACGGGCCTTTGGCATTTGTTCCAATCAGTTTTATATGAGTGTGCTTTTCTGTAATTTCCTCCGTGGCAATTCGCCACGATCCCGACATCCCTAAACCTGAAATTGCACGCCATTCATTTCCGTCTTGATCAGTGAAGAAAAAGCGCAGAACTTTTCCTTGGCGCTCCACTCGCTCAAGAGTCATGCCTTTTGGATTGAAGTCCTTATCTTTCACAATCGAATCACTCACGTCAGAATATACGACGTCTTCGATCTCCATTGGGAGAACGTGTGAGAGTTGTGATTTGATGGTTTCGACTTCGGGTAATTCTGGCACTTTGAAAATCCTCTTTTGTGTGAGGAGTAGCTTAACATTTTCGAAAATTTATTTGAACTTTTTTTGACTTTAAAATCTTGAGGTGCAGTTTAGGTTGGAATTGTAAGGTGTTCATTTTGTTATTGGCGTGGTTTGAGATGGTATGTATGTGGTTGGAATTGTTGAGGTTATGGTGGTGTACGAGGGTTAAGTTTTGGGTGGGGAATGGCGATGGGATCCATTATATTTTATTTGGAGAGAAATTTGTTTCGAAATTTTATCGTATTCATCATTCTTATTTTTTCAATAAATGTTTTGGCCCATTCTGGAAGAACAAATTCTTCAGGCTGCCATAATAATAGAAAGACTGGTGATTACCATTGCCACAATTCTGGAACGTCTCGTTCAAGTCAGTATCAGAAGTCTCATCAAAATTATAATTTTAATAAAGTGAATAGTGCTTGTTGCAAAGTATGTCGTAAAGGCAAAGCGTGTGGGAACTCTTGTATATCGAGAACGTACCAATGTTATCAGCCGAAGGGATGTGCTTGTGATGGGTAGTAAAATTGGTGTGTTTTTTTATGTGTGGTCAACGAAAAAGCACCTGAACCAAGGTTTGAATCTAAATATGAGCTAAAGAAGATTGATATGGATTATTTTATAGAGGATTAATTATGGGAACATCTGTTTCGCAACCATCTCCTACAGCTAGTTCAGAAGGTGGGAATGAGTGGAATGACGTTAAAGATTCAATTAGGAATTTTACGAATATAGAAAATATAACTTCAAAACTTGTTGTTGCTTATGAATCTCAGTACGACGCTAGTGCTTCTGAGGTTATTGTCGACAGAGGTGTTGAAAGTGTAATCACATCTCTAGAAAGACAAATCTCAGCTAATACTTCAAGTGAAGAAAAAGTACTTAATATGATGCTGGCATCACGAAAGGAATTAGCCATAAATAACTGTAACTCTTTTTTTGCCGAAATCGCTTTATCAGCAGCATCTACAGCCTTAATGTCAAACAATGCAGATGTTATGAAGAAATTTGCATCAAATTACGCCAAAAGGATAATAGACTACATTGCCTCTCGAGACCTTCCTATGAATATTGGCACGAAGGGATTGACAAATTTAGGCTCTTTAGATCGCGTACTATCTAGTTCTGAACAATATTTTGAGAGTAAACTTAACCAATCACAGACTGGAACTATTACTGAAAAATTAAAAAGCATATTTACGCAGTCTGGAGAGGTCACGGATGAGTGAATATAATGTTTATGTAGACAGGTCAAAATTAGAGCTACAGATTAGCAATAATAATATTTATCTCCCTTATGCTAAAGATGGCAGATATTGGAATGATATTTGTCGATCAGTAAAGCTAACTTCTCAGGATGGAAATGCTACAGATGAGGTTCGGGATCTCGTGGATGTTTCTATTGCGATTTTCAACTTAGATAAATTGTGTCCAAGAGAGATGCGAGAAAGGTGGGTTAGGAGAATAAACATACATATAGGTCTCAGAAATGCGGCTGCGTTCAGACAAATAAAAGATAAACTTGAGTGGGCACTTAGCGTTCTTGGTGCGGATAACATAAACTTTGTAATTAGTGATTATGTTGATCAAGAATTTACTTCATTCCGTCCTAACAAATTCTCAAGAAAAATAAGGAATGCTACTGATATTTGTCTACTCTCTGGTGGCCAAGATAGTCTTGTAGGAGCTGCAAAATTACTTGATGAAGATAAGAATCTTATTTTTGTCCGTATAAACACAAACGATCGTGCAAATTTATCCCAGATTCAAGGGCATCTTGGAGTCGTTGAGAATGGATCATTTAACTTCTTTTCTCAAACAGCTGTAAATCCTGGTGACACACCTTACGAGAAAGAAAGTAGTCAAAGACTTCGTTCATTTCATTTTTTGAGTATAGCAAGTGTAATTGCAAAATTAAATAATCTTGAAGATATATACATAAATGAGAATGGCATTATGGCAGTTCACTTGCCCCTCGATGTAGCACGTTCCTCATCATTCTCTACTAGAACCGCATATCCTTTATTTTTAAAATTATTTGGTGAAGTTGTTAGTACATGGTTAGATACGACTATTAATATTAAAAATAAGTTAGCACTATACACGAAGGCAGAGGTTTTGGAACTTGGTTACAGTCTGAATATTGATGACGCAATAGATTGGACTGTTTCTTGTGCTCATTCAGGTACTATTCAACAAACTGTAAAAAAGCAGAGAAGCAAAGATTATTTAATGGCACCAACAGCAGATGAGTATCACTGTGGTTACTGCTTTCCTTGTGTGTTAAGACGATTGTCTATGTGGAAAAATGGCAAAGGTGATGATGATGTAATTTATGCAACGAATCCTTTTAAAGTAATAGTTGATGGCAGCGCAAAGGACTTCAAATTCGTTTATGAAGCTTCGACTGCAATTTTAGGCTTAATTAGATTTGTTAAGAAGTTTGAAGGGATGAGTAGAGCTGAAATAATTAGCGACTATCCTCAAGTGCTTGAGTGTGGATATGTATTAGGAGCAGGTTCGGTTGATGAAATTATTTTAATGCATGAGAGATTTAAAGATGATGTGTTTAACTATATCAATCAAGAAGCTAGTTATTTGCTTTTTCTACTAGATGATAATATTGCAAGTCAAATGGAAGAGCGTATGCAGAATATAGGAGTGGATGAACTTATGAACTCTGCTTTAAACAGAGCAAATGTAGAACTTACGGATGCATTTTATAAACAAGCTGAAAATATGTTCGATTTTCTAAGATTGAGAATTCAGGTTGCACTAGCTACCGGTCAAATGAATGAATCAGAAATGAAAACATTGGTTTCTAGAGTAATTGAGGAAATAGTGCCCAGTAATAGTAATGGAGTTACTAAATTAACAATGAGAGATAGTAGAGAGTTTAAAGAGAAAGTGTGGGGCAAAATTACAGATCAGCCATGCCCTCCCTTTTGGTGATGAGGTATATTATGAAGGATAAGAAAGACATTGATATCTATTCAAATGGTATGAGTAGTATGATTACAATTGCGACAGCAGGATTAGCTGCAGCTACAGCCTTGATGCAACTTAGAGGGGAAGGAGCAGGTTCTTCATTTTTATATATTTTAGCAATCATACTTTTCTTTGTTGCATTATTAACATGTTTCTTAACAATATCTGGAATTATTGGGCAAGCAACAAAGGATGACTACGATATAAACGTCAAAAACATTAAACTTCCAGCACTTGGCTCATTCTTCTTAGTTCTTCTTGGTTTTGTATTCCTTGCTAAGGGAGCATATGATATTTCTGAAAAAAATGTTACGACAGCTACATTAGAAGTGAGCCTAGTCGAAATATTAAAATGTGACTCTCTAGATGACACTAAAAAGCCTGCATGTTATGAGGCAATTATATCTAATAACCTAAATAAGATATCCATAGATAAGCTTGATTATTCTAATATGAACAAGAGTGAGAAAACGTGGGTTAAAAGATTTCTTTTGAAAAGCACCCAAGTTAAAGTAAAAAAATAATTGAACTTAAATATACACATACATTAAAATAAGTTCCAGGTGCTTTTTCTTTACGCAATGTCAGTGAAAAGGCACCAGGAACCAAAAAAACAACATTACCTAAAATGAGTCCTCTTAACCCTCAGTATAAAACTAAGAAAGAGAGTGTATCCCAAAAAAATATTCAGCGTTTGTTGAGACGTTTAAGGGTATTGGTGGAAAGCTATAACGACTAAAAAATATGTGAGGAATTATGGTAATTGAAGCGATTGCATTAAAGAAAGCTGCTGGCACTTTTACTGGAAAGGGTTTAGTTTTGCTCTTTAAGTATATCACGACCGAAAATATAGATTTAGATAAGCTGCTTAGAGAAGCGATTGCTTCGGCTCAGAGAAAAATTTGTGAGACAAAAGAGGTTATTGAAATTGACGTAAATGACTTTTTGAGTGAGATTCGTAAGATCGCTCAAGGTTGGGATCAGGTTGAAGACTCAAAGGTATCATTTATAAAAAAATTAGAGTCTGTAATTTTCGATGAAGGGTTAATCTATCATTCAAACGAAACAACAAGAAGACATTATTCAGATTACTTTGCGCAGCATTTTTGTTATTACCTTAGAATTAATTTAATTGAATCTCCTCAATTTTCAGCCGTTATTACAGCCTCTCATCAGTTAAATACTGAGACCAGCTTTGAGACTATTATTGGTAATCAAGAAGCTGAATCATCTAAAATGGATATCGTTTTGGAAAAATTAATTAAGTTGGAAAGGCTTGCGGGTAAGGAGGGGGGCACTATCTCGGCTCTTACTTCTAGTCCCCTGAACTCAAATGAGCCTTATTTTACCGGCGGTGATCTTGATGAAGTAGCTGATGAAGCTGTAATTGTTGAAAAAATTGAAGAGCTAGAAAAACTAAGGGCTGATAAAAATATAAATGAAGGTACTTCGAAAGGAAAGTTTCTCTTACCAAAGGTTCAGCAGAAGAGTGAGGCTTTATTAGATAAAGTCTTATGCTTAACTTTGAGTTTATATATAACGGGGGATCAAAGTGACTGGGAGAATGGTATTCAGTATTACGAGCAAGAATTAGATGAAAAGGTAAAAACAACTTACTCAAGAGTTCTTTATTCTGCACTACTAACAAACTTAAGTCAGCTTGATAAGGCTGATCATGTTTTAAATTCGCTTAAGCATACTGAGACGTTTGTTCTGTCAAACGATCGAAAAGATGTTCTTTGCCACATTAAAGCAATTATTCAACTGAATAGAAACAATATTTCAGAAGCAAAAAAAATAATTGAAGAATGCCGAAATAAAGAAGTCGAGGAGTACAAATACATAAAACTATTGGCACATAAAGGTGAAGTTGATGACAAGGTTCTTGAATTAGCTTTTCAAGTAATTAATGATAAAAGTAGTGACTTGCGTCTTGTCGGAAGCGCCACAGACTACATTCTGTCCTACTTTCAAGAGAAAACAAAAAAAAATGGTGACCCATTTAAAACCTTAGGAAAATCAAGGCTATATATTGAGGTTAGTTATAATGCTCTTAAGTCTAAACTTGAAAACGTAACCAATTTCAAAAAAGTTGATGCAAAAGTTGCTATAATTTGTTTTGTGAATTGTGGCTATCTTCTCAAGAAAAGAAATGAAATTATTCCACTTGCAAAGCTTGCAATTGCAAAGGGAGTCAAAGAACCACAACTAATTATAAATACCGCTCAATGCTGTTTCTTTGAGAATGATTTTGTCGAGACTCTAAATTTATTTAAATTACTTGATTTTGAAACGATCGTAAAGTTTGAAGGATTCTTTACTCTAATTGGTGCTGCTGAGAAAACAAATGATCTAGACTACCTTTACGAATTTGAAAAGCAAGTCGAATTGATTGGCCTTGATGTAGAACAAAAAGACAAAGTCCTTGCGCACTTATGGGAGGTTACGAAAGATAATGATTTTTTGTTGGATAACTATAATAAACTTGAAAAAAGATATCCTGGTTCAACTTGGATATATTTGATTCATGCAGAGAAACTCAGCTCGGCAGAGGATTTAGAGAAGGCCAAAAGCATTTATGAAAAGGGGATTGCTATTAACCCTATTGATGTAGCGTTAAAAGTATCCTACGCACGATTTGCCTTATATGATTTAAAGGACTTTTTATTGGCTGAGTCTATTTATGAAAAAATTATTGTTAGAGATTCTCCAAAATCAGAAATATATAACTATCTAAATACACTCTATGAGCTAAAGAAATATAATGAAATTATTAAGAAGGTGGATTCTTGGGATCCGGAAGAGGATGTCGGAAAGTTTCAAGCATTCAAAGCCTATGCTCTCTTGTACCTTGGTGATTTAGATGCATGTTTACTTCTTTTAGAAAAAATAGTTAATGACAATCCTAATGAAAAGCAATTTTTGCATAACTATATTACTGCATTATACAAAAAAGGAGATATCGAAAAACTTCTTGATATTCATGATCGATATATTAACTTATCTCCAGAAGATTATGAGGCAAGAATCAGATTCTCCCAACTTCTTATGTCAAAAGGTAAGTATGAAAAAGCTCTAATGCAAGCCAAAGTCGCCGCAAAACAAGCCTTTACCGTGGCTGAAGCACAATTTAACTTCTTTCTTGTTTTTCAAACTGTAAGTCAGAAAGAACCAAATAATCTAGTCATTTGCTCAGAAGAAAATATTACTTTCTATCAAGATATAATGAAAAACTTTAATAATCGTTTTCCAGAAAGTAATTTACTTCGTCCTATGAGAGTTGTTGATGAAGAGGGTAATTTAGAAATTGATAAGATAAAGGCCATGCTCAAAGAGCAGTCAGAATATTGTGATCAAATACTTGATATCTATAAAAACAAAAATATGCCTGTATCATATCTATCTGTTGCTCTAGGAAGGAATATGTATGAAATGTGGTCATTCCTTCTTGGAAATGGTGGATTGCGTGCAGATTTTGCAGACCAAAAGCGAATAAAAGAGGAGCTTCACCATCTAAATGAATATGATCCTAATATGGATATCTTAATAGATTCAACAGCTCTTATATCTTTTGCTAGTGCGAATATCCTCTCAAAGGTTCAGGGGTCAAGCCTTAACTTTGCCGTTACAACAAGTACAAAGGCAGAGCTTGTTTCATCAAAAGAAAAGCTTAAAATGTCACATGGTGAAATTATGACAATTGCCTATCATAATGGCCAAATGTTAAGAGAGGAAATAACGCAGGAGCAAGTAAACAGTGCGATTAATGTAATTGATGAAATCCTAAGTTTTATAGATAGCTGTAAAATCATTCCTGTTGACCTTAACTCAAGAACACGACAGATTGAAGTTCAAAATGTTGTCACTCAGGAATATCTGGAAATATTTGATATTGTCGAAAGAAAAGCAATATCGCTCTTATCTTTTGATGGAAACTTTCGAATGTTCTTGACCTTAAAAAAACTTCCTTCGGTTGGTGTTCAGGCAATCCTTCTTTATCTTGAGCAATGTGAGGCTATAAGTTATAAAGATTTCAACAGTGCGTTAATATATTTTTTACTACTTAACTACAAAGGGATTACTTACTCTACCATTATTGTTAGAGACTATTTGCTTAATGATCATGATGACAAAAGAAAGGAATTACTTTTAAATCGTATTTTAGAAGGTTCTGATTTTAATTCTCAAGATAGCTTAACTATTTTTATTGCTGAACTTTTTGCAGAGCTAAGCTTAAAAGGTGAAACTAGCTTTAATGAGGTAATTGCTCAGTCTATAAAAGCAGGTTCCTCGTCGGATCAACAAATAAGGATTTTTGCAATAAGAGTCTATTTTGTATATTTGGGTAGTGAGGCTTATACAGGTAATGCCAAAAATCTTGATAAATCTTTTGACTCCTTAAATTTAGAGCTGTCTTCTGGTATAAAAATAGCTTCCAGTGTTCCCAAAGAGTGGCTTCATCAAATTCATGAAGATGAACTTAATAAACAAAGAGAAGAGTTTGGAAAAAGATTAAATAACAAACCCAATAATTGAGAATTGGTTGATGATTCGTATAGTAATGAGGGGCATATAATTTGGAGTTTGCTCACAGGTTAATTCTTTCAGTAGATTTAAGTAAAATACAATTAACGTTCCAAGTGTTTTTTGTATGCAAGGTCAACGAAAAGGCACCTGGAACCAAAATTATATTCATGCAGTAGTAAAACAGGAGGGGGAAACAATGGAAAAGAAGGTAAATCTAATCGGTGACTCAGGAGAGTTTTTAGTTGGCTATACTGTAACTAAAAATCTTAAGTGTGCATATAGGCCTTTGAAGTTTACTGATATCGGAATTGACGGTGAAATAGAGCTTTTTAAAGAGGATAAAAGTCTAGGTAAGTTTATTAAAGTTCAAGTGAAGTCGTCAGAAAAAGATGGAAATAAACAAGTTCAATGTAAGGATATATTTTACTGGAATGCACTTCCTTTGCCTGTGATTATTGTATATGTCGACTTGATCGATAAAAACGAAGATGTATATTACTTAGATGTTAGCGAAATCATTATTCCTCCAGAGGCAAACCCTGAAACTAAAATTACACTAAAATACGAAAATTTATTAACACTAGACTGTTTAGAAGATTTGATTAAGATTGCAAATGAAAGTGTAACTAAATATGAAAATACTTTCGACTTATTGAAAGTTCAGGATCGCTTTACGCATAAGATTAATGTTGCCAAGAGGGGCATTCGAAGAGGAATGAGTATGGTCGCCGGCGGAGATGGTATTCGTGCGTCTAGCGAACTTTCAAAAGCGAAGAGCATTGTTCAGGAGTTACAAACAGCGTCTAGGTTAGCTTTTGGAGAGGGGAGAGTTATTAAAGCTCTTCTTGAGGCAATAGATGATTTAAAAAAGTTAGAAGAAGCTATCCATGATCATACTATTGATGGAATATATTAAAATCTAGAAGTTAGTAAGATGTTTTTATATTATTTGAAGCAGCTTGAGAAGCTTTTCCTGTGCTTTCCTCTCGCAAGGTCAATGCAAAGGTACCTTAAATCAAAGTTAATCTTTTGGAGCTGTAATGAATAACTGCATATTTTGTAAAATCCTAAAAGGTGAAGCTGATGCTAGCTTTGTTTACAAGAGTGACAAGGTCACGGCATTCATGGACCTCAATCCGATTAATAAAGGGCATGTACTGGTTATCCCTAATGAGCACCATGA
Organism: Halobacteriovorax sp. RT-2-3; assembly: GCF_047085075.1. NCBI lineage: Bacteria > Pseudomonadati > Bdellovibrionota > Bacteriovoracia > Bacteriovoracales > Halobacteriovoraceae > Halobacteriovorax > Halobacteriovorax sp. RT-2-3. The sequence continues at coordinate 1,066,755 of NZ_JBKIYF010000001.1, read as the reverse complement.
GAGATTCTCTTACGTAAATAGTGATATGGTCGGAGAGATGTTTAAAGTAGCTCAAAATATACTAAAGGCCATAGAGAAGTCTGACATATCTTGCGAGGGAGCGAACCTTTTTCTTTCTGACGGAGAAATCGCAGGCCAAGAAGTTCCACATTCTCATCTTCACATAGCGCCAAGGTTCACAGGTGACGGTCATCGAATGGGCTTTTCAGGCACTGATCCTGATGAGTCATCAAGAGACAAGTTAAATGAAACAGCTAAGTTAATAGCTGATAAACTTTAAAACAGTTCTCGACTAATTCTCATTTAAAGTTCTAGGTAATTACCCTTAGAAGCCAATGAAGGATTGGGCAAGAGTGGTTATAGTCGAATTTGGGTAATGCTTTGATTTCAGAAACTTAGACAGTGCGAATCTATGATAAAATATCTTTATGAAAGACGGTGAGTTCAGATTTGGGCCCGAATCAAAAGATGAATTTAAAAAAGATATGATTGAATTAATTTTCAATCTTTGGGAGCTATGGCTATTTGTTATAGTTCTAATTATTGTCTTTATCCGCTTTCTCTTCTAGAGGAGTCTATGGAATATAAGTATACACAAACGTTTATTGGGAAAATACATGCCGCTCTGGTTGCTCCGACAATTCCGCTGCTTATCATTTTATATTATCTAAAATACATTAAAGACAAAGAACCTAATCTTTGGGGACTCATAATTTCATTTATTGGCCTAGGACTTTTTCTAAAGGCCAAATTTTCAATAATAAAGAACAAAAAGCTTATCTCATTTGGTTGTGATCTTATGGACCAAAAGAACTCTTTATTTTACTTTGTTGGTTGGCTTCTAATGATTGCTGGGTACTTTTTATCTTGGAGTTAATTCAATAAATAGTTCTAGATGCTTTTTCTTTACCAAGTTTAACGAAAAGGTTCCTTGAATGGATCAACGCCACTATCAAAAGCTCCTTTAAATAAGCTTTCAGTTGCTTAGATGATGAAAACATATTAATCCAAAAAGTCAGGATTAAGATCCTGCTCAAAGATCCACTCAACAACATCATTGTAGTGCTCGATGGATTTTGCTTTTTTCACTTTCTTGTAAACCTTGTGCTCGTTTTCAAAGATATCTTTGAAGTAGAGCCAATGGCCTCGCATCTTTTGTAGGTAGTCTGATTTGGCATTATCCATTGAGAGGTATTCTTCAGTCATAAGCTTATGCATTTCAATGAATTTTGCGAGATAAGTTTGCTCATTAAATTTTGAGCCTTTGATTTGTGCCATGAGGGCAGGATTTGAAAGGCCCGCGCGTCCTACCATCCAGCGATTAATCTGCGGAAATCTTGCCTTATAAGTCTTGAAGTCTTTAACTGTATTAATGTCACCGTTATAGCAAGGAGGTGTATTTAAAAGAGGTAGGCACTCTTCAAAAGCATCAAGGTCAACACCGCCAACATAGATCTGTTTTCCGTAGCGAGCATGGATTGTGAAATCATTAATTTCTAATTTATTAATCATGGGAATGATCTCTTTAATTTCTGAGACATCCTCACGCCCAAGGCGAATCTTAACCGTAAATTCGATGGGACATTTTTCTTTAATTCCTGTTAAGAGCTTTTCTACTTTTTGAGGATGAAGAAGAAGTCCTGAGCCTTTTGTTCGATTGGCCACCATTGGATATGGGCAGCCCATATTCAAATTAACTTTCTTAACACCAAAGTCTTTATAGATATTGGCCACATATAGGAATTGATCAATTTCCTTTGTAAGAATTTGGGCCGTTGTAGGAATGAGATTTTTTTCGGGAAGAACATCGTGGAGTTGACGTTCATTGAGTTCATTTGATTCTTTCGTCACGATATAAGGAGCGATGGCACTATCAGCGCCAGAAAAGGTCTGCTCCAAGGCATTGCGATAAACATAGTTGGTTACGCCGCGAATAGGGGCGAGGACCAGGTGATCATTAAAACTCATTTGTCTTTATTACTCTAAATTTATTATTTGTCATTCAAATGATTGATAATTTCAGGGTTAAGCATTTGATACGATCTTGAAATTGTCATATCACTTCCCACTGTGCTTCTATTTTTGTATCCGTATATCTCAGCACCATTACCTCCAACCTGAATGAGTGTACCGATATAATATGTTTGCTTGTATGGGTTTTCGATATCTTCCTCTGAAAGATCTGTATCGATTAGAAGAGCACCGCCACTTGCACCAGAAAATGAAACAGTTTCAAAAGTAATACTTGAGATGTGATTAAACTCGTCTGATAAAGACCTATTAAGGTGGTTGTAAGTAATTTGGTCGTCGTAAGTTAAGACCTCTCCATTCTTTCCAAGGTAGTCATCAGTGCTATAACCGGCAGCGATAATTTTTGATTTCTCATTATAGAAAATCATATCACTTGGGTCGAAGGCCACTTCATTCTCATAAAGAGCAGGTGTAATCGTTGAAAATGGAATTTTGTACTTCATAGAAAGTAGAGCATTGTCATGGTCAAGGTTTAAGTCTTCTAGAGTAAGGTCTGCTGCGATTTTCTTTCCACTCTTTGTCGTCGTTATCCATGTGATATATTTGATATCATACTTTGACTTTGTCTTTGTATTTCCAAAGCAGTGTCCAGCGGAGCTAATTGTACGGCTAGATTGTCCCGGTTTGGCCGCAATTAATGTTCCCGAACAGCTCGCTCTATCTCCATTTGAAAAACGAATATCAATTCTTCCTACCGCATCTAATATCTTTGGTGAATTCTTATTCTTTTGCTTTCTACGATCGATCTTTTTAATTTCGCTTAGGTCTGTATTGATATCAAGATTGCCTCTCTTAATACGAAGGGCATTTGTCGCAACTTCTATAAGCTTAATATTTCGGATGATCTCAGCTGAAGGGTCGATGCTCTTCTTATTAAAATCGCAGTCACTTGCTAGTGTATTAAAAGTAAACACTGTCATTAAACTAATCAAATTTATAAGTGAAAGCTTCATATAAATCCCTTAATTATAGGTAGTTTAGCTATATATAGAGCAATTTGAATGCCAGAAATAGGGTTCCATTACCTCCTCTGGATATAGTGTTGCTACGATGGTAAGAAATAAAATAATCTTATTATATAATCACTTAATACTTATTTTTCTTATCCATAAAGTTTGATCATTATTAGTTCAACTAAATGGAGGAAAAAATGAAATCTATCATTATCATGGCCTGTGCGCTCTTATCACTAAATACTTTTGCACAAGATATTTTCACCGCTAAGGGGAAGGCCCTGTACTTTCACACTCATTCACGAGTCGCTAATATATTAGCAGGTAAGCATGCTGAGCTTGATGCATTTGAAATGGCCCTTGATTCTATTGTTAATATTTGTGGGGGCGAGAGCTTTAGGCTACATGACGACGTTAAGTTTCATCATCGTATTGACTTCCAATCACCAAGTATAATGGCGACTGCTGAACAAAAGTTTTCTTGCATTAATTTCTAAAGTTTTCTGTTTCGGTTATACTAAGAGAAATTAGTTTAACTAGGATTGAGATTTGGAAAGAGATTTGAAAGATGTGGGACACTTTGTTGATATTACAGAGATCAATGATGATCACTTTAATGAAGAATTAAAGATTGGTGGAACAAATGCAAATATGTCAAAGCACTTTGATTTAAAAAGAGTAGCGGCACATTACTTTAAAATTCCTCCGGGGTATCGAACATCTGAGCCTCATGCAGAAAGCTTAGAAGAAGAATTTGTCTATGTGATCTCTGGCGAAATTGATCTTTGGTTAAATGGAAAGATTAAAAAAATGAGCAAAGGTGACTGCATCGGCTTTCCTGCGGGAACAGGTGTTGGTCACTGCTTTATCAATAATTATGATTCTCCTTGTGAGCTATTTGTTTCAGGGGATCGAACTAAACCTGATAACCAATACCACTTTCACTTAGATCTAAGTTTAAAAGCTGAGTGTGGTGATAAGTGGTGGGACGATATGCCCAAACAAGTTCTAGGGGGACATGATGGACTGCCTGGTACATTTGATGAGAGCTTAAGAGATGACTCTATTGAGGTCTATAACGGATTTGATAACCTAACGAATGATAGCTTTTCTTATCCAGGAGATACTGAAACGTTCTCAAATGGTGTTTGCTTAAGCCGAAAATTTGGGATGAAGAATATCGCAATTTGGCTTGAAAGAGTTCCTGTGGGGAAGAGAACGTCATGGCCTCATGCTCACTCTGTGGAAGAGGAATTTGTCTTTGTCCTTGAAGGTGAGCCTCATGTCTACTTAGATGGCCAGGAAACTGTAGTTAAACCATTTACTGGCATTGATTTCAAGGCCGGCTCAGGTGTTGCCCACACTCTTATTAATAAATCTAGCGACTACATCTACTATCTTTGTGCAGGGGAGTGTGAGCCTGACAATGACAAGATCTACTATCCAGAGCATCCTGCACGAAATGAAGAAATGCGCCAGAAAGGCGAATTGTGGTTAGAAAAGGCATCACGTTCTTAAAAAAAACAACTTTTCAACCTATGTAAAGGAAATCAAAAAATGGCCACGCTATATTAACTCCATAATCAACAAACGATAAAGGAGAAAATATGCGTATGTTATTTAAAATTTCAGCTTTACTACTTACTCTTGGTCTAGGAACTAATACTCTGGCCAAAACAAATCAAAGGGTTCTAATTGTCGTCACAAGCCACGATAAATTAGGTAATACTGGCAAGAAGACAGGTTTTTGGTTACCGGAATTAACACATCCTTATTACGAATTAATTAAGGCCGGTATTAAAGTTGATATCGCCAGCCCACAAGGTGGAAGTGCACCGATTGATATGAATAGTTTTGCCGAAAAGGACAGCTATAATGATCGCTTCTTAAAAGATGCGAGTCTTATGGCCAAGGTTATTCGCACAATTCCTCTCGCAAAAATTAATCCAAAAGATTATGCAGCTGTGATCTATAGTGGCGGCTCTGGAGCGATGTGGGACTTCGCCAATAATAAAGAAGTCAATCGCATCTCAAAAGAGCTTTATGAAATGGGAGGAGTTGTCTCAGCAATTTGTCATGGAACGGCCGCGCTTTCAGATATCAAATTATCAAATGGAAAGTATCTTATTGATGGGAAGAAGTTCGCCGCTTTCACAAGAGAAGAAGAGGCATTGATTGAGCAACTCGATATCATTCCTTTCTTACTAGAAGAAAAGCTTGCTCAAAGAGGTGGAAAGCATATCTATGGTAAGGCCTGGAGTGAAAATGTTATCGTCGATGAAAGATTGGTTACAGGGCAAAATCCCGCATCTGCCAAAGAAGCAACTCTAAAAGTGATTGAGCTGATAAAGAAGTAGGGGGCATTTCGCCCCCCTAATTTAGTTTAATAGTCTCTCCATCTTCAGGAATGATGACTCTCTTACTTGCTTCTTTACCTATTAATTCCTTTAATTCCCTTCGTGATAATCGGCAATGATCAAGAGCATCCATGTGGTTTGCAATGATTGTTCCTGTGCTTATCTCGATTAATTTCTTTATGTCTTTCTTAGGAAGAAGTAGTGGTGAGCCAATATCAAATTGGGCAACTCCTGTTGGCGCTACGATATAGTCAGGTTGTTCTTGTTTGATAAACTCGATAATTCGAGGTGTAAGAACAGTGTCTCCCATAAGGTAGAGAGAAGGTTGATTTGGTAATTTAATAAAATAACCAACTCCATGCTCAAGGAAAGGATAGAGAAAGCCTCTTACGTGTTTGGCCGGAATTTGACGAATTGAACCATCAAAGAATTTATCTTTTTTTTCAAGTGGCCATGATCTGATTCCTTTTGACTCTAAGTATTTTGCATCTTTTTGAGTCGCAAATGTAGCAATATTTTTTCTTCTTAAAAATTTTCTACCGGCACTATCAAGATGATCGAAATGCCCTTTTTGACAATGAGTAATTAAGGCATGAGTGATCTGTCCCTTTTGCTGATGAAACGTTTCCGGAAGTTCAACTGTTGGGTTCTTTACGCTTGAGCCAAAAAAGCGAAGGCGCGGCAGTATGCCTTTATTAGCAAGCATTGGGTCGACTAAAATAAGATTTTCTTTGTAGCTAATCAAAATTGTTGCATTTCGTACTTGAGTTATTAACATATAAGCTCCTTTGAATTTATAATAGGGTGTGGAGTAACTCCACAGTAAAGGGAAAATATGAATATTTCTGAACTTGAAAATATTAGTGGTTTATCAAGAGATACGATTCGTTATTATGAGAAGATCTCATTAATATCACCTCCGCAAAGAGATATTAATGGTTATAAGATCTATACAAAGATAAACTTGAAAGAGATTCGTTTTATCTCTAGTGCAAAGGAATTGGGCTTTACACTAAGTGAGATTAAACGTGGGATGGACTCTTTTATTAAAAAGGGTAAGCCTTGTGAAAATTTCAAAAAGAATCTTGAACAGAAGAAGGCCTTAATCAAAGATAGAATTAGTGAAGATAAGGCCAAGTTAAAGAAGATCGAAAAGTTTTTAAAACTAAATTAATCCATCTAACATACTGATATCTTGAAAAAGTGGCGCGTACCTTCTTGTCAATACTATTTGGTTAATATAGCCTTTGAATTGTTATGGTTAAGACAAAACACCTTCTAATACAATTTCTTATTCTCCTTGCATGGTCTAATTTGAGTATTGCAAGTGAGATTAAAACAATAGAGATCTCAACTCCTGAATGGAAAGATTTTACAAATAAGGATGGAAGTGGCCTCTACTTCGAAATTGTTAGGAAAGCTTATTCACTCTCAGATATCAAAGTTAACTATACCTTCGTTCCTTGGCCAAGAGCTGTTAAGTATGTGAATGAAAATCACAAAGATGCCATGCTTGGAGCATACAATACAGTCAAAGAGTCAATTTACCCTCAATATCCAATCGATGTTGAGTACACACTGGTCGTCTTCAAAAAGGGGACTTTAAAAGACTGGCAGGGCCAAAAGAGTTTAGCTGGTAAAAGAGTTTACTGGGTTCGTGGTTATGATTATCACAAATATTTAAAAACTAAGATGGACTGGAAAGAGCTTCAGGATACGGATAATGGTCTTAGGCTTTTAGAAAAGGGACGTATTGATTTCTTCATTGATTCTAAAAATACGATTATGCCGAATTTTAAGGCGCTAAAGCTAGACCCTTCCAAGTACGTAATGAAGCCTGTGATTACAAAGAACCTCTATGTTAGATACGCTCGCACAAAGAAGTCTGAAGAGCTAATTAAGATCTTCGATAAGAATATGGAAACTCTTCTAAAGTCAAAAGAGCTCGAAAAAATCTATCAAAAGTGGAATCATGAAATGCCTGATTTCTCAAATCTAAGTAAGTAGTAAGTAAGAGTTTCATAATATTAAAAATTAAAATTAAAAAAATAAGATTTTGAAGCTATATTACTAGTCATGGAAGAGAATTATACAGATATTTTAGAAAGGATTTATTCCGAGATTTCACCTATTATCGGAAAAGGTAAAGTTGCTGACTATATACCAGAGCTTGGAAAGATTGATCCTAATCAATTTGGAATGTCTATTTGTACTAATGATGGACACGAGTATATTATTGGGAATGCCCAAAAAGCGTTTTCTGTTCAATCTATTTCTAAAGTTTTTTCTCTTGTTCTAGCTTATCAAAAACTAGACGCCAAACTTTGGTCACGTGTTGGCCTAGAACCATCTGGAAATCGTTTTGATTCTCTTGTTCTTCTTGAAAACGAAGAAGGAATTCCTCGCAATCCATTTATTAATGCCGGTGCAATCGTTGTTATCGACACACTTATTGATCTCTATAAAGATCCTGTAAATGAAGTTTTAAAATTTATTCGTGAGTTAAGTGGAAACGAAAATATCTTTATTAATGAATCTGTTAGAATGTCAGAGCTTGCTACTGCCAATCGAAACTATGCGCTAACGTACTTCATGAAAAGCTATGGCAATATCAATAATGAAGTATCGAAGGTAATTGATATTTATACAACGATTTGTTCCATTGAAATGTCATGCGTTGATCTGGCCAGATCGTTTAGGCTTTTTAGCTCAAATGGGCAAAACCCGTGGAATGGAAAAAAGATATTAACTAAGAGCCAAAATAAGAGAATGAATGCCATAATGATGACGTGTGGCCTTTACAACTCAGTCGGTGATTTTGCGTACCGAGTAGGGATACCTGCTAAGTCTGGAGTTGGAGGTGGAATTGTCGGCGTTATCCCAAATGAAATGTCTATCTCAACTTGGTCTCCTGCTTTAGATTCCACTGGTAACTCTCTGGCCGGTATCGAAGCTTTGGAATTATTTACAACTTATTCTGAGCAGTCGATCTACTAATTACTTAAAATTGTAGCAGACACTCTTTTGCTTTGAATGGAGCGAATTCTCCACCATTAAGTAACTCTTCAAAACATGGGGCCAAGTCGTCTTCAGATAGATTCTTATCTGCCGTTAGTTCCAAACAATTAAATGTATAAGTTGCAAAGTCCTTTGTCTCTTTTGCCATTGCTGTACAAAATTCGGCAGCAGGGGCACTAAAATTCGAATTAGCTGCGTAACTTAGGCAGTGGTACCCATTAAACGTTGAGTAGTTTGCCAATACATCACACGTTTTTAAAATATTATTATCAAACTCTTTATTTACAGAAACTTCAACACAGGCAATAGCATTGACTGAATTCTCTTTAACTTTCTTTGCGATATTAATGCAGTTTTGAGTGGCATTCTTTGGAAATTTTTTACCCGCAGCTTTTTCTACACAAGTCATGCCATAGATTACTGAGTGGTTTGCAATTTCAGAGCAGACAGGAATAACATTGATATCGAGAGGCCCATCATTTTTAATGATTTTGTTACAAAGAACAGTGTCTTGCGCATGGTTTTTACCAATCTTCTTACATAGTTCTTTAGTCGCAACACTTAATTCACTTTCACTAGCAAATGCAAAAGATGAAAAAGCAAAGATGATGATGTATTTTCTAATCATAAAAATTCCTGGGTAATCAGTTTTTGTTTAATATAGATTAGAGAGCTAGGATAAGTACAGCGTAGAGTTGAATGTATGTATAATTTATTGACTGAAAACTTAGATTTTCGTCCAACACATATAGCGCTCATCAGCAAGTTCTAGTAGCTGCTGATCCTCGGCCGTATCACCATATGCGTAGATTTTATCGAAACTAGATAGGTCATACTTCTCTTTGACCCTTTGTGCCTTCATATGGCCTGTACAGTCCCCATCGTAATAGCCACCTGTATATTTGCCATCCTTAGATTCTAGGGAAGAGCAAATAAGATCATAACCATTAGCTTCACACCAAGGAGCAAGATAGAGATCCAAAGAGGCCGACACAATAACAATTTTGTTTCCTAGCTTCTTATGGCGATCGATCTCTTCTTGTGCATTAGTTCTAATAACCTTTGGAAGAAATGATTGAGAAAAGTTTTGGCCTTGGTGCTTAAGAGTTGTGGTGCTTTGTCTTGAATAGGCATATCTAACGATAAGCGCACGCATCGTTGGGCCTGATAAGAGTTTTAACTTATAAGCAAGAATAAAAGGGGATAATAGGAGCTTTCCAAGACGTAATTTCTTAGGACCTACTGAATAGAAAATAAATTCTGTAAATGTGTCTTTGAAGGTAATTGTTCCGTCAAAATCAAAGAGGGCCAAATTCATTTAGAAATTCTAAGGTAAGGTATTCGGCATGTCATGAAATAAAAAAGCCCTACTCAGTGAGAAGGGCTTTTTTGTTATGCCGCACACGCAACGATATGCTGTACGCAGAGTGGTCATTCTCCAACAAGAACTAGCACTAAATTTATATTAGCAGTAAAACAGATTCATAGTTTTAATTTTGGTTAATTTTTCATTAAAAGATCAGCTATTTATATGGTTAACCTTGAGATAAGAATTGCTCAATACTCTAGATTAAATAAGTCTTATGGGGTAGTATTCCACTAAATTTGGGGAAGATTTGAACGTCAGCAATAAAGCAGTCCATGCATACATAAATTACATCGTTGAAAATAATGATGATCCAAAGGTTTTCTTTGAAAATCTAGGGCATGACTATGACATTATTAGCAATGAAAAAAAGTATATGACGTGGAATGATTACCGTCTCATTACTGAAGCTTTAAATGATAAATATGAAAAGTTTTACGAGGCGATGACGAAACATGGACTCACTAATAAGTACGTAAAACGTGTCTTAGATATTCTTTCACGAATGATCAGCTTTCGCTTTGTGGGTGACTTTATCTTAAAATACTCATTTAAGACGTTCTATACGGACGCAGTTAAGATCGAGTTAATAGAAACAGGCAAAACCACATTTGATATTAAGCTGACCTTTGATCGTCCTGAAGATATTTTTCCAGTTTTTGTGGATATGTATCGAATCGTTTTCTTGGCCTTGCCAAAGCTAGTGTCTGATTCGATGTCATGGGATGTCGAAATAAGCCAAGATAAAAATATTCTAATTTATCACGTTAATGAGCACATGGGGGCGCCTTCAATCTTTGCATCCCTCCAAATTGCCATCCTAAGGTTATTTAAGCTCGATAAGTATTATAAGAATCTTATAATTGAAAATCTTCAACATACTAATGATCTTGAAAAAAAGAATTTAGAGCTTGAGACGGCCGAAAGGAAAATCCGCGAGGCCCATAAAGAGGTTCTACTTGCCAATAGAATCATAAGTCACGATATTGCTAATAAAATGCTCATTGTTGAACATGTGAAGAGATTAATCGCACGTGGCGAAATTGAAAAGGCCAGTCAAAAACTAGATATCTATTATAAGTCGGTTAAGGGAATAATTGAAAATACACGAAATGTGGTTGATGATAATTCTAGCTCATTTTTGATGACTGATGTTGTTGTTTGGGACTTATTAGAAGAATTAATTTTTGAATACCAAGATCAATCAGTAGCGAAGAATATTAAGTTAAGAATTGAATCAGAGATTGATAAGAGCTTTACTATCAGAACTAATAAAGAGGCTTTTAAAGATAGTATCTTGGGTAATATCCTACAAAATGCAATTAAATTTTCGCCTGAAGATTCTGAGGTTTGTTTTCGAATTGAAATGACTGATAACGAGTTCTTCCTTTCATGTAAAGATAGTGGAATCGGGATTGATTCAGGTCTTGTTAACGAAATTAATAGAAATGAGGATAAACTCTTTAAAAGTACTCTTGGAACTCATGGTGAACAAGGGCGAGGCCTTGGCCTTTTTATCATCAGAAAAGTATGTCGCGAGTTAGGTCTTAATGTAAGATTTGTTTCAGAGCTAGGTCGTGGTACAAAAGTAATTATTTCCAAAGAAGTCGCTTAATAAAATATTTATACCCATACAAAAAGAGAATCGTGTTGTTTCATCATGTGATGGCAGGGGATATCCACTTCTTTTATATTTGGATAGATTTTAAGAGTATGATTTAGGGCCATCGAAAGATTAAATTCTGAAACTTTATGCTTTGAACTCGTTACGACTGGTACAAAGCTACAGGCAATTGCTTTGGTTGAAATAAAGCACCCTTCTACATCATCTTTTTTTAATACGTATAACACATCCGCCTCAAGACTTCCTTTCAGAACAAAAACGAGAGTAGCATCATCTCTTAATTGTTTATGAAAAACACTAGGTAGATCATAAGCTCCGGCCGTAAAGATTGCTTTGTCATAAGGAGCATCTTCAAGGAAGCCCTTTGTTCCATCTCCTTCAATTACTTTTACATTTTTAATGCCCATTTTATCTAATGATATTCTGGCCCTCTTAACTAGTTCTGGAATAATTTCAACACTTATAACTTTTCCTTCTCTTCCTACAATATGTCCCATCAAGGCAGCATTCCATCCACTTCCACAGCCAAGTTCAAAGACTTTTTGACCTGGCTCCAAATTTAATAAATCGAGGATTGTTAGAACGAAAGAAGGTTGAGAAATTGTTGAGACAACTTCTTGGTTGCCAAATATCGCCAGAGGGTGGTCGGCATAGAGTAGAGGAAGGTAGCGCTCCAAATTATCATCATCTAAGTCGACCCAGTTATCTGGATAATCCTTAAATTTAGAGATGAAAAGATGTCTAGGAATTCGGTAATAAGCATCGATCACTTCTTCTGATAGGCCAGTATTTTGAGCGATAAATCGATCTTGATGATTTTTAATTAACTCATTCATGAGTATAGATTATTGAAAAATTGAAATTTTCTCAAAGCAAGTTTGGTAAAGTAAGAACTTAAGAAATATTAGGACTTCGTTGTCATGATTTTTTGTTTCGTTTATATTTTATTAATGAAAATTGAAACACAAAGACTTCTTTTAGCAATTCCTGAACTTGGTGATGAAGTTGCCACTCTTGAATTTTACAAAAATAATGAAAACCATCTTGCTCCATGGGATCCCAAGAAACCCGATGACTTTTTCATGTTAGATTACTGGGCAAAGAAGATTCAAGATGCCAAAGATGAGTTTCAAAATAAGACATCGGTTCGATTCAATATTTTTTTGAAAGAAAGTGGTGAATTAATAGGTATGGTTAACTTCACAACACTTGAGCGTGGACCTTTTCAGAATTGTCGTGTTGGTTATAAATTAGGTGAGAAGTTTCAAGGCTTTGGATATATGAACGAAGCACTTTCTTGTGGGATCAATTATATGTTTAATGAACTAAATTTTCATCGAGTTGAGGCCAATTATATTCCTGAAAATATTCGAAGTAGTAAAGTTCTTAAATCCCTTGGATTTGAAGAACATGGCATTGCTAGAAACTACCTTATGATTGCAGGAAGCTGGCAAGACCATGTTCTCACTAGTAAAATCAATCCAAATTGGAAAGAATAACTAAGTTAAGGCAAACTTGGTATTTCTGATAATTGCTTCATAATCTCTTCTTTTGTTTCAAGAGTAGATAGAAAAGCGATAATATCGTCACGATCTTGTTTTGCAATATCGATTCCAAGCTGAACCTTACCCATGATGTAGACGGCCTGGTCAAGATTTGCAACACTTCCATCGTGAAAATATGGAGCAGTCTTAGTTACATTTCTAAGCGGTGGAACCTTAAAGAACTCTTTATCATCTTCATTCTTTGTAAAATTATAACGGCCTAGGTCCCTTTTTTCGGATTTTGTGTACTTGTAAGGATCTTCAACAACTCCAAATTTCTGATACATCTCACCACCAACAAGTTGACCACTGTGACATCCAATACAGCCATAATCGATGAATTTCTTAAGTCCTCTCTCTTCCTGTACTGTCAGACGCTTAACATTTCCATCAAGATAATCATCAAAACGAGATGGCCCAACAAGTGTTCTCTCAAATGCACCAATAGCTTTTGCAGATAAGTTAACAAGAGACTTCGCATCTTCACTTTCTAGTTTTACATTAAATGCTTTAAAGAAATCTTGAGCATAATTATTGCTAATTAACTTCTCTTTTAAGTGCTCTTCATTATCAAGGTCAAAAGGGACTTTGATAAAGAATGACTTTGCTGCTTGCTCCTCAACATCTTGTCTATTTCCATCCCAATGTTGTGAGATTTGACCTGCAGTATTTATTAACGTTTGTGCATTTCTAGGAGCAGAACGATTTTTTGTCCCTCTAGACTTTTGAAGGCCATCAGAGAAGTGTAGCTGTGGTAGGTGACATCTTGAACAGCTAACAGTCCCATCCTTACTTAAGCGTGTGTCATAAAAAAGCTTTTGCCCTAAGGAGATAACTTCTTCTTTTGGTTTATTTTCACCAAAATAAGTGAGCTTATTTAAGCTCTCTCCAAAAAACTCGGATAATGGTGGCCTTGTCGTTTTGCAGGATGTGAATAATACTAGACCAATTAATAATATTTGTTTCATTTTTTTCCTCTTATCAGGTTTATTAGTTATGTTTTCTAGTCCTTCGAAGCATTAGCATCTTTTGTTACATAATTTTTTAAAACTTAATAATTTCATATATTTACTAAGATGATTGACTAAAATACTAAAGTAAGTTGAATTTTGAACCGATAAAGTACTTATGAAAAAACTAAGTATTCTTCTTATCTTAATAACTTCCACATCAGTCACTGCTAGAAATGAGGTCGATCATTATAAACACTCGCAAAAGTGTCCATCTGGTTATCTCTACAAGCTTACTGAAGTGAATGGTAAGAATAAGACAACAACATTTAGTTGTGTGGCCGACAATGGCGAGGTTCATCCTAAGTACTCATTTAAAATTGCAAATTGGAAAAGCGGTGACTATCTCTTAGAGGAAACAGTTGATAAAGTCAGAACAAAATTCACATACGACAATGAGGGGAGAGTTAACTCCGTCACACAATCTATCAATGGTGTGAATTTTTCTAATAAGTGTGGGTTTGTCTATAAAGGCGGTAAACTTGCACCAACTAAAGATCCTCAATGTAAAGAAATACAAAAAGAGTACGGTGGACTGACAGAATCAATCAAACACCAAGTCTTCTGTGAGCCAAACGCTTCTGAGTCAGAGTGTACGACAGCTGACGGCCGCGTTTATAGGCCTTCAACAAAAGAGACAGGTGTTCTTAGATACTTCTATGAAAATGGTCATGTCGTTGATGAACAAGAAGTTGTACCTGCTCGAAAATCAAGAGCTGTTTCTAAGTAATCTATTTCTTCAAGAAGAGTGAAATGCGAGATAAATCTCTATGGTGGATTTTAATTCTTTTAAGCTAAGCAAATGTATTCAGGATGCACTTGTTGATATTGGCTATATTAAACCTACTCCTATACAAGAGAAGTCGATACCCGCTTTACTTGAAGGCCGTGATTTATTGGGAATCGCACAAACGGGGACTGGGAAAACCGCTGCATTTTCTTTACCAATGATTGAAAAATTCATGACAAATGAAGTACAACTTATGCCTAATCATTGTCGTGCTATTATTCTTGCCCCAACGAGGGAGCTGGTAACTCAAATTAACGAAAGTATTCTCTCCTTTTCAAAAAAGGGTAACGTTCGTTCCACCGTAATCAAGGGCGGGGTCAGTAGTGCCCCACAAATAATTGCTCTAAATGAAGGCGTCGATATTGTCGTTGCTACTCCTGGGCGATTCATCGACTTAATGGAGCAAGGATTCATTAAATTATCCCAAGTCGAAACCTTTGTTCTTGATGAAGCCGATATGATGCTTGATATGGGATTTTATGAAGGTGTCATTGATATCGCTAGCAAGCTACCAAATTTGCATCAGACAGTTCTATTTTCGGCGACTATGCCAGAAGAAATCGAAAAACTGGCGAATCAAATATTAAAAAATCCTGTAAAAGTTGAAGTCGCTGCGCAATCTTCAACAGTAGATAAGATTGAACAATTCGTTTACTTTACACTGGCCGAAAATAAGAATTATCTTCTTTTGAGTTTATTAGAGGACAAATCTAAGTCACGAATTATTATTTTTTGTAAAGCTAAGTATGCCGTTTCAGAAGTCGTTGAGCTTCTTGCTCGTAGTGAGATTAATGTTGGGGAGATTCATAGTAACTTAACACAGGGACAGAGAAATAAAGCTATTGAAGACTTTACTTCTGGTGCCATTCGAGTTCTTGTGGCAACAGATATTGCGTCTCGAGGTATTGATGTTGATGATGTGGATCTCGTTATCAATTATAATATGCCGGAAGATGCAACATACTATGTTCACCGTATCGGACGAACAGCAAGGGCGGGAAAAGAAGGTGTTGCCCTGTCACTATGTAGTGAAAAAGATTTGCCTTTTCTTCGTAATGTTCAAAAGCTAATTGGAAAGAATATACCTCAAGTATTAGATCATCCATTTCATCACGAATATCCCTTATCAAAACCTAAGGACAAAAAGAGATATCGGGGTCGTCGAAGACGCTAATATCTTCCAAACTTATCTTTAGATTTCTTAAACCCATGTTTTTCACAATTCTTTTATAATGAAATATCATTAAATAAAGTGAGGCATCATGGTAAGCCTATTAGATCAGGAAGATAAAATTAATATTATTAAAGAGATTTATAATATAAATCAGCACTTAAGTGGTGCTGAATATATAAAGAGTCTCTTAAAGAATATTGCTACATATTTAGAGATTGACTTCATTTTTGTTGGAAGACCTAAGGAAGGTGATCCAAATATTATTCTTACAGATTTTGCTATATCTAATGGGCAATTTATTGATAATTTAGAATATGATCTTGAAGGGACTCCTTGTCATGATGTAATTACGGGGAAACGAGTTTGCATGCATCCTGAGAATGTATGCGTAGACTATCCACAAGATCTAATGCTTCAGAATATGGAGGTCGATGCTTATATTGGTGCTCCTGTCTTACTTCCTTCTGGCGATTTTCTCGGTTTGATTGTTCTTTTGAATACAGCCCCCATAAAAGATCCAACCTTTGTGGCAACAGCTGTTGATTTATTTGCAAGTCGCATCGGTGTCGAGCTTGCTATGATGAACGCAAATCAAAAAATTGCTGACTTAAATGAGATTATTGCAAAAGAAGTAAGTGAGAAAGAAGAATTCATTAAAAAGTCTCATGAGACAATGCTTCAACAAGAAAAATTGGCCGCGCTTGGTAGATTAACTACAGGCATTGCTCATGAAATTAGGAATCCTCTAAATCTCATTTTAAATGCAAGTAAAGTTGCTATGGTTCTTAAAGAGCGCTTGAGTGGTGATGATAGTAAAGTTTCAAAAGATTTGAGTAAAGCGCTTGATATTATTTCTACCCATAGCTTAAGAATTAAAAATATCCTAGATGTTATGTTGGATACCAGGGTTAATGGAAAGAAAAAGTATTCATTACATAAGCTTATTGAAGAGTCTTTCAAGTATGCCTATCATGCCTCTTCATTGAAAACGGATGGTGTTGATCTCAAATTTGAATACTCTCTAAATACAAGTGAAGATTTACATGTATTCACTAATGATATTCAATCAGTCTTTTTAAATCTTTTCGAAAACTCAATATATTCTCTAGATAAGAAGTTTAAGAATATAGATGGTCAGGCCATGTTGTCTGTTCAAACCTTTGATCAAGATCATTATATACTAATCGAAATTAAAGATAACGGTGAAGGGATTCCAAAAAAATTCCTAAATAATATCTTTGAGCCATTTTTTACGACAAAGTCAGGAAGGGAAGGTTCTGGGCTTGGTATGTCTATCATACAATCGATTATAGAGAAGAATAATGGTGAGATTTTTGTCGAGTCAAAAGAAGGCGAGTTTACAATTTTTAAGATTCGTTTTCCTAAGGAGATTTCGTGATTAGGGTTCATGTACTTTTAGTTGATGATGAAGAGGATGTGCTATTCATCTTTGAGCATATTTTTGAAGACTGGGTTAAGGCCAATAAAATGCTTCTATCTTTTTCAACTTCTGGTGCCCATGCTTTAGAGATTTTGGAGAGTGAAGAAGGCCAGGATATTATTTTGATATTAACAGACATCAATATGCCTGGTATTGATGGTTTTGAATTGTTAAAAGAAGTTAATCATAGATTTCCAAATATCGATACGATAATGATTTCAGGCTATTCAAGTAACGCATACAGAAATAAGGCAAAAGAGCTAGGTGCCCTCGATTATTTTGAAAAACCTGTGGATTTCGATAAACTCATTAATTTAATGAGTGAACGCTATCCTGAACTTAGAACTTGAAATACAGTGAATAATTTCAATGTTTAAGTGTTTCTTCAAAAGTTTTAGTTAACTCATCCAAAAATAAGTGCTAGTTTGAAAATATGTTCTTTCAAAAAGCCGATAAAAAATGGAAAAAGGTTCTAGCAGGACCGATCGATCAACAAAGTAAGTTTTTAAATAAGATTTGTCAGGTCAATAGTCGAGATGCTCTTGTTTTAAGAGAGAGGTTCTTTGATAATATTGAGTTCCCACTCATGACCGAGATCTTCAAATCTGTTAAAAAAATTATTGCTCGTGGTGAGTTTGATCCAAGTTTCCGTGATTTAATTTATGACAGGCTTCTTCGTATTATAGATATTGAACATCTTTATCCTGAAGAATATGAAGAGGGGAATGAGTGTAATGGTGACGATGATAATGTTATCTTTGGAGAAAATTATCACGTTTATACGGCCTGCTATGATGATCTTGATCTCTTGATTAGTTTTATCAATTCTAGAAGTGATATAAAAAGTGTATGTGATCTTGGTTCTGGAACAGGACGTGCTTTACTCTATATGGCCTTAATGATGGATAAGAAGCTTGATTATCTAGGTCTTGAGTTAGTTGAGGAAAGAGTTGAGTTCACAAATTCAGTTGCTAGCTATTTTAAACTAGATAATGTTAAATTTGAAACTTGTGATTTCCTAGAAAATCCTCAGGCTTTTGCCGGCCGTGATGTTTACTATCTCTACGATTCAGTTGGTACAGATAACGTTCCAAGGCTTATTGCTCACTTTAAGGATCTAATTGATTCTGGGGCCAAGTTTTATCTGCTATTTATTTCTGGTTGGGATGAAATTATGCTGAATGCACTGGACAATCTTGCTGGCCTTGAGAAGTTAGAATCTCATCAAAGCCGCAAGCAACAGGGACGCGTTGTAAATTTCTATCGTTCTTAGAAACGATATTCAACCCCAATATTAAAACTAGTTTCAAATTCATTACTTTCTTGTCCTGTTAGGCTGTATTGATGCCTTCTTTGGTTAAGTGTACCATTTTCGGCCTTGGCCTCAGCAAAGAAAGAAAAACCATTTTTTCTTCCAACATCGTATTGAGATCTAATTGTAGCACCACGGCCATCTTGATCGTTAAAATATGTCTTAACTGTTGTTTGCCAACTATCTGACTTATATGTAAATCCTAAACCTACTTCGTTAGCTGTTTCTCCAATTAGTGGTGTTTCAAATGAAAAGTGATATGTCATGCGAGATTCAGTTAGAAGGCTCGCTGAGATTTTTCCACTAACTCCTTTATTGTTTAGGAATGCTGCAAATTCTGGCCATGTTACTTCGCCCACTGGTGTTTTGAATGCATACGTGTCAGTGTAGTGTTTATTTAACATAATTTCGTCACTAAAAGCGTTTACGGCCTCCCATGTTCTACCTGATAAGAGTGTCGCTAAGAAAGAAATATTCGAGATATACTCTTTTGTAGAATCAATTTCATCTGCATGGATGATTCCTTGCTGATGAAGTGCTTGCGCGTAGTGGGCGAGGTCACTCATATTCGAATTTGGATCGTATTGATAGTAAACTGTCGAGATGACTTTATTCAATATATAGTGAAGGGCATCACTTTGATCAAACCTGCGATTAATAATACTTTCTTCTGCAATCTCTTCTGCTAAACGCAGTTGTGAGTTAATGCCAGCTGCTGAAATAGCTGCTTCTTGCTCGGGACTTAATGCATCTACTGTGTAGCTAATAGCACCTCGATTATATGTTGACATGAATGCTAGATAGAATGCACCAACACTATCAAAAGAGTCGTTTCCAACCCATAGCTTGATATCTTTTCCGCCGAATTCTTTTATTGCCTCACCATGAGCAACTTCATGTACTAGGGTGTAATTTGTTCGAGTTATCCACCATGAAACAAGCTGATGCGCCATGTTTATTGAAGCTCTAACCGCAGTATGCTCATTGTAGTGTTTATGATCAGTTATAACGTTGTAAAATACTTTACTAACGTTACGAATATTATGATACCACTCGATGGCACCTTCACGATTAAAGCGACTTTTTGAAAAGCTTAGTGTAGAGATTTTAAATTTCCCAACACTCTCAGCAATTTCTTCTAGGTCTTGATCACTGAGGTCTATCCCATAATCAAATCCCGTCTCGTTAACTAGATTCTTTATCTCAAAACGCTCTTTGTCTTTTTGGGAAGCGTAGATATTGTCCTCGCTATTATTGTCAATAATTGCACAATATGTAGACTTCTGACCAAGAATTAGACATAGAAATAAGACGTACATCACGCTAAGGATGTGATTTTTAGTATTCATCAACTTCATGAGTATTATCATAGCAAGTCTAGCGCCAAGTTAACTGGCTCTAAAGTACAAGTGATAGCAGTCCAATCTTTGAATATATAGAGTTAATTTAAGTTTTATTAAATCCATTTGCCAAATAATATATACTTGGAGGCAGCATGAAAAAACTGGTTATCTGCTCAGACCTTCATGAAGGTTCTGAAAAAAATATTCGTTCAGGTTTTAATTTTGCTAAGGCCCTAGGATTAAAACCTTCTCTCTACCATATCGATACAATTTCTCCTCAGATAGAAAAACAATTTCACGCGTCTTCGGCCCTGTCGCGTCGAATTGAAGATCCTATTTGGAAAAAGAGAATTGAAGAAACATCTTTAGAGATGGTGAACGCAACCCTTGGACGTCTTGATATTGATAAAGAAGATATTGATTTTGAAAACTTCGAGGGATCAATAAATGAAGGAATTGAGCATTTGAAGGAAGACCCTGAAATGGAGGTCCTGTCTGTTGGTGCCAGTCATCACGGTGACCTACATCGATTCTTTCTCAATACATTTGCAGAAAAATCTCTTTTTAATTTGAATAAGGATGTTCTTATCAATAAATCTGGAGTCGATACATTTAAAAAAATAACTTATCTTATTCCTTATGAGTCAATCGATGAAGATGATTTGGCAAAAGTTGCAAATCTTGCAAAATGTAACAACGCTAAAGTTCATATGGATTGTATCGTTCCAATTAATTTTGTGAGCTATAATTTGGAAGTATTCCCTGATGGGCCTTTTCCTCGAGAAGTCCTTTCTAATGAGATGTCTGAGCTTCATAAGGGAGCCGAGGATGAGCTTCAAAAGGCACAGGCATTGTTAAAGAAACAAGGAGTAGAAGCGAGCTATACATTAAAGATGATTCTCAATGCTGAACCAGCACGTCGTCTTGAAGAGTTACTTAAAGAAGAAAAGTCAGATCTTGTGGTTTTAAAACCACAGCATTATATTTTTGAACACCTTTCTCTTGGTAGTGTTACTTTAGATATAATGAAAAGAACTGATTGCAATATTTATCTTCTACATGTTTAGCTTAAATCTTGTTCAATAGTTGATTTGAGTTCACTAAAGTCCACAGGCTTATTAAAGTAGTGCTTAATATCAAGTTTACTCACTTCTTCTAGTGTTTTTTGATCACCATAAGCAGACATCATATAGATGATGATATGTGGATATTTCTTTTTAACTTCTTTTACGAGTTCTATACCATTCATATCAGGCATATTTATATCGGTGACGAGTACAGTTATGTCTATACCTTTATCACTAGCTAGTTTTGTAAGAGCTTCCTTTCCTGATAACGCAAATTGTGTACTTAGCTTTCCTGCTAGAACATCTTCTTCATATATCATTTCGATAAGTTCAAGTAGAGCTTCTTCATCATCAACAAAGAGTATATTAATCGCCATCGCTATGCCTCCACCTTTCCTTTGGAATACTTAAAGTAACTTCTGTCCAATTACCAATATCGCTTTTAAATGAAATATCAATTTTATCGTTATGTAGTAAGAATTTTGCAATTGCCAGCCCCAATCCACCACTTGTTTTTTGTGAGGTTGCAGAATAAAAGGGGAGAGTGACACTTTTTACATATTCTTGTGAGATGCCTATTCCCGTATCTTTAATTTTAAGTAATAACGATTGATTGTTATTATCAATTTCGATATTTATACTTATTTCTCTCTTGTTGTTTTTACTACTCTCTTGAAGTGCATTGATTGAGTTTTTTATTATGTTTTTTAGAGCTTGAATAAAGTTTTGCCCGGTTATGAATAGGTTATAGTTAGAGGTTTCTTCGGAAATTGATAAGTGTATATTTTGTTCTTTTATTTCTTGCTTATAATCGATAGTTAAACTTTTTTCGATTAGTTTACTTACATTGAAAATTTCTTTGATATTAGATACGGAACGAAAAGTTAAATCAATTGTTTCTACGATATCATTTATTCGAGTATTGGCATCTTTCATAACAGACAGGAGCATATCAATTCTCTCTGGACGACGCTCTTTTCTAAAAATCTCAGCTCTAAGTATTTGGTAAGAATTTAATGTCAGTGTAAGTGGATTTTTTAATTCGTGGGCCATACCTTTTGTGAGCTCTAAAATGCGTTGAAAGTTCGCTCTTTCAATTTCACCTTCTTTTTTCTTAAGAAGTTCTTTTGCTTGCTTTTCAACGATCTCCATTAGCTCCATTTCTGTAAGTTTTTTAATTGTGATATCACAGATATAGCCTTCAATAGCAATTAGGTTGCCATTCTCATAAATACCGATGCCTTGCTCCCACACATAAATATAATGACCTTTCTTATGTTTAACTCGATATTCAATGGTAAAGAATGTGTGATTTTCAATAGCAAGTTGGACTTCATTCCAAACTCTAAGAGCATCATCAGGGTGGTAGATATCAGCGAACGATAATTCATTGTTATTGATTAATTCTTCAGGTTTATACCCAAGAATCCTTTCTACTCCTGAAGTCATAAATAGCATTGTCCACTGTTTATCATTTAAGCAGCGATAGGCAATGCCATCAATATTTTCTAGTAGAATGTCTAAGTTAAGTTTATTTTCCACAATGGTTTTTTCGGTATTGAGATAATTAGATTGGATTAAAGAATGTTTAAATATAGATTGAGTCTAAGTGGTTAATATTATTGGTAAGTGTGGAGGTGTATACTACCTGAACACCGAGATACTTATTTCAATACTTAAGTATTTTATAAAAAATTCATTTATTCTCTTTTCTACAAATATGATGAAAATACTTAAAACCCTATTCTTATGTATTTCGATTTTATGGAGTACTGCCCAGGCAAGCACTTTTGAATATCAGTGTATGGACGCCTATAAAGATAAAATTGAGACATTCTATCCTAAAGACCAGTCAAGTAATCAGACAGATAAAGATTGGGTATATAAGTTAAAAGGTTACTACTGGTTAGCAAAAGTTGTTGGTCATCCTATTGCTGTATTTATTGTGGCGTTTGTTCCATTCTCTATCCCAATTGTTCTTGGAATTACTGCTGTTGCTTCTTTCTTTGATCTTTTACAAAATGAAAAAGGAATTATTGGAACATATATTATTTTAAAAATGTCTGAGCTCTCTGAAGAAGAAATTGCTAATCAGGATATAGATTCTAAAATCGAAGAAGAAGTACTTGAGTTACAAGAGAATAAATATAGTCGTGACAATAATCTATTCTATACATTTGTAAAACGAGTCAATCGTAAATATAAGAATTCAAATTTTTCATATGAAGAAGTTCGCAATGCCGTTATTGAAATTGCTAGTGAAAGTAATGAACTTTGTATGCGTAAAGGAAAGGAGAGATATATCTCCTTAAATCGTCTAATTCGTTTAACTAAAAAGAAACTAAACGCTAAAAAAGGTCTAATAGAAAATGCGCTTTAATTTACCAATTATTCTAATTTTATTCTTAATCACTTTCAATACTCAAGCACAATTGTGTAGTGAGGAGCAAGAAAGAAGCTCTCTGGCCGAAATTACAAGCATCACTAAGAATATGAGTGATGACGGTGTATATATAACGAATCTCATGGATTTAAGACAAGAATATATTAGAGCTTATGTAACTAAAGTTAATCGCATCGAGCGTACTTGTTCTTCAAGGTCAGTTTATCAAGCTATTATTAAGCTCTACGAAAATATTAATTACCCAAGCGTTTATCTTAAATATGTACTTTCGAATCAGAGAAGAGATCTAAATATTAAAGAGTATATTATTGGTGATGAATGGAATCGTACTCATATTAGTGAAAATGATTCGCCAGATGTAGAAACACTAAAGAGCTCAATCTTAATCACTGGACTTGGCGTAGTAAATACTGCCAATAAATTAACACTGAAGAATGTTGGTACAGCTTTTTATCTCGGCCATTTTGCAGGAGAGCACCTTGTTGCTACTGCTGCCCATGTTATTGATCGTGAAAACTTTAAAGATATGCTTTTTCATTTTATTGCCGGACCAAAATTTTCTTTAAAAGCAAAAGAGCTTGTTTTCTATAGTGATGATTTAGATTTTTCGATTGTTTCAATCGACATGGAGGATAAAGAATCAATTCTTATGGAAACTGTAACACCTGTGAAGTTAAATTTTGATAAAGTTGCCGTTGAGGGAACTCCTCTAACTACTGTCGGATTTGGTTTCTTTGATAATGAGAAACTTGGACTAGCACGTTACGAGAATTCTCATGACTGTCAGATTATTTTTGGAGATGATAGAGTAAGAAAGCTTGATAAGGTTTATTCAATTGCTACAGGTTGTGATTCTTCAGGTGGTGATTCAGGATCTCCATTAGTTGATCGTGAAACAGGTGAGCTGGTTGGTATCATCACAAGAATTCAAACTGAGAAAATTGGTTTAACGTCAAAACAATTAATAGAAGAAAAAGAAGCTAATATTTCTAGCATTTGGAATGATGGTAGTTTTGCAACTTCGATGAAGTATATCAAGGCAGAGCTAGAAAAAGTAGATCATCCAACTATTAAAAGTTTATTGGATTATTAATGAATAGAAAGCTCCTTGATTTGTTATATGATAATTCTGCTCTCGTGAAATTTTGCAAAAGCAAGGACATCCCTGTACCAAAAAAATACACTTCAACTCGTAAAAATGATATTAGAGAGAGTTTAAGTGATATTTCTAAATTCACACGTCATGATGAGAAGAAAAATAAATACCTTTATCAGTTCTTTGCTTCAAATGATATAGGTCTTAGAATAATAAAAGTTGATGTTCAAATTGCTCCAAAATGGTCTGTACTTGAAACTAGAGACATGGTCGAGGATGTGTTTAAAAATGTTAAACGCATTAAAAGAGCACACTTCTATGTTCCAGTAAAGTCACAAATATATAATCAATTGCTCGAGTTAGGCGGCCGAAGCCGTGGAGAGGAGCTTCTGGCAAGTGTTGATGATGGCCTAAAGTACCTTTCAAAATATGAGTTTGATAAGAATGTTAAAATCGTAAAACTCAATAAAGAATTAAGAGATGAGGTTGTCGATATTGAGTACCTTGCTCACAAGTTTAGTGCAACTTCACGCTGTGAGAATTTTCCCCGTAAGATGTTTTTGGGTTTTGTGGATGGTCTTATTAAGTATGATGTGGATGCGTTAGTTGCTGTAGAGAACGGGAAGGCAATTGGTTTCATCGTTCCAAGTATTACAAGAACTAAGATAGGTCATATAATGTCAATTTCAGTTCATCCGGATGCTCAAGGCCGTGGTGTTTCAAAACTGCTATACTATGAAGCATTGAAATATTTTAAGAAAAAGAAAGTTTCGATTTATGCGGGGGTCTCTTCAACCAACGAAGTTCTTGGTTTTTCGAAGAAGCTCAAGCGAAGAGCAATGTATGCATATCTTGAATTAGTGCGAAAATAAAAAAGCCTCCTTTCGGAGGCTTTGTATTTAGAAATGCTTTTCAAAGCAGTATCGATTGATATAGTTCTTGTCTTTAATAAAGTGCATAAGTGCAGCAACCTGTGAGCACTGTGCTAGTGTGATTGTTTCTTTTTGTTTTTCAAAACATTCAAGTCCTAGGCGAGTGATATCTTCAGTATAGGCTTGTGCCTCAGCATGAGCTAGGCATTGATCAAAATTAAATGCACCACCAAATTGTGTTCCACATATTGCGCGGGCCTTATTCTTGTCTCTCATGAAGATCATTTCTTCTGCCACTGACATACATTGTTCATAAGTGATTACTGTTAAGTATTTTTCCTGACAGCGATAGAGCATTGAAGAGATATCTTTTTCATATGGCATTTGAATCGCAAAATTCACACAGCCTTGAAATTCGTAGTCACAGGTTGTTTGGTCTTCAAGACATCCTGCTGTGGCATTTAGAGTAAATAGAATGGTAAGTAGTGATAAGATCTTCATTTGCCCCTCTTTGTCCCTTTTTATTCAATATTCAACTTAATTAACTCTATTTAGACCATATGACACCTCCTCCTGTAATTCTTACTTAAAAGGGGCGCGGGTACCAATCGAGATTTCAGTAGTTTAACTCTCTCCAAAGATCAAATAAGCTAATTATTTCAAGGCCATTAACCGATAGGAATACTACGGATTTTTTGTTTTTTACTAATTTAGTTTAATTAGGGGAGCATCTATCAAAACCCTTGAGGCAGAATTACTCAATTTAGCAAAAGAATGTCGTCTTTACTCTCGAGGTAAAAACCAATCTCTATGCCTTAATCGCGTCGCTAAAACCCTGGAGTCATTAACAAAATCAGTCGATCAGTCGGCGATTTCATCTGATAATCCTTTGACTGCAAGAGAAGCTGAAGTACTAGATTTGGTCTTTCTTGGTTACACGAATAAAGAGATCGCCAATGCTCTTTCTATATCTGAAAAGACTATTGAATACCATATGAGCTCTATTTTCAAAAAGACTCAAGCAAGTAAGCGTACAGAGGCCGTCACTAATGCACTTAAATTCAGGTGGTTAGTAGCCTCCTAGGGAAGTCCCTAGGTGATTTATTTTAAGATAACAAATAAGCTTACAGTAGATATTAACTGTAGGAGAGAAGATGAACGATCAATTAGAAGCAGTACTTGGAAATTTATATAAATTAGTATGTGACGAATCTATTGATGAAGTTAGCATTGGTGCTTATCACGATGTATCAGTTAAAAAAAATGATAGCTGGCACCCTGTACAATGCTTCAATAGTAAAGACGAGTATGAAAGTGTCATCAACGCACTTAAAGATCGTTTTAGTATAACTAAAGATCAAGTGTCCTTCTCTAGATATATAACAGAAGTTCTAACTGTTTCAGTTGTTCTTTCTCCGATATCGATTAAAGGCCCTTCGCTTAAATTAACAAAACTTCCTAAGAAAATTTTATCTCTTGAGGATTATGTCTCTTTAAATGCGCTTACAGAAAAAGGAAAAGATATTATTACAGAAATTGTTGGATCAAATAAAGGTATTCTTTGTGCAGGAGACTTTGGTTCAGGCAAGACAACTCTTTATAATACGATTCTAAATCTCTTACCAAAAGAGAAGACACTCGTTTCTATCGAAACAGCGCCATCGATAGTTTTTTATCGAAATTTAGTCACAAGACTTATGCCACGTGGAAAAGATGCTGATTCTATTACCGAGGTCATGAGTGCAGCGGAAGAATCTAGAGGTGACTACATTACACTTAGCTACTTAGATGAAAGATTGAGTTATCCATATATTGATCTTGTTAGAAATAATTCTGTTGGAGTTGCTTGTGCTGGAGGTAGTGGTCCTGTTAATGTAATTGATCGTTTGATCAGACAGTCTGTTGTTTCTTCATATGGATATAACTTAGAAGAAGCTGCTTTGGTAGTTTCTGAGGTTTTCAAATATATCATCTTTCAAGAAAAGGAATCAGGAAGTGAGCGACGATTTATTTCTTCAATTCATGAGATAGCATTTGAAAAAGGTGAAATAAAACTTAAGCCTCTTTATGCCTCCTAAAAAGGGGCGCGGGTACCAATCGAGATTTCCACTTGTTACATTCCAATCTTAATGCCTTTTAATCTTTTTAGATAAAGTGCAGATATATTCTGTTTTGGAGTAAAGTAGCTTTTCTTTAAGGAATTCCTGATACAATTATCAAAGTCAGTATCGTACTTCCTTTCTATAAGTTGTTTAGCTCCAGTATAATTTATATGAGGCCGATATTTAAATAGCTGTGCTTCAAAACTAGTAAAATGTAGTGATGTGTAAGGATAATCAATGCAAGCTTCAGAGATTCCTGCACGTATCGGATTTTGGTAAATATAGCGATAAACATTATAGAGATAACTTTGATTTGCCACGATTGACCATTTATAGCGATTGCTAAATTTGTGATTAATTCTATCTGTCTTTTTAGAAATTAAATAACTAATTCTCCAATTGAAATGCATCATAAAACGATCGATATTTTCATCAGGAGTAGTCAGAAGTAAATGATAGTGATTTGACATAAGAACAAAACAGTTTATTTCGACTTTTTCTTTCTCTAGAGCATAAATTAGGGACTCTTTACAAATATCCCAAACTTCATGCATAGGAATGCTAAACCAGTCTTTGTTATTGTTACGAGTCGTAACGTGGTAGGGGAATTCTCCTTGTCGAATTAATTTTTTCTTAGGCATTATTACCTCGCTAAAAAAAATGGCGCATTAAGCGCCATAAGTTGTTACTTAATTTTTTTATAAAGTTGATAATTGATACAAGTTATTAAAGGTATTGTGATAAAAAGTCCTAGACCGAGTGCTAGTGCTCCAAGTAGTGCTAGAGCAATGTAAACAAATACAGCTGCTGTTATGATTTTATAATTGTTTGTAAATATTTTTCTACTTTCTTCTAATATCTCCCATGCACTAGACTTATCATTTTGTTTCTCTAGAGTTAAAGGCATAACAAAAAGATAAGAAGCGAAAAAGTAAAGTCCTGGAAGGATAAAGAGAATAAAACCAAAGAATGTAATCAATGATGACAAGGAGCCGCTAATAAAAATTAGATTGAATTTTTCTTTAGGAATTGCAATGAAATCATAAATTGTAATTTCTTTTTTCGTTTTTGATTTGATGATTGCTGTGTAAAACGATGCTAAAAAAAATGGTGTTAGTAAACCGGAGGCAAATGGGATAATTGAAAGTGCCCATAGTAATAATGAAAAACCTAATGTGAAGCTGCTGTATAACAATGCATTAGATTTATATGTTTGCCATCCACTATCTAGAATTTCTGTTAATTCATTTAATGTTTTTGATTCTTTAAAATTAATTAGTAATTGATTCATTTTTACCTCACTTGTTTTTAGAGGTAATAAGTCTTACACCGATATTGCGCACTTTATTTTCATTTTGATATTAATATTTTTCAAAATGGGGCGCGGGTACATATGAAGATTTCCACTAATAAGTAGTTAGGCACTTGTATTTGGATTGGTTAATTTTCGACTATAAGTCTTTGAATTCTCGATTGGTACCCGCGCCCCTTACAGATAAAATAGATTTTGCATATTGAGATGCTTTTTCGATATTGTTGAGGGCGAGGTATGCGCCTAGGAATGCGTCGCCAGCTCCGGTCGAGTCGACCACTGTTTCTAATGGGATTGGGTTGTAGTTTTCAATTTGTTTTTTTGATAACTTGCTAATCGTATCTTTTCCTCTTGTTATCAAAATTTCAATCTCGTGACTCTTTACATAGTCATAGAGAAAGTCTTCGAGAGGATGGCCATTAACTAAGCCGAACTGAGCGAGACTTGCATGTTTTAGATATTTTTCAATATCAATTTCACTAGCATCGTGGAAATCGAAAATGAATTTCGCTTTAGGTGAACAAGCAATAAGTTGATCAATAAATGGAAGGATCTGAGTATATAATGGACAAATGATGTAGCCTTCGAGGGCAGAAATCATGTTCCTTTCTTGCGTTGTTAATGCAAAATCTTCAATTACGCCTGATTGGTATTCTGTAAAATTCTTTTCTCCACTTTCAAGGGTTTCGATAAACTGAATTGGTGTCTTACCACTTCGTTCAAGTGGATGAGCTTGGATGTCTTCTTTTTGGCAATGACTGATGATCTCTTGACCATCACTTGCAGCAGGATAGATAAGGCTTGCTCTTAAATTTGAGTTTCTCTTAAAGTGGGTTGCTACATTTAAGGAACAGCCGCCAAGAAATTTTTCGTTTGATGTTGAATATACATCAAATCCAGCATCACCAATGAAGGTATACATTATTGTCTAAGCCTTCTTACGATATCCATAAATGGTGCAATCTTTTCATAATCCATACGAGTGTCTGTCATAAGCGCGCTTCCAACGATAGCGCCGTCAAGAGCAGGATAGAGTTCATCTAGATTGTTATGAGAAAGGCCAGAACCAATAATGATTGGAAGATCTGGTGCGCCTTCTTTTGCCTCCATAATTTCTGAAACACTAGGAGCAATTCCTGTTTCGCGCCCAGAAACTACGGCGGCAGCACTCTTGTATTCATAAGCTTCTCGAGCTGATTGGGCAAGAGACTTCTCTTCTAACATCGTCGCATACTTAACCTGAATATCTGTTAAGAGCTGAATGTCATCTGCCGCAATCTTTTTTCGATAATCAAGTAAGCCTTTTGGATCAATTTTCATTTCACCACCGTATTCTTCTCGTGCCATACGATCGACAAAGTAGTCTGTACGAATAAATGAGTTTCCACCGGCCTTAGCAATAGCAAGTGAAGCTTCTGGATCATTGATTAAAAACTCTGAGCCTATAGGATAGTTACCTGCTTGTCTTTGAACCATGTTGGCCACAACACTCATGCTTGCGATGACTTCTTTTGAAGCCTCAACAGTATAAGGTCTGTCATGCTCATTTTCTAAAAGGGCAGCATCAACTCCACACTTTCTTAAGACTTCAAGATCTTCTAGAGCATAGTCGATGACTTTATTTAACCCAGGATGACTCGGGTAGCCAAGTAGAGGGCGAAGGTAAATAACTGCAATTATTGGTTTTGCCTTAAAGTCTAGCATTTAATCTCTCCATGCATGTGTATTGTCATAGTAAACGACGGGTGATTTAATAGTCCAGCAACATTTTGGGGGATCTATGTTACGTCTAATCACAATTGCGCTCGTGTCAATTTCAACATTTGCTATTTGTCAGAAATGGTCTGAACCACAGGTAATTGGTAGGCTTGATAATACTGTTTTAAATGAGACATCTGGAATTGCAATCTCTCAGATTTATGATGATCGAATGTATAACTTAAATGATTCAGGATCAGGCCCTGAGATTTTTTGGACAACTCTCACAGGGAAGAATACAAAGAAAGTTAAAATCAATAATTTCCGACCGTATGATATGGAAGATATGTCTCTGGGTCCATGTGGTGAGCAAAAGTGTGTTTACATCGCCGACATTGGAGACAATAAGAAGAAGAGAAAGTTCCTTTCTGTCGTAGCTCTTAATGAAGCAAAGCTTAAAGATGATGCCAAAGAGATTGATCCTGAATTTGTTTTGAGATTAGTTTATCCAAATAAAGAAAAGTACGATGCTGAAAGTATGGTTGTTCATCCAGGTGGTGATATTTATATTTTAACTAAAATTGTCGATGAAGAAAATCGTCGTGCAATGCCAGCGAAGCTATTCAAAATCGAAAAAGAAAAAATCCAAGAAGGTGTAAAGAAAGAAGAAAAAATGGAATTAAAGGAAGTTGCAATTATTGATCTTCCATTTCATTTGTATAACTACAATCTTTGGGGAAGGATTGCGACAGCAATGGACATCTCTAAAGATGGGAAAACTCTACTTGTTCTAACTTATGGGGCTGTTTTCGAATTTAATATTGAATTTAATTCGTTAGCGGAATTTAATTCTAGAAAATTAGAAGCAAAGACTGACTTTAGAATTGTTAGGACAAAAGATCTTCCTCAACAAGAGGCTATCGCATACGGGCCAAAGGATAACGAATTTATCTACACAACTGAAGTTGAATCAGGTGATGGTGTAAGTGAAATTGTTAGGCACGTTTGTGAATAATTACTTTGTAAATAATTTGTAGCCCAGTTGCATTGCTCTTTCAAAAGAACGGATGAAGAGTCTGCGATAAGGTGGTACAAGGTGGCCATCTTCAGGAGAATAAAGGATTTTCGTCTTAAGGTCACCAACGTAATTTGTTCCAACTCGATTTTGAACACTCATGCGAAACTCGTAAGGAAGCTGAACGTCTAGTGCGTAAAGACCAATTTCTTCGAGAAAGACTCTTTCAGAAATTTCCATATATTTGTACATGATTTCTTTATCAAAAGGTTCGATAAAATAAGGAACTGCTAGCCCCGATTTTAGCATCTCATAATTTATGTCCTGACCTTTATACAAGACTGTTCCAAGTAGACGGCGAGTATTAAGATCACCATCTCTTCCAAGATCAATTGTTACCATACTTCCAATTGGCACAAGACTTCTTAGAAAGTCTCTAGCATCAAGAGATATTTGTCCTTGAGTATTACCATTAAAGTCTACTTCAGGAGTATCAATTCCTAGCATGCGGATATTCTTTTTCTTGCCAAGGAAGTCACTATAAACAGTCATGGTGTCGCCATCATGGATATAGAGGACCTTACCTTCAAAGGATATGGCATAGATCGATAATTGTAGAAGTGCTAGGAGTAGAAGTTTTATTTTTGTCATAATGCTTTGTAATAAAATAAAGTAGTTATGAATAGGTGCCAGATAAGATTTACTTGCTTCGGTGAGTGTCTAACTTGCTGAAAATACGATAACTGGCCAAGAGTTTTACATATAATTACTATCTGGATTTTACGAAGTTTTACTTACGAGTGCTCTCTTTTGCTACATTCTTTACATGAGAAATATTCCTTTATGTATTGCCCTGTTAATTTCACTTACTTCTTGTTCCCAAAGAGCGATGGAAGTTAAAACACAAGCGAATGCCATTATTGGTGGAGAGTCCCTAGCGATTCAAGCAGAGGAACTCAAATATACGGTTGCTATAACTAAAGAAAATGATCTGGCTAAGTCATTTTGTACGGGAAGCCTCATTTCCAAGAATCACATTATTACTGCTGCCCATTGTTTGATTGGCTCTTCTTTTAAGAATATGCAAGTTGCCTTTGTTTCTAACAGTACTAAATTTATTAATATCAAAGAAGTCCACTTGGCACAGGATACTTTGCTAAGAATGCATAACCTCGAATCAGTAAGAGGAGACTTTGGGCATAACTTTGATATCGCTATTCTTGAATTGGAAGAAGAAGCTCCACAGAGTGCTGAAGTTATAGAAATTCTTGATCCTTTGGAAAGTGATAAGGTTTTAAATAGAAAGATTAAGCTTACTGGCTTTGGTCAAGATGCTAATGGAGTTGTTGGTAGGGCCAAGAAGGTTGAAGTAAGAGCAATGGATATAAGGCGCAATCTTTTAGAGCGTTCAATTCTACTTTATGAAGACGACAACGGAGCTTGTCGTGGTGACTCTGGTGGTCCTGCCACGGTTATGATTGATGATAAAACTTACTTAGTTGGGGCGACTCAAGGGTATGCTAAAGCAGCTTTTGATGGTGTTGAGGATCTCGATTGCTCTTCAGGAAAGGGGATGTATACATTCTTACCAGACTATAAGGCATGGATTGAAAGTGTCATTAATAAAACAGAATATAACCCTTCTGATTTTGATTATCATCCATTTGAGTTTGCACAAAATGAAAGAGAAAACTCATCTGAATTAGAATGTGACAATTTAAGCTCTTTAAGTATTGCTCGTTGGCAGGGACTTTATACGTATGCCTCTCGAGTTATCGGTAATTTTAAATGTGATTCGATGAATGCTTGGTTCTCTAAAACAATTTCATATTCGGAGAAGCCTAGTAGTAAGGCGGAATTTATTCAAGGAAAATGGAGGATTGTTGGAAATTATTATTTCTTAAGATTCTTTTCTAACTTAGAAGAGGTAACAATAGATCAGTCTATGCGTATTACAAGGCGAGATCAAATGGTTTTAGGTGTAAGCTCAAATGTGATCTATTTAAATAATTACTATCATGACTTTGTGATCGGAGATAGTGTAAGAAAGCTTTCTCTTTCTGGAGGGAAGCTTTCAAGCGAAAATTACAAAGCCTTGGACGATAGAGCAGACTTTCTACTTAAAAAAGTTAGTGTGGATGAGTAAGGCGATAGAAGTTGTCTCTTGCTAGTCCACTGCTTAAAATTGTTCCCATTCTAAGAAATGTAACACCATCATAATTTCCAAAGTAAAGGGCATCGGCGATATTATCCCATGCTCTTTGCGAGTATAAAGTCCCTGCCAATGCATTCTCCCCGAGAATCCTTACTCCTTGTCGATTTGCTTCTTGAGCAACCCAAAACACAAGGGCCTTAGCATAACTTTGGGCATGTGTAGGTCCATCAAAATTATCCATCTCCAAGCAAGTGAAGTGAAAGTTGATATTGTAAAAATTCTTCTCGGCCCTAAGTTCGTTAACAAGACCAATGATACGGTTATAGCCATGACCTGTATTATCGCTATAAATATCATTATCTGTAGAGATTAAGCCTGCGTTTAACTCTGCTAAGCGATCCCCTCCAGGTGCCACACGCCAGTGGATTCCTGGTACTTTAAAACCTAGTTGAATATGTGAGTGCATTCTAAAGACGTCAATGGCCGCAGATAGTATGCGCTTTCCATGCTGTTTTAAGCTATTAGAATACCACTGATAAAAATCCTTCCCATATTGAGTATACTGTTCGTTATTTGAAAAAAAGAAATTCGGATTTGGTGGGAAAACTTGTGTGAAGTTTTGTAATCCAAAACCCCACGCATTATTTAAGGCATTAACACTCTTATATTTTTCTTTTATTGCATTTTGAAAGCTTTCAATTGCTGGATTTGAGTAGGCTTGAATTGCTCCTCTTGTCGGATATCCTGTGCCATAATCGTGGGAGTTATAAGAAGGGTAACGAAGCTCTCCTGCAGGGCCAAGGCTAATATTAATTTCATAAATTTGATTCATCTTGTGACCAAAGTGATAATTAAACGAGTGCATGACATCGTAAAATTCTCCGATGGCATTTTTAGTTGTCCACACAGATAGAAATTCTTTTGAGTAATTACCTTGCTCTGATTTTGACATGGCATCTTGTCCGTATTTTTTCCAAAGCCAATTTGGAATAGGGACGTTACATGTATCTCCAACATTACCACCACATTGATGGAATGAAAGAATTGGAACCCACTTTAGACCTGCTTGAATAATTAAATCACTTAAGAGCTGATAGTATTGCCAATCAAATTGGTTATCATTTTTTTCAACTAATCCCCACCAAATATCTGTACTGACACCTGTTGCCCCCAGGGCCTTTATTTCATGTAACTGTCTTTTAAAGTCTTCAATTTGATATTTGGAATAATCAGAGTTTAAATTATTTGGATCACCTACAAGTAGAGGTGCCATAACATTAAAAACTTTTGCATACGTCGTAAGACTTAGAAATAGGGTAGTGATTATGATTTTCATGGATGCTTTATACTCTAGAAAATTTATCTAGAGTAGTTGTGTTGTATAAATTACTAAACGCTAAGCTGTTGAATTTATTGAAGCGAATTTGCATGTCGAATTTTATTGCCAATTAAATTTTTATGAATAGAATGGCCTTCGGTTTTTACATGTTGAAGGTTTTGTGAATTTAAATAAAGAGATCTCTAAGCATATCGAATCAATCTTTGAAGAGTCTGCAAAGACTTTCTCTAGCTATCAATTGACCAGGGAACTACCTTGCCTTAGTGGGTGTGGAGCATGTTGCTTGAGTCAGGAAATATCTGCTTCAACTTCAGAAATGTTACCTAGTGCATTCCGTCTACTTAATGACGAGGGAATTGAGAGAGTTGAAGAGTTGTTAGATGAACTTGAAGGGACTCCTTCTAAAACTTGTGTCTTCTACCATCGTAACTCTGAAGATGGGACTAAAGGTTATTGTATGAATTATTCAACAAGGCCGGCAGTCTGTCGCTCATTTGGTGTTGCTGCTTACCGAGACAAGAACGGGGGCAAAACAATGAGTATATGTAAGCGCTTAAAAGAAGCGTATCCTGAGGAAGTAAAGAAGTTAGACCCAAACGATGCACCAGTAATAGGTGACTTTGCTAAGCAAATATATCTCTTGGGACAAAGTTCAGATGCTAAGTTAATGCATATTAATGAAGCGCTTTATGAAGCTTTAAAGAAAGTGTGGCTAGGCCACACTTATGATTCTAGTGAAGATTCTTAGTTTCTTCAATTTTATGGATGAAATGCTTGATAACAATTTCATAAAGCTCGTCGCCAATTAATTCGTCTTCAACTCCAAAATCGAGGTTTGGATTATCGTTGACCTCAACGACATAAGCTTTCTTTCCGTCATCTTTAATATCGACGCCAAAGAGTCCATCACCAATTTTTGCACAGGCCTTTGTCGCAGTATCGATTACATATTGTGGAACATCCTCGATCGCTAAACACAGCGAATCTCCTGAGCTATCTTCTTCACCACTTGCGTGATTATAGATCTGCCAATGTTCCTTACTCATAAAGTACTTACAAGCATAGAAAGGCTTTTTGTTAATCACTCCAATTCGCCAGTCAAAATCTGTATAAAGGAACTCTTGAACTAAAATAAGAGCTGACTTATGTAGAAAGTCTTTTAGGCCTTCTTTTAATTCCTCTCTAGTTTCTACTTTTGTCACACCAATTGAAAAACTTCCATCTGGAATCTTTAAAACCATTGGTAACTTCAGCGTTTCAACAAGAAGGTTAAGTGTTGCTTCGTTGTAGTCACTAACAATTTCACTCTTAATCGTATTTATGCCATTCTTCTTAAAGAGGTTGTGTAGATAGATCTTATTCGTACACTTCAAAATAGCATTTGGATCATCAATGACAATAAGTCCTTCATCAACAGCAGTTTTTGCAAATGCATAGGTAGGATTTACTAGAGATGTTGTTGTACGAATAAAAAGAGCATCAAATTCGTTGATTCGTGCAAGGTCGTACTTAGAAATTGTTTCAACATAGAGTCCATTCTTATTACCAATCTCGATGAACTTCTTGATTGCTTCTGGGTTACTAGGAGGAAGCTTCTCTTTATCATCCACTAGGATTGCTAAATCATATTTGTATTGCTTCCTCGCATTTGGAAGACGCCAAATACGATTGTTAAATTTCTCTAGATGGTCAGCGAAGAATGTCTCTTGTGTTTCACTGAGATCAGAAATATGAACAGGTACGATTGAGTTAATCTTCCAAATCTTATTAAAGGCCAAGCGTACTTCAAAAATAGGGACAGGGTAGTTATTAAAAATTACCTTACCAATATTCCTAAAGAGCTTCTCTTTGGTTTCACCAAAGAAGACTCGAAAAGCAATTGAGCGAACTTCCTCTTTATTGTCGATATACTTCGTTGCCACCTCTTGTGCCAAACTTTGTAGTTCGTCGAGATCATAAGTGTAGTGCTTCTTCTTACAAAGATCATTAATAGTCTTTACCGTTGGCATAACCTTATGGCCTCGTGCCTCGGCAATAAGGGAAGTATAGTAACCAAGAGATAAGTACTTGGAAGAGTTACATAGGTTCAAAACTCTTAAGTTTTTAAGTTGTTGGTACTCTTCTTTTGATAAGTAGTCCTTGGCTGTAATGACCTGGTCAGTTGGGAAGTAGGGTTGCCAATCTTTTAGACGGTCAACGATGACAACAAGTTTTTCCATCTTTTTTTATCTCCACATAAAAATAAAGATATTTTTTTACACAAGAATAATATAAATTATTAAAAAAAAGCGAGAGTTTTTTATGCATATTTTTAGAGATGCAACCTTAGAAGATCTGAACGCACTCCTTGCAATTGAAGAGGAGTCATTTGATGGCGATCGCCTGAGCGCCACGAATTTTAAATACGCCATTACCAAGTCTCATGGGGCCTTAAAAGTTATCCTTGTTAACAAGGTAATTGCTGGCTATATCCTCGTTCTTTTTCACAGAGGGACTTCTTTAGGACGTATTTACTCAATTGCTATAAGTAAAGCCCATCAAGGGCAGGGGCTAGCAAAAAAACTTATGTTATTGGCCGAGAAAGTGGGTTTGGAACACTCATGTTCATATTTGCGCCTTGAGGTTAAACGCACTAATAAGGGGGCCATTTCTCTTTATGAAAAGTTAGGATATAAAGAATTTAAGATAAAACATGACTATTATGAGGATCATCAAGATGCTCTTTGCTATGAGAAGAGGATCCGTAAAGCTCCGCTCAAGGCAAAGAGAAATATCCCTTATTATCAACAAACGACAGACTTCACTTGTGGACCGAGTGCACTGATGATGGCACTTCGCTTTTTACGTCCAAAAATTAAGCTTAATCAAGAGTTAGAGTTAGATCTATGGCGTGAGGCCACAACCATTTATATGGCTTCTGGCCATGGTGGATGTGGCCCTCATGGGATTGCTCTTGCAGCCGCGAATCGCGGCCTTAAAACTGAAATTTACATCAATAGAAAGTCATCTCTTTTTACTGACACAGTACGGGATAAGAAGAAAAAACAGGTGATTGAGCTAGTTCAAAGTAATTTTGAAAAGAAACTCAAGGAAGTAGGTGTAAAAACTCACTTTAAAAATTATGGCATCAGCAAAATCCGTGAGATAATAGAAGGCGGAGGATTGGCCTTAGTTTTAATTAGTGCCTATCGATTGACGGAGACGAAAGTTCCGCATTGGATTGTCATAACTAATATTGATGACGAGTTTATTTATTTTAATGATCCTGATTTGAAAGATAATCAAGATAAGGTCGATAATATAAACATCCCTGTAGGTATTGATGAGTTTGAAAAAATGGCAAAATATGGAAGTGGACAGTTGAAATGTGTTATTTCACTATTTCCATAAATTAGGTATTGGTGACTTATGAATAAGAAAATGGGTGTCCTAAAAGTATATCGAATTTTTGATATCGCTCACGAAGTCAAATTAGACAAAGCTTATGAAAAGCTCAAAAGTCTTACTATCTTAAAAAAGTTTAGCTTAAATAGACCTTCTAAAAATATGCTATTTCAAGATCCTCCTTTGGTGGTTTTCTTAGGAGATCATTCAATCGAAAATATGAAAGTTGCTGTAACTGTTAAACTTTGGAGTTATGGTGCGCTTTCTTTTTCTGTTGATATCGAATGTCCTTTCTTTGTTGAGAAGAAGGAGCTTATTGAATGGGTAGAGAATTGGTCTCAGGGAGACTCTGTAGAGAACTTCTGTCGAGAACGAATCAACTTCTTTGTGGAGTCGTTAGGGGATTCTCTTATTAAGCCTAAGACTTGGGAACAAAGTGAAGAGTATAGTATTTTCGTTACTTCTCCAAAATATCATAATAAGGATTATTGGCTAGAAGACTCTTTTGTTTATCAGTTATTAGCAATGGAAAAGAACGTAAAGCTTAGTCCGGCCATGCTCGCTCCGGTTATCGATTGTACGATATCGTATGGACCGGATGATCTAGTGGCAATCGATTGGGATAATGCGTTCGTTTATTCTGAAGTTGATGGACATGATATTTGTGATGTTATTGAATTTGCAAATATACAGCTCCTAGAACTTCGCTACTTTGATGATCTTCTTGATAAGAAGCTTTCAGGTTTATATCGCCAAGTCGTGGAAAAAAATCCTTCTGTCTTTAGTAAAATTTCTGTCTTAGCTAAGGATGCAAGTCAGTTATATTTTGAAACAAGTGAACTTGTCGATCGAATTGAGAATTCCGTTAAGGTTATTGGAGATATTTACTATGCACGCTTATTTCGTATTTGTTTGAAGCGTTTACAAGTAGAACAATGGCAATCTCTTGTGGATCAAAAACTAAAAAACTTACTTGATGTTTCACAAATGTATATGGCAGAAGTAAATAACCATAAAAGTCATTTGATGGAAATTGTCATCATTGTTCTTATTGCTATTGAAGTTATACCATTCGTTTACAATATTATTTTAAAGCTTATGTGACTTTAGGATCTGATCGATTTTACTCGCAAATATGAAGTCACTTTCCACGAGATCATCTATCTTATGTGTCCATAAGTCGACTCTTAGTTTTCCAAAACTTATATACAGATCAGGATGATGCCACTGCTCATCCGCAACCTTTGCTATTTCATTTGCAATGGCCATTGGTTGCTCAAACTTTTCACATGTTAGATCAAGACACAAGCGCTTCTTATCATTTGTAAAGCTCCAACGTGGATCAATCTGGTCTTTTAGTTGTAGCTTTTCATCAAGTGGGAGAGGTGGAACTCCGCCTTGACATGGAATACAGCTTTTTTCACTTAATGTGCTCATCGATACTCCTCGATTTTATCTATTAAAAATTAATAAGGTCGTAGAGATCTATTGCTGGCTCTTCGTATGGGTGGGCCGCTCTTAATGCCTCGATTACTTCATCTACTTTATTATCAGGACAAATTGTTTCAACTTTTAATTCTACAACTTTTTCTAGCTCTCCACCTCTTCCTATATGTGGGGTGGCGTTTTGATTTGGCCTAAATTGTCCAATACCTTCAACCTCAAAAGAGCAGCGATCGTAATTTCCAATTGTCCCTGCGCCAGCATCAAATACTGCATTCTTAACCATTTCAGCATTTGCTTTTGGTACGAAGAAAACTAATTTTTTCATTATCCCTCTTGTCATTCTTGATTCAAGTTACTCTATTTAAGTTTTCGTAGTACTTTACCAAGTACTTTTGTAATTCTATTTTCCTGATCTTCTTTTCTTTTTACAAGATATATTGGTTGCTTAGTTGAATCAAGTTTAGAAATCTTTATTTCATGAAGTTTAAATTCACTTTTAACATTCTTATTATGTAGATCGACTAGAAAAGTCGGAAAATAACCAACAGCTAAGCTTGAGCGTGAAATTGATAAGGCGGTCTCTAGTAAGCTAACACGGTATTTGATAAATCGCTTGATTCTTCCATCTGGCCATCCATCAAGTCCTTGTGCCCTTGTCGGAGTGTCGTTTACAGAAGTAAGAGGAGCGACAAAAGGTAAAAGATCAAAATCAACTTTATCACTTATATATTGTTTGTTGAATTTTGATGTGCCATATAGTCCCATTTGAACATGTCCTATATTTAAATGATCAAGTTGATGATGAGGTACAGGAATATAAGTCAGTCCGTAATCAACATTACCATTGATAATAGCTTCTTCAATTTTTCCAGGTGTTAACTCACGAATTTCAACTTGAATATCGTCACCAAGTTGAGTCATGATATCTGGTGCTAAGTAAGTAGAAAAAACTTCAAAGGTACCAATCCGACAAATTGTTTCAACTTTAATTTGTTCTTGATTGGCCAGTTGTAAAAGCCTTTCTTCCTCTAGTAATAGTCGATCAATCTCTTGGGCAATTCGCAATCCCGCCTGTGTGATTTTTATACCACGTCCGTCTTTTGTAATGAGATCAACACCAAGCTCTTGCTCCAAGCTTTTGATTGATTTTGAAAGCCCTGCATGAGATATCCCAAGAATTTGCGCGGCTTCTCTCATATTTTTGGTCTGTACAAGCGATTTAAAATGTCTAATTTTATTGGTATCCATAAGTTACCAAAGATATAATAACATTCACTTTTATTCAATAAATTACTTTTGTATATTGCCTTCATCTGAAAGGGAGGAATATATGTATTTGAAATTATTGATGTTAAAACTAACTCTTCTTATGTCTATAGGGACAACATTTGGAATGAAGGCCAATGCCCAAGAGGCACCAGAAAATCTATTTTGCAAGAGTGCTTCTGCTTCGGCAGTAGGATGTTGGCCATCATTTTACAGTTTCTTTTACGAGAATAATCAATTTAGTTTCACTAAAGAATTATCCACGCCATCGGGAAGAATGTGTGGATGGCCTCCTTACGGTACTCAAGTATTAGCGAAGGGAAGAATTGAGTTCTATAGTTCAACTAATGCTCGTATTTATACAAGTACAGATAAAGATGAGTTAGAAATTGGAGAAGTTGTAATCGAGGGAAGTCGAGTAGAGTTGTCTTTATATGATGATGAATTGATTGTCCTTGATAATTGCCGCTCTTATAAATAGTAAACCCTGACCAATATCATAAAAATAATTGAGTTCGGTTCATTAATTTGTTTTGCAAACTGACGAGGAGTAAGAGGTATTTAGGAGGAAATCTAATGGTTAGTCTAAGAGAGAGAATCAAGTACTTCTTTTCTGCGTCAGTTTATTCTGTTTTGTCTTCAGCAGTTTTTGTCGTTCTATTATTTGCTGTAACACTTCCGGCAATTAACTCAACAGCACGCATTGGAAAGAATGAAAGTGTTAAAGTTGCGATACATAATGCATATAGTATGGTTAAGTATCTTTATGATGAATCACAAGAGGGGAAGATTACAGAAGCACAAGCAAAGCTTCATGCTAAAAACCTTCTTCAGGCGCTACGTTTTGATGGAAAGAATTATTTCTTTGTAAGTGATAAGAATCTTAATGTTGTTGCTCATGGTGCAGACCCATATAAAGTTGGAAATAATATGGCCAAGTATCAAGACGGTAAGGGAACATTTCTTTATAAGGAATTTCTAAAGATTGGTCTTGAAAAAGGGGAAGGCCAACTAACTTATTATCGTGCTCGAAAGAAAGAAGGTGATGTAATTGAAAAAACATCTTATATCAAATATTTCGAACCATGGGGTTGGGTAATTGGAACAGGTGTCTATCTAGATGATGTTAATGTCGCAGTTTTTGAAGCTAAAAAGAGCACTCTAATTGGTCTTATGATTTGTGTTGCTATTGCTCTTGGCCTTTCTTTGTGGAATGCGCACTCAATGTATGCAAATTTCATTGCTCCAATTAAGTCAGTCATTAGAAACCTTAAACAAGAATATGTAGAGCTAGAGAGAATCGCTAATAATATTAACTCTAGTTCGAGACAAATTCTTGATGTTTCAAGTAAGCAAACTGACTCTGTGGATAATGTTGCTGCGGCCATAACTGAAATAAAGTCTATGGTTGACTCAACAAGGGACAATGCTGATCGATCAAGTGGTCTTGCTAAACATACAGCAAATATTTCAAATGAGTCTAAAGAAAAAATTCTAAGACTTGTGCAGTCTTTTGATATCATCAAAAAAGATAACGAAGAGGTAATTCAAGTCATTAGAGACAATAGTGTTCAGTTAAATGATATCTCGAATACAATCAATGATATTCAAGAAAAGACTGAAGTTATTAGTGATATCGTTTTTCAGACAAAGCTTTTATCTTTCAATGCTTCGGTCGAGGCTGCAAGAGCTGGAGAGCACGGAAAGGGATTTAGTGTTGTGGCAGAAGAAATTGGGGGACTTGCTAAGGTTAGTGGAGAGTCAGCAATTGAGATCGCTACAATAATTGATGAATCAACTCGTCGAGTGAAAGAGTTAACTGATATGACGACAAAGACTGTTGAAAATCTCGTTCAAGTAACAGAGAAAGATTTGCTCGAAGGGCAAAAGTTAATGGCCGATTGTCGTGATGCTCTTGAAGAGTTG
The DNA here is from genome assembly GCF_047085075.1 of Halobacteriovorax sp. RT-2-3. NCBI lineage: Bacteria > Pseudomonadati > Bdellovibrionota > Bacteriovoracia > Bacteriovoracales > Halobacteriovoraceae > Halobacteriovorax > Halobacteriovorax sp. RT-2-3. Next base: position 1,023,710 of record NZ_JBKIYF010000001.1, on the reverse strand, counting down.
GTTGGTCAGTCAATGGAGTCCTCAAGTATGTGTAATGAAATCCTAGGTGCTCTTTCTGAACAAGAAAATGGTATCGCAGATGTTAATACTTCGATTAATACTCTAAATGAGTCGCAATGGCAGCTAAAGAGTTCACAGGAGTCTTCAGCTCGTGAAGTTGAAGATCTAGTTAAGAAGAGTGAACAAATTAAAACAGCAGTTGAGAAATTAGAAAAAATCGCAGCATAACAAGCTAGTAATTGATTCAAATGGCCCTTATAATAGGGCCATGAATCGAAAAATTTATCTCTTTGACTATTTCACTGTAATTGAATCCGAATCACTAAATGTTGAGTTTCATTCTCATATTGCTCAACAGTTGTCTTTCTCCCTAGATTCTTGTCCTTTAAAATATGAGACGGAAGAAGGCGTGTTTGAAAAGAGATTTATTTACCTGCCTTCTTTAACAAAGCACAGATTCCTAAGTGAGAGTTGCCACAATTTAACGATTCTCATTGATGAAGATGCCAGCTTCAAACTTGATGTTGAACATATTGATACTAGAGTTCTAAAACTTGAAACGATCAATCGCAAGAGTGTCGAAAGCTTTCTTAAACAACTTGGCCTAATATCTAATAAAGAATTGGATGAGAGAATTATCAAGCTATTTCAAATGATTAAAGATTATGAGAACCTTGATGAAGTAAAGTTAAAGGATTTTGCAAACTCGCTTGCACTTTCGGAAAGTCGTCTTTTACATCTATTTAAAGAAGAGGTTGGTGTAACATTTAGAAAGTATATTCTTTGGCAAAAGCTTAAGAGGGCGGTTGATGCACAAGCAGAAGGTCGAAATATTACGGATATTGCCATCGCTGCTGGCTTTAGTGATTCTGCACATTTCTCAAAGTTTTTTAAACAAAGTTTTGGTCTTTCACCAAAAGAAATTTTTAAAAATAGCCAGTTTATACAAGAATAAAATATCCAAGATTCGTATTATCTTCTTAAGGAGAATATATGAAATCAAAGTTACTCGATCTTAATCACCCCGATATAATCAAATTGAAAGATGAAATTCTAGAGCTTTCTCGAGACGAATCTCAAATCATAGGAGCTTGCTACCGCTATGTTAGAGATGAGATTAATTTTGGCTATAACTCAAGTGATGATATTACAGCATCTCAAGTATTACGTGACGGCTACGGTCAGTGCAATACCAAGGCAACACTACTGATGAGTTTACTGACTTCCTGTGGGATTGAGAATAGGCTTCATGGTTTTACGATTGACAAAAAACTACAATACGGAGCAGTTACAGGATTTTTTTATACAATCGCTCCTCGTGAAATTCTTCATAGTTGGGTCGAAGTTAAGTATCATGGAAAATGGTATAATCTTGAAGGTTTTATCCTCGATATAGACTATCTGACAGCTATTCAAAAGATGGCCGGAAAGGATGTTCGTTCGTTTTGTGGCTACGGAGTTGCTTGTAAAGATTTACAGAATCCTGAAGTCGATTGGAAAGGTGGAAACTCAACTTATATTCAAAAGGAAGGGATCGTAAGAGATTTGGGATTATATGAAACACCAGATGAGTTTTATCAAAAATATGGAACAAACCCTAAAGGAATAAAAAAATTCTTCTATAAATATTTTATTCGCTTCTTGATGAATAAAAATGTTAGTGACATAAGAAATAGACCTGCTTAACGCAGGTCTTACTTATAAAATTTCATTTAACTTTGAAGTGATCTTTTCATCAGTTGGAGCAATATCAGGAAAGTAGCGCTCTACAATTTCACCATTCGAATTTAGAAGAAACTTTTCAAAGTTCCAGTGAATATCATGCTCTTGGCCTGTGATAAGTCCTTTACTAGTTAGAAGTTGCTCAAAGTCAGGCTTATCATTTCTTACAGCATCTTTTTTTGTTTCAGTAAGGGCCTTGTATAGAGGATGTTGACCTTCACCTTTAACAATGATCTTTTCATTTACTGGAAATGTCACGTTGTACTCAAGAGAGCAGAATTGCTGGATTTCTTCATTGCTTCCAGGTTCTTGTCCAAGGAATTCATTTGCTGGGAACGCAAGAATCTCAAGTCCCTTGTCTTTGTATTCTGAATATAATTTCTGTAATCCTTCATATTGTGGTGTTAGGCCACATTTTGAAGCAACATTAACGATGAGGTATGCTTTTGCATTAAAGTCAGGGATCGTCTTTGTAAGACCTTTTGCATCTTTAAATTGAATTGTATTTAGATTTGTACTCATATTGGTAACCTCCTAAAGATTTTCTATAAGAGGTTACCATAAAGATTTATTTAAGAAAGTTGTGGCGTGCCAATTGAAGCTTTTTATAACTTTCAATTAACTTAAGGTGTTTATCGATTCCCTCAAGATTCATACTTGTCGGTGTTAGGCCGTCGAAACGATTTTCACCTGTTATGGTTTTATTCACTCGCTCCATCAGATCTGGCCCGTACATACGAGTTAGGTTTTCAATGTAATCTTTCATCTCAAGATCGTCGCCAAGTTCAATATCAAGTGCAATATTTAATACTTGATAAAAACGTCTTCGCTCAATAGTATTGTCATTAAACGTACCAAGCATTTCTACTAGCTCTTTTGCATCATCAAATTGTTTTAATGCAAGGTATGTAAGTGCTTTTAACTCGCCAATTACTAATTGTCCCCAAACCGTACTTTCGTCAAATGCCACACCAATTAGTTCTGATACAGGCATATAGTTATCAAGAGAACTTTCTTCAAGTTGACCAACTAACTCTGACAAATCCTCTTCATCAAGTGCGTGTAGGTTTAAAATCGCTTCTCTGTAGTCTAGTGCCTGATTGTGGTTATCCCAAATAAGGTCTTCTGGAAGATAGATTTCAGAATAATTAGGTACCAAGATTCGACAAGCCGCTGCTCCAAGTTCATTGTAGTCAGCAATATATACTTCTTTTTCGAGCTCTTTTAAAATCCCCATCAGGTAGTCATATTCTTCTTGAGTTGTTCCAGAAAAATTCCAATCATTAAATTCATACTGCGGCTTTCCTGCAAAGAAACGCCAAGAAATGATACCTGTTGAATCAATAAAGTGATCAACAATATTATTATGCTCTTTGATCGCAAATTCATTAAATGTTGGAGGGAATGTATCATTCATTCCTTCAAAACTTCGTCCTTGGAGAAGTTCAGTAAGTGATCTCTCAAGAGCAACCTCAAAACGAGGGTGCGCACCAAAAGAAGCAAAGACGCCACCATTTCTAGGGTTCATAAGAGTGACACACATAACTGGAAATTTTCCACCAAGTGAAGCATCTTTAACTACGATTGGAAAACCTGCTTCTTCAAGCTTGTTTATACCTTCCATAATCGTTGGGTATTTTTCTAATACTGATTTGGGTACATCAGGAAGAGTAATTTCATCAACAATGATTTGTTTTTTTACAGCTCTTTCAAAAATTTCAGAAAGACATTGTACGCGGGCTTCATATTTTGTATTTCCAGCACTCATCCCATTACTTACAAAAAGGTTTGCAATAAGGTTGGCCGGTATATAAACAGTCTTTCCATCTGATTGCCTTTCATATGGAAGAGCACAAATACCGCGCTCATAATTTCCTGAGTTCGTATCAACTAAATGTGATGCTGAAAGCTCTCCATCGTTATCATAGGCACAGATAAGTGTTTCATCCATAAGCCCTAGTGGTAAAGAGTCATCTTCTGGAATCTCAAACCATTTCTCATTAGGGTAGTGAACAAAGTCTGCATTTGCGATTTCTTCACCAAGATAGTAATCACTGTAGAAATAATTTGTACTGATGCGCTCAAGGTATTCCCCAAGAGCAGATGCAAGGGCCGCATCTTTTGTTGCACCCTTACCATTTGTAAAACACATTGGAGAGTCTGCGTCTCTAATATGGACAGACCAAACGTGTGGGACTTGGTTACGCCAAGAAGCGATTTCAATTTTAATCCCTAGTCCTGCAAGAAGTTCAGTCATGTTAGCGATTGTCTCTTCAAGAGAACAATCTTTGCCTGGAATCATCGTTTTAGTGTTTTCAACTTCATATTCAAGCTTAACATCGTTTCCTAAAACTTCTTTTGCTTCTATTTTAAAATCGATTTCATTTTGGATGACTCGCTTAACTGTACAGCGCTCCATTGATGCTAGAATCCCTTTCTTATCTTTTTCAGAAATCGTAGCGGGAAGTTCTGCATGAATGACAAATGATTGCTTATAGCGATTGTCAGGATCCACAATATTTTGCTGACTGATACGAATATCATCAGTTGGAATATCACGACTATTACAATAGACCTTCGCAAAGTAGGCTGCACACATGGCAGAGGATGCGAGGAAATAGTCATATGGGCCAGGAGCTGTACCGTCACCTTTGTAGCGAACAGGTTGGTCTGAGATGATTTTAAAGTCGTCGAAGCTTGCTTCGATTTTTAGATTGTCGAGGTATTTTACGTTTACTTGCATGGCGCTATAACTACCATAAATAAGTATGTTATGGCCCTAACGATCTTCCATCCTATAAGAATTACTGCTATTTATCTCATTGTAAGTATGTGAAAATAAATAAATTTAACTTTCTTAAGTTGCCAATTATTGCCATTCCATGATCTTTATTGCGAAAATACTCGTTCAATTTAAAGGAGAAGTTAATGAAATCTATCATTCTAATGCTGGCAATGCTGCCTTGCCTAGTTTTTGGTTATAACCACCCAGACGCAAAAACACTTATGACTGAATACCAAGAATTCCGTTCGATGGTTTCAACAATGAAGCACGATTACCTAGTAGGTGATTGGTATAAGGCCAAAGATTTTGGTGACACAACTCTTATGTGGAACCTTGGTGATAATTTAACAGATCGTGAAGTAATTCGTTTCTTTAGAAGAAAGGCTGACGGTTCTGTTTTCACTGTAACTTATCACCGTTCAGATTATATTGTTGATGGAAGAATTGTTCTTCGTCGTTTTGTTGGACCAGAGCCAACAGGTTGGATCAACCATACGATCGATTATGAAACAGGTGAGCAACTAGGTTCTCAAGGCTGGTGGCCAATGTTTGATGATTCAGATCATGCATTCATGCAACAGTGGGGATTCCACTACTAAGAATTAAAAATGAAAGCCTACAAAAGTAGGCTTTTTTTTATTTTTATTTTTATCTCTGATCTGTCTCATAAAAAATTAAAAACTCTTTTGTTATTTTTTTTATATAAAAAAACACACAAGGAGTTTTTGTGAAAAAAACATCAATCATTTCAATTCTATTTTTCTTAATGTTCAATTCTTTTTCATTCGCGCAGGAAAACGCGATGGTGCGTGTTAGAGCGCTAGGTGTAAGCCCTGATGTTAGTGATAATATCGGTGGTAATATTGCAATTAATAACGAATCAGTACCTGAAGTCGATTTCTCTTACTTCTTCCATCCAAACTTTGCTGTTGAATTAATTCTTGCAACAGCAACTCATGATGTAAATCTTAACGGAACAGGAAGCCTTGGAAGTGTTTCTCTTCTACCTCCAACATTACTTGCTCAGTACCATATGGATTTTGGTATGTTTAAACCATATGTAGGAGCAGGGATCAACTACACAATCTTTTATGGAGAAGTTCCTGGAGACATGGCCTCAACTAAGTACGATGATTCATTTGGATATGCATTACAGCTTGGTACAGATATCAAGGTTGCACAAAATATGTATCTAAACTTTGACGTAAAAAAACTTTACTTACAAACAGATGCAACAGTTGATACTGGATCTGGAGTTGTGAAGGCTGAAGTTGATATCGATCCTCTCCTTGTTGGTATCGGTATTGGTTTTAGATTCTAAAACTCTAAAATGGGGGAGGCTATGTGGCGTAGCCTCCTCTTTAAATTCTCTCAAATGATTTGCACCCGTTAATATTTCCTGTATCATTTTTCTATGATGGAATTTGAAATTAGAATCTTAGAAGGCAAAGAATTTGATAAGTATTATCAGGCACACAAAGAAGCAGTCTTTGAAGAAGACCATAGTTATGTTCTTTGGGATATTCTCTCAGAAGAAGAATTAACTAATATCAAAAGACTAAAAGAGAATATGGGGAGTCCATATCAACTTTGTCTTGCGGCATTCGATAAAGATAAGAATTTCATCGGCTGGAGTTGGGGATTTCAAGAAAATAGTACCACTTACTATATGTGTAACTCTGCAGTTCTTCCTGAGTATCGACGACACGGTGTGTACGGTGCCATGCTTGATAAGACTCTCGCAATCCTTGAAGCAGAAGGATTTCAGATGGTCTACTCTCGCCACTGCGCTACTAATAATGCCGTTATTATCCCAAAGCTTAAGGCCGGCTTTCTTATTTCTAAAATGGAACTAGATGATAAATTTGGTGTTCTCATTCATCTTCATCACTATTTCAATGAGAAGAGAAAGAGAGTTATGGATTATCGTGCCGGGCAAATTAAACCCGACACTGATATTAAAAAACTTTTTAAGCTCTAGCGAATACAGTAGTAATTCATAACTTTGGCATTTACTGACCATGGATCACGCACTGGTGACGGATTCATTAGTCCTGGATGATAAACCTTTCCGCCACGTAGGGCCCAAATATTTTGGTGGATAGAAATACCTCCGTTCCAGTCTCCGTAGGCATCAATGGCCTCAAGCTCTGATCCATTAGGAAGTCTTGCATACATATTGTCACAAGCTTGTTCTGCTTGTCTTAGTGAGTTTACTCTTCCGATTGAGCCATTATGCGTTCCAATGATTGTCAGTTTTCTACCATTTACTCTTAGAGTAGAAGGGAATTTTGTTCTTTGGAAATCTTCAAACATACGTGAAGCAATTTGAGACATCACAACAGAAGGTTGCCCAATTCCTTGATAGTTTTTAGTAGAACCATCTGAGCCTACAAGAGTAAGAGTTACTTGAATATTTCCGCGACAGTTTGGAGCAAAAGAGTATGATCCATAGGCCATGTAATCAACAAGTGCACCAGCATTATCAGGAATCCAACCAGGCCTTTGACCATTGTTGATTGAATTAAAAATATATCGAATATTATTCATTTGGACGAATTCTAGTTTTCTATCAACTACTGGAAAATCACGGTAGTAACCATCAAAGTAAGCCTTTAGTGTATTTTCAAGAGTTACATCAAGATACTTATGTTGAGTCGCTAGTCTTACGTTCTTGTCATATAAAGCATCGAAAGTAACAAGCATCTGTAGCGCTTCACTACCTTTTGCTCCAGATTGCATAAGCTCTGAGGCAAGGCCAGTCATCTCACTCATATACTCAGTTCGAGTTTGTGAGTAGGCTTGCTTATAAGCACACAGATCCGCTCCTCTTACAAAAGGGATTGATGACCAGATACGGGCCGCTTGAGCTTGTGCACTAATTCCAATAAGAGCTAGTAGAGCTAGGGATTTCAACTTTTTCATAATATCTCCAATTTGCCTGATTATAGGGGGATATCAAAATTTATCATAGTTACTCGATAAAATTTATACGTATAAAGGCCAGCTATGCTGGCCTCAGTTTTAGTTTTGTGATCTTAAGTAAGCTTCATAGATACATGCGCGGATTTTTTCTTTTCCTTCAGGCATCTTTTTACATTTGAATTCACCCTGTGAATTTTTTCTCTTAGGAGTCCATTCAAAATTAACCATGAATGTTCCTGATTCAGCATTCCAGCTTGGAAAAACCATTAGTCCACCTTGGCTATCATCACTTTCATGCATTCTGATAACAAGCTTTGTAATGAGATGACCTGCGATGGCCCCTGCAAATACATCTGATAGCCAGTGCTTGCGATCGTGTAGACGGCCGTAAGATGTTAGGGCCGCAACACCATAAGCAAGGTATGGCACAACTTTATTATCTTTGTAGATTTCTGCAAATACTGTCGCAAATGACCATGCACCTGAAGAGTGTCCAGAGAAGAATGATTTCCCTTCAGTTCCAAATTCATAGGCACCAAGGTCTTTATTAGGTCTTTGACGACCGAAAGTTTTCTTAAAGCCCTCCGTTACAATTTGTGTCGCAATTTGTGACGTTACAACATAAAGTCCTGCTTTCTTTAACTTTCCATCTTCAAGCACTACACCCATAAAGTAAGAACCTGCGGCAGCTCCGCCCATGATCAGGCGTTCGTGGTTATTTGTTGGGTATACTAACTTTTCAGTAAATCCATTTTTGTGGTCTTGAATGAAGTCCATCGTTTCTTCATCTGATGCAAACATTACAAGGCCCAGTGAAGTTGATGCTGCTAACATAAGTGCTTCTTTGTCACTTAGACCAAGTGGTATGAAGTAGCCCTTCTTGTTATCACTAGGGTCGTATTTTCTTAGGAATTCAGAGAACTCTTTAGGATTCATCCCGCCACGAATAGTTTCGTTTCCAATTCTTCCTTTAATTCCTTCCATTTCATCGATATTTCTTTGCTCTTCTTCACTACAGCCTTGAATTGTATTTTTACAGCTGTAGATTTCATCAAGCATTCGCTTTGCTTGAGAGCGCATATCAATTTGATTTTCGTCTACTGAGACACAGCCTTCATAACGCCACTCGCAGTTCTCCTGTAGTGGATTGAATGACTTCTGTTCCCAGAAGTAGAGATTCTCTTGTGCCATAGCACTCGATACGAGAGTTGATAGGATTAGACCATTTGTAATTATTTTCTTTATATTTTTCATGAGGCCAATATAGCTGAAACTGTAAAAAAAGCTTCATAAGTGTAATTAATCATAGGGCAGACTAAAAAATAGACACTAGTAAGTTATTAAAATATTTAGAAGAATAAATTACATACCTTAGAAAACTCATGGACGACTAAATAGAAAGCTTGCTATTTAGACAAAAACTTATGAGGAGAATTCGATGAAAAAATTATTACTGGTAGCAATGCTATCTCTATCTGCAGTTGCATCACCTGTTTCTAACTCTGTTATTGCTAAGGCAAAGAAGGCAGTAGAAGAAACTGCAAAATCATATTTTGGACCAAAAGCTTATGTTTACTACTCAAATAGTAGTGCAGAAGATAAAGAGGTTTTCTTTAACGTGCTTTGGACTGAAGAAACGACAGATGTTTTTTACGATGAAGGTGAGCAAATTTATGTTCCTGTAAAAACAGAATGTGAGCAGGAAATGGTTTATTTAGTAGATACTAAGAAAGTTCTACTTACTCAGAATGCTTATTGTTACTAAGAATATAAAAAGGGAGCTTCATGCTCCCTTTTGCTTCTAATAAATATAATCAAGATCTTTATCTCCAAATCTTATATCACTATCAAATTCGAAATGAGCAAGAAATAGTTTATTTTCATGTCTTAGAATGAAAGCAATTTCACCATTGGCGTAATACCAATCTCTTCCGAATAAAAGGCCTACAAATTGAATACCTGAATTGTTGATATCATCGACTAGCTTGCGAAATGCAGGTATATGTTTATCAAGGGTATAAAGAACTTTCTTCTGTTGATCTTTATCGACTTTTACTGGATACCAATCGCCCATATCTACAACCTTATTTTCAAAAACTTCTTGGATAATTTCAAGGCCACCAACTTTTAGATCGGTAATATAAGCATCGACATTTCCATGTCTTTTTAGAAAGTTAAGCTTCTTTGGTAGCTTCATTCTTTTTACATTTCTTTCATCAAAGAAATTACACTCAATAGCACGGCTGTCGCCACCATCGAAATAGTAGGCACCACTTAAGTCATTGATAGGATATGCGATTCCAAAATCTGATTCCTCTGAGTAAATCACCATTTCGCCGTCTTCTATCGATCTAACTGCACTGTGGCCATTGTATGATCTGTTACCGCTATTTTCCAGGATATATGTCGTATTAGGCTTATAGTCTAGAAGTGATACGCTATAAGTGTGACCTGAAACATCATCACTACAAAATAGTTTCGTAAATGTATTGTAATTAATTTGAGATGCCAAAGTTGTATTGGCAGTAAGAGTAATACAAAAAATAGAAATAAGATTTTTACACACAGTTTTCATACAAATTCTCCTTGTTGGCCATTCATAACAAGAAATATTTATATATTGAAATAATATAAAAGTATTTTGTGTATACCAGATTAGTATGGTAGCTAAAAGCTATGAATATTAATCTCAACTATATAGAAGTATTTTGCCACCTAGGACAGAACTTAAATTTTTCTCAGACAGCGAGGGAGCTAAATACATCCCAGCCTGCGATCTCAAGAAAGATAAAACTTCTAGAAGATGAATTAGGTTATGAGCTTTTTGTTCGCTCAAACAAAACAACATCATTAACTCTAAAAGGACAGGCGTTTCTTGATCAAGTCCTGCCTAGTTTTAATACTATTAGTGGCGCTATTCATAATAAAGAACAGAAAATTGATCTGAAAGTTGGGAGTATCTTTGAGGCAGGTGAAAAATATCTCTTATCGGCCCTAAATGACTTACATGAAAATGAAAGAATTGGTCACTTTGATCTCCAGTTCGATTCGGCCATTAATCTTATCGATAAATTACAAGCAGGAGAGTTAGATATCATTATGACTCATATTATTCCTGCTCAAAAGAGCTTGAGCTTTTTTGAAGTTTTTCGTGACGGCACCTACCTCGTTGGCCCTAAGAAAGAGGATGGTAAGCGCAAAAGAAAGCTCGTCACATATCGTAATGAAGACCTTTATACAGAAGAATTCTTACACAAAACTTTAGGTAAAAATTGGAGATCTAAATTTGAAATCATAGGTTGTGTAAACTCACATAAGGCAATGCTTTCTCTTTGTGAAGCTGGTGGCCATTTTTGTGTCGTACCTGAATCAAGTTTCAATAATTCTGGTGGATTAAAAATTTATAAGAAGAAAGACAGTAGTCACGGAATATATATCTGTGTACGACAAAACTTTCTTGAAAATAGAGATACAAAAAGGCTTATTGAAGAATTAATCAATTGTTTAAAATAGCTTTTCTATTCTTTACCTTTCCTAAATTGACAGCTTCTAGTGTGCACTTGAATATAAATTCATTCATTTGGAGATTATATGGAAAATGTTTCAGCACTAAGAGATGCGGAAAAGGAGCTTTTTGAGTTAACTCAAAAGGTTGCGGCTCTACGTAGAGATCAAGCCTCGCAAGAAGTTAAAAATTATACATTTCGAAGCACTGCAGGTGCAGTGAATTTATATGATCTTTTTGGGGATAAGGATCAGCTCATTATAATACACAATATGGGACAAGGATGCCGTTATTGTACATTGTGGGGAGATGGAATTAACGGTTTTGTTTCTCATATTGAGAGCGTGTGTTCACTCGTTTTGGTATCAAAAGACAGGCCAGACGTACAACGTCGTTTTGCAAATGAGAGAGGGTGGCGTTTTAATATGTTATCTCATGGGGGAGGAGAATATATTAAGGATCAAAGCGTCGTTGCAGGTGAGGAGAATATGCCTGGAATTGTCTGTTACCAAAAAGTTGGCACTAAGGTGTATCGAAAAAATTCTGCGGCATTCGGTCCTGGAGATGAATTTTGCTCTATGTGGAATATTCTATCTTTGGCCGGTGTATCATCCAGTGACTGGACGCCGCAGTATAGTTATTGGAGTCGTCCTGAGCAATTAGATGATGGAGGAGAGAATCTTATCTAGTCGTTTCGACTTTAATTCTTGGCTATATGAAAATCTTTCGAATACAACTCTTGCCATTCACCTTCATTGAGGTTTAAAGGGTAACCGATTGATATAATTAGAGAATATCAAGATAATTTGGTTGGTCTAATTAAATGGAGTTTAATCTCTATTATACTAATCGCTAAGTCATTTACTTAGAGGAACGTTTGTGGAGCTTGACTTATATATTTCATTTACAAGATATTTAACGACTTTTGTTTTTTCATTCTTCGTTTATCAGTTCTTTGCTAGCCTTGCGAATTATTATCAGATACGTGATCGCAATATTCTTTGGCCAGCGGCCATGTGTATTTCAACTGCATGCTACTGTTTTGTTTTTGCTTTTAATACGCATTTTATTAATCAGAAGTTATCTGATTTTATTCTTATTGTATTTTGGATATGTGCCTACTCATCATTCTATTGTTACCTAAGAACGGTTGAGATTTATTTCGGGCATAAAGTTAAAGGTCTTTCATTTGCTAAGACATTTTGTCTGTTCTTCGTTGTTACTCAGCTTATTTGTTCCTTCACTACACTTGCTTTTGATTTTAACTTTCTCTTTGATAAGCATAATTATGTAAAAGATAGTCTCTTCGCTAGAACAATGAATTTTAATGTTTCTCCAAATTTGATAGGGAAGGCACTTGGGGGTATCGGTGCCCTTGTGGTCTTTTATTCATGCACAATGGTCTGGTTAGAATTAAATCGATTAAAGAAGAAGGAGCGCCTCTTACGGTTAGGAATTATAATAAGTTTTTTAGTCGTATTAAATGATTCACTTCTTGGACTTGAAGTAACTGGAGCAATTCTACCTCTGTATTATTTTGGGAACGCATTTGAAGCAGTTAGATTTAATATTTACTACCGTAATTTAAGTTATCGAAAAATGTATAACCTAGAAACAGAGGTTATTAGACTTTCTAAAATTGCACAATTTGGCTTCGCTGCCGCAAGTATTGCTCATGATATTAGGAATCATATTTTCATTATTAAAATATCTATTGAGCGCTTAATTAGGGGGCGATCAACAAACCCTGAAGAGACGTATCTTTCAATTGATAAACATACAGATAAGATAACTGAAATCACTAATCTCTATATGGATGTCTTCAAGAAGAATACTAATAATATTAAGTCTGATACGACGATTAAATTTGTCATTGAAGAAGCCTTAGAGCTAGTTTCTGCAAAATTTAAAGAGGCCGGCGTAAAATTAGATGTGGCCATAGAAAACTTTGACTTATGCTGCAATCAAACAGAGGTAACGATTTGCTTAGTTAATATATTAAAAAATGCTCTTGAGGAGGTCTCTCAAGAGGGGAAGTACGATGCTCCTTGGGTCAAAATTAAGACGGATGCAGAAACCCGTAAGTTGTCGATTATAGATTGTGGGCATGGAGTGATTACTGTGAGTAAAGAGGAGCTTTTTAGTCTCGGCTATACGACCAAGGGAAGTGCTGGCGGGCATGGAATAGGTCTTGCTATCACTAAGGAATTACTGGGACGGGCCGGTTTTAGGCTCGATTTAAACTGCGATGAGCTAAATACGACATTTGTGATTGATTTTTGACAGGTAGGTTAAAATTACATGTTAAGCTGATTAAATTTTATTTCTTAGGTATAAGGTTCTCTATAAGACATTAAAAATAAGGAGAATCATATGAAATCAATTTCTTTAGCAATCTTAATTGCACTTTCAGCATTTGGAGCGAATGTATCAGCAAACTCTGATATTAATAACTTTGTATCTGACCTAAAAAGCTTTGACGGTAAGTCTGGTAAGGTAATCATGAATGGTGAAGAAAGAGGAAATTGTACTGTTCTTGTTGAGAAGGATAGTGATGCTGTAAGAGTTGAGTTTGATACTCCTGAACTATATGCAAATCCTGTTTCAGTTGCACTTCTTGATAGTGCAGAATTAACAGATGCAGATACTCTTCTTGTTTCAACAAACTCTAATCGTCCAGGTGGAGATGCTTGTGGTGATTTTGGTGGTGCTTCTAACTATAAAGAGACAATTTCAATTGACGAAAACTCTGTATCAATTAATGTTAGCTACCGTTGTTTTCTATTCAAGAAAAATAAAATTAACTACACTTGTGAGTTAAACTAAGAAGTGTCTAAAGTTTAATCTTGGACATAATTTTTTCAAAGAACAAATATAAAATTCAGAATTAAGATATAAAGGGATTATGAAAATAATCCCTTTTTTTATTTCCCTAGTTTCTATCACTAATATTTTTGCTGCGCAGACTTGTACTCTTGATGGCAATGTCAAAACATGTATTGAAGGTACTAAGAAAAGTATTTCAAAATATTTTGAAAAGACTAATGGCCTTTCTTCCCAAGAGTTCTATTTAGATAATAGATTAGTAAAGCAGAACTTCTATACAATCGAGGGAGAACAGATTTCAAGTATTACCTTTGATTATCAAAGTGATTCATTATTCTTTAAAACAGTATTTAATACTCAGGGGAACCATGTACAGTCAAAGGTATTAGTACAAAAGATAAATGATCAAGAAGTTATTTTAAAAGAATATGGTTTTAATAAGAGAACCCATGTTTTAGAAAGTATTGACACTATATCTGAAGGTACTATTGTCGAGAGAAAAGTTATTAATACAGACGGTGAAGATTTTAAATATAAGTTTATCTACGATGCTGATCGTATTATCGGATTTGATGTTTTCAATAATGATGACGTCAAAATCGGTGACTATATTCAAAATGAAGTAGGTGAGGTTGATGGTGGGCCTAAAGATGCCACTGTGAAAATTGCTGTTATTGATTCTGGCTTTGATCATAACCATGTCGATATTCAAGATCATATCCTAATCAATTCAAATGAATCTTTTAATAAAGAAGATAATGATGGTGATGGATTTATTGATAATATTTTGGGCGTCCATTTTGATGGTGATAGCGATATCAAGTTTATGAATCCATTTTCAGGATTCTTACCTCGAACGGGTGCTCCTTCTGTTCAAAAAGCTGCAGTTTACGGAATCCCATTTGAAACGATTAAGGCCAAGGGAACAACTGGTCCAATTACATCGCATGGAACGCATGTTTCTTCAATTGCATTACGTGGTTTAAAGTCGGCATCTCTTCTGGCCTTTGCTGGAGATTTTGGAGAGTCGAAATATCTCGATATGATTTCAGCAAAGCTACAGAAATCAGAAGTTGATTTCGTAAATATGAGTTTTTCATTTCCGCACCAGTCACTAGGGCTAGTTGATCGTAAAACATATCGAAGTATGCAAAACCTATTCTTGAACAATCCTGAGGTTGTCTTCTTTGTGGCCGCTGGAAATGATGGGCGCTTTCTGAATGGAAGCCGTGATTGTATGTACCCAGCTTGCTATACTTATCCTAATGTTGTGACTATTGGTGCTACAACAGATAGTGATTGGCGAAATGATGAAAATTATGAAATGGCAGATTATTCAAACTATAGTTCTAGCTTTGTTGACTTTTTTGCTCCAGGAACAAAAGTTGAGGCGGCCCTTCTTGGTGATATGAAAATACGTCACTCGGGAACATCGATGGCCTCGCCAATGGCCCTTAATATGGCGGCCCATCTTATGGAACAAAACCCTAATATGAGTGCATTAGAAATCGTTGAGTTAATGAAGGAACAGAGTATTAAGAAGAACTCAATTGAGTCAAAATTTGGAGTCATAAGACCTTTACCAACTAGCTTGAGATAATTTTAATAAATTCGAATGTTTTTAGGTGTTTTAATTATTTTAAATATAGTATATTTAACGTATGAGCATCGAAGAATATAAGGTACTTACTAGATATGTAACGACCTTCGCATTTGCGTTTTTCTTATACCAAGCTTCTATAGGGGTTTATACCTCTAGAAAGTTGCTTAGTCGTAAGGTCTTCTGGCATATCGCAATGTGTTTGGGAGCAGGCTCATACGCCATCCTAATTGCCGTCAATACTCACGTTTCAGATATTAAGCTTTCAAATTTTCTTCTACTCACTTACTGGTTCTTCGCATATTTCACTTACTATTGTTATATAAAGGCAATTGAAGGCTTTCTTGGTCAGGATATAAAGTTATTAAAGCCGGCCAAGATTTTTTGTATAGGTCATTCTATTTTCCAAGTTATAGGAGGTTTCCTTTACCTGCTAACAGATATCGACCTCATGTTTATTCCTCGCACAACTCCTCCATCAACTCTTTTTACTCAAGCATTAAACTTAACTATATATCCAAGCGTTTTAGTTGTTGTTGTCGGATTTTTTGGAATTATAACAATTCTTTATACGACCGTTGTGATTTGGAGTGAGTTAAATAAGAGAAAGGGCAAGGAGTATCTTTTTAAAGCAGGTATTCTTCTTACTTTATTTGTATCTTGTTGGGATACATTAATTGGTACTGAAACAATTGGATATCTAGTGCCGATCTATTACCTAGGTTATGTCTTTGAATCAATGCGCTTTAATATGTACTATCAAGACTTGGCCTTTACTAAAATGTACAACCTTGAAAAAGATATGGTTAAGCTCTCTAAAGTTGCTCAATTTGGTTTTGCTTCTGCAAGTATTGCTCATGACATAAGAAATCATCTCTTTGTCTTAGGTACGACTAACGATAGACTTGATAAAATGGTAGATAAGGAACTCTCTCCCTATACGCAAAAGCTGCGTCGTCATATTGGAAAGATCCTTGAAGTAACTGACCTTTATATGAATATTTTTAAAAAGAATTATTCATCATCGAAAGAAAAGATCTCTGTTTCCCAAATAACACAAGATGCTCTTGAACTAGTTAGTGATAAGATTGCACGTCATAGTGTTAGAGTTGAAATAGAGATGGATGATTTTGCAATTGAGGGAAATGAAACGGAACTTAGTCTTTGCTTGGTTAATCTCATTAAAAACTCTTTAGATGAGATTAAAACTACGGATTCACCATGGATCAAGGTCGTAGCATCTTCAACTGAGCGCTTTGTTAAAGTTATCGATAGTGGAAAGGGGATACCGGCCAAAGTTCAAGAAGGTATCTTTGAGTTAGGACGGTCGAAGAAGAAGTGCGGAAACGGACATGGAGTCGGCCTTGCAATTACTAAGCAGATTATTGAGCGCTCGGGATATAAGTTATTTATCGATAATGATAGTGAAAACACTACCTTTGTCATTAATTTTTAGATTTCGTTAAGATTCTATTAGTGTTTTATTTATTGAGATCATCATGCTAGAAGTTGGAAAACATATTTAGTATTAGGGAGCTCAATATGAAAACAATTTTTAAGTCACTCATTATGATGAGTGCAGTCAGTGCGTTTGCACATTCTTCAAATTCAACATTTATCATCACTTCGGATTCAAAGCTTGGTGCTATCATTGGTTTTAGTGATTCAAGTTTTAATTATGAAGTTAGTGATGCTGTTAGAGCACGTCAATTTTGTTTTGTGGGTGATGCATCACAAGTATGCAGTCAAATTCATCAAGCAGCACAGGATATGAATGGGCGCTATTATCAAGGGGCACACGATCGTATTGAGATTCTTAGCTGTGAAGAAGATTTCGCGACAGACGAATACTCAAATGATGAAATCACTGTTGAATATAATCTAAGTGATGATTATGGTTCAGATTTTAAAGTAGTGCGTTCAATTACTGATTGTGTAACAATTTAATTGTTTCTTACTCACAGGCCTTATAGGCTTTTAGTGTTTCATGATAAGCAATTTTGTGATCAATAATTTCATTAGGGTACTCTGAAGTTCCGTACTCGGGTACCCATTTCTTTATATATTTAAAGTCAGGATCAAATTTCTTTTGCTGTGTATAGGGATTAAAAATTCTAAAATATGGAGCGGCATCACACCCTGTTCCAGCAACCCATTGCCAATTACCATTATTAGAGGCCAGCTCAAAGTCATTCAATTTACGTGCAAAGTACTCCTCCCCCCAACGCCAGTCAATGAGAAGGTCTTTCACGAGAAAAGAGGCTGCAATCATTCGCACGCGATTATGCATGTGGCCTGTCTCATTAAGCTCTCTCATTCCTGCATCAACGATTGGATAACCGGTTTTTCCTTCACACCATTTTTTAAATAGACTCTTGTCATTATTCCACTTAATCTGGCCGTACTTTTCTCTAAATGGTCCATCGACCACGTGAGGGAAGTGATACATGATTTGAATGAAAAATTCTCGCCAAATTAGCTCACTAAGCCAGACTTGATTTCTCTTAAAGCCCACTTGGGCACACTTTCGAGGAGAGACTGTTCCAAAGCGTAGATGTATACCAAGCTTTGAGGTTGCATCTAGTGCTGGGATATCACGGTTTTGATCGTAGCTATCGATGATCTTACCTTTAATCGTCTTCACTTGATCCTTGGCCTTCTCATTGTAAGTAAAACCTAGCTCATTTAAACTTGGAAAGCCTTTCGCTTTAAACTTGTGAAAGTTATTAAAGAATTTATGAGTCTCAATTGTTGCAATATCTTTTGGTGCAAGTGTACTAAGCCACTTATTTTTAAAAGGTGTGTAGACAACATAAGGTTTACCATCTTCTTTTAAAATATCATTTTTTGCAAAGATACAGTGGTCTTTGTAGCGTGAGAATTTTATATCTTCACTTTTTAGAATCTTCTCAACTTTGTTATCTCTTTTTATCGCATAAGGCTCATAGTCCTCATTTGTAAAAACTTCCTCAATAGTATAGGTTTCACATAAATCTTTGTATGCTTCTCCTGGAGTTGAGTGATATACAAGAAGATCACTTCCTAGTTCAATTAGTTCTTCCTTGAGTTGTTGAATTGCATCGTGAATGAAGCTTACTCTTAGGTCATCTTCATCTTTTAACTTGGAAAGAATATTTTTATCAAAGATAAAGATCGGTATAACTGGTTTATTAGACTGAAGGGCATAGAGTAAACCACGATTGTCTCTAAGTCTTAAGTCTCTTCTAAACCAAAATATATTAACTTCTTCTTTCTTTCTCATTCTATGCAATATTTTTTAGAAGCTTCAAGTCTTTTGGATAAGGCCCAAAAATGTATTGATCTTGAAGGTAAGTTTTCTTGTGTGTATTCGTTAGTATGTTCAAAAAGGAATTAACTGTTAAATAGTTAGATATTCCATTCTTATAGTCTTCCATCATTTTTATGAGAATATCTTTCTCATGCGCTGTGAGATCTTTCTTGAAATAGCCAAAAACATGAAAACACGCATTTAGTCGATTCTTTCTTGTAGGGAGAATATCGAGTGTTTCCATGAAGAGCTTAAAGTATTTTGAATAGACTTCACTAACTTCAAGTTTTTCATGATTGGCAGCTATTCCACCTAGGAGTCTTAAGTTGTTCTGATTATGTTCCATAATAGAGTACTTATACATTTGATGAAATAGTTGTAGCTCTCTTATCGATCCATCGAGTTGTTGAAATCTTAAATGAGAGAATATTTTTTTTACAAAGTTTTCTCGTAGCTCCAGATTTTTAATTCTACCACTGTCAATAAATGGGAGAGTTGGCATCGTATCCATAATATATTGAGCATATAGTCCTGTTGATTTCGTAACGTAGTTTTCATCACTTAGGGTAATTGTTTTTACGTTGTCAGTTCCACAAGTAGGGGACTTTCTTGTAAAAATATGACCATTTATTTCCTCGTTAGCTATACGTGCATGAATATTTTGATAAACCTGATTTGCTTCTTCCGTAAGGTCTTTTTTAGTAAACTTTGATCTTAAGCGTACTTCATTAGATTGTTTATCAACTTTGAACAAATGTACTTCTTCTCGTGGAACTCCTAGACCCATTTCAAACTCAGGGCATACTGGTACAAAGTCTACAAATTTTGATAGTTCAGAGTAGACCCAGTCTTCACGACAATGACCACCATTATAGCGAATATTCTCACCGAGCAGACAAGAGCTTATGGCAATTTTAGGACGCAAAGACATTGGGGTCTCCTTGTTTAGCAATTAGTGCTTTGTTTTAATTAGTTTAGAAACATCAAAGTGAAGGTCTTTCGCCTTGGCAATAAGCTCAAGGTAGATCTTCTCATCAAGTTCTTTTGTTCTTGAAAGAATCCACAGATACTTTCTTGAACTATCTCCAACCATAGCGTATTCGTAATTTTCGCCTAGATCTAAGATCCAATAATTTCCTGCAAAGATTGGCAGCTTAATTCCACGTAGAAAGAATTGTACCTTTAACTTAGCATTAGTTTCTTTATCAACAACCCAAGCACGGGCCTTGGCAGTTTTTAATTCTCCTGTTGGTGAACCTTGGCGACACGTATTTAAAACTTCGATATCACCATCAGAACGTAGACTGTAATTTGCTGTAACTGCAGCACAGCCTTTTTGAAAACTCTGTTCAAAGCGAGCAATTTCATACCACTTACCAAGATAGCTTTGTAGATCAACATAATCGACAGTATCTAGTGGAAGTGACGATCCAGAGAAAGTTAGTGAACTTGATAAAATGGCAATAAGTAACATGAGCTTCTTCATTTCTTCTCCTCTTAAATTTTATTCAGCATGGTTATTAGTCTCACCAAAAATTTTGTATAATTTTTGGCTACGATAGTTAAAAATTTTATTAATATCTTTTTTGACAAAGGCACCTGCGACCATACTACCTAGTTGTCCCATGGGAACCATGTAGGAAACATTATCTGTCATTAAAGTACCGTTTGCGTACACCTTAAATCCATGGGTATGAACCCATTTTTTATAAGGGCCTTTTAACTGAGTATCAGTAAATTCATTATTTTGATCATAACTTGATATTTCTGTTTTCCACTTAAATGGCAGGCCATAAAGACTTAGTTGATAATCAATAATTGTTCCTGCTTCTATTTGTGGAGTACTTTTTCCTAGGACTTTAAAACTTAAAGAATCAGGCGTTATTGTTTCAAGATTTTTCTCGTCACTAAAGAAGCCGAAAACTTCATCTAGTGGCCTTTCTACCCATTGAACTTGTTTAAATTCTTTTTCTAAACCCACCAGATTATGTAGAGCATCTTCCAGATTTTCAAATTTGAATGAATAGCCTTTATCTAAGAGATTCTTTGGGTAAACGTTTTGTCCGTCTAACACTAATGTCGACATTTCTCCAAGTGCTATCTTTAAAGCAAAACCTGGAGCAGGAAGGATTGTTGGTCGTTTTAAAACTTTTCCCATTACTCTTGTAAAATTAGAATTTGAATAGGCTTTTGGAGCAACCGCATTAAATGCACTTTCTTCGAAATCACTTTCAACAAGAAAGCGATAGATGGCCACCATATCTGCAAGATGAATCCAGCTCATCATCTGTTTTCCACTACCAAGCTTTCCTGCGACTCCTAGCTTAAATGGGATGAGCATCTTTTCAAGAGCACCGCCATTACTTGCGAGCACTATCCCTGTTCTTACATGATTAACCAAGATATCCTTATCAATGAGTCTCTCTGTTTCTTTTTCCCATGCAATACAAGTCTTAGCGAGAAAGTCACTTCCAAAGCTTGCTTGCTCATCTAAGACTTGATCTCCACTTCGATTGCCATAGATTCCTATCGCACTTGCGCTAATAAATTTTTTAATCGAAGTTTTATTTTCGTTTATAGTGTTGACGAGTAGTCGAGTTGATAACACTCGAGAGTTTACGATTTCTTCTTTCTGTTTTTTAGACCATCTTCTTGCACCAATATTTTCACCAGCAAGATGAATGATAGTATCTACAGAATTAAATGCGTCTTTATCGACTTCACCTTTTTGTGGATCCCAGTAAAAGCATTTGATTGGAATATTAAAAGAAGCCTGTGCCTTCTCAGGATTTCGACTCAGTACTCGAATATCTTCATGGCCATGAATGGCCAATTCATGAATTAATTCACGGCCGATAAGCCCTGTTGCACCAGTAATTATAATTCCCATTAATTACTCCTTGTATAGGTCTTGTATATATAATATAATATACAACAGTTAAACACCTAATTGTGAGATATTGAGGTTAAAAATGAAGCAAAATGTAGCAATTCGAATAATATCAGGTATTTGTAATGTTCAGCCTCACACAATTCGCATGTGGGAGAAGAGATACAATGCTTTTAGCCCAATTCGCGATGAGGGCGGTCAACGTTTGTATGGCCCAGAAGACTTGGCCCGCGCCAAGATGATTGCTTCACTCATTAAGTCTGGGCAAACCATCTCCAAAGTAGCGAGGCTGTCTTTAGACGAGCTTAAAGAACTTAGTATTGCTATTAGTGAATCAAGTCTCTCTGAAGAAGATAAGGTTGCTCAATCAATTGATAAGCTCTTTTCAGCATTAGCTATATACAAAATTGAAAGTGTGAGAAATGAAATAGAGTTTCTAAGGTTAAGTCTTAGTGCCCAAGACTTTATCTTCTCAGTAGTTCTACCAGTTATGCAAAAAATTGGAAGACTTGTCTTTGAAGGAAGTTACAGTGTTACTCAAGAACATATTATTTCGACGATTATACGCGATCAAATGAGCCAGATACGTCTTCCTAATAATGATCTAAATGGACGTTATGTTCTTGCAACTCCGGAAGGAAATTTGCATGAGCTTTCAATTATGATTGCAGATATTCTATGTCGAACAAGAAGGGTTGGAACTTACTATCTAGGTGCCGCAAATCCAGCAGAGTGTCTTGCTGAAGCAATCAATGCCCTAAACTGCAAGGGGCTCATCCTAGGTGCTGTTTCATCTGATAGCTGGGATTACTTTAAGAGTATTATTCCATATCTTCAAAAAATTGACGACAGACTTGAGCGTCAGATTGAAGTCGTTATTGGTGGAGGCTATCCAATAGAGCTTCCTGAATTCAAAAATATTCAGCTTGTCGAGATTATTGGTGATTTCGAGACTTTTGATAATACTTTCCTCGCAAAAGTGGCCTAATTAACGCAATATGTTTTGTCATATTATTGTTTGATAGGTAAAACTTCCTCACTTTTATAAGGGGGAATTATGAAAAACGCACTTATGATGCTAGTGGCGCTATTTATTAGCACACAAGTATTCGCAATTAATGGATCAAATGAATGTCTAAGATTTGAAAATGATGCTGTTAAGGTTGAAGCAATTCAATTCACTGCTGATCTTTTAAATTACGATTCTGTAGAAGCTTTTTGTACAGCTGATCGTCTATGGGATCTAGAGGTTAGTCATGCACCTAATTTCTGGCCAGTAGGTGAGGAAGAGGATCACCATGTTAAGTTAATGCTACACTATGAATACCATAGCTGTACTATCTACTATAACCAAACTCAAAAGAAGTTAAGTCGTCAGCGTTGTTACAATACTTGGTAATCTAGACTATATATTTTCATATATTTAAGGCCCACGATTGTGGGCCTTTTTTGTCATTTTTTTCATGATTCTTCCGATAAATAAATATCATGATGAAATCGCATTCTAAAATACTTTCAATTATAATCTTGGCCTTCTTTAGTCTTCTGGCCAAGGCCGAAGAAAAACAAGTCTTTGAGTTTGATGATAATAAAGATGGAAAGATTGATAATATTTTTCGCTACCAAAGTCAGAGACTTGTTGAGCATCTGAATGATCGTAATTACGATGGAAAATTTGATTATCAGATGAAAGTTGTTGGAAATCTAACGACGATTGAATCTGATAATAACTTCGATTTAAAATTTGATCGAATTGAAATCATTGAGAAACTCGAGAAAGAATCGATTTATAAACTTTACCGTATTGAAAACGATAAGCGTCTTTTGGTTATTGAAAAAAGAATTCAAAATATTCAGCATAGCGAAGCGATAAATACGTGCTCATATGAGAGCTTTTTAAAATCCATCAACTCGCTTGATGATTTGATTTCTGATTTTGATCCAATTCTACAAAAACTTAATAATGGTTTTTATGAATTTACACCCGGAGTACAAATACATAAGAGCTGTTTAGAAAACTTTGGTGATGATAATTTTGAAACTCTTATGAGAAACTCTCTTGATAAAGGAATGAGTTGTCTGTCAGAGCTTGGAACAAATAATAAAGAGACTGGAGCAAAAGCTGAGATCGCCAATATTATCAATCTCTTAAATATTCAATTAAGTGGTAAAGTAAAGCCGACATCAGTTATATGTCATCAAAATGATTATTCTTGGCAAGGAACAATTGCTAACGCATCTGTTGGTAACAACAAATTGAAAAACTTAGGGGTGGATGGCCCATATGTCTCACTTAATCCAAAAATGAAGTCAGGGTTTTTAAACTCAATTAAAAATGGTCCACCTAGAGATGAGCTTGAAGGAATTGTATTTCATGAGCTTCTACATAATTTAGGATATCGACATGGCCATGGAATTGATGTGAGTTATGGTTGTGAAGTTTGTTGTTTCTCTGATAAGAAATCTGCAAAAGTAGCGGCCTGTAATATCTGTCTTGGGGGTTATGATCCAAAAAATGAGATTGATCCAAACTATTTAAGAGATATGGCAACGCTATCAAGTGAAACGGGATTAGTAAGTGCAGAACTCTTTATTTATAAGAATATTAGTCGAATTCCTGTGAATCAAAAAAATATTGATTCTATCTTTCTTGGACTGGCCACACGTGGTGCTGGTGTAATGCAAGAGTTTATGAAGCAAATGAAAGATCGAGGTCTTAAAGTGTCTCAAGATAGTGGCCGAATTAAGAAGCTAGTTAAAGAAGCGAATAATTATCGACCAGTTAATAACTTCATTGCTGAAGTGAATAAAGCATACGCTACAGCTATAATTACTGCTTATGTTGATAAAAAAGCCTTCTCAGCAAAGTTTAAGCTCTCTAAGAAGATAAAATCGCAAGATTTAAGAGATATTGCAGATCGAAATGAAAGGGATTCAGATGCCTCGGCCAAGCTTGCTAGAGGAATCGAGATGATCGAAGAGCTCTTTTAATCTATCTAATTATTGTATCATGTAAATATTATTAATCGGATTTACATACACTTCTGCTCAGCCTATATTCCCGAAAAATCATTATTTGGGAGATTACTCATGAAAAAAATTATAATTCTAGCATTTTTTGCATCGTCTGTTTTTGCAAACACTCTAACTAAGCAAGAAGAAAGTAAAGTTGTTACTGAGATTGATAATATCTGTGGTGATACTTGGTGTGAAGGTGATTTTAATTTTAGATTTGATACTCTTAAGTGTAATGCAGAAACTAACTCTTGTGTTTTAGACTTTGTTATTCTTGATGAAGTATGGGGTGATGATGATTCTTATACAGCAACAGAATATGCAGCAACATGTGAAATCAAGGGATATACAAAGTACGATCAAATGATTGAAGTATCTCGTAATGGTTGGCCAAGACTTAATCAAGATTTTTACTTTGCAGTTACTGATTGTGTGACTGAACAAGAAGAAGTTGTTTACGATAAATTAGGATACTAAAAAATAAAAGGCCTCTTAAAGAGGCCTTTTTTATTTCTTTAACTTGTAAGGTAAGCCAGTTTCTGGATTCTTTAGAACACCTTTAGTAAAAGCGCTCGGTATTTTCTTGCCATTTGATAAAATCGTTACATTTACCTGATTGGCCTTTGGTAGCGAATCGTATACGAACGAGATTTCATTACCTTCAAATAGCTTAATATTCTTATCATCACTTGGCTCAAATACTGTGTCATATTCTTTAAAAGCATACATTTCATCTAAGAAGCTAAACTCAATTGGACGGCCATATTGATTTGCCCAACCAAGCGCATACTTTGCACTTTGAACCAGAATTTTAATTCCACTTGTACACTCTTTGCCGTACTTAAAAAATCCAGTCATATCTAAGCTTTGAGCTTGTTTTAGTGAAAAAGTATAGCGAGTTAACCCACTTGATTGATTAGACTTCTTTTCAACTAGAGCAGTTGATTTATGTTTTGTTTCAAATTTTGCGCTATCTCCCCAAACTGGAATTTCATAGCGGCACCATTGCTCAAGAGTAACTTTAAAATTTAGCTCATTAGTAGGTGCATATAGATCAAAGCTAAATGGCCTTGCTGTAGTTTGAACTGCGGCAGCATTGAAGCTAAGAAATAAGGCCGCAATTGATAGTAACTTCTTCATAATATGTGTCCTTAATTAATTATTGTTGATTCTCAATACCACGGCCACATTAATTAGCCAGCTTAATTGTAATTCTTATTGCCTTTAAGTTTATCGAGATTTAGGATAGTTAGCGCTAGGAGGTGAAGTTGGTGTAATTCCAACACTGTCCCGCAACGGTAAAGTCCGATCCCAAGCTAGCAAAATTTTAATCCCGAGGAGGAATCTATGAATGAAGCGCAATTAAGCGAAGCTATTGCACGCGCGAAAACTACGGTAGTTAGGGCCGTCTTCCCTAATAGTACAAATCACTACGATACATTATTTGGTGGTAACACGCTTAAGTGGATGGATGAGGTAGCCTTTATCACTGCAACTCGATTTGGCCGCAAGAAATTTGTAACTGTCTCAAGTGACCGAGTTGACTTCAATATGCCTATTCCAGGTGGGCATTTTGCCGAGCTTGTAGGAGAGATTACGAAGGTTGGCAATAGCAGTCTTGTTGTTGAAGTAAGACTAATGCTTGAAGGTATGTACGAAGAGGGACAAGTTGAAGCAGTAAAGGGGAGTTTCACTCTTGTTGCTATTAATGATGATCGCAAACCTGTACCTATTTTCTCATAAAATTTAAAATAGCCTCGTTAATAAATTTAGTTTAAAATGCTCTCATGCCATATTTTGAAGATGAAGTTTTTGATACTGATAATATTAGCGAGGTTAGTGAGTTCAAGGGTAGTGAATTTATCTGCTGTGAGTTCAACGGCCTTGATATAAGTGAGATAGATGTATCTGGGGCCAAGTTCATCGAATGTTCTTTCAAAGGTTCAAACTTAAGTAACTTGAAGTTGCTAGGTGCCACATTTCGTGATGTTACATTCAATGATTCTAAATGTATTGGTTTAAACTTCGCAGACTGTAATACTCTTTTCGAACTTAAGTTTAAAAATTGTATTCTAGATTATGCATCTTTTCAGGACTGTACAATTCATGGGGCGCAATTTACTTGCTCATCTCTTAGAGAGACAGACTTTTCTCAAGGGACATTTGAGGGGAGTGATTTCTCTGAAAGCGATCTTCAGGGAACAAATTTCTCAAGGGCCAATTTAAAAGGCTCTAAATTTCTTAATGCACGAAATTTTTATATCGATATTGCAAATACAAATTTAAAAAACTGTAAGTTTTCAATGCCTGAAGTCCTTAACCTTTTGAGTCCTTTTGGTATTGAAATCGAATAATATTTTTTTAAGCTAGGAAGGCAAAATGAAAAATCAAGGCAAGTTCTCAAGTCGAGTTAAGGATAAAATCCGCTCTCAGATCAACAGTGCAACTTCTCCAAAGCACCTCTATTCTCAAAAGGATTTCATGTATGAGAGAAAGGGGCCATGGCCTCAACCTTCTCCTGTACACCCTTGGGGAGAGTCTCCTGCGGTTATTCATGTACCACTTAGAGAAACTCTTGATTGGTGGATGTTTATTGGCTCTCGTTATGTGGCCACTCTAGCTCTCTCTCCATACTACTTTATAAAGGGTCTAATCTTTCCTGGCCTTAAAGAAGTAACAAATAAAGAATTCGAAGATCTTCTAAACTATTCCATGATGAGTAAATTTCTAACAGATAAATTGGATGATGAAGATTGGAAGTGTTTTAGTGATTATAATAAAGACGAAAAGAACTGGTTTATCGTTGACCTTGATGCAGTTCGTGTTGTTAAGCCTTTAGAAGGTATTCATGTGAGCGCTACAAAAACACTTCTTTATAAAGAAGGGAAACGTTTCAAAGTTCAAGCAATTTACGTTCAAAAGACAGAGACGGTATTTGATATTTCCAATCCATGTGATGCTTGGGAGTTGGCGAAATACTTTGTTCTTCAAGGTGGTGCTCTATGTGCAACCCTTGTTGTTCATCCTCTTTTACATTTTCCTTTTGATTCAATTAACGCCATCTCAAAAACATCTCTTCCAAAAGATCATATTCTTTTTAGATTATTATCTCCACACTTCAGATTTACTCTTCCTTTAGAGAATGCAGTCTTGAATTATAAGAGTTCACTTCTACAAGAAAAGTGGTGGATGACTTATGCTCCTTACCCAGGAGGACCTGAAGGTTTAAGAGATTTACTAGTTGAAGGATATAAAGGTATTAAAGGTAATCTTTCATACCCGCCATTTTCTTATTCACTAAAATCGCCAAGTGTAGAGGGGAAGTATGGCATTTACTTAAAACGCTACTACGAAGTATTTTATAATTTCGTAAGAGATATTTTAGCTGATGTGAGTACCGATGACTTTTGGATTAGTAAGTGGGCCGATTACTGTAATCAGCATGTAAATGAATTTCCTTCGAGTAAAGAAATTTTCGAAGATGATAAATTAGTTCGAGCGGTCACGACTTATCTTTTTACCGTTACTGTTGCACACGCTACGGATCACTATAATTACGGAATCCTTGATAAAAGAAAAGTTCCACTGCGACTAAGACAAGCAGCACCGACAAAAGATACAAAGATGATCAAGAGATCAAAGCTGGTCAATGCTATCGATCAGATGAAATACTCAATGGCCGATAATCTATTCTTTTCACCGACTACTGTGACAAAGCTAATTAATGCTCGCTATAAGTTTAAAGATCCAAGGCAAAGAAAAATTGCTGAAAACTTCAAGAAGGAGCTTAAAAATTTGGATAAATCTTTAAAAATAGAGGGGATAGAGTACATGCCATTAAAGAAAATATCAGCAAGTATTCAATTCTAACTTGCCATAGATCGTTGGCAATATTTTTTGTTGCACAGCTTTTTTAAGGAAAATTACAAATAGCACTGAGCGCTTAAATTTATCTTTATTTTTAAGCGCTTATCTACTATTAATATCTTAATTATCTAAACAAAACTTGTGTTCGTGGTATTAATAAATGGTTATGAATCCAGTAAACCCTATTAATAAGATCATTAGATTCTTGGCCCTTAGGGAGCCTGATCTATCTGTAAGAGATCTTTCACAATTGAGCCTGTATATTTATACAGTTTTCTTAACTGCGCCCTTAATGTGGGGGCATTTGGTTATTGCATACTTCTTTTGTGACAACCCTCTTCTTTATCAAATTGGAATCGGTACATGTTTAATACATTTTTTTAGTCCCGTTTTTTATTACTTTTTTGGTTCTTTATCACTAGCTCTTAATATTACAATTTTAGCAGGCTTTATTCATGAGTTCTCTTGGTCGATTTTAACGGGAGGATTTTTTAGTGTTTCTCCTATCTGGTTTGCAGTTTTACCTATGATTGCAGGTTTGATTGGAACCAGGAGAGATTTACTCCTATGGTTTATTTTATCTATTCTGGCCGCAACTTATTTATTCATCTTGCACCTAAATGGTGTTGTTCTACATAGTTACTTGAATGAAACAGGAGAAGTTTTAGGTCAAGTTCTGATCATGATTGGCTTTATTCTTTTGAACTCTCTTTTTATGTTTGTTTACATGATTGATCGAGATCGCTTCTACCAAGCGATTGTTGAAAAAAAGGAACAGATTGATACTCTCTTAACATTAGTAGGACATGATATCAGTAACCCTCTTACAGTTGTTAATCTCTCTGCTAAAAGGCTTAGTAAGTTATTGGCCACTAATGATGATGCTGATATTCAAAAGTGCTTAACTCGTATTAATTCATGTACTTCGGGAATAAGCAATATTTTAACTCAGATTCGTGATCTACAATCAATTAAGCAAGGTAAGGTTGAGTTAAAATTTGAGAAAGTATATCTGAATCATATCATTGAATATCTCTATCGAGTTTTTGAATCAAAATTACATGATAAGAATATCACCTTAAAGTATGATTATAATGCAAACCAGAATGTTTACTTCATGGGGAATTCCACAGCATTAAAATATCAAATTTTTGGCAATCTATTATCAAATGCGATTAAATTTTCAGAAACAGGCCAAGAAATTGAAATATCCGTTACTGAAAGAAGTGATGGAGTTCAAGTTAATCTAATTGATAAGGGTGTAGGAATTGAGGAAGAGTTATTAGAAGTATTATTTGAAAATAATGCGATTCCTTCTAAAATTGGAACAAGTGGAGAAAAAGGAACAGGATTTGGAATGTCCATAGTTAAGACCTTTGTCGAACTTAGTCATGGCAGTATTTCTGTGCACTCAAAAACAAAAGCAGTATCACCTGACAATCACGGTACACAATTCTCTCTGTTATTTAAAAAGACTCTGTTTTCTTAGACCAAACCTCTGTGCTTTTGATATAATAAATTAAAATTATAACAAAAGAGGAATTATGAGGTCGACAAACCCGACACTAAGAAATGACGTCTTTAAGGCGGGAACTTTATCAGATGAAAGAATGTCTTTTTCTGGAGTATTTAATAAAGGGATGATTCTCTTTGCTCTAATGCTTATGACATTTATTTATACATGGAATGTAACTCTAGGTACTCTGGAGAATTCAATGCAACCACAAATGGGTATGTATCCGTTGATTGGTGGTATTGGCGGTTTTATTTTCGCTCTTATTACGATCTTTAAACCAAAGTTGGCCATGTTTACAGCTCCTGTTTATGCTCTATGTGAAGGCCTTCTTCTTGGGTCAATTTCTGCAATCTATGAATTTCAATTTCAAGGGATTGTCTTTAATGCTGTAACGATTACTTTTTCTGCCTTCATTACTTTATTCTTTCTTTATCGTTGGGGCCTTGTAAGAGCAACAGGGATGTTTAGAAAGGTAATCATGACGGCGATGTT
This sequence comes from Halobacteriovorax sp. RT-2-3, assembly GCF_047085075.1. Lineage (NCBI taxonomy): Bacteria > Pseudomonadati > Bdellovibrionota > Bacteriovoracia > Bacteriovoracales > Halobacteriovoraceae > Halobacteriovorax > Halobacteriovorax sp. RT-2-3. The sequence continues at coordinate 993,278 of NZ_JBKIYF010000001.1, read as the reverse complement.
TGCAATCATGGGTGTTTATCTCGTAAGTTTCATTATGTCTTTCTTTGGAACAACGATCCCAATGATTCACGGAAATGGCCCAGTGGGAATTGGATTTAGCCTTATTGTAGTAGGTGTTGCTGCATTTAGTTTAATTCTAGATTTCGACTTTATTGAAAAAAGTGTTGATCAGGGAGCACCAAAATATCTTGAGTGGTATGCGGGCTTCTCTTTAATGGTTACTCTTGTGTGGCTATATATTGAAGTATTAAGACTTCTTTCAAAATTAAATCGACGCGATTAATTTTTTATATTCATGGACCAACTTGCTCCAAAGAGTATTTGGTCCATGACTAACTTGTTGGCCGTTAGCTCACTTCCCGTTTCTCCATTTCTTTGCTCAAGCATTAGTCGGTATTCATCAAATAGATTTCTATTCTCAGGTAATTGCTTTGCCATCTCTTCTAAAATATAAGCTGCTTGTGCAAATTCTTTTGCTACTTCAGTTTTCGATTCTCCTGCGATCTTATAGCTAGGATAGACTTTATTAAGATGATTTTTGAAATCAGTGAGAAGCTTTGTCGTATATTTATTCTCTGTTGGAATAGTGTGATTTGCCCAGCTCTTTACTTCTTTTATATTTGTTTGATGAGCATAGAACTCAAGTGTGCGATCGTAGTCGTATCCCCATTTTGATTTTTTTACAATAACACCCTGGCAAACAACTTTTAAAGCATCATCAGAAATATTTGAGACACTTACCTTTGAAATACCAGTGATCTTTTCAATGGATTCACTTTCCATATCGCGACAATCATACTGACAACTAAAAATGACTTCCTTTGGATAGGGAGCCGAAAAATCATTTTGGATATACTTCTTCGTAGCATAGTCCGCAAGACAAAATCCGGGACTTGGGATGGCCGCTAAGATATTTAGTGAAAGTATTCCAATGACTGCGGCCTTCATTACTTACCAGTCATTCCTTGGTAGAGCGCAAACCAGATGTAAATACTTAGAACAAGTAAGACTAGTTTAAAACTGATACGCCAGTAATTTAGTGGTTTTTTATTTTTCATGGGCGCGATTATATGTATCTCATTAGACTTAGGCAAGCTTGTAAGTTGTTGGAATTATTTTTAAAACAGTCTTTTGGTCAAGTATGGACGTTGAATTTCCGAAAAGTGAATGAATAATTAATCTTTATTAAGGATGTTCATGAAGTTTATTAAGAACCCTTCTTTTATCTTAATCTTTTCACTTCTATTAGGTGTTTTTCCTCAGGTCTATTTTGTAAAAAATAATCTACCTGAAATTGATTGGCGAACACCCGCTTCAACACAAAGTAGCGCTTATGAGATTTGGGGAGAGATGATGGAAGCATCTGTTGGCTATAATGCTAAAGCAATAGGTGTCAAAGGCTCTGGCCGACGCTCTATTACATGGGGGGCGGAGAAAGAAGGCTCCTCTTCGTATGTAACTAGAATTCTAGGTCCAGATGTTAGAGCATTTATGGATATTCTTCCAACTGAAGAGTCGAAGCGTCGCAAATTTTTAAAAGAATTCTTCACAAAATGGATGAACAATACCCCGGGTCAATCAAGTCGTGTATGGGTAGATGAAAACGGAACTCGCTACGATCCTGCACAAGAGCTCTTCGATGAAAAAGGGCGAAGTAAGGCCATGGATATTTCCTTTCTGAATGGTTTTAATCCAGAAGAAGCGTCTTTGGATGAACTTGAGGAAATGTGGAATGAGTGGGGAAGTAAAACAAATAACAGTCCATTTAGTTATCTTTCGCCTCTAACAAGAAGGCAATTCTTTAAAGGTGAGTTTCCACATATCGAAACAGAATTGAAACCTTACTACCGTATGGTTCCAAATATCGGTATTTTTCAAAAATATATAGATGATATCGAGCCAACTTCGGTTGGTTGGGAAATTCTATTTAAACCTCAAAAATCATATGGTGAATTCCAAGAGATGATTGCGTGGTTTAAAAAGACAATGGGAAGAAATGGAGAGTTGTTTCAGGCCCCTGGACATCAACGTATGGTCGTTCCAGTTGGGAAAAAATTTAATCGTCAAAAAGCTGCAGAACTTACTAAAGTCGCTCAGGCCCTTATTGTTCTTGAGGGAATTGCCGGGCGCTCAGGAATCGAAACGGCAGACTATAAAGAAATTCTTGATGATTGGGAAATATCAAATGGAATTATCGATGGAGAAGAAACCAATAGAGGACCTTTAAGAGTTGATTATGAAGGTCGTTTTGTAAATGATTCGATTTCAATTGAATTTCGCTCTGGAACAAAGAATGCAAGAGTCGCACGTTTTATTCAAGCCTCACTTGCTTCACGTTTTTCTCGTAATGACTTTTCTGGAATTGAAAAGATTCGCTCTTGGACTCTCATTGATGAAGAGACGATACATTATGCAGAAGCTTCCGATTTAAAGCATCGCTTTGGTCTAACAATGGAACAAGCGAAGAGGGCCGCCGATAAACTTAATCAAGCATCCCTTGAAGGCTATAATGTCGTCCTTTGGAATTGGTATAATGAATGTCCGATTCTTGGGAAAACTAAGAAGACGATTCTTAAAAATTTAACAAGGGATTATCTCATTGATGTTGGAAGCTTAAGACATACTAATCGAGAGAACTTGAAAAAGGCCATCATCTCTTTACAAAGAGAATGGGTTGCTTCTTCAAATATCACAGAAGACATCAGAAAGTACATGATGCCGCAGAGAAGTTTTTCTGACACAGAAAACTTTCATAAATTCAAACCAGGTACGAATATGCCAATAGACGTAAATAAAGTTGATCTTGGTATTGAGTATTCTGCAAAATTTCCCCTTAAGTATCAGGGTGATTTTGCTATGATTGAAAATGAAGATGGCGGTTATAATCGCCAAAGGCTTATGGACGGTAAAATGTCATGGCTTCAAACTCGTGTGGATATGTCACCTGATGAAAAAGAAGCATACCTTGAAAAACTTGCAACTGATCTTCGTGATCGTTTAGGTGGAGAAGGGGAAGTTGAAAGACTGTATGAAGATGGGCATGGCCACGGTCTTGATATTGCTTTTAAAATCCGTGACTCTAAAGATCGATCATGGAGAGTTGAGTGGGATGGTATTGGCCGAAATTATACTCCAGCAGGTGATGTCATTATTGACTCGGTTCGAGCTGGATCTATTGAAGTTGTCACACCTAAATTTGAACCAAATATGGATGAGATGCAGGCGGTATTTGATACTTTTCAAAAGAATAATGCACTTCCATATATTAAGGCCGGTGGTGGTCACTTAAATATTGATTTAACAGTCTTTGATGGTAAGCCTCACGAGTTTGCAAGATTTCTTGCTGTCTTCAATGAGTATCGCTCTGTGATTGCATTTATGTTTCAAGATTTAAATCGTGTTAAGAGTGCGGAGCCAGTTGCTATCTCAGATGAGTTTGCACAAAAACTTGCTAATTGGAATGGGACAGAAACTGAACTAAAAAAAGCACTTTATAATGAAGGCTATTTTAATAAACGTGTTGGACGTAAGGCCCGTTACACTCACTTAGATGTTTCGGCATATTTCCAAGATGTTATCCCTGAGAAATTTATTAGTGATGATTTCGATATATCTAATCCAAAAGTTCCATGGCGTCCTGCTTTTAGAGTTAATCCGAAAATCAGAAAAGCCGAGGTTCGTTTAATGAATGCTCCTCGTGATGCTTATGAGAGTGCTCTACAAATGAAGTTATTCAGGGCCATCTTAAATAAGGCCTTAAATACAACAGATGAGATTTCAGGGGAGTTACAAAATGTAAGTCATGAAGAATATCTTAAGAATCCAGCAAGGCTTATTGAAGATCTTAAGAAAATGACAGATGACTTAGGACTTGAAATGCGAGAATATCGTCCAATTATTGGTGAAGGTCTTGCAAATGTAGAGCAGTACACAAATATGAGGTTTTATCGTCCACTTAAAGATCAGCTTGTGAATAATCCTGTTTTTGATGGTTGGGAAAAAGCTGTTAGGCCAAGAGGGAAGAACTCTGCAATAGCTTCGGAAGGAAAGGCGTATACTGGGCCGATTTATCCCGAAGCTTTAGAATTTCAAGAGCTTCGCGTGGAATCGGCCAAACAAGGTGAGATTAATCGTGCGACACTTGATCCTAACTTCTATGGTGGAAAGCAGTTTTCACGTAAGACAAATTGTGTGGAGGCAATTAGAAAATTAATTGCAAATTAAAATGAAGCTTAAGCAAATTTATACGACATTAATCTTAGAAGATGCAAAGCATGTAAGGGAAATGTTAGAGAGCGCTGGTTTCAAAGTACATTCTTCTAGTGGCCACTTGAATCAGCATATTTACTTAAACTCTGCAGCTGCCCAAGAGTATTTGATTTCTGTTGAAGAATTATATTATATCGATGCTAAGTATATCTTAGAGAAAAACGGCATCGAAGTTTTAAACCTTGAAGAAAGTAAGTCACAAAAAGAAGTGGATTATATGCACGACTCATTAAGACTTGCTATCTTTGGTATGATATTTGTTCCTGTCGTTCTGAATCTTTTATCTCTTTATAAATTCGGATTAGGAATTAAGCACAAAGAAAAATTAAAATTCTTTCGTATCACACAAATAATTATTCTCAATGTCATCGGTCTCGCATTTTGGAGTACCATGCTTTATAATAAATATTACTTATCACAGTAGTTTGTAATTGTTATTTTATTTATCTTAATAGGAAGGCCATTATCTCTTCATCAAAAGGAATCGAGGAGGAGAAATGAAGGTCCTATTTGTCTTATTATTTACATTAATGACATTTGCTAATCAAAAAGTTTTATCAAAGCGTACTGTTACACTACCAGTTGATATTAGTACGGCCAAACTTAAGTGGACGAGCCTTGGTTATGGTGAAACTTTCTTTGTTAAAGTTATTGTTCCGGAGCTTGCTGGAGAGACGATTATGAACCACCGTAACGTAGGTGAAGATGGACCATGTATGTTCACGTACGATACACAAAACCTTGAAGATGTTATTGGTAACAACCCAGGCGTCGAAGATATTGATTTTGAAATAACTCTGACAAAGTTCTTTTCTAAAGATGCGCAAGGTCAATGTCGTGTGTCTCTTCAAGAAAATATTAACGCAAATATTCGTGGATTTAAGTTTACACACACTCTAAGTCATCAAATGCCAAATAGAGTTGGTGAGGATTGTTTCTAACGAAGGTCTTTGAATAGAAATTCAAGTCCATTTAATTTGATCTCGGCAAGCTCTTCTAGGAGTCTGCCGAGCTCTCCTTGCGGAAAGCCCTTTTGCGAAAACCACACGAGGTATTCATCAGGAAGATCAATAAGAAGTCGTCCCCTGTACTTTCCAAATGGCATCGTGGTCTGGACGAATTTTAAGAGATGTTCTTTATTAAATGCAACTTCCATATCCTTAGTATAATGGAATACACATTGACTGGCCCCTATAAACTCTGCTAAAAATGACGAATGGCAGAATTTACGCAATTGGGGCTATCCCAAACTATTGAAGAAGCTCTTTTAAAGAAGGGCTATACAAAACCAACTCAGATTCAAGCTGAAGGAATCCCTTCTGTATTAGAAGGCAAGGATCTTCTTGCGATCTCTCAGACTGGAAGTGGGAAGACTGCCGCATTTTCGACGCCTATTCTTGATTTAATCTCAAAGAGTAAGTCAAAACTTAAACCATTTCATATTAGATCACTTATTATTGCACCAACTCGCGAACTAGCGATGCAGGTCGAAGAAAGTTTTAAGGAGTATGGTAAGGGCCTAGCTCTTTCAACTCTTGCTGTTTATGGTGGAAGTGCAAAAAAGTTACAAGTTCAAAAGCTTGCGAAGGGGATTCAGATCCTCGTTGCAACTCCAGGACGCTTAGTTGATCTTATAAGAGATGAAAAAATCTTTTTAGATGAAGTAACGCACTTAGTTCTTGATGAAGCAGATCGTATGTTAGATATGGGCTTTAAGGATGATCTTGAATTTGTATTAAAGAGACTTCCTGAAAGTAAGCAGTGCCTTTTCTTTTCTGCTACGATGGCCAAAGAAGTAGAAGCTATTGCAAATAAACTTTTACAGAATCCTCATAAAATTGAAATTGCACCTGTTAAAGCAAGGCATGAGGGGATTCGTCAGATGGCCTATCTCGTCGAAGAAGAAAGAAAAGCTGACTTCCTATTAAAGTTTTTAAAAGATCGCCAAGTAAAAAGTATCATTGTCTTTGTAAAAACAAAGTCAGATGCCAATAAGCTTGAGAGGCATTTAAAAGCAAATCAAATAAAAGCATGTGCCATTCATGGTGATCGAGACCAGCGCCAGAGAATCTATAACTTAAAAGAATTTCAAAAAGGTAATATGCATGTTCTTGTTGCTACAGATATTGCGGCAAGAGGGCTTGATATCGATGGCGTAGGATATGTATTAAACTTTAGTCTTCCACAACAAGTTGAAAATTACACTCACAGAATAGGGCGCACTGGACGTGGGGGAAGAAGAGGTATTGCTATCTCTTATATCTCACCAAGTGAAGAAAAATATTTTAAAAGAATTCAAAAAGAACTTGGACTTGATATCCATATAAAAGGGCCTACTAAGTAGGCCCTTTTTTTATGCAATTTTATGAAAATTATTTTTCGATATTTGCACCAACAACAGCTGCCATTTGCATCATGTTGATCGTTTCACCTTCCTTCATATTACGAAGGTCAGTTACTTTACCAGACTTTGAAGTCGAGTGTGTGTGCTTAAAGATTGAAAGAAGAGTTGCATCAGCTACGATGAACTTACCTGCGTTCTCTGGCTTTCCATTTTCAGTCTTAGTTTGAAGACCTTTTTCTTTAATATAATCCCACAGTCTTTTAGTGATTTCAGTTCTTGGTAGTTCTGTCTCACCAAGCATTGCTGCTAAGTCTGATTTTAGTTTTACTGGTTTTTTTAATCCTTTTTCTTCACTCATAATTTAATCCTTTAATTAGTGTCTCTAATAATTGTTTAGGAAAAGACTTTCTTTGTACAGAAAAATCAATTACCCATCAAGTCTATCATCTGCGATATGAGTATTTAAATCCTCAATAACAGATAATTCAACTATATTTGATGCCTTATCCAATAGAATAAGACAGTCTTTACTTAAATTAAGAAGGTGTAGCTTCTTACCTTGCTGTGCGTAGCGCTCAGTAATATTCTGTAGGGCCTCAATACCAGAGTGATCCCAAACACGTGAGTTGTCAAAATCAATATACACATGCTCTTTGTCATCTTTAAAATCAAAAAGATCTTTAAATGATGTTACTGAACCAAAAAATAGTGGGCCATCTAATTCATAGATTGTCTTGTCGTCTTCATCTCTTTTCTTTGCATGCATTGTCTTTCCGTGCTCCCAAGCAAATACAAGAGCAGAAACAATAATACCAACTAGTACTGCAACAGCTAGGTCCGCTAAGATTGTCACGACAGAAACAAGAATAATAACTAAGAAGTCTGAAAGTGGAACTTTCTTAAATAGACGTAAGCTTGACCATTCAAATGTTCCAATAACAACCATAAACATTACACCAACAAGTGCTCCAAGAGGAATCATCTCAATCAAAGGTGCACCAAAAAGTACAAATCCTAGTAGTAAGATTGCCGCCGTGATACCTGAGAAGCGACCTCGACCTCCACCACGGATATTAATCATTGATTGACCGATCATGGCACAACCACCCATTCCACCAAAGAATCCGTTTACTAAGTTGGCAAGACCTTGACCAACTGATTCACGGTTACCTTGACCTCTAGTATCTGTAAGTTCATCAACTAATTGTAGTGTCATTAGTGATTCAATTAGACCAACTGCTGCTGCAAGGAATGCATATGGAAGAATTAGCTTTAGATTATCCATTGTTAATTCAACGTATGGAATTTTAAATGTTGGAAGACCTGCTGCAATTGTTGTGATTGTCTTATCTTGGTCTTGAACAAAATCAAGTACAGTTCTAACAAGGCCTGGATTTGCTTCATTTAAGAAGTAGCCAATAACAGTAGACGCGACGATACCAACGAGTGTTGCCGGTACGGCCTTTGTTAGTTTTGGTAGGAAAACACTGATCCCCATTGTTAAAGCGATCAATCCACACATTACCAGAAGTTGAGTTGAAGCAAGAAGTTCTCCACCAACCGTAAATTGAGAAAATTGAGCACGGAAGATAATGATAGCAAGACCATTAACAAATCCAAGCATTACTGGATGAGGAACGAGACGAATAAATTTTCCAAGTTTTAGTAATCCAAAAATAATTTGGATTAGTCCCATTATAATTACGGCCGCAAAAAGATAGCTTAATGCATTTTCCATTGCCGCATCAAAAGTCATTCCACTATCTTTGCTCATTTCCATTACTTTATAAACAAGGGGAGCAAAAATAACTGCAACGGCACCTGTCGCACCAGAAATCATTCCTGGACGTCCGCCAAAAATTGCTGTGATAAGTCCCATCATAAAGGCCGCATAAAGACCAACCTTTGGATGAACACCTGCTACGAAAGCAAATGCGATGGCCTCAGGAACAAGTGCTAAAGCAACTGTTAGTCCTGAAAGAAAATCATTTTTTAAGTTCTCTGGTTTCTTGATTGTTAAATCGATAAAACGATTTTTAAGCGAAGCACTCACATCTTCACTATGCTTGATTTTATCAGCTGACATGTCTCTCTTCCTATTTAAGTGTAAGGCTAAATACTATAGTATTTGACGCAACATTTAAAGGTTTTGTTCATTAAATCAAATTATCTTTTCGTTAAAATCACAATAAAAATTATTATTCACGGCGAATTGACTAATTCTCCACAAACTTTACGCTACAAAATTCCATAATAGGCATGTGGTTATCACACAACTACTACATGGAGACTTATTTATGAAAACTTTTATTGTGAACGAAATCAATCCAATGAGCTTCTCTCAAATAGAGGTGGACCGCCCAAAAGCAAAGGGACGAGATCTCCTCATTGAGGTTAAGTCTGTCTCACTTGGCTCATATGATAATGAAATGAGACCAACACATATGGGAAAGACTTTGGGCTTTGATGCTTCAGGTATTGTGGCAGAAGTTGGTGAAGGCGTTCAAGATTTTAAAGTTGGTGATGAAGTTTATTACACTAGTGATATGAAAAGAAGTGGTACTAATTCAGAATTTCAAATTGTGGATGAGAGACTTGTTTCACATAAGCCAAGTAATCTAAACTTTGCACAAGCGGCAACGCTTCCTTTAGCATCAATTATGGCCTTTGATAGTCTATTTGATAAATTACAAGTTGATCCCGAACGTAGTCGTGGGCAAACAATTTTAATTATCGATGGAGGCAATAGTATTGGTGCCATGGCCACTCAACTGGCCAGCAAAATAACGAATTTAACAATTATTACGACTGCTGATGATATGGAAACGAAGGAGTTTTCAAAGAAGATGGGAGCAGACTTGACCATTAATAGCTCCCTTCCAATTGCTACACAATTAAAGCGAATGGGAATTGATAAAGTTGACTATATTCTTTGTGCTAGCTCTCCGAATCAATACATTCGTAGGCTAAGGGCAATAGTAAGTAAGAGAACTCGTATGGTATCTCTTTTTTCGACTCGAGATGAATTTTTACCTAACGATTTTGTGAGCGCTTTACCAGAAGTTGAGCAAGAGTTTGTTTTAGTTTCTTCAAGTGGAATAGTTGATCATGAAGAATACGGAAATTACTTAAGAGAGGTGACTCATTTAGTTGAAGCGGGGGCGCTTAAGCCTCTTGTTGCAATGGACTTAGGTGAGATCTCTACTGAAACACTAGAGAAAGGACATGGGATGATTAATCAACGAGATGTTCTTGGAAATATAAGTTTAAGTTTTTAAGCCTCATCAAAACTCCTCCAGGTTTTGTCCGGCCTCTACTCTTCAATTTTATTAAAAGGAGGCCGGTTTTTTTCAAATAGACTTCGATGTGATTTCATTTATAATGATCTCTATGGAAAATAAAATTGATGTATCAGACAAAGTTAAGCAGGCATATGACATTGCAATTAAAGCGCGCTCAAATGCACATGCCCCGTATTCAAAATTTCAAGTAGGTTCGGCCTTAAAACTAAACGGTATTGATGATCCAATCCCAGGTTGTAATGTTGAAAATGCTAGCTACGGTGGAACAATTTGTGCGGAAAGGGGAAGTGTTCTATCAAGTGTTGCACAATTTGGTAAGAAGGATTTCGAATTTATCGTAGTTGTGACAGACCAAGAAGAGCCAGCAGTTCCTTGTGCTTTTTGCCTTCAAGTCATGTCTGAATTTGTAAAGGCAGACTTTCCTGTTTACCTAGGAAATCTAAAAGGAATTACGAAAAAAGTTCTATTTAAAGAACTTCTTCCGCATCCATTTACTGAATTTACTGTTTAGTTTTAGCTACGAGAAAAAACACTTTTTGTATGGGCACTATAGATTTCGAGATCATTGAGATCTTTTAGTTGCCCAATAAGCTTCTTGTCGTCACTATCTGGAAGATCGTTTTCTAAAATCGTAAAAAAAGACTGGCGATCACTTGCTTCAAATGAAGCCTTTTGAACCACGCGGTATAAGTCTTCTCTTGTATTATTTGAAACTTCAATTAATTTATGTAAAACGAAGCTAGAAAGGTGTTTAAAGTTTTGAGTGACTTTAGATTTCATTGCTTCTTTATCAATGACGAGATCTTCTACAGTGCTATTCATGCGCTCAATTGAGTAGAGTAGGATTCCAAACATATCAGGTAGAAAGAACCTTTCAGCACTTGAGTGGCTGATATCTCTTTCATGCCAAAGCAGGCAGTTATCCATTGCTACTTGGTTATATGTTCTAAGCATTCTTGCCATTCCTGTAAGGTTCTCACTTGAGATAGGATTTTTCTTGTGTGGCATTGTCGATGAACCTTTTTGACCTTTTTTAAAGCCTTCAAAAACTTCTGCAACATCAGAGTGTTGAAGATGGCGAATCTCGACACATAGTCTTTCTAAGGCGCAGCCAAATAGTGAGATAATTGTCGTTAGCTTTGCAATGCGATCGCGAGGAATGACTTGTGTTGAAACAGGTTCAACTTTTAGTCCAAGAAAGTTTAAAACTTCAGCTTCAATTGCCGGAGTTAAAATAGTGTAATTTCCAACTGCACCTGAGATTTGGCCTGTCAGTTCTTTGTCATAAAAATCTTTGAGATCACTGTAGCGTCTTTTGAACTCACAAAGATGTCCTCTCAGTTTTTGGCCAAAACTCATTGGCTCTGCAAAGATACCGTGAGAGCGTCCAATGCAGATTGTTTCCATATGCTCATTTGATTTTTCATCGAGTGTTTTAATAAGCATTTCAAAAGCTGGTAGAATACGATTGAGTGTTTCTTTTATTTGAAGTGTTAGAGCTGTATCAATGATGTCGGATGAAGTGACTCCAAAGTGAAAATACTTTCCTTCATTAGTCTCTAGTTGCTCAGTAATTGAAGTACAAAAGGCAATAACATCATGTCTTGTTTCACGTTCGATCTCCTTGATTCGCTCAGGATTAACAGTCACAAGATTTAACTTATTTGAAAATGCTTCTTTTATAATTCCGGCATTCTCAAGGGCCTTTGTCAGTGCAATTTCGACCTCAAGAAATTTTTCAAATTTAAATTGCTCGCTCCAAATTTCACTAATCTCTTTCTTTTCGTATCTTTCAATCATAAGTCTTCCAGTTAATTAAAATATAAATCCAACTCCAAGCTGAGCACTTACCCAACTCGCTGATGCTTCAGTCGTAATTGTTTCATCTGAGCTTTCTAATGCCATTAGGTTATAAATAAATCGTGCAGAGAAGTGTAGGCCACTACTTGCTCGATAAATTAGGCCATAGCTTGCATTAAAGCCAATCCCTGATAATTCAGTACCGAAAGCCTCTGAGTCACTTATATTATAAGTAAGATGTGCCTGAATTTCATCGTAAATAGACTTAATATTGATGAAGTCGTTGATTAGGATTGAGCGTCTACTTAGCCCTGCTCCGACTGAGTAAACACTTAGGCTTGCATCAAGGTTATCAAATTGTGTTACACTCGCAACGTCAAGTGTATTAAGAGCGCCGTAGAGATTTAGTGAATACCTTTCGCTGTAAAATGTAATTGTACCACTGATTGTATTTGTCGAAGCAAATTCACTTAAGTTTGTAATTCCACCATAATTAAATTCAAGTGAGAAATTATCATCTTTGATATTATAGCGTGAAAGTTCATAGCCATAATCTTCATCAGTGATATTGATATCTTCAAAACTTGTTAAGTCTTGTGCAAAACTAGTTGAGGCTAGTGTTAATAAAAGTAGAGTAGAGATAAAACTTAATTTTTTCATTATTGTCCTCCTCCCTTAATAATGGCCTTATCAAAGGCTTGGTCAGGAAGATTTTCTAGACCTACAATTTGGGCCAGTTCAACTCTCTTGGCCAGGTATTGAAATTTAATAATCGACTCTCTCGTTAGTGAGTCAAAGTAGTCCTGCATCGCTAATTGGTACTCAAGATAACGTGTCTTACGATTTGTATATTGATAAAGAGCTGTCTCCATTCTCTTTTTTAACGAGTCATTACGGGATTTAATAATATTTAGATGCTCAACTGCAGAGTTTAAAAAGTTGAAGATATTAACAATGGCCTCTTCAACCTTTCTTCTTGTAAGACTTAAATCATACATGGCCTTTTCTTTTTCTAGTCTTGCATTTGCAAGTTTTCTTCGATTAAAAAGTCCACCGTCCCCAAAGATTGTCCAACTTGCGTTTAAGCTGGCCACAAGATCAATATTTGAATTACCAACTGATGTCGTGTAGTAGTCATTTGTTACAGAGCTGCCGTCAAAAATTTGAGAGTAAGTTCCAAAATTTACTGTGATTTTTGGCAGCGGAAGATTATCTCTAACTGCTATTTCATACTCGCGATTCTTAATATTTCTTTCGACTTTCTTATCAAGAATAAATGGTGAAACTTTTCTCGCTGTAGCGATGGCATTGTCTCTGCTATAAGTCGACTTTTCGTATTGATAATCGTCTTTGATGAAATAAAGTGTTCCCGGAGGATCATTTAAACGTTTGGCCATATCTTCTGAAGCGATATTTTCATTTGTCTTAGCGTCAGTATAGGCTTCTTGAGCTCTTAAGTACTCTGAGCGAGATTGGTAGTACTCGTGTTTTGTAATTTTCTTTTGTAATACTTTTTCTCGGTTCATACGATAAACAAGAGTAGCGCGTTGAAGGTATTGGCGAGCAATGATCTTCAAGTCTTTAGCGTGAATCAGTCTTACATATTCACGAACGAGTTCCTGTTTAAACTCACGAAGCGTTTCTTTGTCGCGGTCAATTTGACGCTCAAGTGATTCTTTTTCATTCTTATAATTAAGGTAGTCCTTACCCCAATTGAAAAGCGTATATTCTCCAAGCTCCAGTCCAACACTTCCGCTCGCTGTACGAGGTAGGCGAGTTAAGTCATTACTTCCACTCTTAAGTGTTCCAATTCGCTGTGGGTTTAGTTGCAAGTTAATTTTTGGATTAGGCGTCCAGAACTCTTCTTTTGTATCCTTTAATCTATTTTTTAGAATCTCAATATTTTTGCGACGGATAACATTGTCTTGGTAGCTTCTCATTCCTTGCTCGATTACTGTTCCAATATCGAGTGGACGATAAGCATTTTCATCAACTTTATCTTCACTGGCCTCTTGGATAAAGATTTCAGGAGATTGTTCTAATGCATAAGAAAAGCTTGATAGAAATAGGTAGGCGCAAACAAAGCCTATTGTTTTAGTCATAAGTGAAGTCCCTCTCATTTAGCTAATTGCTAATTTTGTGCGTCTGCTAAAATTATGACTTGCGTGATATGAGATGGCAACACTTGCTCGCTAGAGAGTCAATCCTGGACATCCACGGCGAACAATTTGTTCTTCGAGCTTAATAACTTTCAAGTTCGTAATCTTTAATTCTTGGATGACGCGGTATTGATTGTCTCTTAGCTTTGAGGAAATCGACTTTTTATTATCAGGTGTCGTCTTTAGAAGATTCTTGTTTCGATCTAAGAGAAAAAGCAGTCTTTGACGGTGTTCAACTTTTTCTTGTCTTTGGTTCATTAGTGAGTCGCAACGACGAGAAATACTTGGGTCAGTAATAATTGAATCGGAAATAGTTTGCGCATTAAGTCTATTCTCAATTGAGGCCGTATAAATAAAAACAATGGCACTGAGTGTTAAGGCGAAGTATTTCATGAGATTTATGATATCACACTTTGCAAGTATCACAGGTATTTGTTATTATTTACTGTCAAAAAGGTAAATAATGAACTTAAAAGCTTTGGTATTAATACCATCAAGATTCGCCTCGACTCGTTTCCCCGGAAAACCTCTAGCAAATATCGCCGGCAAGGCAATGGTCTCTCATGTTTATGATGGATGTGCTGGTATTGTTGAAAATTTTCCAGGTTCAAAAGTTTGTGTCGTTACGGATAATGATGAAATTGAAAAAATGTTAAATGAGTCTGGCCGCAATGTGGTTCGAGTCGATGATGATGTTCCGTCGGGAAGTGAAAGAATCTTCTTGGCCTACGATCGTTTTTTTAAAGATGAAAAGTATGACTTCGTTATCAATGTGCAAGGTGATGAGCCATTGATTAAAGCTGACTTACTAACTGAACTATTGCGAATTCATAGTTCTCAAAATTTTGATGTAGCGACTGTTATAAAAGAGATGTCGATTGATAATGATCATGAGGATTACTTAAATCCAAATAAGGTGAAGGCCGTCTTTTCAAAAGAGAAAAATATTTGCCATTACTTTACAAGAAGCCCTCATCCATTCAATCGTCAAAAGACACCGGGGCTAAACTGGTATTTACATATTGGTATCTATTCATTCAAACCAGAAGTCCTTAAGAATTTCTGCTCTCTAGGTGAGTCGACTAATGAGAAGATTGAATGTTTAGAGCAATTAAGACTACTTGATAACGGCTACACAATTGGTGCCGCAATTACAGATATGACATTATGTGGAGTTGATACTCCGGAAGATATTCCATTCGTGGAGGGAGTGATAAATGGCAAATAGCCAAAAGAAGTATATTTTCATTACTGGTGGAGTTACAAGTTCTCTTGGAAAAGGCTTAGCAGCTGCATCGATTGCATCTTTACTAGAAAGACGTGGAATTCGCATTAATATGCTTAAGATGGATCCGTATATCAATGTTGACCCAGGGACAATGAGTCCGACTCAACACGGAGAAGTTTTTGTAACGGACGATGGTGCTGAAACAGATCTCGATCTTGGTCACTATGAAAGATTCACTTCTTTAACACTTTCAAAACAATCAAACTTTACGACAGGTCAAGTTTACCTAGAGGTCATTGAGAAAGAAAGAGAAGGGAAGTATCTTGGTAAGACGGTTCAAGTTGTTCCTCACATCACGGATGAAATTAAACGTCGTATTCATATTGCAGCAGAGGATGCAGATATTCTAATCGGAGAAATCGGTGGAACTATTGGTGATATTGAATCTCTTCCATATGTTGAATCAATTAGACAATTTGCTCATGACGTTGGACAAGAAAATGTTTTATTTGTTCACCTTGTTTTAATTCCTTATTTATCTGCAGCGGGAGAGTTAAAGTCCAAACCAGCTCAACACTCAGTTAAAGAGCTTCGTTCACAAGGTCTATTCCCACATATTATTATTTGTCGCAGTGATCGTGAGATTGATCAGTCGATTATGGATAAAATCTCACTATTTTGTAACGTACCAAAAGACAATGTATTCCAATCTCTAGACTTGGATTCAATTTATAAAGTACCACTTAACTTCCATTCTCAAGGGCTAGATGAAAAGATCACAAAGATCTTAGGGATTTGGTCTTCATCGCCAAAGATTGATGACCTTGAAAAGGTTGCATATAACTTCGATCATCCACTAAGAGAGGTGAAGATTGGTGTTGTTGGAAAGTATACGGAATTAGTAGAGTCGTACAAGTCTCTGGATGAGGCCTTAAGACACGGGGCACTTGCTCATCAGCTAAAGCTTGTTCCTGTATATGTTGACTCGGAAGATATTGAAAAAGAAGGAGCAGATAAGCTTCTTAAAGATGTACAAGGTATTCTTGTACCAGGTGGTTTTGGAGAGCGTGGTACGGAAGGGAAAATTTCGGCCATTCGTTTTGCTCGTGAAAATAAAGTTCCATTCTTTGGAATATGTCTAGGAATGCAGCTTGCAATTATTGAATATGCTAGAAATATTTGTGGATTAACAGATGCTACATCAGAAGAATTTAATGCTGGTGGAGATCTTTTAGTTCACTATATGGAAGGTCAAACTCGCGATGGTGCTAAAGGTGGAAGTATGCGCCTTGGTAGCTATGAGTGTGAGCTTCTTGATGGAAGTCGCGCAAGACAGATGTATGGTGAAAAACTAATTAATGAAAGACACCGCCATCGTCTAGAAGTTAACAACTTCTATGTTGAACAATTAAAAGAGTGTGGTCTTGTTATTAGTGGAAAGAATCCTGAACTTAACCTCGTTGAAACAATTGAGATTAAGGATCATCCTTTCTTCTTTGCATGTCAGTACCACCCAGAGTTTAAATCGAGGCCATATGCGGCCCACCCAGTATTTAGTGAATTTATTAAAGAGGCAGATAAATATGGAAAATAAAAAATTTGATCTATTCATGGGGACTTGTGTAATCGAGTCTGAACAAATGTGTATGGATGTTTGTGGACGTCTTTTAGAAATGCTTGAGCCTGTAAAGGATGAAATCAACTTTTCTTATAAAGGGAGTTTTGATAAGGCAAACCGCTCATCAATCGATTCTTTCAGAGGTCCTGGACTTGAAAAAGGTCTTCAGATCCTTGAAAAAGTGAAGAAGCAATATGGAGTGCAATTAATCACAGACTTTCACACTGCTGAACAAGCCGATGCTGTTGCAAGTGTTGTTGATACAATTCAAATTCCAGCATTTCTTTGCCGTCAAACAGATATGATCTTAGCAGGTGCTGAAGCTTGTAAGAAATACGACGCTCAACTTAAGATTAAAAAAGGGCAATTCCTATCTCCTGAAGAGACAGGAAATATCGTTAAGAAGGCCGAAGAATTTATTTCAAAGGATAAGATCCTCTTAACTGAGAGGGGAACATCTTTTGGTTACAATAATCTTATTGTAGATATGGCAAGTTTCCAAATCATGAAGTCTTTTGGTGTTCGTGCAATTCACGACGCTACTCATTGTGTTCAAAGACCTGGAGGTCTAGGGACTTCAACTGGTGGAAAGCGTGAGCAGATTCTAACTCTTGCTCAAGCGGCCGTGGCAGCAGGTGCAGACGGAATCTTTATGGAAGTACATCCGAATCCAAGTGAAGCTAAGTCTGATGCGGCCACAAGCCTGCCTCTAGACCAAGCGGGTGTTATTATCCAAAGACTATTAAGAATTAGAAACGCTATTACGGAATAATTAATGGATTTATTTACAAAAGCTCAAAAATATAAAGAAAAATTAAAAGATATTAAAGTACTCGCTTTTGATATTGATGGAGTTCTAACTCCAGGTCATGTTTGGTACCAAGATGATGAAATGGGCTTTAATCGCTCATCACATACTTCGGATGGCTATGCTTTAAAACTACTTATGAAAGCAGGATTTAAAGTTGGTGTTATTTCTGGAGGTGCATCAAAAGGTGTTCAAGAGCGTTTTGTGAATAACTTAAAACTTGATTTTGCCTTCTTGGGTGACGAGGATAAAAGAGTCGCGTTTAAAAAAGTCTTAGATCTTGGATTCAAACAAGAAGAAGTACTTTTTATGGGTGATGAATTCTTTGATGTTCCTCTACTAAAAGCAGCAGGATTTGCTGCAACAACGCCACATGCATCTCACGAGATTCAAATGTATTGTGACTATGTAACGCAAAGAGAAGGTGGACACGGTGCTGTTAGAGAAGTTATTGATATCTTCCGCTATGTCCATGGCATCGTTCCTGAAGTTTTAGACTTTGACGGAAGTCCTATTGATTTTAAGGATACATGGCCAAAGTAGGAGTTGATTAGTATGGATTTAACAAAACTAAAGGCCTTATTGGATGACCAATATGAGTGGCCAGCAGTCTATAATTTTAAGTTTATTGGAAATGAGACAAATCGTGATGAGTTAATCATGGCCGTAGGAGAAAAGCCTCACCATGAAAAACCATCTAAAACAGGCAAGTACATCTCTTTCACATTCAATGTAAAGTGCAATAGTTCTGATGAAGTGTTAACGATTTATGAAAGAGTCGGGCGCCTACATGGTATACTAGCACTATGACAAAAGATAACTTTGAATATAAAACAGCTCTCGTTGTTGGAGCTGGTGCTTTCGGAACTTCGATTGCATCAATTCTGGCAAATAAATTTGAAAATGTAATTTTAAAGGTACGCTCAGAAGATATCTATAAAGATATTAATGAGGACCGTATCAATTCTGTCTATCTTCCTGGTATTAAGCTTGACGCTAATATTAAGGCAATCCTTGATTGGAGTGAGCTAGATCCTAGTGAAGAAGATAGTTTAGAGCTTATTGTTTCAGGGTTACCTACTCACGGAATTAGAACTTTCTTTAGTGAAAACCTTGTTCGCTTTAATAGCTACCTTGGTAAAGGCATTCCTTTAATTAGTCTTTCAAAAGGGATTGATCCTGATACTCTTGAGTTAAGTGATGATCTACTAAATGATTTCTTTCCGCATTATCGTGACAATATCACATTCTTATCTGGCCCAAGTTTCGCAAAAGAAATTATGGAAAAACAGATTACTCTTGTCACAATCGCAGGACGATCTAAAAAAGTGTTAATGGATGTTGCCACTAAATTAGAAACTCCATATTTTAAGGCCCTGCCAAATTACGATATAAAAGGTGTCCTTCTAGGTGGTGCTCTTAAAAACGTTTTGGCCATTGCTGGTGGTATCGTTGAAGGCCTAGGCTACAATCACAATACGCGTGCCGCTATGATTACTCGTGGAATCGTCGAAATGCTACGCTTTGGTAAGGTATTTAACGCTCGTCCTGAAACATTTTATGGCCTAAGTGGAATGGGGGATCTCATTCTAACAACAACAGGTGGACTGTCTCGTAACAAAACTTTTGGACTTGAGATCGCTAAGGGGAGAAAGCCTCTTGATATTATCAATTCACAACGTACAGTTGTTGAAGGTTATAAGACGACAAAAGCGGCTTTCTTACTAGCTGAGAAATATGAAATTCGCGCACGAATTTTTAAAGGACTTTATGAAGTTCTATACAATGATGCAAACGTTGAAGAAGTTCTAAGTCAACTAATGCAGGCACCTATTAAGTTTGAAATCGATTAAGATTTAATTGGAAAGAGCACTGTAAAAGTTGTTCCCTTATCTACCATACTATCAACTTCGATTGATGCCTTCATTTTTTGTGCAGAGTGCTTTGCAATGGCAAGTCCTAGGCCTGTTCCACCAGTATTGATACTACGAGATTGATCAACACGATAGAAGCGTTCAAAGATTCTTGCGATTTTATCATTTGGTATACCAACACCTTCATCAGTAATTGCAATATAACGATGATTTTCTCTTTGACCACTTTCAATAGTAATTTGAGTACTTTCTCGCGAGTACTTAATCGCATTTGATACGAGGTTCGAAATACAGTGATATAGTAGCTTACCATTAGCAACGATTGTATCAGCTCCCGTATTTGAGTAATTTACACTCATATTCTTTGCATTTATTTTGAGCTGTTGATCATTAATGAGAGCATTAATAAACGAAGGAAGATTAATTTCTTCTACTTCAATTTTTCCTTCATTTTCAATCTTTGATAGTGAAAGAATTCCATTGATTAACTCGTCAAGGCGATCAACGTTTTGAATAACGATATCCATAATCTCTTGTTGATCTTCGTCCGTATTAATGGACTTTAGAGTTTGAGTATAGCCTTTAATCGATGTCAGAGGTGTCTTAATCTCATGTGAAACATTTTCAAAGAAGTCACGTCTCATATTATTTACATCTTGAAGTTTTGTAATATCACTAAAGTAGAAAAGAATCTCTTTGTCTTTATTCTTAGATTCAATATCGCTAATCTTTAACTGGAATGAGTTCGTTTTCCCACTAACTTTTGTTAAGGCGATTTGAGTATTATGGATCAGATTGGCCTGGTAACCATTCTTTCTTATAAGATTAATAAAGTCATAGTCTCTAATTATACTAATAAGTTCTACGCCTCGATATCGTCCATTAAAAGGTGCAAAAGATTTCTTAAATGCATTATTACAGAAAATAACTCTGCCCTTACTATCAGTTACAACGACAGGGTCATCTATTGAGTTAATAATGACTGAATAATACTGTTTTGTATTAAAGAGATCTCTTTGAAGCTTTCGTCTCTTATTGAAGTTCTTAATAGACTTAGACTCAATATAATCCCAGTAATCACGACTATCAGTAGTATCAATAACTCCTTTCATTCTAAAAATATGAAAGAGGTCGTATAGAGGAGTAAAATAGTGGCGGAAGAGAAAGAATTGTCCTGCAATAAAGAGAATTCCTAAGATTCCCATCGCCATAAAGAGTTTGGAAAAGACTTCTGATGAAATTAGTTTTAGTGCATCAGACTCAATCCTTAAAAAGAGAGTATAGCTCTTTCCTTTTGAGTGAAGTACACGGTGATGATAGATATATCGATCATCACTATCATATTCGCCAATAATAATATTTTTAAAATCCTCAATCTTAAAGCTTGGGGCCGCACATCTAATCGTACGATTTGCATTTAGAATATAAAATTGTGTTCTCTTTGTTTGTTTGTCACACATTTTCGCAATACCATCTTGGCGTAGCGACTGTAATTCCTGATCTACGATCGAGTGAATAAAGTTATCTTTAAAGTTTATGATAAAGAATGTGCCCAGAAAGAGTAGGGATAAACAAAAGATTAGCGTTTGATAAAAGATGATATCATTTAGAAACTTTATTTTAAGGAAGTTAAAAAAGTTATTCTTCACTCTTTACTCGATATCCTATCCCGCGAACTGTTTCAACAACTTTTGATTTACTTCCAAGCTTCTTACGAAGAGCGAAAACATGAGTGTCAACAGTGCGGTCTGTAACATAAATATTTTCACCTTTTATAAGATCAACGATTTGTTTACGTGTAAAAACCTTACCTGGAGAAGAGATTAGGACACAAAGAATTTTAAATTCAGAAACTGTCAGCTTAATTTCTTTTTCATCAATAATAGTTTTTACTCCATCGACATCAACTTTTATTCCCATATGGTTATATGTGTTCTTGTTGTTGATTGGAGAGCTTGTGTGATGACTTTCAACTCGTCGTTTTAGACTGCTTACTCTTGCCTTTAGAATTCCAATATCAAAAGGCTTCGTAATATAGTCATCAGCACCGGCATCAAGTCCTTCAATAATGGATTCGCTAGAAGTTAAGGCAGTAACAAAAAGAATTCCTACATTCTTAAGCTTCTTAGTATTTCGAATATACTGACAAATTTGTACACCACTAAGGTCCGGCAGCATGCGATCCAAAACAAAAAGCTCGTACTGATTATTCTCAATAGCAGTGATGGCATCATTACCTGTATTTGCCATGTCATAATCAATGCCTATGGCCTTAAGGTTTACCCCAATTAGTTTTGCGATTGATTGTTCGTCCTCTACAATTAGTGCTTTCATTATTTGCCTTATTGATCCTCTGTATGTCTTACGTCTTTACCTGACTCTAAGAAGATTATATCTTCACAAATATTTGTTGCGTGATCACCACATCTTTCAAATATTTTCGAAACACGAATGACAGCAAAACCTTCATCAACTTCTGCCTTTCCATCTTTAAGAAGTTGATAAAACTTCTTCACTAGATCTCTATGAAGAGAATTAACTTCGTGATCGGCCTTGATTACATCTGTTGCCATTTGAATATTGTTAGAAGCAAAGGCAATTAAACTCTTTCTTACCATCTCAAAAACTTCTGCTTGAATGATGCTGCAATGTTTTTCTCTATTTGAAATTCGCATTAAGTAGCGCTTTAAGTTAACTGCTTCATCTCCGAGTCTTTCAAGTTCAGAGTTGATCTTCATGATGGCCAATGCCGTTCTTAGATCAATTGCAGTAGGCGACTTAAGAGCGATAAATTTAAATACATGATCATCCACAAGCTTATGAAATTCATTGATTTCATTTTCAAGCTCATAGAGATTTTCCATTGTTGATTTTTCATCAACAGCAACATGTAGAATCTTTTCTACAATTGCGGCCATTTCTGTAATATCTTTTCTTAGTGTTTCAACAGTCAATTCCATTGAATGCTCCTTAGCCAAAACGGCCAGTGATATAATCTTCAGTTTTCTTTTCTTTTGGGTTGGTAAAGACATCACTACTTAGTCCATGCTCAATAAGTTCTCCAAGGATAAAGAAACTTGTATAGTCTGCAATACGTGCTGCCTGCTGCATATTGTGTGTAACAACGATTACCGTATAGTCTTTCTTTAGTTCACTCATAAGATCTTCGATCTTTCCTGTCGCAATTGGATCAAGGGCCGATGTCGGCTCATCCATTAATACGATTGGCGGGTTTGTCGCTAGTGTTCTAGCAATACAGAGTCTCTGTTGCTGACCACCTGATAGTGAAGTTCCTTCTTGATGAAGTTTATCTTTTACTTCATTCCATAAGGCCGCTTTCGTTAGACAATTATAGGCGATTTCATCGAGTTCACTTTTTTTCTTCTTTCCCCAAAGTCTTGGCCCGATGACAACATTGTCATAGATACTCATGGCCGCAAATGGGTTAGGCTTTTGAAAAACCATTCCAATTTTTCTGCGAATTTCAACAGGATCGGCAGATGGAGCGTAGATGTCATTTCCTTCAAGAATAACCTCTCCTGAAACACGTGCACCTTCGACTTCTTCATGAATACGATTTAGGGTTCTAATATAAGTTGATTTACCACAACCTGAAGGGCCAATAATCGCATTGACAGTATTCTTATGGTACTTAAGATCAATACCTTTTACAGCGTGAAAGTCTCCAAACCATGCTTGAATATTTTTTACATCTAATATGATATCGCTATTTGCCATTATGATTTCCTCACAAAGAATTTCTTAAGCTTCTTTGAATTGAATAAGAATTTTGCACTTAAGTTCAGTCCAAGAACAATAATAATTAGGGTGAACGAACCGGCCCAAGCTTGTTGTTGCCATTCTTTATATGGACTGATTGCGTAGTTATAAATTTGTACCGGAAGTGAGGCCATTGGACCTGTTACATTGTAGCTCATGTACATGCTTCCAAATGCCGTAAATAATAGGGGGGCTGTTTCTCCGGCCGCACGTGATATTGCTAGAATAACACCTGTCATGAGAGAATTTCTTGATCCTTTAAGAATAATATTGAAGATAACTCGCCATCTTGGAAGTCCAAGAGCAAGTCCTGCTTCTCTAACATGTCTAGGGATTAGCTTTAAGATTTCCTCCGTTGTTCTAGTCACAATAGGAAGAATAATAATACTTAGAGCAAATGCTCCGGCCAGTGCTGAAAATGATTTAAAGCTTACAACAAATATTAGATAAGAAAAGATACCAACTACAATTGAAGGCACGCCTGTTAAAAGATCGATTGTAAATCTAAGGGCCGTTGCAATTTTACTTTTCCCGTATTCACTTAAGTAGACACCACATAGTGTTCCAACTGGAACCGCAATTAGTGAACCTATTGATACCATAATAAGAGTACCTAGGATGGCATGTCTCATACCACCACCGATTTCTCCAACTGGTTTAGGATCATTTAAAAAGAAGTCTAAACTTATTGAAGTTGAACCTTTTTGAAGAAGGAAAATAAAAACTAAAATTAACGGTAGAATTACTAATAAAGCAGAAAGAACTAACAGTCCCTTAAAAATTAGATTCTTTATGACACGACTTTTTGAGAGTTTCACTTTGATGCTCCCTTTGTTTGCTTCCATACAATTGTACGTGCTACTAAGTTAACTGCAAAAGTAACGACAAATAAGAGAAGTCCAACGAGGCATAGAGCGGATAAGTGTAGATCACTTTCTGCTTCTGCATATTCATTTGCCATAACTGAGGCCATTGTTGAAGCTGGAGCAAAGATTGATTTAGTGATTTGAGGAGTGTTACCAATAACCATGGCCACGGCCATTGTCTCTCCAAGGGCGCGTCCTAAACCTAGAACTAGTGCTCCTACCATTCCTGAAAAGCTTGGCCTTAAAACCGCAATTTTAATCATCTCAAATTTTGTGGCCCCAAGCCCTAGGGCAGCTTCTTTGTGGAGTATATTAACTGAACGAAATACCTCTCGTGCAACAGATGTGATAGTTGGGATAATCATAATGGCCAAAATAATTGAAGCCGTAAGAATACCAATCCCAAAACTTGGGCCTTGGAAAAAAGGTAAAAATCCAAATACTGCCTTTAGGGCAGGAGTTAGAAGGTCTTTAACAAAAGGAGCTAAGTAGTAGAGGCCCCATAAACCAAAAATGATACTTGGAACGGCCGCAATAAGTTCAACAAAAGTTCCTAGAATACTTGAAATTGATTTAGGTAAATATTCTGTAATAAAGAGGGCCACTGCAATACTAACAGGACCTGCAATTAGAAGGGCAAGAAGTGAAGTAACAACAGTACCAAAGATAAATGGAAGTGCCCCAAACTCGTCATCAATTGGATTCCAGAAATCATCGAAAATAAATTTAAATCCAAACTCACTAAATGCTTCACGACTGGCATAGAAAAGCTGACCAATCATAAGTATCAGTAGAATAATGACAATAAGTGAAAAAAAGCGAAGTGTTATATAGGCCAACTTATCCTGTTTTGAAGGAGAAATTGGCCCTAATTTTTTAAGTAGGTTCATTAAAGAGATTTTACCCTTTCTAATACCTTTTTGGAAAGTTCAGTTGGTAGGGGAGCATAGTAAAGCTCTTTAGCATAACTTTGGCCTTTACTAATTGCCCATTCAACGAATTTGTAAATCTCAACTCTTTTCTGGTCTTTTTCTACCATTGGTAGAAGGATATACGTCAGAGCACTGATAGGATATGAGTCTTTAGCGCTGCTGTTAATAAGTGAACCTGTTAACTCTTTTCCAGTTGTTTTAAACTCTTTAGCTGAAGCTGATACGGCCTCAACAGTTGGATTGATAAAGATACCAGACTTATTCTTAAGGGCCACTGTCTTAATATTATTCTTTCTAGCGTGAGCAAGATCCATATATGTGATTGAACCTTTAGTGTTGCTTACAATTGAAGTTACACCATCATTTCCTTTTGCTCCAACTCCAGTTGGCCAACGAAGTGATTTACCCGTACCAACTCTTTGCTTCCACTCTGTGCTGACTTCCACAAGGTAGTCTGCAAAGTTCTTCGTTGTACCTGATCCGTCTGCACGACGAACAACAAGAATGTCATCAGATGGTAGAGTTACACCAGGGTTAAGAGCTGCAATTTGCTCAGCATTCCACTTTGTAATTTTACCTAAGTAGATATCTGCAAGAGTTGCACCATCAAGCTTAAGCTCATCTGGAATTTGTGGGTGATTATAAGCAATGGCAACGGCGCCAAGAACCATCGGAACGTGTAGAACTGGCCATTTTGCTTTCTTCTTATCTTTTTCTTTCATTGGTGCGTCTGATGCACCAAAATCAACAGTCTCTTTTAAAAGTTGGCGTATACCACCACCTGAACCAATTGGTTGGTAATTGAATTGAATTTCTGGATGAATTTTCGAGTATTCAGAAAACCATTTTGAGTAAATAGCATATGGAAATGATGCTCCAGCTGCGTTGATCTTTAAAGCGAAAGTACTTGAACTCGCCAGCAGTAGGCAAAGTGCAATTATTCTCTTAATCATGTGTGTCTCCTAAATTCAGTGTTTTCTTGAATTTAGCACATGGTAAATATGGTGTTTATTAAGATTTTGTTAAAAAAAAAGGGCGACATTGTCGCCCTGCGTGATTATTGTAATGTATTTGATACGTAAAGTCTGAAGGACTTATCTTGATTACGACGAATCGTACAGATTCCTTCTTCTCTTTTGTTTACGAGATACTCGTAATAATCAGGTAGAGTGTCCTGAATTTCAAGGATTGATTTTCCTTCGTGCTCACCAAAATCGATAAAGACGTTTTCTTCTGCGATAATTCCCGTAACTGGGCTTACTTCGTTGGCCATGTTCCCTCCCTGGATCATTTAGCAATCTATAGTTTTATTTAAATATATGTAATTAAAAATATATTAACCGGTTCCTTGGTTAATTATTATTTTGAAATATTTGAAACGTAATGAAAAGTTTTTTTTACTTGACTGAACTTGTAAAGAAATTCCTGAAATAGTTAATGATAATTTTAAACTCGTGAGGGTAGTCTTTACTAATATGTGTGCGTACTTTTTCTAGAGCATCAAAAATTGTTAAAGCCTCTCTATATGGGCGTGGAGAGATCATCGCCGCTACGATATCACAAATATTAACCATGATTGTTTCAAAACCTGTCACTGTTAAGTTTTTTAGATACTGATTATCTGAATCATACTTATCTAGAATACTGAACGTGTGATGGTTTTCTATTACTTTCATGTGAGCAGGGCTTAGTTGAATACGACCTTGTAAAATTCTCGCTGAAATTATTGGATGTTTTGCAAGTAGTACCTTATCCATCTCTGATAGGTTCTCTTTGTCATATTTATCAATTGGAATGGCAGACATTCCAATATCTTTAAAATAACTCGTGATAAAAAAGTTCTCAATATCTTTGTCATTATAAAGTTGAGATGTCTTTAATATCCCTACAAGAAAAATTGATGAAAGTAGGGGTTGTGCAAAAATATAATGATGACCTTGGGCCGCAAAAAAACGATAGAGCGCTTCGTGCATTTTTGGATTCTTAATCAAGAAAGATGCCAGTACTTTTAAGCTTTGATACTGAAGATTGAGGGCATTATCATCAGTAGGATCTTCAAAGAGATATCGAAGGTTTATGGTAATAAGATTAAGTTGATTCTTACAATTTTGATAAGTATCACCCATTGAAAAAGAGCGAGTTACTTGCCTGAGGCAATCTTGTTGCAGCTCTTTTAGTTCTTGCCTTTGTTCTTTGCTTGCAAAAACAATCGTGTGACCTCTTTCAATCATCTCTTTAAGAGTGTCATTAGAAACATATGTTCCACGGTAGAGGTTGTGCTTAAACTTACCATCTTCGAAGATATAAACATCACAAGGTGTTGTCGGAATATTAAAAAGCTCCCTAATCGTAAAAGGGGTCAAGTTTAGTGCCAAATGTGATTTACGGAATATATCCTCTGCTCTCATGTTCATATTATAGCTTAAGTCGCTAAAATCATTAAATACCAAGAATAATAGGCAATATTTCGCAATTTTGTAATTTCTTGGAAAAAGCCTAACGTTCTAAGTTAAGAGCCCGAAATCAATAGAATATAAAGGCTAATTTTAATAAGGCTCGAATTTATTAACTAAGTTGCTATATTGGTTGAATACAACGAATGTTGAGCTAATTTTGACAAGAGAGAAGGCCATGAGTGCGCTTAAGAATCTAGAAGATTACATTGCTGATCCGAAATTATTTGAATCAATTCAACTATTTGATGATAGTTCGTACAGTTTACACTGGTCGAATTGGTCGAAATTAATTTGTGCAATGAAAGAGCGTCATATCAATGGTGATTCTTCAATGAGTATTGAAGAAGTGAAGGAAGAGCTTGAAACTTTCAAAGAAATTCCTGTATGGCTTGTTAATAAGAAAGGTGAGATGGAGACGACTCTATTTGATCTTTATAACTTCTATATAGACCCAAGGCTTAAGCACTTATGGTTTGATGTTAATAAGCAAACTCTTATTTCTCTTAAGCATAAGGCCGGTCCATTCATGCATCTCCATTCAATGAGATGGGTTGATTACGATATCTACAAATTATTTGTATATGACCGTCTATTAAATAATCTTTCTCTAAGTCATCGCGACTTTAGAATGAACACAAATTTAAAAGCAAAATTTTCATTTTGGAATTCAATATTAAAACCTGTTGATGGACAGATTGTTCAGTTGAGTCGCAAGGGAATCCTTGTATCAATTGAAGGTCATAAGAACTTCTTAAGTCTATCGCAGTCCGACCAAATATCTCTTAGTGCTGAGGTTGGGGGACTCCTCAGCGCTACAGGGAAAAAATTCGAAGAATTTGATGAAGTTATTGGAAATTGTACAAGAGCAAAAACAGTTAAAATTGATTTCGATGAGAATATCTTTAAGGACTTAAATGCTCTTGAGACATGTAAAGGGGAGACATATTATATGTTCATTCCTTTTGCTAAGTTTCCAATCAAGCACCACCGCATTGGAAAAGCTATCCAACACGTCATTGATGAAGTTGAAGGCGCAGCTTCTCAAATTCTTAACAATTTAATCGACTAGTAAATAATATTATTCAAAGGGCTTGGTCTAAAAGATTTAAGCCTTTTGTATAATACATTTAGATACTCTTTGCTTACTAAGAAAGGGTGCTCTCTATTTGAAGCTCGTATAATAAAGTTCTCTTTTTTCTCAATATTAAGATCTGGAAGACTAGTTAATACCCAAGAAAGATCATATTCAATCTCTTCACCAGTTTTAATTTTTACAATAACTTTATAATATGGCTTAGCAAGATAGCGCTCAATTGCACTGTCCATTTTTTCAGTACGCTTATCAAGGATTGAATTTGATTTAAAACTCGTTAGCTTAACTAGGAACTCTTGGACTGCTTCATCATCAAGGGCCTTATTTCCTGATACCCAGATGTCTTTATCATTACGACTAAATTCAAAACGTAGTTTGCCTGAGTTTATAACTTTAACACCTCTGATATCGCTTGGAGCATAACTAAAGACTCGTGAGTCAATAAGTGATGGAAGGTCGATTTTCTCAAGTGAAAACTTAACGGCATTAACGTGGTAGATCGCATTGTCTTTATCGCTTACAACATATGTAGAGTTATCGATAGGATTGATAAGTCCAAATGAGATCGTTTCATCTTCTCCATTTTCACCCTTTAATGTAACAATTGAAGTTGGATTATCTAGGGAGAAGTTTGAAAGGTTGATTGGATCTTTTGGAAAGATCTTTTTAATCTTTACATTTTTTAGTGAGTCTAAAAGTTTATTAATGATTGCTTCATTAGCATTGATTCTTCTAGGCTTCGTAATAATCCATTGGTTTTTATTTTTAGCAAGACTAAATCGTCCAAGGTTTGATTGAAGTGAAATATCCTCAACCTTATCAATCTGATCACTTGTGAAAAGAAATTGGAGATTAGAAAGTTCTTTAGATGTAATAACCGGTGCTTGAAAAAACTCACTAATAACTGCTCCAAATAGGAGAGTAATAAAGAGTATTGAGACAAGACTAGCTGAAAAGTAATTACGTTTTATATTTTGCATAAGAAATTCTAGAATTCTTATTCGAGATCGTCAAAGAGATCGAAGTCGTCATCGCCACCTGAGCTACTTTCTTTGCTGGCCGCTACTGCCGCCGGCTCTTCTCTAACTTCTGGCTCAATAGATTTGATGAAATTTCTAAGAAGTGTACGTTCACCCTCTTTAAGAAAAGTGAACTTTATCCCTGTTCTAAATGGCATACTCGTTTGAGAGATAATGCGACTTTTCATGTTGTAGCTACGAGAAAAGACAACCACACCATTTAGGATGATACGATTTGGAATTTGAATATCAACGACAATTGATTGGCCCTGAGTAAATTGTCTTTCGCAAAAGAAATACATCCCATCCATATAAAGTTCAGATAGGAGAATATTGCCGACGTAGACCTTTTCTGGAGGTAAATCAGGAATAAATTGCTTGATGATTTTCGTTTCTTTTATCGGAGTAACATTGTCTCCAGACATGGCAGCATCTGCCAAAGCTTGTGGATCAAGTGCTGCTTCTTCACTTTCAATACTATCATTGATTGGAAGTTCACCTTTATCTTTATAAGTCTCAATAAGGTCATCAATATTAGGCTTTTCACCATTCTTGTACCTTAGTTTTACCGCTGCTTCTACTTCATCTCGAAGTGTCCAAACGTTAACTTTGATTCTTTTAATTAGGACTGGGTCGCTACTTTTACCGTGTATCATTAACTAACATTTTCTCACATTTTCAATATTTTGTATCTTTTGAAATTTTTGCCTCTGAAAGGGTGCTAAACTACTTGATAGACAATTATTTAAAAGTCTTAGCATAGGGTCTCCCATGGAAGGGAGATAAAAAGATTAGGAGGATCTAATGAGATTAAACGCATTTTTAGCACCAGCTGTTGTTTCAGCGATGGCACTTTCTCCACTAGCTGCTGATTACGTTCCAGGTGAACTAATTGTTAAGCTAAAGAAAGATGTTTCAGTTGAAAGTTTCTTTGGACAATCATTACATGGAAGTTCACTTGACCGTCGTATCGAGCTTACGTCAGGGGATCTTTATGTTGTTAAATTTAACGAGTCTCTTGTATCAATTGATTCAATTGCAAAGCAGATGAATGAAAGAGCAGAAGTAGAATATGCAGAGCCAAACTTTATCTACAAAATCGTTAAGCCAATCGTAAACACAAATGTATTAGAAGAAATCTTAAGCTATAACACAACTTCAGATGAAGGTGTTTACTACACGCCAGCAGATGAAAAATTTGGACAACTTTGGGGTCTAAAAAATACAGGTTCTAATGCTCCAAGAGGTGTTTCAGGTGTAGAAGGTGCTGACGTTGATGCACTAAGAGCTTGGGAAATCACTCAAGGTGATCGTGCAATTAAAATCGCAGTTATCGATACAGGGATTGATTACAACCACCCAGATCTAAAAGATCAAATGTGGACAAACGAAGGTGAGATTCCAGGTAACGGAATTGATGATGATGGAAACGGATATATTGATGATGTTCACGGATACGACTTCGCAAATAACGATGGTGATCCAATGGACGGACACTCTCACGGAACACACTGTGCTGGTACAATCGGTGCTTCACATAACGCAATTGGTGTTGCTGGTGTAATGAGAGATGTTCAATTTGTTGGGATTAAATTCCTAACAGATAGCGGTTCAGGTTCAACTGAAGCGGCAATCAAGTCGATTGATTATGCAACAAAAATCGGTGTTGATATTATGTCTAACTCTTGGGGAGGCGGTGGCCGCTCAGAAGCTCTTAAAGAAGCAATTGAAAGAGCAAATGCTGCAGGTATCGTATTCACAGCTGCTGCTGGTAACTCTTCTACAGATAATGATTCACGTCCACACTACCCATCAAACTACAATGTTGATAACGTAATTTCTGTTGCAGCTACAACTGCTGCTGATGAACTAGCAAGCTTTTCTTGTTATGGACGCTCAACTGTACACATCGGTGCTCCAGGACACGAGATTCTATCAACTGTTATCAACGGTAAATATGCTTCTTACTCAGGAACTTCAATGGCAACTCCACACGTTTCAGGTGTAATCGGACTTTTCCTTTCAGAAAATAAAGGACTAACTCCACTACAAGTAAGAAATAAAGTTATGGTAACTTCTGATCCTGTTGCTGCTCTTAGAGGTAAGACAATCAACGCTGGACGTATCAATGCTTACAATCTTCTTACAGATACTATTCCTGAAAGAAACGAACCAAATCCAGAAGATTGGCAAACTGTAGATGTTGCATCTTTTGAATCAGAACATCCATATACTGAAAACCAAACTCTTGAAACAACTTACACAGTTGAAGGTGCAAAGTTTATGAGAGTTAGAGTTCGTAAATTTGATCTTGAGAATCGTTATGACTTTATTGAAGTTAGAGATGCAAGAGGTGTTCTAGTTGAGAAAATTACTGGAGCAGGTGAGAACTATACTTCTTTCTTCGCTGAAGGTGATACTTTAAAGCTTATCTTCAAGTCTGACCGTTCAGTTCAGAAGTGGGGATTTGTTATTGATCAAGTAGATGTTCAATACTAAGAATTTTTAAAATTCACACAAATAAAAAGGCCAGCTAATGCTGGCCTTTTCTTTATCTATATAACTTTTAAGTTAAATCTAATTAAGCGTTCCAAAGGTGCTTGTACTTCTTTAGGAACTTAGAAAGTGAACCAACTTTATCTAGAGTTCTAATTGCTCTAGTTGAAAGCTTAAGCTTAATTGTTTCACCAGTTACAGGATCAAAAACTCTCTTCGTTTGTAGGTTTGGTTTTTGAGTCATTTTTGTTCTATTTTTAGCGTGAGAAACTTTGTTACCAACAAGTCTTCTTTTTCCAGTTAAATCACATGTACGTGCCATCACTTCATCCTTATTTATTTATATAAACTCTACATTAATATATGGGTTATTAGGTTGTAGAATATAAACATAACGTCGTAAAAGTGCAACTACTTTTGTACAAATTGCGTAATATCCCATGGTTTTTACTGCAAAAAATCAAAGTTGTTTGGACATAGCAGCGAAATATCGTTATCATATAATTATTATTAAATGTAATTCTAGATAGTTAGAACTTTTTTCGAGGAAAGAGATTTGAAAAAACGAATATTATTGTTTTTGTCAGTCTTGGTCTTAATGGCCCTCGGTTACTATTTCTATACTTACTACAATGACGAATACCATCCTGAGGCCCTAAGAGAGCAGTATTCACAGAATGCTCCGGTGGCCTTCACTAACCGTGAATTACCAAAGAAAAAGTTTGTCCCGCGAAAGCAATTTCATGAAAAGAGTGATTATAAAAGATCTGACGATGAGGTCGTTGCGTTGGTTGGGCTCGGTATGGACAATGGTGTTTTCTCTGAGCTGAGTGGTTCAATAGAAGAGCTTAGAAAGGCCAATATTGATTGTGAACAGACTTATAATGATTATATGCCTCCTGCTCAAATCATAGATCCAAATTCTGGCTTTTACGCAAAAGAAGACGGCAATGTTTTGAGTCTCCTTAATCGTGCGATGGATTTATTAATAAATATCGAAGGTAGAGCTATTGCAAAACGCTTTCCTGAACTTGCTCAAGAGGCTTTGGATAGTGTTGATGAGATAAGTGAAGATGATATGGCAAAGATTATGCGCGCTCCACTTGTTTGTCGCCAATCAAATATTACAGTTCTATTTGAAACACTAATTGAAATGTCTAGTGAAGGTAAAATTACTGACAACCAAAGGGCCGAGATTGTGGGCAGTATGGTTAATAAATTAGTTGTAAGTCTTGAAAGTGATAGCTTACAAGATAATATCTTAATGTCACTTACTCTATTAAAGGCCCTTGGAAGTTTATCAAGCAAGAATGACGAATACTTTTCTGAACTTGAGTCGATTTATGATGAGATGGCCGCGACGCAAGTTGGGATAATGAAAGATTCAGATAAGAAGGCAAAGGTTGTTAATCCTGGAGAGATCTATCGTAATTACCGCGAAAGACAACGAGGCTTTTCTTCGTCTGTAATTGAAATTCTATATATTAGTTATCCTGAATATCTAAATGATTAATTACTCTTCCATGCAAAGATAGGTACTTTTTTTAGAGGCACCTGCTTTAAGACAAAGATCTTTAATCTTTCCTAATATCCACATTCTCATTGGTCTTGGATAGCGAATCTTTCCATCTTCACCCTTAGTAAGTTCTGAATGGAAGTATGTTGTTTGTGGATAGTTCTTCTTGACCTGTGAATAGACATCTTTCGTAAAGCGTACAACACCAATGGAAATATACTCTACTTTACTTAAGGGAATCACACTGCTTAGTTCACTAATTAGCTCTTCATATTCACTTTCAAAACTTTCACTGTGTATCACAGGATCAAAGTGAATACCGATGGGGTGACCTGCTTCATAAAGGCTTTTAATGGCCTTTAGGCGGGCCGCAAGACTTGGTGTCTTTAGGTCGTGAGACTTAATCTTATTCTTTGGCGAAAGAGAAAAAGAAGTGATGAAGTTTGGCAGTGGCTCTAGTTTTAGAAGCTCTTTTATATTTGCTGATTTGGTTCTAAGTTCAATGTAGCAGTGAGGATTTTTCTTTGTAAATTTGTGGTAGTAATCTAGCTCTCCAGTTAGGTGAGTTAGGGCAAGAGAGTCACTAAACTCGCCTGCGTGAAACCACATATTCTCATCCGATTGTTCAGCAATTTTTTGCATCTCACTTATAATCTCTTCGTGATTCACAAAGAGAACAAGGTCAGGAGTATTGAAATAACCTTGAAGGTAGCAGTAGTCGCACTCATAGATACAGTTGTAAGCGTGGATAAAGTAGTAGTGAGGCTCTCCTGAGATACCGTAGGCATTGGGAGCCTCTTTAACAAGTTGGCCTTGCTTTCTTGCAATAAAGAGATTTAGAGAATCTCTCTTTTGTAAGTAGGGCTTTTTAACTCTGCCCCAAATATCAGCGTAATTTTCGATTATTTGGACTGTAGCCTTTGGAAACTTAAGTGGAAGCTGATTTGAGATCAGAGAATTTTTAATTGAATCTTCGATAAAGATTTTCTCGATCTTCAAAGCTTTTCTCCATTCATAAGGGCGTTGAATTTTTGCCAATCAATCTTTGAAAGCTTCTTTTGTAGATCAAGGATTTCTTTTTCAGAATTGATTTTAGTTCTAAGGTTTAGCACAACCTTTTCAAGAGAAGGATCATAAGATAATTCATTTTTATCAAGTCCTGTTCCTTTGATAAAGTTATCTAGTTGTCTAATAATCTTAGTACGAGTCGGATAGAGTTTCTCTTTTAAGAAGTCTCTAAGCTCGAGGGCCTTCTTCTTTGGGGTTGTCTCTAATGCTTGAATATCTTTAAATGTGCTTAAGTTTAAAAGATCACTTAAACTCATATCATACTTAATAAGAATTTGTTGTACGAGATTTTTTACTTCGCGCTCAAGTGAGAGTGTAAAGTAAAATGCATCATCATTTAGTAGAGCAAGATCGTCACTTTGTAATTTTTCTTCACTTGTAAAAGACTCAATAAAGTAGCGGTAAAGCTCTTGGGAATAATCCTGGGCATGCTCTTTTATATATTCACAAATAGGTGCATCAGTGACGTGATCCGAAATCAATTTAAAAACTCTAAGTGGTGTTTGAAATTTTTTTGCAGCAAGACCGATGGCCCATGCTTCGCGATCGGCCAAAGGGGCAAAGTGTGAAAGTGATTTTGCTAATTCGCTATCAAGAACTCTTTCATTTGCAGTGATAAGATCTAGCTTAGATGAGCTTTGTTGGCATTGAAAACTTTTGAATTCCTCTTGCCCGTAGATTGTTCTGATTTCAAAAATCTCACCCTGCTTAAGATCAGCATTAAATGAAGCACATATTCCAAGATTGATGATTTGACCTATTTGAATTGCCTGGTTTTTAAGGATACCCATAGCATATGTGAGGGCCATGAGAACGTTCTGTGGGCCTTCTCCAGTCAGAATTAAGCCGTAGCTCTTATCTGCACATAAGTAGAGGTCATTAAAGTCTGGATGTGATTTAAAATCCATCTCTTTTAAAAATGTTTGAGCTTCGCCGCGGTGGGCAAATACAAGTAAATCCATAACTAGGAAATAACGTTTATCTTGTCGGTGCGTCAAGTCTTTACGCATTTAGGCGAAATAGATATTCATGACTTATGAAAATATTAGATCAATTTGGACAATTTGCTTTTGGTGGCGCCAGTATCTCTGGAGAGGGCGCGGGTTATGGATTTGGTGATATTAGTAAAGAAGATTCGATTAGTCTTTTACAATACGCCTTTGATCGTGGAGTGAAGATCTTTGATACGGCACCGATTTATGGCTTTGGTGAGAGTGAGAAGAGAATTGGCGAAGCATTTAAAAATAATCGTGAAAAAGTTTTTATTGTTTCTAAGTCAGGTGTGACTTGGCACGAGAATAAACGAGTGGATATGACTAATGATCCAGTTGTCACTCAAAAAATGATTGAACAATCACTAAGAGATCTAAATTCAGATTATATTGATCTCTATATGGTTCACTGGCCTGATGAAAGAGTGGATATCAGAAAAACTCTTGAGGTTATTGCAAAGGCCAAGCATGAAGGAAAAGTTAAGCATATCGGACTTTGTAATACAACGGCCGAAGAGTTTAAATTAGCGTCACAAGTCGATCGAGTTGAGGTGATCCAATCACAATTTAACTTTTTTGAACAAGACGTTAAAAAAGATATTTTCCCAATCGTAAATGAAAATGACTTAAGTTTTATGAGCTGGGGAACTCTTGATAAAGGAATCCTAACTGGACGAGTGACGAAGGATCGAAAATTTGACAAAAGTGACTGCCGCTCATGGGCACCATGGTGGAAGGCCATGGATAAAGAAAGTCGCTATGATATTGTTGCAAGAATGCAACCTGCACTAGAAAAGCACGGACTTACTGGTTTAGACTTTGCAATTCACTTTAATCTTTCTCATGATGAACTAAGCACTGTTCTTTGTGGTGCTAGAGATCATGACCAATTAGATGGAGTCCTAAACTCTCTTGAGAAGAAAGTTACGAAAGAAGTACTAGAAGATATTATTAATAGTGTTAGTTAGTGTCGTCATTCCCACATACAATCGGGCCATGTTCTTAGCCCGTGCAATTGACTCTGTTTTAAGACAAAGTTTTCAAGATTTTGAATTAATTGTTATTGATGATGGTTCAACTGATAATTCAAAGCAAACTGTTGAGTCCTACTCGGATTCTCGCATAAAATATTTTTTTCAAGAAAATAGAGGAGTTTCAGCTGCTCGAAATCTAGGTGTAAAAAAATCTTCAGGGAAATATATCGCATTTCTTGACTCTGATGATGAGTGGAAAGAAGACAAGCTTGAAAAACAATTAAGCTTACTAGATAGCTCAAAACATCGACTCTGCCATACAGGGGAGCTTTGGCTTAGAGATGGTGAAGTTGTAAAACAAAAAAAAGCTCATCAAAAAGTCGGAGGGGATATGTTTATTCGCTCTTTAAAAAATTGTGTCATTTCACCTTCAAGCGTTTTACTTGAAAGAACATTATTTGAAGAGATGAATGGTTTTAATGAAAGCTTTATTGTGTGCGAAGATTATGACCTATGGCTTAAGATAACTTCTTTGTATGAAATCGACTTCTTAGATGAGCCTCTGGTAATTAAGCATGCAGGTCATGATGATCAACTATCCTTCAAGTTCTTTGCAATGGATTACTGGAGAGTTAAGGCCATGGCCTGGGCCAAAGAAAATCGCCAGCTTTCAACTGAGAGAATTGAAGTGTTAACTCAGCTTTGTTTAAAAAAGTGCCAATACCTTATTAAGGGCTATGAAAAATACGAAAATTTTGAAAATTACGATGAAGTAAGAGCTATTGAAAATTACATCAATAGCTGAGGCTCTTCGACTAACTTTTTCTCTAGGCCTAGCTCAATCGTTTTTTGATAGAAAATCTCAAGTGCGTTTTCCCACGGAGAATCTTCAATATCGCCATTAAGTAAATTGATTAAATGAGGAAGTAATTGCTCCACATATTCTTCAGTACTTTCTCTTGGAAGAAGAGATGGAAGGTGATCAATTGCAGTAACTTCTAAAAGCTGATCTAACTCTTGAACTCTAAACGTTGGAATATCAATTGTCGTAATATCAGGATATATCGGAAGAGGGTTACAAGGACCTGTAGGATCACAACTAACATCAGAAATTACAGAAAGATTTCTTTCATTTTGTAGAATTTCTAAATTGAGAAATGGCTCGGCCGGTTTTTTATTTAAAGTACAATTGACTAGAATATCGTAATCGAGAATTTGCTTAATAGGTCTGGCCACTTGTGTATCGGCCCTTCCCCAACCAGTCATTTCAACACCAACAGCCTCAAGTAACTCTTTTGCTCCTCGGCCACAACGTCCACGGTTTCCAATGACAAGAACTCTCGGCCTTGAACCAAGCTCATCCAGCTCCTTTGATATCTCATTAATTAACTCATGCTGAGATGAGTATGAGTTCAATGGGCCACAGTCATTAAAGTCTTTTCCTCTTTGTTGGCAAATCCAGTTCTTAAGTCCTAGGGCCGCTCCCACAAATCCTGCCCACTTCCCAAATGCTGCAATTCTTCTCCCTTTAGGGTCTGTTAGGTATTCAAGGTCATATAATTTTCCATCTCCTTGAATAAAACGATCAAGCATTTCTTTTGAACCTGTTTGATTTTTGTAAACATGAGCAAAGTGTATATGTCTGTGAGTTAATGGAAAAGTGTGAACATCTAATTCTTTTAAACCAAGGATAAAAGCATTTGCCGGTGCAAAGTTTATCCATGAATTTGTAGGCATCATCTTAAGGCCAAGTGCTTCGAATTCATCATCTTTAAAAATACGACTAGGTGAGCGTTCAATAATTACTTCATGACCAAGCTCCTTTAGCATTAGGGCAGCTTGGGGCGTAAGTGCACTACGCTCTTCAAATGGTTTTGTTTCATGGCGAAGCCAGATTGTCCTATTTGTCATGAAATTTAATCTCCCAAAAAAATCGTATACTTATAGCAAAGCTAATAGATTACTATAGCAAAGGGCCTTGTCACATTCTTAAATTTGTAAGATTTACAGGCCATTTTAATGTATAACTATATAATATTAGGATAATCAAGCAAGCTAAGTTTCGTTAATAAAGGAATGAATATGAAATACCATCCAGAAAAAAGTCGACTCTATTACATGGAAGACTCCCTTGGAAGTTATACTGACTATGGTATTGGCGTTCCTTTAAAAGACGAGAGAGTAACCAAAATCCTCGAAGAATTCAAAAATTCTCCATTTCTTGAAAGAAGAAAATCAACACATTTCTTTTTAAGTGACTTGGCCCTTGCCCATGATCGCGACTTTTGTGCTCGTACTAAACTTGATCCTACTGGACTTGTTCTTGAAGCTTATGAACTTATTAATGACGATGGAAGCTATCATCGTTACGAGCCTTCTGCTGCAGTAAAACCTTTAAGTGATTTTATTAATCGTGCTCTTTCTCATTGCGAAGGAACATACCTTGCTGCCTGTAATGCTCTAGAGTCGGGCTTTTCTTATCATTTAGGAGGAGGAATGCATCATGCAAAGAGTGATGGGCCAGGTGGCTTTTGTATGTTTAACGATATCGTTATTGCAATTAGAAAATTACAAAAGGAAAAAGGTCTTGGTAAGTGTCTCGTTGTAGATATGGATGCTCATAAAGGTGATGGAACTGCACAAATTGTTGCCAACGATGAGTCGATTGATTGTGTTTCAATTCATATGAAGGATGGTTGGCCACTTGATAATCCTGATAAAACTAACTCAAGTTATATTCCTAGCACTCTTGATATCCCAGTTACTCCCGATGATGACTATCTTGTAAAACTCAAAGAAGTAGGGGACTTTATCAAAGAAGATTACGATCTTTGTATTGTAGTTCAAGGTGCAGATGTTTATGAAAAAGACATTTTGGAAAGTGCTAAAGGAATTCAGCTAAGTTTAGAAGAATGTCTTGAAAGAGATAAGTATATGAATGAATTATTAGAGTCGAAAGGTATCCCCCAAGCATGGGTTATGGCCGGGGGATACGGTGATGAAGTTTACCGTGTCTTTCAACAATTTGTTCAATATAAATTTAAAGCATAGTTGAATCTTCGTGGGCCAAGATTCTTTTCTTTGGCCTAAAGTAAGTACGTGGAGTGTACTCTAGAAGATCTGTAATCTTTGCCATGTAGAAACATGCATACTTTTCAACTTGATCAGCAAAACGTGATTCCTCCAGTCCTGCTCTCATCATTTCTCCCCAGTGTGGGTTAAAGAATTGGCGATAAGCATCTAATTGCAGAGAGATTTTTGAGTTGATCTTATCAATTTCGCTAAAGATCTTTCCAATATCTTCTTTATTATATTTTTCTGGATCTTCGTGCTTTAAAAGCTCTAGCTTATTTAGCTCATGTTCTAGCTTTTCTTTTTGTTCCATTTCAGCATCGATAAGAGCTTGTGTTGGTGTTGACTGTCTAATCGCTTCAATCTCTGCTTCAAGAGGATCTAGGATAAGAGCTGTTCTCCAGTTGAAAGTTTTCTTTAGTGTAAGAACATCACCATAGATATGGTCACCAAGGTAAAGAATCTCTTCACCTTCAAGGCCTAGATCTTTTTGTAATTTTCCGGCCCATCCACCTTGGTACACCTTGTTTTGCTCTAGAGGACCTTCTGCATTTGTCATTAGTCCAGTATCCGTTTGAATTTCTAGAAACATATTGCTTACGTTAAAGAATCTTGGCTTACATGCAAGACAGATTGAAATATCAAATAGGTCTGTCCAGTTCTCATGCTCTTTTAAGAATGGATTAATCGTGTATTCCATTAGTCTTTTTGTCCAAGTCCATTCACTATTTGTGATAAGAATTAACTTCTTTCCAAAGCGTTTAAACCTTTCTAGCAGTTTTGCCACTTCTGGGTCTTTGATAATAAAGTCTTCAAGATGCTCTTCGACATATCCTTTAAGAGAATTGTCAGAGTGAGCGATATCGATAACTTCTTTGATATCGTGAGATAGTGTTTCGTAATCAGGAAGTTTTAAGCCTTGGTCTTTTAGATCAACAAGGTTTGCAAACATTGCACCATTTGAAATTGAGAAGTTTGTATCTAGTGATTGATACTGTTCTGAGTTTAGGTCAATGATACTATTCCCATAGATTTCATTCTGATCATGAAAGTCCATTGGCTTTGTACCATGCTTTGCGATCTTTACTTTTCCGTAGCGGTTTGTTTGTAAAATATTTCCACGAAGACGATCGATAATTAAACCTTGAATAACTTGGTTAAAATCAAATTTTAAATCTGTTACTTCTTTTGGATAATTTTTTACATCTACTAATTTTTGAAGCACGAGTTCGAAAACAAATTTTTCGAAAGCTTCTGTTTTATAGCGAACTAGAGTGTAGTCCATATCAAAACCAATGGCCTTGATCTTCTTCATATTTAATGTTCTATTGACGTATACTGACATATAAAATCCTTTTAAATCGTTTGAGAATATAATCCCCGGACCTTAGATTTTATCTAATCTTGATTTAAATGTCATATTATTAATACGTTAAGGCGTAAATTCAGTAACTTACGCCTTGGTGATTTTTAAGAGCGGTGTGTCTATTTAAGAATGATATAGTATTTTGCAAAGCCTTCATCATCAAGGCCTTTAATACGGTTAAGCTTAAATTTTGACTTCTTCTTAATATACTTTGTCGCTTTATCTGATGGAGAAGTTTCAAAGTAAACCTTAAGTTTGTCTGCATTAGCTATTGGCTTGATCTTCCAGTTCTCATTTGGACGAGCATCGACAAAACCTTTTTCTTTCGTTTCTTTTCTAATGTAGTTGATTAGAACTTGGCGATTGCTATCTGGAGCACTAAAGACGACATTGGCTTTTACTGCACCTGGAAATTTACCACCGGTTGCACGAAAGCTATTTGTTGCAAGAATAAACTCTTGCTCATCAGTAACGGCCTTTCCTTGATACTTTAAGTTTTCAATTCTGAATGAATCCTTATTTAAAACCTTACAATTTTCATCGTAGTGTCTTCTCTTTGTGATATTGATCTCGTAAGTTAGACCGTCAATCATATCAAAGTTGTATGAACGAAAGCTTCCCCAGTTTAGAAGTGGTTGGTCCTTGCTGTAGTTTGGATCAATATGAGCAAACATCCCCGCAGAGCACTCTAGCCACAATTTAACTTCTTTTCCTGTGAGCTTTAGAGCGTAGAGCATATTA
This sequence comes from Halobacteriovorax sp. RT-2-3, assembly GCF_047085075.1. Taxonomy (NCBI): domain Bacteria; kingdom Pseudomonadati; phylum Bdellovibrionota; class Bacteriovoracia; order Bacteriovoracales; family Halobacteriovoraceae; genus Halobacteriovorax; species Halobacteriovorax sp. RT-2-3. The sequence continues at coordinate 951,505 of NZ_JBKIYF010000001.1, read as the reverse complement.
GGGTAGAGGTAGAGATCAGCTGCATTTCTCAATGTCAGATTTCCCTTTTCAACAGTTGTGTATCCATTTGGATCATTCTTTCTGCCACCTGTTTTAAAAGGTGCAACTGCAGATAATACTGGGAGCCCACTTAAATTAGCATCGCCTTGTATTGCTCTTTTCACATAATCAATTTGAGCGTTAGAGACAATCTGTGTTGCCGCATCATCTTGGATTAGTGAGAGGAAGCTATAAAATTCCTCCTTAGAGAAACCAACTTTTTCACCTGCGAGCTTAATTGTTCGTTGGTGATCATCTTCAATGATTTCTGCAAGTTCAAGATCAGGTTTTACACTTGAATCTGATTCTTTATCATAAATCGAGTAGACTGAGGATTGTCCATCGATCACATGCCACTTACTTCCATCAAAGTTTAATTTTAAATCAATGATTCCAACGTGTGATCCCCATTTCCCAGGCATAACGGCAGCGACTCCATTAATTGTTCCTTTCTTCGCATCAATACCTTGAATTCCTTCATATTCTTTTGAAGGAAATAGAGCATGAGTGTGACCAAAGGCAATGGCATCGATATAAGGAACGCGACTTAGGTAGTAAACTGAGTCCTCTGCATAAAGCTTGTATTCATCTGTACTAATTCCTGAATGTGGAATTGCGATGATGACATCAGCGCCTTCATTTTTCATTTTCGCCGTAAGCTCTTTTGCGACTTCAATAATATCGCGGGCCACGACTTTCCCTTCAAGATTATTCTTATCCCAGACCATGATCTGTGGCGGAACAAAACCAATGTATCCAATTTTGAGCTTATGTGGCAGACCTTTTGTGTCCTTAACTTTTTTCTCTAAAATTACATATTGCTTAAAGTAAGGCGATGCTGGCTTACCATTTTCGTCTTTGTAAACGTTAGCATTGATATAAGGAAATTTTGCATCTTTAAGAGAGGCATCTAGAAACTCTAGGCCGTAATTAAATTCATGATTTCCAATATTACCCACGTCATACTTTAGATGATTCATGAGTTTAAAAGCAGGGTGAACTCCTTCTTTTCCGTGAGTGGCCACAAAGTCGGCCATAGGATTCCCCTGAAGGAGATCACCATTATCGATGAGCGTATAATTATCTGCTTGTGTGGCATACTTTTTAATAAGTGTAGCCGTTTTAACAAGTCCAAATCTTTTACTTTCTTCGTTCTTATAATAATCGTAGTCTTTGTAGTAACCGTGTAGGTCAGTGGTTTCAATTACACGAAGTTTAACTTGTGTTTGTTCCTTACAGCCTACAATTAGAAAAAGAGACAGTGAAAATAAAAAGATTTTTCTCATATATATTCCTAGTAATAACGTCCTGAAGAGTAAGTAGCATCAAACATACGAGCTTTACCGTAAACTTTTACGTTACCCTTAAGTCCTGCAAAGCCATAAATTTGAGCTTCGCCAAAAGCTTCAGCATTATCCCAAACTGACGCCTCATCATAAACTCTTGCATTCTCATACACGTGAGCATTACCCCAAACTTTAGCGTAGTCTGAAATAATTGCATTACCTGTGATTTTTGCAAATCCTGTTACTTGGGCCTTGTCACAAACTTGTGCATTCTCACCAATATAAACATTCTTTGATACATAAGCTGTATCAGCAACGAATCCACCTTGTGTTCCATCATTGTTGATCCAATATTCACCTTCTTGTCCTGCACATGGTGCAGCTAAAGCTGGAAGGATAAAAAGCATAGCAGCTAGTAATTTCATAAATCACTCCTTAGATTTTTTCGATTAGCTCAATTAATTTCTTACCTAAATTATCCGATGCTAATCTCAAATTGGCAAAGAACTCTTCCTCTGTTGGATGCTCTCCGTCAACAATGTCAGTAACTGACTTTAAAAAGAGTGTTGGAATACTGAATTGATCAACTACCCAGGCAATAGCTCCAGCTTCCATATCTTTAAGAACTGCTTGATTTGTTTCAATTAACTTTTCATCTTCAGCACTCATATCAAGAGAGTTTCCTGTTGAAATAATTGCTGTCTTTAGGTTTAGAAGCTTTCCATATTCTTGAGCAATAGGATGTGCTGTCTTATAGATTCCGTAGTTTTCATATCCTGGAATAGGAATTCTGCGATCATGAAAAACTGTTGTGTCGGCCGTGTAGACGTCTCCAACTTCTGCACCACGCTTTCTAAAGCCACCGGCAGTTCCCGCGTTGATAATCATTTCTGCACCAAGTTCTCTGATCGCAAGAAGAGTAGAGACAACCGCAGGAGACGTTCCTACGTTTTGCACTTTATGGTGCTTACATTCACCACTTATAATAACTGAAATCTTATGCCCGTGATATTCACATTGATATAATTTCATTGGTAGATTTGGGTCTAATTTTTTGTCTTGATCTGTGATAGCTAGTTTCTCTAAAAGCGGTGCTGCTTCCGAGTCCATGGCCATGATGATGGCAATATTTTTCATAATGTCTCCATTTAAAATCTTTTATCTAAGTTTAATAGAAAAAGAGCATAATTTGAAATATTGCAGCTAACTTTCTAGATGGGTTGGGTAGATATTATCTTTTGAACGTGTTTGGGCGGCCACTCGTTGGAGCCACCTGATGATACGGTGGTACTTCTGCTTAATTAGATCTGCAGGAGGTAGTCCAGTAATGAGAATACGATTCAGATGGCAATAGAGTAATATATCGATATACTTGATATCGTTGCCAAAAATAAAATTCTTCGTTCCCAGTATTTCGTTAATATAAGTAATCTGTGATTCAAAATAATCAAGTGCACATGCTTGATCTTTATGAAAGATTTCATACTCTGAGATACGCTTTACTATAATTTCTTTTACTGACGAAATAACATCTTCTGGTGATTCATCTATATCTTGAACATACTTGGCCTGCTTAGCGAATTTTTTCTTCATAGCGCTAAGCCCTTTTGTATCTTTGTATGAGAAGTAAACGATACTTGCCCATAATGAATTTATACACCAATCTTGTAAGAGCTGGGCCTGCATTGCTTCTTCATTGTTTAAAAGAAAAAGCTCAGATTCTCCACGCAAGTCTTTGAAGTAGTTGATACAATTTCTAATGCCTAAGTATTTCTTATCGCCATCAATAATAGCAGGAAGACTGCTCATCTTAGCTGGCACTCCCTGAATTTGAGAGTTCACATGGACTGTTTTTAACTTAAAGTCGATATTTAGAAATGAAAAAATTCTATTTATAGTTGCACAGTACGGGGAGAAGGATTCGACTTCATCGTTTCCTGCCCAAGAAATTAATACTTTATCCATGGCATAACTGTCGGAGAGTTACTTTAAAAAATTAACTAAATTTTGATGTCTTTAGCGATTTTCCAATCGATTTAAATCATAAAGACCAAATTCAATAGGATTTGTTTTAAAGGCTATCTCATGAATTTTATCTAGTGTTGGCCAAAATCTTTTATCACTTCTTCTCACACCATACTTATCAAGAAGCCTGCTATGAGCTGCCTGTGAAGTAGTATTCTTAATTGCATTTACAAAATTCGGTAGTTGAGATTTTTTAAGTTTAAAAATAGTATTCGGATAACTCCCTACAGTTCCTTTTGTTACAGTGAAGTTATCTTCTTCAGTAATTCTCTGACTTCCTTCTTTCAAGAGGTGAGAGATATTGTAGTGAGCATTGTTGTGAATTAACGTATATGTTTCATTAGTATCCTCAATCAAGATAAAAGATACTTGTGAAAAGAGATTTACAGCAGTCTTCTTCATCTCTTCGTTATTCATTAAGCTTTTGAGATTATCATCTTTAACTTCAAACCTCTTATTTAAAGCAGGAGCTAGTCTATTTTTTAATAGTTCAAATAGTTCACTCTTTGCGTCTCTAGTCTTATATGAAATTGCGGGCTCTTTCTTTATCCAAGCATAGCGTCCTACGATATGTTCTTTAACTCTACCAGAAGCTCTTTCGTACCATAGTTCTCTTTCTTTCAATCTTTGTTTTGAAGGTAGTAATGTTAGAAAGTTGAATTCACCTTCAAGTCTTAAAAAATCCATGTAAAGTCTAGTGTTGAGTTGATGAGATAAATTCCCATATACATCAAAGCCAGCAACCAGGAGGTAGTGAATTCTTTCTAAGAGTGGATAATCAATGACCCAAGCTGTTTTTGGATTTTGACCAACAAGTCCTTTCAAAACTGTCGCACTATCAAAATGTCTAAAAATAGTTAATGCTGCATTCTGATTGTTTCCATCGCCATTCCAAATAGAATTTAGATTTAGGATAGAGGAGTTTTGATCGATAAATTCTGACTTCTTTTTAAGATATTTTTCTTCTTCATTTTTATACTTGAACCATTGAACACCACCCACATTTGCAAACTGTGCAGGAAGACTCATGCGCTCTAGCTCATTTGTAAGTGGAAAATTATTGCGGTTTTTATAAAGCTTAGGGTTTACAAAGAAAGTCCAAAAGTGATCCTGAATTACATTAAGGGCAATTTGACCGCGGCAAACAGGACCTTTTATAAAGTTAGAAATCGTGTATTGAGACTCTTTAAGAAGAAACTCATAACGTGATTCTACAGGTAAATCTTTAAAAGTTAAAAATGGGTTTGCTGCTTCTAGGGCTTGGTAGCTAGGAAGTTCTTTTACCTGATACTTTGGTGTTATAAATAATTTCTTATACCAATTCATTCTCTCTTTATCAAAGAGGTAAGGCATATGCGTTTTATCGACAATTGTCTCTTTCTGTTTCACTAGTCGATAGTAGACTCTCTTAACCTTTGGATCATCAAATGGCCTTCGAGAGGCAATGACTTTGATTGGTTTTCCAGTTGGTGTTTTAGATCTTACTAATTTATAAAAATTCGTTTCATTTTTTTCACTAAAATATAGATTTGCTAGGTAAAGGTGCTCATAAAGGTAGCGCGCCATAAGTTGATGTTTTTTACTTTTCTTGTTTAAGAAAAGTTCCCAATCTTTTATTTTTTTTAGTTCTTCTCTTGAAAGGGGAGCTTCTTTGTTGAAGTTTGAGCCTTGGGCTATCCAAGTTGTAATTAGCTCACTCTCTTTATTTGTTAGTGCAGGAAGTCCATATGGCATACCTCCAAAAGGAGAAGACTTCGCGTAGTTTTCAAATTCGTCTTCTTTTGGACAAAAACGATCATTTTCTAGGCTGAAGTCTAAGCTTGTCGGAAGAATCTTTGTCTCCGGAAGAGGCACAACCTCTTTTAACTTTATCATCTTTGCTATGACGTTTTTATTAAGATTTTTATGTGAAACTGAGAAAAAACCTTTATCTCTCCACTGCTTAGTTGAGTTTGCATCGATATAAAGTCGGCTTGGCGAAGCAACGATTAAGCGCTCTCCCATATAGACCTTATCTTTAGAGGCTCCTCTTTCAACGGCTTCTCGGGAAGTTAGTTTTAGTTGGCAAGGTGAATCGTAGCAACTGTGACAAACAACACAGCGATTATCAAATATTGGTTTAATATCTTTGTTGAAATCAACTTTCTTCTTCCCATTCCAATGGTTTGCTTGTTGTTGGGAGAAGACAACACTATTATTTTCAATCTCTTTAAGGGCCTTTTTAGTTGCCTCTTGGTGAATTTCTTTATCCTTTGGGACAAGGAGATCTGTCTCGTTATTATTTGAACAACTAATAAGAAAAATGCTCACTAGAGCAAGTAAAGAGATCACCTTCATTTAAACCATACCTAATTAAAATTATTTATGAAATGTTATAAAGATTGGCCTCAATTGTCATTTGATTTCGTTTTCTTTGGACGCGAAAGGTGAGTTCCTAGGTAAATACACGTTAAGAGAATTGCAGCTCCAATTATTTCAAGTGAAGAGAATGGCTCATTAAAAAGGAATATACTTAGAGTCTTAGCAATCACTGGTTGTAATAAAATAATAAGTCCTGAAACAGAAAGTGGGGCACTTTTAAGGCCATAGCTAATTAATGACCAGCCAATGACCTGACAAAGAATAGCAAGCCCAAATACAGAAGGCAGATGCTCAAGAGCTAGGCTTTTGTGGCCGTGCTCAAATTGAGCGGTAATAAAGAGAATCGCTCCAGTCACAAGAGAAGAGTAGGTGATAATCTCTAGTGCAGTGATTTTCGTCTTAAATGTCATAAGGGACGTTTTCTTAATTGAAGTTGTATAAAGTGAGTAGCACAACCCTGTTGTCAGACCAAAGAGTACTCCCCAAAAGAATTCCTCTGACTGATAGAATTGAACTTGGCCTTTTAGAATGAGAAATACTCCAAAGAAAGCAAAGAGAAATACTAGTAGCTTTTTGAGTGTTATTTTTTCTTTATAAAGGATAAGGCCAAAAACAAGTAAGTAGAAAACTTGGGTATTGCCTAAAATTGTAGACATGCCAGCACCAATTAAGTGAACTGATCGATGCCAAACAAATAAGTCCATAGCAAAGCAGAAACCTATGACGGCCGTCATAGTATAGAAGCGTTTGTCCTTGATATAATTTTTCTTAATAAGAAGTTGGTAAATAAGAAGAATTGAACCTGCAATTGAACAACGAAGAGCGCCAATCATGCTCGGAGAAAGGTCACCACTGAGATTTTTAACAAAAATAGGTGCTAATCCGATGCATATTGTTCCTAAAATTAGGCTTATGACACTTGTGTTCATTTTTACTCTCTTTTAAGTTTCTTTTGAGTTTCTTTAACTTGCCACTGTGTGCAAGAGAGTATAGCTCAACAAATGGCCCCAAGGGTATATTTTCTTTTAAATTTACTGACGATTTGACGATAATTGCATAAAGTATAGCTACGCTATAAATATAAAGGAGATATATTGTGAATTTATTCAAAATCACTGTTGTTGCCGCTCTACTAAGTGTAAGTGCTTACGCTGGAGATGCTGCTAAAGGTAAAGCAATTTACAAGAAAGTTAACTGTGCTCTTTGCCACAATGCTGATGGTATGGGGAAAGCTGCAGATGTTAGTAAAATTGCAATTGTTAAAGGTCCAAGAATTGCTGGTCTAGATGCTGCTTACGTTGCTGAGCAAGTTACTGCGATTCAATCAAAGAAGAGAAAAACTAAGAATACTTCTATGATGTGGACAAAGGTTCGTGGTCTTTCAGCTCAAGACATTAAAGATGTTGCGGCCTACGTAACGACTATGTCAAAAGATAAGTACAAAGGTATGAATCAAAAATAAGACAAATAGAAAGGGCCTCTTATGAGGCCCTTTTTTTATTATTTAATTTCAAAAAACACTCTAAAACCACCGTAATTCTGATCGTAAATTCCATTGAAGTCATTACCTGAAACTTCAATTAACCTTTTTAAACTGAAGTCTAGGCTAGTGATAACCTTTTCTCCATTTAAGTATTTCTCATACTTCTCTTTCGTTAAGAGGTCTTTAACGTTAAAGCTCGCAGTAATTTTAGAAAGGTCTTGGTTATCTATGATATCAACTTGTGAAAGTTTCTTATAAATACCATCTTGATAGAAAAGAATATTAGCACTCTTTGTTCTTACTTCCATTTCGATATTGCGAAATGTTTTATAAGTGAATAGATCAAAGATGTTCTTTTCTTTAAAGGCAATGCTTTTATCTGTTTGACTACATTGGAGCATTTGAATGTTCAATGTCAGTTCAATATTATCTCCAATTTGCTTGGAACTATAATTTTTAACTTTATATGCTTGAAGCTTATTTCGATAGAGGTCCTTCTTCTCATTACAATTTGCCCTTGCACCGTCAGATACTTTAACGACACCCTGTGATGGCATAGCTTGGCAAATTCCTGAACATAGAACTGAGGTAAGGATTATTGATCTCATCTTTAATTCTCGCTTGTTGCTAAATAAAATAATGAACATTTATAGCACTTTTAAGGATGAGTTTGTTCAAGATGGGAAGATTTACAGGAGATGTCCTAAGTTTAGACGTAAAAAAGGCCTCTAATTAAGAGGCCTTTTTTCAAATTATGCATTTGATTTCAATAGCTTAGAGAGCCATTCTTTCACTCGATATAGCACTAAGTGAATCGTTGGAACGAGTGTGTATGTAAAGAAGATTGAACCTAGCATACCACCAATCAAAACCGCACCCATGGCCGACTTCATTTTGTCGATCATAAAGAGCTGTGGCATTGTACCAGCGATAATGGCAATAGAAGTCATTAGAATAGGCTTCAGTTTTTCCTCGGCCCCTAACCATAATGCTTCCTTAATCTCAACACCTTCATCAAGCTTTTGCTGAGTATATTCAATCATAAGAATGGCGTTGTTAACGGCAAGTCCTACAACCATTACAATGGCCATCATGGAACCAATATTAATCGTCTGCTCCGTGTAGAACATCATTAAAAAAGATCCTAGGAAAGATGTTAGAATCGCTGAACCAATTGACACTGGGAATACAAATGAGTTTAGGATCGCAACAAGTAGCATATAAGTTAAGATTACTGCTAGCATGAAGGCTTTTCCCATCTCTTGTTGAGATTCTTTCTGACTTTCTGCTTGGCCTGCAAACATGAACTTAGTCCCTTGTGGTAGCTCTGCCTTACTGAATTGCTGGCCCAGATCTCCCATGATGGCACCAACAACACCTTTTACAACAAAGGCCTTGATCTGAATGATTCTTTCTTTGTCACGTCTTTTAAGTGGCGAAGATGCTTCGACAACTTGAACCTTACCAAGGCTTGAGATTGGGATAAGTCCATCCTTTCCATGAATTAGAAATTTATCAAAGTCAGAGATATTTCTTTTAAATTCTGGCGCAAGAGTTACATTTATATCGTATTCTTCACCACCTTCTTTATAAACGGCATCATCATTACCATTTACAAGTGCACGGATTGTACCCCCAAGACGCGAGCTTGATAGGTTTTGACGAATTACTTTTTGAGGTTCAGAAATAAACTGAATCTCCATTTTTGGAATTCGGTAAGAGCTTTCAATTGAACTAAAGTATCCTGAGTCCTTCATGATCTTTTGCATTTTTTCTGATGCAATAATCATATTATCGAAATTATCTCCTGTGACGTTTATTGTAATATCACCATCATTACTAGCGTTTCGACTACCACCTGTTAGAGTAATTTCTGCTTCAGGAATATTAGATACCTTTGGAAGTAGATCATCCATGATTTCTTTATAGTCTCTTTTTCTCTTTGTTGCTGAAGTTAAGTTGACGGTAATACGTGATCTTTCTTCACCGTCATAACCAATATCTGAAAGAGTTGAAACAACCTCTGGGTACTTTCTTATAATCTCATCAACCTGTTGAGTGATCTGAGCTGTTTTTTCAATTGGTGAACCATCTGGCATAAGAATAAATGCCTTAAATTCATCACGGTCAGACTTTGGAAGGAACTCATTACCAACACGTTTTGCCGGATAAACAATTGTAAAGAAAAGCGCCATTAGGACAATAATTGAAGTAATAGGCCAATTCATAAATTTATCAAAGAACCAACGATACTGTTTTGTTGCCCAAGCAAGTAAGCGATCGACAAGACCTGCGAGCTTAGGGAAAGGTCCTTTTAAAGTATCAGGGTCTTTTAGAAGTAAGGCACAAAGCATTGGTGTTAACGTAACAGATGCTAGGATCGAGAAGATCGTTGCAAATACAACAGTCATACCAAATTGAAGCATGAACTTACCAACGACACCACCCATGAAGGCCAGTGGAGTAAATACAACTAGGTTTGTTCCTGAAGAGGCCATTACAGCAAGTAATACTTCTTTCGTCCCATCAATGGCTGCCGACTGAGAGTCTTTTCCCATTTTTAGATGCTTGTAAACGTTTTCGATAATGATAAGAGCGTTTGCAATGAGGGTACCTAGACATGTACCGAATGCAAGAAGTGTCATAACGTTAATTGAAAACGATGACATATCCATAAGGAAAAGTGTTGAGATAATTGAAGTCGGAATTACGATACTCGCAATAAGGGCACCACGCCAGTCTCCCAGGAATGTTAAAAGAATCGCAATTGTTAAACCAATACCAATGAAGATCGAGTTAATTGTACCTTTTGTATCATCTAGTGTAATTCGAGTTGTATCAACGACTAGTTCAAGTTGCATCCCATCAGGTAGCTCACTTTGTACTTTCTCAAGAGAGCTTTTTAAGTTCTCAACGATCTTTATAGCATCACCATCAGAAAGCTTAAGTACTGATAGACCGACTACTTCCTTTTCATTGAAGCGTGCCATCGTTTCAACTTCTTTAAAGCTATCTGAAACATTTCCAATTTCTTGAAGCTTAAAAACTTGTCCCTCTCGGGAAACAACTTCTAGATTTCTGATCTCGTCAACGTTGGCAAACTCCCCAACGAAGCGAACACTAATCTTAGAGTCTGTCGTATTTATTGATCCACCTGGGATATTTAGGTTCTTTCTAGAGATGGCCGCAAGAACATCCTCAATTGACAGATAATTTTGAATAAGAAGGTTATTATCTAACTCAATATTGATCTCTCTTTCTCGTCCACCAAAAATGTCAACAGAGGCAACACCATTGATAGATGATAGGCGAGACTTAAGTTTTTTATCAGCATACTCATATACTTGAGTAAGGTCATGCTTTGTACTTGAAAGAGCAAGAGTTGCAATTGGCTGAATTAATGGGTCAAACTTTGCAATGATTGGACGATCTGCTCCATCTGGAAAATCGTTTAAGATTGCTTCAACCTTATCTTTTACTTCAATTGATTTGATATTAGCGTCTGCTTCAATATCAAACTCAATGATAACAATACCAAAACTGTCACGTGCATCTGATTTGATTTTCTTAATTTGAGAGACTTCTGAAATTTCGTCCTCAATCTTCTTTAAGATTTGTGATTCGATTTCTTCAGGTGATGCACCAGCATAGACCGTCTGTACTGTAATAAGTGGAAGCTCAACCTTAGGTGTCGGTTCAATAATTAAGTTACCAATTGAAACCAGTCCCATTACCATAAAGATGGCAATAAAGATGATTGTTGTGGCAGGGCGTTTAACAAATATTTCGATCATCTTCTAACTCCTTAATCCTGATCCACTAGTGCTTTGATGATATTTACTTTTTCGCCATCATTAAGATAACGTTGATCACTTAGCACAATAGTGTCTCCTTCAGTTAGTCCGCTTTTCACAACATAGAAGTCTTCGTTACTATCACTTACTTCAATATTGCGTTTTGTAACGATATTCTTATCATTAACGATGAATACGTTATGCGAACCACCTCTTTCTGAAACAGCTTCTCTTTTAATCGTTAAAGCATTTTCTAATTTGTGTGTTTCGATATTCATAATATAGAGATTTGTTGGAATCTTTTTATTTGCAAAAGATACAACGATTTTATGCAGGCCCGAAAGATAATCAGCTTTGGCATCAACCGAAACTACATTTCCGTATACTTTCTTATCTTTTACGCGAATACTAACAAGTGCTCCTGGCTTTATTAGATTTGCCACTTTTGGTGCAACTGATGCATGAATTCTTGGGCCAATATTACTACCTGTTACAATGACAAAGTTTGAGAAGGCCCTTCTCGTAACCTTTGTTGTATTAACTGGAGTTCCTGAAACAGCACGAATTGTATACATAGTCGCAGTTTCTTTACCTTTCTTTCTTTGTAGGTCTAAATCTTTAACAAATAAGCTACCTGCGTAAACAAGACCAACTATTAAAACGAAGATTATTTGCTTCATAATTATTTATCTCCCTTTCCTGTACTCGTAAGAAGACGATCCATCTCAGCACGAGTTACCTTTAGTTGTAATTTCGTTTGAGCAAGATTTAGACGGTGTTGAGTAAGTTGAATTTCACTATCATTGAGCTGAAGTTGTGATACTCCACCAGACTTAAAAGAGCTAAGAGCTACTTTATAAGATGAAGAGGCTAGTTTTACAGCTTCAGCTTCCGCATCAAATCTTTCTTGAAGGCCTTCGTAGTCTTGTTCAAGTTTTAAGTATTGAGTTCTAATTTCTCTTCTTAGTTGATTAAACTTCAAGCGCGCGATATTCGCATCACTTCTTTTTATAGCTACTTCTGAGTTCTTACTTCCTCCAAGATCCCAGTCAAACGTAAACTGTAAACCAAATGAAATATCATTTTGGTTATGTGAGATATCTCCTGAGAATGGTTTATCAACACGATAAGTAAGAGGAGAGTAGGCAACAAATAATCCAAGGTCGGGAAGACGTTGGCTCTTGGCAAGCTCAACAGAGAAGTCTGATAGTTGAATGCTTTCTTTAAGAATCTTTACATCAACTGTTTCATCAAGCTTTTGTAAGTTTGAGGGTATCGTTGCAATTTTATCTTTAGCATTAAAGTTATCAGCAACTACCTTTACGTCATCTTCTGGTTGTAAGGCCAGAAAGTTTTTGATGTCTAAGATTGCATTTTTAAGGTTTTTCTTTGCAATAATCCAATTTGGTTTTCTACTGGCAAGGTCAGCTTGCATTTTGATATTATCATTTCGCGAGATACGTCCGTAAGAAACACGTTCTTCAAGCGCATTTTTATTTTTAACTGCATTTTTATATGAATCTTCAGTTATTCGTACAAGCTCTTGGTTGAATAAAACTCTGTAGTATAATTGTCTTGCTGCATTCTCAACTTCAGCCTTTGTTACAACTGTTCTCAACTTTCCGATCTTATTTGCAGATTCTGCAATATCGACACCACTAGAGATTTTTCCAAAAGTGTATAAAGGTTGTGTGAGCTGAACTCTTGCATTGTGATTCCAATCATAACCGTGAGGCATGATATTACCTTTACCATCATTTTTCGTTAAGCCTGCAGATATTGAAAGGACTGGAAATAGATTAGATGTTGCACTACTTAGTGTTTCCTTGGCCTGTTCTAATTCTTGTCTTGCAATACCAACATTTTCATTTCTTTTGACTGCAAGTTCAACTACTGATTGTTCGTTTAAACTGTATTGAGCAGCGCTTACGCTACTAGCAAGTCCAAACAAGACAATATAAGTCTTGATCCTTCTCATGAGTGTGGTTCTCCTGTATATTCTGTCTCTTTAGATTCTCTTTAAGATTTTTTTATTTTATCTTTTTGACTGATAAAACTCTTCAATCATTCCCAACTGACATAAAAGTTTACTTTTCTCATCTTGAGAAAATCTTGAAACTAGTTCCTGGCCCATGCTGAAGTAGCGAGGAAGTACTTTATTGATTAATTCAAGGCCCTCTTCAGTAAGTGTAATTTTCTTTGACCTAGTATCGTTTTCGTCAATGGCCTTCTTGACTAGATTGGCCGCTTCAAGTCTTTTAACGATTCCCGTGATATTGGCCTTCGATACTAGAAGCTCTTCTGCTAACTCTGTAGTCGTAACTGATTCTTGATCTGTTAAGTGTAGGATGACAAGGACATCAAATTGAGGCTTTGTAAGTTTAAAATACGAAACTTCTTCAGAGATCATTTTATCGAGGATTCGAGTTGTGCGAATCATGCGTCCGATAATACTTTCCTGTACATATTCACTCTTTATTATTGACATTGTTACTCCAAATTTGTTAATGTGTTAACTATATAGTTAACATGTTAACTAAATTGAATCAAGAATTTTATTCAAATTGACGGTAAGTTAACAAAAGGTAGTAGCTAGATGAATAAGACTAAACAGAATTTGATTGATGTTGCGATTCCTTTAATGGCAAAAAATGGTGTCTACGGCGTAAGCTTAAGAGATATAGCAAAGAAGGCCGAGATTAATGTCTCTTCAGTTCTTTATCATTTTGGTTCAAAAGAAGAATTTATTACGACATGTGGTGAACACTGTATCAACTTACTCGCTGAGCAGATTAAAGAAATTTCAAAACATACCTTTGATACTGTTGATGAGCTAAACCAAGTGATCAATCAAGGTGTTGAACAGGGTAAGGAAGCTATCGCAATTTGTGTCATGCTTCTTGTTATCGACTCACCTGGCTTTAGAGAAATTTATGAAAATTATGTCTCGGATGCATATGTATCTGTTCATGGACAAGAGAATCCATTCTTATTAAATCTTAGATCATTTATTTCTTATATGATCTTTAAGAGAGTTGATCTAAAAGTAGCAAAAGAAAAATATGAGGGGAGTGGTATGGTAGAATTATTATGCCAATCCCCAGTGAGTGCACTGTAGATTATTTTCTACAGTGCGTTTCATGCCACATCTTTTCAAGATTCTCACGATCATCAGGATGAGCAATTCTAATCAACTCTTGTGCTCTTTGATTAAGACTCTTTCCGTATAAATCAGCAATACCATACTCTGTAACAACATAGTGCATATGTGATCGAGTTGTTACGACACCTGCTCCTGACCTTAATGTTGGAACAATCTTGGGGTAACCTTTAGCACTTCGTGAGTTGATAACAATAATAGGCTTACCCCCTTCAGAAAGTGAGGCGCCTCTCATAAAGTCCATCTGGCCACCAACTCCAGAGATAATACGATGGCCGATTGAGTCTGCACAGACCTGTCCTGTAAGATCAATTTCAACGGCACTATTGATCGCACATACTTTTGGGTTTCTTCTAATGATACTTGGGTTATTTACATAGTCCGCTTCAAGTTGAATAACGCTTGGGTTGTCATTGATAAAATCATGTACATCTTTGCCTCCAACAATAAAGGCACTAACTGTTTTTCCACGGTGAACATTTTTGCATGAATTATTTACGGCGCCACTTTTAATTAAATCAAGAGCCCCGTTTGACCACATCTCTGTATGAATCCCTAGGTTCTTGTGATTCTTTAAACTAGCCAGAACTGCATCAGGAATTGATCCAATTCCCATTTGAAGAGTTGAGCCATCTTCAATAAGAGATGAAGTGAGCTGTCCTATCTTTAAATCCTCTTCACTCAAGCAAACTTCTTGATGGCCGACAATTTCGTGATCAATTTCAATCGCATAATCAATATCACTAATATGAATAAAGCCATCACCATGAACACGAGGCATATGTGGATTAATTTGAGCAATAACAACTTTTGCACTACTTACTGCAGCCTTTGCAACATCAACAGATGTACCTAGAGTGCAGTGCCCATGTTGATCTGGAGGACTGACGTGAATAAGTGCAAAGTCTAGAGGAATTCTACCGCTTCGAAATAAGTTTGGAATTTCAGATAGAAAGCATGGAAGATAATCAACTCTTTGGTAGTCGATATGTTTTCTCACATTTCCGCCAACAAAGAGATTGAGAATTTTAAAGTTTTCACAATATTCTTCATTTGCATATTTCGCATCACCGTGAGTATGTAGGTGAGTAAGTGTGACATCTTTTAATTTATGAGCATTTTCAAGTAACCCGTCAATTAGGGCCTGTGGCGTAGAATCACCACCATGAATAAAAATATTTGAATTAGAATATACTATCGATAAAGCTTCCGCTGCATTTGAAACAATTTTCACAAGCACTCCTTTGTGTTCATATTTTACGAAGATTTGGCCGAGATTTAAAGTATATTTGGTTACAATTTTTATATGCCATCTATTAAAAAATTAAGGTATAACCTCTAACTATTATGGTAGTTGCAACAACGAGTAAGAGACTCAAAGAACTTATTTATTTTACTATTCCACTTGTAATTGGCCAGGTTGGGCAGATGCTTTTTAACGTCGGTGATATTTTTGTTGCCGGACGCTATTCAACATCAGCAGTAGCATCTATTGGTGTTGCAGCAGGTATGTTGTCTCCTTTTATAATGATTGGGATCTCAACGTTATTTTCTGTCAGTGCAGTTACGGCAAGAATGCGTGGAGCTGATACAAATCCACACGAGAATGGCGTATGGGGAAGTGGAATGACTTTAGCGCTTCTTTTAGGAAGTGTTATTTGTACGGCCCTTTATATCTTTACTTACTTTGTTGACTATATCGGTTTGAATAAAGAGATCGTACCTCTTGTTAAGACTTATCTTTATTGGGTAAATATCTCGATTATTCCTGCACTTATTTTTCAAATGATTAAGGAATATCTTCAAGCTTTTGATAAAACAATTTTTGCCAATGCTCTTATCATTTTTATGAATGTCGTTAACCTCATTATGAACTACTGTTTAATGTTTGGGATTGGACCTATTCCTGAAATGGGAATAAAAGGTGCGGCAATTGCAACTGTTGTAACTCGCTTTATTCTAGCTTTAATTATTTATGTTTATGCTTATCGAGTACTTCCAATTGAAACGCATTTTAGTAAGAAGTCTTTTAAGGAATTGATAAAACTTGGAATACCAGTTGGTCTTGGAACTTTTATTGAAGTATTAATGTTCTCAACTGTTACTGTCTTAGTTGGACGCATGAGTCTTGTTGCATCAGCGTCTCACAATATTGTTCTAACAATTGCGGGACTAACTTTTATGGTTCCTCTTGCCATCAATGGCGCGGCAGGGGTTAAGGTCGGCTACGCTCTTGGTAGAAAAGATATGGAGATGATTAAGAATTATGCCTATGGGTGTATCTTTATGGCCGTAACTTATATGGTCATAACGGCAATATGCTATTTCTTCTTTCATGAATTCTTAATGGGACTCTTCACGACTGATCAGGCCGTTGTTCTTTATGGATCAGGACTATTCTTATATGTTGCTTTATTTCAAATACCTGATGGACTACAAGTCGCAATGTGGGGAGTCTTAAGAGGGCTTGGTATGAGTAAGCAACCAATGCTCTATTCGTTTTGTGGTTATTGGCTAATTGCAATTCCTGTTGGGATTTATTTAAGCTATCAACACGGAATGGAAGCAGCTGGTTTATGGGCGGGACTTGCAATAGGACTTACTATCGTTTCAATGATTCTCTCGCTTTTATTTAAAAAGAGAATTGGTGAACTTTCTAAGGAATGGGGCGTTTAGGATTCTGATTGCTGCTTTAGTTTTTCTTCAATATAGAGAATGACTTTGTCGAAGTCGAATGGCTTCGTCATAAGATCAACAGCACCTAGCTCCTTTGCTCTTTGTGCATTTAATTCGTCAATGAAGCCTGTAATAATTAAAACTGGAGGTGTAGGAGCATTAAGCTTTCCAATTTCTTCCAAAAGTTTTAGGCCATCCATTTTTGGCATTTTTAGATCAGTGATGACAAAGTCGACAGGATTATGTTTTGCATAGTCTAAGGCCAACTCACCATTTTTGACACCTATGGTTTCATAACCAAATGACTCAAAGGTTTCCACGTAGATATCATTTAATGTCGGTTCATCTTCGGCGACCAAGACCCTCTTCTTAGCTAACATATAAAAATTGTATTTAATCTTTCTACCTAAGGCAAACGTATAAATAAAAACTGTGTTTTAAATCACATAATACAGTTATTCTAGATAGTTACGTGAGTTAACCAAGGGCCAATTTTTTTGATTTTAATGTCCATTTTTTGCCAAAATTGACGAGAACTCTCTTGAGGTTAAGGCAAAAATTAAGATTTTTTTTCGTAAAAACTGACACTTGTCAGTTACCAATTAGTCCATTGTGCTAATCTAAATTTAATTTAGGAGGCATGTATGAAGCATATATCAGTCGAAGAATTTACTACTCCCGCAGTTCACGTTGTTGATCAAAATGCCAGTATCGATATCGCTTTTAAGATTATGAAAGATAATGGAATTAGGCATCTTCCTGTAAGTGACGGGAATCAAATTGTGGGAATCATTTCAGAAAGAGATGTTATGTCAATTTATGGAAAGAGCTGGTGTGATGGAGTTTTAGTTAAAGACTTCATGAATGAATCTGTTCTTGCTGTTAACAAGGACGATAGCTTAGGTGAAGTAGCTTATCAGCTATCAAGTAATAAAGTTGGCTCAGCAATTGTACTTAATAATAGAAATCGTGTGTACGGTATTTTTACTGTTACAGATGCACTAAATGCTTTAGTCGAAGTTTTTGTCGATGACGCTTATAAGAGAAGTGATCTTAGAAATTAATTTCATCCTTCTTGAAGAGAACCGGACATACCGGTGACTCTGAAGCTAAGTGTAGTGGGAGTGGAAAGCCTGAAAAGAAGTACTTTCCAGCAGGCACGTCGTCTAGTTTTAAATTTTCAAAAATGGCAGCTTGCTTAAAAAGTGTATTATGAATCGGCCTATTTCTGCTCCCTGGACAAAAGTCAGAAGACTTCCAAGAAGTACCATACATATCAAAGTTAGGGTTTTGTAATAAGTAGTCAGCACTTTCTTGTGAAAGTGTTAAGACGTAATTAGGGTCGTGCAGTTGTGATTTGTTTATTGGCATTTCTTCGACTGACAAAATCAACTTGCATGGAATCTCATCTCCAAGCTCGGACTTAAGCTCACTTAGTGAGACTTCCCAATGGTAAATACCATCAAGGCCTTCTACAGGTTTCCAGTTTTTTCCTTTTAGTTTTACGACAACTACTGGCCCAAAAAATGAATTTATTTGCTTCTTAAAATAGTCATCGACGCTCATCCCATTTTTCATAGTGTGAGATTGTGCTTCCATATGAGTGAGACTATGTGGTTTTAAAGTATGAGCATCATAATTTACTGGAGGACCTTTTGGATCATTTATCGAGTAAATATTCTCTCGCTTATAGCCTTGACCTTCAAACCACATTCCAGGCATTGATTCTGTAATAATTGGACTTAGGATATAAGGCATTTTAACTCCGGTGTTTATTGAGTTATCATTGTAGCATTAATAAATGAATTAGAGGTAGTAGAATGCATATACCAAAGCTATTCAAGCAGGAAGATAGGACCGAGTTAATAAAGCAGATGAAGGAGACGACATTTGCGAATCTGATATCAAACGGAACTGAAGGGATTGAGGTTAATCATCTTCCACTTTGCGTTGTCGAAGAAGAGGGGAAGCTATTCTTATTTGGACATATTGCAAGAGCAAATTCTCTTTGGAAATCGACACTTGATAACAGTGAGGTTGTAACTACCTTCAATGGCCCTCATTGTTACATTTCTCCTAATCATTACCCAACTAAGAAAGAGACTGGTAAAGCTGTTCCAACATGGAACTATATTGTTGTTCATGCTCGTGGAAAAATTTCATTTATTGAAGATAAGGAGTGGATTCTTAATTCGATTGAGATGCTTACTAATGAACAGGAAGAAGGAGGCCACAATCCTTGGAAGGTTGAAGATGCTCCTCGTGATTATACACAAAAGCTTCTGGCCGCAATCATTGGAATTAAAATTGAAGTAACCTCTCTTGAAGGGCAGTGGAAACTTAGCCAAAACCAACCAGTTGAAAATAGACAAGGAGTGATCTCTGCTCTTAGTTCCTCAGATGATCCTTATCAAAGAGAAGTCGCTCAAAGAATGAAATTATAAATCTATCGTGGTGTGATGATATAAAAAAAGGTCAGTATTAAACTGACCCTTTTGTTGATAGATTAATTTTTTTGGCATTTCTCATATAATTCTCCTTGAGTTGATTTCCTATGAATTAAGTATATGTCTCAAAAAGAATTTTTAAGTTTGTTTCGAGTCTAATTTCTGCAAAGTGATTGTGAGTTTTTTGTTAGTCGTATTGAATACTCAACTATGATAACCTTTCTTTTATCAATATTAAACATTCTTAACTATTAAAACGTCGATAGGTAGTACACGAAATTTAATTATAAAAAGGATGTATCGATGAGAATTACTTTTCTTGGAGCAGCTGGTGGTGTTACTGGATCTAAAACTTTGTTAAAAGTTGGGAAGGATTATAAAGAGCAGTATCTTGTTGACTATGGACTCTACCAAGGGGCCAAGGAAAATCGTGAACGCAATTGGATGTCGTATCATGGTGCCAGTAAGCTAAGTGCAGTTTTTTTAACTCATGCACATATTGATCATTCCGGCCTTTTACCTCGTCTATATCGGGATGGTTTTCGAGGTAAGGTTTATTGTACAAGGGAAACATTTAGGCTTTGTCAGATCTTATTAATGGATTCGGCCCGTATTCATGAAGAAGATGCTAAATATGCAAATCGAAAAAAAATTTCAAGACACAAGCCGGCCCTTCCTTTATATACAACGCAGGAAGCTCAAGCTGTTCTTGAACACTTTGAAGTTGTGGATTTCGAACAAGAGCTGACAGTTTCTAAAAATATTGCAATTACTTTTTTCTGGGCCGGCCATATTCTTGGAGCAAGCTTTATTCGAGTCCGCTATAGAGCAGCTACTGGTAAAGTGAAAACAATCGTTTTTTCTGGAGATGTTGGGCATAAGAGAAATATCCTTTTAAACGAACCTCAAGTTATCTGTGAAACTGATTATCTTGTTTTAGAGTCTACATATGGAGATAGGCTACATGCCCGTATTCCTGCAAAAGAAGTTTTAGGAATGTATCTAAATACAATTTTAAAGCGCGGTGGAGTTGCGGTTATACCCGCATTCTCAGTTGGTCGTACACAAGATATTCTCTATCTTATTAAAGAATTGATGAATGAAGAGGCCATCCCTAGTGTAGCTGTTCATTTAGATAGCCCACTTTCTAAGAAAGCTAACCGTATATTTAATGATTGTTTTCGAAAGGGTCATGTCAAAGATAATGTAACAGAGGATATCGATATTTATCCTGATACATTTGAAGAAATCGAAGATGTTGAAGATTCAAAGGCCCTTATGGAAAAGTCTGGACCTCGTATTATCGTTAGTGCTTCAGGGATGATTGATGGTGGGAGAGTTGTGTATCATGTAATGAAGCATATTGTGGATGAAGATAGTGGAATAATTTTAGTTGGCTTCCAACCTGAAGGAACGAAAGGTCGTATTCTAATTGATGGTGAAAAAGAACTCCATATGCATAAACAGAGACTTCCAGTTCGAGCTAGTATATTTTATATCGATTCATTATCAGCGCATGGTGATTACTTAGATCTTATCGGATGGCTAAATGAATCACGTATTTCACCTAAGCTTGTTATTTTAAATCATGGTGAAGAAAAGGCATCAAGTCATTTTAAAACTCTTCTCGAATCTCAGTTAAGTCTTAGGACAACGATTGCAACCTTAGGGGAGGAATTTGATTTAGAGAATATTTATGATAATCAAACAAAGGTCGCAAGTAAGTTAGCAGCGTGAGGTAAGAGGTTAATGAAGATTGATTATGAAAGAGGAATTACATATAAGTATCTTATTGCTTTCGTATCGATTGTCTTATTCACTATAATTGCTCAAGCTTTAATGCAATTTTTCATTCTTCAACAGGAAAGTTACTCCCAGGTTATTAACTTAGCTGGTCGCCAACGTATGCTAAGTCAAAGACTTGCTAAGCAGTCCTTAATTTATTCTTTTAATACTAGTGTTGAGCCAAGGAGTGAAGTAAGTAAAGAGATCCTTGTCACAAAAGAATTACTGTTTTCTACTCATGAGGATTTGAAAAACGGTAGTGAAGATAAGGGAATAGCTCCTGCATTTACGCCAAATATTAAGCAGCAGTATGCAGATCTCGATCCTATTTTAAGTAGTATTGATAGGAATATTAACTGTATCGTAAACTTGTGTGAGAATCAAAAGAAAAGCCTTGAAGAGATTGTCAAAGATACAGATTTATTTTTAAAAAATATGAATAAGATAGTTTTTGAGTCAGCAGATTATTCTAAAACGAAAATATTAAATTTAAGTAAAATAGAGCTGCTTTTATTCTCATTAATCATTCTTTTATTAATTTACGAATTTTTTAAAATTCTTATTCCTATTAAAAGAAAACTTGTTAATCAATTAAAAGAACTACAACATAAAGATCAAGTGATTACTCACAGTTCAAAGCTTGCGGCCATTGGGGAACTAGCCGCTGGTGTTGGCCATGAGATTAATGGGCCACTAACAATTATAAAGGGATACCTTGCCCGACTAAAAAAAGAGAACTTCAAATCTAGTGAGCATAAAGATTATATCGTAAAGTCATTAGAGAAAATAGAATCGTCAGCAACACAGATTGAAAATATTGTTAAAGGCTTAAGGAATTTTTCTCGCAAGGATGGACAAGGATTAGTTTTATTTGATCTATCTGCAGTCTTAAATGACTGTATACTTATGATTGAAGAGATATATGAACACTATGGGATTAGCGTGTCATTTGAAAATTCTTTAGGTGAGTTACAGGTGAAAGGAAGTCCTGGGAAGATACAACAAGTTGTGATGAATTTACTTACCAATGCTAGAGATGCTCTTGAGCAGAGTGAGGTAAAGCAGATCAAAGTAACTCTCACTAGTCGTGACGATAAGGCCGTTATTGAAGTTTCTGATAGTGGTGCAGGGATTAGTGAAGAGAATAAACGAAAAATTTTTGAACCATACTTTACAACTAAGGAGTATGGAAAAGGAAGTGGATTAGGTTTATCTCTATCTCATAATTTCATCAAGGAGCATGGTGGTTCAATTACCATTGATTCTAATTCTGGGGGTGGAACAACTTTTAGAATTGAAATTCCTCTTTAATCACAAAGTGGGGATAAGATCGTTCTAAGTTGGCTACCATTTAACTCGGCTTGATATGGTGAGTAACCACTTGGTCCATCACCCATAATATTCTTATCATCTAAAATGATTTTTCGATCAGGACATCTTCTATCTTTATATGCATCAGCTAATCCCAAATTATGGGCGAGTTCATGGATATAAAGCTTACATCTTTTTTGATCATTAATATTTGCAACGTTTGCAAATTTATGAGTTGCCCATTCTTTGGCCGTAGGCCTTTTGTGTTCCTTAGAGATGGTAATCGTGTGATCGCATTTGAATCGATCCATGATGCCAGTCTCTTCTTTTAAATCGACATTAAGCTTTAGCCCGTGTCTTGCGTAAAAATCTTTCACACAAGGCATTGAGTTTCTTACAAGTGCCATTGATTCTTCTTTGTCTTTCTCATTACCGTCAAACTTTAGGTAGAGTGAGACATCGACATTGACAAGGCCTTCTTTAATGTAGGTTTTATACTTTGTCTTTGTTCCAACATACTTTAAGAGGTCGCTACTTTTATCACAAAGTGATTGTGAGTTATAATCGACCTCGACTACCGAGTCTTCAGGTCGATTCTCCAGACAGCTTTTAATATATGTGCTCTTATTAGCGTAGTATGAGATTCTTCTTTCGCTGCTACCATACTTTAAATTCCACCCTTCAAATTCTCGATCAGTTGAAAAGTAGAGGAGTTCATTATTTAGGCAAAGATTCTTATCCTTCACAGCATTTATATTTTTAAGTTCACCCGTTACTGATCTAACGATGAGCTTACTCTCTAATGCCTGAAACTCTTCTTTTAATGGTCTTAATCTTTCTATAATATCTTTATTCTCTTTTTGTAGTCTTGCTATTTCTGCTGCCGTTTCTTGGGGTTTGAGCATGCGATGATAGAGAGTGTTCTTCTTTGATACCTTTTCTTGATTCTTATTAAACTGAGAATGAAGTCGATTAATTTCTAACTCTAATTCGTAATAGGTATCGAGATCACCTGCATGAGTAGGTAAGGAGATGGCAAATATAAGAAGGCTTATAAAATAGAACATATTTTCTTTTCGGTATAAAAGTAAAAAAAATTACTTTTAAATATATAATGGGAAGTTACTAAGATTCTGATATTACATGCTTTTTGTCTTGGGGAGCTAATAAAAAAGCCAGTAAACTGGCTTTTTCAATAACTATTTAAATGGGTAAATGAGAATAAAAGTACTGTGAATGGGTACTATTTTTTTATGTTTTAATATGTGTTGTTGAATTTGGCCGAAAAGGAGCTCTTCTCGGCCAATCGATATATCTTTAAAGTTTGATTCTAGTGCTATCAATCATAACTGCAACATAGAAGTCACGATTGAAGAAGTATGGAACATCAGTAGGGTAATCAATACCAGCTTCTGCTTTCACAATTTTTACAACTTCAGATACATTAATAACTTCACCGCTTGTTAGCTTCCATAATAGGTTGTCATTAACATCAAAAGTAAGTCTAACAGGGTAGCGAAATTTACTTTCTAATACTAGGACTCTTTGAAATTTCGTCCAATATGGTGCTTGGATATCTGTCGGATAATCTGTACCTGCTTCTGCGCGAACTAACTCGGCATGGTCAGTATAAACTGGAATTCTAACTCCATTATAAAGTGATAGAACGTAATCGTATTGAGGAGCCGGTGCATCAGTTGGAAAGTCGATACCTGCTACAGAGTTATCAATATGCATTGTGCTTATCGCTGGGTGGGCCATAGGGCCAGCACTAACGATAGGGCCTGCAAATACTGGGTTAATTAGATGTAATGCCATTAAGATAAAAGCGATGATTTCAATTTTTAGTTTCATATAAGTACTCCCTTTAGAAAAATAGTTTCAATTGATATTGAACAGGAGTAGATTTAACAAGCAATAAAATATGTGTATATATTTTTTATATACATTTTGTCCCTTGAATGTTTATTTTTAATATACTATTCTTCGTAAATGGAAATATTCGAGTTTAAAAATTATCATAAATTTCTTCGTTACTTGATTCTCGAGGCTTATGCACAAAGGGGACTTCAGGCAAAGTTATCAAAGGCAATTGGTTGCCAAGCTGCATATCTATCGCAGGTATTGAAGGAAAAGGCCGATCTAAGTGAAGATCAAGCGTATAAATTAAGTGTATTTTTTAACTTCTCCAAAATTGAAACAGAATATTTCTTAAATCTAATTCGCTACGCTAGGGCCTCAACTCACGAACTAAAAAGTTACTTGAAGTATAAGGGCGAGAAAATTGCTGAGGAAGCAGGTAATCTAGCTTCTAGAGTCAATTCAATGGTTATTGACGATGAAAATGAGCAATATAAAGACTATTTTATCTCATGGATACCGTCTGCGATACACATCGCGACTAGTTGTCCCAAGTTACAAACAATTCCTAATCTGGCCAATCACTTTGCACTAAGTGAGAAAAAAGTTAGATCAACTCTTATCTACTTAGAAAAGCTTGGCCTAGT
Source organism: Halobacteriovorax sp. RT-2-3 (assembly GCF_047085075.1). NCBI lineage: Bacteria > Pseudomonadati > Bdellovibrionota > Bacteriovoracia > Bacteriovoracales > Halobacteriovoraceae > Halobacteriovorax > Halobacteriovorax sp. RT-2-3. Next base: position 926,631 of record NZ_JBKIYF010000001.1, on the reverse strand, counting down.
TGAAAAACATGATCAAAACTACATCTTTAGCGGAAAGTCTATACACCTTCCATTTGAGTCTTGGCTAAACACACCTCATCAGATGGCAAAGAGAATACAAGTGTTAGACATCATTGCCAAAGAAGAGCCTAATAATATTCATTATTCTTCTACATTTACGATTGATGAAAAAGATTTCTTACCTCTGAAGGAGAAAATTTTAAAGCTAATTCAATCCACTCAAGATGACATTAAGGAATCTGGAACAGAAGTTGTTTGTGGCCTGAATATTGATTTATTTGAAACTTAATTAAAATAGGATAGCTCTATACTGCTTAGAACTCTTGATCCACTAACTTTTTCTTTTCTTGAAGCCCCAAGGGCAATGGCGGCAGCCATACTTACAGCATTTTCTCATGCGTTTAAGGCGTACTTCTGTTGAAACAATACCGCCTGTAACAGGGTCTCTGTAATAGTCTTCACCATTTTTGACGGCCTCGTCATGAAGAATGCGGTACTGTTGTTTTAGGTTATTCTTTTTATTCTTATTTCTAGACATATATTAAGTTATGCCGCCTGTACTTGTTTGGAACTTTCCTCTAATGCAGCAACTCCACTTTTATAATCTTTTGTGAACTTAATAAACTTATATAAGTAGATTGAACAAACAGCAATGGCAAAGTAAGCAAAGTGCCTTATCGCTATTTGAATATTTTCGTATTGTATTAAAGAAAGCTTTCCAATCCAGTAACCTACAAAGGTTGAGATGAGGAAGCTGTCGCGAATACAATAAAATGCAACGGCCGTAATAATCATGGAGTCATCTGAGGCCAACATTAGTTCACCTCTTCTAGATCTTGCACCAATGATAAATTGAAACTTTTTAACATTCATATAAGAAATTTCAATTTCTTCACCTACACAAATATGGTCAGCGATATATGTAGTTGTGACGACATTCTTAAGTTTGGTACCATCTTCAAATTCAAGAAATGTGTACTCTCTAGTTTTTCCCTTTACCTTAGATGAGCCATATCCAATAACTTTTGATTTAACTGTTGAAGCCACGCTTTCTCCTCACTTTATTAACGTTCAATAGTCGGCTTAGCGGGCGAAAATCTTTAATTGATGTGGTTTTAGATATTAGAAACACTTCCTAGTGATTATTCTTATTATGCCTCTCAGTATTTTGTCTTACGCCCACCAGTACCACTTCCAAGTGCAAGGTCTTTTTTTGATACCGTTCCATCGCGCTTCATTTTTTCTATCGTTTCTAAATTCCCACGATACATCTTCTCAATCTTTTGAATGGCCCATGGATTTTTTCTAATAAATTTTAAAATTTTATTAAACATGGGAGGCTCATCATTGAAACTATTGATCTCTGTCATTGCATAGATTTCTTTACAGCCAAAGAGATTGATAACATCTGTTAACATCATCTTTAAAGTCACACCCTCTAAGGGGTCTTTCTTGCGATTTGTTTGATCATTCATTTTTTTTACCTAGTTTTATATTGTTTAAGATATGGTAACTTATTAAGTGTTATACATCCATTTACACTTTATTTCTTGGTTAAGTTGGCAAGGAACTGTAGTTCCATGTGTTTTTTCTTTGCGTATGGTCAACGAAAAGTGACCTGGAACCAAATATTGAGGAGACTGTGTTGAAAAAGCTTTTTAAAATAATTATATTAATAATAATTTTTATTATTTGTACAATTATATATCGTTTTTTTATTCATGATAACCCAATCGAGAGAGTAATAGCCTAATTGAGTTAGAGTCTTAAAGTCTGTTGATCTATTCTGTCCGGTTGTTGGCAATTAGCCCAAGATCAAATCGTCATATACTCAATCTATACACAATAAAAGTGAAACTGTAGTTCCAGGTGCTTTTTCTTTACGCTCAGCCAACGAAAAGTGACCTGGAACCAAATATGAAGTTGGCAAGGATACTTGTTGGGGAGTTGGCTTTGGTCTTCGTAACTTCAACACTTTAACTATTCGCCCAGCAATAATTATTAACAATAACTAGATTAGTAGCTATATTCAGTTATATCGTTAAGGAGAGGATGTGCTTGATTTCATACTACCAATAGAAGAACACTGTGATAAAGGATTTTCAGCTGTCGCTGATCAATATAAAAACTTTGCTGAACATGCCCTAGAACACAACTTTCCGACAACAATGCTCGAAGCTCTTCCAATTTGCTTCTCTTTGAGACACGCCTCAGAGCTTTACTTAAAATCAGTGATTACAATCATTCACATAATCTGTAACGACTCCTTCCCAGATAATAAGGTTCCTATGATTAAGATTGAAGGTAAGGAGAGAAACCTCTACAGTATTCATAGCCTTAAGGAGTTGTTGGATTATGTTAATACATATTTACGAGATAATTCTGGATTTTTTGACTTCGAAAACAAAACAGATTGGCTTGCAACACCAAAATATCTTATTAGAAGTATTAACAAGATCGACTCAATGGATAGGAATAGTGCATATTTCAGATATAGTATTACACAAGCAAATCGCATTGATGTAGAAAAGTCACCAATGGAAGAAGTTCCCATTAACTTTATCCCTAAAAAAGACTCTGTAGGCAGTTTCAACACTATCCTAGTAGACTCTAACAAAAAAGTTGTTCGAGCTTTTACTTCTAAAGATGACGATAAAAAAGTAAAAGAAACTTTAGATCATCTAGTAAGAATAAAGGATAATCTGATAGGCATTCCATACGGTCTAAAATATGAGTATTTACGTAATTAAACTTAGAGGACTCACCCTAGTAAAGCCTTGATGTTCTTTCCATAAAGAGCCTTGTTTGTTCGATTATTTAAGTTTGATATGTTTGTAATATATCTAAATTAAAGAGAAGAATAAATGGTGGATCCTCGTTCCTTTATATCGAACCGATATAGCTAAGTTTCAAATTTATGATAGTTTTTGACATTTAGTGTCCATAAAGTCGGTTATATAGACTATCTATTCTCTTGGCAACATCTTGAAGCTCTAACTTATAAGCTTCTTCGTACTTTGACTTATCAGTATATTTAATAACTTGAGGTGTAAAACATTTTGTAGGACTATATATAACACCAAATTTTCCCATATCAAACGTTACAGGATAGACAGGGCAGTTAACTTCTCTTCCTGAAGCGATATAATGACTGCCAGAGCTAGCATTGCCAAAATATATTGCACCATTCCCACTTGTTGCTTCTTTTGGTGGACCAGATATAAAATGATGCTCAACATAGCGATTACCAATTTTACTAGTACATGATATGGTTGTTGAGCCTGAAACTGTTGAACATTTCTCACTATTTACAGTGTTTAAAAAAGACGGATAAATTTTAGCAATCTCTTCTCTTACTCCGGCCGTAGTTTGTTTCTCTTCACTATGACCGATGATATAGGCTTCACTATGCCCTTGTTCAACATCTCTTTGAAGAGAGTTTTGAATATTGTTTTGTAATTCCTCAAAGCCATCAAAATCACCAATCCAAGCGACTTGCATCTCTTCAATATTATTCGATTGAATTTTGAACAAACTAGCCGTCATATCTTCTTTATAGCATGACAACAAAAAGTCAGTTTCTCCATTAGATGCATCTGCAAATTGCTTAAAATATTCTAATGTAGGTTCTAACTCCCACAAGTTAACATCTTTTTCGTAAATACCTTCAATCGCTACTTTTGCATACTCGACTTCACCAGCGAATGCAACAGTCATCCCCCCATGTAAGATTATTGTCTTAAGTCCTCCAAAAAACTCAGTAGCTGAAGAAACTTTCTCTTCATTATTTGTTTGAGGTTCAGGGTAAGTGAACTTTGTATCTGATATAAAAAATATCTCACCGGAAGAGAGTTTCTTTGCATATACTAGACTCATGATGGCTCCATATTTTATTTGAATATCTACACAATTAAGTAAATATAATAATAATCTCACAATCAGAGCCATCAACGCCAATCTTCTTTAAGTCGTTAAAAGCTCCCTTGTTGCTAACGATTGAATTAGGATCATATGTAAAAAGTATCAATCTTTTACACTTCCCACTCCCAAGGTAGTCTGGAATATCATTTTTAAAGTCACTACTAATATCTTTACTTGATTTCTTTAAGGTCGTTTTAACTTCTATAAGTGTACTAATCTCTGGAATAAATAGGTCACATCTACTTTTACCTTTTGAGAATGATGTTAGTGGCTCTTCGACTCTAACATCATCAAAATAAATTGATAGGATTGAGTATAATAGATCTTGAACATCATACTCGTCATTAATGTCAAAGCACTGACGTTTCTGACCTCTATCAGCTCTACGAGTTTCTTTTAAAACCTTAGAGAATTCCTCGAGGTTTTGTAGTGTTTTTACAACCAGATCAAAGCGATCATCCGCATCTGTTGACTTGAATATACTATTGTTTTTAATTAAATCTACTGCAGTACTTAATATATTTTGAAATTTATATCCACATTTTACTGCACCAACTATAGGAGTAGGAACTATTCCACTTTTGATAGGGGATCTATTTCCTTGCTCTTCATATTCAGCCTGGCACTCTTCTATTTCAACAATTTTTGACCTAATGAAATTAACTAGCCATTCTATATACTGAAGAAAATCCTTCATACTCGCAAATTTTGTATTTGGAATCTCTTCTAAGTCTAGTTCATCATCACAATGGCCCATAATACAGAACATTAAATCTCTACTTAATCCAGCGTATTTAGAATCTAGTATGTCAAATTTATCAAAATAGCCAGAGTTAATGTGATTTTCACGGGCCCAGTAACCTAAGTCAGAATAGTTATGTTCAATAGCTTTTTTTAAGTATTCTCTTACTTCTTCGTTATCAATCATTCTCCATACCTCTAGTAATTTTTTGTTGAATTATACTTCATTTGGAGTTTATTAGAATTACTAAGTTGATTATTATTTAACGATATCTGAAATATGTTAGTCTCAAGTTCAATTATTCATATTTTGGATAAAGACAAAGGGGAGTATATTACTCTGTCTTTAGTTTTCGCTTAAATTTAAGTATTCAACGAGTAAAGCTTCTCTCGTTACCATTAGGTCTAATTCGTTATTTTGATATTTATCATAGATAACCTTTTTCATTTGTCTGACATATTCAAAAAACTTATTTTTGTTTACGTAGCTTACATGCTTGTCCGTTGAGAATTGTTCTTCATCACCATTCCACTCTTCAGTTGATGGAGTAATTAATTCATTTTTATCATCTGTAAATTGTATAAATCTCTTATTATTACTATTGTAAGTTGAGATAGGTATACCTCTATGGAACATTCCATTCCTTAAGTCTCTTAGTATGCTAAGCTCCTCACTACTTGAATTCATTCCAGTCGTGAAGTGCTTGAATGCATACTTTAGTTCACTCATTGCGTTGCGACCTGAACCTCTTGGACAACCTTTCACATTAAAAACATTTGCATATTGTGATGTTATTGCGCATGCAAGTAAGATTGGAGGAAAATTACTTGTATTATTTGTCGCCAGGCAACTTTCCATTTCTTGGAGCATTTTTCCTGAAACAGACCTGAGGGTATATTTATAGTTATCGGGACAATATCCACTTGAACCGTTACAATTGAGCATTATGTAGACAGCTTCTGCTTCAGTTATCTCATTAATTTTTTTGTCTTTTATTTGAAGTGGAGTTATCATTTTTTTCCTTCCAGATGTAAGAGATATCATTCATATCTTATTTTATTATAAAACTGTAGTTCCAGGTGCTTTTTCTTTACGCTCAGCCAACGAAAAGTGAACTGGAACCAAATATGCTCATCTACACTTTATTTCTTGGTAAAATTGGTAAGGATGATTGTAGGGGGGGCGCTCTCGGCTACATTTTTATAAGAGAGTTGGCAAGCACGCATAGAAGTCGACTGCCGGCTCCTGCCTCCGTCGACATACCTACATCCTGTAGGCAACCGCCAGAGCAGTAAGATCAATTACTAAAGATCCATAAAAACAAAAAAGCCCACTCTTGCGAGTGGGCTTTTTTGTTTTGGTGGACCTTAGCGGGATCGAACCGCTGACCTCTTCGCTGCCAGCGAAGCGCTCTCCCAGCTGAGCTAAAGGCCCTCAATTGAGATATTTTGTAGAAAGATAATAGCCAACCCTGGTGGGGTTGGCAATATTATAATTCTGGTAAATCACCACTTTGATCAAGTTCACGAGCGATTTCTGCTTTCTTTGTGCTTACGGCCTCTTCGTAATCACGATAGAAACACTGGTTTTTGTAAGCTTCATTCTTTGTTGAAAAGCGCTCTGTACCTTGGATGAGGTACGGGATTCCGCCACTTTTATCCAGTAGCTCCTTACACCTTTTAAGAACATACTTTGCTCTTAGGCCCATACCTTTTTGTTTAATCATCGGGTAGTAGATGGCACAAGAGTGGAGAGTGTCACGGTAGATATCGTCACGGCTTCCTTTATCAAGGGCGACTTTTACATTCTTGTTTAGAACCTTGATAATCTCTTTTGCGAAAACTTTTTCAAAGTTTTTACGTGCTGTATTCATTAGTGGAATATTACTTGCTCCCACATTATCTCCACGAAGAAGGCTTTCTTGCATTCCACGATAAATTGGAACTAAGAAAATATACTTCGAGTAGTTTAAGCTATCTTGGTATGTAAGCTCAGGAGATTCAGCATATGGAAGGCCATATAAGAAGAATTCTTCAACTGTCCTGATATAGTTGTAAAAACTTGCATCAATTGTTTCTACTGAAAGTACATCACCATCAGATAGGTTATTTGCAAGGTACGTATAAGCAGCTTGAGAAAGGTCCTTGAAGCTGTCACACTGGCATGTTGGATTGTCGATATCACAATCTTCTGGCGTTAGTCCTTGTGTGTCTGTCACAACATTTTCAAAATTAACGAGTGCCTTAAGGGCCTTTAGTGCTTTCTTAATTCTAATTGAAAACAGTGACGTTGCCTCTGGCCTTGTTGTCGTGTTTTCTAGGTCTTCTTCAAAGATTTGAATAACTTCAGAAATCGAGAAGTCCTTCTTGTTGTCGCGCCAATTATCTTCGGCTTCGATTACTTTATAAAGTCTTTCAACGTTTACTGAGTTTCTAAGCTTTTCAGAAAGTCTTTCCTTATCGGCACCAAGGTCAGCTAAGGCCGGCTTAATTACTTCTTGGATATATTGCGTACGATCTTCATCACGTGCAATAGCAGCTTCCTGACAGTCACTATTTTCTTTTACCCAGTACTTACCATCTTGGAACTCTCGACAATAAACTTTTAGTTTAGAGTTGATATTTGTATACCAAGTCAGCATATGGGCCCACTCTGCCCATGGACGAATATTTTGATAGCTATCATTCCACTCTTCAATCTCGTAAGGATTTGGTTGATAGAGTCTAAGTTTTGCTTGCTCTTTTTGTAGAGTGGCAATCGTTACAATTGTATCCTGTTGGTTTGCTGTCTCGTAAATATCACGAAGTTCACTAAGGATTCGTTGAAGACGAGGGTAGTGCTTTCTTAAGTCTTTTACTCTTTCAAAATCTTTTGTTGGAGTATCAAGCTCCTTAATATAATTGTACAGCCACTTTGCTTCTTCTCTTGTTGCATTTTTGCGACGAAGGTTACAAGTCATTGCATTGATATTCTTATAAGCACACTTGTAAGAGACGTAGTAGTTACGATTATTATAGAGATCTTCTAAAGCTTGGTTAGCATCATTACCTTTAAATTGAACGTATGAAACAAGACTGTCCACCATATTGGCAAGACCTGTTGAGGCCGCTGCCGTAAAAAGGTTCGATCCAGGATAAAGTGCGCCTGCAACTTGACCCATAAGCATGATCGTTGGACGAATCATTTTTGTGCCAAGATCCTCATCACACTCTGGTGCCGCTCTAAGATCATCAAGAATCGTTGTGGCCATACTAAGCGAATCAACAATTCCATTATTACGGTTATTATCCGCATCAAGTAGTTCTTGTCGTCTGCGCTGAAGACTTAGAATTTCTTGATCAAATTGTCCCGTATATGAGCTAGCTGTAACAAGCTTATAGACTTCACTCGAAATGGTCTCAAGGTTTGAGTCAATAATTGAAAGCTCACTAGAGCTTGATCGGTATTGTTCATTTAAAGAGGCGAGGAAGGCCTTTGAGTTGGCATAAATTGACTGACAACGGTAGCGCTCATCATTGATATCTTTGATGGCCGTGATTAGTGAGTCGACAACTTCAAGGACTGCTTGGTCACTTACGAATTGACATGAGTTTGCAAGACGCCCGCTAAAAAGGATTGAGCTGTTAAATTGAGCCTTAGAAAACGTGGCCACCATCGTGATGGCCACTATTTTAATTATAATTTTAATCATTAAAAAAACCTGTGTGTTGTGTTCTTGTGTGTATTTATTTTTTTAATTTTTTAATCTTTAAATTTTATAGTCTGCGACGATCAACTTTACTTGGTCCTGAGATGCAGCTTCTAAGTGCATCAACAACCTCTTCTTGATCGTTACATGAATATTTTGACTTACACTGCTTTTCAAAACAGGCTACATCAAAAGTTCCAGTACATTGATTTGTAATCGCTTTTAAGTCTTCAAGACTATCAAAGTCTCTTGGGTGAAGTCTTGAAAGAGCACTTGCTAAACAAGAGTTTTGAACAAGCCAAAGTCTCGAGTTAATAAAAGTGATCTCTGAGAATTCATCACGATCATAACGGTACATATTCTTCATTGCTGTTTGATGAGCATATCCAGATACATACTGACAAGAGCGAGCAATTGAAACCATCTCTTCAATTTCATTTTGCTCATAGCTTGAAATAAGCTTCATTGATAAATCAATACATCCTAAGTCTAGTTGTCTTGAACATGCATCAAAGATCATACGATGCTCTGTTCTTGAACTACACTCACCTGGATTATTTGCACATAATTTCTCAACACATTGAGCTTGTGTATGAGATGGAATTTGTGGTGCTTGAAATTGCGCCATTGTACTAGTTAAGTAAACAATAGCAGCTAGCAAGATTACTGCTCTAAACATAAATACCCCCAAAAATTTCCTATTCTTATATAATTTTGGTGGGCCTATGCAAAGGGCTTTATAGTACGGCGCGGAGCGAAGTGTTCGAAATTACATTAAGCATTATAAAATTTATCGAGCCTGACCTTCATATTTGGAAAGATTTTAATGGCCTGCTCATACCACTCTTGGGTGCTTTCCTTCTTTCGGTTCATCTCAATAGAGCGCTTAATGATGATTTCATAAAGGATTTCTGATTTATAGCCGCTGTTTAGTGTATCAATGGCCATCTTTAATGATTGAGAAGCAGTTGAATCTTTGTCACATACAAGGGCATCCATCAACGGTGCATTCTCATATTTTGGAAACTTCTCTTTTTGTTTTACTTGAATAAATTTAGTCGTTTTATTGTCTGGCGTATGGGCCAGAACCACTAGCATACGCTCTAAAATTGCAGGCTTTGTCGTACAGATAATTGAAGCTTCTTCTAAGAGCTTTAATGAATCCTTATATTTCTTGTCTCTTAGAAGTTCTTGAATTGAAGTATTATCGAAATCAATCTTATCCAATTCACATTGAACATAGATAACAAGAGCTGCAGCAATGGCATCTTTAATATCATCAGATGGTTCATTCACTTTCTTATACGCCTCATAGTAGTTTAAGATAAGCTCATGCTTTCTCGCTGCAACTGCAACCATCGATAGATCTCTTAGCATATCTGGAGAAATAGGGTAGGCAGCATGAAGTTTTAATGAATACTGAAGTGCCATATAATAATTTTTTTGGTGCTTATACGCTTTAAAGAATAACTTTAATGTATTGAAGTCTGTTGAATTTAGAGCATAGGCTTGTTCAAGTGACTTTATCGCCTCATCATACTTTTCTTCTTTAAACTGGCAAAGACCTTCAAGGTAGTGTGTTTCAAATGGATTTTTTGATAGCTCACGGGCTTTTTGCGTGATCTCAAAAACCTTGTCATGCTTTGAACCAACATACTCGTAGGCTTCATTGATTAACTGTCTATACTCACTAGGGGAAGACTTCATTTTGTAAAGTTCTTCCATAAGTGCTTTGATGCTATCGACTGTAAAAGGAATCGGAAGAACAAGATCGACTTGTTGTTGCGCGATTCTTGAAATGGCATCAATAGAGTCATTTTGTGTTAAGAGAATAAAACTATTCTTTGTACGATTTGGAAGTATTTTTAAGTGCTCTTTAAGAACTTGGTTATAGCGTCCTTCCGCTAGAACTTCATAAGAGAATACAAGAGTAGGCTTAAAGCTTTTCATCTCTTTAAGTGCATCTTCAAAAGTTTTAGCAAATCGAACATTCTTTCTCTGGACCCCCAGAGTTTTAAATGCATTCTCATAGGCCACGCGTGCGTTTCCTATGGACTCGACTACTAAAACTTCCATGTCGTTAAAAAATGCTTCTCTATTCATTTCTTCAATTCCGTAACTGTCTCTTATTCTTTATTCTTCGTGTGTGTTTCTATATTGATTTAAAAGTTCATTGAAGCGCTCTTGTCTTTCCAAGATCACTGCTTCAATTTTCTTGTGCTCCTTCATGTTGTCCTCTAGTAAACGAAAAACAACTTTATTTTCTTCAGGGCCATACTCTTCAATCTCCACGACTTCACTCGAAAGCTTTATGACATTGCTAAGTTTCGTAATATCGCTTAGCTGACCTTTTGGGACCTGCGAGCTTTGAATGATGTAGAGATTAATTTTGTGCCCACTAGCACATGTTTTCTTTGGAATAATTGCACAAATACTACTAGGTGATTCCAACATCAGTATTTGGTTTTTTTCTGTATCGTAGACGTTTGTATTACTTGTAATATTCTCAAACGCTAATATAAATTTATTGCTTTTTTCTGAAGCAATTTTAATAGCTTGTTTATCCATCACTAAAGATTAGCTTAAGCTTGGAATCGGTGCAAAGGTGACCATTTTACCCACTTATTTAGTTGAGATTAGTGCTATTTATCGACAAATTAAAGAGGCATTCCGTTTTTTTTATTGACGTAGTTTAGGCCAGGTACTTAAAATTACATTATTACAAATTTTTCATTAAAAACACTAAACACGAGGTTTAAAATGGCAAAGAAAAAAGCTACGAAAAAAGCAGCTCCAAAGAAGGCAGCAGCAAAGAAAGCAGCTCCAAAAAAAGCAGCTAAGAAAACAGCTAAGAAAGCATCTAAAAGAGAAATGCTACTAGTTGGTTCAAAAACTAAAGAAGCACTTAAGGGTAAAGGATACAACGTATCTTCAGACGCTCTTGAAGCAATGAACGAGTACGTATACTGGCTAGTTGATCAAGCTCAAAAGAGATGTACAGCTAACGGTAGAAAGACAATTCGTCCATACGATATCCTAGGATAATCGACACGAATCAATTTCGTTAGAAATAAAAAGGCCACTCTTAGAGTGGCTTTTTTATTCTATGATTGGTTCGCATTCACTTTCATCAAATGTATTTTCGTGCTTTTCTATAATACTTATGTCTGGTAGTTCATTTCTTGAGAGAATGTATTGTTTCCCTGTTCTCATACCTTTAAATTTGATCGTATTATTTTGTTTTTCTTCTTCACCATAGAATACTACACATTTAACACCTTTTTTATTGGCGAAGTTTAATTGTTTTTTTAGCTTTGCAGTAGTCGGGTAAATTTCTACGCGATTTCCTTTATCCCTAAGCTCTTTAGCTAGCTTTAGATACTCTAGGGTATAATTGCTATCAATATTTGTAATTAAATAGTCAATATTCGATACTGAATCATCAAATAGGCCGCGATCAAGCATCACATCATAAATTCTTTCTGCTCCAAATGAGATACCAACACCTGAGAGTTTCTCTTTTTGACCAAACATACTTGTTAAGTCATCGTAGCGTCCACCGCCTCCGATGCTTCCCATTGAACCATCAACTAGCTTAACTTCGAAGATACAGCCAGTGTAGTAATCAAGTCCTCTGGCCAGAGTAGGGTCAAATACTAGGTTTTCAATACCAAGCTCTCTTACGTTTGAAAGAACAAATTCTAGCTCTTCTAGGCCAAGCTTACCAATTTCATCAGCACCAAGGAACTCTCTAATTGTTGAAAGCTTCTTATCTGAGTCACCTTCAAGTGTTAGTAGAGTAGAGAGGCGACTTACTTGATCTTCATTGAATCCGCGGCCAAGTAGTTCTTCACCAACTTTTTCAGCACCAATTTTATCGAGCTTATCAATGGCAACTGTCATATCAGTTAGTTTGTCACTAACTCCAAGAACACTTGCGATACCCTGAAGAATCTTTCTGTTATTGATAACGATTTCAACACCGTCGATTTTTAGATCTTTAAATACATCGTGATAAACCTCAACTAGAGAAACTTCACTTAGTAGTGATTCTGTTCCGATGATATCTCCATCACATTGATAGAACTCTCTATAGCGACCTTTTTGAGGGCGATCAGCTCGCCATACAGGCTGAATTTGGTAGCGTTTAAATGGCAGGGCCAGCTCATTAAGATTTGCACATACATAACGAGCAAATGGAATTGTTAGGTCGTAGCGAAGGCCACGATCACACATTTTGCTCGAAACAGCTGATAGATTCTTTTCTTCTAAATCTTCTGGTTTTACTTTCTTTAAAAAGTCTCCTGAGTTCAGAACACGAAAAAGAAGTTTATCTCCTTCCTCTCCATATTTTCCCGTAAGTACGTTCAGGTTTTCAACGGCCGGCGTTTCAAGTGGCATAAAACCGTGAGATTGGAACCTCTTTTTAATTGTTTCAAAAATATGATTTCTTCTTGATGACTCAATTGGACCAAAATCTCTTGTACCTTTTGCATTTTGCGGCTTAATAATCGCCATTAAATTACCCCTTCGAAATAAATATATTTGTTTATACCCTGATTTTTAGTACTTTTAAAGCAATAGGCGTTTAAAAAACGTGACTTCTTTGCCATAATTTTCTTATGAGACAACACACAAAGCTATTACTATTTTTCTTTATTCTATTTATTTATTCATGTGCTGGAATTAAGCCATTACCTAAGCTTGGTACTTATGAAGTTGAGCAGCGTGTGGCCTATCCCGGTAAGGTCAATAAAATCGTCTTGCAATTGCCAAGCATTGGCGAGAAATTTCGCGTTCTATGTGGCGAAGAGACACTTGGCCACAATGTGAAAGGGAATACGCTTGAAACAGTCTGGGCACCGCAGTATTGGTATTTTGAAACAAAAGACGGTGAAGAGACAAACGCACCAACTTCGGTTCACTGTTACCTAAAGTCTGAAGTATACGGACAAGAGGTTCAATATCATATTGCAACTTTTGAAGTTAAGCCATTTGAGTATAAGAAGTCTTATATTAAGGTTTCTAAAAAACACGTGGATTTAGCTCCTGAGGATGTTAAGCGTTGGCAGGAAGAGGTGAAGTTACAAAAAGAAGCCTATGCAACTGCTGAACTTGAAAAGTCATTAACTGATAAAGAGTTTATTAAGCCACTAAACTCAAAAATTACTGCCTATTATGGAAACCGTCGTGTCTTTAATGATAAGAAAAATAGCTGGCACTCGGGAACAGATATGCGTGCCAGAAGGCCAACTCCTGTAAAAGCTTCGAATGATGGTAAAGTTATTCTTGTTAAAGATCTCTTTTTTAATGGAAATGCCGTCTTTATTGACCACGGTGCAGGTGTCATCACGATGTATTGCCACTTGTCAAAATTCAAGGTTAAGCAAGGTGAAACAGTTAAGCGTGGTCAAGTCATCGCTTTAAGTGGTAATACTGGTCGTTCTAGTGCTCCACACTTACACTGGGGTGTTCGTGTGCAAGGCAAGTGGATTGATGGACTACAGTTCATTAAAGAGAAAGGGCGAGAGCAAAAGGCCCAAAAATATGTTACGCCAAAAGTTGAAGGGAAGAATTAATGACTCCAATAATTATTGTCATCGTTTTACAAGTTGTAATCTTAGCTTTCTTATTTCTAATTTTTAAGAAAGAACACACGGTTAATTTTGATGAAGTGACAAATCTTATTCGCTCTCAAAAAGACGATATGACAGAGACGCTTTTTAGAAATAATAATCAGCTTGCGGAGAATTTTTCAAATCTTAGAGAGATCGTTGTAGAGCGCTTAATGAAGACAAAGGGCGCACTTAATAAAGACATGTTTAGTTTTAAGGATCAGCTAACTCAAGATCTTGAAAAGAAATTTGATAAGACTAATCATGCTATTCAAGAAAAGCTTGAAAAGATTAATAATAAGGTTCAAGAAAACTTAAATGAAGGTTTCAAAAAAACTAACGAAACTTTTACTGGAATCATTGCTCGTCTTGCTAAAATTGATGAGGCCCAAAAGAAAATTGAATCTCTTTCAACGAATGTTGTAAGTCTACAAGAGGTATTAACAGATAAGAAGTCACGTGGGATTTTTGGTGAGGTTCAATTAACTTCTCTTCTTAAGTCTGTCTTTGGAGAAGGTGATAAGTACTACAAACTTCAGTTTAAGCTATCAAATGACAAGCTTGTGGATGCCATGCTTGATCTTCCTGAGCCAATTGGAAGACTTTGTGTGGACTCGAAATTTCCGTTAGAGAATTTTAAGAGAATGTTTGAGGGATCGGTTGAGGAAAAAACTGTTGCTCGTCGTGAATTTGTGAAGAACGTTAAAAAGCATATTGATGATATTTCTTCAAAATATATTATTAAGGGGGAAACTTCTGAGCAGGCCGTTTTATTCTTACCTGCAGAAGCAATCTTTGCTGAGATCCATGCCTATCACGAAGATATTATTGCTTACTCTCAAAAGAAGAATGTTTGGATTGCTTCACCGACAACTTTTATGGCCACTTTAACAACAGTTCAATCAGTTCTGATGAATATGGAGCGATCTAAGTATATGTCGATTCTTCACGAAGAGATTAATAAGCTAGGAGTTGATTTTGGCCTCTATGAGAAGAGATGGGGCGATCTAACTAAGCACTTAGCGACGGTTACTAAAGATGTAAATAATATTAATATAACAACTGGAAAGATTTCTAAGAGATTTCAGAGGATTATGGAAGTTGAAATCGATAAGGGGCAAACCCCAGAAGTCGAATTTTCTAGTCAGGAAAGCCTAAATGACCTATAATGGTCATTAGATTTCAAAGAAATTTAATTAAAAGGAATAAAATATGAGTTTAGAAGTATTCGTAGCACTATGTTTAGTTGGTTTCTGGGCCCTTCTTCCAGCGTCACTTGCAATTGCATGCAAAGATTTTGATGATGCGATGATGGATGATCACCACTAAGAAATAATCAATTTGATTTTTATTTAAAAAATATGAACAGGGACTAGATTAGTCCCTGATTTTTTGCCTGTTCAACAGTTAGCGTCTTTAGCTGTACCGCATGTAAGTCTTCACTTAACTTTTGCTTTAAAATATCCATGACCATTCTGTGCTGAGCTAAAAGCATTTTACCTTTAAATTCATCACTCACGATTGTGATACCAAGATGATCGCCTCCACCAGTTAGGTCGTAGATCATTACTTGTGAATCTTTGATATTTTCTTCGATGATTGTTTTTACTTGTTCAAATAACATAAATAACTCGCTTTATTATTTTGCGTTTTCTTATAGTACAACTTTAGAAGCTGCATAGAAGCTTGTGATAAAAGTTAAAATTCTAAACGCTAGAGTAGTAATACCTAGGTAACGGTGCTTTTTAATAAAGCTAGAATTACCTTTTAGAATCATACGGCCAGAGATAACCATTGCGATGTAAAGAAGTACGCTTGAAACCGCAAAGAATAGGTGAATCTTTAGAGCTGTTTGCGATTGGAATACTTCCATTGCTTTATCAATTGCACTGCGGCTTAATTCAATTTGTAGAATTAAAATAACATCCCAAATCATCGCTCCAGACATTATCTTAACGTGCTTCTGGCGTTTTTTGCTCTGGGTTACTCCATAAATCATTAAAGATAGGATCAAAAATGATTGAATTTGAAAAAATGTCGCTGAAGACATGGCGCACCCTTACGTAATGAAATTATTAATAATATGTAGCCTAGAATAAGGCATAAAAAGGTGATTATCAATACGATTTAACAATGTTAAGTTAAATAAAGGCGAAGGCCTATGGGAGCAGTAAAGAAGCATGGATACGATGAATACAGAAAATAACACACTAGGCAAATGGGCACTTCTTGATATCGAGACAACAGGTGCAGATTGTAGTGTTGATGAAATAATTGATGTTGGTTTTCTTCAGTTTGAAGGAACTAAACTTGTTCATAAATATGAATCACTATGTCGTCCTAGTTTTGAAATTTCGAAGTTCATTCAAAAACTCACAGGTATTGATAACAAAATGCTAAAGCGTGCTCCGCTTCTTGATGATGTTATTGGAGAAGTTCTTGAGTTAGATGGCCACGACATTCTCGCTCATAACGCAGATTTTGAGGCCGGCTTCTTAGACC
The DNA here is from genome assembly GCF_047085075.1 of Halobacteriovorax sp. RT-2-3. Lineage (NCBI taxonomy): Bacteria > Pseudomonadati > Bdellovibrionota > Bacteriovoracia > Bacteriovoracales > Halobacteriovoraceae > Halobacteriovorax > Halobacteriovorax sp. RT-2-3. The sequence continues at coordinate 910,163 of NZ_JBKIYF010000001.1, read as the reverse complement.
ATCACTTTGAAACACTCGATTTTAGAGAAGGTCACCGTTGGCAAGACTCTCTTTATTTTCTTTCACTCCTTTTCCCTCATATGTCTTCACTTAAACTTGAAAACTTTATTGTTGGTTTTGGATTAGCTGAAAAAGAATTACACCGAGGGTTTCAGGATTCAGTTGATCTTTTAAAAGTTGTAATTGTCGCAACACTTATGACAAAGAAAGATGCCGGTAAATATAACTTCATGATGTCAATAATGCATAAGTACTCACTTCATGATTATTGGTTCTTTAGGTTTCTATGTCTTTATGAAGAAGAGCTATTTGAAATCTCTGAGCAGATAGATTTTGATCCAGCAGCTCATATTGAGATGGCCCTAGAGTGGGCATATCCTAAAACACTTGAAGATAAGCAGGTGTATGAGCAAAATTTCGATATAACTTTTAACGGGCAAAACGTAAAAAATATCTTTAGCAATGAAGAGAAGGTTTCGACATTATTCAATGGCTATCGCTATCGTAAGTCACAAGAGGATCTGGCGCTTAAAGTTGGCCAATCTTTTAAGAATCATATTCACGCCATGGTGCAAGCGCCAACTGGAACGGGGAAAACTCTTGGCTACTTAGTGCCAAGTGCACTATTTGCATTAAGTGAACAGAAGCAAGTTCTTGTTGCTACAGGGACAAAGACTCTTCAGGCCCAGGCCATGAATAAAGATGTTCCGGCACTTCATAAACTTTTAGGAGTTTCACCAAAAGATCTGAAGATTCGCCAGCTCATTGGTTCAAGTAACCACTTTTGCGAACTTCTATTTACTCAAAGACAAAATGAGGAAGACCTTTTTTCTCAAAGTAATGACATAAAAGATAAGTTTGCAGATATCTATTTTGAATCTCTTTTCTATCACAATTCAAATAGTGCGCTTGAACATATGATCTCTAAAGATGATCTCCCATTTGTTCTTCGTATGAAGCTTGAAAACTTTACGCAAGCTCAAAAAGACTTGGCCGTAGATTACCGCGCTTGCTCAAGTAAGCAGTGCCCATTCTACGCCAACTGTACTTATATTCGAGGTTTAAAAGACGCTAAGGAAGCTGATATTATTATCGGAAACCACGCTTTGATGTTTTCTTGGACAAAGTCTTTTCCTAGACCTGCTTACGTGGTTGTGGACGAGGCCCATAAAATTGAAGGTGAGGCGACAAAGGCTTTTTCTGCAGAAGTGGCACAAAGTGATCTTGAAAGTCTTCACAAACAATTTCAAAACCTACAAGGTTTAGGTTCTCTTTTCTACTTAATCAATACAATGATTGAAGAAAATCAAGAGGAAGAGATTTCGTCTCTTCGAATGTTATCAATTGATACGGCCTCTATGCTTAGAGATCACTTATTTGAGCTTCCAGAAAAGTTTGAGATGATCTTTAAAAAGATGCCTCGCTATACAGATAAATTTTGGAATGAGCTTCCAATGATTATGCCAACAGAAAAAGAAGGACTTCGCTTAAGTGTCTTCCACCATCTGGAGAGTATTTTCTATCTTCTAAAATCAGTTTATGAAAGATTATATCCGTATACAATTCGTTGGCAGGCAAGTGATATGCAAGGCCAAGGTGAAATTACTGCTTGGACTCGTTTTGAAGCATTTGTCGGTCAGCTTGAAGATGTGATGAATGCTCTAGCTGTCTTATTAAAGATTGAAAGCTCATCGCAGCCTCATTCTTTATCAATGAAGTATCATGAACAACAAGGCTTCTTACTAACTGCAGGCCCAATCAACACTGGGCGTATCTTACATGACCAGCTTCTGCAGACCTCATCATCTGTTGTCTATACTTCTGCAACTCTTGGTAATGAGCATGGAGATCAGGGAAGTCGTGGTATGGAGTGGTCGACGGGCTACCTCTATAGTGAGCCTGAAAGACGCTTTAGAACAGGGCTTTATCTACCTTCAGTATATGATTATAAGAATCGTACAAAAGTTTTCTTGTGTGACGATACACCATCGCTTTATGACAAAGATTTTGTAAAGACTATTTGTGATCGTCTAACACCATTCATTGAGGATATTGATGGTAGAACCCTTTTACTATTCTCTGCACGCGCTCGTTTTGAAAAGGCCGTGGAATATATGCTGGATAAATTTGAGGGCAAGCTACCTGTTTTCGTTCAAGGAATGGGTGCCAATGTTGTGGAAGAATTCAAAGAAAGTGGTAATGGTATTCTCATCGGAATGGAGTCGTTTGGAGAGGGGATTGATGTTCCAGGTGATGCTCTGAGATTTGTTTTCATTGATAAAATCCCTGATCTTTCAATGGAGCAAGTTATTCGTCTTCGTCGTGAGTACTATGAAACTAATATCGGTAATGAATTTGAAGATTACTATCTTGCACACAGAACAAGAAACCTTCATCAAAAGCTTGGAAGACTTTTAAGAACTGAGTCGGATGCAGGAGCGGTTGTTGTTATTGATTCTCGTATTAAGAAGTGGAAGAATTCGACTATGTCCAAGCTAACAAAGCAAATGGAGCCATATCAAATTCATCGCACAAATTTTAAGGATGCTCTTGAAGCTTCTAAAGATTTTGTTAATACCCTTGATTAGGACTTAGAAACGGTAGCCAAATTCTAAAAGATACATGTAACGATCGCCAAAGCTAAGTTCTGTGGTTAATCCGAATTCACGATTGATTTCGTAATTGAGGCCCGCAAGTCCGTGCCATCCATATGAAGAAAGGCTTACGTTGAGGACAATATCTTGGCGTGAGCCAGTGATTTTAATATCACTATCAATATACATAGCGCCCGTAAAAATTTGAAGTTTGCCAGCGTTGTATCCACCTCGGAAAGCAATACTATAAAGACTCACATCTAATTCATCTTCAATGATAACGTCAGTTAAGTTAACATTAGTCATTGCAAACCAATTATTGTAACCAGCGACAAGAACTCCTCCAAGGTTTGCAACTGTCCCAGTCGCTTTAAATGGAATTTTATGTTGTTGGGCACCAACGATTGGCAATTGAGTTTTAAACTCAAGTTGTACATCAGAATGAATCTGACCAATCCCAAGATATAAGTTAAAGAATGGTAAAAGCCAGAAGTCTGTACGAATCATATTTATTTTTGTTTCTGTATCGACTTTTACATCTCCTGTTACAGGGAGTGCATCAAATAAATTTTCACCGTTTAGAGTTGCTTTTTTTACACCAAATTTTTCATCGTGCTCAATTCTTGAAATATTGATTCCATAAGCTCGAGGAAGTGTGTAGCCCATCTTCTTTGCTTCTTCTCCCCAGATTGGAAAATAGCGAGGTTTTTCTTCACTTACTTTATTAACTGGCATTTCTTGGGCCAAGCTCATTAAAGAGCTTAGGAGAATTATTAGAGAGATGATGAGCTTCATTAATTTGTTCTCCTTATATATTTGTTAATATCTTCGAACTCTTTTGGAGCGACTGTTTTTGCATAATCGATTTCTTCCTGTGTTAAAGGAATATAGCCTCTGTCGTAGTTCCAACCGTAGCCCCAACGATAAGAGGTCTGGTATTGAGGGCCTCCTCCAATACGCACTCCAAGGTACATGACTATCGACATCCAATCAGTAAACTCTTCTTTTACACATGCCTTTAGTTGTTGATCTGCATTAAATCGCTGTGCTTCAGTTCCACCAAGCCAATAGTGCTGGTCATGAATAAAGCAACATTTTAACCATGCATCGGGTTTTGAAATTGTTCCGTCTGGCCACTTTGAGCAACCATCAGACATGAATGGTGATAATTGTTTTGAAATATGTGTATTATTTTTCTTTTTAATTTCACTTCTGCTGGCCGGAAGTTTTGCGCATGAAGTTGCCAACAAGAGTAAAGCGAGAATAGGTGAAAGTAGATTATTCTTCATAGATCTATATTATATACGTTTTTTGAAGTTAATTATTCTTAAGGTAATTGTCGTCAAATTCTTTATCGTATTGAGCAATCTTTCTAAGGTCTTTAATCGTTAGCTTCTTATTCCAAATATGTTTTGGAACATGATTAAATTTATCTTCGAATGAAGGATCAATTTCAAGCTTAAGAATTGCAATTTTATCTAAGTTGTAATTTCTAAAAAATTCTTTAATTTCAAGTGTCGCTGGATCTTTTAGCGGAGAAGTCGGAATTTCAAGAGGAGAGAGCCTTAACGATAAGCTATAATCCCTTTTTCTCAGCATGAACTTATCAGGTAATCTAATATCTTGATCCCACCATATTTTGTTCGTCGTCATTAGAAGTCTTTGAGTTTCTTCTTTATCGACAGGCCCTAACTCTTTTAAAGTTTGCTCAAGCCAAGAAGTCATATTCAAATTATACTGAATACTTGAAAAGATGAGCTGTTCGTTGATTAGGGCCGAAGCAAGTTTTGCACCAAGTATATTTGAATAGAGATCTTCTGGTGAGTAAGCTGATTGCTCCTCTGGAAATATTGAGACATTCCTATAACCATGCCACTGGGCAAATTCGTGTGAAACTGCCATCTCGTAAGCAAGTTTGGCCGCTAGTGCAGAGCTTAGGAAGATTCTATCTTTTCCTTCCATTTTACTTGTATCAAAAGCATTGAAAAGAATTGATCGTTTACCAATTTCTCGAGGTAACTCAATTTCAAAATTTGTTCCAAGCCTAGGATAAATTTTATAGAAGAGCGTAAGCGTGACATCTGCAGTATCTCTGATATGTGCAGTATCGATCAAACCACCTCTTCTTGTATAAATTAGGCCATTTACCTCTGGCGTTCTTTTACCGATTGAGGCCATCTCTTCTGCTGAAAATTTTTCTATATTGTATATATGGGTTCCAAGAGAATCGTAATTGACCGTATTTGTCTCTTTAAAAAAGGGGATAGGTATTGATAAGAGGGCCACTGTGAAATTAGTACCAAAAGCACAACAAGGCCTAAAGTTATGAGTGAATTCTACTTTGTCGGAGTGATTAAGTTTTAAATTTAAATTTGAACTTTCACCATTTTCTTTAGACAGGATGCTATTGATAGCTTTCGAGTCAGGCTTAGTGCTTTCTAACCAAATTTTACCTGCGCAAGAAGATGTCAAAACGATTAGAAATAATCCTGTCCACAGCCTTTTCATTCTTAGCCTCGATCGAGGTTGTTAAGATACTTTATCGTTATATTAGTTCCTTGCTTGTCTTTAATAATATAAGGAATTGTTTGGTGTTGGGATAACCAGATGCTTAAGAATTCAGGATCAACTTTCATATCTTTGGCATCATCAGAATCTAATTTCTCAAATAATTTGTACTGAACAGCTGTCACAGTGGCCCCTGCAATTTTAATGGACTCTGATGTTTGAGCTGCTCTTTCAACAACAATATTGTTATTAATGATTGGACCTTCGTATTTCCACTGATTATTAGTGGAAAAGAACGAATAGTAATTCTTTCCAACGGAATCAAATTTCTTTGACCAAAGAAAAAGCATACTACAGCAGCTCAGCGGTGTTGTGACATAGAATTTTGGAGAAGTCGTAATAGATTCTAGCTTAACTTCACCATCGCAATCAAATTGGTACTTGAGTTCACTTGTTGAATGATCAAATAAGAAAATCTCTTTTGAGATTTGTTCCCCGAGGCTTTTAATAATTTGAACTTTAACAGGTGTGTACTCTTTATCAACGGTGTAGGCGACATTGATTTTTAAGAGCTCACCAGTCATTACACGCGCCAGCATTTCTCCTTCAAAGTAGATTTGATGGAGTTTTGGTCTGCGGTAAACTTCAAATGTTTCTTCAGCATAGAGACTATCCTTGCGGTAGTAGTTGTATGCACCGCGTAGGATCTTTTCTCCTTTATTGCTGTTTCCAAAATAGCTCATATTAAATATTATATATTAAATTAAAATTTTGTAGAAGAGGTTAGTTTTGCGCACAGGCTTTCGCGTATTTGTTGAACGCTTTATTTATTTATTCAAAACTGTTGCTTTCTGGTTTATTACAATCATGGGGAACCTTGGCGTTATTATCTTCGCCTTCGTCTTTCTACATCTTGAAAAAGGGCATAACCCAAAAGTTATTGAACTTGGGGATGCTGTTTGGTGGGCGTTTACGACAATAACAACTGTTGGTTATGGTGATATTACTCCTGTCACATTTGCTGGGCGTATTATTGCTGTCGTTCTTATGATCTTTGGTACAGGGCTATTTGCCACTTATACCGCTATTTTTGCAAATGTCATGCTCGGTCGACAATTTCTTACGATCGGAAGACGTGTACAAGTCTTAAAAAGAAATGTAGAAGGGATGCAATCAAGTCTACATAGAGAAGATTTAATGCTAGAAAGAGAGCTAGCAAAAGTTAATAAAACTTTAACAATATTAAATGATAGAATGACGAGTCTTGAAGAGAGAATTGGAGAAAAGAAATGAGTTATGAATTTTACAAAGTACTTCACGTGTTTATGGTTGTTCTTATGGTTGCTGCATTTGCACCACAATTTGTAAGTACTGAAGCGCAAAACAGAAAGCTTTTTAAAATTACATCTGGGATTGCAAGTTTCCTACTTTTCGTAGGTGGTATGGGGCTTCTTGCTCGTATCGGTGTTAGCCACGGTGCTGGTTGGCCAGTATGGGTAAAAGTAAAAGTTGGATTATGGGTTGCAGTTTCTGCGCTTGGGCCAATCCTTGCAAAACGTATGAAATCAAACCGTCTAGCAGGTCTTGGTTTAATCCTTGCGTTAATCTTTATTGCAATCTTCTCTGCAGTAACTAAATACTAAAATTTACAAAGTAAAAATTTTGGACCGCAACTGGTTAACATACAAGGGCCTTTGGGCCCTTTCTATCCCTTCCATACTCGCATCAATGCTTGAGCCTCTAAGCTCAATTGTTGATACTGCACTTGTTGGAAATTTTGATACAAAAATGCTGGCCGCGATGGCCATTGGTGTTTCGGTTATTTCATCTATTACCTGGATGTTTAACTTCTTGGTCCATGCACCAATCCAAGCAATCTCTCAAAAACTAGCTAAAGGTGAGTATGAGAATGTAGTTTCGCTTATTAAGGTGACTTTCCTAATCGCTTTTTCGATTGGACTTTTTCTCATTCTCATTTTTGTTCCCGCACGCCACTATGTTTATGAATTTTTGAGTGTCACGAAGGATCTTTATTCTTTATGTGATGACTATTTTTTAACCAGACTATATGGCCATGTATTTATTCTTTTATTTATGTCGGCCTTATCAGTTCTAAGAGGAATGGCGAAAGTTAATATCGTTTTAGGAATCATTGGGGTAGCAACTTCGATTAATATTGTATTGTCTTACCTAGGTCTCTATCAACTTAATATGGGGCTTTCAAGCGTTGCGGCCGCTACGATTTTTGCTAATGCTGTAGGCTTTCTAATAAGTTTATACTTTATTCTGACTCACGAAAAAATTCGTCATTTGTTTTTAAAACAAGAAATCATGTTAGCGGATGCCTTTCATATTGGAAAAAGTTCTATCAATGTTTTTATGCGCTCGGCTTTTTTAACTCTAAGTTTTTTCTTGGCCACAAAAGTTGCGAGCTCAATCTCTTTAAAGGCCCTCGCTGCTCATCAGGTTATTCTCAACCTATGGTTATTTGCATCTTTCTTTACTGATGGAGTCGCGACTTCTGGAAATATTATAGGTGGGACACTTTTCAAAAATGAAGGCCATGAGCACTTAAAAGATATCTTTCATAAGCTTCTTTTTATGGGGGGGATTATTGGAATTATCTTCTGTTTCATTTTCACTTTTGCCAATGGCCCATTAATTTCACTTTTTACGTACGATGAAAGTATTCATGAAACGATTAAAGGCATTATTTATTTCTTGGCCATTGCTCAAATTCCTGTTTCAATTGCATATGTCTATGATGGGCTAGTCTTTGGAATCAATCGCTTTGATTTCTTAGGTCGTCACATGGTGATAGCCTTCTTTACGTGCTTTGTGCCACTGGCGTATTTGAGCTATCAAAATCAATCCTTCTTGCTTCTTTGGGGGGCAATTTTCTCTGTGGGTATCTACCGATTTATTTCGAATGCATACTTAATCGGAAAGACACTAAAGGTTAAATAAAATGAAAGAAAAAGGTTCTCTTGGTTTTTCCCAGGACTATTGGGATGTAAATTATGAAGAAGCTGATCAAATGGATGGAATAGGCAATGTCGAGCAGCACGTTGGCTATATTAAAAATTTATTTGGATTAGAGTATATTGATATCAATTCTATTATTGATTTAGGCTTTGGCCTTGGTCATTTATTTGAGGCACTTTTAGACGAGTTTAAGCCATATAAGGCCCATGGAATTGAGCCCAGTGAATACGCTTACAAAATTGTAAAAGAGCGTGAAATAAACAAAATTGAATCAACTCAGTTTAAGTTAGAGAGAATGGATATTGTTAGCTGGTGTCGCAAGAATGAGAAGAGTAAGAAATCTTTTGATCTTGGTGTTTGCACAAGTGTATTTCAATATCTCACAGATGAGGAATTAGAGTATTGTCTGCCAATTCTTGCATCCAAGTTAAAGTATTTTTATCTAACAGTTCCAACGGATAAAGAACTCGATCGCCAGATCGAAGATCTTGAGTTTAAAGATGAATATGCCATTCGTCGAAGTCGTACAAAATACCAGAAAATGCTTAGAGAGCATTTTACATTTATTTCTAGTCGACTACTAGAAAGCAAGGTATATTTTGATGAAACAAACACAAATTTTACCGACTTATTATATCGATATTAAATGGAGTTTATTATGAGTAATTCTGGTCTTGATACAAAGACATGTGAAGCAATTGTTAAGGGTGAAGCCAAGGCCCAAACTGCAGCTCAACTTATGAGCGCACGTTACTTTGCTTATACAATCGGCAATATTGATTTCATCGTTGATTCAACTCACCCTGATCACAGAGATGATATGGATGTAAATGAAATCAAGGCGTGGTCATCACAATCTGAGTGGAAGGGTCTTGAGATCGTTGACACTGCAGAAGGAACTGAGAGAGATGACTGGGGAATGGTTGAGTTTAAGGCGACTTTTGGTTTAGGTGGCCAAGACCATGTGCATTATGAGCGTTCTGAATTTGTTAAGGTTGATGGAGACTGGTTCTTCGTTGACGGTGAGCCAATCGTAGCGCAGGTTAAGAGAGATGGTGCTAAAGTTGGACGCAATGACCAATGTCCTTGTGGTTCAGGCAAGAAATTTAAGAAGTGTTGTGGTCGATAATTGTCGACTAAATAGCCTTTGTTTTAACGCGTCATGGTCGCTAAGTGCGGTGGTGTGATTAGTTAAAATTAGGGTTACAACTTTATGTATTTCTGTTAAAAAACTAATAATTTCATAAATATTTTATTGTTAACAAACCAAGATAACGGGATTTGTCGCTATGATTCACATTAAGAGAGGATTGGATCTTCCTATCAGTGGGAAGCCATCACAAAAGATTGAGGTAGGACCTCAAGTGACTAAAGTCGCTCTTACTGGGCCAGACTATGTTGGAATGAAGCCAACTATGCTTGTTCAAGTAGGTGACGAGGTTAAAAAAGGTCAGGCGTTATTTTCTTGTAAGAAAGTTGAAGGTGTTCTTTATACAGCACCTATCAGCGGTAAGGTTATTGAAATTAACCGTGGTGCAAGAAGAGCGTTTGAAACTTTAGTAATTGAAGTTTCAGGTAACGAGCAAGTTACATTTGAAAACTTTAAAGGGACTGGAGTAAAAGATTTAACGAAAGAAGCTGTTCAAGCTCTTTTAGTTGAGTCAGGTCTATGGCCAGCTTTCAGAACAAGGCCATTTTCTAAGGCACCAGCTTTAGGTTCTGAGCCACACTCTATTTTCGTAACTGCAATGGATACTAATCCTCTTGCAGCTGATCCAGCAGTAGTAATTGCTGAAGCAAGCGAAGATTTCACGAATGGTGTTGAGATTATCTCAAAACTAACTGATGGAAGAACTTTTGTTTGTAAAGCAGCTGGAGTTAATATTCCAAAGCCTTCAACGACTAAAGTTGAAGTGAAGGAATTTGCTGGTGTTCACCCAGCAGGTAACGCAGGAACTCACATTCACTTTGTTGATCCTGTAAACGCTAAGAAGATTGTTTGGTCGATTGGTTACCAAGATGTAATCGCAATCGGTAAGCTTTTCACTTCAGGTGAACTTTCAACTGAAAGAATTATCTCAATTGCAGGTCCTGCATCTGTAAACCCAACTCTTGTTAAAACAGTTCCAGGTGCTCATTTAGGTGAAGTTACTTCAGGAAAAGTTGGACAAGGTGAGGTGAGAGTTGTTTCTGGTTCGGTTTTCAACGGTCGCGCAATGGTTGGAAGTTTTTCTTACCTAGGTCGTTTCCACAACCAAATTTCTCTACTTACTGAAGGTCGTGAAAGAGAGTTCTTAGGATGGCACAAGCCAGGTCTTAATAAATTCTCTGTTAAGCGTACTTTCCTACACTGGTTAAAGCCAGGGCAAATTTTCGATTTCACAACTGCTACTCATGGTTCTGATAGAGCAATGGTTCCAGTAGGGTCATACGAAAAGGTAATGCCTCTTGATATGCTACCAACTCAACTTTTAAGAGCACTTGTTACAAAAGACAATGACTACGCTGTAGAGCTTGGTTGTTTAGAGCTAGATGAAGAAGATTTAGCACTATGTACTTTCGTAAGTCCTGGTAAAGTTGATTTTGGTCCAGCTCTAAGAGAAAGTTTAACTACTATTGAGAAAGAAGGATAATTACAATGTTGCGCAAACTTCTAGATTCTCAACATGATAATTTCGCTAAAGGCGGGAAATTCGAAAAGTTTTATGCTGTTTATGAAATGATCGATACTTTCCTTTATACTCCAGGTGGAGTAGCGAAAGGTTCAGTTCATGTTAGAGATGCACTTGACTTAAAAAGATTAATGATCACAGTTGCTATTGCTCTTATTCCAGCAATGTTTATGGCAATGTACAATACTGGTTTCCAGGCTAACTCTGCTCTTGCAGCGGCTGGTATGACTCCTGAAGGTTGGCGTGCTGATATCATCATGGCGCTTGGTGCAGGTTTCTCTCCAGAAAGCTTAGTTGCAAACCTACTTCACGGTTTCTTATACTTCTTCCCAATTTTCCTAGTGACTCAAATCGCTGGTGGTTTCTGGGAAGCACTATTTGCAATCGTTAGAGGTCACGAGATTAACGAAGGTTTCCTTGTAACAGGGATGCTATTTCCATTAACTCTTCCTCCAACAATTCCTCTATGGCAAGTTGCTGTAGGGATCTCTTTCGGTGTTTTAATCGGTAAAGAGGTTTTCGGTGGTACAGGGAAAAACTTCCTTAACCCAGCACTTACTGCTCGTGCATTCCTTTTCTTTGCATATCCTGCACAAATTTCAGGGGACGCAGTATGGACTGCAGTAGATGGTTTCACTGGAGCAACAGCTCTTTCTCAGGCAGCTCTTGGTGGTGTTGGTGCAATCACAACTTCAATGCAAGATGCTTTCTTAGGATTTATGCCAGGTTCAATGGGTGAGACTTCAGCTCTTGCTTGTTTAATCGGAGCAGCAGTTCTAATCATCTCAGGTATCGGTTCTTGGAGAATTATGCTTTCAATGGTTCTTGGAGCAGTTGTTACTTCAGCAATTTTAAATGCTATCGGTTCTGATACAAATATGATGTTCTCAGTAACTCCACTTTGGCACTTAGTGATCGGTGGTTTTGCTTTTGGTACAGTGTTTATGGCAACTGATCCAGTATCAGCTTCTATGACACACAAAGGACACTGGTTCTATGGTGCTCTAATCGGTTTCATGGTTATCCTTGTTCGTGTTATTAACCCAGCTTTCCCAGAAGGTACTATGCTTGCAATCCTTTTCGGAAACTGTTTTGCACCTTTAATTGACTACTTTGTAATTCAAGGAAATATCAAAAAACGTGCAAACGGATACAAAACGGCTTAAGGGGGCAGTGATGAGTAATGATAGTACTGCAAAAACTCTGATCGTAGCAACAATCCTATGTGTTGTTTGTTCAGTTGTCGTATCTTGGTCAGCGGTTTCACTAAAGCCACTTCAAGATGAGAATAAAGTTTTAGACGTTAAGAAAAACCTTCTTATGACTGCAGGTCTTGTAAAGGCGACTGCTACTAAAGAAGAAATTTTAGAAGCTTATAAGCAAATCGAAGAGAAACTAGTTGATCTTAAAACTGGTGACTACGTAACAGATATGGATGTTACTAAATTTGATGCTGTTAAAGCTGCTAAAGATCCAAAAATGAACTACGCAATTCCTGCATCTGAGGACAAAGGAAAAATCAAGTTCCGTGCGAAATACTCTAAAGTATTCTTCGTAAAAGATGGTGAGACAACTAAGTCTGTTGTTTTCCCAATTCACGGTAAAGGTCTTTGGTCAACAATGTACGGTTTCCTAGTTCTTGAGACAGATCTTAATACTGTTAAAGGTATTGGTTTCTACTCTCACGGTGAAACTCCAGGTCTTGGTGGTGAAATTGATAACCCACACTGGAGATCAGTATGGCCAGGAAAGAAAATCTTTGGTGATGCAGGTAAACCTCAAATTCAAGTTATTAAAGGTGAAGCTAATAAAGCAAGCAGCTTTGATATTGATGGACTTTCAGGTGCAACTCTTACAGCTAATGGTGTAACAGGAACTGTTCGCTATTGGATGGGTGACGATGCATTTGGACCATTCATTGACAAATTCACACAAGGTGGGGGTGAATAATGAATTTTAAAGAAACAGTAGTTTCTCCATTATTTGAGAACAACCCAATTGCACTTCAAATCCTAGGTATTTGTTCTGCTCTAGCGGTTACGACAAAAATGGAGTCAGTAGCAGTTATGTGTTTAGCGGTAACAGTTGTTACAGCTTTCTCTAACTTATTCGTATCACTTATTAGAAATCACGTTCCTAGTGCAATTCGTATTATCGTAATGATGACGATTATTGCTTCACTAGTTATCGTGACAGATCAAGTTCTTAAGGCTTACGTTTATGACGTTGCTAAATCGATGTCAGTTTATATTGGTCTAATCATTACAAACTGTATCGTTATGGGACGAGCGGAAGCATATGCGATGAAGAACCCTCCAATCATGTCATTCTTTGATGGTGTTGGTAACGGAATCGGTTATTCAATCGTACTTGTATTTGTTGGATTCTTTAGAGAGCTTCTTGGTTCAGGAAAGCTATTTGGAGTATCTATTTTAGCAACAACTGGAGAAGGTGGTTGGTACCAAACTAATGGTATGGCACTTCTTGCACCATCTGCATTCTTCTTAATTGGTTTTTTCATCTGGGGACTACGTACTTGGAAGAAAGATCAAGTAGAAGAAATGTAAGGGTAGGTGAAATATGTTTGAACATTATTTAAGTTTATTTATTAAAGCAGTATTCATTGAAAACTTAGCCTTAGCATTCTTCCTAGGTATGTGTACATTCCTAGCAGTTTCGAAAAAGGTTAAGACTTCTATTGGTCTTGGTGTAGCGGTTGTTGTTGTACAAACAATTACAATCCCTATTAACAACCTACTTTATAACTACTTACTAAAAGAAAATGCTCTTGAGTGGGCAGGGATCTCTGGTACAGATCTTTCATTCCTAGGTCTAATTTGTTACATCGGTGTTATCGCGGCGATGGTTCAAATCCTAGAAATGTTCCTAGATAAATTTATGCCAGCTCTTTATAACGCTCTTGGGATTTTCCTACCTCTTATTACTGTTAACTGTGCCATCATGGGTGGATCACTATTTATGGTAGAAAGAGATTATACTTTTGGAGAGTCTGTTGTTTTCGGTATCGGTTCTGGTTTCGGTTGGGCCCTAGCGATTGCTGCTCTTGCAGGTATTAGAGAAAAAATGAAGTACAGTGATGTTCCAGATGGACTAAAAGGTCTTGGGATCACTTTTATCACTGTAGGTCTAATGGCACTTGGTTTCCTAAGTTTTTCAGGAATCCAACTTTAGTAACGGTAAGTAATAAAAAGGAAATATTATGAATGCAATTATTCTTGGTGTTTTAATGTTTACCGTTGTGGTTCTTGCTCTTGTTTTAGTAATTCTTTTTGCTAAATCAAAGCTAGTATCAAGTGGTGACGTTAAGCTAACGATCAATGGTGAGAAAGTGGTTCATATCCCAGCTGGTGGTAAACTACTTAACGCTCTTGCCGATCAAAAACTATTCGTATCTTCTGCCTGTGGTGGTGGGGGTACATGTGGTCAGTGTAAAGTTCACGTTCACGCAGGTGGTGGTGAAATTCTTGAAACTGAATTATCACATATCTCAAAGAAAGAAGCTCGTGAAGGCTTAAGACTTGCATGTCAGGTTGGTATCAAAACTGATATGGAAGTTGAAGTTGAAGAGTCTGTCTTTGGTGTTAAGAAATGGGAATGTGAGGTTATTTCAAATGATAACGTTGCGACTTTCATTAAAGAATTTAAGCTTAAGCTTCCAGAAGGTGAGTCTGTACCTTTTAGAGCTGGTGGTTATATTCAAATCGAAAGACCAGCAGGGCTTTCAATTGATTACAAAGACTTCGACGTACAAGAAGAATACCGTGGAGATTGGGATCACTTCAATCTTTGGCAGTATAATTCAACTGTAAACGAAGAAACTATCAGAGCTTACTCGATGGCAAACTACCCGGAAGAAAAGGGAATCATTATGCTTAACGTGCGTATTGCTTCTCCTCCTCCAAGAGCTCCTAAGGGAACTCCTCCAGGGAAAATGTCTTCTTATATCTTTAGCTGTAAGCCAGGTGACAAAGTTACAATCTCTGGTCCATTCGGAGAGTTCTTTGCTCGTGACACTGATAAAGAAATGGTATTCGTTGGTGGTGGAGCTGGTATGGCGCCAATGCGTTCACACATCTTTGACCAACTAAAGAGACTACACTCTAAACGTAAGATGACTTTCTGGTACGGTGCTCGTTCAGTTAGAGAAATGTTCTATGTTGAAGACTTCGACGGTCTACAGGCCGAAAATGATAACTTCACTTGGCACGTTGCTCTTTCAGATGCACTACCGGAAGATAATTGGACAGGTTACACTGGGTTCATTCACCAAGTACTTCACGATGAGTATCTTGCTAAGCACCCAGCTCCAGAAGATTGTGAGTACTACCTATGTGGTCCTCCTATCATGAACAAGTGTGTAATCGATATGCTTCTTGACCTAGGGGTTGAGCGCGACGATATCATGCTTGACGATTTTGGTGGGTAACTAGGATTAAAGTAATAAATTTACATATAGAAGAGGCCAGCTTTATAGCTGGCCTTTTTTATTAGCTAATTTCGAATAAAAGTTAAGCTAAGTTATCCTTTCTTCAATTGTTCATATATTCCACTATGTTAGTTTTGATGTATGGATAATATGACGGCCCTATATATCGTACTCTTATCATTTCTACTTCTGTGCGTTGTCAGTACTTATGTTGTTGCAATGGTGGATAAAGAAAGTGACTACCAGCAATTTAAAATGGCCCTAATTTTTAATTTCTTCCTCTATGCTACACGTTTTTATTGTGCTCAGTGGATGGAACTCGACGTCATATTCTTTGGCTTAAAATTCATTCCACTTTATTTGATATGTAATTTCTTTCTAAATAATCGATTAAGCCAGTATCGAGTTGAGTTGATGAGTCTTTTTGTTTTAAGTGGCATTGCTGGCTTTTTATTGTATTTAGCTGGGGTTGAGTCTGAATATTATTCCCTTACTGTGGCCATCGGAAGTTTCACTCCTGGTATCTATGCATTGGCCTACTTTGGTAAACGAATAAAGTATGTTGTGAATTTTTTCTATTTTACTATTTTTGCTATCGCAGGAATAGTCACATTTTCCTATCCATTTACCTTTGAAATAAAGGGCTCTGGGACTTGGGGCTGGAGTGCGGGCGTCATCACTTATATTGCAATCATGTTAGGGCTTCTGGTTAAGATCTTAGAAAAGAAAGTTGATGGTGATTATAAATTACAAGAAGAGTTAAAGCTTATTAATGCAGTTTATAAGGCCGTTATTCATGATACTTCAAATGACTTAAATTTTCTGTCTTTAAGTCTTTCAAGGGCGTTAAAAGATGAGAACTTGACCTATGTAAAGTTAGCCTATGATCGTTTAAGTGAGCTCATCAAATTTAAAGCAGAGATTCGTAAGCAATTTAATAAAGATAATCTTTCATATGATGTGGAGCTTTCGTCAATAGTAAAGTCTGTTGTCTCTCACTACCAAGACGACTTTAACAAGAAGCGAGTTCAGTTGGTTGTCACTTATCCCCATCAAAATATCGAAGCTTCGCTACCCATTAGTAAGGAGAGTTTAGTTAACTCGATTTTAGGTAATCTTGTTTCTAATGCCTTGAAGTTCTCTGAGCCACGTTCAAAAGTCTACCTCTCAATGATTCACGATAAAACTCATGTGTACTTTAGTGTTATTGATTCAGGGGGCGGTATCTCTGACGATATTATTTCATCAGTAACGAATTTCTCAAAAGTGAGATCGAGTAGTGGTACTCGTAACGAACTGGGCAGTGGAATGGGCCTTAGCATACTTTGCTACATCATCAAACGAATTGACGGTGAAATTAGCTTCATGAGTATGAAGAGTGGAACAAAGGTAATTGTAAAGATCCCTTTTGTTAACCAAGTATCAGAACATTTAGATAATAAACGTGATGGCCACGGTAGCAACGTAATATCACACGCTTAAAACTCTTATCTTTTCTTACATAACTAGTCTTATTAAGGCTTATTGGGTCTAATTATGGATATGAAATCGATACTCACTTTATTACTTTCAACTTATGTCTTGGCCTCTTCTCCGGTAGCAATATCTGATTTTTCTAACTCACTAGAAAATGAATTAGGATTGAAGCTTTCACGCTTAGATGATGTTGTAAGAAAGATTAGAGTCAGAAAACCAAATGTTTTTGAGAAATGGTTAATGAATAAAAGTGGTGCAGAGGCCACATATAACGACAAAACGAACACGATTGTTTTACGACAAAAGAATTGGCGTGGAGATCGAATTGTTAGCTCGTCTGATTTTCCAACTGGACAAGAGTATCAGTTCACTATCTTAGCATCGACTATTTTTCATGAGTTAATGCATGCGGACTTTGATGTTTTAATAAAGGGGAGTCGTACACGATCTGATATTGCACTTAAGAATACCCAGCGTTGGTTCTCTCAAAATATTCCTGGAGTTAATGCTCATATTGCTGCCCATGAATTCTTTGGTTATACCGCTTCGGATCTCATCTTGGGAATTAAGAGTAAGCTTCAAGATATCTATATGGCCCACGGGATTAATAGCTATAAAAATACGTGCTTTGGAAAGAAAGGCCTTAAGAGAATTAAGGATCGCCTTTTTCCTGATGGCGATATTCATTTTAAAGACACGTTAAAAATTTCAAGCTTTGCGAGTGTATTTACGCCCAATACAATCTTTGTAAAGGGCAAAGATTTTAATATCAAAGATAAGAACTTCCCTGACTCTTATCGCAAAGATGTCTATCAACACTTTGTGGACAATTACCATGCTCCTAAAAATTCAAGTGATTTACTTGAGATCGCTACGAGAGAGTATGGTGAATTATTACAAAAATGCTTCGAAGGTATATAATTCTAATCCAATCTAAATAGAAATACTTTCAAATAGTTTAGGTTCTCGGCAACTTCTGCTTCGCTATTAAGAATCTTGGCCAAAGGTTACAATATATATTGTGGTGTAAAGTTAAAGAAATAACTTAAGTTGCCATTTTAATTCTTGTAGTGATAATCAGTATTTATTGTTTTATAAGGTGTAATTGGTTGGAAGTTAGTAATAAGGCATTAGTCGCATATTTTGATGGTGTAAAGTCGATGGGGGATTCCGTTGAAGATTTTATTGCCGAGCTTCCAGTCAAAGACAAAGATCTTTTAGATGTAAAGTCGCGTATAAGCTGGCAAGAATTTAAAGATATCACAGTCTTCTTCTCTGAAAAGTACCCGAACTATACAGAAATTATTAGTAATACCGGTGTTTCAAACAGAATCATTAAACCATTTTTTGACATCATTACATATGTAATTAGTTATAGCTTACTCTATGAGTTCTTTTTAAAGCTATCTTTTAAGATGCTTTATACCAATATCAAAATTGATACAAAGAAACTTAGCTCAGATTCTTTTCAAATTATCTTTGAGTTTTCAGATTCATCTCAGATCTTTCATGAATTCATAAATATGTATGTTGAACTTTTCAAAACGATTCCAGTTAATTTCGTTGGGTGTCGTACATATTCAAGAGTGAAGTATCTTGTCGTAGATGACCGAGTTGTATTCTCTGTTAGTAATGCGGCCTTCGCTAAGGTCAGCATTCCGAACTTGCTTTACAATTTCTTCTTCACAAAGAAAAAACTTCACGAAGTTATTCTAAAAAATGTGGAGTATTCGAATCTACTTGAGAAGCAAAATTTAGAGCTTGAAGAGTATCGAAAGAACCTTGAGCTATTAAATACAGAATTGAATTTAAGTAATCGTACCTTACACCATGATGTTGCTAATAAACTTCTTAGTCTTGAAGTAGCTAAGAAAAGAATTGAGAATGGTGATTATGAGCAAGCGGTTAATAAGATTAATCAATTCTCAAACTCAGTTAAGGGAATTATTCAAAACTCAATTGTTACGACACATATTGATGGTGAACTTTTTGAGCTTCAAGAAAATAATTTATATGACCTTTTAATCGAAGCAGTAACAGAGTATGACGACATTGCTATCCAAAAAGGTGTTCGAATTATTCACGACTTTAAAATTGATCAAAACCTAACTTTATATACAAATAAAATCGCACTACAAAATAACCTAATTTCTAATATTATGTATAATGCGATCAAATTCTCACATAAGAATGAAAGTATTGTTTTCTCAGCTTCTGTTTGTGATGAGAACCTTTGTCTAAGAATTGTTGATTTTGGTGTAGGTATTCCAGAAGAAAAACTTAAGCTTATCAAAAGAAATGTTGGTCTAATTGGTTCAACTAAGGGGACTAATGGTGAGAAGGGTTCTGGACATGGAATGAGTATCATTATGGATACTGCCAACGCACTAGGCTTCAAGGTTAATATTTCATCGAGTTTAGGAAATGGAACATCAATTGAGTTAATAAAAAATATTTCTCAAGAAGATACAGATTTTACAAACGTTCTTTTCCTAGACGGTCAAAATACAAAGTCGTAAATCAGTCTCATAAGTATTAATTATTACTATTGTGTGCCAAGTATTTTTGCTGAGCTCTGAAAATGCCCCATTTGTAACTCCCCAGATTCTCCAAAAAAATCATTTTAACTTATACTCTCACGTTAACTGGAGGGTAGAGATGTTTTCAAGAAATATTGGTTTAATTACTCAAGAGGATCAAGATAAATTACAAGGAGCATCAGTTTTAGTTTGTGGCGTTGGTGGCATGGGAGGTGTCGCTAGTGAAGTTCTTGTTCGTATGGGAATAGGAAAAATTAAAATTGCTGACTTTGATCGTTACGAGCCCCATAATTCAAATCGTCAAATACATTGTAATGCAAAGAACTATGATCGCTATAAAGTCGATGTCTTAGAAGAAGAATTCAGAAGTATAAATCCAAATTTAAAAATCGAATCATTTAACGAAGGTGTTACAAAAGATAATATCGAAGATCTTTTAGATGACGTTGATATTGTTATCAATGGAATGGATGAAATGTTTTACTCATTAATTCTAGAAAGAGCAGCGCGCAGAAAAAATATCACAATCGTTGATGCTTGGATCACTCCATTTGCATCAGTCTTTGTAATGACTCCGGATTCTCCCCACTGGGAAGAGTATCTCGATTTATGTACCAAGAATACTGCGGTTGAGGATCTAACGCCTGAACTATGTAACCAGGCAGTTAGAGAAGAGGTTGATTTTACCTTCAGTCATTTTTCTCCATACAAATATATTTCTAAAGACCTCGTTGATAAGATTGTAACTAAGGAAGCAACAAGGCCTAGTTTTACGCCTGTCGTTTGGTTATCTGGAGTTCTCATGGCCAACGAAGCTTATAAAGTTATCTGTGGCCTACCACATACGGATCATTTAGGGGTGTTTTTTGACCAGTATGAATTTCAACTAACGAATGCTGGTTCAAAGAGTAAGAAAGGAAAACAAGTAAAGAAAGCTGCCTAGGGAGCACTTATGAATGAGGTAAAGTGGGGGAGCTACTCCTTCAAAACATATTTCAGGCCAGGCCTGTATTTGGATGATTTTAATTTAAAACGTTTGTATCGTTCAATTATAGAAATTAATAATACTTCTAAGAAAAAAGTAAATATTAGATACCTTCAGCTAGAAGATATCGATGAGATTAAAAGTTTTTTGAGTCATATTATTGTTTCTATAGTTCATACACGTGGAAAAGATATTTCATTTTTAATGAATTATATTATTGAAGATGGTGATGTAAATATTCTTCATGTCGGAATTATGATTGCAAATTCTTATACTGGTAATGAAGCGATGGCCATGATGGCATGCTTTAATAAGCTGGAGTATTTTAAGCAGCATAAATGTTTTTATACGACTAATATATCAGCGACTCCTGCTGCAATTGAAGCCTTTGATAAGATAAGTCGTAAAGTTTGGCCATCTCCAAAGAGTCAGATCAAGAAACCACCAAAGGACTATATTAACGTTGTAAAACTTCTTGAAGAGTTCTACATCAAAAAATGGTTTCAGGACCCTACAGAGTGCAATATTGACCCGTATCGCTTTGTTCTTAAGTCTCCATGCAAGAAGATGGGATTTAAAACAAATATGTTTCAAATGAGTCGGGCAAATAATATTGAGTACCAAAATTTTTGCAATAGTTTAATCGATTACGAAAATGAAGAGGACCTAGTACAGGTTTCTACGTCAGGTTACCTTGAATTGATAAAAACCTACTTGTTGACCAACCTATATCTGGTCTTAAAAAAACCACCTCGCTTTTATGAGGAAGAGGCAACGATAGGTGATGAGAATGATTTAAGTAAAATTGCTTAGTTTATAAAAGAGGCCCTACTTCATTAAATTGTAGTAGGGCCTATTTGTTAAGATGCTTTGCTAAGAGTCTGAGCACTACTTTCACATGCTTGTAATAACCTGATATAACGTTTAGTTGTTTCTTTCATATTATTTATAATGATATCTTTGTTTGGTAGTTGATTAACTGCTTCTAATGCCTTTTTGATATGTTCTATATCTTCATCTGTATGTACTTTCATAAATCTTGTCGCTGATTTTCCATACTTTTGAATTAAGTTATTAACAATTATTTGAGGAAGATTTGCTGCGAATGCCTCTAGTGCTAAGACCCAACCAAAAACACTTTCACCTCCATATGTATTGGCATAGTAAAACTGTGACTGGTAGAAGATCTTTGTTTCTTCATACTCCTGAAAATCACAAATGTTATAACCTAAACTCTTTAAGTCACTAAGGGCCAGGTTCTCATGTCCAGACTCTTCATCAGCATGCTCTAACCAACGCTTTGATAATTCCTCAGACTTGCAATGCTTTGCACTCGTTCTCAAAATACTTTCAGAGACAGAGGTATAATAGTAAGTTTGCGCTAGCCAATTGGCGTATACATTTTCATCTTCAAACTTTATTGCTCTTACTTCTTCGATTATTTGAGTAACACATTCATTAAGCAAACTTTCTAAATGATTCATAATTTTCCTCCTCATCTGGAAACTTTAAAAATAGAACTGAATCTCTATACTCATCATAGAGTTTGTTAACTTTTCTTTTAAGAATTTCATCATTTATATCGACAGCTGTTTTTTCGTTAAAATATAGAAGATTACATAAGAGTCCCTTGTAAATAATATTGGCGCAGATAATATCCCCATGCTTTTGACCTTCCTTACTTGCGCTATTAGTTTTTACAGTTGGTGCAATAACATGTTTTGCTTGAATATCTCTTGTAATATTCACTAGAATTTGTCGCAAGATACTGTAGAAGTCTAAGTGGTGTCTTTTCTTACGATAACTCGGAGAAATTGTTAGTAACTCAATACTGTAGACGTTACTTATGGCCAGCTCTTTTATTGCCCTGATGCCTTTCATTGGAATTTCTCTAAAGTATGATTGCTGTTTAAATAAAGGAATGGAGAAGTCATGCTTACTCATTGCACAGTAAGCACATACATTATTATCAGCGTCTAAAAGCAGAATATGAAGCTCTTGCCTTAGAAATGTATCTGAGCAAAAGTTATCTTGAATCTTAAAGATTTCGGCCCATGTTTCTTGATACATTAGAAAGGCCTTTTGAAGCAGTGCTTTGTTAGCGCTACTAAACATTTCTTGCTTGTGAATAATTTTTAGTTGAATTTCCATTTGAGAATTGTAGTACGACTAGAGAGGATCTATACTGCAAATTAATTTATCCCGTTATTTCAGTTACTTATGAGATTAGCTAATATAGGTATTATTTATTTACAAGCCAATAAACTGTGTAAAATTTATTTATGGAGTGAATTTGTTGAATAGTTTTGGTACTTAACTTTCATGTACGAATTTAAATGCTCCAAGCTAATGGCCCGTCTGATTATAGATTCAGTCACAAAGCTTGGTGTCGATAAAGCTCCATTCAATGAATTATATTCTAAGTATGAAAATACTTGTGATAAGTATATTTCTTATAAGTTTTTAAATGACTATGCAGATCTTCTTCTACAAAAAGTTGATGAGGATGAAGTTATTCGAGTTATTGCCAATGATGGACTAAATTCAGAAAAACTAAGTGTATTTAAAAACTTAGTCTTTAGTATTTTATCTCTTAAAAGCCTTTATAACATTCAATCTAAATTGGTTTTAACATATTTATTCAAAGGCGTTACTTTGAATGTATCGACACGTGGTAAAAATATTAGACTTGTCCAAGAAGCTTCGGCACCGAAAGTGCATTCGTTATTTTTCAAGATTTATGCAGAAGTTTATAGGAACTTTCCAATGATAATTGGTCGAGAACCTGCCAAAGTTGTTAGCTTAAGGATTGAAAACTCTTCAATGACAATGGAGATATCTCCAAGTCAAAAGCTGAATATTGTTTCTACAATTGGTCTTTTTCTTAAAACGAGATTTGCACATTTGGCCGCAAAATCAATGTATATAAATCTAATTAATGAGCTTAGAGAAGAATCAGATCAACAAAATTACGAACTTAAAAAGTTAAATGAACAACTTGATCAGTCGCTAAAACAAAAGAGTGTGTTAGTTCGTGCTTTAGGCCATGACATTAATAATTCAATCGTCACAATCAAACTTTCATGTGAAAGGTTGTTACGAACTTTAGAGGATGAAAAAGATCTTAAGGTTGCAACAACAATATCGAAACACATCGAAATCATAAATCTTATCGCTAATAATGCACTTCAAAATGAAATAGATGAAGACCATATTGTTAATAATTACTCAATTGAGAATGTATCTAGTGTCGTTGATGATTTAGTTGATAGTTTCAAAGATAAAATTTTACGAAAGAATCTAGATGTTATTACTGAAGTAAGTACTCAGAGTAGTGACTTTTATATTAATAGACCAATCTTTACATATAATATTCTTGCAAATTATTTTTATAACGCAATTAAATACTCATTTCCATATGGAAGGATCATCATCTCTATTTCGGAGATCAATGATTTTTTCGTGTTTAAAATCATTGATGAAGGAAAGGGGATGAATGTTAGCATGTCAAAGCAGGTATTGGGTACTGAAGGGGAAACTGGACGTGGCCAGGGAATGATAATTGCAAGAAATTTATTGGCCAAAATGTATGGTGATGTAGTTGTATCTAGTAAACAGGGTGTTGGGACTAGTGTTTCAATAAGTATTCCTAAGTCACTTTCAACAACATCAAACAGTAATCATTTTACACTTTAAATTAAATAATAAGTTTTCGACTTCGCGAGTCATCGAGTGGGGATGCTCTTTAATTGTTTGATGTTGATTAAAATCAATAGGCCACTTTTTTTCCATTTCAAATATTCTTGTATACAATACGTCAATGAAATTTAAACTCAGGGATTATCAAGTTGAAGCTGTTGAGAGAGTGGTCTCTCACTTTAGAAAATGTGCTGATCCTTCTCTTATTGTTCTCCCAACAGGTGCTGGAAAAAGTTTAGTCATTGCTGAACTTGCGCGTATTGCACGTGGGCGTGTTCTTGTGATGGCCCATGTAAAAGAGTTAGTAGAACAAAATCATGCTAAGTATGAGTCCTATGATTTAAAAGCGGGAATCTTTTCAGCCTCTATGAATAGAAAGGATAAGGACGAAAAGGTTATTTTCGGCTCGATTCAATCTATTGCCCGTGCTACTGATGATTTCTTCAAAGATTTCTCTCTTGTTATCATTGATGAGTGCCATCGAATTTCGCTAGAAGAAGAGTCTCAATATCAACAGGTTTTTGACAAACTAAAAGAAGTAAACCAAAAGGTTTTCTTTCTTGGCCTTACGGCAACACCATATCGCCTTGGAATGGGATGGATTTATAACTATCACTATCATGAAATTCTAAGGACAAAAGAAGAGCGCTTTTTTAAGCATTGTATTTATGAGTTGCCACTTAGTTATATGATTAAAAATGGTTATTTAACTAGGCCAATTAAAATTGATTCTCCTGTTGCTTGCTATGACTTTTCAAAACTTGAAGTTAATGAGAATTCTGGACGATTTTTAACTCAAGAAATTGAGAAAATTTTGAACGATAGCGCTCGTGTTACACCAGGGATTGTTAAGCATATCGTCCAAGAGGCAAAAGAGAGAAATGGGGTTATGCTTTTTACTTCTACAGTAAAGCATGCCAATGAAGTCTTGAGTTTTTTACCTGAAGACTCTAGTGCCATTGTAACAGGTGAAACTGATCAAAAAGTTCGCGACCAAATCATCGATGATTTTAAGAATCAAAAAATAAAATTCTTAGTAAACGTCTCTGTTTTAACAACTGGGTTTGATGCTCCTCATGTGGACTTGATTGCAATCCTTCGTCCAACAGAGTCCATTAGTCTTTATCAACAGATTGTTGGACGAGGTCTAAGACTTTTTGAAGGAAAAGAAGACTGTTTAATTCTCGATTATACTGGACTTGACCACGATATTTTTAAACCTGAAGTCGGTGAAATCCGACCACATGGAGAAACTCAAGAAGTGCAGGTGATGTGTCCTGATTGTGGGCATGCTAATATCTTTTGGGGCAAGGTTGATAGTGAAGGTTGTATTACTGAACACTATGGCCGAAAGTGCCAAGGTATCCATATTGATGAAAGTAATATGACTGTCCAAGAGTGTGGCTTTCTTTTTCGATTTAAAAGCTGTGATAATTGCGGACAAAGTAATGATATTAGTGCTCATGAATGTGTACATTGTTCACATGAATTACGTGACGCTGATAAGAAATTAAAAGAGGCAATGCAACTTAAAGATGCCCATATTATGCGTGTGGAAGAGATGATCTTTAGTGAACATCAAGGTAAGAAGGGACGCTCTCTTGAAGTCAGCTACTTTGATGTGAACGGAGAGTCTTTAAAAGAATATTATCAGCTAAATAGTAAGTCGCAACAGATGGCCTTCTATCATGCTTTTGTGAAGAAACACTTAAAAACACCTGAGCTTAAGTATTATATTGATGATCTTGATAAAATCTTAAAGGATCGAAAGTATTTTAGAGAACCGAAATTCGTGATTGCGCGAAAGAAACAGCGTTTCTGGCAAATAAGAGAGAAAATTTTTATAGAAGAACTAAAGTCGGCGAGATACACGAAATAACTTTTCCATCGCAAGCTCTCCAAGGGTTTCTGAAAACATCTCAAAGAGAGTGTCTGGTATCGAAGATTTTTCACCCTTCCAATAACTTTTTGAAAAGAAGAGGCATCTACCATCCGAAAGTTGTCTCACATTGATTTCTCCCCTTAGTCCTTTTAAGAATCCCTTATCAAATGTAAATGGATAGGCACCCGGTTTTGTGATGCGGGGAATTTTAAAATTTAGCGACATCGGAAAGGGCATGAGAGTATGGTCGAGATACAGATAGATCTCTTTTTTCTTTTCTGAATAACCTGATAGTTTTACTAGGTCGATATATTCATTAAATTTTTCGTAGCGCGACAATTTTCTTAAAGCGACTTTGCATTTATTTGGATGGATTCCATATATTTGGTAATCTAAACTTTGTTTGTTTTCTTGGGTCTTAACAATGGCCTTTCGATAAATTCTTTTTTTATCAACTAAAATTTCTTTGATATCAGCATCAATCCCCTTGAAATCAGAGGCGATAGCAAGATTTGAAAATACCAAAATCAAGTAAAAAACTGCTGTAATTATCAATGGTTGACGCGTTGTAACTTTCAAGGCCTTTAAGTTTCCCTTATTCTTTATAGTAAATTCATTATAGCACGAAGCTAAGATAGGGGAAAATTTAAGCATGGGACGCAGCATTGAAAAAGTTAATCGTAAAGGTAAGACGAAAGACGCCGTCATTGAGAGTAAAGATCAAAGGTGGCACTGTCGAAACCGTATTACGCTCGTCTTTGGTTCTAATGATATTGAAGATTTAGAAACATATGTCTACGAAGATAAGTCAGTAGATTTCAAAACCGTTAAATTTCATCAGGCAAAATCAAAGGCCATTGAAGAGCTTTTAGATAACTGTATTGATGAGTATTACCGCGGGCACGTTACAGAAATTCACACTTCTCTTAGTGAAGATGGGAAAACTGTAGTTGTTGCCGACAATGGTATTGGTTTCCCATTAAATAAAGTCAAGCAGGTTTATTCTGAGTTTAGAACTGGTTCTAAGTTTAAGGATGAAGAAACAGATGAGAAAGGCTTCTTACACAGAACTTTAGGACAGAACGGACTTGGTGCTGCTGCAACTTGTCTTACTGCAGATGAGTTTATTGTTACAATTAAACACTATAACTCTAAGAAAGAGCAGACGACGAAGTTTATCGACGGGGCCCTAAAGATTACTCAATCAAAACCAAAAGCCTTCAAAGGTGCATCTGGTGTATCAATCCAAGTAACTCTGTCAAAAGAAGTATACAAAGATAATAAGATTGATGAAAACCTTCTGAGAAAGAGAATTATTGACCTTGCTTACAATAATCCAGGGCTAGCTTTCTACTTTAATGGTGAGAAGTATCACTATCAAAAAGGTCTCTTCCAACTAGCTCAAAGAATTGATGAAGAGAATGCGCATGATTTTGGTGAAGCAGCCTATATCTACGAAACAGTAAATACTAAGAAGAAAAAGGTTAAGGGAAAGATTGATATGTCTCTTTCTCTAACTATTGATAAGGGAAGTGAAGAAAGAGAGAAATTTATTTCTTTTGTTAACTCTACTCCTACTTATGATGGTGGTTTCCACCACGATCGCGTAAGAAGAATTTTCATTAATGCGATTAAAGACAAGTTAGAACGTCAGGCAAAGAAAGAGAAAATTAAGTTAGTTGATAATGATATTCTTTCTGGTCTTACTTTTGTTCTTGGTGTGACAATGCCAAATCCAAGGTTTGAATCGCAAACTAAACGTAAGTTAGTTCGTGATGCACATCTTGAAAAGGCCCTTGAAGAATTAATGGCAAAGTCTATTGATAAATTCATGAGAAAAAACAAAGACTATCTTGAAGTTGTTATTGAAAGAGCTAAGTCTCGTCACAAATATCAAGTTCTTAAAGAAGCGGCATCTAAGGGCCGTAAGCAAAAAAGACAAAGAGTTGAAAAACTTCTTGATGCCAACGAAAGAAAAAAACGTGATTTATGTACACTCTTTATTTGTGAAGGGGATTCGGCCATTGGCGGTCTAAGATCTGCTCGTAATAAACTGTACCAAGGTGGGATTGCTCTTCGTGGTAAACCTATGAACGTTGCCCAAGCAGGTATCAAAGACATTTTAAATAATCAGGAATTTTCAGATATCATGGCTTCAATCGGTCTTGTTCTTGGACAAGAGGTTGATGAGAAGAAACTTCGTTATTCTAATATCGTATTCCTTGCCGACTCAGATGTTGACGGTGGGCACATCAATACGCTTCTAACAAATTTCTTCTACCAATTTTGGCCAGAATTATTTGAAATGGGTGCTATTCAAATTGCAAAAGCGCCACTTTTTGAAGTCGTGACAGATAAGAAAACTCTGTATTTCGAATCAGATAAAGAACTAGAAGAGTTTAGAAATTCTGGAGAAGTAAGAATAAAAGAAATTCATCGAAACAAAGGGCTTGGTGAGATGTCACCGGAAGCCTGGAAGTATGTTTTATCAAAAGATGAATATACAAAAATTATCGTTGATCAAAAATCAAAAGCTAAAGAGATGTTAAATATCTGCTTTGGTAAAGATACGAATCTTAGAAAAGATTTATTACTTGATGAAGAGCAGTCTGAGATTATGTCAGAGGCAATTTCTGAAGATAAAGTTGTAACTAAGCCTAAACCAGCTAAGAAAGTAGCTAAAAAAGCTGCGAAAAAAACTGAGAAGACGGCGAAAAAACCAGCAAAAAAAGTCGCTAAGAAAGCTGCTAAGAAAAAGGCAAAGAAGGCCGTTGCAAAAAAAGCTGCAACTGGTGGTCTGGCCGACATGATTGATTACCTTGATTAAAAAAGAAATTGGAAGGAAATAAATAATGCAAGAAACTTATCTTCATTCACTTGAATCAGTAAACTTAGAAGATATCGTAAGAGATGAATACCGCACGTATCAGATCTATACATTAATGGATCGTGCGATCCCTTATCTTCAAGATGGCCTTAAACCGGGTCAAAGACGTATTCTTTATACGCTTTGGAAAAATCAGTCGAAAGGACTTTTAAAAGTTTCAGCTGCCACTGGTCTCGTTTTAACTCTTCACCCGCACGGACCTGCTTCGATTGAATCGGCCATTGTAAATATGGCCCAAGATTATACTTTCTCTAATAACTATCCTCTTATTGATAAGAAAGGATACTTCGGAGAGAGGATGGAAACTGATCCGGCCGCTGGAAGGTATATCGAATGTAAGCTAGGTAAGGTATCTGATCTCTTACTATTTGATGATATGAACCAAGTTGAAATGGTTCCAAATTATGATGAACGTTCGATGGAGCCAGTAGGGCTTCTTCCAAAGCTTCCTCTTATGTTACTAAACGGAGCTGAGGGGATTGGTACAGGTTTCTCTTCGACGATTCCAAGTTTTCATCACAAAGATATTATTAAGTCGATGATTTCATTTATTGAAACTGGTAAGGTGAAGAAGTTAAAACCTTACGTTCATAATTATTCTCTACCAATTCATGTTGATAAGAAGACTGGAAAACTTACGTTTGAAATGTCGATTGAAGAAAAAGGTGGAAAGTTCTTTATTACTGAACTTCCTCGTGGTTACGATGCTAAGAAGATTTATCGTCACCTGACAAAATTCATTGATAGCGGTTATATCAAAGATTTCGTTGATGCTTCTGTGGATAATGAAATCAATATTGAACTTCTTTTAAAGAAGGGCCAAGAAGCAACACTTAAAGAAATTCAAGATACAATTGGTGCAACTTCAACTCTGTCTCCAAATTACACTCTAATTTCAGAAAGAGGGGTAAAGATCTTTGATCAAGCTGAAGAGATTATTGAAATCTTCACTGGTGAAAGGTTAAAGGTTGTTACTCGTCGTTATGAACTTCTTTGCCTTGATCTGAAAGATTCAATTACAAAGAATAATGAAATTATCAAATTCATCAAAAATAAAGAATACGAAAAGGCGACAAAGTCGAAAAACAGAAAGTCTTTCGTAGAGTATCTTGATAAAAAGAAGTACGTTTATGCTGACTATCTAGCAGATATGCCAATTTATCGTATGACAAAAGATGAAGTTGAAAAACGCAAGTTACTTATTCAGGATGAAACGAAAAAACTTAATGAGTATACAAAAATTGCGAAGTCACCTAAGCTTGTTGCCAAGAAGCTAATTGAAGAGCTAAATGATGTTGATACTAAATTAACTGACTGGCTTAAGAAGAAAGATGCGGAAAAGCAAAAGCTCCTAAAAAAGATTGCTAAAGATCAAGAGAAACTTGGAAAGAAAAAGGCCAAGAAGAAAGCAGTTAAAAAGAAGTCTTAATAATCTAAGTGAAATAGTCTGATAAAAAAAATCCCCAGCAGAAGTGCAAAACTTGTGCTGGGGATTGTTCATGTCAATACGCCAATTTGACAAGAAGAAGTTGATATAAACATAATACATGGTATTTATTTAGCTACTCAACTTAATGTTTTCTTAAAACTGGCTTAATTGACATCTTTACGCCGAAAAAGGCTAAGTTATTAAAATGAAATATATTTCCCACAAAATTTTTTTTGTGAAATATTCATAATTCTGCTAACCTATTAATATATAAAGGTTCTTTTGATTCATGGAGGAATGCAATGAGCTTGACTAAAGCTGATATTGTCGAACGAGTTTATAAGGAAGCAGGGTTTTCTAAAAAGGAAGCTTCTGACCTTGTTGACTTAGTTTTTAAGGTAATTAAAGATACTTTGGCCCGCGGGGAAAAAGTAAAAATTTCTGGTTTTGGAAACTTCTCAATTCGCGATAAAGCATCAAGAGTTGGCCGTAACCCACAAACAGGTGAGGCGATGGAAATTTCAGCAAGACGTGTTCTTACTTTTAAACCTTCACAGGTGCTAAAAGAAGATATTACTGGACGCTACGTTCACCGTATCGATGATAAAGGTAAGGAAGACACTTCAATTGCTCCTAAGGAAGGAACACCGAAAGCATTAACATCATTCAGAAATGATACTGATGATGACTACGAGAGTGAAAACGGATTTTAAATGCTAGAAACATTATCGATTCCACAAAAATCGTTATTTAAACTTGATGAAGTTTGCTCAATCGTTGGTGTAAAGCCATACGTATTAAGATTTTGGGAAAGTGAATTTGATGAAATTTCACCTCTCGTTTCTTCTACTGGTCAAAAACTTTTTGAACAAAAAGATATTCAAATGCTGGCAAAAATCAAAGGCCTTCTATTTGAAGAAAAGATGACTATTGAAAAAGCTAAGCTAGTTTTAAGAGGTCAATTAGATCTTTCTAAAGACAGTGCTGTTGCAAAGAAGAAGTTAAATACTAAGCCTGCAAAGTCTTCTAAATCAAAAGTTGTAAATTACAATATTGATTTAGATAAACTAGAGCAAGCGAAGAGCATCCTGAATCAATTGAACCTAAAGAGTCAAAGTATTCAACAAAGAAATAATTGGATCTAAAGAGGCGGGCCTAGCGCCTGTCTCTACATCTAAGTGACCAGTTATTGTTCTTTGATTTGGTTCAATAATACTAAGTATCTTTCCAAGATATTCTCCGTACACTAAACGGATATTTTCGCACGCGTACTTTTCAAAAAATACTTTCATATATTCTAGATTAGATTGTAATTCATTGAAACATTCTTGCGATCGTGTCTTCCAAGGATTTACAGCTTCCTCATGTTCACTTAAAACTTCATCTTCTAATTCGCAAAGATCATCAAGAAGTTGAAATGCTATTCCCATGTGATGTCCAAGGCGGTGTAGTGCCTTTGCTGTTTTTAAATCCGCATCGTCATTAAATAGGTATGGCCCAACAATTGAGAGTTGAATAAGACGTGCCGTCTTAAGCTTATGAGTAAGAATTAAATTCTTAAAACTCTCTGTCATATGGTGGCCTAAATCGAGGGCCTGGCCAAGAATTAGACCTTTGGCGCCTAAACACCAATGAGCATAATTTAGAATTTCGTATTTATTCCTAACTTGTATTTTGTTTATTAAATTAAAGCTTAGAGATTGTAGTGCATCTCCGGCCAGTAGTGCTTGCCATTGGCCAAATTTTGCATGAGTTGAAAGTCTGCCACGACGATATTCATCATCATCCATACAAGGCATATCATCATGAATAAGTGTATATGTATGATGAATTTCTAATGCACATGAGAAGCTCTTAATTGACTTCTCAAGCTTTTGATTACTAAAGTCTATACCAAAGTCTTTTGCAGTGGCATAAGCGAGCAGAGGGCGAAATAACTTTCCTGCAGGTAATAACGAATAATCATATATCTCACTGAAGAAATTGTGATAATTATTTTGATCGATAAATAACTTTAGGTCAGCTTCAATTTGCTGCCTTGCTTCTTTTGGCTTAAGTAGTGATTGATTTTGCATTGAATTAAGATGCTTTAAAGTTGGCCTTTAGTCAACTAGCGCTTAATCATTTTCGGCGTGTTTGGACGTCCAAGAGTCCCATCAATTTTCATATGGTAGAAACCTTGTTCGTCAGGAGTACCATTGCCTAGAAGAAGGTTGATAATCGCAAAACTTTCGATAAATTCTGGTGTAAATTTAACCTGTGCTTCGAGATCGATTTTTGAATTTCTAATATTTCTTTTATCTAGAGAAATTGTTCCACTTGCATTGGCACGAATAGGTGAGTTGCTATCTCCAATGATTAACTCTTGGATTTCAACGGCCCCTCCATCTTCAGCATGTGCTTTAAATGAAAGATTTTTTATTGCTAGAGTAGGTAATTCAAAACTTTGAATGACTTGGGCCGGAATCGTAAAATCCTTTGATGTTAAATAAATATCGAGATCTTTTATTGCTTTTAAATCTGTACTAACAAGTGCGTTTAGATTGATCGTTCCATCTATTTTAAATGCATTCATTAGCGGGCCAAGGGCCTCAAAGCTGATTACAGAATTCTCTATCTTAATGTATTGAGTTGAAAAATTGTGAATCGATTTAATATTGATATTATTATTTAATCCCGAAATCTTACTTATCTCTGTATTAAATGTAAGACCCATTGGTGCAAAGCTTGGAAGTCCTAAAGAAATATCGGCCTCTGAAATAGTTAGTCCTGATGGAGCATTTAAACATCGAGATGAGATATCGATTTCTTTTAAGTTAATACCTGGAAGAAAATAGCTAAGAGAGGCGTTCTGATAATAAATAGGGCAGCTTCGATTCTTTCTAAGTCCATCATAAACGAGACTCATTACTTTATCTTCAACTGAAAAATTGAAAATGAATCCAAGAAAGAGGGATAAGAATGCAAGGATCGTCATTAGAAAAATTGTTTTCTTATTTATCTTGTATACGTCTGTTTGTACTGCTTCTTCACTCATATTATTCTTCTGGATACCCATATTATGTATTAGTTAACTTTTGCATAAAATTCGACAAGAAATTTGCCTGAAACAAATTTACCATCAGCTGTTTTTTCAAGATCGATTTCTGTTATGATAACTTTAAACTTTCGGTGTAGTTCGTTTAGTAAGCCAACGAAAGCCTTATTAGTAAATTTATCAATCATAATACTTGTTTCAATACGATTGATTGAACCACCTAAGTTTTCTTTTTGAAAGCCATCAACATTAATTTGATTTGCTTTTAAGTTTAATCTCGAAGTCGCATCCGTTAATTTATTTACGAAATCAGATTTTTCGTAGATTGCATCATTTATTACAATAGGCCCTTCTTGGGCCTTAAGTTTTACGTTGCCTTCTTTAAAGTTCACAATAGCGCTCTCTAATTCTTTTCTTGTGTTCAGATCACTGACTTTCATTGTCCTAAAGATAAAGACACCAAGTAGAGCTATGACAGGAATAATAACAACTAGTCCAGATAAGAACTGATTAATAATTTTTTGCTCAGTTTCAGAGAAAGAGCGTAGTTGGTCTGCAAATGATTGAAATACACCAGAATTTCTAGCTTCTTCTATTTGCTTATCAATAGCGACATCAATTTCTTTAAACATGCTCTTTTGTGTCATTATTTACCTTTAAAACTAATAGTAATCTTATCTTTATTAGATTCATCAATATTGGCATCGTCAACATTAAGTCCTTTAAGGACTTTTAATAATTGTTTTGTATCTCGATCACTCTTACTTTGAAATTGTGCAAAACCTGAGTTTAGATCACCTTTGTACTTAGTTAATGATACTTCTTCGTTTCTTTTTATCGCACTCGTAATTGTGTGTAGGTTAGCAAGAGCACTAGTCTTTGGAACTTTTGCTAAAACTTTTAAATCAACATCAATTGCTTTATTTTTTTGTTTAATAATCTTTGTTAGCTTCTCAGGAGTTTTTCTAAGATATCTTTCCTGTTTTTGCGTAATATTCAAGTTACTCGATTTAATTAGCTTTTTGATCTCACGATCTGTTGACTTGATTTCTTGATTTACGAAGTAGAGTGATTCCACTAAGAATCCTGCACATAAAACTAGGCAAACTATAGCAAGACGATAGAAAGTAAAGATTGTATTTTCTAGTTTAATTCCATCTTTAAGTGCAGAAGCAAATTCTTTCGTAAAAAAGTTTTTTGCAGGCTCTCTGTATGTATTTGAAGCACCCATTGTGTAGGCGAGTGTTAGAGAGTTGTATTCTTGTGCAGAAACCATTCTCTCAAGACCTGGTGTCATAAATTGTGAAACACTTACGTGAAGTCTTTCTGTAATATAGTTATCAATATTTTTGATATTGGCACAACCACCAGTTAAGTAGATATGTTCGATACTTTGACCTGTTTTTACTCTATGTCCAAGTAGCCATCGGTCGATTTGAGAAAGTAGGTCTTTAAAAGTATGATGCATCATAAGAGCAAAGTCTTGCTGCTCTTTTGTTACACTATCAAGTTGTGACTTCGTTAGAAAGAAGCTATTTTCGTGTTTAAAAATACGTGCTTCTGCTGCCCCAATATTGTAAGTCTTTGAAATGGCCTCATCAATGGCCGAACCAGCAACATATGAAATATGGTGAGTGTAGATAATACCGTTATAAATTAGGTAGGCCTTCGTTGTCTGATGACCAATATCTAAAATACATACATTTGATTCTAATTTCTTTTCTTCAACAAAGCTCTGATAAACACTAAGTTCCGACGTTAAGTTTGATGGAACAGTATGGTAGGCTTGTAGAAAATTACGATAAGTCGCAAAGACACTCTTTTCTGCAATTTGAACAATTGCTGAAAATTGACTATTGATCTTTTTATAAAGATTAACAATGTAGTGAGTATCGGCGATATTAAATGGTAGGTCCTCTTCAAGTTGAAAAGGAATCATTAGTTCCGCATCTTTCTTGCTCTTAGCTGGAAGATCAAGATAGCGATTCGTTAAGAATTCATTTGGTAGTTGAGTAATGATTCGACCATTGTAGTGCTGGTCTTTTAGAAAGCCTGAGATGATTCTTTGTTGAAGTTCATGAATCGATACTTCTTGGTCACTTGGCCCACGAACATCTTCGAGTAGAACTTCTTCAATATCATCAATAATGAATCTTTTTTTGTGTACTCGGCCTTCAACAAATTTAATACTGTAGGCACCACAGTCTATTACTAAAATACTCATAAATTTATTTTACCAAATTTCAATAACTTTGCTGTTTTTTTTTGAATGAAAAATTTGCCATTAGTAGGTGCGTATCTCAACAACTCTTGGACGCAGGAGATAGTACTTACTTGAAGACTGTTGCCCTTGTTGACCTGTACTTGATTGTTGTTGTCCACTACCTTGGTCGTCATCATCATCTGGATTCTGTGAACCACCTGCTTGTTGGCCAGATTGTCCTTGTGATGTCGTTGTTGGTGCCTGAGGTTTGATTGGTAAGTCGATAAAAGCAGTCAACTTATACGTTGTGTCGGCATACATACCGATGGATTCTAATTTGAAAAGCTTACCACCTGTACCAATGATAATATCTGCGTCAGCAAATTCTTTAATTCTTTTATCAAAGTCTGATGCTTCGACAGCTCCGAGACGATTTGTAATAAGTTCTTTGAAGTCCTTGTCACTTTTAAATGAACTTGGTGAAGTTCCATTTTCCTCATCACCATCACGGTACTTAAAGAATTCTTCCAGAGCAACGTCAGACATTTCAGGAAATAAAACTTTAAGCTGATTGATTGTAATTTCGTTAACATTAATTACGGAAACATTATGAATTGAAATTCGATCCTTTATAAGATTTACGATCTCATCATCCCAGCCTGCAAGAGAGTAAAGCTCTTCTGCTGTTTCAAATGCAGCATGTTTGGCTTCAACACCAAGGTTTTGATAAGTTCTCTGGATATCTGCTTTTTCTGGCTCATCATAATCTTCTTTACCAGAAACAAAGTACTTTAATTCTTTAACAAGTAGTTTCGGATCAAGATTAGAGTAGTGAAGAGCGAAGTCTTCATTATTTTCGATCTCATTTCTAAATGTTGTTTCAAGCATTTCTGTAAAAGTTTTCTCCATGAATTGATGAGGTGTTATTGTCGAGCTCTGTTGGCCACTTGCCTCAGAGGAAGATTGTGAAGAGCTTCCATTCATTGGTTTGATTACTCTTAGGGTATTAGGATTAAGAAATCCTGTTATAGGCTTAAGACTAACTGAAATTGATCCTTGTATTAGTGATTCTTTTTCAAACTCTGCAATAGCATTTTTTTGAAGAGCACTTAATTCAGTCGTAACCGGAATTGGCACAACGAATGGTTGTGTGGCAATAGCTTCAATATCACTCTTAGAAATTGTCGATTGAAGGGAAGTGTTATCTTCAAGTTTGTTCCACGCTTCTCTATATACCTTTAAGACAGACAAGGCGTAATGAAGCCCTGCTTCAGCATTTAGCTTAGCTTGTACTTTATCGATTTGACCTTCAATTCTGATTTTGTTTAGTTTTGTCTCATACGTAAATTGAGCAAGTAGAACAGTTAGAATTGCAACGGCCGTCGTTACCATAATAATGGCGATACCAGACTCATTCTTAAGTAATGTCTTCTTATTTTTTAAAGTCATACTTTTCCTTTAAGTCTGCTGCTGCATCAAATTCTGGCCACATTACTCTAATTGTTCGATTAATTTGTATTTCATCTCCATTCTTTGAGACGTAATCGATATTCATACGAATAAGACGTGGAGTATTTCTTAATTTATTTAATTCTCTAAGTGATGAAACAAACTTTTCTTTTTCTGGACTATAGAATTCGAAAGAAAAGTCTCTTAAGTTTTCTATTACTGGATATTCTTTTGCTTTTTCCCAATCTAATTCAGTATTATAAATATCAACTGGAATGATTGTTCTCGTTAGGGAATATGGAGCTTCTGTATTTTTTTC
Organism: Halobacteriovorax sp. RT-2-3; assembly: GCF_047085075.1. Lineage (NCBI taxonomy): Bacteria > Pseudomonadati > Bdellovibrionota > Bacteriovoracia > Bacteriovoracales > Halobacteriovoraceae > Halobacteriovorax > Halobacteriovorax sp. RT-2-3. The sequence continues at coordinate 873,051 of NZ_JBKIYF010000001.1, read as the reverse complement.
TTCTTCCTCTTGCCCCTCTGTCGATGTCGTTACCACTCGGTAGCGTACCCACATTAAGTTAGATTGCTTCATATTCTTTATAAGTCTTCTGTTTGCTGAAGATAGAAAAACTAGTGAACCTTTCTCTTCATTTTGTAAAATTGGAATTGGAACATTTCCTGACGATAAGTTATCAAAATTCTTATTCTGATATATATGAGAAGTCATCACATATTTACTTGATTGTTGTTGCTGCTGTTGCTGTTGAGACGATCCTCCAAGCCTTGATCCCGATTGAGATTGTGAGGCATTGTAGATTTTTGCAAAAGCTTTGTTATCTTCTGCTTTAGACGATTCGTAATAAAGAGGAGAGTTGATGAGTTCGATATCTCTTTCAATTCTCATCATTCCAATTTCTAACTGTAGTCTCTCGCGGTCTTCTTTAGTAACACGATCGTTCGTGTTAACACTGCTGTCGACGATTGTATAAATGGCCGTCATGAGTACTGATAAAATAGCGATAGCGATAAGAACTTCAATTAATGTGAAGCCCTTTTCATTGTTGTGAATATGATCGGTTTTAAAACTTCTCATCTTCTAGAGTCCGTTTATCTCTACTTTATATTTATCATTTGAAAGCCACGTACTTATTGTAAACGTTTCTTCTGTAGTATCATCTTTAACAGTGACACTAACTTGCCAAATAAGTTTTTCAAGGTTCTTTTTAACAACACCAAAGATTTGTTTTTGAATTGAGTTATTGCTATCGTCACCATCATCTGGTGTTTCAGAGCCCGTTATCTTTTCGAAGTCTGGTACCGTAAAATTCTTCCATTCAACGCTATAGCTAATATTTTCATTACTTTCAAATTTCCCTACTTCAGGCTTCATCGTAATACTATCTTTTAGCTCCGGTGGGTAGGCCAGAATCTCATTCATTTTTTCAATTCCATATTCACGAAGAGTTATCTCCGTTCGCATCTCCATCGAATCTGTAATATTTAGGCCTTGAGCAGTGATATATGAAGTTATAAAGACAGCGAATATTGCAAGTGCAATAAGAACCTCTATGAGGGTAAATCCAGAATTATTTTTTAATTGCTTAACCATTCGTTATAAAGTTCTTCTGCTTTTGTTGTTAGTTTTTCAATAAAGTCGTCACTAGAGAAGTTAACATCTTCCAAGGCCACGTACTCACGATTGATTACTTGACTGTATGGCTCTGTTGATAGTGCGACCATTTCATCTTCAGTTGCAAGAATAATTATAACAGAATCTTTCTCACCTGTGGGGTAAAAGTAGACATATGGTTTGCCAGTTATGTGTAATTTTTGTGTTAGTGTGCTGCCAACTGCAACAATGCGAACACCGCCCGTTGGACGGAAGTCATTAGCATCAAAGTCCGGTAGAGGCATGAAGCGACCTTTCTTATTTGCTTCTTTTTTCTCTTCATCAGTCATGTCATCGTAATTCTTTGTTGAATCCATATCAATTACAAAGTCATTACTTTGTGCCATTTCTAAAGAGAGTTTTTGGTCGATATCTTCTAAATCAAAACCAACGCGTAGAAATTTATTTGTTAAGCTCGCTTCATCACTTGAGAAGCGAATAACTCGTTCAACATTTTCAATCGTATCATCTAGGTTGCGGCGTGAGGAAAAGGTTGATCCTGCAACCATGTAAAGAAGTAGGGAAGCTAAGGCCATGGATACCAGAATTTCAATTAATGTAAAACCTGATTGTCCATGTGCCTTATGCATAGTTTCCCTAATTTATTTTAGATTACTTATTGTCTCTTAAGTAGATATCGGCAGCGAAACCTTCTCCGCCTTCTTCGTTATCATTACCATAAGACATGATGTTGTAAGTCTTTCCATCTGAAGTATAAACATACTCCATATCCCATGGATCTAATGGGATTTCATCCGCATCGATAAATCCATTTGGTGGATAATTCTTACACTCGCGTCCGCCAGACGGTTTGTTGATAAGTGCGTCTAATCCCATCTCTGTTGTAGGGTAGAAGTTACACTTTCTTCTAAAGTCTTTCAGTAGTGACTCTAGTGATTTCATTTGAATGTTAGCAGACTTTACACGACCTTCTTCTAGTGAGTCGAAAACTTTACCTGCAATAAATGTCCCCATAAGTGAAATTAGAGTAAGGGCAATTAGGATTTCAATTAATGTCATCCCGGCCTGACTCTTCATTACTTGGCGTTTAAAAAAATTGTACTTCATTTAAAATCTCCTTAAATGTCTTCTTTTCTATATCCTCTAAAAAGCTTAATTGATTGAGTTTAGCTCCATCATTGGAACGACAACTGACATTACAATGAAAGCAACAGCTCCACCCATGCCGACCATCATAATAGGTTCGAGTACAGATGTTAACCCACTTAATTTAGATTCTACCTGATCCTCGTAGTTTTCCGCAATGATGTTAAGCATTGGTTCGAGTTCACCTGATTTTTCACCTAAGCTTATCATATGTGTAACCATGATAGGGAAGTATCCTGATTGTGCAAGGGGCGCTGCCATGGAAGAACCTTCCGATATATTAATACGAGCGCTTTCAATTGCTTCTTGCATATGGACATTACCAATTAGGTTTTTAACAATCTTCATTGAAGCAAGAATTGGTACACCTGAATTTAAAAGTGTTGCAAGAGTTGAAGCAAAGCGTGAAACGTTCACCATTGTAATAAGTGAACCAAATACTGGAAGCTTTAGAGTCACGTAGTCCCATTTTGCGCGGCCATTCTTTGTATTAATATAGCGATTAAATAGCCAATAAAGACCAAAGGCGCCAATTATTACGGCCCACCAATATTGTTGTAAAAATCCTGATAGCCAAATTGAAATTTTTGTCGGCAGAGGTAACTCTTTTTTCATCGAAACAAAAATCTTTGTAATCTTAGGAATAACTAAAACTAAAATTACACCCATAACAAGGGCTCCAACTAGTAACATGATGATTGGATACATCATGGCACCTTTAACTTTATTTTTTAATTTAACTTGCGCTTCTGTAAATTCTGCAAGACGAAGTAGAACAATATCTAATGTACCTGACTGTTCACCGGCTTCAACCATGTTGACATAAATATGGTCAAAGATTTTTGGATAGTCTGAGAATGCAGAGGCAAGGGAGCTACCTTCATTTACTTTTTGACGAATCTCAGAGAGAACAACTTTTAATTTTGGGTTCTCACACTGTTCAATAAGTGCATTGAAGGCTTCAACAATTTGAATCTTTGCTTTAACAAGAGTGGCCAATTGTCTTGTCATAAGTGAGAGGTCGTTGATTGAAACGGTACTTCCGAAATTTAGCTCAAAAGAAGACTTACTAGAAGACTTATGTTCTTTTATCGCAGTAAGCATAATACCCTTAGCACGAATTTTGGCCTTGGCCGCCTGTTCGTTTTCAGCTGTGATATTACCTTTCTTTTCAGTTCCGGTACGATCGATACCTTTGTAATCAAATATGGCCATGTCTTCTTACTCTTTTTACTTTTTCTTTATTGTTCCTGACTCTCGTCTTCGCCTTCAATATTGATTGCACGGTTCATTTCTGCAATTGAAGTGATTCCCATTATAACTTTCTCAATGGCATCATCTCTAAGAGTTTTCATCCCGTATTTCTGTGCAACTTTTTTAATCTGCCCTGATGGAGCAGAGTTAATAATAAGTGAGCGAATTTCATCATTAATCATTAAAAGTTCTGCGACAACAGTCATACCTGAGTAGCCTTTATTGTCACAACTTGGACAACCTACGGACTCATACACAGTTGCACCTTCAGGTATTTTATCTATTCCTAGTACTTCTAGATCAAAGTCAGTAATATCTTTTGGCTTCTTACACTCCTTACATAGTGTTCGAATAAGTCTTTGCGCAAGAGCACCAGAAAGAGAAGAGGCAATCATGAATGGTTGCACTCCCATATCAATCAGACGGTTTGGTACTGACGATGCATCGTTAGTGTGAATCGTTGATAGTACAAAGTGACCAGTAATTGAAGCTTGTATCGCCATCTCTGCAGTTTCGTAATCCCTTGTTTCCCCAACCATGATAACATCAGGGTTTTGACGAAGAATGGCACGAAGTGCTTTAGCAAATGAAAGTTCAATCTTATGGTTTACCTGGATTTGAGAAATACCAGGTACTTCGTATTCCACCGGATCTTCAACTGTAATAATCATTCGATCTGGTGTATTGATTCGACTTAGCATCGCAAATAGAGTTGTCGATTTACCGTGACCAGTTGGACCTGATACATAAACAATTCCATCTTTTCTTTGCGATAGGGCATCGAGATCATCAAGAACCTTACCGTGGAAACCAAGGTGGTCTAGTTGAAGGATATTATTGTCTTTTTCAAGAATCCTCATAACGATACGCTCACCATTTTGAACTGGTACCGTTGAAAGACGGATATCGATATCTTTACCGGCCATCTTAATTGGAATACGGCCATCTTGAGGAAGACGTTTTTCTGCAATATCAAGTTTTGCCATAACTTTAATACGTGAAGCTACAGCAGAGTGTGTTTTAAGCGGTTGTCTTAAGACTTCCGTCATAACTCGATTGATACGAAAACGATAAATTGATTCTTTTTCATACGGCTCAATATGAATATCTGTTGCACGCTCTTTTACTGCTCTAAAAATAATCGAGTTAACAAAACGAATAACAGGGGCTTCATCCGCACCAGCATCTAGGATATCAATCGGACCGTCAAGATCTAGTGATTCATCAAATTCGTCTTCAAGAGACTGAACCATATTCTTATTTGCTTTTTCATACACGCGATTGATTGCGTCATTAACTTTTAATGGTTGGGCAACTGAGATATGGATATCTTTTTTAAAAATTTCTCTTAGGTCATTGATGGCATCAAAATTAAATGGATCCGTAATAATTACTGAAACAAAGCGGGGAGTTTCCATTACTGGGATAAGCTCCTGCGTCTTTGCATAATTAATTGGAATATTCGTAATTAATTCAGGATCAATTGTATCCACATCAATTTCAGACTCGTATGGTATTTCAATTTGGTGACAAATTACTTTTGTAATATCGTGAGGGTGAATATAGTTCTTTTTAAGTAAAATTTCACCAATAAGCATTCCTGATTCTTGTTGAATCTCTAGTGCTTCATCTAACTGCTCACGTGTAAGAGAGGTGTGCTTAATTAAAAGCTCACCAATCTTTTCTTTACCGTGTTCAAATGTTTCTAGCATTTGGTTTCTCATTTACATCAAGCCTTTTTAAATTACTTCTTAATCACAACTTCTTTATCTGAAGACTTTACTTTTATAGCAGGAGCCTTCTTAGGAGCTGATTTCTTCGCATTTACTTTTTGAACGACATCATTGTAGCCAGGCTCAATAACAGAGTCATTCATCACGCTATCTTGGTTTTGTTGCTTGTAGTACTTGTTACGTTGCTCATCATAAAGAGGACCTTGCTCTTGTTTTTGGGCCTTGTTGTAAAGACCTTTAGCAGTCGACTTAAATGGATCTTTTTCACCGTGGAACTCTTTTAGGTGAGAAGCACGACGATTTAAGCTTTCTTTAACTGTACTCGCAATATCTTCTTGATAGTTATCAAGAATTTTTGGCGTTAAGAACATTAGCATATTTAGTTTCTCAGTTTGTGTCGTCGTATTCTTAAATAGCCAACCAAGAACTGGAATATCACCAAGTAGAGGAACTTTACTTACTGAATCAGTTGTCTTGTCTCTCATCATACCACCCATTGCAATTGTGTCGCGATCACGAACAGTTACAGTTGTTACAGCACTTCTTACGACTGTACCAACACCAACTGATGCTACACCAGAAGGAAGGGCCCTACTTGAGAAATCTTCAAAGTTTTGGTCAATTTTTAGTTTGATATATCTTGTTACCTTGTTAATTTGAGGAGTTATCTTCATCTTTAAAGTAACATTTTGTGTGTCTAGTGAAGTCGTTGTTGAACCATTAGATGCCTGGCTCTCTTTAGGTACAGGAATCTTTTCACCAACTTCAAAAATACCTTCTGTATTATCTAGAACTAATAATTGAGGAGTAGAGAGTACGTTTGTGTCTCCGTTACTTGCAATTGCAGAAATAAGTGCGTTTACTGAATCAATTTTCACTGTTTGACCATTGATCTCTGTTTCAATTTCATTTCCTAGACCAACACCGGCAAATAGACCACCAATTGATGTCCAAGTTCCAGAAATAAGTTGTGTCAGAACAGAACCTGAAGTTCCGTGAATTGAACCAGCACGGTCTGCAGCACCTGATCCGTATGCACCAACGATAGAGACACCAAGATCACGTGATTTTGAGATATTTGTTTCCATCACTAGACCTTCGATAAATACTTGGTCTTTTGGTTGATCTAGTTTCTTAATAACTTTTTCAAGTGTAAGCCAGTCAGTAGGAGAGGCAGTTACAACAAGAGCATTATTAGACTTGTCTGCAGTAATTCTAACTTCTGCATTAAATAATTCGTTATTATCTTCAGTTGCTGTTCTAGAAAAACGAGAAGTTCTTCTTGAGCTTGAAGAATTCGATTTTGATCCACTTACTAGCTCAGATAGTGTCTTAGACATATCTTCAGCATCTCCGTGGTAGAGGTAGTAAACATGAATTTGTTCGTTATTAGAAGCAACTAATTCAACATCTAGCTTATTGATTAGTTCCTTAAGTCTCTTTGCTCCACTTGAGTTTGCCATGGCAATAATCGAGTTTGTACGTGGCTCTGCCGTTAATTTTGAGATGATCTGTCCACCACCATCAGAGCTTCTTCTTGAGGCAGTTTTCTTAGAAGTATCATCTTTTAGAATCTTATCAAGTAGCTTTGCAATTTCTGATGCCGAAGTATTCTTAACAGGGATGATCTGTAGTGTTTCTTCGTGGCCAGGAACATCGATGAATTTAATTAAACTCATTAAACGATTAATATTAGAACCAGTATCTTGAATAATAATAGTATTTGTTTGTTTGATTTCAATGATTCGTCCGTAACGAGACATAAATGGTCTAAACGAGCGTGAAACTTCTGTCGAATCAATATTTTTAAGGGCAATAATCTTCATTAGGTAGTTTTCTGTTTCTGGAACATAGTTACCTGTGTAGATTTTAGTAGGGATGTAGCGAATATCTCTAGCTTGTACAATTTTGTAGAATGCACCAGATTTAACCATCGTTAGGCCATTCATATTCAGTGCTGCTAAATATGCTTTCCATGCATCACCAACAGTAATAGGTGTTGGTGCAGAAATAGAAATCTTTCCTTTTAGGTCTTTGTCGATAATCAGATTTAAACCTGTAAGTTTTTGCATGTGCTTAGTTAGGTCTTGAAGAGAAGTGTCTTCGAAGTCAAAACTTGTAACAATCTCTGGACCAAAAGCAGTCTCTGGATTTAAGTTAACGTAAGCATCATCAGTTTTCTTAGGCTGAGTTGCAGTTCTTCCAAATGCATCACTTCCTGACTCTGCATTGCTGCTATCGAGTAGGCTAGCTGCCGAAGGATTCGCATCGCGATTAACCTTGGTTTTTGATTTGAATTGTCTAAACTGTGCTTGAGCAGGGTCTGCTGCAAGACAAAGTAAAGATAGCGCTGAGAGATTTAAAAATAGTTTCTTCATCCATGATCCCTATAATTATTCGACAAAATTGTAGTTGTAGCTTTGTTGAACTCCGTTTCTCTTAATACCGAGTTCGTAATAGTCCGTAGACTTAATTTTTCCAAACATTCCCATAATTTGATTCATATTTTCGATTTTTGCACCGTTGATTTCACAAATTATGTCATCGTTTTGAACATTTAGATATGAATAGATTGATCCTGGCTTCACTTCTGTCATTTTAAAGCATAGGGATCCATCTGGATTCTTAATTGTAATGGCCTTGGCCTGCGTTAGAACATCTCCAATATTACTTAAAAGAGAGTCACGTAGTTCCTTCTTTATTTTGAAGTTATTTCCTTCAACTTTAATATCCTTGTTAAATTCAGGCATTACGTCTTTGGCGCTACTTGGTGGAAGAATTTTAGTGTTGGCCTTGCGAGCAAAGCGCTTGGCCTTCTCGTCAACGTTTGCAATGAATTCACATTCACCAGTTCTTAAGTTTTTAAAGATAACTTTTTGACGTGTGATACTTCCAATCTCTGCTATATTATTGATCTTTCCACCAACACGAACATTTTCTACCTTTCCACGGTTAGAAACACTTGCTACAGACTTGGCACTGTTTTGAAGAACAATTGTATTTAAGAGTTTGAAACCAAGTCTTGATTCTTGATCAGCAGCAAGGCAGATCTTAACAACATTCTTCGGACGTTTAACTTTTGTTTCAGTTTTTTCGTTTTCATCTTCTTGAATATTGAATGGGTTATAGTTTCTAATATTAGCAATTGATGCATTGTGATCGTAAGTATTAGGGCGACTAAAATCTGTTTGAAATTTTGCGCCACCGTCTTTGCCATTTAAGAAAAGGGCCGCAAATTTACCAATTTGATATAAGAAGGCACAAGTTAAAAGAATTAAAAAATAATGATGAATCTTAGGGCGCGATTCATTACTTAATAGGTTAGGAAGAAAGTATTGTGCGCCAGTTGGTTGACCTTTTGTTCTTTTTCCAAGACCACTTCCAACTCTTGATAAGTCAAAGTCTTCTGTCTTTGATTTGATTTTATCAAGCATGCGTTGCATGACATTGTATTTATTTTCTGATCCTTCAGTTTCGTCTTCTTCGTCACTATCTTCAGAGTCAGCTTCTTCATCAGCTTCGTTAGTTGATTTGTTAGTTAACTTACTTTTTAGCTTAGAAAGAAAACCGGCATCTTCTTCGGAGTGAGCTTCTAGATCGTCAATATAAACTTCTAGAGTGGGGTCTTCTAAGACCTGGTCTGCGTCTGGGGTTGGTGCGGGAGGTAGGGGAATGTCGACGTCTTCTTCGTAGACTTCGCCGTTGTCCTCTTCTTCGTACTCTTCCTCGTACTCATACTCTTCACCGTCATGAAGATTTTCTTCATGCTCAATAAATTCCCCATCATCCTGATCTTTGGATAATTTTGATTTAATTTTAGAAAAGAATCCTTTCTTTTTCGTCATTAAGTTTCTTCTTGAAAGTTTTTATATTTTAATACCTTATAGTATTTTAAGGTTGTTTACCCAAAGCATCAACCATTGATATATTCGGTAAGAATTTTCTTGCTTTTTGACCGAGTTAAAATGTCGGTTAAACTTAAGTAAGTGTTTGCTTTGATTATTTGACGAATGTCGTGCTAAAATGTCAGGGAATTCCAGTCAATCAATTTTCTACCCACATAGATGGATTTTAAAAAAGGACTTAATGATGAGTGAAGAAAAGCAAATGATGGACTCCATTGTTGGAGATCTATTCTTTGGTGAAGTTAAAGAAGACAATGTATTTCCATACCCAGGTTTTACTGATGAGCAGCAAGACTTTGGTCGTGAGATGGTAAACGCTGTAAACAAGTTCTGTGAGGGGACTTTAGACGGTGAGAAGATGGATCATGAGGGTGTGATCCCACCAGAAGTAATGCAAGGTTTAGCTGAGCTTGGGCTTTTTGGGATGGGTGTTCATGAAGATCTTGGTGGTCTTGGTCTTGACTACACTCTTTATAGTCGCGTTTTCGCTGAAGTTGCTTCTTTTGATGGCGCAGTTGCAACGATGATCGGTGCTCACCAATCTATTGGTTACCGTGCACTTTTAAACGAGGGGACTGAGGAGCAGAAAGCAAAGTGGCTTCCACAACTCGCTTCAGGTGAAAAGTTAGCAGCATTTTGTTTAACTGAGCCAGGATCAGGTTCTGACGCTTATTCAATTAAGACAAAGGCCGTTGATAACGGTGACGGCACTTATACAATTACAGGGCAAAAGCTTTGGATTACTAACGCAGGTACTGCAGAGTTCTATTCTGTGTTCTGTAAGACAGATCATGAGGTAGACGGTGAAATTAAAGAAAAAATTTCTTGTTTCGTCGTTGAAAAAGGAATGGAAGGTCTTTCATTTGGTGAAAAAGAAAACAAAATGGGGATCCGTGCATCTGAAACACGTGCAGTATACTTCGATAAAGTAATCGTTCCAAAAGAAAATATTCTAGGTGAGCTTGGAAAAGGTTTCAAAATCGCCATGAACGTTCTTAACTCTGGACGTCTTTCTCTTGGTGCTGGATGTGTAGGTGGAATGAAGACAATCCTAAAGCTTGCTACTGAGCATGCTAAAGGTCGTAAGCAATTTGGTGCACCAATTGCTGAGTTTGGTCTTATCCAAGATAAACTTGCTCTTATGGCAGCAAGAATTTATGCAACAGAGTCAATCGTATACATGACAACTGGTAATATGTGTAAAGGTCTTAACGACTACTACCTTGAGACTGCTGTATGTAAGATCTATGGTTCTGAATCTCTTTGGGAAGTTGTTGACCAAGGAATGCAGATTGCTGCTGGTAACGGTTATATGAAAGAGTATCCATATGAAAGAATTATGAGAGACTCTCGTATTAATATGATCTTTGAAGGAACAAACGAAATTTTAAGAATCTTCCTTGCTCTTTCTGGTATTAGAAATCCATCTGAAAGTATGAAAGCTCTTGGAAAAGCAGCTGATGTATCAAAAGCTCTTCAAGATCCAATTAAGTCTGTAGGTGTTTTAACTAACTTTGCTAAAGGTCGTCTATCAAAGATGATTGGTCAGCGACTAATTACTAAGCATCACGCAAAACTTGATAAAGAAGCAGGGAAGTTTAACTCTCTTCTTGGTCAATTCGCGATTCAAGTTGAAAACACTCTTATGAAGTATGGTAAGAATATTATCGGTAACGAGCTTCCACAAAAGAGAATTGCTGAAATGGCAATGAATCTTTATGTAATGCTTGCTGTAATTTCTCGTACAACTTCAATTCTTAATAGTGATAAGATCGAACAAGATAAGAAAGACTATGCTCTTAACCTTGCTCGTGTTGCACTAAAAGATGCAAGAGCAGTAGTTGTGACAAATCTTAAGGCAATGACTTCACACGATGACAAAGTTGTTAAAGAAACTTCTGATCAAGTTTGTGCAAATGATGGATACGGCCTAGATATCATTAATTTCTAATTATTTCTCATTACAATTAAAAAATAATCTCTTAGGCCCTAGTAAAAAATGCTAGGGCCTATTAGAATATTCATATGAAATATTCTTTACTCCTACTTTCTTCGGCCCTAATTGCTACTTCATGTTCAAGTAAGGTCTTTAAAAAGAAAGAAAAAAAATCGAAAGCAAAACAAGTCAAACTTAACTATGGGCCAACAAAGGCAAGTTCGAAATTTGTCGATGTAACTCAAAAGCTTGGTCTTGATGGTATTAAGGCATCACGTGTTTATGTTTACGATATAAATGGTGATGGAAGAGAAGATCTTGTCTTTTTAAATGGGAATTATTCTGTTCCTCAATTTTATCTTGCGACAGACGATGGATTTGTAAAAGCTAAGAATATTTACTTTGAAGATGATGTTCAGGTTACATTCATGCAATTTGTAGACCTCGATAAGGACGGCATTGTAGATGTAATTACGGGAATTCATAATCAAAAGTCAGCACTGACGAAAAAGCCACTTGTTTCTTACAAAGGTAGTCCATCGCGAAATAATGGAATTGTTTTTAGAAAATTTAGTGAAACTAGTTTTGATTTTATAGCGCCAATCTCTAACGTAAATATCTTTGATTATGACAATGATGGTTTTTTAGACTTCTTTGTTGCCAATTGGTTTGATCGCAACGAAGAGGGCAAAACAATCGAAAACAGACTTTTTACTTATAAGAATGGAAAAATTTCTGAAATCTCGGGAGCACTAACAAGTGAATTAGAAGAAAGAGGCAATACTTATATTAATGTGGCCCCTACATTTTCTTCAAGTATTTGCGATATAAATAATGATGGTTTCGCAGACATTTTAACAAGTAATTCTGCAGGCCATCCAAATAAGTTGTGGCTTTCCACAAAGCGTGGAAAGAGTATCGTCTATACTGATGCAGGAGTGAGCTCCGGATATAGTATGGATGCTATCACAAGTGGTGGCCGCTTTAATGGCGGAAATTCAACTTTTGCAATTTGTGGCGATTATAATAATGATGGCTATTATGATATTGCCATGGGAGAAATCTCGCACTCTCTGGACTTAGAGTCTCGTGATCGCTCAAGTATTTTAACTAATAAAGGGCTTAAAAGTATTTCATTTATTCGTACAGAGTATACAAATGATGAGGCGAAGGCGAATTGGAACCAAGGTGATATGAGAGGACTTTGGACTGATCTGAATAATGATGGCCTTATTGATCTACTCGTTGATAATTCAGGGTTTCCTCCTCACTCAAGGCTTGTGTCTTTTGTGCAAGAAAGAGATCATGAGTTAGTTAACCGAGGCCCGGATCTTGGTATTGATATTGTTAACCCTAGCTCAACAGTAGTGTTTGATTTTAATGATGATGGACGAATGGATATCTTAACGATTCAGACAAATACTCGTGATTTTAGAATTCAGCCTAGAGTATATCTTTTTGAAAATCGACTACCACAGAAGAATTATATAAAGCTAAAATTAGTAGGAAAGAATTCAAATAGAGAAGCTTATGGAGCTAAAATCATAGCTGATACGAATAAAGGTAATACATATACTCGTCAGCATTATCCATCATTTGGCCAATTCCAACCTCAGAGTACATCTTATATACATATTGGCCTTGGTGACGAGAAGGTAAGTGAAGTTGTTGTTGAGTGGCCTTATCTGTTAAAAAATGGGAAGAAACTTAGAAAAAATTATCCTGTCTTGATGAACTCCACGACAGTTATAAAAGAGTAGGTGCTTTCGCACCTACCACTACATATTCTTTTTGATAATTGTAATCATCTCTTTCACTTGAGCTTCGCTTGCTTTGCCATTGATCTTGTAAACTAAGCTACCTTTTTTATCAAAGACAAGGATATTCGAATCGTCATCTTTTACGATTCCTTTCCATTTTTTTACGATTACTTTTTCAAGATCTTTTACGTAAATTGTATCTGGGTATTTCTTTTGCTTATCTTCTAAAGCACCCTCTAGGATTGAGTTTGGAAGCCAAGTTGCATCCATATTAATTACTGCAACTGAGGCATATTTAGTGCGGTCAAACTTTTCACGAGCTAGTGCTTCTGAAGCATGGTTATTTAAATCTTTTTCATCTGGATCAACATAAAAGAGTACGTGAACTTTGTCTTTTAATTCAGTTGACGACCACGCTTTACCATTTAAACGGCCACCATTTTCACCCGAAATTTCAACTGTAGCTGGTTTCATTGCCAGTGTTGATGCACAAATAAGCGCCATCATAAAAAACTTCTTCATTCACTTCTCCTATTCGATAAAAGTTTTATTAAATATTTGCTTTAAGTTTAGACTAAACTTTGAGTCTTTTAGAACTGTCTTTTTTAACACTTTTGCACGAAGTTGGTCATTATATTCAACCAATTCTTGCATGAGCTCATCAAATTGATTCAATTCAATCACATTTGGAACTCTCGTTTGAAAGAAGTCCTTTAGCTGTTTAATGCGATTCTTTTCAATATCGAGAAAATTCGTCAGTTTATGTTCTTCACTACCAGAAGATTGCTTTTTAGGAATTGGTGCAAATTCATCACCTAAGACTTTTTTAATATGTTGGTCAATTTTCTTTAAGTCGTTGTTATCGTTATCTGACATTTTCGTCTTCCAAGATTAAAATTAATTTCTCAAGTTTTGCACCTTCTTTTGCAAGTGCTTTTATTATCCTTTGGGATGCAATTGTACGTCCAAACTCATCAAGACATAACTGTACATCTTCATTTCTTATATTTGAAGCTGAGATATCAATGAAGTCTAAGACTTTTTGCTCTTTATTAGTTGGCCTTGCCGCTTCAAATTGATAGTACTTTGGTAGATCTTCAAGAGATTTAAAGATTGGAAAGCGCGTCCAAATATCTTCAACATCCGTTATCACATAGAAAGGATAAGGGAATTTTGGTGAAAGATTTTGCTCCTCTAAAACATTTGATAAAAGCCCAAGAAGCTTTATTAGTCGATCCCTCTGTAATTTCGATGCATCGAGATAGAGAGGCTGATGACCAACTCGGTACGTTTTAAGTGCCGTCTTAATTTCTTCCTTATCAATTGCCTTGAGTTTGAATTCTTCTAGAATAGGTGTTTTCATAGATCCATTATAACAGGAGCTCCTTACTAATATAAAGCTGGAATCTCATCTAAATCTCATTTATCATAGTTTTATGGAATTAGATTATGTAGAGCTTCCCGATAGATTTTGTCAGTTACTAATAAGTGATGTTTCAAGTTCAAGTAACACATCTGTCGATTTGCAAAGATTTATTTTTGAATCTCCTGCTATGGGTAGGATTCTTTATCGTATTTTAAATGGCGGTGAAGAAACAGATTTAACTTCTCTTGTGAAGAAGTATGGCTGGCACGGTATTCGTGATCGTCTCTTGGCCTACTATATGAACTTTCTCTATAATAGCAATCATCCGCATGCTGTCGTTATTGAAGAGATCGAAGATATTAAAAAAATAGAATCTCGTTTTCGTGACAAAACAGTAAGTGGGTATTCGCGCCTAATTTCACTTGGAATGTATTTAAAAGTATCTTGTTATGAGTCTGATATTGAAAAGATTGAAGATCATCCATACTTTCCGGATAGAAGAATTGATCAGCTTTTATCTCTTTCAAAAAATCGTAATATCCGCATTGATATCCTTATCCTTATGCTTGTTCACTTTCTAAAATATTTAGGAGAGGAGAAGCTCTTTGGATTAATTAGAGCGAAACAAAGCTTTGATACAATAGAGTCGATGCTTGCTACTGATCAAAAGTATCAATTACAAAAAAATATAATTAATTACGCCTTAAGTATTGGAGATACTGATTTAATTGCATCTAAGACTGTGTAAGTCAGTTTTGTTCAGTATGAAGAAGGAAGAGTATGGCAGAAAATAGTGTATGGAAAATGTTAGAAGACCTTTCAACGAAAAAGGGGATTTCTGAAATTGTAATCAATGGAACAAAGAATGTTTTTGTTGAAAGAGGAGGAGAGTTTATTGGACTTAACGTACCTCTTAATAAGAAAGATATTCTCGATTTCTCAAATGAAGTGGCACTATTTAATAAGAAGAAATTTTCAAACGAAAATCCTATCTTAGATGGAAGACTTCCAGATGGTTCACGTATCAATATTATTAGTGAACCATATGCATCTCAAGGTACTTCAATCACTATTAGAAAATATCTTTCAAATAATTTCCAACTCGATAAGCACTCTCAGCTTTTTGGAATTAATGAAAAATATATTCCTTTCTTCAAATCACTTATTAAGGCCAAGAAAAACATTCTTATCTCTGGTGGAACTGGTTCAGGTAAGACGACATTTATGAATATGCTTCTTAAGGAAGTTTCTCCTGATGAGAGAATCATTACAATCGAAGATACTCTCGAGTTAGTTGTTCCTAATACAAATTGTGTAAGGCTAGAGGCCGGGCTAACAAGTGGACAAGAGGGGCTTTCGATGAGCCAACTTGTTAAGAATACACTTCGTATGAGACCAGATCGTATCTTTATTGGTGAGGTAAGGGGAGCTGAAGTTTTTGATATGATTCAGGCAATGAACACTGGACATGATGGAAGTATGACTTCGATTCACGCCAATTCTCCTGTGGAATGTTTACAAAGAGTAGAGGCCCTCTTTTTAATGGCAGGCTTTGATCTTCCTTATCATGTTGTTAGAAAGTATATTTCGACAGCAGTTGACTTCATTATTCAATTAGGACGTACTGATGACGGCCGTAGAAAAGTTACGCAAGTGCTGGAAGTCAATAATATGGAAGGAAATAATATCCTTACGACTTCAGTTCTTGAAATTGAAAATGATGAGTTAGTATTTGGCGGTGCGGTTCCAAACCTTGCAAGTGAGTTAGCTCGAAAAGGTGAATTACCAACAAATTATTGGAATGAGCTATAAGATCATTGTTGCATCAATTTTAGTGAAAATATTATCACTAAGTTCGTCTTTATTTACTGCTGTTATTAAACAGTAGCGATCGATATCGAGAATAAAGGCTGCATCGTCAGTAATAACTAAGGATTCCTTTACGCCTTTTAACTTCAATTTATGAGCAGCTTCATTTAAGCGGCTATAATCATTTTCGCTAAAGTGAATTTGGCGCTCAAGCAGGCGCTTTTTTGCATGTTTTGAAATTGTTAATTGGTGTGTGACTCTCTCCATATAACCCTTCCTGGCCTTGGCCTAAATGACTCTAAAGTCATTGTGGCACTTTGCTTGGCGCAATAGTAGGTAGGCAAGGGTAAAGAAAATCTTATAACTTCTTCAGTTCATTAAGCTCTAATAAAATCCCAAGCTGCTGATGTCTTAGGTTTTGGCATCCTGATTTGAAGTAGTAATTTCTCGTGTTCTTAATAAGTGATTTAATTCGATTTCGAATGTCGTCATTTACTTGAGAATTTTCTGTGATTTTCTTTTTGATACTTATGAATTCGCGAGTGTTTTCATAAGCCAGGTTTTGGTCGAGTTGCTCACATGGCAGACTTGCGTACGCCTTGATTGAAACTAAAGTTACAGTTGCTGATAGCAAAATAGACTTCATGAAAACTCCTTGTGTGAGTCCCTCTCTCTCATCTACTTCTATCAATAGCATACTAAGATGCAAACTTACACATTAGTAAGAAGTTGTGATATTTTTTTCACCTTCCATGATCGCGACACCAGAACTCGTTCCTAGTCTTTTTACACCCATTTCTAGATATTTACGTGCATCCTCAAGACTTCTAACCCCACCAGAGGCTTTAACTTCACATTTTCCTTGAGCCTCATCAATCATTATTGAGACGACTTCAGGATTAGCTCCTTCACTTGAGAATCCAGTTGATGTTTTTATGAAGCTAGCACCAGCACTTATGGATGCTTTGGCCGCTAAACGAATTTCTTTTTCATTTAAAAGACATGTTTCAAAGATAACCTTTACAACTTTTCCGTTTGCCGCCTTAACCACTGCGGCGATATCTTGTTCAACGTACTCAAGATTACCTTCTTTTAGCCTTCCGATATTTAGAACCATATCAATTTCATCAGCACCTTTTTCGATGGCATCTTTAGTTTCAAAAACCTTTGTTTCTGTCGTCATGGCGCCAAGTGGAAAACCAATAACTGTACAAATAAGTGACTTACTTGGGTCAATATGCTTCTTTGCTTCGAGGATATTACTTGGATTTATACAAACTGATTTAAAGCCATACTCATTAGCTTCTTGGCATAGCTTTTTAATTTGTAGGCTACTTGCTTCAGGCTTTAATAAAGTGTGGTCAATAAATTGAGCGATGTCTTGCATAGTTGTCCTCGATAGAAATTCTTTTATTATTTTCTTAACTAATAGTGCCAATAATTGCTAATATTTGCAATATGTCACTTATTAAACGCGGTCCATTTTTTATTCACCCGCTCTTTATCTTTATATCGAGCTTGGTGGCCTTAGGTATTTCTTTATATCTCTATATTTCTTCTTACTTAGAGGTTAATGCCAAGTTAACGGACTTTGTTAAGAAGTCGAATATTCCTCTTGTTCAGTTCCAACAAACTGAAACATGGGTAATGATCTTAATTCTGTCTATTTTAGTTTCACTTATTATCGTTGGCTTTAGTATGGTTTTTTATTATTACCAAAAACTTCGCCAGCTCTATCGTATGCAGCAAAACTTTATTAATGGATTTACTCACGAACTAAAGACTCCCGTTGCTTCGATTGCAATCTTTATTGATACTTTAAAACGCCATAGCTTTGAGAGAGAAAAGCAGTTGGAATATCTCGATATTATGAGACATGATACTGAAAGACTTGGTGATAATATTGAGCAAATCCTTCAACTTGGGCGTCTCGAAGAAAAGAAAGTCGAGCCTGATTTAAGACAAATCAATATCCGCCAGACAATCGAAGAGTTTGTTCATCGTAATCGTCATAATTTCTCTGAGCTTGATATATCGTTTGTACATCTTGATAATGAAGAATCAATCGAATTTGATAGCAAGCTTTTTGATATTCTATTAATGAATATTTTGACTAATGCAATTCGCTACAATAGCAAAGAAGTGAAGACAATGGAGATCATCTTTCAAAAAGGGAAACGTTTTAGTGAACTCTTCTTTGTTGATAATGGTGATGGTGTAGAAGAAAAAGATTTGAAAAATATTTTTAAAAAATTCTACCAAGTTGGAAAGTCATCAAAGGGAAGTGGTGTCGGACTTTATATGGCCACTCAAATTATGAAAATTCATGGAGGACGCATTAGCGCTGAAAGTGAAGGTGTCGATCAGGGGATGACATTAAAGTTATTATTTAAAAATAGGGTTAGTTAAATGAGTCGTATTTTACTTATTGAAGATGAGCAAAATATTGCGAAAGGTATTATCTTAAACCTCGAATTAGAAGGCTATGAAGTCGTTCATGCAAATCGAGGAGATTTGGGAATCAAATTTTATAAGGATCAAGAGTTTGACTTAGTTGTCTTGGATCTCATGCTTCCGGTAATAAGTGGTGAGGATATTCTTGTGCAAATACGAGAGATTAATGAGAAAACACCAGTTCTTGTTCTTTCGGCAAAGGATAGCTCGAAATCAAAAGTGCGCTGTTTTAATTTAGGTACTGATGATTACTTATCGAAGCCTTTTAACTTAGATGAGTTCATCTTGCGAGTAAAGCGTCTTTTAAAGCGCTCTAGTTGGACAAAAAAGGAAGTCACTATATATAAATTTGGGGCCAATGAAATACACTTTTCTGACTTTAAAGCACTCTGCCAGGGAGAGGAATATACTCTAACAGAGCAGGAAGTGAAGATTTTGACACTTTTAACGCAAAATGAGGGTGAAGTGGTTACGCGCGGTGAGTTACTTGAATTATTAGGCTACAAAAAGGATTCAAATACTCGTACCATTGACAACTTCATTGTACGTTTTAGAAAATACTTTGAAGAGAACCCTAAGGAACCAAAACATATAATAAGTATCCGATCTGTCGGATACAAATTTATTAAATAATAAATAACTAAATAGAAATGGAGTAATAAATGGGAATTTTAGAAGGAAAGAAAGTTCTTGTCCTAGGACTTGCAAATGACAAGTCAATTGCATGGGGAATTGCAACACAAATGAAAGAACAAGGTGCACGTCTTGCGTTTTCATATCTTAATGAAGCACTTCAAAAAAGAGTTGAGCCACTAAGTGAACAAATCGGTGGAGAGTTTACATTTGAACTAGACGTTCAAAATGAAGATCATATGACTCAGATGGCGGAAATCGTAAAAGAAAAATGGGGAGAGGTTGATGTAATCGTTCACTCTCTAGCATTTGCTGATAAAACTGATCTTAAAGATCGTTTCCATAAAACAAGCCGTGAAGGTTTCAAGATGGCACAAGATATTTCAGCATACTCACTACTAGGTGTGTGTAATGTTCTAAAGCCTATTATGGCAAAAGATTGTTCAGTTATCGCTCTTACTTACCACGGATCAGTTAAGGTTCTTAATGGTTACAATGTAATGGGTGTTGCCAAAGCATCTCTTGAATCAACAATGAGATATCTTGCAGATGATCTAGGTCCAGAAGGAATTCGCGTAAACTGTATTTCAGCAGGTCCAATTAGAACTCTTGCTGCTTCTGGTGTTCCAGGGCTTAAAGGTTTCCTAAATGATGTTGAAGAGAAGTCGCCACTTCGTCGTAATGTTACTCAAGAAGATGTTGGTGGAGCAGCGGTATTCTTAGGTTCTCGTCTTGCTAACGGTGTTACTGGACAAGTTCTTTACGTTGACTCTGGTATCTCGATCTTAGGAGCTTAGTTTTGACTAAAATTTCTAGTTGGAACGTCGCAGGTCTTAGGGCCTGCGAAAAAAAAGGTTTTTACGATTGGTATTTAGAAGATAATTCAGATGTAATCTGTCTTCAAGAAACGAAGGCATTACCTGAACAATTAAGTGATCGCTTAAATAATCCTGATAACCACGAAGTGCTAATTGCTCCTGCTGAAAAGAAGGGCTATTCAGGTGTTGCTACTTGGGTTCGAAAGGGGATCAATGTTAAGCACACGATAGGGCTTGGAATTCCTGAGTTCGATTGTGAAGGCAGAACGATCATTTCTGAATTTGATGATTACATTCTTTTTAATTGTTACTTTCCAAATGGACAAAGAGATCACGCTCGAGTTCCATATAAGTTAAACTTTTGTCGTGCTGTTGCTGATAAAGCATTAGCTCTAAAGAAGAAGACGAAAAAAGAAGTTGTGATTTGTGGAGATTATAATACCGCGCATACGGCAAATGATCTTGCAAATCCAAAGACAAATACAAAGACGACTGGTTTTCTTCCTATTGAGCGCGAATGGATGGATGAGTTTAAGGCCCAGGGCTTTACTGATTTGTTTCGCGAGTACACTTCTGCTGAAGAGAATGGCCACTACACTTGGTGGACTTACCGCGGAGATTGTCGTGCAAGGAATGTAGGCTGGCGTATTGATTACTTCTGGTCAACTGATGAGTTTGTTTCTCGTGTGAAAAACTGCTGGCATCAGCCAGATGTTATGGGAAGTGATCACTGTCCACTATCGATTGAATTTAAATAAAAAAAAAGCCAGCATAAGCTGGCTTTTTTTATTTGATCAAAGTCGAGAGATATCCTATCTATCAAGTTCGATTGTGAATGCTAGTGCTAGTTTCGCAAACTTTAGAGCGTGATCAGCTGTTCCACCCATATTATCTAGAGTGTCACGAGATGAGTGGATTTTTCCATTCATTTCACGTTTGCGAGTTTCAAATGGTGTTGAAGCAGGGAAGCCTTGAGCAGTCCATGAAGCATGATCTGAACAAGCATAACCACAAGTATCACGTCCCCAAGATAGTTCTGGAAGATACTTATCTAATAGAGAACCTAGGAAGTTATTTTGTGCTTCGTTTGTATAATCTGTGATGATTGTGATGTCATCGTTTGAACCATTGAAGTTTGTCATATCAAGTTGCATAACACCAACAACGTTCTTACCTTGTCTTTTAAAAGTTTGTGCAATTTCTTTAGAACCAAGAAGACCAACTTCCTCGGCAGCATAAGACATGAACATAATTGTTTTTTCAGGTTGGTAACCACTTTGAGCTAGTGTTTTTAAAACTTCAGTAACCGTTGCCACACCTGAAGCGTTATCATCGGCACCTGGTGCGTGAGCGTTTGTGCGTCCCCACCAACCTGCGATTGAGTCACCGTGACCACCGATTACAATAACATCATCACTCTTACCTTTGATTGTCGCAATAACTGATGGTTGTGGGTATGAAGAGTGGTTAAAGAAATCAACACTAATATCAGAACGGTGTGATGTTAGGCTTGTCCAGTGATCTTTAAGCCACTGTTGAGAATCAACACCTGTTTCAGATTTATAATATCTGTTATTGTAGCTAGAAAGCTTTTCAATAACACTTCTTATTGAGCTTTCTTTTGCATTTGCAATGGCCGATCTAACAAGATCTTCTTGGTTGATTGTGTAATCAGCTAAGAATGCATTAATATTTGAGTTTTCTTTTTGTTCTTTTACGAATTGAAGTGCTTCTTCTTTCGTTTGAAACGCAAAGAAACCACCACATCTTTGATGCTCTTCGTGTGCAAGGTGAGAGATCTCAGCTTGCTCGCTCATAATTTTTGTCTTAGCAATAACAAGGTCTTTTTCAACCTTAATAATATCAATTTGCAGATTCGAGTGTAGACTTTGCGTTGACTGGAATAAGTCCTTTCCTGTCACGATGTAGTTGTGCTCAAACGCATGAGTATTAATTGTAAGTAGTGAGAGTCCTGCTAGTAACTGAACACAAATCTTGCGTGTAATTTTCATCTAACCTTCCTTGGTTATTTTATAACTGTAACTAAATTATTTTAGGGCCAATCAGATAATTAAAATAGAGATAGATTCTGTTATCTTCTTACACAGATGTTGGAGAAGACGTCTAGGAAGGGAGTTTGGGCGCTTTGCGCCCAAATAATTAATATTGAAATTTTGTTTGAATTAAATCAACACTTTTACGTACATTTTCTTGATCGATCCACTGAAGGCATCCGTGTCCAAGACCGCAAATCCATTTATTCATCGGCGCATTAGCATTTTGCACTGACTCATATAGGTCCATCCACTTCTTCTCAAGAGTCTCCCATGGAAGTCCTAGATAAGCTGGTTCAAGGTTTCCTTGAATATAATAGTCATTTCCTAGAGTATTTAAAACATGACCAAGGTCATGACGCCAATCGATACCTAGTACATCAATATTGTCATCTTCAATCGCCTGTAGGTATCTAAGGTGAGTCATTTTTGAGTAGTAAATTACTTTCTTATTTGGGAATTCTTTTTTGAATTCAGCAGTTACTTTCTTAAGTACTGGTAGTACTTTTTGAGTGTAATCTTCAAAATTAAGCTCACCGGCTGCTGTATCAAAAAGACACATTGCGTCTGCGCCACCAATGGCCTGAGCTCTCATTTCTCCTAGTAGTTCTGGAAGAAGTAGATCGACAAATGCATCCCAACGTCCGTCATATAGACCAATTTTTGAGCTGTATAAGGCACCAGCATGAGATCCTTCAACTGCATATGTATAAAGAGTGAAAGGAGCACCTACGAAACCTAGAAGTGTCTTGTTACTTGGTAGAGCATCTTTAAGAAGAGTACATGCTTCTCCTTGGAATTTATAAAAGTTCTCTGCACTATCTAAGAATTTAAGTGCTTTTACATCTGCAACAGTTTCTAGAGTTTTTTCAAGCTTTGGTCCTGGAGCATACTCTAGGCCCATTCCCATTTGCTCTAGAGGGAAGAGTAGATCTGAGAATAGAATGGCCGCATCAAATTTAAAGTCATTGATTGGGCCCATTGTTACTTCACATGCAAGCTCTGGTTTTTTACATAGCTCCATGAATGTATGATCTTTTTTCATACCTTGGTAGTGGTCGTGGTAGCGCCCAGCTTGTCTCATAAACCATACAGGTACAAATTCTTTTCCATTTTCACTTTTGCGATCGTTAAATAATCCCATTTTTATTCCTTTATAATAAGCTTGTAGCCAATTCCGCGAACACTTTGAATCTCAAGTGAGTTCTTTGAGTCACTCTCGGCCCATTTTCTAAGTTTAACAATATAGTTATCTACAGTACGTTGTGATGGAAATTTATCCTCACCCCATACTTCATCAATAATAAAATCTCTTTCAACAGCTTCATTCTTTTTCTTTAGTAAGATTTCTAGAATGGCACACTCTTTTTGTGTTAGATTTAGTATCTTGCCGTCGCCATCTTGTACTTCAAATCGCTTTGGCCAAATTTTTAAATCACCAATAAGAATTTCTTCCTCAAGGGAGTCGATATTAGTCTTAAAGCTTAGTAGTCGATCCAGTCTTATCGTTAGCTCTTTTAGAGCAAATGGCTTTGTAATATAATCTTCGCCACCTGCTTCAAACCCTTCAACTTTTGTTTGAGGATCATTTAGAGCAGATAAGAAAAGAAGAATGAAGTCTTTTCTAAGCTTTCTAAAGTCTTTAGCAAGATCAATCCCATTTCCGTCTGGAAGTCCAATATCCATTAGAATGATATTTGGTTTGAAGTCTTCGAAATAGTAACGAGCGTCTTTAACATTCTTTGCAAGTCGGCATTCGTGACCGATGTCGCCTAAGTATTCACTTAGTGTATCACCAAGATTGTTATCATCTTCAACGACAAGAATCTTTCCGAAGTTATTCATCTTTACCTCCGTCACTTTGTTCTGATAGTGGTAATTGAATATCGAAGATTAAGCCTTTATCTAAAGTTATATTAAATTGACCTTTCATCGTTTCAATTAATTTCTTCGAAAGGTATAGGCCTATGCCTGAGCCTTTCGTCGATTGGTGCTTGTAGAAAAGCTTCCCAAGCTTTTTGACATCACCACTAAAACTGCCGCGATCATGATATCTGATATTTACGGCCTGTCCTTTAGTACTGATCGTAATTTCAACTTCATTCGAATCAGTATGTGAAATAGTATTTTCTAAAAGGTTTTTGAAAATGATACTTAGAGCAAACTCGTCAGCTTGAAGGCTAATGTTTTTTACTTCCTTAGTTACCGTAACATTCAATTTATTTTGGTAGCCACTCTCAATAATATTTTCTAGGAAATGACCTACTTCAATATCTGTACAATTTAAGTTTCCACCTCGCTCTATACGTGAGAGCTGTAGGATTTTATCCATTTGATTCTCTAGTCGAATCGTATCGTCAATTAAGCGAGTCGTAAGTTTTTGAAGTCTTTGGTTTGAGTCTTTTTCAACTTCATCTTTAATGACTTCAGATTGAAGTTTTATGCTTGCAAGGGGAGTCTTAAGCTCATGCGTAAGCCCTGCAAAGAAAGCTGCAATCGAGCGATTCTTTCTCTGGTCTCTGATAAAGAGGAGAGTGTGAGAGCTCACTAGAATGAGAATAAGGACCAGAAACGTAATTCCTTCCCATTTAATTAGTGAGCCTATGTCTGGGCCCTCTGTGATATTAAGTTTTGCCAAGCGATCACTCATTTTAAAAATTAAAAAGAGCCACCACAGGCCAAAGAGCCCAATTAGTCCCGTCGTAATCGTTGAGATTAAAAAGAATGGAGAAGAAGCTTTCTTTAGTTCCAAAGTCTGTTCTCTAAATCCTTCGCAACTTCTTCGTTATGTGCAAGTGAACCAAATCCAACTTCATATGCATTTGGAGACAGGTAAATTCCCTTTTCAAGAAGAAGTTCAAATAGTGGAACAAAGTCTTCACCAATATTGCCTGGAATATTTCCAACTGACTTTATCTTATCTCCTGGAACGATCCAAAATAGAGAAGAGTGGTGAATTACGTTGTAGTTTGAAAATTGACCATCGTTATATTCAGCAAGCCACTTCTTAAAGATATTTACAATTCTTAGAGTATTATCTTCAAGCTCTTGGTAGCTCTCTTTTGTCATTTGTTTAAGTGTCTCAAGTCCACCAACCATTGCAAGTGGGTTTGCACTTAGAGTTCCAGCTTGGTAAACACCACCAACAGGAGCAAGGTGTTCCATAATTTCTTTCTTGGCCGCAATTGCTCCAACTGGAAGACCACCACCAATTACTTTACCGTAAGTAACGATATCTGGAGTGATTCCAGTCAGTTCTGCCATACCACCAAAAGCAACACGGAAGCCTGAAATTACTTCATCAAAAATTAGAAGTGCATCATTTGCTTTTGTGATCTCTCTTAATCCTTCAAGGAATGCTTGGTCTTGAATTAAGAGACCATTATTTGCCGGAAGTGGCTCAACAATGATTGCAGCGATTTCATCTTTGTGATCTTCAAAGCATTTCTTTACACCCTCAAGATCTTCAAGCTCTAGAATTAGAGTGTCATCTGCAACACCTTTTGGAACACCAAGAGAAGAAGACTCAGCAGCACCAGCAAGTCCTGATCCCGCTTTAATTAGCATGGCATCAACGTGACCGTGGTAGCAACCATTAAACTTAATAATTTTATTTCTTCCTGTCACACCACGTGCAAGACGAAGTGCTGTCATAACTGCTTCTGTTCCCGAGTTTACAAATCTGATTTGATCAACATGTGTAAGACGAGAAAGTAGGTATTCAGCTAGATCAACTGAATATGGTTCACAAGCACCATAACTCCAGCCACGACCTAAGGCCTCAGTTAGTTTTTCTTTTACAGTTTCGTTTTGGTGTCCAAGAACGAGTGGCCCAAAGCTCATGCAAAAGTCGATATATTCTTTACCTTCGATATCTGTAAAGTAAGCACCTTTAGCGCTTTTAAAGAATTTTGGTGTTGATGTCATTCCTTTGAATGAACGAACAGGTGAGTGAACTCCACCTGGAACCATCTTCTTACTTTTTTCAAAAATTTCTGTGTGCATATTGCTCATATGTAATCCTTTTATATTTATTTTTTTAGCCAAGCTTTAAATTCTTCCATACTCGCGAATGGACGAACAGTAACGCCTTCTTTTGAAAGTTGTTCAAATGTTTTACCAAGTCCACAAGCATGAAATTTGTCTTTTAACTCTGGAAGGTGTTCAACATAAGTTTTGTATTGTGAGTAACTAGTCCAAAAGAATACATCGCACTGTCTAAGCTCATCTAAGAATGTTTCACGAATTTCTTTATTGCTCTTTTCATATGATTCAAATACTTGTCCATAGTCAGAGTAAGAGTCTTTATGTGTTAAGATTGTTAGCTCTTGTTTAGGGCCATTTAAAACTTCAATGGCTTTTGAGCTGCGAATCTTGTCTAGTGTGTCTTCTCCTAGGCCATCACATGATCCATGAACCCACTGGCCATTTTGAGCAAGTAGCTTCCAAGTTGAAGTACCAGCAGTATAAACAGCTTTACCGTGATTCTTTAGAAGGCTTACACCATAGCGCGCAGAAAGAAGAACGTCGTTATTTGGAACGCGTGCATTCTTTAGGGCCTCTTTGTGGATTAGCTCACAATAGATATATTCTTGTTCTCTGTGGTCAGCATGCGGAAGGCCAATGAATGCCTTTGCCTTAGAGGCTGGTGCAGGGAAGCTTCCTTCAAGGTGTCTTTCATAGATTACCTTGTCATCAACTTTTCCCTTATGCGTATGAATATAATAATCACCTTTTTTTGTGACATTGATACCAACTGCAAGGTGACAACCGCCTCCATAGCTTGCAAATGCTTTACGCTCACGGCTTACTTCACTTACTGTATCTTTGTCTTGAAGCTTAAAAAGTTTTTCTTCTAGTACTCCGTTGTCATCACGGTTTTCTAAACATTCAATTCCAAGAGCTCCTTGAGAAGCGGCAGCTGGAAATTGACTGTGAGGTAGAACAGCATAAGTCATTCCCGAAAGTAGAACCTCAAGCTCTTTTCTTGAGCTTTCTGTAATAGCAAGTCTTTCGATACCAGGCATTGCTAGAACGATCGCATCGTAGTTGTCATCTCTAAGTTTTTGAATACGTGAGTTTACATTTCCACGAAGCATCTTTGTTGATACTTTTACATTGTCTCCATAAGGTAAGAACTCCGATAAAGAGCTTTCAATATTAACAATTCGACGTGGAGAAGAAGTTCCAACAACAAATTCTGTTAGTTCTTTGGCCATTAACTTACTAACAGTCTCTTCCTTAATTAGGAGAATATCGTAAGCATAGTCACGTTTCGATATTGCTGCTAGCTTTATTCCTTCCGGTCTATCACTTCCAAGATCTTTATATGAGTGTACGACTAAGTCGATTTCACCTTGTAGTAGGGCCGCATCTAATTCTTTAGTGAAAAAGTCTTTCCCTTCGAGTTGCCAAAGTGGCTTATCAACAATCTGGTCACCTTGAGTCTTAATTACCTTTAATTCAAACTCGTCACCAGTTAGTTCTTCAAGTTGATCTTTTACTTGATTACATTGAGTCAGGGCCAATAGTGAGCCACGTGTTCCGATGATGTATTTCAAAATAAATCCTTGTTTATGGTGTGAACGTAAAATACATTAGATAACTTACTTTTTTGTCATGAAATTGTCATTAAAACCAAGCATGCGCGATGAGTCTATTCTTTGATTTTTAACTAAACTGGTCCCATCTCCGAGTGAAAATGTAAGAAAAAGACATTTTTTATATCGTTTTTTTATATATACACTTAAGTCATTGAAATTTTATTAGCAAAAGGAATTGCAAATGAATCGATCGATCTTAATAGGAACAGTCCTAATTTTATTAGGTTTTTTCCTTAACATCACAGCTAAGGCATCGTCTCTTAACATCAACCCAAAACGCATTATTGTAAAGTTAAAGAATGGTAAAGATATTCCGGCGTTTAAGGGAATAAATAAATCAGTTTACTTTTTTGAATCCACATATGTTCTTTATACAAATGGGGATGAGTCACTTTTAAATAAATTAAGAGCGCATCAAAATATTCTTGATGCACAATTTGATACTTTCTCAAAACGTGAGCCTCTTCCAATGCCAGTTGAATCTTTTGAGTCAGAATCAATTGAAGAAGGAGATGAGATTTATAGCTCTGTTTTAAATGATCCAAAACTTTCAAAGTTATGGGCATTTAAAGATGCTGACAAGCATGGCATGAGTGTTAATAGAGTTTATGAGGATAGTGGATTGTCACAATCTAATGCTCCAATTATTGTCGCAGTTGTTGATACAGGTGTTGATTATAACCACGAGGATCTTAAGGATGTAATGTGGGTCAATGCTAAGGAAATACCTGGCAATGGAATTGATGACGACGGTAATGGTTATATCGATGATGTTCACGGAATCAATACACTTGAGCGTGATAGTGAAGGGAATGCAACAGGGGATATGATGGATGGTCATTCACATGGAACTCACGTTTCAGGAACAATAGCAGCAACACAAAATAATGGAGTTGGTATTGCAGGTGTCGCATCAAATGTTCGCATTATGGGACTTCGTTCAGTTCCAAGCTATGGTGATGAAACAGATGTCGATATTGCGGAAAGCTTTCTTTATGCGGCAAAGAATGGTGCAAAAGTAATTAACTGCTCTTTTGGTAAGTCACATAATGAAGGTGGAATGCTGGTAAAGGAGACAATTGATTATATCGCAAAAACATATAACACTCTTGTTGTTGTTAGTGCTGGTAATAGCTCACAAAATATTGATACAAAATTAACTTATCCTGCTTCTTATGAAAGTGAAGGGATGTTAGTTGTAGCTTCATCAACTCGCTATGGTCGCTTTTCTTATTTTTCAAACTATGGTGTTAAAAGTGTTGATGTTGCGGCCCCGGGATCTTCAATTTATTCAACGACTCCTGGAAATCGCTACGGAAATATGTCAGGGACTTCAATGGCTTCTCCTAATACAACAGGTGTAGCCGCAGAAGTACTTTCAAGACACCCTTACTTAACAGCAGTTGAATTAAAAAATGTTTTAATGAATAGTGTAACGGCCAAGTCTTCGATGGATGGAGATATCCTAACGGGCGGGGTTGTCGATTTATTTTCTGCTTTAGAAAATCTTTAAAATAATGGCCCGTTAATAACGGGCCTTTTTTTTAGTGCCAAAGTTTGAACTTTTCCTGATGTGGAATATTAATTTCAACAATATTTCCTGGAACAATATAATTTAACTCGATTCCTTTAGTACTATTGGCAATAGCAATTCCTTTTTCAGATTCTTTGATAGAGTTACTAAGGTTGGCCTTTAGGTATTTTTTGAACTCAAAACCATCTCCTCCATCTATGACAGAGATACGATAGGACTCTTCTAGCTTTTCATATGTCACAATAACAGGCTCTTTATTTCTATTGCATAGGATATCAAGATAACTTTCATAGTCCCCATTGGCCTTTATTTTCTCTCGCTCGAGTTTATCAATCTTAAGTTGACCGTGCTCAAGAGAGTTTAGAATAATTTCAAAAAATGCCCTTTCTTGAGTAATTGATGAATTTGTAAATAGCTTTAATGTTCTTGCACATCCGGCAACATCAGCTAGTGTTCTTATGTGCATTTGTGCGTTTGATACGATATCAAGCCCACTATTGTGGTTGAGAGAATAATTAATAATAGATTTTATCTTAGCTTGAAGTTTTATTTTTGAGTTAATTAACTGTTTAATGTTAGAGAAACTTTGAAGATCAATGAAATCATTTAAGTCATTGCTTAAATAGTGTGACTTTCTCTTTTCTGTAATTTCTTGTGCCAAGACTATTATTGGAACACTTGAGAATCTGGGGTACTTTTTTAGCATTGAAAAGATTGATAAGTCTTTACTTAAGCTTGAGTCATAGAAGAGAATAAGATCAACGTCATTTTTTTTTACATCTGCAAAGATTTGAATGATCATTTCAACTTTATCTCGCTGTATAATATCATAAGTGTCGTCCAATACTTGCATCAAGCGTTCAGTGATATATTTATTATTGCTTATGATAAGTATCTTAGGTTTTTTCGTCTCATGTTCTGGCATGTGAGACTTATCACTGCTACTTGCTTCTGACATGTTGTCCTGAATGGCCTGCTGTAGTTTTTTAAA
The DNA here is from genome assembly GCF_047085075.1 of Halobacteriovorax sp. RT-2-3. NCBI lineage: Bacteria > Pseudomonadati > Bdellovibrionota > Bacteriovoracia > Bacteriovoracales > Halobacteriovoraceae > Halobacteriovorax > Halobacteriovorax sp. RT-2-3. The sequence goes on along the minus strand of NZ_JBKIYF010000001.1, from coordinate 842,945 downwards.
CATAATTATCTCTCTGTTAATGCATAGTTAAGTGAGGACTCTAGAGGTTTTGTTAAATAAGACAGAATACTTCTTTCCGTTATAAAGATATCCGCTCTTGTTTTGACACCTGGTAAAATTAAATTCTTATTAGGGTCTCTTCCAAGGTGATTTTTAAAGAGAAGTGCTTTGGCCTGGTAGTAGGCCTTACCATTGTTAGAATAAAATGTATTAGAAGAGATCGATGTAATCTCTCCTAGGATTGTTTCATACCTGTTGCCAACTTTAAACTTTAGCTGAACAGGCATTCCATCTTGAATAGAGTTAATATCATCGGGAGTGATTTCAATAGATGCTGTGACGCTGTCAGCGATAGGCTCTAGTCTCATTATACTTTGTCTTGTTGAAATTCTTTGTCCAATGGCCTCTATCATAACGCTTCTTATGATTCCTCTTGTGTTTGAACGTATATAATGAGTGTTATCCTTCTTCTTTGTTTTATCATCAACAAGTGTATAAAGGAGTTCACCTTCCTCTACATACTGTCCCTCCATAACATAGAGTGCATTAAGTATTCCTGACTTATTATGTTGAATAGTGATAATATTTCGAGTTGATTCGATGATTCCATTACCACTTACAAGTTCATTTACCGTCGAAAACGATATCCATGCAAAAAAAGCAATAAGAGTAAAGCAAGAGAGTAGGATCATCGATTTTGTCGCTAGTGGTACCCTTGCTTCTTCTAGCAGAATGTCTTGTCCAATATAGTCGGATTGCTTTTCATAATCCGAGATATTTTTAAGAGATATTTTTTTTTGTTCTTTCATAAATCTCATTCCTTACATCTTTCTACACAAGTGCACTTTCTTCGAGGATATTTAGAAGTTCTTCTTTTTTTCCAGACGAAAGTTTTGAGCCAGGTGCCATATAAATTATATTATCTGTTTCTTTTAGTATCTCTTTATGTTCACTACAGAAAATAACAGAGAAATTACCTTTAGAAAGTTTCAAGAATTTCTTTAATAATTTAAATTGTTCGTTAATCATATTTGAAGGGATATCTTCGATAAGAACTACTTTTGCTTGAGTGCAAAATGGTATCGCTAGAACAATAGTCGAATAGAGCTCGTTTGATAATTTCAATTTCATTGAACCGCTAAGAGGAGTATCTATTGTTAGCCCATTTTCTTCAAGTAACTCACCAACACCGAAGATACCTAGGTGTATCATAATATCTTCACGTGAAATAAGCGGGTTAATGTATTTTATATTTTCGTAAATACTCATGTCCTTCAACAAGGACTTTTTGAGATTTAAAGTCAGGATATATTGTCTCAAATAGAGAGTATCAAATTGGCGGTGATCAATTCCTCCTATTCGTATTGAACCTGATTTTGGTAGATATGTTTTATTAAGTAGTTTTATAAAAGCATTTTTTCCTGAGTTTATGCCTGCATGAATACCATAGATTTCATTTTGCTTTATTGTAAGGTTCACATCTTCAAAGATATTTTCTAGAGTGTCAGGATATTGAAATGATACAGATTTGAATTGAATCTCAAAATTTTTAGTGTAGAGATCTTCAATTGATCGGTATGTCCTCGTTTCACTTTTTGAGCATAGGAGATAATGTAGCTTTTTAAATGAAGAGTTAACGGTATCTGTTTTTTGTAGCAGTTCTAAGAGTTTCTGAGCTGGTGTTAAGAGATGCCATAGTAAGAACATTAACCCAAAGAAACTTCCTACTTCTAGGCCTTGATTCCAAATTAAATTAAGACCAATTGCTATTGAGATAATTGCAACACCAACCATAAAACAATATGAGAAGAGGTATGTTTTCTGTGAATGCATTTTAGTTTTATGTTCTCTGTAACATGAGTTGGAACTAAGTGAGGATAGGCGAGTGCTAAAGACTGGAAAGAGATTCTCAAGGTATATTTCTTCTGAAGTTCTTTTAAGTTCATCAACGAGATTGTTCTTGTTCTCATTTAAACTATCAAACTCTTTCTGCTTCAATCTGATATTTGAAATATTGTATAGATAAATAAAAATGTAGAGAGGAGCTAAAATTAGAGTAGGTAAAGCAACTTGCCAAGAAAGAAAGATAATTGGAAAGATGAGTAGGGTATTACATAATATATCAATTAACTTTAAAAAGTTTTCGGATGATAAAAACTCTACTGAGTTTCTAATCTCTTCAAATCGATTGTTTTGAAAGTCAATCTTCTCTAACTCCCTTTGATGATCTGACATATTTGATACTTTCTCAAGTATGGCAACTTCGAGAATATAATCTAGTCGCTGAACACACCAGGTTATTATATTTGATCGAATATTTCGAGCAGTGAAGTTTATTGCAAGTAGTAGAATAATACCTGTTGTTGCCGGTATGAAAAATGACATGTCTCTTGCATCAATCATTATGTCATATATAATGATTGCGTAGAGCGCTAATGCTATTGTTGTTATTGTATTAAGTAGTGAAATAGAAATTACAGTAATGAATTCCTTCTTAAAACGAAGAAGTAAAGCCTTGATCCATTTTGGGAAACTCTTTTCTGTATTTCTAAAAATTACTTCGTTATCGAGTTCGTTATGGTTAATTTGTTTAATAAATAGAGCATACTTGATAGAGAAATTTTCGATGTCTACTTGTCTCTTTAAGTCATGATCATTAATTAGATAATGTTGTTCTAGGTGGATGTCATAGCTAAGTATAAGATGATCTCCGTTGTTGCAAAAGTTTTCAATATATTGGTCCGCAACTAGTAAACATGGAAGCGCACTATTTTCAATATTTTTAAGATTGATTTTTAGCTTTTCAGTTTTTAACCCAATCGATGCTAGTGAGTTAATAAGATCAACTTCTCTCATATGCCGATAAGACATCAAAATTTCATTGACGTCTTCGCTGTAATTATCTTGATACTTAAGCTCCATTAAATTATGAAATATCATTTTTATATTCGACATAATTCTCCCTAGGCCAAGTAAGTATCTATTTCGCCAATGCGATTATTCAAAAGATCTCGATTACATAACTTAAGTAAGTTTTGATCTCTGGTATTGATAAATATAATTCGTGACTCTCTAATATTTGCAATATATTCGAATACCTTAATATAGTTTTCTCTATCTACTCCTGCTTCAAATTCGTTTAAAACAATAATCTCTGGTGTCAGTGCAAGCTGTCTGGTTATATAGATTAATGATTTTACTTCATCAGAAATATTATCTTCAACTTCTGATGTCAGCTTTGTATCAAGTCCGTTTGGAAGATTTCGAATTATTTCACCAAGCCCCAAAATGTTAATGAATTTTTGGGCCTTTTTTTCATCGACTAGACCAAAAGAAGTGATGTTCTCTCTAATTGTGCCGTTCCATATATTTGGCTTTGCGTTTATGATTGCAATTTTCTTGTAAAGACTTAAGTCATCAACATCTGATAACTTATAGTCATTTATATAAACTTTTTTTGTGATGGCCTTCAAATTAGGTGCAAATAAGAATTCCTTTGTATCTTTGTCTTGATATTTTAATGAAATAGTATCGCCCTTCATGAATGGAATTTCGTGCTTTTTACCTCTTATATAAATAGGGATAACCATCGAATAAACACTTTCTAGCTTTTGTTTTTCTTTTGCTTGAGCTGAACTTGTTGGATGAATAATTACATCAGACATGACTTTAGCCTCATGTACTTTCTTAAATACTTGAAATATTTTTGTGACTGGTGCTACACATCGATTGGCCAGAATAAGTGAAGCAACAAGTGATCCAATTCCTATTTGTCCTGTTCTTACTAGATAAACTCCTAATGCTAGAACGGCAACAGATGTAATTTGTGTTGTTAATTGACCGAGGTTAATTAACTGTTGCTCATAGCAATTAAGCTGATAATTATTTTTAGCAACTCTTGCCTGTTTCTTTTTAAATTGATTGTTAAATAGTTTAATTCTACCAAACTTTCTAATCACAGTAAGATTATCGAGAATTTTATAAAGTAGGTTATTTTGATCAATATCAGTTATGTGCTTGAGTTGGATTATTCTAGTTATCCTCTTTAAAGAATAGAGTGAGGTCATCATATAAACTGACAGTGTAAAAAATGGAATTAATGCCATAAATGGATTTATATAAAAAAGGAATCCAAAATAGAGGCATAAGAATGGTAGCTCTGTTAATGTAATTATCCCTTGTCCTGCAAAGAATGACTTATTTCTTTGAATCTCTTTTAAGGAATACTGAAATACACCAACATTATAAAAATCTGAATCTGTAATTGTTTTCTTAATCAGCTCTTGTGAGTGTTTACTTTCAAATCGGGCACCTGCAAAGGTAATAATATAGTAGCGTAAGTATCTCAGAGCTGCTTCGGCCATTAGGAATAGAGTTAGTCCAAGTAATAAAATAATCGCTGTTGCTGTTCGATGATTTGGTATCATTCGATCATAGATTTGCATCACAACAATTGGAAGTGCAAAGGATGTAATATTGATGAGTAGACTAAGTAGCAATAGCATTCTTAAAGAAATAAATTCTTTATCGAATACAATTGAGTTTTTTCGAATCCACTTAAGTGTACTAAGCGGTATATGTCCGATTCGATTTGAGCTATTAATCTCCATGTCGTCTCCTACAGTAAATTACTGTAGATAACAGATCGACTTAGATAACGGTGCTTTTGAGTTAATTAATACTAAAGATTTGCGCGTACTGTAGCTAAGTGCTTAGCTCTCTTCTCAACAAGAGATTCAATGGCCATCTTCGCTTGGTCTAGTTTCTCAATCTTTTCTTCATCTAGCATTTTACCGTGATTAAGAATATCTCCTAAACGATAAACACCCTGTTTCTTGTCAAATTCTGTGTCAATTACAGAAGGTGAGCCAAGGTCGACAAAGATTGAGTTATTTGGACAGTGGCCAGCAAAGAACTCTTCAGCAAAGATCTTTCCTGAGCATCCGATAGTGTTCACATAGCTATTAAACTTGAAGTATTCGTTATAATCCTTCCAGCCAACAGCAGTGATATTGATATTTGGAAAATCATTAATGATATCTTGTACTTTCTCTGGGTTTCTAGCACTAATATAAACATTATACTTTTTCATTAGGTGCTTAATAGAATCTCTTGCTAATTGTCCTGATCCTAAAATTAGAACATCTCCAGAGTCATATTTTGATTGAATGATTCTTCTTGTAATACCTGCATAAGATTGTTGACCAATCTTAATTAAGTGCTCTTTTCTTACTTCTTTAGCATCCTTAAATAGTTTTTCAAGGACTCTAAGAATTAGAGAAGAGCGAATATCTTCTTTTAAATAATTTGAGAATGCTTCTTTGAATTGGGCAACGATCTCGCTCTCACCCTTAAGCTTACTTTGTAGGCCACAAATAGTTTCTAGTAGAAAGTGATAGGCCTTCTTTCCAAAGTAGTATTGTCCTAGTTGTCTGTCTTCATCACTGAATTCAGTAGTTGTTAGGATGATTGTTCTTTGACATGTAATAAGAACAAACGCACCTGGCATTTTTAGCAGGTGAGTAGGTATATTTTCACTCTTAGTTTGAATGTTTAATAGGTGTATTTTTTGTAGCAAAAAAATCTTCCTTGCACTGTGTCGTCTATAATCCCTGTGACTTAGATTACCCAAATCGGTACCCAAAAGTGTCATGGAATTGTAGACCTTGTTTTTCTTTATTCGTCTTAATTCTTTTTGTTAGATATTGTGCTAATTTGTATTGTCTGAGTGTATTAGTCAATATCTTCTTCCATAATATTACTATCTTATATATCTTGATTCGGGGCCAATAGAAATTCTATATGGTGTCATTAATAGTTGTTCAAAGATTCCTAAAATCCTTTTCACCACTGTTTTTCTCTGCTAATTTGTGCTTATCATGAGCTCAGTTACTAATAATGCAAACGAAGTAGATAAGAATAAGCAATCAGAGCAGAAAACTGTTCTAAAGTCCTTACTGGAGCGACTAAAGGCTCCTTTCCTGGCATTTGATCGCAAGGTCGATGGTGCTATTTCATTCTTCATTACCCACTATGGTAAAACAAAATTTATGGTGGCAATGTCTAAGAAGATTCAATACTTGGGGATTGAAGGATTATGGAATAAAGGCCCAAAAGCTTTTATTTATTTTTTCCTATTTTATCTGATCCGAGATACAATACTCTACATTATTATCCCTATCTGGGTGGCCAAGGCCACTTCTTAAATCTTACAAGGATTTATATTTAATAAGTCATGGAATACTTGCAAACGGTTTTATTTTTTATCTCAGGACTCGCTATATTTTATTACGGACAACGAATTATCTCTGCAGGTATTCAGAGTCTGGGTTCTGGTGCTATCAAACATATTGCTTCAGATATTGATGGAAAGAACTTTGTCGTCAATTTCTGGAATGGTGCAAGGCTGAGTCTACTAGCATTCTCACCAACAATGGCCAATATCGTGACGGTAGGTCTTGTTAATGCCAACTTGATTAAAAAGAATCGAGTAATTCCTATGCTTTTTGGCTCTGTCATTGGGGCCGTTACGATCTTTCTTATTCTAATGCTTTCAAGACAGGAGATAGGTCTGAATCTTATGGCCTTTGCTCTTATTCTTGGTCTGGTATTTACACAACGCTTTGTGAGAAAGCTAACAAAGCTCCTATTTGGACTAGCATTTCTTTTTCTTGGTGTATCGGTAATGCATGAGAGTCTTGTCTCTCTTTTAACTTGGGATCTTGTTCAAGATATTGTTGTTCGATTTGTTGATTATTCTTTATTTACAAACCTTCTAATTGGATTTGTTTTTGGAACTTTAGTATCGTTCATCTTAAGAAGCCAAACGATGACATTGGCCATCGCAGTGGTCATGATCTTCACAAAAGTTTTTCCTGTTAGTATTTGCTTTTCAATTATTTGCGCCTCAACACTAAGTTCATTTTTTATAAATTTTAATACGGCAAGAAAAGTTGCAAGACCTCTTGCAATTCGTTTGTCCCTCCATCCATTAGTCCATTACTTAGTGGCCACATTTGCTAGTTTCTTATTAATTGTGATCATTGATCATAATGTTGAAACAACAGTTGGAACGGTTAGTCTTGTTGTCATAGGGCAATTCTTTGTTATTTCACTGGCAATCCTTAATTACTTCTTCTTTAAGAATATTGTGGCGGAACTTATTCAGGGAATGTATCCGGATGCGAAATTTAAGGATCGTCCAAAGTTAAAATTCCTTGGCGAAAGAAGACATATTTCTTCGACAATGGCATATGTTTTAGTCGAACTTGAAATTGGTAAGCTTTTAGATATTGTTTCAAGAATGTTTGAGAAGTGCCACGAGTATATTGAAAGTCCTACTAAGGGGGCCCGTGCTCTGGCAAAAATTAAAGATTACGAAAAAATTATTGATAATATTCAACTTGAAATTAATGATTTTATTTCAAAAGTAATTGCTAATGGTGCAGAGGAAGTTGAGAGTCGCAATGCTATAAAGCTCATGCAGATCGCCTCTGACCTCGAACAATTAGCAGATAGCTTAGATAAGCTTACAACTATGCTTACAAAGTATTACGAAAATTGGAAGCTATCAGCAGATGAAACCGATCGTCTTCTAAATTACTTTTCAGAAGTTGAATCTCTCTATCAAAGAAGTATTTCAGTCTATAAAGGACAGATTGCAACTGAAGATGAAATTAATGAGGTCATTGTTAGTACTCGTGAACTCAAGAGGCACCTTATGACTGAAAGAGAAGATTTTGCGAAAGTTCATCACAATGAAGATGGAAGAAAGCATATCTATTATTCGGATATGATGACATCAATATCTGTGGTTCGTGCAAATGTTAGAGAGGTTTATTTACTCTTAACTGGTGTTATCTAATTCCACTTATTAGTTAATTCATTCTTACAAACAACAATGGGTAGCTCTTTTACAATAGTGTTCTGATTCTTATTTATTGCGAAAGGAAAGAACTTCTTCGTTGATGCTATTTTTCGATCAATCATACTTTCTTTATGGCGACGAGAGGCCTTCACCTTTCTGTAGCGAATACATTTCTTACCTCGCATTCGTACACATTGACTGATAAGAGCTACCTGATCTATTTGCTCTTCGTAGTATCTAATTTCTTTTTCTAATTCAACTTTTGTATTTGTGATGGGAATGAACTCTTCACCCTTTGTTGTTCTAATTCGATACTTTCCAAATGGACGATTCGGTCTTAGGGTTAGTAGGTCTTCTTTTGCCTTAAGGTTGATATCAAGTTTATATTCGTAGCAATTGTAATTTTGATCTAAGACTTCACTTTGTATATCAATTGAGACAATCTCGATATCAAAGAATGAAGGGATTTCGTAAAAATTTCTTGTTATCTCTGATAAGCGGCCCTGCTTGGGGTGATCTTGATTGCAAGATAGCAATGCAATAATGAATAGGGGAATTAAAAGTAGAACTTTCATATGAACATCATAGGTTCTACTTAAAGTTAATTAAAAGGTCGGTAAGGCCTAATTTAGTTAAAGATTCCTAAAACCAAAGTGCTTGCATTCTTCTAAAAGAAATTTCCGTATACTCAATATCTTCTGATTTTGAAGCTAGTCCACGACCGATATTAACTTTCTTCTTTGTTGAAAGATTGTCGATTAGTAATTTGTTAAAAACAAGACTTGTTTTAACTAGTGAGTTTGCACCTTCACTTGTTCCTGCATAAACTTTATTACTTTTTGCTAACGAAATATAGTTTTCAAAAACGTAGTAATTATCAGAGAAACCATTGTCACATAGTTTTGATATTTCGTAATATGTACGATCCATATGTTCTTTCATTGCAAGAGGAAGAGTTGCTTTTGTTGCTCTCTCTCCATCATATGGAAGGTGCCAAACCACATTTTCAATATTGTCATCAATATCTTCTCTTAGCTGATAACTCCAAGTCTTTGGTTTGTCATTATATGAGCTAAACTCTTGATGAAAGTAAGCACATGTTTTAACGTCTTTTTTAAAACTAGGGTAGAGATCAGAGAATGTTAAGTATTGTTCATAAAGCGAAAGAAAGTAGACTTTCTTATTATCAAGCTTAGAGATATCTTTAGTCAGTTCTTGACCAACACTCGCTGGGCCACGACTCTTCTTTTTAAAGCTTCTAATTTTATAAGAAGGGATTGGATTAACTTCACTATCTGAGCGATCTTCAAAGCCTGCAATTTTGCTTTCAATTGATTCAGTTTGGTGCGTACTACTCGCACAGCTCATTAATGAAGATAGTAAGATTAAAGTTGCTAATTTGTTCATATGATCCACCTCTTATCTATTCTTATCGTCAAAATAGATAAGAGGTTTAGGCAAAATATGCTCATTCCGTATGAAATTTCAGCTAAAATTTAGCATAGGTTTTACTTTAAATAGTAACGTGCAAGGCTTAGAGCGCTTTGTTGATCGAGTAGTCCACCACTTGTGCAAAGATTGCTTAAAGTACTCAGTTTTTTGGCCGAGTCTTCCAGTATGTCTTTTACAAAAGATCCATTAATATCTTTATTGTAAAAGTCCGCCATGGCATAAATCATTGCGGCCGTGTTTGTTACTTGTGGAGCTGCTTGAGAAGTTCCATTTATTGGAACATAGTTATCGCCTGGTGAGCATGAATTGATTGCCACTCCTGGTGCAAAGATTGTCACAGTCTTTTTTCCGAAATTTGAAAAATAGGCCTTATCCTTATTGTGTTCATCAATTGCGGCAACAGAAATAACGTTTTCTGCAATAATTGAAGATGGATAATGCAATAAAGAGTCCGTATCGTCTTTCTTATTTCCAGCAGAAAATACGAAAAGCATTTTAGGATATGCTTTTACCACTTCTAGACCTTTGTCCATCAGTCCTTTCATATAGCTATCACGCATTTGAGTTATTAGCTTTTCATATTTATCATTAACTTCTTTTTCTTTTAAATTAAATTCATCTTGGAAGAGCCCGTTGATCATATCATAGGCCGGCTCCCAGCTTTGTCCCCAAGATGCGTGATAGATATTTGAAAACTTAGACGAGTACTTAACAGTTTCTCTCATTTTAGAAATCATCCAGTTTTCATAGTACATTAAGTATCTTTCGATATTTCTAATCTTTAGATATGACTTACTATATTTGCTAGGAATAAATTCCTTCTTAGCAAATAGACCTTTCGGATCATCTCCTAAGTAGCGAATTGGAAGATACTGGAGATCTCCTGACTTTAGCTCGTACGGCAAAGTTTTTGTGTTCATTGCAAGACATGCAACATGAGAGCCGTGCGTATATGAAGAGAACTCATCTCTGCTTTCCATAAACTCGTCGTCTTTTCTAATTTCCGTGTACCATTTAAGTTCACTTTCAGTTGCCGTCTTTAGTGTCTTCTTCTTTCTAATTTCATAGTATTCAAAAACTCTTGGGTCGAAAGTTCCAATAAGGCCGTCATCAAAAACCTTTCCAGAGTTTTGGATATAATTCCAACCATTAAGATCATCAATCTTTCCATTAGCGTCGCTATCTTTACCATTTTCGATTTCTTGGCGATTAGAAAAAAGATGATCCTTAAGATCAATATGATTGATATCAATTTGGTTATCACTGATGGCAACAACAGAAGCTGCAAAAGTAGGTAACGCAAAAAGCCAGATTAAGATGTGTTGTTTAATTTGATGCATAGAGAATTTATTAAATGATCTTTTTCATCCTTGCAATTGCATCGCGTAAATCATCAATTCTCGAATCTTATTTCAATAGTTTATAAATTGCGTACACAGGGTAGTGGTCAGAGGGATTATTCCATATATCCGATCGTTTGCGCGGCGGGCCTAAAACCTTTCCAACTGAGTTGCGGTAGCGATAGACAGCAGCATCTGCAATTTGATTTTTAAATCTTTCATCAATAAAGAGGTAATCAAGTTGAAGAGGGTGGGCCGCTTGGCCAACGAATTGATAGAATGTTGTTCGGTACTCTAGTGGTAATTCAAAAATTCCAAGTACATCCTTAAGATTTGTTTCTGAGTATAGTGATAAAAATTCTTCATCTGTTTTTTCATTCGAAGCATTACCGTTAAAGTCTCCACATAAAATGACAGGGGTTTCTTTAAAGAGTGAAGATTCTTGTTTATAGACGTGAACAAGTAACTCAAGCTCGGCCTTTCTTCTTCTAACTGATCTAAAGTCATGGCCGGAATCATCACGTTGGGACTTTAAGTGAACATTCAAAAGACTCATTATATGTTTTGTTTTCTCTTTATCGCTAAATACTCTTAAGTGAGAGAAGTCACGTGATAGAAAGTAATTTGTTTCATCTTCATCGTGCAAGATAAAATCAATCTCTTTATCAGTGTGAGAGAGATGCTCAAAATAGAAAGGCAGGCCCTTTCTAACTAAGAAGGCGTTTTCAATTCCTCGATCACTGTTTCCTTGGTTGTGATAAATTTCGTACTCATTTGAAAGGTAATTTTCATTAAAGTAATGAAGACTTTCAATATAGCCAATCTCCGTTAGAGCATAAATATCAGCATTTATTTCACTAAAAACTGTACGCAATTGATTGAGATTTAGTGGTGATTTAAAGTAGTTTAGGTTTGGAGGATGATCAAAGGCATCCTTTATAAATAGATTTTCTAGGTTGTAAACACAAAGCTCAATTTCTTCTAATTGTTTCTGTTGCAATTAACAGCTCCATCCAAAAATATAGCGAAAGTACTTCTTCGCCTTTGCATCATAGATAAGCTTACAATATGCACTTTGATAGAGCTTTTGACTATTAATTTCCTTAAACTTAGTTAAGAGCTCTTCGCTGCAAGCTCCACTTTGTATCTCATAGTTTTGAAGTTTATCTGTGAAGAGGGAGACCTTTTCATTTTCTATTTTAAACTTAAAATCAACCCCGCGATACTCTTGTTGAAAGTAAATGGCCGCTCCATTTGTATAAAATGGAATAGAGTGGCGTGGGATGATCGTTGGTTTATCTTGCCCTTGCCTTAACATGATATTAGGTAGGATATCTTGATTGTTTGAAAGCTCCTTCGTGCTCTTTAGAAATCTAATTCCTTCATAAATAGGCTGCCTGTCATTTACAATTTTTCCAAATTTATCTTTCTGAGGATGATGAAAACTACACTTTGATTGATAGGTAATTGTATTTTTATCTTTAGGGAGAGTTGTCCAGAAAGTGAAAGGCAGACCATATTTGTTTGCGAATTCTTTCTTCTTGATCAAGCTATCCTTTAAAAAAGTTTGCTTAAAGTCTTCTGATACTTTTCCCATTTGTGAATTACATTCAGAGTTTTCTGGACAGCCTTTTATAAGATGCTCCACCATATGCGGCTCAAACTTTACTTCTTCAATAACTTGCGCCTGAGGAGGCGGAGGGCTTAGGGCCAATGAGAAATGACTGATTGTGGCAACAAGAAGCACTTTGTAATAATTTTTCATATCTAAATTGTATATGGAATTGGAATATTTCTCAAAACAAAAAAGCCCGCATGATGCGGGCCTTTAAAGGGGGGAGGGGTATTTATTATTGTGATCTTGAGTTAACTGATCCACCTAGGATAAAGTCAATCTGATCATCTACTGTATACTTTTCTGTAGTTTCGCCTCTTCTGATATCGTTGATCGTTGGTTGATTTGGATTAACACGATCACTATTACCTTTTTGGGCCATAAAGTTTTGTTTTTCTTGTGCTTCAAATTTTACAACTACTTTTTGCTCATCTTCATCGCTATCAACTTTTGCAGAGTTTACTCTTGTTTCAATTGTCGTCTTTGTCTTAATGTCTTCTAAAGTATCTTTGTCGTTTACAGGATTATTAACACACTCAATTTTAGTAAACTCTAGTGCTCTAATATCACTTGCAAATGTTGAGATGCTTCCATTGGCCTGTAGAACTCTTAGATCAGCATTGAACTCCATACGCTCTTTTCTTGATGTTTCAAAGTCTTCTGTAACTGTTCCTGATTCAACATTGTCTCCAAGATCAAAGATACCTCTTTTTGTGATCTTAAATGCGGCAGATGAGCCAGCGCCATCAAATCTTGATTCTAGCTGATCACTTACATCCTGAGGTGTTTGAACTTGACCCATATGCTCTTTTTCAGCGATAGAAACAAGTGCACTTTTTGCTTTAGCTTTCTTGTCACCAAGGATATTCTGGCAAATGGCATCAGCATCAGAAACTTTTTGAAGATAGATTTCTTTATTACCTTCGAATACTTTATATTTCAGTGATGCACGGTATGCGATAATAGGTGAGTTATCATAGTAGTCTCTAAGATCTTCTGTTGAAAGCTCAATTGACTCACGGTCTTTAATGAAGTCAGCATGCTTCTTTTCATCTTTTTCGATATTTGTTTGTTTCTTTTGAAACTTCTCTTCAGCAATCTTATATTTTTCTAGATCACATCTATCCTTGTATTTATTGTATCTTTCTTGAAAGTCTTTATCGAAGTCACTAATCTTCTCAAAACCTTTTCTTTCAAACTTCCTTTCTACAATAGTACAAATATTTGCATAAGCAGAAAGTGGAATTAATCCAGTGAAGATGGCAACTTTAATCAGTGTTGATAGATTTTGCTTTTTCATAGTTTCCCCATTTGGTTTTTCATTTCTTAAGTTTAGATACTATGTATAAAGCAATAGGTGTGCCAAAAAACAGAAGGGGCAAGATATTGAATTTTCGTTGTGTTTGAAGAAACTACTGTCTATTAAATGAACAGTGTATGAAACTTATTCACAATAGAAGTGATGATTCCAACGGAAACCTTTAATAAAGCTTGAGTAGTTAGCGTCATCAGCAGTTAAGTCATCCATTGAGTCGACAATTGAGTTATAACCTTTTAACTGAGTGTCTTCAGTAAAGTAGCCGGCCGCCGGTTGAGGATAGTAATTATCAAAGGCGCTACCTGTTCTTACTTTTCCAAGTTGACAGAAGCGGTTACCAATTTGATTTAGTTTAGATTTTACTTGATCAGCATTGGCACCCTCAACAAGTGGAAATCCTGTTCTTAGATCATAATGCTTTTCTGGATCAAGTGACATATCCGCACTTTCTGTTACGATACCTTCAGATGAGATAAATAAGTTTAGATAAGTGTTGATATTTGTCCCACTAGGTAGACGACACTCATAAGTATTATCTTCATTTAAGACACCAAAGCCTGAACAACACATTGAGCCTGGGTCTGTAACGTTTGTCCCTAGCTTTGAACAACACTTAAAGTCGTTGGCCGCAAAAATCTGAGGTAGGGCAATCGTTGAACCATCTGTTTTGTAATATACTTGATTATCAATTGCATCAGCTGTTCCAATATTTGGATCTGTTGCAGGAATTCTATCTGGATCAGTAAAGAACGGATCACTTACTTCATTATAGATACCTTCAACTAGTCGTCCTTCATTTGAAGTGTGGGCCGCAGGATTGGCCTTCTCATCATTACAACGAATGGCCTCATAAGTAACTTGTGGAACACCTAGTAACTCATATCTTTCGAAGATACTTTCGTAGTATTTTTGTCCTCCTGGAATTGTCCCAAAAGCACTCGCAGGGAAATTGTATCTAAATGATACCCATCCAATTTGCATTGGTGTCGGAGCAGACAGAAGATCATTATTAATTCTAAAGAACATGTATCTTAAGTTATTTTCAGTAACAGTACAGTATGCCGGCTGACTAATTGAGGCCAGTGCTAGTTCGGCACCTGCTACACTTGGGCAGACAACTTCAGTCATTGCTGCTTCATCGTGTGTTGAAAGGTCTGAAAAGTCCGTCGCATCTGGATCAGTAATATAGTTAAGGATAACATCGTTAATCGATGCACCATTAACATAGTCAGGGATGTAAATCGCAAGCGTTTGTTGCTCAAGATCATCAGCTCCAAGTGCTGGGGCAATAGGGTTATTGAATCCTGCCGGTTTAACAACCACTGGCGAATACGGGGCATTGAATGTGTCATTAAAACCAGTATTCTGGTAAAGTCCAAATGCTATCTTCGTATTAAATAGAGTTCCTTCTTCATCGGCAGGGTAGAAGCTAATACGGCCATCAATAGGTGAAGTTGTATTAATGTTTTCAGGTACTGCTGTAGAGTCAGCATTAATATTTGCCTGAATACTTCCAATAGGATCACCTGGTCTTAGCCAAACAAATGGTTGTCCTACTTCTCCATTATAAGTACGGTAACCACCAATAGCACTCATGAAAGAGTATTCCATTAGCCAGTTATTACGGTAAAGAGGTTGAAGCTCTTCACGCCATGACTTCATTGAATAGTTAAGGCAAGCTAGCTTTGTTGGTGAAAGGTTTAGGCGTCCACCAGCTGTCCAGTTATTTGTTCCATCTTCAAACTTTCTAATGAAACCACCACCACAGCAATTTGAGCGTCCTGTTTCATTAATAATAAGGGCCTGACCATTATCTGGAAGAACTCCCGGTTCTACTTTCATCTCAATTGAGCTTGTATTAAATGTCTCAGATGCTGAGTAACGAGAGTAGCGTCCTGTTGCATCAGGAGATACATTTGATGTTGTTCTCGTATTAAGAACCTCATTTTGTGAGTCATAACCAGGAAATGATGTATTTGTCTCGACTTGTGTGTACATCGTGAAGTCTTTTGAAATTTCACGACAACAACGGTTTTGACCCATATCATAGTTATAGTAACTACCCGCAAGAATCGTATTTAAAAGAGGCTCTTGTTGACTTTGGCCACAAACGAGTTCTTCTTCCCAGTACTTTTGCTCAGCGATTGTATCACCAAAGCTAGAAGGAGAGAGTCCTCTTGCCACATCAGCATGAAGGCGGTTTGGACCACAGTCTAAGTTAGTATGACAAACAGCTCCCGCTCTTCTAATACAGGCGTTGGCCGCGAGTGTTTCCGTTTGAAGCTGAAGGATATCTTTAATTAAACCAGCTTCAATTGATTTGAAAGATGATGTTTCATCTGTATCAACAGAAGCCGCTGAACACATATTTTGTAATACTGATGGAACATTGATTGTAGCATCTTCTACAGTCACATAGTTTCCGTCTGTGTCGAATACTGGACATGAACGGGTACGATTAAAGCCTGTAGCATCTTCATTACAAGAAGCTATTTGAGAAATATAATCAGTACGATTCTTATTATCTTCAGACTCGTGACGACTTTCAAATCCATTAGTTGTATCTGTTGAGCGCCCTGGAACACAAAGGCCCACATCTCCTGGCCCATAGGTACCAGTAGCTGCATATATTGAAAGGTTTGCAGCAATTGCTTGTTGAATATTTGTCGGCAGCTCTTCGCCGCGGTTACTGTAAGAGATTGGTCGTCCAAGAATACTTGCAGCTTGTCCGTAAAGGATTGCTGTCGGCTCATTAGGTGAGCGAATTAGTTCTTTTGAAAAACTTGCAGAGTCCAGGGCCGCACAGTAGAAGTTTGGAGCACAAGTTAAAAGTTTTGAGTGTGTTGTCTTTTTAACATTTGTTGTCGGGCTTAATTTACATAGTGAGCCGGCCCCGCGGTAAACACATCTCTTATTTTGACCACTACTAATATTTGTATTTAAAATAGAAGAGAGAGAAACTCCTTCTCTTGAATAGTTATTTCTTTCAAATGCATCAATATCAAATTTTGGCCAATTGGTTTTCACATCTGTTACCTGAGCACAGGCATATTCCCATCCAAGTTTTGCAACACAATCGCTATCAACATTACAAGCATGCATATACTGGCAACTTGCCCCGTACCCTTGACCTGCGGCCGAAGGATCTTTTGAGAAGTCCCAGTCATAATCTGCTGCCGTTTGACCACCAAGATCTTCGACAACAGAAACTGTATAATTTGTGTTTTGAGCAAGATCCGCAAAAGGAGCATTAATTGCTAAGAATAGTTTTTGCGTTGTCGAACGTACACGTCT
Organism: Halobacteriovorax sp. RT-2-3; assembly: GCF_047085075.1. Taxonomy (NCBI): domain Bacteria; kingdom Pseudomonadati; phylum Bdellovibrionota; class Bacteriovoracia; order Bacteriovoracales; family Halobacteriovoraceae; genus Halobacteriovorax; species Halobacteriovorax sp. RT-2-3. The sequence goes on along the minus strand of NZ_JBKIYF010000001.1, from coordinate 826,059 downwards.
TCCTGCTCCGACAGAGAACCAAGATACTCCATCAAATGAACCAATAAGGGCACCTTGATTAAAACCATACCAATCTCTTTGGTAACCGTTTACATACATTGCCGCTTGAGTTTCTAGACGGTTTCTTCTTTGCACACCTGCATCTGCATAGCTTATGTGTGAACTCGGTAGCATAGTCGGAGGGACCCAACAAGCACGTCCAAAAATTGTATCTTCATAATTTCCGTAAGTTGTATTACTGCCGATTTGGGCACGATCAGTTGTATACCCTCGCCAAGTTAACCCATAGCCTTTTGCTGTCTCTGGCTGTGAGCTAAAGACCTTTTGCCAAGCATCTTGTTGACAGTAAGGGCAAGGAGTAGCGTAACCACTTGTTACCGAGACAATATAAACTTTATCAACTTCGACATCTAAGGCCTTGGCCGGTTGTGCTTGTTGAAGATCAAGTGTCATCTGACCAATAACAGCGTTCATATTATATGACGTTTCTAAAGGGCCTGCCTTGTTTGCATCATCAAGATAGTAGAATGTATCGCCTTCTTGATTTGTTCCCTCTGGAATCTCTGATAAATCATCATAAGGAGTTCCCGCTAGAGAGAAGAAGCGGTGAGGAGCACTCTTTCCAGAAACTAAAACTGATAGGTTTTGAAATGGCCTGTCTTCATTTTCAATTACTGGAATATCACATTGAATATTTAAAATATTACCATTGGCGTCCTTTTCAGCTTTTAGGCCGTAGTCAATACAGCGAGAGTCTAGTTGAAGTTCTCCACCAATATACGTTGGCTCAAATGAACAACCACATTTTTGCCATACTTTCACACGCACACTATCAAGATTTGGATCACAGCTATCGAGCTGGCCAAGAAGACATTTGTAATCTTCGATATCTTTTAATAGCTGTTGATTTGCATCATCAATAGGATCGCCATCGTTTGAATCATCGTCATCCTCTCCCGGATTAACGTTGATAGGACAGACATAGAAGAGTTCTGGATAATTTTTAAAACTATTTGCATCTTCTAAGATTTCAGCAAGAGCTGTTTTATATTCTGAACTATTTTGATCTGTTTCAGGTCTAACTTCACCGTCGATTACACATTGTCCGTTTAGACAACAGTTATAGCCTTGTTGTTGACATGAAGTATTTGTACAACTACCACCAGGTGTTGTTGATGAGCCATTAACATTGATTGTGACAGAAAGATTCGACAGGCTAACTGAAGTACTTGGAACAGGTGAGTGCTTTAGAACACCTGCTACCGACTCATGAAGAGTGAGTGCAATAGTTGTAAAACTTGTTGAACATTCTGGGCAAATTGTAGCAAGGCTGTAAGCGGCCTCGTTTGCGTCAACTAGCACTGAAGATCCAGAGCTTGTGTAGCTTACGATATTATCTCCACCACAAAAAGCAGCATTATCACCAGCATTGGCAACATTAATTCTTAAGCTTGTTTCTTGTGATTTACTTGATTTAATTGGCGTGGCCATTAATCTAACTTGTGACTTCTTATCCACTCCTGTAGAGCTAGCAGTATTAATAGAACCAACTAAACAGAACACTGAATTCTTTTTTTCTTGTGAAACAATGTAATTATTAACAATGCCACCAACAAGATAAATACTTCCTGTGTCGCTGGAATTTAGTGTTAGAGCACCATCGACATACTGACCTTTGGCGTACCAAGAAGGATTCGTAGGATTTTCGATAATATAATCTGATGACTCTTGTTCTGAGTCGTTTGAATCTAGATTAGAGCGGCGATTGTTGGCCGCTTCCATACATGAAGTAAGGAGCATCAATGTGCTTATGAATGTGAGTAAACTTACTTTAAATTTCATTGGTTTACATTTTCCTACCCATTTACTTTTCGTGAAATTCGATGCCTTTCTTTATATTAACCTGTTGATATTAAAGAAAAGGTAAGAAATACCTACTTATAGATAACTTGTTGAAATAAGGAGCATTTTTAGCACTTTGGTAAGGGAGCGAACTGAATGAGACGACAAATTTTTGTGTGTTTTAGCAGATTCTAAAATCCATAGCCATAATTGGCGTAGAAGTCGTAAGAGCTATAGAAAGGATTATAGCTTCCACTAAACATTCTCTGATTAGAGAGATCAAGCTTTTCCATGTACCAATCATAGTACTGTTGTTGATAGGCGAGTTGTTGCTGTTGAACTCGGCCCGTGTAAATGTATCCAGGAAGTTGGGCCCTTAATTGCTGAGTAGAGATCATTGGCCCAATGAAGGCATACGAATTCTGAGCAGCATACATCGCAACTTGAGGCCAGAAGCTCTTTCTGTGCTGGCGCTTGACCATTCGTTCTGAGACAGGGTCCCAGTCGAAGTACTCATTACTTTTAAGTTCAACACTACTATCGGCAAATGATTTTGTTTTTAGGTTACACGTTCGAACATGAAGAGCTCGACAGGCATAATCAAACTCGTCCCCACGGCTATCCTCATCATTTCCACTTGCACCATTTTCGACAACAGCTCCATTACAGCGCTTGTTTTTCTTTTCATGGCAGTAATCTAGTAGGTAGCGATCAGTCATGCGAAAATCATTAGGCTCTTGCTCACCATAAAAGTAGCGAGAGTAATCCTCTGTAATAATCTTATCATCGATACCATCACTTAGTTTTGTGAGAATCGAAATACCTTCATTACCCGTTTCAAGAGCTGGCATACAAGAGATATTAGCTTCTTTAAAGCCACTACAGTTTAGCTTATAAGTTTTTAAGTTAAGGGCCTTTAGAACTTCTAAGTCCTTCATTGGTCTTGTTGTGAAAATTGCTGCAATCTGTTTCTCAACGTCACCCAACGCTTCTTCACGCTCTTTTATCTTTTGACTTAAAGCTTCGTCATTTAATTCACTTTCAACACAGCCATATAAAATATCTGTCGTTGAACCACCCGGAGTTCCAGGGCAAAGCTCTGCAAGATTATCTGCTAAAATTTCACCAAAGTTATGATTACTCTTACTTGTTTTGTTTAAGGCAGATACTTTATCATTAGCATCTTTTAAGAATGAATGAATTTTATTCTTAAGATCATCTCTTCTTTTTTCGTCGGCCTTCTTCTCTTCCTCGCTAGGGTAGAGTGAAATGCTATCAAGTGTATTGTAATTACCAATGGCCGCTCTAGATTCATTGATAGCAGTTTTTATTTTTTCTAAGTCTTTGCTCGCGTCACACTCTTTAATTTTCACTCGACAGCTCTTTAGACTTTTCAGTGCTGAAGATAAGTCACTAAATGACTGATCAGAGATACCACTATCTAAGTAGAAGGAAGCATAAGAACCTTTTTCAGTATTAAAGATATTTGGATCTTCGTTATGATCAAAAGTGTCTTCGTATAATTTTAAAATTGTATTTTCGTAGTAATGCTTTAATTGATCGTTGTGCGAAAGTAAATTTAAGCTATTGCCCGAAGTGTTGATTTTTATAGAAGGAGTTCCTTCTTTTGTCGTTGTTAATGCAACATTAACAGTATCGTCCTTTAGGGCCTCTAGGTGAGCTTCTAAGAAATTGTTTGCATCATCTTCTGTTGCACTTCCAGCATAAATTTTTTGTAAGATTACACCATAGTTATTGATTGTATCCTTGGCCATATCTTCATAGCCTTGATCCATCTCAAAGTTTCCTGTGAAATCATTGAAGACCTCGCATTCTTTTTGTACGCTTGCATCTCTGCCACGACACGCAGATTTAACATAAGAGTAGAGATCCTTCCCATTTCCATCTTTAAGATGATTAAAGAGTTTTACGAAAGCATTTTCTTCTTTGTTATTCTCAGCGATACTTGCAGCTTGCTTCTTTGCTAAAGCCGATACAGTCGAGTGAATGACTGCATACTTTGTCACAGCTTGAGTGTGTGTTTCAAGCTCTTTTAGCGCCTGTGCAGTATTAGTATCAAAGAGTTTAGCGACATCAAGTACCTCGGCTTCTTTTTTAAAGCTTAGGTATTCATTACGAATTTTCTTTAATGATCTCAAGGCCACGACTTGTGCCATTTGAGCATCGCGAATTTTTTTGAGTTCGATAAGTGTTGGAGAGTCCGCCTTATCATCTTTTTTCATTTGATCTTGTTTTTCATGGATGGCAGAGATTTCATTTTCAAGATCTGTACACATATCAGAGGCCATCGCATTGAAGGCCAATGTACCGATAAGCACTGTATTGAAAATATTTTTAAAAAGTCTCTTCATCTCTTAACTTAAGTATAAAGTAATTTACACTATCTCCACTAACGCCTCTTCGACATTTCAAGTGGAAAACTTTAGTATGAGAAGTGATTTCGGAGTCTTAGCCGTGTCCGCCGGCCATGAAGGCTTGAGTTAGATCCAATTTCTTGTGATCATTTTTTATGGCATCGAAATATTCGCGAGTTACCTTCATCGTTTCTTCGATATCAGGTGTTTGGAACATGACATTTCTAAAGTGAGTTACATTTGGAAAGCCTGCGGCCATCCAAACGATATTCTTTCTAAGTGTGATAAGAACAGTTCTTTCTCGATCAGTGTACTCTTCCATGTATTCACGGAATCTTTCGATAACTTCAAGATAGTCACTTGGTGTGAATGTAATATCATCATCTTCGTTTAAGAAGCTCTCGAGAAAAATAAATGGATTTCTAAGAGGTCCACGTCCAAGCATCAGTGCCTGACAGCGAGTTGCCATTAGGCGCTGCTTTGTCATAGGGGCCGAGTGAAGATCTCCGTTTCCAATAATTGGCAGGGGAGATGTTTCAGCAATACTCTCTAAAAGATCCCAATTTGCTAATCCTTTATAGGCCTGAGTTCTTGTTCTACCGTGGATAGCAACGAATTCAACACCTTCTTCTTTTGCAATATGAATAACTTCCCCAGCATTAATTGAATTCTCATCCCAACCAGTTCTAATCTTAATTGTTAAAGGTACTTCGATTGCATTCTTCATTTGGTTGAAGAATTTTCCAAGCTTAGAAGTATCTTTTAAAAGAGCAGATCCTCCGCCTTTTGTGACAACTTTACGAACAGGACAACCCATATTGATATCGATAAATTTCGGCTGTCTTTCTTCGGCCACTTTTGCGGCTTCGGCCATGGCCGTTCCATCTTCACCAAATAGCTGCAGACCAATATTCTTCTCTCGTGGGTGAATCTCAAGCATTTTCACCGTCTTTTCATTCTTGTAGTTAATCCCGTGACAGCTCACCAATTCACTTACTGTCCCACCACATCCTAGCTCTTCCATCAATAAACGATATGGAGCTGTGCAAATACTACTCATTGGAGCAAGTAGAAGTGGTGAATCAAATGAAATATTACCAAGTTTGACCTTTGGGCGACGTGCCATTAGAGTGTCAATCTTAGCTTGAAGAGATGGTGAAAAAGTGCGATTATTGGCCATGCGTTTATTTAGCAAGTAGCTAGAATTAGGTCAACATATTTCAATAATTTGGAAATAATTACTAATGTTTTTTGAAAATCCAAGAGGATATATTGTTTTTGATTGCGACGGTACTTTAGTTTCATCTAAAGAGGCCGTAATCTGCGCTGTGGCCGAGATGATGACGATTATTTTAAATCGTGATGTCACGATCGAAGAGGCCCGTTCAAAATATGGGCCAGATCTTGTTTACACAGCAAATCAGTTTGGTCTTGATCCTGTGAACTCTGAACTACAAAGAAACAAGCTCATGACGACTTGGAAAGAAGTGACGGCAAAGCAGAGCAATAACTACAAACTCTTTGATGGAATGAAGAGACTAATTTTAGATCTTCTTGATCACGAATTTCAACTCTATGTTTGGACGGCACGTGATCGCAGATCAACGTTAAGAATTTTAGACGACCAAAATGTCCTTCAGCATTTTTTAGAGTTACGATGTCTTGATGATACGACTCCTAAGCCACACCCGCAGGGGTTAAGTGAGATGCTTGAAGATATGCCAAAGAATAAGATTCTTATGATTGGTGATAGCTACACGGATACTCAAGGAGCAAAGGGCTTTGGGGTTGAATCAATTGGCGCTCTATGGGAGAGTGGGATAACTAAAGATGGCTTTGGTGAGCATAGTGCTGACTACTGGGCCACGCACCCAAGTGAATGTTTAGATATAATTTTGAATAAAATAAAATAAGGACGACAAGAATGTTTGATAATTTAAGTGATAAGTTTTCAGAAGCGTTTAAGAATATCTCGGGTAAGGGAAAGATTACTGAAAGCAATATTGAGGATACTCTAAAACTTGTAAAGACTGCACTGCTAGAAGCTGATGTTAACTTTAAGGTTGTAAAGAATTTCATTAACAACGTTAAAGAAGAAGCTCTTGGTGAGAAAGTTATCAAAGGTGTTAATCCTGAAGAACAGTTCATTAAAATCGTTCACGATGAACTTGCAAAAACGATGGGAGACACAAATACTGAGCTTAACTTTGTTGAAGGCGGTATTACTCCAATTCTAGTTGTTGGTCTAAATGGTCAAGGTAAGACAACATTCTCTGGTAAGCTTTCACTTTTCCTAACAAAGAAAGAAAAAAAGAACGTTCTTCTTGTTCCTGCCGATACTTTCAGACCTGCCGCTAAAGATCAGCTAATTACTCTTGCTAAGTCAATGAATATGGACTGGTTCGATTCTGATCTAGGAAAGCATCCGAAAGATATTGCAGCAGAGGCAATGGCCTATGCAAAAGAGCACGGTAAAGAAATTGTTATCATTGATACGGCCGGACGTCTTCACGTTGATGAAGAGCTAATGGGACAAATCAAAGAAGTTCGTCAAAGCCTTGAGGGACTTAATCCTGAAGTTCTTATGGTTGCAGATGCTATGACTGGTCAAGAGGCCGTAAACGTTGCTAAGAGCTTCCACGAAGCTGTAGGGCTTACTGGTGTCGTACTTTCAAAAATGGACTCTGATGCTCGTGGTGGTGCCGCACTCTCAATCAAGCACGTAACTGGAGTTCCAATCAAGTTCATCTCTACAGGTGAGAAAATGAAAGACCTTGAACTCTTTCATCCGGATCGTCTGGCTGGACGAATTCTTGATATGGGAGATGTTCTAACTCTTGTTGAAAAAGCAGAAGCTGCAATAGACAAAGATGATGCTGAAGGCATGATGAAACGTTTAGAGAAAGGAAAGTTCTCTGTAAACGACTTCATGAAACAAATGGATATGATGAAGAACTTAGGTTCAATGGCATCAATCATGAAGATGATCCCTGGAATGGGGGGCATGCTTAAACAAGTAGGGGATTTAACACCTGCTGAAAATGAAATGAAAAGAATGCGCGTTATCATCAACTCGATGACAAAAAAGGAACGCGACAATTATAAGATCATGAAGGATTCTCACATCAAGCGTATTGCTCGTGGTTCTGGAAATACAGAAGCACAGGTTCGTGACTTTATCGCTAAGTTCAAGCAGATGGAGCAGATGATGGGTGGCCTTTCTCAAATGATGAAAGGTGGAGCGATGCCGGGGATGCCTGGTATGCCAGGAATGGGGGGAGGTGGAATGCCTAATCTTCCTGGATTTGGTGGCAAGAAGAAAAAGCCTCGCAAGAAGGGCGGCCCTTGGGGCGGTGGCTTCTTTTAATTCTTTAGGTCTCACTCCGTCTGCTGCGCCTGACTTCGGTCGGCGTAGCAAACTACGCCTTCCCTCGTCTTACGCTAGCATCCGAAGCAAGCCTTAAAGAATTAAATATCATTTCAAAATTTGTTTTGCGGCTTCGCCGGTGGCTAGGGCTGCGCCCATCGCTTTTGCTAGAGCTTCGCTCGTCGCTGCTAGAGCTTCGCTCGTCGCTGCTAGAGCTTCGCTCGTCGCTGCTAGGACTTCGTCCATCGCTGTTGCTAGGGCTTGCGCCCATCGCAAAAAAAAGCGACACCGGAGTGTCGCTTAGAAGTATTGAATTACTTTAGGATGTATGGAGTAATTGTCGACTCTTTTCTGTCGTGACAGATGTCGTAGCTGTACTCTCTAAGTAGTGAAACTTTTGTGATTTTTACTTCTCTGTATTTTGCTTCAAAGTTAACTTCAAGCTGCGCATCGAAAACATAGTTGAATGCTTCAAATTCGTCACATTGGTAACCATTAGCAACAACGTCTCTGTCTAGAGATCCTTGAACTTTGTATAGGTAATCTGAACCAACAACTTCGCGCTCAACGATCTTTCCAGTGAATGACTTTAGTTCACCGTTAAGTACTGCTCTAAAAGTAACAGTTCTAGCAAAGATGTCTGAGTTTAGGTGCTCAACATCTGTAAGTGTAATTGTTTCTAGAGCTTTGTAGTCATAGCTAGCTTCAGAAGCTACAGTGTTTGAAAGTTGGTAAGTATTAGCAAATGCTGTAAGTGTAACAAAAAGTGCGATAACAAGTTTCATAATAATCTCCGAGTTTTATTTATGCTGGTTAAGTACCAACCAAAGACTCAAAAGAAAAGTTTGGTTTCTGTTAAGATTTGAATATTAGGAAAAGAAAAGACGTGGCACAAGTGCCACGCCAGATACTTAGAGAAATAGAAGTCAGGCTCGCGTACCTGATTCTATGAAAAGTTATATATAGTAGTTGGATAAAAGATATAGCGACACACCAGAAGCGAATGTTCTAGCAAATCAATTTCAATATCCCCCTACAGATATATCTAAATTTTATTTGTAGTAACAATTAATTGACCGAATGAAAAGAAGAAAATTTATTTTGGAATCGCGGCAAGATTCAGGGGCCTTGCCGCGAAGTGTGTTCTCTAGACCTGATTACTCTATGCAATTGTAATTAAGTGGAGAGGATATTGTTCTTGTGTTCTCAATGAAAATAACAATAACAACTCCACTTGCAAAGTTGAGATTCTGTTAAGATTTAAAAGAAGTAATAACCGATATCCAATGTAACTGTTCCACGCTTGTGAAAGTCGTCAATGATAAGAGCATGGTCATTGTCACCTGATTGGGCCGCAGTGTAAGTTGCATAAAGTTCAACAAATCCATCACCCTTGGCATATCTTAAATAAGGTAGCCAAGCTACGAAACGATCGTCACCAGCTTTTCTGTCACCATCTCTGTGGTCAGTATACCACTCGCCACCAAAGCCAAGAGACCAGTTGTCATTAAAGTTGTAAAAAGCAAAAGTTCCAAACATTGTACGCCATGCATTTGCATTAGGATTCCTTCCATTCTTATTGTAAACCTGCAAGTAAGTATTCGCTTCTAAAGTTAGCTTTCCGTTAGCGACTGTTTTTGATGATAGGAAATAGGCCCTATGATATGAGTCGTATCCACTGTTGCGATCTTCACCATCAAAAATATAATTTCGGTTTTGAAAGTTTAAGTTAATTCCGTGCTTATCTTCAGTTAGGATATTGTTTACGTACCATCTTAATGATGAGTAAGCGTATTCTCCTTGAAGTGTTTTCTTTCCTTCTTGTCCTATATATTGAGTGTAGACAGGAACCCAACGAATATTCTGATTCTTTGATAGGTTTAAACGAAAGTAGAAGAGGTGATCCATTGTAATACCATCTCTATCTTTTGAATTGATCTCTGCGTATGTAGAGTTTAAATAAAGAAGTTTAAAATTCTTTGATAGGGAATCAAGAAAAGAAGCTTCTTCGATTGAGATTTCATTGACCTGCGCATAGGTTATATTAATGACCAATGAAAGTAGTAATGTTGCTATCTTTTTCAAATATGCCTCCAAGCTTACTTAAATAGGGTTCGACCCTGAACTTAGAGGGAGTATGATAGTTAATTGAATTAATCACAAAAAGATGTGGGTGAAGTTAGTGAAGGTTCACTTTCTTTACCCACAATTGAGTATATTATTTACACTTTGAGAACTTAGATTCAATAGAAACTTGAACATCGTTCCAAGTTTTCCCTTCGTGAAGGGCAAGACATGCTTTATTGATAGCAGATAGGTTTTTTCCTAGAGCAAAATCAAGAACATCAATTGTTCCTTCTGCCTCTAGCTCACCATCTTCGATATCGTATTTCATTGGAACCTTGATTGTTTTTCCACCTAAAGTCATATCTACATAAAGGTAGTTGCTATCAACTTTATTAACAACACCTGAGATTTTCATATCTTGAAAAAAGAATTTCTCAATCTTTGCATCACGAGAAGCATCTTTTGTGTGAACAGAGTTTACGTCAATTGTAAAACGTGCGCCACGAATTAGATCCTCAATAGAACCTTGTTTCTTCGTAGTCTTGATGTCGAATTTTTTAAATTCACCTTTTACACCAACTTTTTTTGCAGTCTTGTATGCTTCCCACTTTATCTTCGTATTTGCGTTACTAACTTCGAAACAGTTTGCAAATGTCATACTAGAAAAGAGGAGCCCAGCAATAATAAATTTCATTGTCTTTCTCCTTTGAATTAGATACATCAAGTATATGAAACAAAATGATTATCCGAAAGATTTTTATGTAACTTTACAAAATAATGACAATCTCATTGGTCAAATTGAAGTTAATAAAACATCTCGTGGATTCAATGCAGATATTGCAATCGTCTATAAAGAAACAAAAAAGATTTTCAAACACGTGGATCAAGTTTTTAACGCAGAAGATGAAACTGAAGCTTGTGATATTGGGATGATGAAATTGTCTCGTTTCTTGAAGTCAGTAAAGTCAATTTAACAACACAAAGACAATGTGTGTCAGTCATAAATATGACATCACCATTTTATGAAAATACGTACTATTAGTACCTTTTCGCTGCGTCAGTGGTTTTGAAAAGTTGGCACGGGCCTTGCTTATATATAAACGTGTGTGTGTTGGAGCAGAAGAAAGGATTTTTTCACTCCGTCAAAAATGTCTCTCTTTAAGAAGCCGGATCAGTGATCCGGCTTTTTTTTTGGAAGCGGCATTTGCCACGATGGCAAAATGACGCTGAACAACGCCGACCGACCAGTATGGGAGGTCAGGTGAACCAACTTTGTAATCTAGAAAACACCCTTACCAAATTACCACCCAACCGCGACACTTCACGAAGTAAAGTTAGCGACTTTTAAATTACAGACACCCAGCCGCGACACTTTGCGCAGCGAAGTTAGCAATTCCTGTAATCCAGCAAACCAACAAACCCAATACCAAACCTAGACACTCCAATACCCAACTATTAAACTTTTCTAATCTAAATATTTACCCAAGGGCCATAATGAAAAAGTTTAATCACTTAATCTTTCTGTCTTTATTAATTATTTCTTCATGCTTTTCTCAAAACGAAAAAGACTGGGGAGAAGCGTCAGATAAATTGGCCGAAGAATTTACATTTGCTCTTTCTGATTTAAATCCTGAAATCGGTTCATCATTTGGATATGAACAATATGATAAGTTAGGGACAAACCCTCGCATGGAGTTGGATGAAGCTTATGATAAGTTATTTATTAAGTGGATTAAAAAACTAGAGAAACTAGAAGAGGAAACAGAATTAGGTAATCTTAAAGTTGACTATGAAATTCTTTTAAGTGTTATCAAGAGAATGAAGAATCGAGTTGATACTTCAAGACGCTTAGGTGTTATCGCTGCTTCTAATGTTTCAGAATCAATCTACCAATCACTTTTTGGATTAATTAATCCTCAATCTCCAAAGCAAAGAAAGCAAGCAGGAGTTGATCGCTTTAAATATTATATGTCTGAAGAAGGTAAGAATTCTTATGTTATGGGGATGCTTAGTGAAGAAAAGCGCTATCTTGCTCTTTATAAAGATAAGATTTATCCGTTTGTTGGGGAGATCACAAAGAACTTAGAAAATTCTGCTGCCTATGTTGCTGGTGTAAAGCAATTACTAGAATTAAGTGGCCGTACAGACTGGCACAAAGAATATGAATTATTTCAAAAGCAAATCCTTGAGTATGATGCATTTATAAGAAATGAAATTCTTCCACACGCAAGACAAAATCCAAATTTACCAAAAGAACTATATCAAGTTGCTCTAGGTGATGCAGGAGTTGATATTAGTGCGGATGAACTCATTAAAATTGGAAAGAAAGATTTTGATGAGCTTTATAAAGAATACCAGAATTTAGCATCTCTAATTGCGAAGAAGAATAATCTTATAAAAGACGATCCTCTTACAGTGATTACATTCTTAAAGAAGAAGCAGGTAACAAAACTTGATGATGTTAAAAAGCTTTATGAAAATGCAGCAGATAAGTTAGAAAAAATTATTGCAGATAATGATCTTGTTTCGCTACCAAAGCAGAAATTAGTGATTCGTATGGCCGGGGATGCAGAATCGAGAGCGCAACCTGTTCCTCACTTAAATCCTCCACCATTAATTGGAAACGATGGAAGTATTAAACCTGAGTTTGTAGTACCAACGTCTTCAACAGGAAGTCTTCCTTTTGATGACTTCTCTTATGAAAGTGCTGCAACTATTCTAACTGCACACGAGGGCAGACCTGGGCATGATTTACAATTTAGTCGTATGCTTGAAGAAAAGAATTCTCTAATTCGTGCTCGTTATGCAATGAACTCTGTGAATGTTGAGGGATGGGCATTATACGCGGAAGATCTTGTTTATGATTACCTAACTTTAGAAGAGAAGTTTGCAGGCCTTGAAATGAGGCTTTGGCGTATCGCTCGTTATTTTCTAGACCCTAGTGTTCAATTAGGCTTGGCAACTGAAGCTGATGTTGTGGAGGTTTTTCATAATAAGCTAGGGGTTTCAAAGCAGATGGCCGCCCTTGAGTTTCAGCGATATGCGTTTAGATCTCCGGGGCAAGCTACTGCTTACTACCACGGATTAAAAAAGATTAGAGGACTAAAGGCGTTGATTGAAAAGAATTACGGAAAAGTTAAACTTAAGTGCTTTAATGACACGCTTTTATCTTTTGGACTCATGCCACACGATTTAATTCTTCTTTTTAAAGATAAGTTTAAGTCGTGCAAGATTTAGGAAGTTTAAAGTTTGACGTATCAAACACTCTTTTCTAGTATTTTGAAAATTAATTTTTTGGGACACACACAAAATGAAAAAATTATTTATCCTCACAATGGTTCTGGGCGCGTTTGCGGCCCAGGGCGATCAACTTGATATTAAGCTAAAGCGCTATATTGAGCGTTTTTCTATGAAGGCCGTTGAAAAGCCTGTGGGAAAAAAACCGCAGCTCTTTAGACTTGGCCAAGAGCTCTTTAATGAAAAAGAGATTTCCGGAAATCGCAATATTAGCTGTGCAGATTGCCATATGCCTGAATTTGGCAGTGGTGATAAGCTTCCTGTTGGAATAGGTGAAGGTGGAAATTGGGTCGGTAATGAGCGCATGATTGCTAAAGGCCATGCTATTCCACGAAATTCACAACCTCTTTATAACTTAGGTGATAAGAATATCGAATTTATGTTCTGGGATGGAAGAGTTCACTATCGTAAAGATTGGGATGTTTACACAACTCCAGTTGAAGCCTTAAATGGTGATTATCCTGAACGATGGGATATTACTGAAAATCTTGGAAGTGCCCTTGCTGCGCAAGCTCTTTTTCCAATTACTTCTCATGAAGAAATGAGAGGAGTTAAGGGAAGCAATGACATTGCCAACGCCGTAAATGAAGAAGCAGTTTGGAAGATCGTTATGGGAAGACTTTTAAAGATGCCTAAGTATCAAAAGTTGTTCAAAGAAGCCTATCCAAGGACTCCAAAAGCTGAACTTAATATTGGCCACTTTGGTCAGGCCATTGCCCATTTTGAAACACATGAATTTGCAGTATATGAAACGGCGTGGGATGAGTACTTAAATGGTAATCGCTTTGCTCTTAATCAAAAGGCCAAGCGTGGTGCAGTTGTATTCTTTGAAACTGGAAGCTGTATTGGATGTCATACAGGGACACTTCTTGGTGCGAATATGTTTGCAGCAGTAGCTTCGCCGCAGATAGGGCCAGGTAAGAACGATCCGAGAAGAAATGATGAAGGACGTTTTCTTGTAACCAAGCGAGAAAGTGATCGTTATAAATTTAGAGTTCCACCATTAAGAAATATTGCTTTAACTGCTCCTTACTTTCATTCTGGTGCATACGGGAGCCTTGAGGAAGTTGTTGAACATTACCGAACAGGTGTTACGGCAATTGATCAATATGACAGCTCTTGGTTAGTAAGCACTTTTAAGAAGAATTTTGGAAAGAATCTGTTTGTTGAAACAAATCAATATATGCTCTTTAAAAAGAAAGATGCAGCAGACATGATCCTTAAAGATCAATTGATTCGTATCAATGACTCGCAAAAAAGCGATTTAGTCTACTTTTTGAAGTACGGATTAACTGATAAGAAAGATCTCCAGAGAATTATGCCTTAAATAATTGGTAGCGAAATTTGTATAAACAAGCAGATTTCGCCCATATTTCATTAATATCTTCGCAACGTGTTACAATAACTATTGTCGCGTTAAACTTATGGGGAAGTTGATGAAAAAGTTGATTTTATTTTTAAGCATAGTCGCAATTTCAAGCACTTATGCTCTTGTAACAGATGAGAATTACGAAGGAGTGACGGATGTTCAATTCGATGTTGTCCGTTCATTTGATATTCTTGATCCTGAAACAGGTTACTCCCACCGAATTGATGCCCCAAAGAGAGGAAGTGATAAGAGTATAAAGGTTCGTATTGTTGGTCAAAATAATTGGGCCTATCGAATTAAACTTGAAGTCGACGGAGTTGAGCAAGATAAGACTTATCATGTAACGAAACGATATCTTAAAGAGGCCCTTGATATGGCAACGGCCTACAACTATATCCGCTTAAACCGTACTATTGATGAAGTAGGGAATCCTCCAATTGAGCCTTGTGAAGGTAGTGATATTTTATCTGAAAACCGTCCTGTTTATGTTGGCGAAATTTTTGAAGAGCCTAAGAATATTATTACAAGTAATCAAAAGTGGAAGGCCGGTTGCGAGGTCTTAGAAAACCGTAATTCATTAACTTCAAGCGATAGCAATACTAAGTCAAAGCTTGGACAATGTATTAGGAGTATCCAAAACTCAATTACACGTCAGGGTTCTTTAAAAAATCGTGGGCAAATATTTAAAAACCTCTACCGTTATTTAAGACCGGAAGAGCAGCACTTTGCCGCTATGATCTTTACTGCTCAAGGTGAAGCTGGAATCCTTGTTCGTGATATCAATGGTGGTGAAAGACACCCTGAAGAAATGATGATGATCATGAAGGTTATTGATAATCGTGTTCGTAACTCGAATGAAGATGCATCTCGTGCTGGTAAAGAAGGTAGTACGACTGCTCTCGATATTGCTTTAGATCCATGGCAATTCTCGATGTATAACCATAATGAAGATAATTGGAGACAAATGATGCTTCCTGGTCGAAATCAAGAGTTTGATACGGCCATTGATGCTTATATGAAATTTGGAACGGCCAATTTTAAGCCAAAGCCAGATGTTGATCATGTTTACCATTACCATGCAAACTGGATGCTTCCAACGAATGATGCTTGGGGAGATAACTTTAGAGCAAATCAAGATAATTGGGAGTTAAATGTTCAAGTTGATGGAAATCTTCTAAGACAGCCAAACCCAATGTATAATGAAAACAATGCAAGTGATCGTAAGAAGATTGCGAAAAGTTGGAAAAGACAACGCCATATTTTTTATAAACCAATCGATACAGATGGAAAGATCGTTGATGGCGACGATTGGCATTGGACTGTAAAGAAACCGTTTAGGTCATAATGAAAAAGATACTATTAATTACAACATTTCTATTTCAAACAATTGTTAGCGCTGGTGTTAGTGACTGGTCAATTGTAAATATTAAAGGTGACTTCTGGCTTAAGAAAAAAGATTCGAAAACACTTAAGGCAAAAATCACAAAACGTACTGGAAAAAGTAAAGTTACTGAGACTAAGTCTGTTGGTGATAATTATGAATTGATAATTTATTACGCAGGTTCAGCGGGTACTTTCCAGTTAATAGATATTTACTACGCTGTCATCTTTGATAAGAAGAAAAATCAATTTATTGGAGACTACCCTTGGGAATATAAAGCTCAAGAGGGATCTAAGAAAGTTGATAATCCAAAATGGGATATTTCAAAGAAGGTCATTAAAATCAATGACCCACAAACTGACTTGAAGAAAACTATCCAATTAAGATCAAACTAAGAAATCATAAATGAGTGAGGCGAGGGCGCGTGCGTCCTTTGCCGATAACTCGTCAAATAACGGATTGTATTCGTAAATTCCTAAAATCTGTTTTTTACTCGCTGTATACTCTTTATATTGAGAAACAAGCTTTCTTAAAAACTCAAGAGGGATTCCGTCGTGATTTACAGCGCTCACACTTTGCATATCACTAGCTGCAATAGCGTCTGCATCGATACTAAAGAGAATATCACCATCATGTGTTTCGTAGATCTCTTTCATAAAGCTAGTGTCGCTAAAAGTAAGAGATAACTCTTTGAGCTTTTTCGTATCGATAATATCCATCTTCATACCTTCATAATTTTGAGGCACGTTTGCATATTGATGAATTCCAATTTGCAAAATTTTGACTTCTTTCTGATTGGCCACTTGGCGAAATGGAGTCCCTGAATGATAGACATCATCACTTCTTGTATCAAGGTGGGCATCAATATTGATTAGAAGTGGATTCTTTAGTTCAACACCCATGGCAAGAGGATAGACATGGTCGTGGCCTCCACCAAGGTGAACTAATTTCTTTGCTTTTATCTTCTTTATTTTCTCGATTGATTGGGCCTGCATTTTATCAAAGTCCAACTGTCCTTGGTTGGCGATACTTATTATTCCAAGCTCACTGAGGCTATTATGATCGGCAAATTTCTTTAGCTGAGAAAGGATTACTTTTGGCCCGTGAGAGGCGCCGCGGCGGCCACCGTTTCTCACAACACCAAGGTCGTTCTCACTTAGTAGAAGAGCTTGCTGTGAATTAAAGTCATCAATTTTAAAGCGAGTGGCAATAGATTGTGATTTTCTTTTGTTAAGATTGTCATCTATTTCTTTCCAGCCCATGTAACTTCCTTTAAAGTATAACTATGCAAAAAAATTGGTATATTAATCAGTCCGGCAAAAATAAGGGACCATTCAACGCTCAAGATATTATCGACTTTTATGATAAAGGTCTAATTAAATCCTATCAACTTTGCTGGCGCAAAGGGGCCAAGAATTGGAAGCCTGTCTTTGCAGTCATTCAAGTTGCCCGTAATGAGGCCCAATCTTATTATGAGTCTAAGGTTTTAGATGAAGATCATGATCTTCCTGAGATTCCTATACACGAAGCGAAGTTCTTTGATGACTACAATGAGGATGATACTCCACCTCCTTTAGAGGAAGAGATTGAAGATGAGGACGATTTCGAACGTGAGTTAGAAGATAGTAGCGAGAAACTTGATGTCGCAGCAGACATTAAGTTACCTAGTAAGTTTCCAATTTATACAACAGTTATTGCAAGTTTTATCATCACAGTTGTTGTGGTTATCAGTTTCTACATGGCCGCAGGCCCTAAAGTGAAAGAAGTTGAGTTAAAAAATATCTCTATTAGTGCACTAAATGAATTTAAGAAGCCTGTTAGTGCAAATGATGTACATTTAATTGTTAATAAGGATATGTCTGCTCTTTATATAAAGCTTCCATTTAAAAGGAGAGTAAGTGTTGAGCTCATTCTTCATCGAAAACCTGATGAGCTACATCGTGGGGATGTTCTTGTAAAGGCCCATAATATTGGTGAAGGCGGAATTATTGAGTTTAAGGATCTAACATTAGAGGAAGGACAAAACTTCATACCTGGTTCTTATGCTGTAACTTTCATTTACGATTATCTTGGACTATTGGATAATATTAAGAGCAAATTTGGGACTGGTTCAAACCGTGAAGTTTTAGAAAAGAAAGTATTCCTTGTTCCTGAAACACGTGAAAAATATATTGCACAAATTACAAAAGTTGAGAAAAAGAAGACTGTTGCTTCAAAAAAGAATATTGCTGCAATTAATGAAAAGCTTAGAACACTAGAGGCCCTCATTTCTTCGATGTCTATTCACTATCGTCTTTCTCTTAGTCAGGTTAGTGGATGGTTGGCCCATAAAGAATTTAAGCAACGATATGCAAAAAATATTGCACCTTTGTTACAGAGTATTATTTTATCGAATTATGATCTTAATGATGCAAGACTTTCTAGTGAAGAGAGGAAACTTGAAAATGAAATACACTCTTTGGGTAAAGATATAAGTGCTTGGAGTGTGAAGCTTACTGATAAGCTGTCTCGCTATGGAATGCTAAATAAGAAAAAGCGTCTCTACCTAAGAAAGTTTATGGATGATGACCGCGTGATTTTTCAGTCTTCAAAGAATGATATTCAAGCAGAAATTCAAAAGCTACTCTAAGTCTACTGGAATATACTTTCCGCGCTCATTTTGCGTAATCTTTGCACTGGCATATTTAGGGTCATGTTCAAAAATTACGCGAAGATCTTTTTCTACAATCATCTTTAGAAATTCAATCTTATCAACAGTCGTCTGCCCAGGAGCAATGTCATAGCCCATTACCCAAGGCACGTGAACGTGATTTGATGTTGGGATTAGATCGGCAAGATAGATATATTCATTTGTATATGGGTGTATAAGGTGAGGAGTATGGCCATAAGAGCACTTAAAACGAAGGCTATCATTACTTAATTTTAAAATTTCACCTTCTTTTCCAGTGAGCCAGTGAACACGTCCAGCTTTATCAAACCTTTCAATTGTTTCTTTAAAGTATTGCTTATGAAAAGAGCCACTATCTCTTAACGTTGGATTAAGTGCATATTCCCAGTGGTCTTTGTGAAGGTGAATCGTAGCGTTTGGAAAGACCGGTGCAAATTCACCATTTTCATCCTTATATACCATCCCACCAACATGGTCGAAGTGTAGGTGAGAGATCACAAGGTCTGTCACATCTGCACAATCAATTCCCTTGTCGGCAAGTGCCTTCTTTAAAGGAGAGTGTTCTTGGCGAACATCGAATTGCTCATCAAACTTTTCACCGTGATAATCGCCAATTCCCGTATCTGTTATAATGATGCGATCTTGGTCCTTGATGATCCAAAGTCTTAGGTCGAGGTCAATGCGGTTGTCATTATCCGCAGGATGAACCTTGTTCCATAATGGTTTTGGAATAATGCCGAACATGGCACCACCGTCTAATCTAAATTTACCAGGGCTAATAAGTATGTTTTCCATGTCATAATTGTGCGAAAGTTTAGAAATTGCTACAAGACTGTAAGCGTTATATTGTGAATAAATCTTCAGTTCTAAATCTTAATCATTTAATGCACAAAAAACTTGGGGAAAATGACACGACTCACCTAGAAAGATATGGTCTTGCCCTCTATTATAAGCCAGTAAAATCATGAATATTTCATAGACAAAAAACTTAGGAGTTTTAATGAACGTACATGAGTACCAGGCCAAGGGTTTAATGAGAGATATGGGCCTGAAGGTTCTTAGAGGTGAAGTAGCGAAGACTGTTGATGAAGCAGTTGCTGCTGCAGAAAAATTAGGTGGAAATATTTGGGTTGTTAAGGCTCAAATTCACGCAGGTGGGCGTGGTAAAGCAGGTGGTGTTAAGCTTGCAAAGTCAATCGAAGAAGTTCGCTTACACGCTGACGATATTCTAGGTAAGACTCTTGTTACTCACCAAACTGGTCCAGAAGGAAAGAAAGTACACACACTATTCATCGAAGAAGGATGTGACATCGAGCATGAGTACTATGCTGGTGTTGTTCTAGACCGTGCAACTGGTAAAGTTACAATGATGGCCTCTGAAGAAGGTGGAGTTGAAATTGAAGAAGTTGCTCACAATACTCCAGAGAAAATTATTAAAGTAGCAATCGATCCAGCAGCTGGGTTCACTCCATTTGTTGCTAGAAAGCTTGCATACGGAATTGGTCTTAAGACAAAAGAAGAAGTGAAGGAAGCTTCAATTTTCTTTAAAGGTCTTTACGATCTATACATGAAGTATGACTGTTCAATTGCAGAGATCAACCCATTAGTAAAAACTAAGCAAGGTGATATCTTAGCACTAGACGCAAAGTTAAACTTTGATTCAAACGCTCTTTTCAAGCATCCAGAGGTTCAAGAACTAAGAGATCCAACTGAAGAAAGTGATAAAGAACTTGCAGCAAGTGAATTTGGTGCAGCATATATTGAGCTTGATGGAAATATTGGTTGTCTAGTAAACGGTGCAGGTCTTGCAATGGGTACAATGGACATCATTAAGCTACACGGTGGTGAGCCAGCTAACTTCCTTGACGTTGGTGGATCAGCAACAAAAGAAACTGTTCAAAAAGCATTCTCTCTAATTCTTCAAGATGAGAACGTAAAAGCAATTCTAGTTAATATCTTTGGTGGGATCATGAAATGTGACATTATCGCTGAAGGTGTTGTTGCAGCTGCAAAAGAACTAGAACTTACAGTTCCATTAGTAGTACGTCTAGAAGGAACAAACGTTGCTCTAGGTAAGAAAATATTAAATGAATCAGATCTTGCAATTATCGCTGCTGAAGATCTAGCTGATGCTGCAAAGAAAGCAGTTGAAGCAGCAAAAG
The DNA here is from genome assembly GCF_047085075.1 of Halobacteriovorax sp. RT-2-3. Lineage (NCBI taxonomy): Bacteria > Pseudomonadati > Bdellovibrionota > Bacteriovoracia > Bacteriovoracales > Halobacteriovoraceae > Halobacteriovorax > Halobacteriovorax sp. RT-2-3. Next base: position 805,531 of record NZ_JBKIYF010000001.1, on the reverse strand, counting down.
GGGAGGCGTAATGGCCATTCTTATTAATCGTGATACAAAACTAATCACTGTTGGTTTTACAGGTAAGCAAGGTACTTTCCATTCACTACAATCAAGAGATTACGGTACTAACTTTGTTGGTGGTGTAACTCCAGGTAAAGGTGGAACAGTTCACGAAGGTTTCCCTGTTTTCAATACAATCAAAGAAGCTATGAATAAGACGGAAGCGAATGCGGCCATGATTATGGTTCCACCTCCGTTCGCAGCTGACTCAATCCTTGAAGCAATCGATGCAGAAATGCCACTTATCATTGCTATCACTGAAGGGATTCCTATCCTAGATATGGTTAAGGTAAAAGCAGCTCTTAAAGGTTCAAAATCAAGACTAATTGGTCCTAACTGTCCAGGTGTTATCACTCCAGGTGAGTGTAAGATCGGAATTATGCCAGGTCACATCCACATGCCAGGTCGTGTTGGTGTTATCTCTCGTTCAGGAACTCTTACTTATGAAGCTGTTTACCAATTAACTCAAAGAGATATCGGACAATCAACTTGTGTTGGTATCGGTGGTGACCCAGTAAACGGAACTAACTTCATCGACGTACTAGAGCTTTTCGAAAAAGATCCAGATACAGATGCTGTTATCATGATCGGTGAGATCGGTGGTTCTGCAGAAACAGATGCAGGTCGTTGGATTCAAAAGAACATGAGTAAGCCAGTTGTTTCTTTCATCGCTGGTGCTTCAGCGCCTCCAGGTAAGAGAATGGGGCACGCAGGTGCAATCATCTCTGGTGGTGATGACACTGCTGAAGCTAAGTTTAGAATTCTTGAAGAGTGTGGTGTAACTGTATCACGTTCTCCAGCTGAACTTGGTGAGACAATGGAGAAGGTTTTAAAGAACCTTTAATTAAAGAATTTAGGAAATTTTCCGCAAGATAATTTTAAGGAGATTAAAATGGAAAGAACTTTTAGTATCGTTAAGCCAAACGCGCTTCTTGATAACAACATCGGTAACATCATTAAGAGATTTGAAGAAGAAGGTCTAAGAATCGCTGCTCTTAAACTTACTCACCTTTCAAAAGAGAAAGCTGAAGGTTTCTATATTGAGCACAAAGATAGACCATTCTTTGGTGAGCTTGTTGCTTTCATGACTTCTGCGCCAGTTGTACTTATGTGCCTAGAAGGTGAAAACGCAGTTGAAAGAAACAGAGAAATCATGGGTGCTACTAACCCAGCTGAAGCTGCTGAAAATACTCTAAGAAAGCTATATGCTAAGTCAATCGGTGAAAACGCTGTTCACGGTTCTGACTCTCTAGCTTCTGCAGAAAGAGAACTTGCTTATTTCTTCGAAAAAGATGAAATTTGTCCACGTTTCTAATTATCTTTTTATCTTAAAAGTATAATGAGAGAAGGCCTTGTCTATGACAAGGCCTTTTTTATGTTTATAAAGAGAATTTGTCGTGTTAAGTTTACGTATGAAAACTCTTGTACTGTCTTTAGCATTATTCGGGATTTCGGCATTTGCTCAGATCCCAAGACAAAAAATTAAAATAATGAATCAACGACTTCATAAAGAGCTTAAAATTGCAAAAGTTGATTATTTTACAAATATTCCAAGTGAAGAATTCTACTTCGTCGATCCCTATCAAAAGAATAAAAAGAATAAAGCGTTGGCATTCTCTCTTGAGAATCTTTTCAAGCACTTTGCTCCAGATGCAAAGTCAGTAAAGCTAACGGCCATTAATCTTTATCAAGTTATTATCCAAAGAAATACTGAGAGGGCCAAAACAACTTACGTCATGTATAAGCAAGATGGAAATTGGATGGAAAACTCTGACTTAGGTCCTTTAAGGGTTATCAGAAAAGGTTTAGGTATAATTCCGAATGATAAAATTACCAAAGAAGGAATAGATTGGATTTGGATGATTAATGAGATTTCTTTCATCTATGAATAAATTTTCGAATAAACACTTATTTTACAGTTTCATCGTAATTTTTATATTTGTTATCGCTGCAGGAGTAGGGGCCGGTCTTCGTATCTTTGATAAAGATGAGCCTAAGCTGTTTAATGCTCGTGTTATTTCGAGATTGTATTTTCAAGTGGTCGCAAGTATTCATGCCACTTCCCAGAACCTTGAAGAATTTAAAAAGAGTCCAAGTTCTGAAGCCCTTGAGTCCGCTTTTCTTAGGGCCGATGCAATCCTTGGTCATACAATGGCCTATAGGAGTGAAATCTACTCTCTTGCTGAATATGATACAGAGTCGTTTCTGAAATATCTCTCTGAAGTCGACCGTAGCTTTAATACTGCTAGACAAAAGATTGAAGCACTCCTTTTTAAGGTTGAGTCAAATGTGGGATATTCTTATGTTGCTAGTGACTTGAATAAAATTGATGAAGTTCTAATCATCTTAGAGCGCTTGAATAATCTAACATTAAAGCTAGAGAGTGAGTCATGGCTGTTGTCTGCAAATGTATTTGGGGATGCTGCAGGTTCATTTGAATTTAATCGAATTGTTTTTCTCACTTCTTTAATTGGTCTATTTATTTGTCTGACCGGCTTTCTGATCATGCTTATTTTAAAGAGTAGGAGTGATGAAGAGCTAAAAGAAAAAAATGTTGAGCTGCTTAATAATTATCGACTCGCAAACCTAGGTGAGTTTGCCGCTAATGTTGCTCATGAGATCAATAATCCACTCACGGTTTTATTGTGGAGCGTAAAAAGAATTGAAAAAGTTAATAACAGCGATGGGGAAATGAAAAGCTTGGCGATGATTAGAGGTCAGGCCGAGAGGATTGATCAGATCATTAAGGGGATAAAGCTTCTTTCTCAAAATTCTAATCACTTAAATAATAGCCCAATAGATATTGAAGAACTCTTTGAACACCTGCGAGAGATTATTATTCATAAATGTGTCGCTAATAATATTGTTTTGAATATTGAAGGGAGTTGCTCAGGAAGTAAGGTCTGGGGGAAAGAGGTTCAACTTCTTCAAGTTTTCACAAACTTTATTGTTAACTCTATTGATGCAATGGAGGGAATGAATAATAAGAAAATTTCGATTAAGTATAAAACTAATCTTGAAGATCAGTTGCTTATTCATATTATCGATACCGGTAGGGGGATTGATCTTAAAGATCAGAAGAAGCTTTTTGCTTATATGTACACGAGTAAGCCTGGTACAGGTATGGGAATCGGACTTGCCCTTAGTTCACAGATCATTGAGTCTCTTAACGGCCATATCAAATACCTAAATAATGAGGAAAATACGACTTTTGAAATCATGTTGCCCCTTTATCGCTAATTAGTTTCTATTTTTCTTTTATACTTGGTCAAATCGACTTAATCGTGATAAAAATTATTTATGAAAATTTTGCTACTAATCGCTACGTTTTTTAGTATTAGCGTGATTGCTAAAGTACCTAGACAAAAAATTGCAATCTTAAATCAAAAACTTCATACCGAAGACAAGGTTGTGAAGGTTGATTACTTCACTAAAATCCCAAGTGTTGAGTTTGATTTTTTTGATCCATATCAACAGCACAAGAAGATAAAGGTAACAGCTTTCTCTCTTGAGAGTCTGTTTGTTTATTTTGCGCCTACAGCTACGTCCGTGAAACTTAAGGCCATTAATCTTTATAAAGTTCATATTAAAAGAAATGTTGAACGTTCTAAAACGACTTATATTATGTATAAGCAGGATGGGAAGTGGCTTGAAAATTCAGAGCTTGGCCCTATGAGAATTATTAGAAAAGACTTAGGGGTTATTTCAAAAGATAAGATTACTGAAGAAGGAGCTGACTGGATTTGGATGATAAATGAGATCGAATTTGTCTATGAGTAAGCTTTCTAATAAGCATTTATTCTATAGCTTCTTAATTATTCTCGTTTTGATGCTTTCTGCTGGATTTGGAGCAGGGCTTCGAATTTTTGATAAGGAAGAGCACAGACTTTTTAACTCAAGAGTTGTTGCTAGACTTTATTTTCATGTGGCCTACGCTATTCATGACACTCATAAAAAACTTATAAAATTTAAAGATTCACCAACAATTGATAATCTCGAAGATGCCTATTTAAGAATTGATGCTAGCTTTGGACAAATTAGTGCACTAAAGAGTGAAGCTTTTATTTTAGATGAGTATGAAACGAAATCATTTCAAGACTACCTGAAGGTTGCAAATGAAATCCTCACGTCTGCTCGTGGTATTATTGAGACAGTTCTTACGAGGGCCGAGAGTGTAGATGGCTATCAATTTACGGAAAATGACTTTAAGGAGATTGCTCGCTCAATTCTAATTCTAGAGCGACTCAGTGACTTGAACTTAGAGCTTGAAAGTGAGTTTTGGCAAATCTCTGCCTATGTCTATGGCGATATCACCAAATCTTTTGACTTTAAGCGTGCTGTTTACCTAGCTTCTCTTACCGGTTTAACTATCTGCCTTATTGGTTTCCTCGTCATCCTTGTTTTAAAAATTCGAAGTGATGAGAGGCTTGAAGAAAAGAATGTTGAGCTTGTTAATAATTATCGTCTGGCAAATCTAGGTGAGTTTGCGGCCAATGTCGCTCATGAAATTAATAATCCTCTTACTGTACTTCTGTGGAGTGTGAAAAGACTAGAGAAGAACACTGCTGATGAAGAAGAGAAGAAAAAGTTTAATATGATTAAGAATCAGGCCCAAAGGATTGATCAAATTATTAAAGGGATCAAGCTTTTATCTAAGAACTCTAATCATCTAAACAATAGTGCAATTAATGTAGATAAGCTCTTTGATCAGCTACAAGAGCTTGTTATTCATAAATGTAGTGCAAATAATATTGCTTTGAATATTGAAGGTGACTGTAAAGGTTGTCAGATTTGGGGAAAGGAAGTTCAGATTCTTCAGGTACTCACAAATTTTGTTTCCAATTCTGTTGATGCAATTGAAGAGATGGAAAGAGGGCGAATTACGATTCGCTATAAATCTAATAGTGAAAACCAATTGATCATACATATTGTTGATACAGGTAAAGGGATTGATCTTAAGGATCAGAAGAAGCTCTTTGCATATATGTATACAACTAAGCCAGAAGCCGGTATGGGCATTGGTTTGGCCCTTAGTACTCAGATCGTTGAGTCGATGAATGGCCACATTAAATATCTTAATAAAGAGGAGAATACGACTTTTGAGATCATGCTTCCTCTTTATCGTAACTCAGCTAAATATAAGTAGTTGAAATTATTGGGACGTTTCTCTACAACGAACTGTCTAAAATTCAAAGATCATATGTAAATCTTACAAGGCTCATTGAGGCTGATGCTGCGTCGTAGTATATTCAATGGGAGAGAAAATACCCTTGGAGGTAGAAATGTTTAACATTGGAGATTACGCAGTTTGCCCTGGCCACGGTGTGGGACAAATTGTGGACATCGAAGATCGCGAGGTAGGAGGACAAAGTCTTTCATTCTACATCATTAAAGTTGTAGCTAATGGAATGACTGTAATGGTTCCTACGAATTCCAAAGATGGAATTAGAGTACTCGTCGACGAAAAAGAGATCAGTGAAGTTTACGAGCTTCTTAATGATCATGATGTAACAGTTGATAATTCAACTTGGAACCGTCGTTACAGAGACTATATGGAAAAAGTGAAGACTGGTTCACTTATTGAGATTGCTGATGTCCTTAGATCACTTTTCTTATTAAAGAATAAGAAGAATCTTTCGTTCGGTGAAAAGAAAATGCTTGAGCAGTGTAGAGACCTAATTGTTCAAGAGATTTCAATCAAGAACGGGGCAGAGAAAACTGAAGTAAAAAATCAAATTGAGAGCTGTTTTAATTAATAGCTTTATAAGTTCAAGGTTCTTTTGAACTTATTCTCTTGTGTTGTGTGTGTGAAATAAGCGTTTGTGGGGTAACTTGCAAGCGCTTTATTTTTTTCAAAGACTTTCAAAATATCTTTTTTCAACATTTTCGAGTAACTCTTTTGGTGTAACTTCCATAATGTACTCAGTGTTTCCTTCGTAATTGATTCGCTCGTGAATTGGTTTAAAGCCCCAGCGCTTAAATGAACGGGCCCTAATTTTATCCGCTTCTATGACAATGCGATCAAGGCCCTCTACTTTCTGTGCCGCAAATGTAACGGCCGCTATTAAGTCATTTGCATTGAAAATGGAATCATTCCCATCTACTGCAAAACGTCCAATTTCGGCTATTATTTCACCTCTTTGTCTTTCTACCTCATGGCCAGTAAAGATCTCAAGAGGAAGCTTCTGATTTACTTCTTTTGAAAGAGTAATTGAAATTGTTCCCGAAATATCGATCGAATCTTTTTCTCTAGATAGGTAGCGAATACCAGAATCATCATGACCTTTAAATGAATATTTTATCTGAGAGTTTCGAGCTGCTGCAAGAACGATTGTACGACTTTCTAACTGCTCCGTTATTTCTTTAAGCTTATCTAAGTCTTGGTCTTCGATATTTAGACGATTCTTATATTCATTAAAAAGAAAGTCTCTCACGGTACTGACTAGTTCAGGACGTGATTCATAGTCTCTGATAGCATCAATCATATGAAAGGATGCCTTCACTTCATTATCATCCATATAGGTAAAGCTTTGAATCTTTTTGATCCTTCTTTGAGGTGAGAGAAAGTTTTGATTGTAGTTTAAGCTATTTAAAAAGTTCGCAAACATCGTTTGGTAAGTTATCTCTTCACTCTCATTTGCAGAAATATTAAAGATAGAGTTGCTCGTTGAGCTCGAGTTATCAAAATGTACAAGAGTTCTTGTTCTTCCTTGAGAGTCTACATGAACTGGCTCGTGTAACTTATAAGGGTTATCTCCAAGTTGTGCATATGGGACGTAATTTAATTCTCCACGGTAGAATTTGATAAGAGTATTGATTCGTTGATATTCACCTAGAAGATAATCTGTTATTTCTTTTTCATCTTTCTTATGAGCTTCATAAATAATAGTGCTGATATCATTTTGATACTTATAAAGTTTTGAAATATTATTCTCATATTGCTTTTGATGATAGTCGCTCAGTTGTGAAAGGGGAGTTACCGCCTTTACTTTATCGGCATTAATAAGATGCTGCTGATTAAGAGGAACTTTTAAACTCCCTCTTAAAGTAGTGAAAACTAAGTGGCCATCTTCTATCTTACGATCTAGTCCTGAACGATGAATATAAGAAAGGTTGATCCCCTTATACTTATCTTTCAGATAAGTCATGATTTGTGCAACCTTTGTGTCATACTTAGGATCCGCTCCAAAATTAACAAATTCAGAAATGGCCTCGAGACAAGAATTTGGCCTATTTACACTTGCAATTGAGCGGCGTGCAACCTCGTCTTTACTAAGAATAAAGCTAAGAATTACTAGAATGGAAAATACACAAGATATTAGAATCTTCACCAATAGCTATTCGGAAATTTTACGCTATTCTTTAGTTGTTTAGTCGGTTAATTATCGTCTCAAGCCTTTTTGTGTAGGCTTCAACCTCTTTTTTTGGATCAATTACATTATAAAGGCTTAATATCTGGATGATAGCACCTGTTAGAAATTCATGAATGGCCTGACCAGCAAGCTCAGGGTTTAGGTCTTTTGCGAGCTGCCCATCTTTTTGAGCGCTACGAACGAGGTCGATTATCCTCTGTCTACCGGTGTGAATGAGGTTGGCAGCAGTTTGTGAAACCTTCTTGTCGATAGAAGCGCGATAGTAAAGATAGAGAATCGTTTTGGCCTCATTGGGACGGTCAATGAGCCATTGGAAATTAGCAAGACAATGCTTTTTTAGTTTAGTTAAAGAAGTATCTTCTTCGCAAATTGTGCTTATTACTCTAGCGTGGTTCTTTGTAACGATAAAGTCGAGAACTCCAAGAAAGAGTTGAGACTTATTTTTAAAGTAGTGAAAAACTGCAGACTGGCTAACTCCAAGTGTATTTGCAATCTTTTGAAAAGATGCACCATCAATACCTTTGTGCGCCATCTGATCGATTGCTGTCTCAATGATCGCGATCTTTCTTTTTTCACCTTTAGGTGTTTCACCTACACTCATAATAAACCCTAATAACAATTCGAATTTTTACTATCATATAAACTTTCTATCGAGTTTACAAAAACTAACTTGGTTATATTAATGATAACTCAATTTCGCTGTTTTAAACTATGATAATAAGATAAAATAGGCATATGAGTGAAAATGTATTTAATTTAAAATCGAAGTTTAAGCCTTGTGGAGATCAGCCTGAGGCGATTAAAACAATTGTAGAGAAGCTTACAAGCGGCACTAAGGAACAAACACTTCTTGGTGTAACAGGTTCTGGAAAAACTTTTACCATGGCCAACGTTATCCAAAAGCTAGGAAAGAAAACTCTTATTCTCGCCCATAACAAGACTCTTGCTGCTCAACTCTATGCAGAGTTTCGTGAATTCTTTCCCGATAATGCTGTTGAATACTTTGTTTCATATTATGACTATTACCAACCAGAAGCCTATGTTCCTGGAAGTGACACTTATATTGAAAAAGACTCATCAGTAAATGATGAGATCGATAAACTTCGCCACTCGGCAACTCGTTCACTACTGGAAAGAGATGATGTGATTATCATCTCATCTGTTAGTTGTATTTACGGGATTGGTTCCCCTGATGAGTATGCGAATATGAGAGAGACTCTCTTTGTTGGAGATGAAAAAGATCGCGACGAATTTTTAAAGTCACTTGTTGCAATTCAATATGAAAGAAATGATATCGACTTTGTTCGTGGATGCTTTCGCGTTCGTGGTGATATCGTTGAAATCTTTCCGGCCCACGAGGATTCTAATGTTGTACGAGTTGAGTTCTTCGATGATGAGATTGAGAGTATTACAATTGTTGATCCTTTAAGAGGAACAAAGATACAAGCACTACAGAAGGTGACAATCTATCCAAAGTCTCACTATGTTGTTGGAGAGGAAAGAATGGAGCATGCTTTGGAGACTATTAAAGTTGAGCTTCGTGAAAGACTACAGGAATTAGAAAAACAAAATAAACTGGTAGAAAAGCAAAGACTTGAACAAAGAACACTTCTTGATATCGAAATGCTTGAAGAGATGGGCTTTTGTTCTGGTATTGAAAACTACTCGCGCCATATGACAGGAAGTGAGCCTGGTGATCCTCCTCCGACTCTCATTGATTTTTTTAGAAAAGACTTTCTTATGATTATTGATGAGTCCCATATTACTGTTCCTCAGGTTGGAGGGATGTATAGGGGAGATAGAGCAAGGAAGTTAAATCTTGTGGATTATGGCTTTAGACTTCCATCAGCACTTGATAACCGTCCTTTAAACTTTGAAGAATTTAAGACAAAGTTAGACGATATTCTTTATGTCTCAGCGACTCCTGGAAATTATGAGTTAGAGAGAACTCACGGTGAGTTTGTTGAACAAATCATTAGACCAACTGGCCTTCTCGATCCAATTATCGAAGTTAGGGATGCTACCAATCAGGTTGATGACCTCCTTGTTGAAGTAAGAAAAATCATAGAAAAAGGTCAAAGAGTTTTAATCACAACACTAACGAAGAAGTTAGCTGAAGAGCTAACTAATTTCTATCATGGTAGTGGAATTAAAGTGAAGTATCTTCATAGTGATATCGATACAATTGAGCGAGTTGAAATCATTCGCGATCTTAGACTTGGGGAGTTTGATGTTCTTGTTGGTATTAACTTATTAAGGGAAGGACTTGATATACCTGAGGTTTCTCTTGTCGCAATTTTAGATGCAGACAAGGAAGGCTTCTTAAGATCTGAGAGATCACTCGTTCAGACAATTGGACGTGCCGCTCGAAATAGTGATGGTAAGGTTCTTATGTATGCGTATCAAACGACAAAATCGATGGAGCGAGCAATAGGTGAAACGAAAAGGCGTCGTGCTATTCAGATGGAGTATAATGAGGCCAATGGAATCACTCCTCAAACTATTTTGAAAGAGGTATCTGGTGGTGTTATCGAGACTCTTCGAGGAAATAAGAAGAAAGGTAAGAAGAGTGGACCTAAAGAAGTCTCGATGTCTCCTGAAGAAATTAAGAAGCGTATCGCTGAGCTTAAGCTAGAGATGAAAGAAGCTTCAAAGGATCTTCGATTTGAAGATGCAGCTAAAATAAGAGATGAAATTAAGTTCTTAAACGAATCATTTCTAGTCTTTGGCTAACTTCCGTTGTAATTGGCATACCCTTTAAGAAATTAAATAGTCCAAGAGCATGGCCATGACGAATAGAGAACTCATCTGCTTCAATTTGTTTTGTCATCTCTCCAATTTGTGACCTCATTGTAAAATGACGATAGTAGAGGTGACCTAATTCATGGAAGATAACTGCTTGGGCCATTTCGTTATCTGCTGAACGAATCAATTTTAGTAATTGAGGGTAAATAAGAACAAATGTTTTATCTCCATGTGAAGGAATAACACTTGAGTACATTCCTTGGCTTTCGAGAAAAACTAATTGTCCATATGAGGCCAAGCTCTCACATTCTTCTTCATCGAGTTGTCCAAGTATATCTTGAAAGAATCTAAAAATATGTGGATTTGAAACGATCCAGTGGTGTGCTGGATCAGAAAAGTCCACTAATGGTAGGTTTTGTTCTTCAGTATTCTTTGTAAATGTTTTCTTTATTGCGTTTATCATACAAGATTCATCGGTATGAATCTTAAATGACATCACTTTCAGCGTGTAAATGATGATTACTAGGTAAGCTTTGCCAGCTATAATCTATAAAATATTAAATAGTTACAATATAAATATGAATAATAAACGATTAAGCTTCTTTCTTTTCTCAATTTTTTTTAGCTTCTTTTTAACAAAAGAAGTATTTGCACAACAGAGAATGGAGAGGGCCGAGGCATTTATAGTTACGGCCATGCCTAGTTATTACAAAGTAATTTCCCCTGCAAAAATGAGAAATGGGAGAGTTGCAGTTATTGTTCAAAATAAAACCCTTACTCCGATTCGCGGCAAGTTTGTTGATGAGTTTGATAAGAATTTAAAATTTATTACAGTAAAGTCAGACATGGAAGTAAGTGTTGAATTTGATTTTAATACCAAGAAAAGATTTTTCTTCGTTCCACTAGATCCTGCTTTTCAAAAAATCGTCTTGAATATAGGTAAATCGGCATATGAGATTCCTTCGCAAAAATAATTCAAAGAAAACCATTATTGTAATCTCTGATGTTCACCTCGGAGCAGGCGAGTATGTTGATGGTGTAAGAAACTATCTTGAAGATTTTCACTACGATGAAGAACTTGTGGATTTTCTCGAATATTTTAGTAAAGAAGAATATTCAAATAAAGAAGTTGAATTAATTATTAATGGAGACTTCTTTGATCTTTTGGCCGTTCCTTATATCAAGGTATATGATGACGAATTTTGGTCTGAAGAGTCTTCATTAAAAAAATTAAAAATGATTCTTGAGGCCCATAAAGAAGTTATGCAGGCCCTTAATGATTTTTTGAAAACAAAGAATAAGAAAATTACTTTCATTATAGGTAATCACGATGCTGAGCTTGTTTTTAAATCACTACAGGATCTTGTTTTATCTTACTTTGACGAAAATATACGATCAAAATTTGAAATACGTCACCTAAATGATGAGTATCGTCCTGCTGATCGAGTTGTTCTTAAGCATGGCCACGAGTATGAGATTGCTCATACCTTTGATGAAGAGCATTGTATTATCGAAGATGAGTCTGGTAAGCGCTATTTTAATCCTCCGTGGGGATCTTATTACGTCACAAGAGTAATCAATAAGTTTAAAGAGGAGCGAGATCACGTAAATGCTGTAAGACCTATCAATAAGTTCTTAATTAATGGACTTATTTACGATACATTTTTCACGCTGCGCTTTATGCTCGCAAACGTTATCTATTTCATCATGGTTCGTTCAATTTATCTTTTTAAGATAAGTGATAATTTTGGTGATTGGTTAAAACTATTCTTTAAGGAATTAGCACTCTTTCAAGATTACGAATCTCTGACTTTCGATTATCTACAGCAAGCAGAAGATACAGATGTGCTAATTGTTGGTCATACGCATGAGCCGATTTGTCGTACCTATTCTAATGGTAAGACATTTATAAATACTGGAACATGGACTCGTATGTATAATCTCGATTTTGGAAAGGGAACTGGAACGACTCAGTTAACTTTCGCTAAGATTGAAGTTATGGATAATAAAAATGATAATGAAACGAGTATTCAGGCGAATCTTCACACTTGGATGGGAAGAAATACACTTCCGTACGGAACATTTAATTAATAACTAATAATTAAAGAGATAGTATGCTTGTTACATGAGGCTTTATACGGCCGCTGTAATTGACATTGAGTCCTCTAACTCCTGCTCCAGCATCAATCATATAAACAACACTACTTAGAGATGTTTTTTCTCCGGTAATCAGTCCGTAGCTAAATTCCATGATGTGAGAGACAAACTCAAGGATCTCACTGCTTAGGCCAAGGCCTGCTTGTGATATTTGATCGGGCATTCCTGAACCATCATATTTTTCATGATGAGTATCAATGAGTTTCTTACACTCTTCACTTAACTTAATACCGCTTTGATCAATAAACATACGACTAAATTTAACATGTTTGTAATATTGCTCTCTTTGATCGTGAGTGATTTCAGTTTGATTGCCATGAATGATATTAGGCGATATTTGAGTAAGGCCAATATTTGCTAGGAATGAAGCACATACTAGGTCTGCAAGATCTTGTGGGTTATCAATCATCATTTTCTTCGCAAAGAAATAACTGAGAGCGACGATTCTATTTGTCAGATTATCTTTATTCATATGCACACCTGCAAAGTGACGTGCAAGAGATACAGTGTGGCTTATATCAATTGAAAAAAGCATGATTTCTTTTTGGGCCCTAAGTATGATAGGTAGAAAGTCATCCTTATCGATTGCTTTTGAGACCATACTGCGAAGAGGGGGAAGTGCGATATGTTCGCTTATCCTTTGTTCCTCAATAATGTCTTCGTACTCTTTTAAAATTTCAATCTTCTGCTTTGTTTCTTCAATAACTCTTGGTTCAATCTTATCGAGTTCTCCAACTGTGGCCAAATAAGTCATTCTCTGGGAAAGCTTTACTGCGATCTTACCTTTATTACTATCTTCAATATAACGTAGTAGTTCATAACTATCATTTGTTAATGGAGTATTGGCCTTTAGTGATAAATTATATGTTTTATCTTTCAAGTTGTAGACATAGAGTGAAAAAGGAAAAGTTTTAATGTCTTTTAGTGAACTTAATTTGATAAAGAAATATGCCCTCATTTCTTACCTCCAAAGATTCCTTTAAAGAGACCACTAACAGATTCTGTAATGGATGAGCTCTTTTTTGATTCAATCTTCTTAGATGCTCGATCTTCTCCACTAAGGTAGCTTCCCTTGATTACTTGTAGACATTGTTCGACTCTTTTTGGATTTTCATTTGATCTTGCAATTTCACCCTTGGAAGTCAGAAATAGAATGAAGTTATGGTATTTTCCATTTTCTATGATTGGTATGTGATAGTAGAGCAGCTCACTTTGAAATGTTGTATCATTCCAACTAGGTTTTCTCTTTGCTTTTAAAACATTCTTTATGGCCTCGAAGCGATCATCAACATCTTCATTGCCTAGAATACACTCATTTTGAATATTATAAATGACGACAGTTCCAATGCAAAAAGTATTTATATATTCATTTGTGAAGCTTTTTACTGCGTCACCATCAATAACAAAATTCATCGCCTCGATAAAAAAGTTCATATCTTTTGGATCTGGAATAAAGATTGCGCCTAGGGCATCTTCAATTTCTTGTTCATTTTTCAGCCTCTCTGCTTCAGCATCGGCCAGTGCCTTTGCTTGTTGTGCTTCAAGTGCTCTTTTTCTTTCTTCTTCCTGCTTTTTTCTTGCATCTTCTTGTTGTTGCTGAATCTTTAATTGTTCTGCTAGACGATTTGCTTCTTCTCTTTTTTTAGCAGCAAGCACATCCTGAGATTCGGAGAATTTTATTTCTAATTCTTCTTTCGAACCACCTTCGTATTCAGGTTGTTTATCAAGGTTTGAGTAATCAATAGTTTGCTCGCCAAGATCACCCTTCTTTTCGTATTCAATAGTTGGTCCAGGAGGTCTTGTTACTTCTTCGTTTTCGGCCTTGTTATCTAAATTAAGATCTAAATTATGTACATTTTCATACTTTTTATTTTTCTCTTTAGAGTGCGCATCGAGAGAAGCAAATAGATCTTCATTGTCTCTATTATTTGTCTGATTATCACGAGAACCATTATTCTTACTCATTGCCAGATCGGCACTGTCTTTCGATTTACCTTGGAGACCTTTCTCGTTATCAATAAGTTCATCATTAGATGAAGACTGCATTCCTTGTTGATCTCTTCCCTTAGAAGTGGTCTTATTTGACTGTAGCTCTTCTAATGTTTTCAATAAGTCATCATCAAAATCGTCATCACTATAATCAGTATCGCTTTGTGTAGGAGTAAGCTTTCCACTAAGATTTGGTCTGCTCGTTTTGCTATCATTTAAGTTTGATTTTTTTATATTATCAAGACTTGCAAAGAGGTCTTCGTCGGTATCTTTTTCATTTTCTACATTATCTAATGTTGCGGAGATGCTACCTTTAAGTGAACCATCTTTCTCATTCGATTTATTTGTCGCATTTTTAACTTTATCGAGACTTGCAAAGAGGTCTTCGTCAGTATCTTTTTCGTCTTCAATATCATCAAGAGTAGGAGATAGCTTACCTTGAAGGCTTCCACCAAGGTCATCGGCTTTATTTGCTGATTTTTTGACAGTATCAAGACTCTTGAAAAGATCGTCTTCGAAATCATCGTCTTCAATGTCATCTAATGTTGGAGATAAACTCCCCTTAAGTTGTCCACTTTGCTGGCCTGAGTTTTGTGAACTCTTTTTTACACTATCAAGACTTTTAAAAAGGTCCTCATCAAAGTCGTCTTTATCTTCATCATAGTCATCTAAAGTAGGGGATACTTGTCCTTTTAGACTTCCTCCTAGATCCTTATTTGATTTACTTGATTGCTGTTCAAGGCTTTTAAAGAGATCCTCTTCAAAATTTATCTCAGGAGTGTTGTCGGCCTTATTATTCTTTTCTAATGAGCCTTTAAGATGGCCACCTTCTTGATTATTTTGCTTTTGGTGTGCACTTAAGTCTTTTAATGACATTCCTTGTTCTTTAATTTCGTCATCATCACTATAATCTGCATATGTACTATCATCAAAGACATCCTTATTAGCTTTTTGAGGAGCTGCCTTTGAAACATTTCCCTTTAAGTGCCCACCATTATTATTTCTTTCGGCCTCTTTCTTATCTTCATAATTTCTTTCTTCGAGTGCTGCTTTATCTTCACCACTTCGAAACTCCATTTCTGCTGTTTCTTCGGCCTTCTTTAAAGATCTTAATATAAGATTTACTTTATACTCTAACGTTTTTGCAGGAACAGGTTCTTGTATATACTCTGTTAATCCAATCTTTCTAAATTTTTCTAGAGTTTTAGGAGGCACAGCTTTCGAGTTAATCAGAAGTACTTTTACATTATTTTTATGAATGAATTTTCTTAGCGGTTGAATACATTGAGCTGTCTTTTTAGGACTACAGGCAATCGTTAAAGACTGGCCGATAGTTGGGATTAGTTGATTATATTCCTCGGGACTTTCAACTTCATATATTTCGATACCCTCTGCTTCTGCAGATGCCTCAATAGACTCTTTTAGCTTCTTTACTGCTTCAGTAAGAGGCTCAAGAAAAATGAGCGGTTTCCCTTCTTCCATATAGCTTATTATCGGTAAATCATTTAATTTATTTATGTACTTATCATTATAGAGTCCAAAAAAATTAATGATTTTCGAAACTTTCCTTAATTTTAGAAAATGTAAAAAAAAATCTAAAATAATTTAATATTTTCCTAAAGCTTTCATTTTCACCTCCGAGAAGATTCATGTTAGGTCAGAAGACTTAATTAAAAAGTTAATAAAATTCACAAGAGCAGTATGCTCATTGTTCCAATGGTCGGGACAACCCTGAGTACGGGGGGGAAATAGATCACGGAGGTATCACAATGGGTATGCGTATTAACACAAATGTAACGTCTTTAGCTGCACAAAGATCATTAGGTCTAAGCAACAACGCTCAATCAAAATCTTTAGAAAAACTTTCATCTGGTACAAGAATTGTACGTTCAGCTGACGATGCTGCAGGTCTTGCGATTTCTGAGAAATTAAAAGGGCAAATTAGATCAACTAATCAAGCAGAAAGAAACGCGAATGACGGTATTTCAATGATTCAAATCGCAGAAGGTGGTCTGAATGAAGTATCAAACATCTTAGTAAGACTAAGAGAACTATCTGTTCAATCAGCATCGGACACAGTAGGTGACACTGAGAGACAATTTACTGATCTTGAGTATCAAAACCTTAAGCAAGAGATCCAAAGAATTTCAGAAGTTACTGAGTTTAACGGAAAGAAACTTCTAACTGGTGCTGGTGATAAGTTTGATATCCAAATCGGTATTAATAATGATGATTTCCAAGATAGAATTCAATTCGATACGAATGTACTGAACTCTTCTCTGGAAAACCTAGGTGTAGCAGACCTTGAAGTTGGCTCGAAAGAGGGTGCTCAATCTGCTCTTGCAAACCTAGACTCTGCAATCGAAAGTATTGCAGGACAAAGAGCTGAGCTAGGTGCTAAGCAAAATAGATTAAATTCTACAATTAACAACCTACAGATCAGTTCAGAAAACTTAAGTGCTGCTAACTCTCGTATCAGAGACACTGACTATGCAGCTGAGACAGCGAAGAAAGCTAAGAATGATATTCTTGTTAACGCTGGTTCTTCAGTACTTGCTCAGTCTAACTCTCAAGGTGCTGCAGCTCTAAAACTAATTGGTTAATTAAAACCACTATAATTACTGCAAAAGGATTGCCCCGCGAATGCGGGGCTTTTTTATGTCCAGGATGGACGGTATGTCGGCGAGAGGCAGGAGCCGAAGCCGACGAGTTTGCGTGCATCCGCAGAAGCACAAACCACAGTTTAACTAATGCGTAAACTCAGATTGCATTTCAGTATTGATTAAAAGCTCAACACCAAGGCCATCTAGAGCATCGAGAACTTCATCAAATTGGTCTTTTACGATAGTAATAGTCTCATTATTAAAATTTTCATTTAAATGATTTTGTAATAGGGCAAGATAATTTGCCGCTTCAATACTTCCAAGAGAAATTGAATCATTGATGAGATGATTAAATTTCATATTAATGATTGATTGAAAGTTATCCCAGTCTTCTGGATTCACTTTTAAGTATTCAAGCTGATGACTAAGGTGCTTCATTCGACCTTGTAAATTTCTTGCTTGAAATTTCTTTAGTTCTAATTCATTCATCTAGACCCTCCTAGTGTTCTAGTAGGTCTATCTTAATTGATTTATTAATTGAGATGTTACAGCTTTGTTAGATGTGTGAAAACTTTGGATTAGTCGATGGCCTCAACTTGAATACCGTTCTCTTTTAGCTTCTTGGTAAATTCGCCATCACCTTCAATTAGGTTTCCTGAAAAATTCCCATCGTAAACAAGTCCAGCACCACACATTGGTGATTTTGATTTTAGCAGTGCCTTTGTGCATGAGTTTTCTAGTGCAATTTCTAGAGATCTTTGGGCCCCAAGCTCATAGTTGATGCTGACATCATTTCCATCGATAGTGATGAGCTTTCCATCGACATTCTCTGCGGGTGGCCTTGGAGTGGGAAGGCCTCCTAGTTCTTCAGGACAGACAGCAATGGCCTTGCCTTGAGCAACGAGGTCACTTATAAGTTGTTGTTTTTTGTGCTCTCCGTCATATCGACATTTTTTGCCGGCCAAGCACGCGCTTACGATCATCATATTTAACAAGAATACGTTAAAATCGTCGATTTTGCCACTGTGTGTCGAGGATTCTTGAATAATTTACAATATCATATTTGGGTATCCTATTTATGGTAAAAAATCGGACTAAATGAAGTTTTTGGAGACGAACTTTGCTTAAGGCAATAACACTTTCAATCATCTCACTACTTGTTCTGTGTTCATGTGGAACTCCAGGTGGAGAAGATGGTGCTAAAAAGAATGTTACGAGACAGACCTCGAAATTAGAGACCTCAACAAAGGTTAAATTCGACTGTTTCGAAGAGGGTCAGTGTACTGACTCATTTGTGCTATTTATTAATAGTTCAAGTGAGTTTCCTAAGTATTGTACTGGCTATATGGCCGATGAGCAGCACATGGTTGTTCCTTCTCATTGTGTGACCGATGCCAGCTGTAGTTCAATTGCAGCAAAAACAACAAACGGCCGCGTCTATCAATGTGGTGAAATTCTAGAAGATCAATCTCAATTCAACGAACAAAATACTTACAACGGAAACTTTACAACTATTAGACTCAAGGAGGCCATTCCTGGAGACTATGCCGCTGTTTCTGAAAATAAGATGAGTGATTTTAGCTATTATCAACTTTGGTTCGTTAAAAAGAAACTTGATAATACAGGTTATGAACTTAACCGTATGAGATACAACTGCCGTAAAACAAATAATAATGTTTTATTCCCAAATAATAACAAAGAATCTTCTGCCGTTGCGATGAAAAATTGTAATATTCGTGATGATTCTATGGGGGCCGGTGTCGTTGATACGAGAACTGGTGATGTTCTTGGCCTTGTGCACGGATCAGTTAATGAGGATAAAACATTTAGGCGCTTCATGCATGGTAGAAAGGGGTCAACCCTTACGATCGCAACACCAATTAAGTGTGTGATTAAGAAATTTAATATCGCAAATTACAACTCTGATGACACTCAATATTGTGATGAACCAGTCTTTCGCCCAGGAACGGCACAGCACTCTCAAAAATTATCTCAACTTTTTAGATTTAATAATCGCAATATTAGCTATGTCTTTACGAGGTTAGCTGGAATAGGAGAGGACTTTCTTAAGTATCGTGAGTACTTTGCTTTAAGTTATGAAAGTGTTCCTTATCAATACCCAAGGGTGAGAATTTGTGAATTTCAACCTTTCTTAAATCGTAGTTACGAAATCTACGGACGTGATTTTATCACAACATGTATTGATTCTAATTTGGATATTGTGTTTAAAGAAAGTCACTTTGAAAAATCATTCTCGATTTACGATGACTTTGGAGATATTGCACTAAAAGTTTTATACAAATAAAAAAAAGGCCTTCGTTATGAAGGCCTTTTCTTTATCTAAAATAGGGCATCAAACCACATTTTACCTTCGCGTGTATTACAATCAGATTCCCATAGGTGTTTAACTTCAAGGTAGGCCTTGATTCCCTCTTCACCCATTTCTCGTCCAACACCAGATTGTTTAAATCCACCAAATGGCATTCCTGGATTTAATAAGTGATACTCATTTATCCAAACTGTACCAGCTTCAATTTCTTTGGCAATATTAAGAGCACGCTCTTCATTCTTTGACCATACAGCTCCTGCAAGTCCATAGATTGAGTTATTTGCTAGCTTGATCGCTTCTTCTTCCGTGCTGAATTTAGTAATACCTACAACTGGCCCAAAGATCTCTTCATGCCAAATTGTATTGTCTGGTGTGATTTCAAAAGCTGTCGGCTGAATATAGTAACCTTTGGCAAAGTCACCTTCAGTAATACGCTCACCACCATAGATCAGCTTTGCACCTTCTTCTTTTGTCTTATTAATATAACCCATGATTGTGTTAAATTGTTTCTCTGAAACCACTGGTCCAAATCCTGTTGTCTTCTCTGGAGTTGCACCAATTGCTACTTTTGCAATTCTTTCTTTGAACTTTGTCATGAACTCATCATAGATTCCATCTTGAACAAGTAGGCGAGTTCCCGAGTCACAAGCTTGACCTGAGTGATATAGGAATGCGTAAAGAGCGCCATCAACAGCGATATCAAGATCAGCATCGTCTAAAACGATATTTGCCGATTTTCCACCAAGCTCCATTGTCGTATTCTTAATTTCACTTGCACTTTGCTTTAAGATTTCACGCCCAACGGCCGTTGATCCTGTAAATGCTACTTTTGCGATATCCTTGTGATTAACAAGATATTGTCCTTCTTTTGCTCCACCCGTAACGATATTGACAACACCTTTAGGCACGCCTGCTTCAATTAGAACTTCTGCTAGCATCATTGCTGTCACTGGAGTTTCAACTGCTGATTTTAGAACTGTCGTACATCCTGTCGCTAAGATTGGACCAATTTTCCAACCGGCCATAACAAGAGGGAAGTTCCATGGAATAATTTGTGCACAAACACCAACAGGCTCATAGCGACGAGTATTTTTAGAAAAGCCCGCTCTTGTTGCTTTTTCATCTAATTGTTCAAACTTAAAATTTGTCGCAACCTTACTCATTACCTTAAAGAAACTTGCTGTGTTGTGAAGATCAGCGGCAGCTTTTCTAAAAGTTGAACCACTGTCTTTGATTTCTTGTTCAATGAACTCACGCTTTCTTTCTTTTAGAAGCTCTGAAACTTTAAGTAGGATTTCTCCTCTTTGGGCCGCAGTCATTTCACGCCATTCTTTATTATAGAAGGCGCTCTTTGCTGCTTGTACTGCATCTTCAAGATCCTGTGTCGAAGGAATGTGAACCTTCGCTACAAATTCACCATTTGATGGGTCGATTGAATCAACCATTTCACCCGATGACGAAGGGCGGATTTCTCCATTGATATATAATTTTACTTCATTCATATTTACTCCTATTTACAATTTTCCACGCTTAGAGAGACACCTTGACCAACACCAACACACATTGAAGCTAGACCTTGCTTAAGATTTGCATTGTCTTTCATGATATGAGTAAGTGTTGTCACAATTCTAGCACCAGAACATCCAAGAGGGTGTCCTAGAGAGATTGCTCCACCACGTAAATTTATTTTTGATTCATCAAGGCCAAGCTCGCGAATACAACCAAGTGATTGAGAAGCGAAGGCCTCATTTAGTTCTACAACATCAAAGTCAGAAATCTTCTTTCCAAATTTTTCCATTAATCTTTGAGTTGAAGCGACAGGGCCAAGGCCCATGATATTTGGGTGGATTCCGCGAACACCTGCTCCTGTTAATTTCACTAGAGGAGTTAAGTTGTGGCGTTTTAAGAACTCTTCACTAACAAGTGCCACACATGCTGCACCATCATTCATCATTGAAGAGTTTCCGGCCGTTACTGAACCATCCTTTTTAAATACTGCTCTAAGTCCTGCTAGGGCCTCTAGAGTTGTTGATGGACGAGGACCTTCATCTTTTGAAACAGTAATTGTTTCTTTTCTCATCGCTATTTCAACAGGAAGAACTTCATCGTTAAATTCTCCGTTCTCCCATGCTTTACAAGCTTTTTGGTGGGATGCAAGTGCGAATTTATCTTGGTCTTCACGAGAAATTCCAATTTTCGCCACAACTTCTTCAGCTGTCTCTCCCATGCCAAGTAAAGGAAACATCTCCTTCATCTTCTTATTTGGAAATCGCCAACCAAATGTTGTATCAAACATTTGAGAATCACGCCCAAATGGAGTTGATCCTTTAGAGATAACAAGAGGTGCTCTTGTCATACTCTCAGCACCACCAATAAGAAGGCAATCGGCCATTCCTAAATTAATGCGCGACCAACCATCAATAATTGCATCGAGTGATGATGCACAAAGACGGTTAAGTGTTACACCTGGAACTTCGTAAGGAAGGCCTCCTAAGAGAGCAGACATACGAGCAAGGTTTCTGTTATCTTCACCGGCCTGATTTGCACAGCCAACGATAACATCGTCAATTTCCTTCATGTCAAAATCAAAGCTTTGAGAGAAGTCACGAAAAAGTGTCGCTAGCATATCATCAACTCTTAGATGAGAAAGGCTTCCACCAAGTTTTCCAATAGGTGTTCTTTTTGCGTAGACAAGATACGCATCTCTATATTTAAGTGTCATAAATTCATCCTAAGTAGGCGAGACGGACGATAACGTGCATCTCCTGTGATTTCACGTAATTCTTCTAGCAGAATTAAGATTTTTTCAATTCCAATTTTATCGGCCCATTCAAATGGACCTAGGGGATAGTTCACACCAAATTTCATTGCCTTATCAATATCCGAATTTGAAGCCAAGGCTTCTTCTTTAGCAAAGTATGCTTCATTAATAATTTGTGAAATAACTCTAGGGTATGTGAATCCAATTCCAATGTGATTGACGATTTCAAGATCAAAACCGAGTTTTTTGAAGACATCAAATGCAGCTTCTTCAATAGAATCATCTTTCATATAGAATTCAAAACAGCTTTTTGGAGAGTAGAAGGCCGCTGCTACAGCGCCAAGTACATTTTCGTATTGACCAATTAAATACTCGCCCCAGTTGACCGTTAGATCTGAAACGATTGGGCCATCAAAGACAATATCTAAGTGTTCGTATAGGTCCATCTTTGAGTTGCGATCAAAACAAGTAAGATCAACAATTAAATCAGTCTCATCAAAATCAACACCATCTAGTGTGTTGATGCTATACGGATCAACAACAATTGAAGGATATTCACTTCCAAGAACATTCTTGTACAGAGGGTGGTTATCACTTACTAAAATAGTTTTATTCATAACGATAGAACCCCTCTTTAACTTTGCGTCCAATACGGCCACTATCAACCATTTCACGTTGAATCTTGTGTGGCCTAAAACGTGGTTCATAATAGTATGACGCCCACACAGATTGAGTGACATCATAGTTGACATCAATTCCGATAAGATCCATTAACTCAAATGGGCCCATTCTAAATCCACCTACATTTTTCATGACACGATCAATTTCTGCGACCTGCTCTTGATTATAGTTTTCTAGGCGGTGAAAGCTCTCGCCGTAAAAATTTCTGGCAACACGATTAACGATAAAACCAGGAGAATCCTTGCATAATGCAGGCTTTTTTCCATAGCGCTCAAACCAGTCATAAAGGGCATGGGCCTGATCTTTACTACTCCATGGTGTTTCAATAATTTCAACTAACTTCATTAAAGTTGCAGGATTGAAGAAGTGTAGACCTAAGAATTTTTCTTTACGAGGTTTTGATAAGTCTTTTGCCATTTTAGTAATTGGAATAGATGAAGTATTTGATGCAAAGATCGTTTTTTCACTCATGATCTCATCAAGACGAGCAAAAACTTTTTTCTTAATATCTAAGTTTTCAACAATGGCCTCAATCACAAGGTCGTGATCGATTTGGTGCTCATTCATCTCAACGATATTTAAATTCTTTTTAAAAGCCGTGATTTCAGCGGAGTCAAATTTACCTTTGCTTTCAAGTTTGTCCCACGAAGAGGTGATAAGATCACCACTTGCTTGGGCCATTTCAAGGTGCTGGTCTACTAATTCAACCTTCACACCGTGTTGGCAAAACCATTGGGCGATTCCTCGCCCCATAGTTCCTGCACCAATAACTAGTACACTATTTATATTCATTCAATTATTGCCTTTGTGGTTGTGCATCTTCGTCGTAGATAGGAAGAACTAGGCCCGCTTGTTCACAAAGCTCTTCTACTTCTTTTACGAAAACATCGCGAACAACAGCATTTGTTCTCTTCTTAAGTCCTAACTTAACATATAGGTCATTTGAGCGACCTTTTGTTGAACCAAATACGTTCATAACTCTTGGCCACCAGATATTTAGTCTTTCTTGTAGGAATTCTTTGTTGTCACCTTCGGCAAGGATTTTGATCCATTTGTCACCGTGAGCAAGGTGCATGATTTCTTCTTTATAGATTCCTTCGATTCCTTTTTTCCAAGGAAGGTAGCTTGAATCAAGAGTATCTTCTAGTTGGTGGCCAGCAGCTCTATCCATTAGGAAGTTAAATAGAATAAAGTCTTCCCAGAAATTGATACCGTAGTAGAAGATATTTACACGGTAGTCATCTTTTAATCTTTGGAATCCAATTTGTGCTTCGTCTTCTGGCATTTTGAATCCAAGTTCTGACTTTTCGATATGTGAGTCAACATCTTCACCAAGACCTTTTAGAAGTCTGTAACAAACTGAAGCATGTCTCATTTCATCTTTAACGATTTGAGCAACAACAACTTTTTCTTGCATCGTTGGTGCCTTTTCAATCCATGGTGCATATCCAAGCGCCCCAGAATATTCTGAATCGTGTTGCATCCATAGAAGGTTTCTTAGGGCCTTCTTGTATAGTGGAGGAAGCTCATCTCCCTTATCAAATTTCTTACCATTTTGAATGTCTTCAAATAATTGTAGTTCTTCTTGAGTGTATTCTCTTGCTGCCATATGGCCTCCTTCTTATTTTCCTAAAAATTTTGCTTGTCTCTTTTCAAAGAATGCCGTTAGGCCTTCTTTATAATCTTCACTATTTCCCAAGAATCTTTGGTAAGCTGTTTCGCGCTCCATCGATTCTTTTGAAGTGCTATCAATTGCAACATTGATATTCTCTTTTATCGCTTTTACTGAAAGAGGTGCCATGGCATTAATTTGCCCGGCCCATGCTTTTGCATCTGTTAATGCTTCTTCACTTACTTTATTAATAAGTCCTGCATTCTCTAATTGCTCACTTGTTAAAGGAGCGTTAAAAAGGAAGTATTCCATTGCTTTTTTAGGGCCAAGTGCTTGAGTGAACATATGAGTTGATCCAGCATCTGGGCAAAGACCTAGTTTTGAAAAACCTGAAACAAACTTTATTCCTGGTTTTGCTACGATTAAGTCGCATGCAAGTGCTACGGAAACACCGGCTCCTGCAACGACACCTTCAACTGCAGCAATTACTAGTTTCTTAGATGACTTAATTGCATTAACCAGTGGGTTCCACTCAGTTTCAAGTGTTACACCAAGATCAACTGGTTTTTCTCCAGCTTGCACTGTGCGATCATTTAAATCTTGTCCAGTGCAAAATCCTTTGCCTTTTGAAGCAAGGATAATACAGCCAACTTCACTGTCGCGGTTTAGATCTCTGATGGCCTTGATGATTTCAAGTTTTGCTTCACGAGAAAGTGCGCCGTAAACTTCTTCACGGTTAATTGTGATCATACCTGTGAAGGCTTCTTTTTCGATAATAATATTCTTAAATTCAGACATTCTAATTTCCTTTGTACTCTGGTGAGCGCTTTTCTAAGAAGGCACGCATACCTTCTTTCTGGTCACTACTTGCAAAAGTTAAATAGAAATTGCGTCTTTCAAAATCAACACCATCACTAAGTGACATTTCAAAGGCCTTGTTTACAGATTCTTTGATTAACTTAATTGCAACTGGTGCCTTATTTGCGATTTCTTTTGCCGTTTCAAAAGTTTCTTGAAGTAGAGTCGTGCTAGGGACAACCTTTGCAACTAGGCCCCAGTCAAGTGCTTGGTTTGCACCAAACATTTCACCTGTCATACAAAGCATCATTGCCTTCGACTTTCCTAGAGCTCGTGTTAGGCGTTGTGTTCCACCTGCACCAGGAGTTGTGCCAATGCTAATTTCTGGTTGGCCAAATTTTGCGCTATCTCCAGCAATAATGAAATCACAGTGCATTGCTAACTCACATCCACCACCTAGAGCGTAACCATTTACGGCCGCAATGATTGGCTTTGTTATTTGAGCAAGCTGTTGCCATGAGCGGAAGCGGTTGTCATTGATTTGATCAATTGGAGTCGCTTCAACCATTTGTGCAATATCTGCACCAGCAGCAAATGCGCGTTCATCACCAGTAAGGATGATGACACGAACTTGTGGGTTATCATCAAGTTCGAAAAGCTTATCAACTAACTCTCGCATTAGGTCTGTTGAAAGAGCATTTAAAACCTTTGGGCGATTAAGCTTAACTAGGGCGATATGCTCGTGGTCGTTATATGGAAATTCACAAAGTATATTACTCATTAAAGCTTTCCTTATTAAAGAGTGATTACTTCTTCTTTAGCGAAGTGAATTGAAACAATCTCTTTAGCGAAATTAAATAGATCTTTTCCACACGCCATATTTTCTTCAGAACTCATTCCTACTTTAAAGTCATCTTTATTTTCAAAAACCATTTCTGCGATTACATGTAGATCACTTGCTCCACGAGGAGTCCCTGTGATGCGATTTAAGCGAAGCTCTTTCATACTTGGAACTTTCTTTACAAGTGGAGTATGAACTTGCGCATAGTGCTTTTCCCATGCATCGATATCGTTTGGAATTTTATAAATGGCGATTAACTTGTACATAAGTATCCTTTCTTTGAAGTTGTGTCGTGTTGTTTAAATTTTAGTTAATTAAACCAATATTGTAGGGATATGAGGGGCCCTTTGAATAGGCTAGTTGAGTCATTTTTTGACGTATTATCAGTAGTTTAGATAAAGGAAATCAATATATTAGTTTAATCTAATGGAAAATATCAGTTTCCAATGACGCTACGTGAAATACTTTCAATAATAAACATTGCCTTTAGCTTTTCGTCTATATTGCCGCATCTTAAAAATTTAATCCCGGAGTGGAAAATGAAAATATTAACAAAAGTAATTCTAGTATTAATGGTGCTGCAAGTGTCATTTGCTCTAGAAGTTTCACCAAGAGATGTGCGTGCGCACGTAATTGAATCTTTTCGCCCTTTTCATGAGGCCCATATCGTAATCAATACAGAGCGAGAAGATATTATCATTTCTAAAGAAGTTATTTGTTCAAACTTCTTATTCGAGTGCTCTGATAAGTCAGAGTATGAAGTCCTTCAAGGATTTGTAGATGTGATTAACTCAATTCGCGATCGTGCTTATAAAGCTTGGTCAGATATGACAATTGATAAAAGATGCTTTGCCTCGAAGTCTTATGAGAAACAAAGCATCTTCAATTGTATTAAGTAATTAAATTCTAATCCAGGTATCCTCTTGCGATTTGGTCCCTTTCAATAGCATCAAAGAGGGCCTGGAAATTTCCTTCACCAAAACCGTTGTGATTTTTTCTTTGAATAAATTCAAAAAATAGTGGACCAATATAAGTGTCAGTAAAGTTTTGGATTAGGTATCCTTCCTCATCACCATCAACTAGAAGTTGACGATCTTCGAGCTCTACTAGATCTTCTGTAACATTAATTCCACGCCCAGCAATACCTTCGTAGTATGAATGAGGGATATCAAGAAATTTAATATCTCTTTCTCTTAAGTCTTTAACAGTTGTAAGAATATCACCGCAAGTTAAAGCAATGTGCTGAACTCCAGCACCGTTGTGACGATCAAGAAACTCTTGAATTTGATCCTTTCCACCAGCTTCTTTTGGCTCATTAATTGGAATAATGACTTCACCTTTTGGAAGTTGAACAACTTCTGAGTTAAGTCCAGTTTTTGAACCTTTAATATCGAAGTAGCGAGTTACTTTGAAACCATAAACACGGTCATAGAACTCAACCCATTTCTTCATTTCACCTTTTGGAACGTTATTCGTTAAGTGGTCAATACGAGCAACACGTGAACCTAGAGGGCGCGCTTTTGGATCTTCTTCAAGTTTCGTAAACCCTGGACGAAAGAATGTGCGAGGTCTTTCAATGAACTCATTGGCAACATCACCAAAGCCTTTAATGCGAGCACTTTTGTAGATACCATGCTCATTTTCAGTGATAACAACTTCTTGAAGTGACTCAGCACCACGCTCAATTGCTGTCCTATAAGCATGCTCACAATCTTCAACTAAGAATGAGATTGTTGAAACACCTTCACCGTGAGCCTTGAAGTAATCTTGCGCATGGCCACCTTTTTGTGCCGTTAAAAGAAATCTAACTTGTCCCTGAGTGAATAGCTCTTTGCTTTCACTTTGCTTTTCATATGTTTTAGAAAAACCAAATGTGTAGAATAAATCTTTTGTGGCCGTATCAAGTGAATCACATGTGAATTCGAGATGATCAATGGCCAGGACCCCAAGAGGGTTTTCTGGAGAAATTTTTGAGTTCATAAAAACTTCCTTCTTTATATTAGCTGTTTGATTTGTGTATGAAAGATACTAACGATTTTTCCCAAATGGAGCAAGATGCATTATGATATGTGCATGAAGCATCGTTTATGGTTTTTCTTTTTTGCACTAAGTCTAGTGACTCATGCTGTTATATTCTTTTCAAATATAAGAAAAGGTGAGCAGCAGATGAGGCGCGAGCGCATTGGTATTGATGTCCAGATTAAGGCCCATGCTATAAAACAAGAAAAGCAAAATAAAAAAGAAGTTGAAAAGATTGAACAAAAGCCACGAAAAAGTGTTCAGGCCAAAGAGGAGTCCTCTAAGTCTGAGCAGCAACAGGTTGTGACAAATAATACTTTTGAGAACCAAATAGTTCATTTCGAGGCCCCTATTTATCCGCGATCTGCCAGAAGAGCTGCGATTGGTGGCTCCGTGACTATCTCCCTTATTGTTGGTGTTGACGGGAAAGTTGTGGATGTCAAAATTTTAAAACCTGCTGATTACACAGCTTTCAATGAAGCAGTACTAAGTGTTGCAAAACAATGGCAATTCAAGCCTCAGAAGATTCAAAATACTTATACTAAAAAAATCGTGTTTACTATTGAGTAATGACGCTTTGGTTCGTCAAAAAACATAATAAAAATTCTATACTTGCACCTCAATTAAATTTAGAGGAATTATGAGTCAATATAGAATTCTCAATGGGAATGAGCTAATCATTCAAGGTGCTCTTGAAGCTGGTTTTAATCTTTATACTGGATATCCAGGATCACCGTTAGCAGATTATTTTAATATCTTATATAGCAAGAAAAAAGAGTTTCACGAAAAAGGTATCCGTGTTGTTATTGCAAACTCGGAGGCCAATGCAGCAGCTATGGCCAGTGGAGTAAAACAAGCGGGACGTGACTGTATTGTTGCCATGAAATCAATGGGACTTCATGTTGCAAGTGATGCTTTATCCGTTGGTAACTTTGCCAATCCTGCAAGACCTAAGATAGTCGATGGAAAGGAAGTTTATCCTGCTACTGTTATTTGTGTTGGCGATGACCCTTGGTCGATGTCCACTTCAACTGCAGCTGATTCAAGATATCTTTTTAAGCATCTTCATATGTCTTTTCTAGAACCTTCAAATCCTAAAGAGTTAAAAGACTGGATTGCTAAGGCAAAAGAAATTTCTTCTAAAACAAGTTTATATCAAGGATTACTTCTAACGACTTTTCTTGCTGAAGGTGGTGGAAGAGTTGAGTGCTTTGACGAGGCCCCGATTGATGGCAATTTAATCGATATCGATCCTTCAACTTTTGATCTTCAAAAAAATGTAATGGTTCCACCAAATTCTCTACTTGCTGATGTGAGTATGATTAAAGAGCGCTTTCCAAAACTTCAAAGTGTACTTAAAGAGATGGCCCTTGATCAAGTTTTTGGAAATGTTAACGCTGATATTGGTTTTATCTCAAGCGGTGTGATTTTCGAAACCCTTAAGCAATGCCTAGAAGAAGGTGAGTATCTTGATCACTTCTCTTTATATAAAGTTGCTTCTTCATTTCCACTTGTTGATGACATCTTAGTACCTTACTTAAAGGGCTTGAAGAAGCTTGTTGTGGTTGAAGAAAAGCGAGGTTTCTTAGAGGGGGAGATTCGCTCTCTTTGTCAGAAACATGGACTTATTCTTGATATCGTAGGAAAGGACTTTAAAAATGGTGATGGCTTTCCTGCATTTGGTGGGCTTAGCTATGAAATCATCAGTGAAAAACTTGAAACACTGAAAGACTATCTTGAAGTTGGCCAATGTAAATCATTGGCATTCGAAGAAAGAAATTTCGGAGAGATTCTTCCAAAGAGACTTCCTACTTTTTGTCCAGGTTGTCCTCACCGTGAGACTCTTTCTCTTTTAAAAGACCTTCGTCGCTGGCTTAAGGCCCAAGATATTGACCTTATCACTCATGGTGACGTTGGTTGCTATTCACTTTCATTTTTACCGCCATTTGGAGAAATGCATAATTTATCAGCAATGGGGCAAGGTGGTGCTCTTGGTGCGGGGATGGATCTTTTCACAAAGAACCCTTCTGTTGTCTTGATGGGTGACTCAACTTTCTTTCACTCTGGCCTAACTGATATTTCAAACTCAGTTCAAGCTGATCATGATATTACTTACATTCTTTTAGATAATGATAATACGGCCATGACAGGACATCAGATGACTCCTGCATCACAAATTAATGTTGAGGGAAGTAAGAGACCTAAGCAAGATATGCTAAACATCGTGCAAAATCTTGGTGTTAAGGTGGCCAAGGAAGTTAACCCTTCTGATCGCTACTTTTACCAAAACCTTATGCGTGAATTTGTTGTACAAAAAGGCGTTAAGATTATTATTTCAAATAAAGAATGTTCTCTTACTTACCAAGCAAAGGTAAGAGCTAAAGAGAGAGGACAAATTAAAGATAAGGGTGTGCTAGCGCAAAAGACTTTTTATCAAATTAATACTTCGGCCTGTGAAGACTGCCGTATTTGTATTGAAGAGACAGGTTGTCCTGGCCTAACTCAGGTTATGGATGCATATGGTACTAAGATGGCAATTGACCCTACTATTTGTGTGGCCGATAGTTATTGTACAAAAATGAAGGCGTGTCCAAGTTTTGAAAAAGTTGTGGTCAAAGGTTATCACCCAACAATGTATCGTGACAGTGATCTTTCTCACTTAACATATGATCTGAAAGAATTTGAAACGAAGAAAACATTTGATGTAATTGCTAGTGGTGACACTTGGCGAATGGTTGTAACTGGTGTCGGTGGATCGGGGATTACAACGATCTCTAAAATTATTGCAAATGCATGTGTTGAAATGGCCGGCCGTGATGATCTGGATTTTAAATTTATGGATCAAAAGGGCCTTGCTCAAAGAAATGGAAATGTAACGGGACATATGTCAATTTGTCATAAAGATAAATCAATGGGGGCCGTAACTCCTCGTGGTGGTTCTGATGTACTTTTAAGTCCTGACCTTTTAGATGGTATTGGGCAACTGGGATTTTTAAAGACTGAGAATGCTGTTGCAATTTTTGATGATTCGTATCAAGTGCCTCTTTCAATTCTTCTTGATAAGGGGGAGAGTGAAGAAAGTTTAACTAGAGCTAAGCTTATTGAAAAAGTTAGAAGTAAAGGTGATGACAGAATTATTCTGGTTCCTCTTAAGAAGTGGTGTGACCTCTTCTTTGGTAAAGCGGTCTATGCTTCAAGTATGATTCTCGGTTATGCATTTCAATTAGGTCTTGTTCCATTTGGTGAAGATGATCTTCTTGGGGCCTTAAAGAAGTCGATGAAGCCTGCTGAAATTGAAAATAATATCGCTTCGTTTAAGCTTGGACGAGAAATGGCGTCTCTTGGAACTGAAGCTTTTGAAGCTAAGTATAAGAATCTTGTCGTAAAGAATAAGGACCCTCTCGATTTAGCAATCGAGTCCGTAAGGGAGTCACTACTTCCTTGGCATAATTCTACTTATATTATTAATAAATTTAGACAACATCTTGATCAAGCAATTGTTGATATTAACTGGATGAGTCGCAAGGACTTAATTCAGATCATTCACGATCAGTATATTTATAATCGCGGTAAAGAGACGACTGAGTTTATTTCTGGGGCCAGAGCAGTGGGAACTATTGTTGATGAAGAAAATAAAGTTCTTGCTACACGTGTTCTTGCTAAGACATTTATCGTTAAAGATGAAGTCATGGTTGCTCACTTAATGCTTTCACCTTTTTTAAAGCAAATGGAAGAGAGTATCTATAGCTTCCTTGGAAAGTCTTATACTAAAGAGAGAATAAACCGTCCTTCATTTGATATCTTTGGAAAGAAGATTGAATTTGATATTTCGCCAAAAGATTGGCAATTAAAAATTATGAGACACTTTAGAATCTTACGTTCTGTGCTGCCTGCTTGGCATGCAAAAGAAAGAGAGATTGGTTCTAAGGTAAGAAATTACTTATTTAACGGTATTCAAAAAATTGAAGCTAAGAATAGTCAATATCACGCTCTTAAGCTTCTCGATAATATTAAAGGTTACAGAGAAGTTCGCTATACTAATGCGCAAAGAGTATTTAAAGAGTTGGAGATCAATTGAAGCAATCAGTTTCAGCAATATTTATCTGTGAGGACCAAGTCCTTATCATGAAGAGACAAAACTATCTGAGAGCATTTCCCGGCTATTCTTCTTTTCCTGGAGGAAAAGTTGATGAAGAGGATGTGCTCAATGGTGGAGATGATTACCTTCTCTTTGCTCTTAAAAGAGAGATCCAAGAGGAGCTTCATATAAATATTGATGAACTATTAAAGTCAGGTCACATACTTGATGTTAAGCAATACGCTTTAGCAGTCACTCCTGACTTTAATCCACATCGATTTGAGAATTATTACTTCAAGGTTTTTATTAAAGATAAGAGTGCCCTTGAAGAAATTAATTTTCACTTTGACGAGGGAGAAATTGCCAAGGCAACGTGGATGAATTGTCACGAGGCCTTTACTGAATATAAGAAAGGACATCTCTTAGTTGTTCCTCCTATGATTACAATTCTTAAAGACCTTGATCGCGATATTAATTCTGTCGATTTCCTTGATGCTAACTTGAAGTATGATGGAGATTTGCAGGTTCCAATGATTGAGCCTTTATTTGGCCTACGTCAATACATGCCTCTTTCACATACTTTTCCTCCAGCAAATCGTACGAATTGTTTTGTCATTGGAGATGATAATGGAAAGAAAATTGTTATCGATCCATCTCCTAAGAATGAAGAAGAACTAAAAAAGCTAATTTATGGGCTAAAGGAACATGATCTTAGTGAGATATTTCTTACTCATCACCATCCTGATCATCACGAGTTTAGTCGTGAATTAGCAAAGATATTAAAACTACCTTTTTCTATGTCCGAAGGTACTTATGAACATCTTTTAGGAGACTTTGGGCAGGATTATTTTGATGGCCATGAAGTAAAGTTCTATGAAGATGGCGATATTGTGACAACGTCATGTGGCCATGAAGTAAAGCTAGTTACGACTGGTGGCCATGCTTTTGGTCAGAGCTCTCTTTTAAGAGCTGACGGGGCATGGATGATTGTTTCTGATCTAATCCAAACGATTGGAACAGTTACAATAAGTGGGCGAGGCTCTGATATGAGAGAATATTTTCACTCTCTTACTAATGTAATCAATCTAGATCCACAAGTTGTAATGCCTTCACATGGAATTTGTCTTGGTGGAACAAATAAAATTAAGCAAACTCTTGATCATCGAATCGAAAGAGAAAACCAAATCCGTGCTTGCTTGGAAGAAGGCAAGAGTCGTGAAGAGATTTTTCAATCAATATATCCTGATCTTCCTGATAGACTACACAAGTATGCTTATGCGACGATTGACTCTCACTTAAACAAATTGGAAGAGTTTGGGCCAGGACTTTGCTAAAAAGCAAATTTTATTGGCACAATTAATTGCACAGTTTTTGGTGAATAGTAATTTTACAATTGAAAATTATTCTTTGATATCAGCTAGTTAAAGTCGGTCTAAAAATTATCTTGCACCTAATTTATTAAAATTATTCACTCACACCCTTTCTCAAGTGAAAATGATAGAGGGGAGTGGTCAACTTTATTGTCGGTTAAGTAAAGAAATAAAACTTATTAACCGATAAATTAAGAAGATTAATCTATGTGAGGAAGAAATGAAAGTTGTTAAATCATCGATTATCCTATTATTCACGATTAACTCAAGCTTTGCTAATGGACAATCAGGTCTTATTAGTGGAGTGGCTGATCAAAGTGGTGACATGCTTGGCGCTGCGGTTGGTAATGCGGTTGTGAATGCAAGTGGGCAATTCAATGCTGTGGACCCTGTTCAACAAGTCCTTGTTCAACAAGTCTATAACATCGCTGAAACGAATAATGATTTTGAGAAGTCGATTCGTCTTAAGCGTCTACAGCTTAGAGAGCTTGAAGGTGGGGATGGAATTAGAAGTAAAGTTCCTCCGATGTTTTACAGTGCAAGCTTCCTTCAAACTGGTCTTATGAGTCGTATTGAAGATCCAATGGACGACTTTAGTTATGATAATCTAATCGAATTGAATTATGACGATGGTGACAAATCACTAAAGGGATTATCGAATTCTCCTTTCATTTTTAAGCAAAAAGTACAATATCCACATAGTTCTGCAGTGGCCGTTGGAGGCAATCCTTGGAATAATGCGACTGCTTTTCGCTTTGATGAAGCCTACAGGCCTTGTACTGGTGATGATTCAATTTCTGAGAATCGTCTAGGGACGAATGGTGAGTTCCTTGAGTCATTTATGTTTAAGCTTGATAGCCGTTTTAAAGGCTGTTCTGATGACTATTTAACAATAGATGAAGATCCATTTAGTATAACACCAAAAGTTGACCCTCAAAAATTCTGTAATTGCGCAAATAAGATAACTCATTCTGATGAACAAGAAGAAGAGCTAGGTCAGAAGGATGTTATTGATAACTTCTCTGATAATATTTATGAAAAAGTTGTCGCTCACAGAGTCAAAGAATTTAAAGACTTCTTAGAGAGCGCAAGAGTTCGTTTTGATGAATTTGACAAGCACAGCTATGTGAATGACCCGTATAGTTGCTCTGGGCAGAATATTGAAAACCTAAGTAATAAGCTTAAGTCTTGTTTTGCAGGAAGGCTTGGTGATGCTATTGATAAGAAACTGGAACTTGATTCTTCGGATGATATGATTGGCCTACACTTTATGACAACGATTCCAGCTCTTGGTAACTCGTCTAGACAGTCTCGCGCTAAGAATCGCTTCGAGCAAATCTTTGAAGACATTGATAAAAATGTTAGTGGACAAAGACAGATGTTCACAACTGATGAAGAAAAGCTAAAAGAATTCGCAAATATTTTTATCTTAGAATATAGCCAGCATAAAAGAGGACCTTTAGGGTTTCCTCGTTCATATGTGGCACGCTTAAATAAGTATATCTATAGTGATCCTGTTATGTATGGAGCTTATCAAGATTTTAGAAAGCAGGAACTTGATGTAACGGATAAAACATTAAGAGCAAAGGCCAATTTAGAAAATAAAAGTTATGGTTGGGGAAGCTCTTTTGTCGATAATATGTATATCTCTCAAGTTCAGGAAGATATGCTAATGTTACAATTTGCAACATCAATTTCCAGTCAAACATTACCACGACTACTTGATGGTTCTTCAAAGGCATCTCTATCTGAAATCTCAAACGCTCTAAATGCTCTTGAAACGAAAAATGATCAAGGCGCTAAAGTGATGGGAGATATGTATAACGTAATTAGAAATCAGCACGAAGATGAATTAAGAGCAACATGTCGTCAAAAAATTGAGGCCCTTGAAAAGGATTGTAACAGTAGTCCTAAAGAGATTATGTCTTCTCTTTCTTTAGAAGAATTCGTTGCGATTAATGATACAAATAGTGAAGACGTTTCTTTGAATTCAAGAAAGTATTGTCTTGCCCTAGATATGGGTGTTACCAATGAGAATGCGGCCAAGCTTGCTAGCTCTGTTGTTTCGGACTCACAAAAAGTCTTAGAGCAAATTAAAGGCTCATATGATCCAACGACTGGCCTTGGGACTAATAAAGTAAAGAGTGACGACGATTCAAAATTAGATGGAGGCCTCGGAGGCTTTGTTGAAAGAGCTAATACTGCTGGTGATATTATTAATAATGGACAAGACTCAGGTGTCGCAAATGATGGAAGTTCAAGCGAGTATAATTTTGATGAAGCTGCGCAATTTCTTGAAAGCTACAATAGTTCAAACTCTTCATTACCATCTAATAGTTTTGCAAGTTCGAATGTTATTGATAACAACTCTCTGCAATCAATGATTCAAAATCCGTCAACATCTGTTAAGTCTCTTGAAGATGTGAAAACAAGAGTTGAGGATGAAGCCGAGGCAATTGCGAAAGAGCTTGAAGAGAACCGAAACTCTACAGCTGTTTCTACTGATGAAGCGAGTCAGAGTGCGGAGCTTAGAGCTGAGCTTGCTGCAC
Source organism: Halobacteriovorax sp. RT-2-3 (assembly GCF_047085075.1). Taxonomy (NCBI): domain Bacteria; kingdom Pseudomonadati; phylum Bdellovibrionota; class Bacteriovoracia; order Bacteriovoracales; family Halobacteriovoraceae; genus Halobacteriovorax; species Halobacteriovorax sp. RT-2-3. The sequence continues at coordinate 769,584 of NZ_JBKIYF010000001.1, read as the reverse complement.
TTAAAGCACAAATAGCAGAGCTTAATACTGCTATAACTGCAAAGTCTGAAAAACCTATTGATGAAGATGATCCTGAAAGAGAAAAGCGTATTGCAGCTCAAAGAAATAAAGTAATGTCTAATATAGCTGCAAGTAGTGGTTTTGGTGGAGGTCGTCGAGATGCGGCACCTGCAGGAAATACTAGAGCTGTACAGCAGGCGTCTAGTGGATCGAGTATTCCTTCAAATCTTTCTGCTGGAGCTGGAGGCAGTTCTTCATCGGCCGGTACAGGAATTAGTGCGATCAATCGACTAGGTGCAACTGGTGGACTAGGACTTACAGCAGGCTCTTCTTCACGTGCTTCTTCAGGAGCAGTAGCAGGTGATAATATTGCTAAAAGTGATCAACGCTTAGTTGCAAAAGCTATCGCTGAAGGGAATAACAGTGTTGTTCTTGCCGATGGCCGTGTCTATTATATTGGTCATGATGAAGATGGAAATGTGATTCTTTCTGAAACAGCAGAAGAAGTATTAGCTGGTGTGACGAGTCCTGAGCAAGAAGGACCTCAACTTCCTACTCCTAAGGCCGAAGACGGTCCTAAGCGTGAAATTGCTTCTGAAGGTGAAGAAGTAAAAGTTCCTGGCGAGGATAGTATTTATACTAAGTTCTTAAATGCCGCAGAAATCAACGAATAGAATTATCAATAAATTCACATATAGAAAAGACCAGCAATAGCTGGTCTTTTTTTTTTTTTTTACTTTTTTTTGAAAATAGAAAGTGTTGAAACGACGACTATTATTGGCGCAAGGAGATTTTGTTGTTTAGTCGCTATTTATTTATTTTTAAACAGTTGTACACGTGAATTCAGTGAGTTTGCTCACCTCATAATTAAGTTATTTGTAGTGTGTTTAGAAAATATATTTTTAGCGTCCATAATATATTGAAGAAAGGAAGGTGAACAATAAATTTTGGTCACTTAAGAGAATTCTTAATGCCACCGATAGACAAATTGGATCAGGTATCCGGGACGGAAATGAAATTAATTAAAATATTTATTACTACGACATTGTTTACACTACAGAACACAACTCAAGCAGCCGCTATCCTAGGAGTCGCTGGAGGTTCGTTTTCTACACCACTTCAACAAAACTTACTAATGTTAAGTGAGGTCGATACGGTTATTGCTGATGCTGGTATCTATCTTCTTGAACAGGTAGATCACAACGAAAATACATTCAATGAGATTAGAAAGAATCGTATCCTTGGTACAAGTGATCCATTTGTGGGAATGGAGAAGTCTCTTGCAAAGTCTGGCTGTGTTGGTGATCGTAAGAGTTCATCTCCAGCTGATAATCAAATTGATCAAGTGACAAAAATGGAAATCAGTATGTCTCGTTATGGTAATGCATGTCGAGACACTTTATATAGTGTTGACCTTCAAGAAGGTGCTAAAGAGAAAATTAATGTTGAACAATACTGTGGTTGTGTAAGTAACGTTACAGCTACTGTAACTCAAGAACAGGTATTAGTACCTAATTCAGATGAAGCATATAAGAGTAAGTTTCATTCTGCCATCGTTGCAAGTCGAGTTTATAACCTACTTGATCTCATTAGAGATAATGCAAGCCGACTAGAGCGTTATCGTCGTAAGCTGGCCGATACAGATCAAAACTTTGATCGATTCACATGTTCAAAGAGTGATATCGATAAAATTAGTCAGAAGATCGAATCTTGCTTTGGCCCGCAGGTTAGAAACGCAATTGATAAGAAGATTGGCTATAATTTAGATAACCTCTTGAAGTCAAATGCTGAAGGAGAAGCTAAGAAGCGCCTTAACCAGTTGTTTACGAGGTCTAATACTGATATCGATGAATATTTCGATGAAAGAATTGCAGCAGAAAATGTTGCCCTCGATGGTAATGGCGGTAGTAAAAGAAACCAATTCATTGATCTTTTCATTGTAAGATTCAATGAACAAAGAATTAGTGGTGAAGGATATTCGAAGTATTATAAAGATGATCTTAAAGCTTATGTTTATAATAACAAAATCTTTAGTCGTGAATTTTATAGTTTTAGAGAAAGAGAAATTGCAAAGTCAGATAAGTTAAGTCGCTCCCTTTATTATCAAACTGATGGTAAAGAAGGTCGACTTGATTATGCTAATCAAGTCTTTACTGCAGAAGAAGAGGATCAATTTCTAATTCAATACGTATCCTTCTTTGGTTCAAAATTTATGAAATCAATGGTTCGTGACGCAGATGATTTTGAGCAAGTAACTAAGGCCTTAAAAGAAATTAAAAATCAAGGTGTTGATACTAAGAGCTTTATCTTTGATTCTCTTATGAATCACTTAACAGATTTGAAAGAAGAAGTAATTAGTGAGTGTGAGAGTCGTATTGAAGAACTTGAGTATACTTGTGATCCTTCAAATTTTGATGATGTAATGAAAAGTGTATCTGCAGTTGAATTTACTGAGGCGAATGAGTCATTTGGTGGAAATGATATTGAAACAGCAGAGTTCTATTGTTCAGCTTTTAATAAAGGAGAGATCCCACAAACTATTGCGGGTGGGTATGGTAACTTTACTTCAACTTATGACCCTGCACTCGTTTTTGATGAAGTTCGTGGAAGTCACGGACAGCAAATTGCTTCAGTTAGAGAGTCCTATGAGAAGGGTGGCCTAGCAAATGCGTTTAATAATAATTCTAAATCAAATTCGAATATAGAAAATGTATCTGCAGATGCTATCGATGATGGAGCCTTTTCTCAAACGGCAGAGTACCTAAATAAGAAGTATACAAATACACAAAATACTGGGATGGCACAAAGCTCGCAAATGACTACGATGGGACAGGCCCAAGTTGCTCAGGTGCAAACAAATACTGCTTCTCAAGTAAATGAAACAAAACATGAAAGAGTCGAGAGAGAGATCGAAAATCAAGTTGAGAAAATAGAAAATCAACTTGCATCAAGTGTTAATGACGATCAAGAAGCGCAAGAGCTTAGAAAGCAACTTAAAGAGTTAAAAGAACAACTGGCCAATGTTGCAAAAAATGCACTTGCAGTTAATGAAGAAAGCGCAAAGAGAAAAGAAAGAAGTATTGCTAGTGAGCAAAATTTTGCTGATGAGCGAGCATTAGGTCACTTTGGTAATAGTTCTTCTGCATATTCTCACTCTGGTGCAGCACCATCTAGTGTAAGAGGAGGGGCCTCTGTTGGTTCAACTTCTGGCCGTGGTGGTGGAGCATCAATAGCAGGTGCTGGAACTTCTGGATCAGCATCTTCAATCTCAGCTGCCCTTGGCGCAGCAGATATGGTATCAGGACTTAGTTTATCTAGTAATACACGATCAGATGTACTATCGGTATCAGATAATCGAATAGGAAAGCAAGATCGTAAGCTAGTTGCTGATGCAATTTCAAAAGGTAGCAATCGCGTTGTCCTAGCAGATGGTCAGACATACTTCATTGGCCATGATGATGATGGGAACGTCATCCTTTCACAATCAAAAGATGCACTATTTGAGGTAGCAATGCTTCCTGAATTAGAGGGGCCCCAGTTAGAAGCAGATCAGATTAAAAAACTGGATAACGCAGGTCGCTCAATTGCCTCGGAGGCTTCAGAAGTAAGTTCTGAGGATAGTATCTACTCTCAATTTCTCAATGCAGCAGAAATATCAGAATAATTTCTTAGAATAAGCCGATGCAAGGCGCGTTATAACGTGCCTTGCCTTGTCAAAATCCCTCATAAATAGATAAAATTGCTCAGTTTTTATTACAAAAGTTAGAGGCAATTTCTATGACAATTTCAGGGACGCTACCTATCGTTTCTAAGGTCGATCGATCAAGTGATGACTTTAGAGAGAATTTCAATTTTCATTTTTCAAATGTAGAAGAATTAAGAAACAAAGTTAAACATGCTCATATGGGTGGAGGAGAAAAATCTGTTTCTCGTCACCACTCTCGTGGAAAATTATTACCACGTGAGCGTATTGATAAAATCCTCGATGCAGGATCTCCATTTATCGAATTATCGTCTCTTGCTGCAAACGGCATGTATGGAATGGATATTCCAAGTGCTGGTATCGTAACAGGTATTGGTAAAGTACACGGTGTTTGGTGTATGTTCGTGGCCAATGATGCAACTGTTAAGGGTGGAACTTACTTTCCAATGACAGTTAAGAAACACTTAAGAGCGCAAGAAGTGGCAAGGGAAAATCGCCTTCCATGTGTTTATCTTGTGGACTCTGGTGGAGCATTCTTACCAATGCAAGATGAAGTATTTCCAGATAAAGAACACTTTGGAAGAATCTTTTTTAATCAGGCCCAAATGTCTGCCCAAGGGATTCCACAAATTGCTGTTGTTCTTGGTTCATGTACTGCTGGTGGAGCTTACGTTCCTGCGATGGCGGATGAATCAATTATTGTAAAAGATAATGGGACGATCTTTTTAGGAGGACCTCCTCTAGTAAAAGCTGCAACAGGTGAAGAAGTTGATGCTCAAACTCTTGGTGGGGCAAAGGTTCACACTAGTGAGTCTGGTGTTGCTGACCACTTCGCTGAAGACGAAGACGACGCTCTTGCAATTACAAGATCAATTCTTGAAAATATAAACTTTGAGCAAAACGAAGATGACTTCAATTTTGAAATGCCAAAGTATGATGCCGAAGATATTTACGGAATTCTTCCTCGTGATACGAAGAAGCCATTTGATATTAGAGAGATCATTGCTTGCCTTGTTGATGGTTCACGCTTTCATGAGTTTAAAGAGAAATACGGGCCAACACTGGTTTGTGGTTTCGCAAAGATTTGTGGAGAAAGAGTTGGGATCGTAGCTAATAACGGTATTCTCTTTTCTGAATCGGCAATTAAAGGTTCTCACTTTATTCAGCTTTGCGGACAAAGAAATATTCCATTAGTTTTCCTACAAAATATTACTGGTTTCATGGTTGGTTCTAAATATGAAGCTGAAGGAATTGCAAAGCATGGTGCTAAAATGGTTACGGCCGTTTCAACTGTTAATGTTCCAAAGTTTACAGTTGTGATTGGTGGATCTTTTGGTGCTGGTAACTACGGTATGTGTGGTCGTGCTTATTCTCCTCGTTTCTTATGGATGTGGCCTAATGCTCGTATCTCAGTAATGGGTGGTGAGCAAGCAGCAGGTGTACTTGCAACTGTTCGTCAAGACGGGCTTGTTGCAAAAGGTGAAAAGCCGATGACGGCCGAAGAAGAAGCGAAGTTTAAACAACCTATCTTAGATAAATACGAAAATGAAGGAAGCGCATATTATTCAACAGCAAGACTGTGGGATGATGGTGTGATTGAACCTCATAAAACTCGTGATATCTTAGGTGCGGCAATTAAAGCAAGCAAACAGGCTCCAATTGAAGAGACTAAGTTTGGTGTCTTTAGAATGTAGTGAAATAGAAGAAGGATTTTTTATGACAGGATATACAAAAGAGATAAAAACAGGTGAAGAAAGTGGGATTTGTTTCATCACACTAAATCGCCCAGAAGTACATAATGCATTCAATGATGAGATGATTGCAGCACTTACAGAAGAGTTCCTAGCACTTGAAAATGATGATAGCGTCCGCGTTGTTGTTCTTACTGGTGCCGGAAAATCATTTTGCGCAGGAGCTGATCTAAATTGGATGAAAAAAATGAAAGACTATTCAATGGAAGAAAATATTGCGGACTCTAAAAAGTTAGCGGGACTATTTCATGCCATTAACAATCTTTCTAAGCCAGTCATTGGCCGAGTAAATGGCGCTGCCCTTGGTGGTGGAGTTGGTCTTGTTGCTTGTTGTGACTTTGTCATCGCAAGTGAGAGTGCAAAATTTGGTCTTACGGAAGTTAATCTTGGACTTGTTCCTGCGGTAATTTCTCCATTTGTTATGGCAAAAATTGGAGAGTCAAATGCTCGCCACCTATTTCTTACTGGTGAGAGATTTGATGGAGAACGTGCTCTACAAATTGGCCTTATTCATAGAGTTTCTCTTGATCGCTACTATGATGCAGATATCGTCAATATGGCAAAAGAACTCATTAAAGTTGCACCAAATGCACAGAGAGTTGCAAAGAAGTTAATTTTTGGTGTTAAAGAGCGTCTTGGAAATGATGAAGCAACAATGAATTACACTTGTGAAGTTATTGCTAAGCAGAGAATTTCTGATGAAGGTCAGGAAGGTATGACAGCATTACTTGAAAAAAGAAAACCAAACTGGAAGTAAGTTATATATGGCAACTATAAAGAAAATTGAGAAAGTATTAATCGCCAACCGCGCTGAGATTGCACTAAGAGTTATCAAAACTTGTCGCACTCTTGGAATTAAAACAGTAACTCTTTACACTTTTGAAGAAAGAAATCTTCCTCAAAGAGAATTTGCAGATGAGACTTATTACTTAGAAGGAAAACTTCTTAGTGAAACATATCTGAATATGGATAAGATCATTCAAATTGCAAAAGATAGTGGATGTGATGCAATTCACCCTGGTTATGGTTTCTTATCTGAAAACGCAATATTTGCTCAGAAAGTAACTGATGCAGGTCTTGTGTTTATTGGACCAACTCCTGAGCATATTGTTCTTATGGGAGATAAGAAAGGGTCTAAAGACAAGATGATTGAAATCGGTGTGCCTGTTATTCCAGGATACAATGGTGAAAATCAAGAACCTGAATTCTTAAAGTCTGAAGCTGATAAAATGGGCTATCCTGTACTGATTAAAGCATCTGCCGGTGGTGGTGGAAAAGGGATGAGAGTTGTTAATGACTCGAAAGACTTTCTTGCTGAACTTGAAAGTTGTAAGCGAGAGGCCCTAAGCTCATTTGGTTCCGATATTGTCTTGATTGAAAAATTCATAACAAGTCCACGCCATATTGAAATTCAAGTAATGAGTGATACTCACGGGAATCACTTTCACTTTTTTGAAAGAGAATGTTCAATTCAAAGACGTCACCAAAAAATTATTGAAGAGTCTCCTTCTTTGGCCCTAAGTGATGAGCTTCGTAAAAAGATGACTGATGCAGCTGTTAAGATTACAACGGCCATCGATTATCATGGTGCTGGTACTGTTGAATTAATTCTTGACGGTGAAAACTTCTATTTTCTTGAAATGAATACAAGATTACAGGTTGAGCACCCTGTCACTGAAATGGTAACAGGATATGATCTTGTCGAATTACAGCTTATGGCAGCAAGTGGTGAGAGATTTGAGTTTACTCAAGATGATATTAAGCAAGTCGGGCACGCTATTGAATGTCGTATCTATGCAGAAGATCCTGATAATGACTTTATGCCAGCAATTGGTCGCCTTGAATATATTGGGGATGCAATTGAGGGGATTCGTCTAGACACTGGTTATAAGAATGGAAACTCAATCACTGTTAACTTTGACCCAATGATTGCAAAAGTTATTACTTGGGGAGCTGAAAGAAATGAAGCTGTAGGAACAATGATTGCAGGTCTTAATCACCTTCCATTTGAAGGTTTAACAACAAATAATGACTATCTCGTAAGAATTTTAAAGCATGAGGCATTCCTTGCTGGTAACACTTATACTCACTTTGTAAAAACTTATGAAGCAGATCTTGCACCTGCTGAAGTTTATGCAGAAGAGATTGCTGCTGCTCTTGCTCACGATTTCTTAAAAGATGATATCATGTTTGATTCTTTTAGAATGAGCGGTGACCAAGGTGAAAAGAGAATTTATGACTTTGGAGAAAATACTTTTGAAGCTTTCTTCAAGTTCTCAGGTGTGAGTACTCTTGTTGTACGTTTTGAAGGCTTTACTTGTACTGTTGATATTGAAGAAGATGCTCTTTGGATTAACGAAGTTCCATTCCATATCTTAACGCAAAAGAATGCCTATATTGTAAATAGTAAGCGTGTTGAACTTTCACGAAGTGTTGCGAAGCGCTCTGGGGCTGCTACAGGTGAGGCCCATGAAATGAGCTCGCCAATGCCTGGGAAAATTCTTAAGGTTCTTGTTCAAGCAGGACAAGAAGTTAAAATTGGTGATGCTCTAGTTGTTATGGAGGCCATGAAAATGGAACATACTGTAAAGGCATCTCGTGATGGTAAGATTGATGCTATACTAGTTCAAGAAGGCCAAACAATTGATGGTGGAGTTGACCTCGTAGAATTAAACTAATTCGGATTAACTATGACTAAAAAAATTAAGATTGTTGAAGTTGGACCTCGCGACGGATTACAAAATGAAAAAAGTTTTGTCGCCACAGAAGATAAGCTCGAGTTTATCAAGCTTTTAAGTGAGACAGGACTTTCAACAATTGAAGTAACAAGCTTTGTTCGTCCTGATAAGATTCCTCAAATGCAGGATGCAGCAGAGCTGTATCCTCAGGTATTAAAAATCACTGAAGATAAGGGGATTGCAACTCCTTGTTTAGTACCCAACTTAAAGGGACTAGAGCTTGCAAAGAGTCTTGGGGTGAAAGAGATTAGTATGTTTACTGCAACATCGAATACTTTCAACCAGAAGAATATCAATGCAACTATTGAAGAGGCCCATGCAAGACAGATTGAAGTGGCAAAGGCCGCTCTTGATGAAGGAATGAAAGTTAGAGGCTATCTTTCAACAGTTTTTGGTTGCCCTTATGAAAAAGAAATAAAAGATAAATCAATCGTTGATGGAATCCAAAGATTATTAGATCTAGGGTGTTACGAAATATCATTAGGGGATACTATTGGTGTCGCTAACCCTAACCAAGTGCGAAGAATTACAAAACTAATTAAAGATCACTTTGGTTTAAAACAGATGGCAATGCACTTTCACGATACAGAGGGGATGGCCCTCGCTAATATCTACGCTTCTTTAGAAGAGGGGATTGAGGTTTTTGATTCATCTGCAGCAGGTCTTGGCGGTTGTCCATATGCAAAAGGTGCAAGTGGGAATGTGGCAACAGATGACGTTGTTAATCTCTTACATAAACTTGGTTTTGATACAGGCGTGGATATGGATAAACTCCATGATGCTAGCTCTTTTATTATTTCTAAAATCGGTCACACTGCACCGTCTAAGTTTTTTCAAGCTTATAAAGGAAGGAAGTAATGTCTATTTACGGCTACGAATTTGAACACTTAAAAATTGAAAAGAAAGACGCAACCCTTTGGGTAAGTCTTGATAATACTAAGATGGCAAATGCTATCACTAATAAAATGATTGCTTCTCTTACTGAAGTTTTAACATTCGCTGATGGTGATCCAGATATTCGCGTGATCGTTCTTAGAGGCGAAGGCGACAACTTCTGTGCCGGTGGTGATATTAAAGCAATGATTGCTCGCAAAGGAATGTTTGCAGGTGAGTCTTTTGAGCTCAGAAATCGTTACTCACGTGGAATTCAAAATATTCCTCGAGTTATTGAAAGGCTTCAAAAACCAATTATAGCAATGGTTCACGGTGGTGCAATTGGAGCTGGATGTGATCTTGTAGCGATGTGTGATCTTGCCGTCGCAAGCGATGATGCGAAATTTGGTGAGACTTTCTGTAAGCTCTCTCTCGTTCCTGGAGATGGTGGGCCATTCTTTTTAACTCGAAAAGTTGGTTACACAAAAGCAATGGAGATGTACTTAACGGGCCGTATTTATACTGCTAAAGAGGCCATGCAAATGGGCCTTGTTAATAATATCGTAACAGGTGAGGACCTTGAGCTTGCTGTATCTGCTTTTGCAAATGAAATAGCTGCTAATGCTCCAGTTGCAGTACAATTGACAAAGACAGCAATGAAGCGTGCTGCGCACGATGATCTTGAGTCTCATCTCAATTTAATGAGTGCATACCAAGGAATTGCACAAAGAACGAATGATCACTTTGAGGGACTTTCAGCTCTAAAAGAGAAGAGAAACCCAGACTTCAAGGGAAATTAATATTAATATAATCGTAATGGGCCTTTTTGCCTTCTTTCTTTCGTCTTGCTCTAGCACCCTCTATAGTGGAGATGGTGAGAGGCTTTTGCATATTTCAAAACATGCAAATCGAGAGGCCATTACGTTAAAAGCAAATCACGAAATTCAAAATATGTTTTATGGATCACTTCCGAAACAGCATCATATAAAACTAGGTAATGATTTCTTTCGTCGTCGAAGTGAGTATGTTTCACGTGTTGAAATTCAAGAGATTGAATCTCCACTTGATCAATTTATAAAATTTTTAAGTTTTGGCCTTTTTTCCAAAAAGCAAATTGAAGTTAAGGCGGCCACTGATATTGGAGAGAATGAGTATGAAGTTTACTAGATTTGTCATTCTCCCTTTTATACTGTTCATTACTTCTTGTGCATCAAGTGGAGTTAAGCTCAATAGTCAATTTTGTGCTTCTCCAAATGGTATTTGGGCAAAAGCAGACGATAAGCTTGATTATCGTGTTTCAAAAAATATTTCTGGCTTTGGTATTGAAGAGCGTAGAATTAGAGATATTTTTAAGCAAAGAAGTTATGATTGTCGCAAGGTAAGTAAGATGCGTGTGACGATTAAACAGGGATTTTTTGAAACACTACTTAGCCTTATCCCAGGTTACTCTTCCAATACTGTTATCATTGATTTTAATCTAGAAGATTCATAAGTCCTGAAAAGAAATCTTTCTTATAGGCGTCGACTTCTTCTTGAGTTTCAAGGTGACCGAAGTTTTGACGGTCTTGTTTAACAAAGTATTTTTTTGCATCATCAGTGCATAGAAAGCGTGAGTGATGGCGTGTTAGCATATTGCCGTATATTTTTCTTTGCTTACACACTGTCATGATAAGCTTTTCTTGAGCGCGAGTAATCCCTACATAACAAAGTCTACGCTCTTCTGCGTCTCCTTCGCCATTAACAATTGTTTTCTTGTGCGGAAGGATTTCTTCTTCGACTCCAACCATATAAACTTGTTTAAACTCAAGCCCCTTTGATGAGTGAAGAGTCATCATCGTAACTTCATTCTTTCTTACATCATCATCTTCGTCTTCATCTTTTGTATCCTGAGAATCTTGAAGCATAAGCTTTTCCATGAATTTATCTAGGGTAGCTTGCTCCTTAAAATTCTCTGTAAAACGCGCCGCTGATTCTATGAAGAAGTGAATATCGTCTTTTTTACGTGAAGCCTGCTTAACTTGGTCATAGCATTTGTCGATATATTCAAAATACTTTAGATCATCCGTAAGACTTGTGATTGCCTGACTAAGAGGTAGTCTTCCAAAATACTCTTTTGCACTTTCAATAAAATTAATAAATGTTGTAATCTTATCCGCTCGTGTACCCGCAAGTTCAGGTGCATTTTTCATTGCACTAAACAGATCGATCTGATGGGCCTCACTTTCTTCTAGAAATTTCTCTAAAGTCTTCATTCCGATTCCACGATTTGGAACATTTAGAATTCTTCGAAGCGCCATTTGATCGGCAGGATTTTTAATGACCGAAAGATAGGCCATGATATCTTTTACTTCTTTTTTCTCGTAAAATTTTTGGCCACCGATAATTGTATAGGGAACCTGAGAAAGTCTTAGCTGCTCTTCAATTGGTGCTGCTTGTGTATTTGAACGGTAAAGAATTGCGATGTCACCTAAATGCCCACCTTTAGATTGGTGAGAGATAATATCTTCAACAATGATTTCCGCCTCGTGTTCTGTATCTTCAAGCTCCCAAAGGATAGGCCTGTGATCACTTGGTTTATCTGACCACAGTGTCTTGTCTCGACGATCTGTATTTTCTTGAATAACAGCGTTAGCAAGTTTTAGGATCGGTGAGATTGAGCGGTAATTCTGCTCTAGCTTGATAACTTTTGCACGAGAGTAATCTCTTTCGAAGCCAATGATATTTGAAATATCGGCACCTCGAAACGAATAGATTGCTTGATCATCGTCACCAACAACACACAGATTATCGTGGGCACAAGTTAAGTGTCGAATAAGTCTAAATTGAAGTGGATTTGTATCTTGGTACTCATCTACCATGATGTACTTAAATCCATTTGAATATTCTAAAGCGATTTCGGGATTCTCATCAAAGAGCCTAACTGTTAGAAGAAGAATATCATCAAAGTCGATGGCATTATAAAATTTAAGCTTCTCTTGATAAAATTCGTAGAGAAAATTAACTGCGTGATCATAAGGATCTTCTCCATCAAAGAATGGCGAATCAGCAAAGTCCTCAGGCTTAATCCCTTCGTTTTTAAGCTTTCCAATCTTAGACTGAATAACTTCTTTCTTAAATGAGCCCTTGTTATCGTGATAAAGTCTAAGACCTTCACGTATGATACTCATTTGATCTGTTTGGTCGTAGATCGAGAAGTTCTTATGGTAACCCAAATGAGTAATTTCTTTCTTAAGAATTTTCAGACCTAGTGAGTGAAAAGTCGCTAAAGTCATTCCTTTAGATTTATTCTTTCCAAGCAGGCCGTGAACTCTTTCTTTCATTTCCTTTGCGGCCTTATTTGTAAATGAAACGGCCAGAATCTGTTTTCCAGGAATATGCAGGTTATCAACCATATGCGCAATTCGGTAGGTGATTGTACGTGTTTTACCACTTCCAGCACCTGCTAAAATTAGTACTGGGCCTTCGATGGTCTCAGCCGCCGCGCGTTGTTTGTCGTTTAATCCTGCCAATGAAATCATGCGTATAATGTGCCTTTAGAAAGGCGATTAGGCAATCTGTTTGTTGGTATGGGTTCCTGGATACTTTTCGGGATGCTTAGCATAATTACTTCATGCCACGCATCCCGAAAAGTATCCAGGAACCTTGCATTGCATCTTGATAAAGCCGAGCTAAAGAGTCAGAATTTCATACATGAACACAACACACCTTAGATCGATTTTATTGAATTTAATAATTCTACTTGGTGCACTATACACCCAAGCATCTGAGCTTCCATCGCGAAGTGATATCCATGCATTAATTGGCCAACAGACTTCCGTTAAGTCTCAAGGCTCCCGTGGTACATGCACTATGTTTAGTGCAATTGGAATTGTTGAGCACTTACTAATTCGTAAGCATGGGGTTCTACCGGTTGAGCTCGATTTGTCTGAGCAGTGGATGGAATATCTCATAATGAAGGATAAGAGTTGGGAAGGTTCAACAACATCTAAAAATATGCGTGCTATTCTTGATTGGGGAGTTGTTTACGAAAAAACTTGGCCTTACTCTCGCAAGAAATGGCCATCTCTTGAAGATGACTATCCTGAAATCACTATGGCCAAACAAACTTGTGGCCATTTAGTAGAGCTTCCAAAGTATCTACAGTCTTGTTTACTTGGGCAGCGTGATCCTCGTTTATTTGAAATGACTGATTATGATATTGCTCAAATTGATCCTGATTTTATTCCAATTAGAAAAGAGGCAATTTATTTAAGAGACACTTTAGTGAATGATCTTTATTCAAGAAAGAAGTCTTACATGTCGAAAGACTTATCCAAAATTAAGAAATGGTTAAGTCAAGGAAAGTCAGTTATTCTAGGAACTAAGTTGTACTATGGATCTTGGAATGCAAAAAAGACTCAGACTCTTGAGATTCAAGAACGTGATAAGAGCAAATGGTATGCAGGCATTGTTGGCTATCCTGAAGTTGGAACACGTGATCGTCGAATTTCGGGAGAAAAAGGCGGGGGCCATTCGATGATTCTTGTTGGTTATGACGATGATGTTGTTGTGAAGACTAGAATGCAGATGGAAGATGGCTCTTGGCAGGAATTCGAATATAAGGGTGTTTATTACTTTAAGAATTCTTGGGGAGTTAAAGGCTTTGGGAAGAAGTTTAAGTTAGATGAAGTAAACTATCCAGGTTATGGAATGATTACTCAAAAATATGCACATGATTTTGGAAATTTTTTCTATATAGATTAAGGAGATGGCCATGGCCAAGAAGAAAGTAGCAAAGAAGAAAGTTGCTAAAAAAGCAACTAAGAAAGTAGCAAAGAAAGCAACTAAGAAAGTAGCAAAGAAAAAAGCAACTAAGAAAGTAGCAAAGAAAGCAACTAAGAAAGTAGCAAAGAAAGCGACTAAGAAAGTAGCAAAGAAAGCAACTAAGAAAGTAGCAAAGAAAGCAACTAAGAAAGTAGCAAAGAAAGCAACTAAGAAAGTAGCAAAGAAAGCGACTAAGAAAGCGACTAAGAAAGTAGCAAAGAAAGCGACTAAGAAAGTAGCAAAGAAAGCGACTAAGAAAGTAGCAAAAAAAGCAAACCCAACTAAGGACCTTTTTAACTCACTACTTGAACTGATTAGAGTTACTTCAACTGTTCTTCCTGACGACATTCAACGTGTTGTTCTTGATGCTCTTCATAGAGAAGAAAAGAATACTACGGCCGAATATGCAATGAATATCATTCAAGCAAATATTAAAATGGCAGAGCAAAAATCTCAGCCACTATGCCAAGATACTGGAACAATTGTATTCAAGGTTTATCATCCAAGAGACTTTGATCAGGATGCATTCAGAAAGGTATGTGAAAAAGCCGTTCTTGAAGCAACTAAGATTGGATACCTAAGACAAAACTCTGTTGATTCACTAACTGGTAAGAACGATTGTATGAATGTTGGTGGTGGACACCCAGTAATTAAGTTTGAGCAACACAAGTCAAAGAATCTTGACGTTAAGCTTATGCTTAAAGGTGGGGGTTGTGAGAACGTTGGTGCACAATACTCACTTCCAAATACTGAATTAAATGCAGGCCGTGACCTTGATGGTGTAAGAAAAGCAATCCTTGATTGTGTTCAAAAAGCACAAGGTAAGGGATGTGGACCAGGTGTTCTAGGTGTATGTATCGGTGGTGATAGAGGAACTGGACATGTGGCCGCTAAGGATCAATTCCTAAGAAAGCTAGATGATAAAAACTCTAAGCCTGAGCTTGCTGCACTTGAAGCAGACATCGTTGAAACAGCAAATAAACTTGGTATTGGGCCAATGGGATTTGGTGGAAAAACAACTCTTCTAGGATGTAAAGTAACAGACCTTAACCGTCTTCCTGCTTCATTCTTTGTTTCAGTTTCTTATATGTGCTGGGCATTTAGAAGACAGGGCGTTTCGCTTAAAGCAAATAATACAATCAATAAATGGTTATACTAGGAAGAGGTTAGAACATGAAACGTTTAGACTATCCATTTACAAAAGAACAAATTAGAGAACTTAAAGTAGGAGATATGGTTTTAATCTCAGGAAAGATGTTTACTGGACGCGATGCTGTTCACAAACGTCTTCACGAAGGAACAAAGCCACCAGTAGATTTAAATAACCAAATTATCTATCACTGTGGTCCAGTTGTACTAGAAAACAAAGATGGTACATATGAAGTTAAGGCCGCAGGACCAACGACTTCAATCCGTGAGGAACCATACCAGTGGGAAGTAATGCGTGACCACGGAATCCTTGGTGTTATTGGTAAAGGTGGAATGGGGCAGAAGACTCTTGACGGTTGTCGCGAGTACGGATGTGTATACTTCCATGGTATTGGTGGAGCAGCACAGGTTTTAGCTGAAAAAATCAAATCAGTAGACAATGTTTACTGGCGTGACCTTGGTTCTCCTGAAGCGATTTGGGAATTAACAGTAGAAGAGTTTCCTGTTGTTGTAACAATGGATGCTCACGGTAATTCTCTACACGCAAAAGTTGAAGCAGAGAGTGCTGAAATCCTTAAGGGACTAGTTTAGTTTATTTAAAAACTTTTTGAGGTTTTAAGAAGTGAATAAAATTTTATATACGCCAAGTAGTGAACGTATCCAATCATCAAATATGATGGAGTTTATTAGACAAATTAATAAGTCCCAAGGCTTGGACTGTAAGTCTTATTACTCACTTCACAAATATTCTGTCGAAAACCCAAAGAGTTTTTGGAAAGAACTCGTTAAGTTTTTTGATATCGACTATACGGGAGATCTCGAACCAGTATGTACTGATTTGAGTTTCGAAAGTTACGGTTGGTTTCCAAAAGTTAAACTTAACTTCGCTAAAAATCTTTTAAAAAATGGCCGTGACATATCTATCGCTTTAAGTAGCGTGAGAGAAAGCGGCCAAACTCAAAAAACTTCTTATAAAGATTTAAAAAATACAGTGGCGGGTTTGCAAGATGTGATTAAACCACATATTGCAAAAGGTGATGTCTTGGCCTGCTATATGCCAAATATTGCCGAAACTGTTGTTTCAATGCTTGCGACGACTTCACTGGGTGGTGTTTTTACATCGACTTCATGTGACTTTGGTGTTGAAGGTGTGATTGACCGCTTCGGACAATCAAAACCAAAAGTTCTTGTTACTGTTAATGGTTACGAATATGGTGGAAAGTATTTTGACTTAACAGATAAGATTAATGCTGTTGTTAAAGCTGTCGACTCAATTGAAAAAGTAATCGTTGTTGACTTCAAGGGGAAAGGCCTTGATGCAAGTTCAATACACAAAGGCGTTAGCTGGTCTGATGTGGTTAGACCAATTGAAGAAGAGATATTGTATACTGAGTGTGACTTTTCCGACCCTCTCTATATTATGTACTCTTCTGGGACTACAGGTAAGCCTAAGTGTATCGTTCATAGTGTCGGTGGAACTCTCGTTAATCATATTAAGGAGCTTGGCCTTCACTCGGATCTTAAGGAAGACAAATCAATTTTCTTCTTCACCACTTGTGGTTGGATGATGTGGAACTGGCTTGTTTCTTCTCTTTACTTTGGATCTACTGTTGTTCTTTATGAAGGCTCGCCGGGCTATCCAACTTTTGGTGATTTCATTTCAATTATTGAAAAAGAGCAGCTAAATATTTTTGGAACAAGCCCAAAATTCTTAAAGGCCCTAGAAGATACTGGAATTGATCTTTCACAATATGATATGTCATCTCTTGAAACGATTCTTTCTACAGGTGCACCTCTTCTTCCTGAACAATTCGATTATGTTTATACGAAGTTTAAAAAAGACATTCAACTTTCAAGTATTTCTGGTGGTACAGATATTATAGGTTGTTTTTTCTTAGGAAACCCAATCCTTCCTGTCTTTAGAGGGGAGCTACAATGTGCTGGTCTAGGAATGGATGTTACTTGTTTTGATAGTCGCGGAAAGGAAGTCCCTGCTGGTGAAGAAGGTGAGTTAGTTTGTCTACAAAGTTTTCCTTCACGCCCAATCTACTTCCTAAACGATGATGATGGTCAGCGTATCAACAAAGCATACTTCTCGGAGTTTAAGGGAGTGTGGCATCACGGTGACTTTATTAAGATCACTGAGGCTGGTGGTGCGATGGTTCTTGGCCGCTCTGATGCGACTCTTAATCCAGGAGGTGTCCGCATTGGTACTGCTGAGATTTACCGTCAAACGGAGACGATTGACTTTATTGAAGATTCAGTTTGTGTTGGAAAGAATGTCGACGGCGATGTTGAGGTATGGCTCTTTGTCGTAACGAAAGATGGACATGAACTTACTAAGGAAGATTGTAAATTTATTAAAACTCGCATACGAGAAAATACAACACCGAGGCATATGCCAAGACGTGTAATCCAAGTAAAGGGAATTCCATATACTCGCTCTGGAAAGAAGATGGAGATGGCCGTAAGTCGTCTTATCAATGGCCGTGCTCTTGATAATGTTCAGGCCGTGGCAAATCCTGAGACTTTGGATTTTTTCACAAATCTCTAAGCTTTCTAGGCAATTGATTTTATTTGATTCTGTAAATTTCCTCTTTGGCCATTGGCGTAACACCCGATGAGCATAGATAGTACAAAGAGGGGACATATCATGCGAAATTTTATCTATCTATTTCTTGCGCTTAATTGCGCAATCATTCAAGCTGAAAGTCCAAATTCAATTGAATGCTTAGGTGGAAGTTTCGAAACACTTGATGCTCTAAATGTTAAGAATGTACGAAAGCTTGCCTCATCAAATTCTCAATCGATTGGGCCTATTATCAATTATGATTATAACTATCCAAAGCTACCTAAAAATATAAAAGAGATTTTAAGTCCTGACTTAAGAACTGTTTGCGATTTCTATGCTAAGGCCAATCCTACGGATCCATTTTTTCAAGACATTCGTGACAATATTACAAAGAAATATAAAGATGGTGATGATACTGATTTCTTCTTTAAGTATCTTTTAGTTCTACCTTGCTGGCACTATTCTAAAAATATGTTTGATTACTTTACGTCTGGTAATGAAGCTAATACTAGGGCAGGTATCGGGCTCTTGTTTGGTGATATGATGCATCCATTATTTGGTGGAGCTGATCCAAATACTTTTATACGTATCTGGCGTGAGGGGAAGATGTTTGAAGGGCCAATGTATATTGTCTATGATCATCTTCTAAAAAATTATTCAAAATCTGAGCGCTTTAAAATTGAATATCTGCCAATTGTGAAACGACTTAAACATCCTAGGTATATTGCAAAGTTTCCGAAAAAATCTCTAGAGCAAATTAAAAAGGAAGAACCTGATATGCCAATAACATTACCAATGCCGTAGAAGCTAATCGAGTTGCCAAATTTTATTGGGGCCCAATTTATGAGCAATCAAGTGCTTAGGCCCTCTCTTTGTTCTTAATTTCTAGTTCATTTATAATAATAGCTGAGGCGTTATCTCTAGTAATGACGTGTTTTCAATTACTTAGTGAATAGGTTCACTCAAGTAAGTTATTGAAATTATGCAAGATTTTGTGAACTAAACCCTAAAGTCAAATATTTTGCTTCCGATTAGTTCACAAAGGATTAGTTTATGAGGAAGTTGATTTTATTTTCTATTTTAGCACTTTCAACGCAGTTAAGTATATTTGCTGCAAGTGGAAAGGACTCTGCAAATGAGGCAACACCTGATTGTTTAGAGAATGCTATTCCAAATACTCTTGATTCTAAAAATACGAATAATATTGAACAAATTGTCGAATTACAAAATGTAAGAAGTCATGGAGCAAATCCTAATTATCCTATATTCCCTGATAATATCGATGAAATTTTAAAGCCTGATAAACGAACGGTTTGCGATGCCTATGCAGTTCCGAACGAAATCGATCCATCGTATCGTTCAGTTATGAAACATATTGATAAGACTTATAAAGATGGTGATCATAAAGATTTCTTTTTTAGATACGTTTTATCTATGAACTGTTGGCCATTTCGTGAGAACTTCTTCGCCTATATGATTAAAGGTGGAAATGTTGGTCATGCGATGGGAAATATTATGAAGTCTCCATATGGTGGGCTTGATCCAAATGCATTTATTCGAATTGAAAGAGAAGGTCGAGTTTTTGAGGGGCCAATGTATCATGTTTATGAATATTTAGAGAAGAATTATAAAAATAAATCTGAGTCTTCGAATGAATATATAGCTGCAATGAAAAGACTAAAGTCTTCTCGCTATCAATTATATCCAGTTAAATCACTTAATCAGATAAAGAAAGAAGAACCAAATATGCCGATATCAATAAGGTGATTTAGACATTGAAAATATTTAGAATTCTTTTAATATTCTTATTTACTCTTAATGCTCACAGTGAGTGTAGAAGTGGAATTGTCGCAATTTTTAAATCAAGCACTATTGAGGAAATTTCACAAAGCATTGGCGGAGTGAAGGCAAAGGTAGGTGAGTCTTGTAAGAGCTCAATTGGATTAGAATTAAACTCTGATTCGTATTGTGAATGTATTTCAAAAAATCAAGACACTGACTTTGATGTTAGTCGTAAGATGTTTCGCCAAAAAAATGGGAAAGCTTTAAAAAGTATTATTTTTGATCTTGCTGAAACTATCGCGGTAAATGATAATCCAGATCTTACTCTTAATTGTAAACTTCATGACACCTTAGTCAATAATTGTGATGCGCAAATGATTAGTGAAATGTTTCCTGAATATGAGGGAACAAATTTTTCACAAGAAATGTTTGCGGATTATTTAGAAATCTTTAATACAAACTCAGGTGGTGGAAAGAAAACAATTGATCACTTCCGCTCAAATTCGTGTTCGTCTACTTTTGTTCGAAAGAGCTCAATTGAGGGTAATACAGCAAGTGTTCAGGCCGAACTAGATAAATCGTGTGAACAGTTTACGAGCCAAGTTATTGGCCTATGTCAAAATGAATCATTAACTGGTGTTGAATATGATAATTTTGATTTCGATTTACCAACATTAGAAAATGTCGATTCTTTTAATTACTTTTGTAAAATAAAAGATCGTCCAATAAAAGATATCAATACCGATAATAATACATTATCAAATCTATTCTTAGCATATGAGAAGAAAGACGAAGAAGTGTCTCCTTTATGTAAAGAAGTCTGTATTGATGAAGCACCATACTCTGTTAGAGGCTGTCAAGTTGATACTCAAAAAGCGATTGTGGCCCTTAAAAGATTGATCGCTAGTGAAAATGTTAATAATGAGGAAATAACTTTTTTAAAAGAAATTATTGGAAACCAAGTTTCCAATGATGTTATTGAAGGTAAAATCAATGACGATGATCTAGCGTATTTTAAGAAAAATCTTGATGACGATGATTACAATAATATCGTTCAAATTGTAAAAACTGGAAGAAATCAGGCATCTGTGAATCAACAAGACTCACTAGTTTCTCAATTCTTTGCAACGGAAAAATCCGAAGCTGTGTCAACAAGTCTTGCCTCTAATGACAAGTCAAAACCAGCTCCTGCTCAACCTACAGCTGCTCCACAAGAGCAGTCAGTGCAGCAAATTCAACAACAAATGATGGATGCCGTACCTGAACAACAGGCGGCCATGAATAGCTCAACTCAGCCCATAGGGCCGAGTCAAAATCGTGCTCTAACTTTTGGACGTCGTGGAAAGTCTAATAATGCTTCAAAGGCAACAAAAGATATCGTTGCTTCAGTTAAGGCGTTAAGAGAAGCGGGGAGCTCTCTTGCAAGTGCTCTAGAAGCACAAAAGAAAAGACTAAAAAGAGAGAGAGAAAAGATAGCGCGTGAAAATCAAGATAAGTACCAACGTTATGATGCTGAAACTCTAGAGCCAATTGAAAGAAGTAGAAGAGGAAGAGGTACAAACGGAGCAGCTAATTATCCGATCGCAAATGTTGCAAGTGCCGGATCTGGTGGTGGATCAAACTTTGCCACAGGTGGCGCAGGAACTTCTTCAACAGGTAGTTCTACTTTTACACAACCTGAAGCAAAAGCAACAGTTGTTGATATCACTGGACGTTCAGCGCCTAATATTGATTTAAATAATCTTCAAAGTTCTGGAGCAACTCTGCCGGCTTCGATTACAAATCACCCAGATGCATCTGAGATTTCAAAAATGTTCAATGGCCTTGCCTATGAGAAAGATGAAAAGGGTAGAAGTATTGCAAGTGAAAAAGGTGAGGTTAAAAAGATCAAGGTTTCTTGGGGTGCTGAGAGTATCGATCTCGGATCACTTCTTATCAATGCCAAGGACCTAAAGCCTGGTGAAGAATTTATTGTCTACAAAGGTGATATGGATAAGTTTGTAAGGCTTACTCCAGCTTATCGCTTTCAAGCTGGAAAGCGTGTCTTTATCGGCTACCGAGTTGAAAATCGAAATCGTAATAATGCAGACTTGGCCGCAAGTCTCTATGCCAAGAAATTTTTAATTCTATAATTCTATTTAAATTTATATTATGAAATTTTGCGCCCTTGAAAATGACTTCAAGGGCCTTTTGATTTATTGAACTTCTTCAGAAGGAAGATCGTCTGATGAACCATCATTTGGTTCAGAAGGCTCTGTCGGCCCTGGCTTAACAGGAGCTTCTGTTAGTCTCTTGTAGATAACAATTAGGCGATCTTTTTCGGCATTAAAAAATAACACTAAGTAAAAGTCGTCAGATTGTTCTTCTCTAAAAGATTCTAGATTTCCAGACTGCTTTAATGAGTCAGCTTTTGTCGAAGAATAGAAATCTTCGATCTTCTTTGTGTCTTCATATGAGAAACGAGTTGAACCAACATGATCTGTGGCAAGTGTGTCCATGATGATATTGATTTTTTCGTCTTTTAAAAGAAGTTGAAGTCTAGTTTCACTATCACCAACAATAGCACTTTGTAGCTTCTCTTTTAGCTCTTTTGAGAAGTCTGCATATGAACATTTATTAGAGATAAACACTAGTTCATTTCCTGGCTTACTCTCTAGCCCAATAAGCTTTTCTTGAGTTAACTCAAGGCATGGCTGAGGAGCAGGTTGTTGGTCTTGCTCACCAGTATTTGCAAATATCGGCAATGCAAGTAGTAGTGCTAGTATTGTTTTTTTCATTTCCCTAATTCCCTAATATTATTTGTTGATATGGGCATCCTCCCATAATTGGCCTTATCAGGCAAGTCTTTGTGCGGCGAGTTGTAGAATGTACTGGATATAACTACTTGATTTTCTTCGCACCAGAGTATTGAAGTCGGACTTCATCGCTTAGCCACTGGCCTGCAACGTCCTCATTCATGAAGTCATCACAGTATCTAGCAGGATTTCCACGAGGAAATTTCTTTTTACCGTCGTAAAAACTGAGGCAGATCTGAGCATAGTTTTCAATGTACTCTGGAAAATTCTTTGCGAATCTCTTGATGATAACTTTCGTTTTGGTGCTGGCCTTCCCATTTCTGCGATGAAAAATTTCACCTCTTAGGGGGTGGTATTTTAGAAGATCAGTTAAAACCTTCTTTCTGCTGTCGTAATTGGCCGATAGCTCTTCCATTTTGTTCCAGGCCATATTCATCACCGGGCCAGGAATTGGATTTGTTAGGAGATAGTTTGTTAGAAAAACAGATTTTAGCTGCTCATCAATTTTGTCGAATGCATTGAATGTAAGAAATATGATTTCACTATTGTAGTCACTAGGTTTAAGTAGAGATTCTAAATCACTCTTTGCGAATCCATTCAAGCAGTCCGGATTAAAGATATCCTTTGCCTTCTCAATAATTGAAGCCTTTGTATCTGTTCGTGAAATCTCTTTAACAATAATTTGTAAGAATGCCTTTTGACCTTGCTCCTCTCGACAGTAATAAATTGAATCGTTACTTTTTAAGGGTGCCTTAACGAGGTTATCGTATTTACTCTGTAAAGAGTTTGAGAGTGTTTTATAGATATCAAAATCAATATCAGGATAACGTGCAGAGTGAGATATATATGTATCTAAATCCTTTTGGCAGTCATTACACTTTTGAAAATAAAGTCTGGCATACTTTGAATAGGCCAGAGTGAAAAAGGCATAGGCCTTTAAGTTTTTATTCTCGATATATTTAGTAATAATTTTGAACTGAGTACTATTAATTTCATTCTTTGTTATTAAGTCTTCAACGTAAGAAGTTGCCATTTCACGTGTCATCTTCTTCCACTCAAAATCTCTTTGAGACGGCCTTACGTCTAAGAAGTGCTTCATGTATTCACGGTGAGACTTGTCTTTATAAAGCACACGTAGGTCATCCATCGTATAAGTGACGGCAGATACCTTTACAGAAAGAAGTGTGATTAATAAACAAATCAAATTGCGCATTTAAATAATGTCCTCGATTACTGAGAATAGAGTTTCTTTTTTAAAGGGCTTTTTAATGAAGTGAACCTTACCTTGAAGCTCGTCATTATCCAGTTCTTCATCACCAGAGATGATAATATACTTTAAAGTACCGGCCTTCGGACTGCTTTCAAAACGACGCACAACTTCTGCACCATTAATTACTGGCATATTCTTGTCTGCAATGACGATTTTAAGATTGTCGCTAATATTTTCAAAGTAGTGCTCTACGTCAACTTCGCCGCTTAGTGCTAAAGTTTCATGGCCACCTTGGCTTAGGGTAAGAGCAAAGAGCTCAGCAATATTCTCATCGTCATCGATAAATAAGATCTCTTCATTCATATATTTATTTTCCCAAATTTAAGGTCATTTCAAAAGTAATTTTTAGTAATTTATTGCTATGGGTTAAATGTGTGAATTTTGTTTTTTAAACCTTTACTTTAGTTTATTATACCCGCTGATAATTAAATGACAAAAGAAATCAACTTTTCGTTAAGAAACACACTTTAATTTGGAGTTAATGTGAAGCTACCTGTGGTTAAAAGCACACAATTAAATGATACATTTCGCTTAGACTATTATGATCATTTTGGGCCTCTTATACTGGATGGCCAACAAATCAAAGAATCGATTAAGAAAGATTTACTATTTTGGACAGAGTTTGATTCTTCATTCAAGTTTCAAATTGGTCTTGAAGGAGTTCAATTCTTATTGGGAATTGATAAGGACGAAAAAGTACTTCGTCTATGTAATATTAAATTAGCAAATGAGATATTTTTACTCGATAACTTTGTTGGTGAAGAGAGTGAGGAGTATAAAAAGTTTAAAGCACACGTTACAAAAGTGATGAGTGTTAAAATTGCTGATTTTCCAGGTGTAAGTAATATTATAACTCACCGTTATGGACTAACTAAACTAAGTGAAATTGAAGATAAGCCTGTTTCTGAAATGTCAGATACGATCACTAAGAAGCTTCTTTCTTTTCTTAATGATTACAAACCCGTTTTCTTTGAAAAGATTTCTGACTTCGCTCTTGGTCTTACTGCAAATTATGCACTTCTTAGAATTCACCTGCTTAAGTTCTTAGCAATTCTTCCTTCTCTAGATCATGATAAAGAAGGAAAAGAGGTAAAGCGAATTCTAAGAGAGTCTCTGAGAAGACTTATTCTTGATTCTAAGAAAGCAAAAAGATTAGACTTGAAGGGGGATCGCCAACCTCTTCCTCCACAGTTAGTGGTTCTATTTTATTTTGTTCTTCTGGCCGTTCGCATTTTTCCGGCCAAGGCGCTGGCCAATATTGTACGTTTCAAAGTTCGCTTTATGGCAAAGAGATTTATTGCTGGTGAGACAATTGAAAGCGCACAAAAGAATTTTGCAGCAATCTTTAATACGGGAAGAGATGTAACTCTAGACCAACTCGGAGAATTAGTTGTTTCTGAATCAGAAGCTGATAACTATATGAATGAGGTTTTAAATCTTGTTAATGGTTTTAGCATGCACATTACTCCAGGTAGTCGCAATAAAGCAGGTATCCTAAGAGCACACGTTTCAATTAAGGTTTCTGCCCTTTGCTCAGACTTCAAACCTGAAGCTTTTGATTACACTTATAACTTAGTTGCCCCAAGGCTTATTAAAATTTTAAAGACGGCTAAAGAGCAACAGGTATTTATTAATATCGATGCTGAACATTATCACTATCGTGATATCGTTTTTGAAATTTATAAGAAAGCTCTTCTTGAGACTGAAGAGCTTAAAGATTATGCAGATACAGGGATTGTTGTTCAAGCGTATCTTCGTGATTGTTATGACCATCTTCAAGACGTTGTTGAGCTTGCAAAAGAGCGTGGCATGATTATGCCAATCCGCCTTGTTAAGGGTGCATACTGGGATGCTGAAACTGTAGAGGCCGAGGCCCATGGACATAATGCTCCAGAGTTCTTAAACAAAGAAGAAACAGATATTAATTTTAGACAGATGATTTATGAGATTTACAAAGCTTTCCCACATATCAAGCTTTGTATTGCTTCTCACAACTTTGCGGATCACTCATACGCTGAAGCTTTAAGAGAAATTAAGTTTAAAGAAATTGATGAAATTGAGCACCAATGTCTTCACATGACTTATGAAGCACTTTCGACAGCTATGGCAAAGATGGGATGGGCCGTAAGAAATTATGTTCCAATTGGTTCACTTATCGTAGGGATGGCCTACCTTGTTCGTCGTATTATGGAAAACTCTTCACAAGTAGGAGTTTTAACAATCATGAGAAGTCATAAGAAGAATGCAAAGCTTATGGCGCCAAATGATATCTTTAAAAAGCACCAGAATGAAGGTCTTCTAAATTTAGACTCAACTCTAACTCAGGTTCATGGGCAATTTAGTAACTGTCCACCTCTAAAAACTTACCTTGAAAAAGAACTGAAGTATTTTAGAAGTGAATTTGAAAAGTTTGAACTAGGTAAAGACTATGCAACAGACTTTGCTCTAAGTGGAGAGTCTGAATCTGTTCTTTCTCCATCTGATGGAAAGAGTGTCGTTGGTAAAATTACTTTTGCCAATTTAGACGATACTGAAAGAGCAATCGATACAATTGATAATTCTTTCTACGAAGGTGAGTGGTCAAAGGCCTCTTGGCAAGAAAGAGCGGCCGTCATGGCAAGAGCTGCAGAGATGATGTATCTGCGTCGCAATTACTATTCTGCACTAATTATGCATGAATCAGGTAAGGCCATCGGTGAAGCTTTAGCTGACGTCGATGAAGCAATCGACTTCTTAAACTTCTATATTAGAAGGCTAGCTGAAGTAGGAGATAATGAAGAGTTTAAGGCCCGTGGCCCATTTGCCATTATTGCTCCATGGAACTTCCCTCTAGCAATTCCGTGTGGGATGACAGCTTCGGCCTTGCTTACTGGATCAACTGTTATCCTAAAACCAGCAGAGCAAACTCCTCTTATCACTTGTGAGCTTGTGGCGCTATTTCATGAAGCGGGTGTTCCTAAAGATGCCCTAATTCATCTTCCTGGAGTTGGTGAGACTGTTGGTCAGAAACTAATTGAGGATAAGCGTATTGCAGGTGTTATCTTTACTGGTTCAAAACCTGTCGGTGTTCATATTGCAAAGACTTGTGCAAAAAGACTTTATGAGAATCGCAACACAGGCAAGAGCTATCCAGTTCGTGTTATCACTGAAATGGGTGGCAAGAACGCTGTTATTGTAACAAATAATGCTGAGCTCGATGAGACAGTATCAGGTATTCTTTATTCTGCCTTTGCGCACGCTGGTCAGAAATGTTCTGCAGCTTCACGTGTTCTTGTTCATAAAGAAGTAAAAGACAAATTAGTTGCTCGCCTTAAGCAAGCTGCTAACGATATTTACGTTGGGCCAGCAACGGACTTTGCAAGTTTCATTAATCCACTAGTGAGCCAAGAAGAAAAAGATCGTCTCATTGCTCAAGTCAAAGAAGCAAGTGAAGAGGCAAATAAATACGGTGGAGTTGTCCACGTTAACCGCTCAGAAGAAAATCTTCCAGGTTACTGTGTAGGCCCAACAATTATCGAACTTCCAAAGTCACGTGCTTTAGAAAAAGATAGTTTTGCTTCTCGTGAGTTATTTGCTCCAGTTATCCATGTCGTTGCATACGATGATTACGAAGACGCGTTGAATATCTTTAATAGTGTTGAGTATGGCCTAACAGGTGGTGTTTTCTCTCAATCACAAGATGATATTGATTTCCTAACAAAGCGAATGCTTATCGGAAATAACTATATTAATAGACCTATTACAGGTGCTCGCGTTGCTATTGAGCCTTTTGGTGGTTTCAAGATGTCGGGGACAGGGCCAAAGGCAGGTGGAGTTGATTACCTAAGAAGTCTTTTTGTAAGAAGTAACTCTGAAGAACTTAAGACTTCTACTTTTGATAACGGAAGTGATTACGAACCAGTTGTATCTCGTAGCTCTTCTTCTGACCACTTTGTTAGACGTGAAAAAATGCTTTCAGCACTAGACGAAATCATTAGTAATTTTGGTCCATTATTTCCTGGGACGTTTGGAGAACAGAGACATGCTCTTAAAGATCTTAAGAAATGGCTTGAAGTTGACTATCTTGATTTCTTAAATAAGGGACGCGATAACCGTTATATTCCAGGACAAATCAATTACTCTGTATTTGATTGTAATAAAGACCGTGCACTTTATTTGAGTTTAAATGAAGAAATTAATATGCAAACATTCTTTGCTGTTCTTATGTCTTTAACAACTGGTACAGGTGTAACAATTCTTTGTTCAAATGCTGAAGCTTATCGTTGGTGGAATTATCTAATAGATATTCTTAAGAAGAATCGTTTCTCTAAAAAGAATATTGATTGTTATCACGTTAGCAAAGAAAAGATGCACACTCTGCTAAATGAAAATTTTGATGTTGTTATTTGTGACGGTGATCTTGAATCAATTAAAGAGTTTAACTCTGCTGTTGGTGAAAAAAATGGCCAATTTGTTATGACATCTTTTATTTCACCACTTGAGGATTATGTTAATGGATCATATTTTGATCTTTTCCATCTATTCTCATGTGAAAGAAGCTACGCTGTAAATATCATGAGGCATGGAGCACCGATGGAGTTAGACTCGTAATGAAGTATCGTCACTTAATTTTAGGAGCGGGTAATATGGCCCGCGCTCTAATCCCTGGTTTCATCGAGAATTCTGATGATTGTGAATTCCTTGTTTTTACACCAAGTGGTGATAAGGCAAAGAGCTTTGCACTGGATTTTGGTGCTACTTGGATAAAAGACCTAGAGGAGTTACGAAATACTCATATTGATTATCTTTGGGCCTGTTTTAAGCCTCAACAACTTAAGCAAGTGGCCCTTGAAATTGACTTCTTAACACATCCGTATCTAACGATTGTCTCACTCCTAGCGGGAAGTGATTCTCAGGCCCTAACTGAAAATTTGTTATCTGATCAAATTATTCGAATTATGCCAAATACCCCTGCCCAAGTAGGTCTTGGGGTAAATGCACTTTATAAGTCAAAGAGTGTTCATCAAGATAAGTGGAATGCTTTCTGGCAGGCCTTTAACTCAAGTGGGATTAACACCGTTTTCGACAATGAAGACGATATCGATACGATTACTCCTTTTTCTGGCTCTGGCCCTGCATACTTCTTTGAAATTGCACGTATCTTAATTGAGGATATGAAGGCACGTGGAATTGACGGCGAGCTTGCACATAGAATGATTGCGGGTACAATAGAAGGTGCTGGTCGAATGCTTTCACAAAACAATGATGCGCAAACTCTTCGCAATAATGTCACATCAAAAAATGGTGTGACTTATGAGGCCCTTGAATCTTTTAAAGAATCGGGAATGGAGGAGATGTTTAATCGTGCAATAGAGCGTGCTTATCAGAGAACACTTGAATTAAAAGGAAATAAGTAATGAAAAAGGTTTTAGATAAATTACCTGAAGGTTTAAGAAATACTGCATTTGTTAGACTCTTTGGTTTAACAAAAGTACCAATGATTTTTTGGCTAAGACCAACAGTACTTGAGCTTAGTGATGAAGTTACAGCTATCAAGATTCCTCTTTCTCGTCGCTCTAAGAATCATTTAAATAGTATGTACTTTGGTGCCCTTGCTTGTGGGGCAGACCTTGCTGGCGGTTTTGCAGCAATGAAGAAGACGATGGATAAGGGAAAGAGAGTGTCACTTGCTTTCAAAGAGTTCCATGCAGAGTTCTTAAAAAGAGCAGAAGGGGATACGGTCTTTACTTGTTCTCAGGGAAAAGAAATTGATGCTTTTGTTGAAAAAGTATTAGCAAGTGAAGAGCGTCACAATCTACCACTAGATATTATTGCAACTTGTCCTGATGTTTCAGGTGATGAGCCAGTTGCAAAGTTTACGATTACTCTTTCTTTAAAAAGAAAATAATTGCTCCTGAGGCGAACTGCTCGGGCGTGGACCCTCGCTCTCGATTAGTTTTTCAGCTAAAGAGTGGGGAGCTAGCACCGCGAACTATAGTTTGCCTTTGGGCAAACAATTTCGCGGATGCTTAAGCAGGGTTAGGGGAGTCAATAAAGATACACTCTAGCCCATATGTTTCTTCAATTAATTTCTTAAGAGCAATTACACCAAATCTTTCTGTCGCATTATGGCCTCCAGCGAAGAAGTGAATTCCTTCTTCACGTGATTCGTGCCAGTCGTGCTCGCTCATCTCACCTGTAAGATAAGCATCAAGCCCTTCGCGCACGCAGTAGCGCCAGTCAGAGTTTGCTCCACCTGTAATTATTCCCATTGATGAAATCTCATCATCATTAGGCTCACTGTGAATGATATCGTGATTAAGAACTTTCTTTAATAGTTCTTTTAGTTCGTTTGGTTTTAATGGTTTTTCGAATTTACCTTGAACACCTGTAGGCATGCCTTTGTAGTCACCGTATGGACCTAAGTCTTTAAGTCCGATTGCTTTGGCGATACCTGCTGCATTTCCATCTTCGAGATGAGCATCAAGAGGTAAGTGGTAGCCAAATAGATTGATATCGTTTTGAATAAGAGGCTTTACTCTTTTTGCGAAACTTCCTGTAATAGTTCTGACGCCATGAAATTTCCAAAATAATCCATGGTGAACAATCATTGCATCTGCACCAAATTCACAGGCCTTTGCAATTGAATCTCTTTGGGCCGAAACAGCAAATGCTATTTTGGAAATCTCTGAGCGACCTTCGATTTGTAGGCCATTTGGGCCATAGTCGTTATACTCATAAGTATTAAGGTGTTTTGCTAAGAATTTTCCAAGCTCTTTTGCTGAAACTGTTGCCATAAGTGATATCCATACCGTTAAAAATTATTGTGTTGGTTGGTTATCATTATCCCCTTGGCGGCCAGAGAAATCAACTTTGAACTTTTCAAAACCGTGACTCTTTTCGACATTTTCTTGTTTCGTTACACTAGAGCGAATTTTGCTTACTGTATGACGCAGTTCCTGATTTTCTGGAACTAGCTTTAGAGCAACCTCGAATTCTTCCATTGCCTTATCAAAGTTATTTAGCTGCATGTAAGCGCGCCCTGCATTGATATATGGATATTCGCGATTAGTGTACTTTGGTGCTTTTTTTGCAAGTTCATACCATTTGATTGATTCATTGATATGACCTTCATTTAATAGAAGTGTTCCTAGATCGTTATAAGGAGCACCATATTCTGGATCGATTTCAATTGCTTTTAGACAAAGTGATTTCGCATCTTCAATATTTCCCATTTGAGATGTTACCCAACCCATAAGAGTCAGTACTTCCGCTGTTTCTTTGTGACCACGGGCCTTATCGAATAACTCAAGAGCACCAGCGAGATCTTTTTTAGAAACTAAGACATGTGCTTCAGTAATATACTGTTCGTATTTCTCTTCTCTTTTAGCATTCATTCCAAGAATTGGTGCAGTTTTAGAGTGGGCAAGATTTAGAATCTCAAGTGATTCTAGAAAGTATAGTGGTGGAGTGAAGTCTTCTTCAAGCTCCATTTCATCATCATCTTCATCGATTCTTCCACCTTCAATAAGTGTGAAAGGACCTTTTTTAATAATCTCTTTTGCAACAATGATTTCTTTCTTCTCTTTTATATCAATTGCTTTTAAAAGCCCCATACGAGGTGTGGCGACATCAAGTGACGAGCGCTCAATTAAGATAAGGTGTAGTTCTCTAGTGTATTTATATGAAAGATTGATTAGGCGAGTGATCACACCAACAACTTCATCGTCATTTTTTGGAGCGAGAGCAATGAAGCTTTCGATCAAATTATTCATAAGCCTTAGGTTTTCTCGACCTTGGCGAAAATTATTCTGGTGGAGAAGACTAAGGTCTCCAAAGTGAGATGGAATCAGTAATTCGCTTACTAATTTATCGTATTCAGTACTAAACTCTTCAATAATAAGGCGTGCCTTAGCATCGAGGTGTGTTTCACTCAATTCACATACAGCATGTAGAATCCTTTCTAAGTAGCTTCTTGATTGAGTAAGTTCGCTTAATAGAATTTCTTGAATTGTATTCATTTTAGTGGTTTCTTCCCTTGAATAATCATATCTCGTCCCTGAAATATGCACTCTATAATTCATCTTGTCTACGTTGTGACGCATCAACATCTCGTCGACCGGTTACTTTATACATATACACATTTCGTGCCAAATTTATTGTTTCTAAATGACTGAAATCTAATAGAGGAAAATAAGATGGGGCCAAAAAATTGGCCCCAGTGTCTAGAATATGTAACTTTATGAGTTTTCTAAGTGTTCTTTATTCAAGAGTTTTTGTTTCATACTTCAGAAGATTTCCAGCATCGTTGGCCTTGTCGTATGCCGTCGAAATTCTCTGGAAGATATCATCTGTCTTTGCACCAATTGCCGACTTACCTTTAAAGTTTAGTGAACTTAGATTACGGTCTTGGTTCTTCTTAAACATATTACTAAATGGATTACCATTATTCTTTTTCTTAACTGAAGCCGTTCCTCTTCCACCAACAAAGCTTGGTCCACGACCTCCAACATAGCTGATACCTTTAAGCCCGCTTCCGCCAGCTCCAGATAGAGCTTCTGGTTGCGCAGCACCTCCAGCAGATGAACCTCCGCCACCGCCTCCACCGCCTGGTGAACTACCTCCACCACCGGCACCTTGAGCGATTTGACCACCTTCTGATACGGTTGCAACAGGCCCAAAATTACCTTTTAGTCCTCCGCCTGTTTTCGCTTTATTCACAACAGTTGATGTATCCACACCTGCTGATGTTGGGTCATCTGTACTTGCGGCAGTTGCAGCTACCGCTTGATCTTGTTCTGTGTGTTGGTATGCCTGATTTGTACCAAATCCACCTACCGAGTAGTCACCAAATGATGGGACATTAACTGTATTTGCCCAACCTGACTGACATTGTGCATGTGCAGGGTTGGCCTGACAAAACTCCATATAGACATCTTGGTTTTCAAAGAAGTCCTCTGGAAGCTCCATTGTCTCCATTCCTTCAATTTTACCAATAGCACTTGAAATCATTTTTTGTTGTTTACCAAGCTGACTTACGGCCATTTGTTCTTTCGCCACATCAACCCCAGCTTCAGCTGCGATTTGGTTACCAGCTCTTTTCGCTTCACCGTTTCTTAGAATTGAAAACTTCTTACTACCAAAGTTTAGCTTACAAATCTGTTCTGGTGAGCCCATTGATCCTGCACCACCGTCATTAATTATATATTCTGCAATTCCTGAAAGTGCCTGTTCAACTGGTCTCTTACAAAGTTCATTTGTTTCAAAATATGTTTCACTAGTCGGAATACTAGAAGTCATCGTTAAGATCGTTCCTAGTCTTGCAACTTCAATTGTACGACGTGTTTCGGCCATCGTTTGTTGCTTGGCCAGACCATCTTTTTGTGACTTAAGGGCAGTTGTTGTCACGTTTTCCGACGCATCCATATTCATTAGTTTATTTTGCTGTTTTGTACTAAAGTCTTGCGCTTGAAATTGTTGGAAAGTTGCATTTGCAGTCTTTCCAAGTTGTGCAGCATTATGAGCAAGAACTAAGTTAGAACACTCGTCATAGTCAATGGTTTCAAGTCCTGATAGGCGACAAGTGATACGTCCATCAATTGAAGTAAGTTTCTCCGGATTTGAGTATTGATCTTCTGATTGACGATCCTCTTCAAGGTTCTCTCCAAATGCAGCGGCAATTTGGTTACATGCTGTAACATTTTTAACTGCGGCAGAAATAACATTGCCATCAACCTCAGATGAATTATTAGCATAGATGAAAACAGCTACGGCCTTTGTATAGTCAATTGAATTTGCTTTACCACTTCGGTAAACCTCTTGAGCAACATCTTGCCAATTCGCATTTCCATTTGTTCCTGAAACCTTAAAGGCCCTTTGACACTTAATTGCACCACTACTACCAATAAAGTCAGGTTCAACATTTTTAAAATCAAGAGTTGTTACAGATTTAGAACAAGCTTTGAAAGCCTCGATCTTAGATTTATTTTCTTTGGCCATCATTTCTTGTAAACAGCCATTCCAGTCTTTATGTTTTGCGCTATCACTTGCTACGTCACCTTCATCTTGTGGAGGAGAAGTTGGCTGATTTGGTTCAGAACCGTC
Source organism: Halobacteriovorax sp. RT-2-3 (assembly GCF_047085075.1). NCBI lineage: Bacteria > Pseudomonadati > Bdellovibrionota > Bacteriovoracia > Bacteriovoracales > Halobacteriovoraceae > Halobacteriovorax > Halobacteriovorax sp. RT-2-3. The sequence continues at coordinate 736,065 of NZ_JBKIYF010000001.1, read as the reverse complement.
ATTGGCCAAACCATTTGCAAGTTCTTTATCTTTTTGAAACTCTGCTAGCTTTTGGCCACAAAAGTTATCAATCTCTTCCTGTGGTATCTCTTGTCGCCCATCCGATGGCATATCAAATGGCACCATTTGACCAGTGCTTGGATCAGGACAATCAACATTCACAGTGCCTGCGTAGCTCATATTAAGTGGCGCAGCCGCTAGAAGAGTTAAGGTAAAAGTATTTAAAATAGTTGTTTTCTTGCTCATAAGTGACTCGAAAGTTAGGTTTGCCTTACTTAAATTATAAGTTCTAATCGGTTAAATTCTTCGAAAAGTTGAGTATTTAAGCATGATTTAGGGATTTGAGGGGTGTTGCACAAGATAAGTGCTTAAAAATATGTTCATTTTTAGGGGCGGGCCATGTAAAATCATATTTTACGATCGCCCATGATTGTGGCCATTGAAAAGAAATTAACAACTTAGCAGTATATAAGGGGTGTAATAAATGACTTCACAACGAGCACATACAATCGAAGACTTTAATATCGAAGAGGGAATTTACGAATTTCAAGTACAAGAGACGCATCTCGATACTTTTGGTCATATGAATAATGCAACCTATTTGACTATCTTTGAGCAGGCCCGTTGGGACATGATTACAAAGAATGGATGGGGTATGGATCGCATTATGCGTGAAAAAAGAGGTCCTGTCGTTTTAGATATCAACATCACTTTTAAGTCTGAACTTCGTCTAAGACAAAATGTAAAGATTCGCTCAAAGGCCACAAGCTTTGTTAATAGTAAGGTTCTAACTTTCGAGCAAGAGATGTTTGATGATACAGGTAAGGTGTATACAAAATTTAAAATGACCGCAGGACTGTTTGATCTAAAAGAAAGAAAACTTATGGGCCATGATCCTGATTGGTTAAAAGCGGTAGGGCTTAGTTTAAAAGCTTAAAGAAATGATGAAAAATTTTTTCAGAGCTTGCTTTTACTTCATCTAAGAAAGTAAGCTCTTTCATTTTTTCATGCTCTAATAATTCGCAAAATAGCTCGTAAGTGTAAACTTGATGATACTCGGATGAAACCTTACTGTAGCTTATATGCCATGCCTCTGGAGCAACTCCACCAAGATCTTCTACATATGGCCTATAATAAGAATAACTCTCGTTATTTTCAATTTTTGTATTTAGCCACTTACTAAAATCAGCAAATGGTCCACCCTGTGTAAACTCTTCTGGAATTAATTGAATGTGATAACCTTCTGGCCAGCTATTGCCATCCACAACATCAAGCTCTGTTCCCCAGTGATGACGAGAAGTTCCTGGAAGTGCCGACCAGTTGATAATAGCGTTTACAATTTCTGAAGGGGAGAGTTTTGTGTGATCTAGTTCATTTCCCGTGCGATCATAGATTGGGCGTTTGCCGGCGCACTTTTCATTCCAGATTCTGAGTTGGTCATCGAAAGATCGAAAAGAGCTTGTGACATAGAAATCGACACCATCTTTTAGCGCATCTTCTTTGAAACGTTTAAAGTCTTCAAATGAATCTTTGTGGAAGTAGCGATTGATGCTCTCATCATAAATGAGATGATCTTTTGTCATTCCGAATAAGACTTCCTTGTCTACCTTGTTCATATATTTTCCAATTATTATTCAGAGAATAATTTCTTTAGTCCTGACTGAACATAGCGATGTGAGATAACTTTAAAGATTGAAACAGACTTATCTTTGATAATATCGTTATCACCATAGTCATATTTTTTGTTCGATTCTCCATTACCAGCTCCCGCTCCAAAACTTAAAACTTGTGAGCTAGAGTTGTCATCGAACTTCCATCGATTAGTATTATTATTTGTTGTTTTTCTAACAGTTTTCTTTGCTGGTGCTGCAAGTCCCTTGGCTGGAAGCTTGGCCGAGACATTTTCAACTGCGTCTTGAAATGAAGGCTCTGTTGGTCTTAAGCGAGCGAATGCTTCACTTGCACCGTTACCATTAAAGATTGATACATTGTTGTTATCACCATAGCGGCCCGCTTGTTTTGCAAGCTCATCACTAATCTTACTAAGTCCAAGTCCTGTACTTTTCTTAAATGGATTTTCTAGCTTCTTTTTGATTGCATCCATCGCCTTGGCCGCCATGGCAGCTTGTGCATCAGTCGTTGAAGCATTGTAAGTTCCACCATTACCCTGAGTTGTTGCATTGGCCGCTTTGATTGCTTCCGTAACATCAAGTCCACCAAGTGAACTTAAAGCAGTAGGGGATACCGTAATCTTCTTACAAGCATTTTCTCCCTTATTATTTTTTAGCTTACGACAATTACACTCGCGATCAAACTTTCCATCAACATAGAAACAGCCTTGTGGATTCGTACTTTGAGCTGCTCGTGATGAGTCAGCTGATGCTACATATGATCCAGAATACTTATTCCAGTAGTCCTGACATGTCTTAGATTTCTCGCGGTTAGGATTCTTATTTCCTTGTGCTGTATAACAGTAACAAGCAGGGTTGCTTAAGCTATCTCTTCCATCTGGACAAAATGAAGCAACACTCTTTACATACTTCTCTTTTAAAATCTTAATCTGCTCAACATTCGATTTGGCATCTTTATTATTCTTCTTTGCTTGATTTGAAACAGTAAGTGCCGCAGGGACTGTTACTGCTGAGGCCACAATAACTGTACATGGATTATTAGTGATCGAGCGAAAGCCATTTGCCATATCGCTGAAATTCCACTTCGAAGCGCCACCAGCTTCACCTGGGGATTGGTTCATACAGCTTGTCCCAAATGATGAAAATGTCTCATAAACTGCAACAGCTGCTGCCGCTGTATATCCTAGGGCCAGTGTTTTATATTGTTTTGCCTGTTTTGAAGAAACATCTGCTAAATATTCTTGTTCTTTTTCTAGCATATCAAATGCCGCAATTTGAGCATTCTTCATTGTTTCAGGGTCTTTTGAGATTTCTTCGTATTCTTCTTTAAACTCTTTTGTTTTCTTCTTTACGTCTTCTTTGTTGATTTTTGTTTGATAGAAGCTATAGGCCGAGATCGCACCAACCAGCATACAAGACTTACAGCTTGAACGGTTTTCATCTTTTGATACTTCTGATGAATTTGTATCAGCGCCACTTGATTGTTCTACCTTTGCATCTACTTTCGGCTCTACCTTTGGGTCTACTGGAGCCGACTCATTTGTTGTTGATTTGGCAGCATCTTCTCCGTTAAAGAACTTAGGAACTACTAGGGCCGTAACTCCTGTAACGATCCCCCAAGCTTCTGCAAAGCCAGTTATTAAATTACCCTTACCTTTACTTTCAACATCACTATCGGAAACTCGTCCAGCATTTAGCTCATTAATTGTTTTTTGTTGTCTGGCATCGGCCGCTGCTTTCATACAAGCATTGCGTTCACTCTCACTCGATTTAGAGTCACAATCCTGATACTCATCTCGATTCTTTATTGAACCCTCTGTATACATACAACGATTCAAACTAGCGTTGAAAACCTGTCCTGTCGGGCAGTTTGTCGTCGCAAAGACTTCGAAGTGTCCAAGTGCAAAACTTAAAAATATGAGTGTTAAAATAATGCCTTTCATTTTTACTTTTCCTGCTTTTTTAGGCTATCAATCTAGTTACTTACTTAGTATAACAGCAAAGCCTAAGTTTTTAATAGTAGGGCAATTGCTGTTTTATCGTTTAAGTTTCTGTTATTACAGGGGTTTGGTTGTGAATTTTAGACGTTTGTTGGTGTTAATTTCTATTTTTGTAAGCCTTAAAACTGTGGCACTGCCATTAAGTGATCTGCAAACAGGTGATGTGATCTTGTTAGATATGGACTGTTTCAGTTGTGAGCTGATCGAAAATGAAACTGGTGGCCCATTTTCTCACTCTGGAATTGTTCTAAAACTAGGTTCTCAAGTTTATGTTGCTCAATCTCTTGGAAGCGTTCACCACCTGCCACTAAAATCATTTCTAGCATACTCGAATAAGGTCCCACACGTTATTCGTCCAAAGCATATTAATTTCTCAAAGAAAAGAAAATTAATTGAAAATTACAAGTCAATCTTTCTTGGAATGGACTTTGATCACGATTATCTTTGGGATGATGATAAGCTTTATTGTTCGGAGTTCATCTACAAGCTTCTTAAAAGCGTTTATGCTATTGAGAAGTTTAAACCAGCTCCAATGACCTATGATAAAAATCCTAAGGGATGGCAAATCTATTTCGGTGGAAAACTTCCTCCTAGTGGAAAGTTAGGGCTTTCTCCTAATGATTTCTTTTTCTCAACTGGTTTTGATGGTGACTTTAAAGATATGGGGCCGCTATATTAAATTGTGAATCAATTTAATCAGGCCCATAAAGAAAGCGATCACTTTCTCAAATCTCAGACTCTTATTGACTTAGTTCAAAAGGCCCTCACTCTTGTAAAGTTTGAGAGCGATAAAATTGAAGTCCTTGAGGTTGGATGTGGGCAAGGTCTAAATTTGGCCAATTTCAATTTCTCTCAATTATTAGGCATCGATATTTCTGAAGAGGCCATTTATAAGGCCCGCCAAAATTTTAACAATTTCGAATTTCAGTGTTTATCTAGTCTCAAGTTAGATCAGATCGAGCGCTCATTTGATCTTATTTTAGATGCTCACCAAATTCATTACTTACAATCTAAAGATGAAATTTCTCAGTATATAAGAAATGTCTTTAAGCGTTTGAATAGTGGGGGAGTTTTTTGTTTTGAAGCGATGGTTAAGAGCAAAGAGATGCTTCTTACTGACCTATCAGTTACAGTTCTCGACTACCTTGAATATGAGAAGATCGTGACTGAAGCAGGGTTTCGCATTATCTATTTGATGCTGCCAAATGGGCGTAAAATTATTGCAGATAAAAAAAGAAGGGCCGCTCTTTCGAGCGACCCGGATGTCTTACTGGTCATTGCTACTAAGGAAGACGTAGCAAATTAGTTACAGATTCCCAAAATATTTCCGACTATTCTTCGTCGTGTGGAGTACGCCCCACTTCTAATCTTTTCTCCTTTTGTTGCTTGAGTCTTTCTACATATAGAAAACGAATATCTCTTGCAGTTAGTACATCTCCATTTGCTAATTGGATTTGTGCACCATCTTTAAATCCTTCTAGATTCCCAAAAGTCTTTTTAATTTTTGCAACACTTGTGATGTCGAGGAATTCACCATTGAAGGTCTCAATTGCCATAGCGCGATCTAGTTTTTGGATCTGCTCTGGCGTGATTCTCTTCATAGTTCTTGCGTGAACTTTCTCTTGGATTGTTATCGATAACATAACTAATCCTAAAGTGATGTAAAGTGCTCTCCTTAATGTACTTTTCATAATGGCCTCTTTTCCGCTAAGTTCGTTCTTCCTGAAGCCTTCAGCTTTAAACATCCTGTTTAAGAGCTTTGTTGCTATAGTAAAAGCATGAACTGTGCCAAAAATTGAACACGTACAATCAGCTACTTAGAGATTTGTGGGTGGTGTCGTATGGGAAAGGGGCGCTTTTTGGCCCTATCTATGAACAACAAAGGCCCCAAAATGGGGCCTTTATGCATATTTGATTTGTATTTTAGATTAAGCTTTTAGACAGTCTTCGGCCTGCTCTGGATTTTCTGTACACTCATCCTTCTTGTCGCAGAATTGGCAATCTTCACCAATCAGCTTTCCAAGTCCACCACATGAGCCTTGTAGCTTACGGTTAGAAATAATTACACCAACGGCCATTCCTGTAATTGATAGAGCAAGAACAGCGAAAGTAATTAGGAATAGTTTAATGTTAGCATCCATAAAATTCTCCAATAGAAAAATATCCGATTAGATTACTCTGTCACCTTATCAAATCCTGGCGTTGATGTCTCTAAATACTTTGCTGAACCATCGTCAGAACGATAGATGAAGAACGCCTTCAAGTTATTTTCTTTAGCGTAAGCAATTGCTTTCTTTGCACCCATGGCCATAAGGGCCGTTGCCCAAGCATCCGCATCCATACAAGTCTCAGAGATAACACTAACCGAAGCAAGTTGAGATTCAACAGGTGAACCTGATTTGAAATTTATTGTATGCTGGTAGCGCTTGCCACCTTCTTTGAAAAAATTTCGATAGTCGCCAGATGTTGCTAAGGCAACATTCTTGATTTTCACAACCTTCACAACTGGATTACCATCTTTATTACTAGGGGACTCAACACCAATACGCCACGGGCGTGTTAGAGATTCGCCCATTGTTCTAACTTCACCGCCAACTTCGACAAGAGCGTTCTTAATTCCTTTGGCCTGTAGAAGTTCAACTAGTGCATCAACACCGTAACCCTTGGCCGAAGCAGATAAATCAAGATACACACCATCAATACTTTTTGTTAAGACGCCATCTTTAAAGATTATCTTTTCGTAACCAACTTTCTTCTTGGCCTCTTCAATATCTTCTTTTGAAGGAATCTTGCGTTTTCCAGTTGGACCAAATCCCCAAAGGTTTACAAGCGTTCCGATTGTTGGATCAAATGTACCATCAGTCTTCTTTGCAACGTCTAGGGCGTGCTTTAGAGTTCTGCTAAAGTCTGGGCCTGGATAGAATTTTTCACTCTTGGCCATTTTATTAAAGAGTGAAATTTCTGAGTCATTGATGTAAGTACTCATGGCCTTGTTGACTTCATCTAATCTTATCTCAATATCTTTTTTTACCGAATCCTCGTCGAATCCATTAGGTGCAAGATACTTGATATGGTATGTCGTACCCATGGTCGGGCCAGTGGCACTATAAATTTGCAGTTTTTCACTTTGACATGAAGTTAACAGGCCTAATAAAAGGCCCATTCCAAATATAAAGATTTTGTTAATTCTCATTAATTAAACGCCTGTTCCTCAAGAATTTTTCTTTCGCTATCTAGGTCTCTATTGTCGGCCTTTTCTTCACTAAATTTTTCGCCGTAGCGCGCCTTAAGCTTTGTGATATTGCGCTCCATTACATCTTCAAATTTAATCCCAAGTTCATCACCAACGATGGCCATGTACCAGAAAAGATCACCAAGCTCTTCTGCTAGATTTACTCGGTCAAGCTCCTTACCATAGAATATATGCTTCTTTAGAGCATCGAGGAATTCTCCAGCTTCCGTCGAAAGACCAATTCCAGCGTGAAGAAGTCTCTTAATTCCATCGTCATTTAGACGTGTGTTCATCGCATCAAAATCTCTTGATTCTGTTCTAATTGCATCACTCATATATTTTTGTGAGTCCATAATTTCTCCTGTGAAAAGTTGGGTAGTTGATCGAACTTTATCACTTTGATTTTTATCTAGTCAAAGCTTGCCTGTGCAAAAAGAAAACTTCACGAACTGTTAAGATATAAGGTATATTAACGTGCCTAAATTATTAATTTTGTAATAGCCGCAAAGCGGTAAAATGGATTTAAATCAAATGGATAAATTCGACTTTTCAACACTATCAAGTTCAGACATTTCTTACATTGACTCTCTCTACGAACAATACGAATCAAACCCGATGGAAGTAGAAGAAAGTTGGCGCAACTTTTTTCTAGGTTTTGAATTCGGTGCCGGTAAAGGTAGCACAAGTGCCGGTGGTGAAGTAAGTGATGAGAAGTTACGTAAAGAATTCAACGTATTCAGGCTAATTCAATCTTTTAGATCAAGAGGACATCTTCTTTCGGATACAAATCCAATTCGTCCAAGACTAGATCGTCATGCACGTATCTCTCTTCAAGACTATGATCTAACAGATGCTGATTTAAACGAAGTATTCACTTGTGGTGAGTTTGTTGGCCTTGGTGCTACGACTCTAAAAAATATCATGGACCACATGATGAAGCTTTACTGTGGAAAGATCGGTGTTGAGTATATGCACTCAACTGATACTGAGATGAGACGTTGGTTTAGAGAAGAGTTTGAAACAACTTACCTGAACAAAAATTTCGATGTTGATAAGAAAAAAAGAATCCTACACAAATTGAATGAAGCAAATGTTTTTGAAAACTTTCTTCAAACAAAATATACGGGACAAAAAAGATTTTCACTTGAAGGTGGAGAGTCGACAATCCCAGGGCTTGATGCATTTATTAACGAAGGTGCAAGACTAGGTGCTAAAGAATTTATTATTGGTATGGCACACCGTGGACGTCTAAACGTTCTAGCTAATACTCTAGGGAAAACTTATGAGTATATCTTTTCTGAATTTGAAGGAAACTCTCTTGAGCAACTTGCTGGTCAAGGTGATGGTGATGTTAAGTATCACATGGGCTTCACTTCAGTAACTAAGACTGAAGATAATAACGAAGTTTACTTAAAGCTTCTTCCAAACCCATCACACTTAGAAACAGTTTCACCAGTAGCAACTGGTTATGCTCGTGCTCAGATTGATATTGCTTACGATGGAGATGAGAGCAAGATTATCCCAATTGTTATTCACGGTGATGCGGCCGTTGCGGGACAAGGGATTGTTTACGAAACACTTCAAATGTCTGAGCTTCCAGGTTACCGCACTGGTGGATCTCTTCACTTTGTTATTAATAACCAAATTGGTTTTACTACTGACTTTACAGATGCCCGTTCATCACACTACTCAACATCTGTTGCTAAGATGCTAAATATTCCAGTTATTCACGTAAATGGTGATTGTCCAGAAGACGTTGTTTACGCATGTGAGCTTGCAGTTAAGTTCAGACAAAAATTTAAGCGCGATGTTTTCGTTGATATGGTTTGTTACCGTAAGCACGGACACAACGAAGGTGATGAGCCGAAGTATACTCAACCAGAATTATACGGGATGATTTCAAAGCATAAGAATCCTCGTGAAATGTATATTGAAGAGCTTGCTAGTCACGGTGCAGTTGATAAGGCCGTGGCAAAAGAAATGCAAGAAGAATACAAAAACCTTCTTTCGGATCGTTTTAACAATGTTAAGCAAAATGTAATTCCTAAGAAAGTTCCAGGGCCTCACCAGCAGTGGAAGAACGTTCGTTTTTCAACTCTAGAGGATTTTACTAATTCACCTGATACAAGTGTTGATAAGAAGACACTTGAGAATATTATTTCATCAATCACGCAGACTCCTGAAGGATTTAAAACTCTAAGAAAAGCACAAAAGCTTCTTGATCAAAGAAAGGCTTCTTTTGAAAATGGTCAAATTGATTGGGCACTTGCTGAGTTATTTGCGTACGGCTCAATCCTAACTGAAGGTAACGATGTACGCTTCTCTGGTGAAGACGTTATTCGTGGGACATTCTCACACCGTCACGCAAAAGTTTTTGATGAGAAAACAAATAAAGCATACTGTGGCCTTGAGCACCTTACGACAGGTCAAGGAAACTTCTATATCTATAACTCACTTCTTTCTGAGTATGCGGTACTTGCATTTGAATATGGTTACTCGCAAGCAACACCTCACGCTCTTAATATCTGGGAAGCACAATTTGGTGACTTCACTAACGGTGCTCAAATCGTAATTGATCAGTTCATTTCAGCAGCAGAAAGTAAGTGGAGAAGAATGTGTAACTTAGTAATGCTTCTGCCTCACGGTTATGAAGGAGCAGGACCTGAACACTCTTCTTGTCGTCCAGAAAGGTTCTTACAGCAATGTGCTGAAGAGAATATGGTTGTTTGTAATATTACAACTCCAGCAAATATGTTCCATGCTCTTAGACGTCAGCTTAAGTGGGAGTTTAGAAAGCCTCTTGTTGTTTTCACTCCGAAGTCACTTTTAAGACATCCTCTATGTCAGTCAAAAGTTGAAGACTTCACAACTGGTAAGTTTGAAGAAGTATTTGATGATACTTGGGTGAACCCAAAAGACGTTAAGAAGGTCGTTCTTTGTACAGGTAAGATTTACTACGATCTACTTAAGTACCAACAAGAAAATGATCGTAAAGATGTTGCAGTTGTTCGTCTTGAACAATTATATCCTCTTCCAACTGAAAAAATTAAGGCGATCCTTGATAAGTATCCAAACGCAACACATCGTTGGGTACAAGAAGAGCCTTCAAATATGGGAGCATGGATGCACTTAAATCGCTGGCGCGATACTTTTAGAGATATTGATTGTATCTCAAGAAAAGCTTCGGCATCTCCTGCGACAGGATACGCTTCAGTACACATGAAAGAACAAGAAACAATTGTAGAGAATGCATTTAAATAAATAAGGAAAAGAAAATGGCAATCGTAAAAATTACTATTCCACCAATTGGTGAATCAATTACAGAAGTTGCTCTAGGTGAGTGGCTAGTAGCTGACGGTGACTATGTTAGTGAAGGTGATGAACTAGTTGAAGTTGAATCAGATAAAGCAACACTTCCTCTTCCTGCGGAAGAAAGTGGTATCATTAGAATTATCGCAGAAGAAGGTGCTGAACTTGAAATTGGTGCTGTTGTAGCTGAGTTAGATACATCTGCAGCTCCGACACAAGCTTCAAGTGATGATGCTCCTACAACAGTTGAAACTCCAAATACACCGGCAAGTGCTCCTGTTTCGGGTGGGGATAAGAATTATCCATCTCCAGCAGCTGCTAAAATTCTTGCAGAAAAAGGTGTTGATGCTGGTTCAGTTGCTGGTTCAGGTAAAGATGGCCGTATCACTAAGGCTGATGCAATGAACGCAAGTGCTGCTCCAAAAGCTGCTCCAGTTGCCGCTGCAAAGCCTGCTCCTGCACAGGAAATTGCTGTTCAAGCTCCAATGGGTGGTGCAAGTAGAGCAAAAGAAGAAGTAAAAATGAAGCGTATTCGTAAGACAATTGCTAAGCGTCTTGTGGAAGCAAAGAATACGACTGCAATGCTTACGACTTTCAACGAAGTTGATATGTTCAATGTAATGGAGCTTCGTAAGAAATATAAAGATGCTTTCAAAGACAAGCACGACATCGGACTAGGTTTCATGTCTTTCTTCACAAAAGCATGTACAAAAGCACTTATGGAAATCAAAGGTGTTAATGCACAAATTGATGGTGAAAATATCATCTATCACGACTATGCAGATGTTGGTATCGCGGTATCTACTCCAAAAGGTCTTGTTGTTCCAGTAATTAGAAACGCAGAAAGCTTAAGCCTTGCTCAAATTGAAAAAGAAGTAAGAAGACTTGCTCTTAAAGGGCGTGATGGAAAGCTTACAGTAGATGAAATGACTGGTGGTACATTCACTATCACAAATGGTGGTGTTTTCGGTTCAATGCTTTCAACTCCAATTATTAACGTTCCACAATCAGCGATTCTAGGAATGCACAATATTGTTGAAAGACCAGTAGCTGTAAACGGTCAGGTTGTTATTCACCCTGTAATGTACTTAGCACTTTCTTATGACCACAGAATCATCGATGGTAAGGAATCAGTAACATTCCTTAAGATGGTTAAAGAGATGATTGAGGATCCGGCCAGAATGCTACTGGACATCTAATAAGTATATTAAAGAAGATTAAGGATTATATATGAGTAAAGAATTTGATGTTGTTGTTATTGGTTCAGGCCCTGGTGGATATATCAGTGCCGTACGTTGCGCGCAACTTGGTATGAAGACAGCAATTGTAGAAAAATATAATACACTTGGTGGAACATGCTTAAACGTTGGATGTATTCCATCGAAAGCATGGCTTGATTCAAGTGAGAAATTTCATGAAGCAACTCATGAATTTGAAGCACACGGAATCACAACAGGTAAAGTAAAGGCCGATATTAAGAAGATGGCAGAGCGTGTAGCTGGTGTTGTTGCAGATACTTCTGGTGGTATTACTTACTTAATGGGTAAGAATAAAGTTGAGACTTTCCATGGGTTTGGATCTTTCGTTGATGCTCACACTCTTAAAGTTTCAGGTGAGAAAGAGGAAACTCTTAAGGCCAAACACTTCATTATTGCAACTGGTTCAAAGCCAGCGACAATTCCTGGGATTGAAATTGATAAAGAAAGAATTATCACTTCAACTGAGGCCCTAAAGCTTGAAACACTTCCAAAGCACTTCATCGTAATTGGTGGTGGTGTTATTGGTCTAGAGCTTGGTTCAGTATTTTTAAGACTTGGTTCTAAAGTTTCTGTTGTCGAGTATGCAGATTCAATTCTTGCGACAATGGATAAAGACTGTGCAAAAGAGATGACTAAAGTTCTTAAGAAACAAGGTATGGAATTCTATACTGGTCACGGTGTAACTGAAGTTGTTAGAAAGGGCGAAAAAGTAATCGTAAAAGCTAAGAATAAGAAGAACGATGAAGAAATCAAATTAGACGGTGACTACTGTCTAATGGCAGTTGGGCGTCGTCCATATACTGACAATCTTGGTCTTGAAAATGCTGGTGTAAATCTTGATGAGCGTGGGCGTGTTATCACTGACGATCATTTAAGAACTAACGTTTCTCATATCTATGCAATTGGTGATGTTACAACAGGTGCTATGCTTGCTCACAAAGCTGAGGAAGAAGGTGTTGTTTGTGCTGAAATCATTGCTGGTCAAAAACCACATATTAACTACAATCTAATTCCAGGTGTTGTTTATACTTGGCCAGAGGTTGCTTCAGTTGGTGTAACAGAACAAGAGCTAAAAGCTAATAAGACTCCATATAAAGCAGGGAAGTTTCCATTTAAAGCAAGTGGACGTGCTCGTGCTTCAAACGAATCAGCTGGTTTTGTAAAAGTACTTGCTTGTAAAGAAACAGATGAGATTTTAGGAGTACACATTGTCGGTCCTCGTGCTGCTGACTTAATTGCAGAAGCAGTTGTGGCAATGGAATTTAGAGCTGCTGCTGAGGATATTGGACGTATTTGTCATGCGCACCCAACTTACTCTGAAGCATTCAAAGAAGCTGCTCTTGATGCTTTTGATAAAAAACCACTTAACATCTAAGCAAATATTTAAAAGGCACCTTAGGGTGCCTTTTTTATTTCACCTGAAGACAGCTCAAAACTCCCATCCAAAAATATTTTTCGAATTAAATAACCATCAACTTTTTCATTTGCTCGACGCTTTTGAATGAGAAGTTGTATCGGTTTTGAGAAGTTACAAGAGTTGGCCGTCTCTAAATCTTCATTAAAGAAAATTGTTCGAAGTGGACACTTAAGCTCAAGGGTAATTTTATCTTTCTCATCAAAGTAGTGGGCTAGGCCTTCTGAGTCTGCTAACCATGGCCTTTGATCGTTGATGATGATAACTTCATCTTCTTTTTTTTGAAACGCTTTAAATGCCTTATATAAGCTTGATTCTGATGGCCTTGTAAAAAGATAGCTATGAGGATTGTGACGGGCAAAGTTTAGTTTTGTTAGGACTTCTTTTTGAGAAAAGCTATGTCCTAAACGGTTTAGAAGTTCGCCATGCGACTCAATAGCAACGACAGGAGCATTAAGTTGGGTGATAATATCATCAAGAATTTTACCAACTGGAAAATAGAGAAAGAAGTAATCAATTTTATGGTTTTTAATTAATTCCTCTTTAAAGACATCGTTGATAAAAATATGTTTTGTGTCTTTGAGTTTGTCGAGGCCATATTCGATGCGCTCTTTGACTGGTTCAATACTAATGACTTTAATATTTGGAAAGAAGTGATTGGCCACGAATGCCATCTTTGCATAGGATGCGCCAATATCACATACTGTGAATTCTTTATAATTCTCTAATTCATTTAGCTTTTGTAGAATTTCATAAAAGTCTAAGAGTGAGGTATTAATGGCCTCTTCTTTTAGGCCACATAGGTAGAGTTCTTCGGAAGATTTTAAATTATTCTTATTTAAAAGTTCTTCGATGATTTCAATAACTTCTGTTTGAAAGCCTATTAAATCGGCCAATTTTTCTTCTTTTTTTTGTAAGTGGTTTTTATTGTAATTATCCAAAAATCAATACCTTATTTGGTTTCAAATAGAAGTTTGTAAACAAAAACAGAGTAAATAGCTAATATTATTAAATTTTAGTTTAAATCTTACCGATATACTAGAAAGAATAGTAGAGGAAGTATTGAAGAAACTTTTCATTGCAGACACATTCACAACTTTTAGAGAGATCGATCTTAATGATCTCTATATTGAAGCGCTTTCTGGAATCGTTTTTTCAAACCAATTTGGTTTTGACGTTAAAAAGTCTCAATGGGTTGAGTTGTCTAAGATGAGTTTACCTCGTGTAATTACAGATGCTCTTAAGCAAGCTCCTGAGACATTTGAAAAACCAGCTTCGGCACCAAATGGATACAGTATTAAATTGGAAGAATTAGAAATTAAGAATAATCATAATAATGATCTATTAGATGCAATTTCAAAAATTGTAAAAGAAGAAGTTTCTGCAATTGGTGTACAACTTCGAGAAGAGTTTAGTGAGAAAATTTCCTCTGTAGAAGAGAGAATCGGTGATATCACGCAACTTGTTGGCTCTTCGAGTGGTGATCGTAGTGAGGCCATTCTTACAAAATTAGAGTCTGTGTTAGATGAAACAAGTTTAATTAGCGATGTAAATCGTAAGATTACAAAAGTTCTATCAACAACGCGTGAACTTGAGGATGGAAATACTAATACTCAAGAATATCAATCAAAGTTTAATGCTCTTAAAATAAAATATAAAAATCTTGCAGTTGAAAATAAATTAGCAAGAAAGAATCTTTCAAAGGTTATTGCTAAGGCCAAGGCCTTAAATGCTAAGTTAGAAGTCGCTGAACAAGAGTTAGCAAATTTTAAATCATACACAGATAGCAAGATTGGAATTTCGGCCGTAAATGATTCAGTTGAAATTGAAGAAGTTGTTAGCGAAGATAACACTCCAAGTACTCCAAGGATTAACCTCATTCCTCGTGACTCTCTTGTACTAGAAGACGAAGATCGTACGGTTGAAATTGATCTTAGTGAAGAGGCCACTGGTGAGTTTGATATCTCTAGTGGAGGGCTTGAAATTGCAACACGTGCACAAGCTGATGATGAAGAACTTGATCGCTTGAATATAGAAGGCCTTAAGAACGGTAAGTCGTTTGAAATTTCAAATAAGAAAACATGGCAATACGATACAGGAGCTGGCGTTGTCGGTCCTTTACGTTTTGATGAAATGCTTGTTGATTTTGAAAAGAAGATTGTTACGTCTTCCACTCTTGTTAAAAAGAAGGCAGGTGCACCTTGGGTTGCAGCAAAAGACTGTCTTGAGCTTAATACACAAGCACAACTAATATTTGAAGATAAAGAAAATCCTGAAAATAATAAGTATCAAATCGAAAGAACTGAGTATCGTGTCGAATTACAAGAACTAGTTTCATTCTCGCTTGTTGGTGTTCAAAAAGAGTATAAGGGATACCTTACTAACTTATCACTAAGTGGTGGCTTTGTTGAAGTGACTAAGTTTGAGAAAGAATTTGACAAAAATACTCGTGGAACGATTTATATCTCAGAGGGGATTTTTGGCCGCGCTGTCGCTATTGACTTCACAATCATGAGGGCATCTAAGAATCGTCCAAGAGGCTTTGGTCTTCGTTTTGAGTCTGTTTCAGACGCAATTATGGAAGTTATCGGAGAGTGTATGATTGATATTCTCAACGATAATGAAGAAGCAAAAAAAGCAGCTTAATCAACTATTTCGCAATGCACATTAAAAAAACAGACTAGATCAGTCTAAGTTCTTGAAAAAATAAATGTATCCGTTGATAATTAAGAAAAGGAAATGGTGGTTCGGGCGGGACTTGAACCCGCACGGGGTTGCCCCCACTGGATTTTAAATCCAGATTGTCTACCAATTCCAACACCGAACCGCTATTTGTGTTTAACGATTTTGGACTATAACGTGTATATTTGTCAATTCAAAAAAACTACTAAATTCATTTTTCTTTTACTTGCAATTTTTATTGTAGGTTGTGCAACAAAAAAAATTGTCCTTCCCACATCGCAAGTTAAGCCTACTTGGTTTGCAGGAGAGGGGAATTTTAATTATCTAACTTATGAAGGTAGAGTTGTTCCTCACTTATTCTTCGACTTTGCACCTCGTATGGATATGCGTACTAAACTTGTAGACGTTTTTATTACGACGCCCCGTGATAGTGAAGTTAACTTTGAGCTCGATTTAGTTAGTGGACGAATTTTTAAAGAAAGAAAATTATGTAAAGAAAAAGACATCTGGAATGATTATACTTCTAAAGTTCATACTCCAAATTTTTCTTGGGCCGTGATTCCAAGACTTCTTGGGCGTAATGGAAAACCTCAACGTGTAGCTGTTTTTGGTGATCTAAAATACCTTGTTGATGGAAGTTTTCCACGAGAAGAAACTGTTCAGGTACAAATAATCGGAGGGTATATCTTGAAGTCTTGTTTAACAGGACTATGCGACCTAAATGATGACTGGGAGTCTGAAGTTATTCTTGTTGCAAAAAGTATGCTTGATGAGTCTCTTCAAGAAGTACAGGGCCTAAATACTCTAAAAAAATATGTGGATTGGGGATATGCCAAAGCATTTATTGAAAACTCAATGGGAAGAAATGATGTCGGCCGAAAATTAAAGGGTGCTTATCGTCTTGAGTCTCCAATTCTTCCAAATCGCGCGCTGAAGTATGTTATAAACTCTGGTCATCTATTTTCTAATGATGAACTTCAAACACTAAAAACATCTTGCCGAAAAGTTTATGATGATGCTCTTGATATTTTTCAAAAAGAAGAAGGGCTTTCGAAACGCTTTATCGACTTTTATCGTAATCACCTTGATCGATTCAGTCTATGTCGTAAATATGTTCGACCTTTCAATATACAAAAAGAGAAAGATAAACATTGGAAACTTGAGTTCTTAACTGCTTTTGAAAATGCTGTTCATACAGGTTACTATTTTGATTGTCGCTTAAAGACATGGGTTCGCAACGTGAGAAATAGTAAAGGTAAATTCGTTGTGGATCAAAGAAAATTAATTGGAGGTTGTCGAGATAATGAAATTGCTGCTTCATTTCCTGCAGCGATAACATTATTATCTAGTGCATCCAATTCGGGAGCACCATATTATCGTTATATTGAATATGATAGTGGGGCAGACACATTCAATCAAAAGATATATAATTGGGTGTGGTCAAATGGAAAGAAACAAAGCTGTGCTCCTAAAGAAGAGAATTCAGCGCCGATTTTTCCTTATGATGTAAGATTCACTTTAGAGTAATTGGAAAACTAAATAGATGAATATTTTTGAAGTAACAGATATAGTTCAAGTTAAGTCAAAGGCCGAGCTTTCAATGTTAATGCTGGCACACTTTGATGATCAGCATATTGTCTTTACTGGCCTATCTTGTATTGATCTTCTAAATGCTAACGACTTAAAGGATAAATATAATCTTTTAAATTCTCGTTTCTTATTAATTTATCAATTTCAAAATCTAAATGATCATAAACGAATTTTTTATGCACTAGCTTTAAGTTATGGGCAAACGGCACAATCTTTTGGACACTTATTTGAGTCAATGACTTGGTTTGAAGCAGAAGTTAGTCGTAACTATGGTGTACATTTTTATCGCAAAACAGATCGCATACAATATGAGATTGTCTCTCCTAAAGCAAAGTACTATTTAGAGAAGGATAATCATCTTCTAGATGAATCTCAGGTCGAACTTTGCTCTGATTACTTTGCGCCTTTAAGTGTTACAGGGGAAGAAATTGAAGTTCCTATTCGAAAATTTGACTCGTCAATTTCAGATTCTAAAATTCGTTTTAATATAGATGAAGATCATATCGATGATGTTGCGTTTGACTTTGATTTTAATAAATCAAAATCAATAGAAAAGAATATCGAAGGTAAGGGAGTTGATGAGGCTATTTCGCTTTTATTAGAGTCTGATCTTCCTCTAAAGAATATTACATCTCTTCTTGCTCTCGAACTCTGCGAGTACATTACAAGCAAAGTTAATAGTAGTGCTGTGAAAATTCATCGCATGTTTATTTATGAAATTTTTTGTGCACTTGAAAATTTAAAATGTTTAGAAAGAGTATTTAATCGCTCTTCTTTCAATGAAGTTTATCAGATCCTAAATCATCAAGTTGAAACTCTTTCAGGCTTAATTAATATAACTGATATTAAAACGAAAGAAGATCTTGTAAAACTTATTAATACTGAAGATCGCAAATGGGTTTATGATGTTAGAGATCGTATTCATGACTATCAAGATGTCGTTACTGATATTTTAGCGACAGTTGAGGGGAATAAATTCTTTCTCAATTTAGATAATTATTTTAATTCTAATCTTGCTGCTTTAGGCTTCTCTCTTAAGTCTATGCCACTACAAAGTTATGGTTATCAATACAATATCAAAAAGTATGAGCCTTTCTATGAGTACAATGATCTGGCAAAAGCGGAATTCTTGGCCCTAAAGGGAACAACTTACGAATTACTTTTAATTCGATTAAAAGAACTAAAAAATACATATTCAAATATTATAAAAATTTGTGAAGAGTATCCTATTATTAGAAATGAAAGTGATACTGATACAAATATAACTAAATCTGGAATTTTTCTTGCTACAACTCAGGTTTCATCTGGTGAAGTTTCAATCCTATCGTATATTAAAGAAGATGGTATGTTAGATCGATTTCACTTAATGTCACCAACAATGGCAAACTTAAAATACTTCTCTAAAAGATTGAAGAAATTTGCACTTTCACAAATTGCTTGTGAGTGGAATGCTTTAGGAATTAGTGAAGAGGAAATTATAAAATGATTCTTTCAAAAAATATTTATAGAAATAGATGGCGCCTTGCAATTTTTATCAAAAGAGTTGCTCTGTATATAAAGTTAAAAAGACTTCAGTAGGTCACGTACTAAAATTTCATTTTCTGAAAAGACAAGTGGTGTTTGTGCAAATAGCGGAGCTATTTGATTGATAAATAGACTTCGGTCTTGTTCGATTGCACCAAAGGACTTTGTAATTGGAGTCACCATTTGCGTATCTAAGAATGCAATAGTGTATTGTTTGACGACATGAAGAATTGCTAATAATGCGATCTTTGAAGCATTTGATTCCTTGTAGAACATTGATTCACCACTTAAGAAGTGTCCCATGCTTACGCCGTAGAGTCCTCCAATTAGGTCTTTTTCTTGATTCCATACCTCGACACTATAAGCAAGGTTTTGATGAAAAAGATTAAAGTAGCCTTCGACGATTTCATCAGTAATCCAAGTTCCTTCAATGGAGTCTGAGTGAATCTGCTGACAGTTTCTGATCACAGATAGAAAGTCTTTGTTAAAGGTAACAGTCCAGTCACACTTTTTTATAAACTTAATAAGAGAACGACTTATTTGAATGTCTTCAAGGCGAATAACTCCTCTTTGTGGAGGGGAAAACCAAGCTAGGGGATACTCTTGAGATATTGGCCATGGAAAGATTCCATTTTGATACGCCAATAAAAGGGAGTCATGGTGGAGATCTCCACCAATAGCTAGTAGCCCTTGCTCATCTGCGACTTCGACTGGTGGGAATTCAATTATTGGCACTAATCATGGCCTCCATCATAAGAGCACTCATTGCGGCCCCTACTTCAAGTGTTGTTCGAGAGCCTTCTTCGCTTAAGCCTACAAGTGGAGCAATTTCAACCATGTCTGCACCAGTTAGGTTAAAGGCATTAGTAAACTCTTTTATCATTATAGCACATTCGTGTGGCATCAGTCCCTCTGGTTCAGGTGTGCCTGTTGCGCTGGCAACACTTTCATCGAGGGCATCAATATCAAAGCTAATATAAATTTCTTCAATTCCTTGGGCCTTAAGTTCTGCTACTGTTTTAAGTGCTAATTCTTTTGCTCCTATTTCCTTAACGTCTTTTGCCCAATACTGATTGAGTCCAAATTCACTTTCCCAGTGTTCTTTTGATTTTCCAGTTGAACGAATGCCAAATTGATAGCAATGCTTTGGTGTTTCAAGATCATCCAGAACATGAGTTAGCCAAGAACCAAAACAATAATCAATACCAAGTCTTTCTCTTAACAGGTCAGTATGTGCATCAAAGTGAATAAGGCCTACTTTCTTTCCAAGTGATCTTCTATTGTTGATCCATGATTTTACTAGTGGAAAACTTACTGAGTGATCTCCACCGATACTGAAGATTTTTAAATCCTTATTATGTTTAAAGACTTCATCAACACTTGCTTTGGCAATACTTAGTGGAGAGACACTTAAGTTCTTTCCACCGTACAATGCATTTTGTGCACTCTTTATTGTTTCATCATTTAAGTACTTGTCATGCAGAAGGTGAGGAATAACTCTGATATCACCTAGGTCAAAACATTGCTTATAAGTATCTAAATGGTCTTCGATTAATGTGTTTCTTAAGAATAAAGGTCCCCAGTTTGCACCTCTTTGGATCCCTCCTCCACAGTCGGATGCGACACCAAGAATTGCACAACCTTTTACGTTAGAAAGTTTGTTAAGTTCATTACTCCATGCCGATCTGATTGCGGCATCTTCAGTCGTTTTATAAAGCACTTGAGTTAGCTTATCTTTTCTCTCTTTTGCTGTGTTAACTGTGAATACACCAAAGCCTGGAGGGCAAAGGTAGTCATTTAATAATGTTTCATTCTTGTCACTCATATATATTCCCTTAAATTTAAATTAAAAAATCGCCTTTAACACGAGAGCTTAGTAGTGCTGTCTTGTAAAGGTCAAGGTCTTGATCGTGTAGGTAATCACGAATCACACGCTTTTCAAACTTTATAATAGCATCGTTAATTCCCTTGTACACTCCTGCAATATGGGAACTTAGAGTTATATTAGAAAGTTGCTTAAATTGATTAAAGTCTATTGGCTCTTTCTCAAAGACGTCGATAATTGCATGAGCATCTTTATTATTACTTAGAAAGTTTATTAAGGCCTGTTGCTCAATTAATTTTCCTCTGGCCGCATTCATAATAAGAGTGTCTTTTTTTAATAAAGTAAACATCTCTTCATTAAGAATATGGTAAGAAGTCTTATTCAATGAACATGCCATGATGATGATATCTGACTTTGTCAGTTCTTCTTTTAGGTATTTGTTATTTTGCTGCTTATTTTGGTATGGATCGTAATAGCTAACTTTTACATTCAATGTTTCAAGAGCATTGCCAAGTCTTGCACCAATTGGTCCACGTCCGATGATTAGAGTTTTCTTTGTGTGCAAGAGTTCTCGATTATAGCTTCGTGCTTCATCCCATTGGCGTCTGTAAGGAATTTGTCCTTGATGATTGAGTAATGCTTGAAGGTAGAATTGCGCTACTGCATTTGCTCTAATCTCATTTCCTAAAACAATTGGGAATTTTGCTCTTTTCACAAACTCAAGTGAGAAGTTATCATAGCCCGAGTTTGGATGAATCCAGAGGACAATATTGGCGTGCTCTAGTGATTTAACAATACTCTCATTATTCGTATAGCTCGTTGAGATAACAATGACGCTTTCGCCCTCTGGGATCTCAATAGGTGTGTCCACGCACTTGATACCAAGTTGGCCTAGTGACTGCCTTTCTTTAACGCGAAAGGCCTCACCTTGATAGCTCGAAATTTCTGGTCGATAAAAGTAATAGTTCATACCCTTAATCTATCAACTTTTTCTTTGCTTTGCTAGAATCCGCTGTAAATTAAGTCTTTCTTGATCGTTTTACACTTCTTATAAGTGCGATAACGGCCATTTATCGTTGAGCGCTGATCATGATCAACAACTTTAATTAACTGACATGACTTTATCTTCTTTCTGAACATATCTCTTGATTCATCGTAGATAAAACCAAGATTATCTCCCATTTCTTTTTTAGTAATGCTAAATAGCTGATGTTTCTTATTGGCCTTAATTGAGGCAACAAATTCAATACCCGATCCTTTACGATAAGCATTTTCGATAATTTCATCTGGAGAAATAGTATTTCTTCCTAAGATATAACTTGTTGGCCATCTCTTGTGTCCATAAGCATGGTATGGAACCTCTGAGCATACGACCTTATCAAGAGTTGTGACATCGAAATTAAAATCATACTTCTTATTAAGTTGCTCTAGTGCAACCTTTGACACCATCTCTCTTGCCCACTTATTTTCTAGAATTCCTTTTTCACGAATAATTGTGATTTCATCAATTTCTAAAAAGTCTTCAAGGGAAACAAGGCGACTTCCTGGTCGAATCGACTCAACAATTGTTTTTCCTCTGCGAATATCATTATGATACTTTTTAATAAATGGTGTATTCCATAGTCCTGCTAGTTTAAGCTTTTGTTCTGTACCAAGATAAATGGCAATATGACCAAAGTGTCCTGGAATAAAAAAGTCTGTTGCAGCAAAAGGTGTTTTTTCTGCAATAATATCTAGCGGCTTTAGTACCGTCTCTAGGTAATCAAGTGCTCGTTCGTTAGCATACATATGACCATGGCGAAAACGCAGTTTTCCAACAAGGTTACCAAATAGCCCTGAGATAAAGTTTGTCGTACGATTAAAGATTTCAATAAACCAATCGCCAATACTGCTAAATTCAATTGCAGGGAGTCTCTTTCCAAGTAAATGTTTTTCGATCTCAAACTTCTCTACAAGAACAACACCTCTTGTTAGGTCAGGATTTAAAAGTTTTAGATAGTAGTAGTGATAATCAAGAAAGTTTCTAAGGTCTTCTTGTAACTCCTCATGGAATTTCTCACTCTTTGCAATTTTTGTAAATTGCTTAAGAATCTCAACTTGTTTTTCATTGTCGAGAATCTTAATAATCTCTTTCGTAACTTTTTTGATTGTTTTGATTTCATAAAAAATATTGTGAGTTACTAAGTAGAGGTTCACGTAGTTTAGTTTTGCAAGTAGGTTTGTCACTTTGATTTGTGCATACTCAAGTTCAGAATACGAGCGTTTATTAGAAAGGTCTTTTACAGTATAAAGACTCGATTTCTCCATAATGAGTGCGACTGTATTCATTAGATTACCAATGATTGATAAATCAGAACCTTTTATTGGCTTATGATCAATTGATTGTCGATAAATGAGTTTGCTATAATCGATAGTCACATTTACGAGATCACTACTTGCATTGATTAATTTTTCTAGTTCACGAATATTGTACCCAAGCTTTTGTGGGTCATAGTCAGTATCGTTTATTCTTTCTTGAATCTCATTGATTTGAGTCATTGTAGAATGGAACAACCTATTGTCTTCTTTGCTCTGGGCATGAGCGTAGAATACGTTCACAGTTAAGAGGAAAATGGCGATAATTTGTTTCATTTATTAGTCCTAATTTCTGAATTCTTTCGCGTCATTATGCCATTTTAGGTACTTAGCGTGTTGTAAATTGTAAAATTTTTAACTTTGTCTATTCTTTAGTGGGTCAAACTATGTTAAAAGGAATGTATATTTAAGTACTTAGAATAAGCGAAAGGAAAAACCATGATATCGATCAAGTCGAAACGCGAAATTGAATTAATGAGAGCAACGTCGAAATTAGCGGCTTCTACTCTTGAGTATATTGAACCATTCGTAAAGCCAGGTGTAAGCACTGAAGAGCTTAATAATCTTTGTCACGAGTATATTATTAAAAATGGTGCGTATCCTTCGCCATTAAATTATCACGGTTTTCCAAAGTCGGTATGTACTTCACTTAATGAAGTCGTTTGCCACGGAATTCCAAGTACAAAAGATGTTTTAAAAGACGGTGATATATTAAATATCGACGTGACAACATACTTAAATAAATTCCACGGTGATACTAATAAGACTTTCTTAGTTGGTAATGTTTCTGATGAAGTGAAGAAACTTGTTGATGTAACTTACCAATGTATGATGGAAGGAATTAAGCAAGTTCGTCCAGGTGGCCATATTGGTGATATCGGTGCTTCAATTATGGAGATCGCACACGATCACGGATACGGTATTGTTGAAGATTATTGTGGACATGGTATTGGACGAGAATTCCATGAAGATCCACAAGTTGTTCACGTTGGAAAAAGAGGTAAGGGCGCAGAAATGAAGCCTGGTATGACTTTTACAATTGAGCCAATGATCAACCTTGGAACAAAGGACTGTAAAGTTCTTAAAGATGGTTGGACAGTTCTGACTAGAGATAAGAAATGGTCTGCCCAATTTGAACACACAATCTTAGTTACTGAAGGTGGCTTTGAGATTCTTACTCTTAGAAGTTACGAGGTTCATCCTTAATTGTGAATACAAGCCTAATTGCACCAGATTTAAAAATTAATGATCCTTGTCGAGTTGAGCTTAGGTTTTCTAAGCTCAATGAAGTAAGAGAGTACTTTGTTGAAAGTGATGATAGTGCACTAAAAGATGTCATCATGACGATTCTTGAAAAGACGAAGAATACAAAGTCACAACTAATACTTGAAATCGAAAAAGCTCTAAGTGAAAATTCGAGTCATTCTCTTGAGCTATTTAGCTTCTTCAAAGAAGTTTTAAATTATTTCTCTCCTAATCAACTTATGGCCATTGATACGACAAATACACTTTGTCGCTGTTTTGGTGTTAGTCGCCAAGAAGTCGCAGCTTTAATTGAAAGGGGAGCAAGTGATCCTCTTACGATTACAAACCTGTCAAAGGCCGCTGGTGGCTGTGGTTCGTGCCTGGCCGATATTGTTCCGATGTTTAAATCAAATCGTGAGGAAAAGGTTATTCCCGCAGTTACCTTTAATGGTTTCAAAAAAGATAAGATTGCTGGAAAAAGACCATATCAATTTCTTTTAGAGGATATTTATCCAATGGTTGAAAAACTCGGAAAGATATCTGTCGAAGGCCTAATTGGTCACCACCTCTATGTCATTGGTGATGAACAAACTCCTGAGGCGCAAGATTTCATTAGTAAAGTCTCTTCGCTAGATTCTCAGCTTAGTGTATTCTTTATTTAGTTTGAGTTTGCTTAGGTTTTTGGCATTTCTTTAAGATAGCATCGACATTCTCTAAAGCATCATAAATCTTTAAAAGAGATTCTTTAGATCCTTTTAAAGTCTCTAAGCTTACTTCTCCTTCAAGATAGCGATAGCGAGCATAGAACTCTTTTAGGCCAGGAATATTAGACTCAAGGCAATCGGCACTACTTGCTTGGATTTGAATCTTTGCGAGATAATCCATTAGGATCTTAATCGACTTTAGACGAAACTCATTATAAGTCGACATCGAATACTTAACACCAATTCCACCGTCTTCTTCTTTGAAGTCGAAAATATTTCTTTGGCCAGTTGTCATGGCCTTAAGTAATTTAAGCGTCGGTGATTTACTCGGATCAGAACAAAACTTATTGTAGTAACCTTTAGAAAATTGCGGATTACCAACTGATGAAATCTCATTAATCATAATTTGATTTAAGTGATAGCGGGGCCCTGTCTCAAACCTTTTGGCATAGTAGCTTTCTTCTTGTCCAAGACAGAGCAAGATCGTCTTTGCCTGTGTTGGAAGAGCTATCATAAAATTAACAATAAAAATTAATAATGGGTATTTCATTCGTTCTAACTGTGTTAAATTATTAGTATTAATTTATTTTACTTTAAGTATGGATGGAAAACTAGGGTAAGTTTTGAAAGAGATGGGTTTAATTGACCATTTAGAAGAGTTACGCTCTGCACTTATAAAGATATTAATCATAATTTTGATATCTTTCGTGGCCTGCTACGCCTATGGTGACCTCATCCAGGAAGTTCTATTGAAGCCTCTGCGAGATGCTCTTGGTGATTTTGGAGGGGGAAAGGTTGTCTATCTTGGACTACTTGATAAGGTTCTTTCTCAATTTCAAGTAGCATTTTACTCAAGTGTTATTCTTTCTTGTCCTCTTTGGTTTTATCAGGTTTGGAAATTTATCTCTCCAGGTCTCTATGATCATGAAAAAAAGGCCGTTAGGCCATTTCTTATTATTGGGCTCTTCCTGTTTGCTATAGGCGTAAGCTTTGGTTACTTCATCGTTTTTCCACTAACATTTCAAACCCTCATGGGCTTTGGTGTACAAAATGTTGAAGCAACAATCGGTCTAAAAGATTACCTCGTTCTTTCAAGTAAGGTTCTTGTTTTCCTTGGCCTTATTTTTCAACTACCAAATGTACTTCTTATTTTAGGCTTTATGGGCCTAGTAACAAAGCAGTCCCTAGCTAATATGAGACGTTATGTTTATGTTGGCTTCGCTGTCGTTTCTGCTATGTTAACTCCTCCTGATGTCATTACAATGATGGGACTTTGGCTGCCGTTAGTCGTACTTTTTGAACTGGGTATTTTAGCTGTTGCGTTAATTGTTCACCCATATCTTTCTCGTCATCACATGAAATAGACGGTATGATTTCTTTATGAAATCACTACTAAAGAAACACGTATTATTAAGTTTAATTTTTGGCGTCTGCCTTTCATGGTTTTTTGCAACCGTCTTTATCGACTTCATTGCAGCTCCAAGTATTTTTAGAAATGTTAGCTCTCTAAAAGAAGCAGGAACTCTTGGTGGAATTATCTTCACATCGTTCAATATTATTGAAATGATTTTTGCTATTCTTTTGATCATCGCAGCTTTTCTTTATAAGAAAAAAGGGAAGGCTTCAATGGTGATGAAGTTTATTGCCCTAACAACACTTGTCTTGGCCATCGTTTATACAACTAAACTATCACCAGGTATTCGCGACTCTCAGATTGCAAAATCAAATTACACTCACACTGATGAAGAGTATCAGGTGTTTGAAGAGAAGCTTAGAGGTTATCATAAACTCTATGTACGACTTGATAGTTATAAACTTCTAGCTCTTCTTACAATGTGCGGAATTTCACTAACGAGTCTAATGCGTTTAGAGAGCAAAGAAGGTGAGGCGTGATCTTAGTTACAGGAGGCGCTGGATTTATTGGAAGTGTTCTTGTTGCAAAGCTTAACGAGCTCGGACGTGATGATATCATTATTGTCGACCGCTTTGATCATGATCAGAAGTGGAAGAATTTAAAAGGCGTTAAATATGCTGAATATTTTCATGCTGATGAGTTTATCGACATTCAATTAGAAGAAGTTCATAAGCAGATTTCTTGTATCTATCACATGGGTGCTTGCTCATCCACAACTGAGATGGATATGGATTATCTGATGACTAATAATGTTGGTCATTCAAAGTTCTATTTTGACCTGGCATGTGATTTAAATATTCCATATATCTATGCATCTTCTGCGGCCACTTATGGTGACGGTGAGCTTGGCTATGAAGACAAAGAGGAGGAGCTTGGAAAGCTTCGCCCTCTAAATCCTTATGGTTACTCTAAGCAATTATTTGATGAGTGGGTTCTAAATCAAACTGATCGTCCAAAACATTGGTTTGGCCTTAAATTTTTTAATGTCTATGGCCCTAACGAGTATCATAAGGAAGAGATGCGCTCTCTTGTCCATAAAGCATACGAACAGATAAATGAAGTTGGAAAGGTTAAGCTCTTTAAGTCGCACAAAGAAGGGTATGAGGATGGTAAGCAGCTTCGTGACTTTGTTTATGTTAAAGATGTTGTTAATGCCATGATTGAGCTATCTGAGAAGGAGATGGCGAAGCACTCTGGTATTTATAATATTGGAACAGGTCGAGCCGATAGCTTTCTTAATCTCGTGAATCAAACGTTCATTGCAATGGGACGTGAGCCAAACGTTGAATTTATCGATATGCCTATGCATCTTCGTAATCAATATCAATACTACACTCAAGCAGATATGGATAAGTTTAGAAGAATACTTCCAAACTTCGAATTTCGTATCGTAGATGATGGTGTAGCCGACTATGTAAAGAATCATTTAATGAAGGATAATCCATATGTCGAAAGGTTCTAAAGAGTCGGGCTTTGAAGCAATTCTTGAGGCCATCTCTTTAATGAATAAAGAAGAGAAGGAAACTCTTATTTCTAATATCACAAAGATGGACTTTGAATTAGCAGATAAATTACGTGCGAGTATGTATCGTTTAAAAGATCTGCAATTTATCACACCACAGATGATGAGCGAGTTCTTAAGAGAAGTAAAAGTTGAAAGCTTAGGAAATGCCTTAAAGCTAGAAAGGGAAGAAGACCGACAGGGGATTCTTGCAAAACTTCCTAAAAGCATCCGAGAAGATATTCTTTTCTTTATCCAGAAAAAAGTTCCAAAGTCTCAGGCCCTAGAAGCACACCAGGAAGTCATGATAATCTATTCAAAGATGATCGATGATGAACGCTTGATTATCTCTCGAGACGATAAACTCGTTTAAACTCAACTAAAATTGAGGACTGGTGCGTTCTGACGGTGCCAATACTGGCCTTAAAAAGTCAGTCTGGCCCCAAAATTCATTTTTACACCACGAATTCCATAAAATTTATCCGAATTAAGGCCTTCAAAATTGGCACGCTCATTGCTTTATAATAAGCAGAGAAAGGAATCTCTCTAAAGTTATCAGGAAGAAAACTTTAGGTAAGACGTAATGGACTACTTATTTTTAGATTGAATGGAGATACTATGAACATTGAACAAAAAGAACACTTCAAAAACTTATTCATTAATCTTAAAAATCAGCTGGTCAGTACTACAGGAAGTGTCGAGCAAGTATTAACTAACGAGACTAGCGGTGACATTATCGACCAAACTTCTAATGAGAGAGATGCTCAACTAAAGCTAAAGCTTATGGGAAGAGATAAATTTCTACTTAACAAAGTTAATCGTGCTCTAGAAAAAATTGCAAGCGGTACTTTTGGAGAGTGTGAAGAGTGTGGAGAAGAAATCTCTATCAAAAGATTACATGCTAGACCAATCGCTACTTGTTGTATCTCTTGTAAAGAAGAGCTTGAAAGAGAAGAAAATTCTCGTACATATGAAAAGAGATCACATACAAACGGAAATGCAATGAGTGCACATAATAAGAACGTAGCATTTAAACATGCAGACGGTATGGATGAAAGTACAAATGTTGTTTCAATTGAAACTTTTGCAAGAAGCTTTGATGAGAAGAATGCAGCATTTTAAAAGATAACTTAAAGCAGAGGATAGATAGAAAAAAGGCCAGTTTCGAACTGGCCTTTTTTTATTTGAAATTTTATTTTGTTAAAACAACATAAAGAAGAATGTCTGCTTCTTCATTACTTAGTTCATCTCCTGAAGAGATTTCACCAGCTTCTTCTAATTCATATCTAATTAGATCTCTAATTGAATCAAGCGTATCTTGATCATCTCTTTCAATTGCTCTTTCAACTTCTTCACGATTAAGATTGTTAATCGCTCTTGCTGTAACCTGTAGAGAAGATACACTTGCTGCAAAAGAAGTTTGAAAACCTAATGTTGCAGTCATTTCAGTATATAAACCTGCTGCATAAACCCAACCAGTTGTTACCATTGAGCTTGTGTCTAGAAAATCTCTTGTTGTTTCCAGGGCATTGGCCGGATTAGAGATTGTTAATGCCATTAGAATTGATAAAGTTAGTTTCTTCATTGCTTTCCTCAAATTATTCTTCAGATTCGTTTGGTATATATAGTGCTACATTAATAAGTTGATCAACATCTCTATCTGAAAGTTGATCAAGGCTTTCAATTTGTCCACCAGCTTTTAGGTCCTCTCTTACCATCTCTCTCAAAGAGTCGATGATATCAAGGTCATTTCTTTCAATAGCACGCTCGATTTCTTCTCTGTTATAAATTCCTAAAGATTCTTTAGTCATTTGAACTGCTTCTGACGGATTAAAAACCGCAAGTGATGCTAAAAATGTAGCATGAGTTACTGAACCTACTGCTTGAATTGCTAGTCCGATTGGCGCCACTGTGAAAGCTGTCGCAACAGATGTTGATGGCATATCTTCATTCATTAGACTTGGCATTGCTTGTGCACTATTTACAATTGTTGCAAAAGTGATCGTTGTAAGAAGTAATCTCTTCATTTCGTCATCCTCTTTTATTATTTTGTCTGGCCGACTATAAACGAAAAGAGTCTGGATAGGGCAAGTTTTGAAAATTATATAGAGCGAAAGGCCACCTTTTCTAAATATTAAGCTCTTAACTTCTTAATATCTCGAAAAGGTGGCGTGTACTTTTAGTTTATGTGATTTGATAATTCGCTAATAAGATCTTGAGAACGCTTTACGAATAGATCGCGCTCTTCTGGTTTTAGTCCTTCACTTGAGATACCCGCTAGGTCTTCAACATGCTGACAAAGTTTCTTTGCTAGGTCTTCATTCTTACCACTTGTGTGGATCTTGAATGCACTTTGAACTAGTGGATTTGTCGTATTAACGACAAGTGTTTTCTTAATAGGGAATTGGTGATCGCCACCCATTGACTGAGTCATTTGAGCAAAGCGTTTCATCGACTCATCAACTTTAAAATATGCAGGTGTTTGAGCATTTGCCATGCGGCCAATTTCAAGTCCCTTACTTGCCGGTGCTTCACCTTCTTTTTCTTCTAGTTTAATACCAAGGAATTTCGCAAACATCTCTTTAACTTTAATGTCGTTTTCAGAAGTTGCTTCACTTGCAAGTAGGTTTTCTATTTCAGAATCAACACTTACAAATTTGATTTCAACTTCTTCTTCACCCTTTTTGAATTTCTTCATTTCCGAGTGTTGGATGAAGTGTGGATCGATATGATTATCTGTCTCTAAGGCCTTAATTCCAGCTTCTTTAAGTTGAGCTAGAAGAGATTGGTTGGCCGCATCTTTTTCAAAGTAGAGAATTTTTCCGGCCATTTTCTCAGCGTAGTCAGCAGGTACTGATTCAAGGTATTCGTTTAGTGTAACAAATTGTCCTTCATTAGTTTTAAATAGTACTCGCTCACGCATTAAATCATCAAATTTCTCATCAGAAACACAACCGTATTTTACAAATAGCCCAATATCATTCCAGATGCTTTCATACTTTGCTCTATCTTTCTTATTAAGAAGTTTTAGGGCCTCTGCAACTTTCTTAACAATATAATTTGAAATCTTTCTAATATTTGGATCACCTTGTAGAGATGATCTTGATACGTTAAGTGGGATGTCATGAGAGTCAATAGCACCTTTAAGAAGTCCTAAGAACTCTGGAATAATATTTTTTACGTTATCAGAAACGAATACTTGGCGACAGTATAGACGAATATTCTTATCACCAACTGGCTTCATTGGGTTGTATTTTGGGAAGAATAAAATCCCGTTTAATGTAAATGGGTGATCAACATTTAGGTGAATCCAAAATAGGGGCTCTCCGTCCATTGGAAATAATTTACGATAGAGACCTTTGTAGTCCTCATCAGTTAATTCCTTAGGATCACGCTTCCAGATAGGTTTTGTGTCATTTACAATTGTTTCAGTATCTTCTTTATTTGCTTCATCTAATAATGCAATTTCATATGGCATAAAATCACAGTGGTTAGATAGAGTCTCATTTAGTTTCCACTTGTTTAGAAACTCTTCAGAGTCTTCAGCAATGTGAAGTGTAATCGTTGTACCAACTTCTTTTTTATCAGAGTCAGAGAAAGTGTATTCTGTATCACCTTCGCAAGACCATTTTGTTGCTGTTGAGCCTTTAGTCATTGAAAGAGAGTCAACTTCAACTTTTTTTGCAACCATAAATGCTGAATAGAAACCAAGTCCGAATTTACCGATAATATCATTATCTGATTCGCCGCCAACTTCTTCCATTTTCTTTACGAACTCTTCAGCTCCAGAAAAAGCCAGTTGAGCAATGTATTTTTCAACTTCTTCTTCGCTCATTCCAATCCCGTTATCAGTAACCGTGATTGTTTTAGCGTCTTTATTTACTTTTACAGAAATTCTTCCAGTAGGAAGCTCATCTCCCGTTTGACGTGCAAGTGTGGCGCGCTTTGTGATGGCATCACTTGCGTTGGCAATCAGCTCGCGGATGAAGATATCGTGTTCTGAATAAAGCCATTTCTTAATAATTGGAAAAATGTCGCTTGTTGCAACAGAGATTTGTCCTGTGCGATTAGTCATTGATACTCCTTCATATATAATCAAGTAGATAATTGTTCTTACGACCCAAAGATGGGAGCAAAATGATGAGCGTCAAGGGTTAAGAGTAAAAAAATTACTTAAATTCTTAAAATCATTGAAAAAATTAGGTATAAGATAGGAATTCATTTTTATAGCGAGGGAAGTACATGGAAAACCATGTTCAAGATATTCAATTAATTTCAACAGGTGGAACAATAGAGAAGTCCTATAGCGAGAGCGATGGTTCATTAAAGAATCGAGATTCTTTTATTCGCCAGACTATCATTGACCGTCTAAGGCTTCCTTATACGAAGCTTCACATAATGAATATTATCAATAAAGACTCGCTGTATTTCACTGATTATGATCGTCAGGTTTTGCTTAAGACAATAAAGGCGCAGTTGGAGAAAAATATTCCTCTAATCGTGTTGCATGGAACTGATACCATGGCAAAGTCTGCACAATTTGTTTATGACGCTCTTGACGGCGCAAAAAACTTGCAAGTTCCAATCATTTTCACTGGAGCGATGAAGCCTATGGGCTTTGTTGATAGTGATGCCTTTCAAAATGTTACAGAAAGTCTATATGCTGCTAAAATAGTAGAAGCAGGTGTGTATATTTCTTTTCACGGGCAACTTTTTAAAGTTCCTGGTGTGAGAAAGAATCATGCAAAGCGTACGTTTGAATATATTCAAGACTAACTTATAGGGAGGATGCAAATGGATATGCATCATGAAGAAGTCACTAACGAAGATAGTAAGGACCTTTCTTTTATTGATTCAATGTATGAAGCAGTAAGCGCAATGAAGGGGAATCTTCCTCATTATTTACCACTATTCTTTTTATCATTCGCATTAAAGGCTTATGGCCTAGCATATTTTAATGCTCAAGATGACATGACGGTAATTACGGTGGCCGCGGTAAATGTTTTTGGTACAATTATTCAGTCGGTTTTTATTCTTAATTTCTTCTTCTTTGCTTTCGAAAAATTACCATACCGAGTTTCAAAAGTACTGTGGGATATCCCGACTTATATGTTCTATGGCTTCTTAACTTCGATTCTTATGATTCTTGGTCTGGCCTTTTTCATTATTCCATTTTTCTATGTGACTTACTTTTATAGCTACGTGGCCATGACAGCAATTCTCTTTGATAAAGAAGGTGAGTCTAACTTTACTATTACAAAGAATAAGGTTTCATCTTTGGGCGTTATATATTTAGGATTTCTTGTTCTGACATTCATTATTGCAGGGATTGCTCAAGTCGTTACTAATTACGCGCCAGGGACGGGGATAGCGATTGAATTAATTTATATAATTTGTCTGTTATTAACTCTGATTCAAGACGTGCTAACAGGGGTTCTTGTTTCCTTGTTTAGAAAAGCCTAGATTCTTCATTATCTAATTCCAAATTGCACATATTTAAGGCAGCTGATTTACGAGTTTATTCGTAAATTCAGCTCCTTAGCGCT
This sequence comes from Halobacteriovorax sp. RT-2-3, assembly GCF_047085075.1. NCBI lineage: Bacteria > Pseudomonadati > Bdellovibrionota > Bacteriovoracia > Bacteriovoracales > Halobacteriovoraceae > Halobacteriovorax > Halobacteriovorax sp. RT-2-3. The sequence goes on along the minus strand of NZ_JBKIYF010000001.1, from coordinate 702,834 downwards.
TTATCGGCAGATTTTTCAAGTTCGAGGTTAATATTTACTTAGGGTTAACTTAATTTTCTCTGATTTCGATAAGTAGAGTGAAGATTATTAACTTAAGGCCAAATTAATGATGAAGAATGTCTTAGTCTACCTATTCACACTTTCACTTTTTGTTTCTTGTATGGAGCAGCCACGTTCTGTGCGTGACATTGTAGAGAATCCATCTGAAGAAGTTGGAAGTGGAGATAACGGAAGTGGTGGATCATCTGGTGGAAATAATGCAACAGATGGAGATAATGAGACTATCACAAGTATTCCTAATACAACTGCCGTTGAAATTACTCAAATCATTGACCCAAATACTGGATCTTTTAAAAAGAAAGTTTCAATTCCTAAAGATTTTAGAGGGAAGCTCCACCTTACTGGTTTAAATATTTCATCCCTTAAGAATCGTGTTGTGAAAGGACGCTTCTATTTTGGACGAGAGAGAACACCAATTGTTTTAGATGGTGTTGTTGGTCAAGTTCCTGGTTCAGGGATTACTGAGTTTTCAACTATTAATGTTATTACATTTGATTTAGCAGATAAGAAGTTTAACGACATCAGACTTCTTTATGATCTATTTGACTACAATGATTATGATAATGATACGGCCGAAGATGTTGAAGGTGATGCAACTAATGCAGGTCTTTACTGTCGTGGTCTACGTTTAGAAGACGATCCAACTTTTACATCTTCTATTAGTCATCCTTACTGTAATCAAGCAGGGGATGTGTGCCTTTACTCATATGCAAAAATTAAGGATCAAACTCTTTGGTACGATGAAATCGTAAATGCTGAAACAGTTTCTAAAACAAATACACCTGTATTTGAGCAAATTGATATTGAAGGTAATCTTCTTGCAAATGAATCTTTAGAGACTAATTTATATAAGTGTCTTCCTGATAAGAAAGACTCAGCGATGTTTCAAAGCCTTTTTGGTGTGAATCATCCTGCGGCCGTAGGCACTGCTCTTGCTTTAGGTGGGGGAGCTTATGATTACCGTGGCCCATATCGTATTCATAACGAAGATGAGTGGGAAATTAAAGGTGCAGCTGTTTATCAGTCGGGAACGACTCCAAGTGCAATTTTTAAAGCACCACTTTCTGGTGCTGCAGATTTTACGAATATTGCTTCAGGAACTCAGGCATACCTGTTCCCACGTGCAGGAAAGATTAATTATCAAACAACTGGGATTCAATACTTAGGTTCTCAATCTCCATTTTCTAACCGTTCTGTTCAAACTCTAAATGCTGCTGGTGATACGTACTATATGGATGGTTGTAATATTAGAGCTAAGAATTATAACGCATCAACTGGTGAGACGGTTTCAAGTTGTAACGTAACAGGGACAATTGAGCTGTTTACAATGGAAGATGGTTTTGAAGTTCAAATTGCTGAAACAAAAGAGATTAAGCTTCAATTACTAAAGACAGGCCTTGGTGCTAAAGATGGTTATGATTTTAATTCTCTAAAGTCATGTAGTGCAAATCGTGAATGTGGTTCAGGAGAGTGTTGTTTTAATAATCGTTGTTTTTCTCGCTCAATTGTAGGGCAGTGTAGTGATGATTTTGATTCAACAGGAAATCTTCCTACTGGAAATAGTTGTAATTCAGATTTTGATTGTGCGTCACTTTGTTGTGATGGAACGACTAATACATGTCGTGATCATATTAATAATGACTTCGAACAAGTTCTTTGTTCAAAGGTTCCAAATCAAAGTTGTGTCTCGAAAGAGTTCTGTCGTATCGAATACGTTAGACAGTGTTACCTCATTCGTGTCAACGACCCGAATAATGCTCTTTCTTGTGAGAAGAGATGTTATTCAGTTCCAACTTTTGGTGATTGTGTAAACGGTCTTTGTAAGCCACCAATTACACCTCAAGAGCCAGCTACTCCAACGACTCCTGCAGACTGTTCAGGTGAGGATGTTCTGGATTCACCACCATTTAACTTGAGCGATCTTTAGTTATTAATAGTAACTTGTAAGGTTGCTCAAGCCTTCGGACTTTTCTATAATGCTTGAAAATTACTAAGTAAGAAAAGTGGAGAAATCATGTTTAATAAAGATTGTTTCCTAGATCACATTGCGATCGCAGTTGAGAATCTAGATAATGCCGAAAAAATTTATCGTGACTTAGGTTTAGAATTTAACCACCGAGAAGTGGTTGAAGATCAGCAAGTGACGACTTCTTTTGCTCATATTGATGAAAATGCTCATATTGAATTACTTGAGCCGATTGATGGTCAAGGCCCAATTGCCAAGTATCTTGAGAAAAAAGGTCCAGGGATTCACCATATGTGTTACCGCGTTCCTGATGTTGCAAAAAAGTCACAAGAGCTTAGGGACTTAGGTTATAATCTTCTCTATGAAGCGCCACGCCCTGGAGCGAATAATTGTTTAGTGAACTTTATTCATCCAAAATCAACTGGTGGAGTTCTCATCGAGATTGCTCAAAAAATGTAAGGAGAAAGAATGCAAAATATTTATCTGCCGCCATTAACAAAGGTAAACAAGTATCTCATCGGGATCATTGTCGCATCCTTTCTTATAAGCGCAGTCTTTGCACAATTTCTTAATATCTCATTAGTTAATACTTTAGGGCTCAACGTTTCAGCGCTAAAGGCCGGTCTCATTTATAAGTTATTTACATATCCTTTTGTGAATACTGGTCTTTTTAATGTTGTCTTTACAGGGCTTCTATTTTGGTTTCTTGGAAGTGATCTTGAGATGCGTTGGGGAGCAAAGAGGTACCTACAGTATCTTGTGATTGCAGCTCTTGTTAACGCTTTTGCATACACTATTTTTGCACTCTTTATGGGTGGTGCAACGATAAATTATCCATTTCATGGAATGGCATTCTTATCATCTGCAATGTGTGTGAGTTACGCATGTATTTACCCTGATCGTATTTTTCAATTCTTTATGATCATTCCGGTAAAGGCCAAGTACTTCTGTTTAATCCTTGCGGGGATGAATGTGTACCAAGGCTTTTTCACTCCAGGTGGTGCACAGGCCTTTGCAAATATTGCTTCTATGATTTTCGGTGCTGTATTTGTTTTAGGTTTTAGGGCCCTAGGTCATTACGTACGCTCTCAAGGCTCTCGTATTGCAACTAAGCAAGGTGGGAAATCGACAAGCAAGAAAAAGAAAAGTCACCTAAGATTAGTTGATGATGAGGAGCGTCCAAATCCAGATGAACCAAGGTTTTGGCAATAAGCTTTTTAAGTCCCTGATATTTTTAGGGGTTTCCAAAGCAAATAACACATGATATAAAGCTACATTATTATAAATATATCAATCGTTAATTTTTTAAATAAGGAAATTCAATGAGACTTTCAAGAGCGTTACAAGAGAAAATTTTAGACCTAAGATTAAGAGATAAGCTTATCGCTGAGGGTAAAGTAACTAAGGCTCAGGTTGAAGAATACCTAAATGGATTAAAAGACGAAGAGTCAAACGTTACGACTACTGACGAGTCTACAGCTCCAGGAATGAATCAATAATTCAAACCAAAATTTTTTATATCAAGGCCGCTTTTTAGCGGCCTTTTTTTATTCCTAAATATTCTCCGTTAAGAATTCAAACAAACTTGAGGCCACTGGCCCTAATTTTCTAGCATTTAAAAAGGCAAGGTTTAGCTCGTTAATCATGTGATCTTTTGTTCCCTTAAAGAGCATGAGCTTTGATTTATTATCTGAGCGTTCGATAACGTGTAGGGGAAGAACGGAAATTCCTACTCCCGCAAGAGTTAGGCGCAGAACACCTTGAACGTCCATTAATTGCGCTTTTGGATGTTTGTTAAAGTTCTTGTTAAGGTGGTATTTAAACCAGCTTGTGATAACAGGTGAGCCTTCTAGGTATGCAATAAAGTCTAATTCATCTGCCTTTTTAAATTTCGTATTCTCGCTTAGGCCGTGAGAGCTCGCATACTCTTTTGAGCAGCAAAGAATAAGTCTTTCACTTGATAGGTTTCGTGTCGCAATTTGTTTTGGAAAGTTGAAACTGTCTGTGATCGCAAAGTCTAGGCCACCATTTAAAAGAAGCTGGCTTTGTCTAGCGGCGTGGTCATAGTTAATTTGCAAGGAGACTTCGGGATGTAACTTAAGCCATTCAGCAATGATTGGAATAAGTCTGTTATTACCAAACTCAATTGGCATCCCAATATGTAAAGTACCTTTTAAAACATTCTTTTTGGCCGAAACGTCTGCGAGGGCGCTTTCAAGATTCTCAAGAATTTGGCGACACTCCGTATAGAGCCTGTGGGCCTGCTCCGTTGGTAAGACCTTCTTATTAATACGATCAAAAAGGGAGATTTGCAGTAGTCCCTCAAGGGATTTGATGTGCTGAGACACCCCAGGTTGGGTCATCGCAAGATTTTTTGCTGTTTGAGACATATTCATTGTCTCATAAACTTCGATGAAAACACGCAGTGTAGGAATAGAAATATAGTCTATGTTCATAATTTCAGTACCTTAGGTGGTTCTATAGGATCAAGTATAACATATAATTATGGATAATGATTATTATATATAATTTCTACTAATTTATTCTTTGTTCTATAACTCCTTTCACAAGATAAGACTTTGAATTTTTTTAGAAGGTTTAGGGAGTAGGATTATGAGTAAATTAGTTTCAATTATTTTTCTTGCAGTATTAGCAATGAATGTAAGTGCAAAAGAAATTATTCTTAATGGTGATCTTATTGATTCTCAATCATTTAGAGGAAGAATCTTCAAAGTTATTATCACTGAGCAAAATGAAGAAATCGAATTAGTAAATGAGTACTTTGAAGCTCAAAGCTGTGAAGATGGACAATTTGCTCTTAAGCAAGCTGGACTAGGTAAGTACAAGCTTGAAGCAGTTCTTAACTGTAAGAATTGGGTAGATGAGCCTAGACAGCTTAACGTATGCCCTGAAGTCTTCGCTCCTGTTTGTGGTGCCATTAGCGGTATCGACGGTGATGCGTTTATTAGCTTTCCAAATTCGTGTGAACTATATCGTGCAAAGGCCATTTATGTAAATGAAGGCCGTTGCGAGTAATTTAAAAATTCCTTTTTTAAATTCCCATGTGTTGTTGTCTTAAGGCCCGCTTCCCTCGCGGGCCTTATAACATTTTAGAGCTACATATTAATAAACATTCTTCTTAATTTATTTCCATTACTATAACGTGCATCCTTCGAATGGCTGCCTTTAAGCGCAAAATGCTTTTGACGGTAGTGTTGATTATTTCGACGTTTACCTTTCTTATAAAGTCGTGTTTTCTTTTTAAGTTTTTGCTTACGCTCAGCTAAGTCATATTCTGTTGAAACATTTTCGATATTTTTTCTTCTCGCTAGAAATCGTACTTCATATGCAGGAAGTCCTAATCCTAGGTAGAATAGTAGTAGATAAGATCGCATGGAGACCTCTCAATTTAAAAATTTGTGAATGAAAAAAATGAATTTTAAATGTGAGAAGTGTTCACGATAATCACCTCGGTTAGTCGATTGAAATAAAGAAATGGATTTCTAAGTGATTATAGATTCATGATTTTTACACTATAGCATAGAAAAATAATTCGTGGTTATTGAACAACGAATTTTGAATAAAATACTTCTTTAACGACGCTCTTTTTTGCTAATTGATTGATACGTTTCTTGATTCGTCCTTCAAAGATTAATTTCCCTGAAAGAGAGTTTAGTTCATCAGGTTCAATTGATGCTGCGACATCAATAATGATGTCATAAATTTGTGGTTTGATCGTATCGAGTATTTGAGAGTCGTCTTGAGTGAAGAGGACAAGGTTGATTTGTACATCAAGAAATCTAAGACGGCGAGTTGCCGAGTCTAGGTTGACTGTAATCTTATCTAGAACATAAGTTGTTGGGAAATTGATTTGTTTGAAGTCATCTTTAAGCGCCTGCATTTCTGTAGCACTATTTGGTAGCTCTTTTTTGTAGATAACATTGGTGTAAACGAAGACGCCAACTGTGGCCATCGTTGTCAGTAGCAAGAATGCAATAATAAGTTGATCAAGTAATTTTCTTCCCGTCATAGAACTATAATATCATAGTTATTTTGGTGATTTAACTCGCTTTGTCGCTAGGTAGAAAATACTTTTTTAAAGTGTTGTTCTCCGAGTGGAGCACTCGGTCTATGCTAACGCTATAAAATTTGTATAAAATACTTTGCCTGTGATTATTTATGGAGGATGTAATGGGTAAGTCTAATAAGAATAAACGCAATAAGAAGTATGTAACGAATCGTAAAGAAGTGAAGAGAAGCTCTGCTATGAACACTTGGATTCTTATAGCGGTCACTGCAATTGGTGCATCCGTTGTTATTTATCTTTCATAGTAGCAAGCAAACGAATAAAAAATATTAAAACAAAATATTCAATACTTGATGCGCAGCTAATGCATGCGCATCGCTTCATTTCGTCTTAATTTTTGTGATTATGATTCAAGTTTGCTAGCATTTCACTCTTCACACATGAAAAAAGTTAAATTTAAAAGAGGGAATATGTTTAAAACTTTACTCGCAATTGCTGCGGCCATTTCTACATTGTCAGCTCAGGCCGAAATCTCAACTTATCAATCACTTCCAAAGGATTATGTAGGTACAATTAATCCTAATTCTTTCATTGAAGATGAAGTGACTGCTGGTGGTTTTAACGAATTAATGAAATATGTTGTTGCTGCACCTTCACAAGAGGATGCTGGCTCATGTCTATATATGTCACATACTGGTGTTGTTGAGTGGTGGTACAACCGCCTAAATAATCTTGAAGGTGATAATAAAGTTGATTTTGCTGAACGTTACTATATGTCTTTAAAGACTAATAAAACTAATCAAGACGAAATTGATAACTGGAGAACGGATAATATCAGAAGAATTAATAAAAGTTCTGTGATGTTCTCAAATAAGGATTACCGTTTTACAAAAGGTAACTTTAAGAAAGTTGATGGCAAGCGTGTTGTAACAGATGTAAATGATGAAGATGGATCTTATGGGACACAATTTAATTGGATTGATTTAACAGATACTATTGGGAAAAATGCTGTTGAGTACAAGCTTCCAAAGTTTAAAAGAGAAGTCCTTCATGTTGATGCTGATAAAGACCAGTGGTCTGTTGCAAAAGCTCCAGCAGATATTGTTGAAAGAATTAAAAAAGCTCTTCATAAAAGAAATGCTCCAGTTCTTGTCATTTATAACCATAAGGGTTTCTGGCACGCTAATTATATTTTTGGCTACAATGACAATGCTGATACAAAGGGATGTCCATTTGTTTCATCTTTTAAACCTTTTATGGAAGAGAAGCGTGACTACTGGTTAGAGAAGGCCGAGAAAACAAAATCTGATTCTTGGCGTGCTAAGTACTTGGCCAATGCTGAAAAAGTGATGGAAAAGGGAGATGCTGTTCAAAAACGTTACGAGGAAGTTGGATGCGCTTCAAAAGGTGTATTCTACGTTCGTGATTCAATTTATCCAAATGAAAATATGCCAAAATATGACTATGATCTTGTGAAAGAAGGTGAAGAAGATTTCTTAAATGCACCACTTATTGCAAGAGAATATGCTTGGGTACAAACGACTCTAAATCATGCAATTCAGATCTACCCAGAAGGTATGGAGTAAATTGAGATTTTTAGTATTATCTTTTTTATTTCTATTTTCAATTAATGCTAGTGCTACTTGTAGCACTAGTGACTCTCATAAAGGTCACGATGTGGTCTTTATCCATGGGATCGCAAGCAATAAGGGTGCTTTTGGCCATTGGGCCGAGTACTTAAAAAAATATCACCCCAATGAGTGTATCAACTCTCATTTTTTTGAATACGACACAGGAAATAATAAATTAAATCTTGAAGACTTTATCCAAAGTTTTGATTCCTACATGCATAAGAACTTTGAACATAGTAATTCAAAAATTACAATCGTTGCCCACTCCCAAGGTGGCCTTATTACGATGTTTTGGCTTAAGAGTATGGATGAGGCCCAAGATCCGATTCGTCATCGAGTAAAGAATATCATGACAATGGCGACACCTTATTATGGAGCGATTATAGCAAACCTAGGCTATTCCTTAGGGACATTTGTGTTGCCAATTCTTGGTAAGAAAGAATTAAAAAATATGAAAATTGGCTCTAAGAAAGTTGTTGAAACATTGGAGTTCTTCAAGAGTTCTCATTTTAAGGATATTATTTCTGATAAAAACTTTGTCACGATTTCAGCGACGCTGGCACCGAGTATATTTGATATTGAAGGGGATTTTGCCGTGGCCCCTTTTAGTTCAAATCCAAATATAAAAAATGAACAAGAGGTTTCGACTCATTATAATATCGACGGTGTTCATTTAAGATTTCGCCTTTTTGGAACACCTGCTACAACCCTTGTATCAAAGTACTGTCTTATTTCACCTGCTCGTTGTGAAAACTCAAGTTTGGCGATTTTTGAAAAAGAATTTCTAGGTAATCAGAAAGTAAAAATTAATTATGCAAAAGATATTAATACGTTTGCAGTTTATTTAAGAACTAAAGAAAAAGGCCCTTTTTGGGTTCATTCAAATAATATTCAGCGTGGTTTACGTTTGAGCTTTATCCATATTAGAGATGACCTATACTTTTATAAAGGGTATTTAATAGATGGTGATACAAGCGCTGAGCTTATTGTTTCACATGGAAATAGGACTTCAGTGATAGAAGTTAATTCAGGACAAACGAGTTATCTTACTCATTAACATAAAATCGAAATTCGCTATATTGTGAACTAATCAAGTCAAAAACTTCTTTTAAACGATAGAAATCTTGGCCTAATTTATTTTGCGCATCTTTTGTATTTGACCAATATAAACTTAAGTTTTTATCAGTATAAGTTTGGATAAATTCGTAGAGTTCGTCGATATTATTCGTATAGAAACTTGGGAAATCAAATAAGCGGCCGCACTCAACTAAGTAATCATCAAGTGTATCAAGTCCGTTGGAATTTAATTCAATTTCTCTGCGCATTTATTTCTCATTGCTAAAGGAAAATATATTGTTAGAATCAATTTATGACTAAGTTAATGAGTTTATTCGTATCCTGTCAATTGCTCTTTGGACTAAGCTCCTATGCTTCACATCCCAAAGTTGAGCTTGCGAATAAATACCTAAAGGCACGTAAACAATATTTGCTTGAGTATACAACTTTCGGTGTCGATGAGTGTCTTAAGCTTCATGCGGATAAGATCGTTTCCAAGGAAGATGGCTCTGGCCGTATTGTTGTTGGAACGCCACGTTACTTTCAACTACTTAGTTCTTGCTTCAAAAATATTACGAATACTTGTTATGGCGAGAATTGCATCGTGTCACGTTCCATGTCCAAGCGTTTAAAGAATGTTGACCACGTGGACTCGATTCTAAATAGTCTATAATATCAAGTGTTTTTCCCCAAAAAGTGCGACTTTGAAAGTGTCTTTTCCTATTTAAAAAGCTATAATATCGCTCAACTACATTAATTTAAAATACATTTAATTACCCAAAGGAATTTACATGACTGTTCGTGTTCGTTTTGCACCTTCTCCAACTGGCTACCTTCACATCGGTGGCGCTCGTACTGCTCTTTACAGCTACCTTTTTGCTAAGGCAAATGGTGGAAAATATATCTTAAGAATTGAAGATACTGACCTTGAAAGATCAAAGCGTGAGTATGAAGAAGCGCAAATTGCTGACCTTAAATGGATGGGAATCGAGCATGATGAAGGTCCTGATAAGGGTGGAGACTTTGGTCCATACCGTCAGTCTGAAAGACTTGATATTTATAAAGACATTGCTTGGGACTTTATTAATCGTGGATTAGCTTATCCATGTTTCTTAACAAGTATTGAATTAGAGCGATTAACTGAAAAAGCAGCAAGTGAAAATAAAGACCCACATGCTTATCACGGACAATATCGTGATCTTGACCCGGCCCAAGCTAAGGCGAGAATTGATGCGGGTGAAGAATATGTAATTCGTTTTAAGAACCCTGGAAAAACTTGGGAGTTCACTGATCTTGTAAAGGGTCACGTTAAATTTCCAGAAAATATGGTAGGGGACTTCGTTATCTTAAGAGCGAATGGAATGCCTGTTTATAACTTCTGTTGTGTTGTTGATGATGCAAAGATGGAGATGACTCACGTATTCCGTGCAGAAGAGCACTTAAACAATACATGTCGCCAGCTTATGATCTACGATGCAATGGGTGTGACACCTCCTCAGTTTGGTCACGTCTCACTACTTATTGGTCACGATCGTCAAAAGCTTTCGAAGCGCCATGGGGCAACTTCGGTTACTCAGTATAAGGATCAAGGTTATCTTCCTGCGGCACTTGCAAATTACCTTTGTCTTCTTGGTTGGTCACATCCTGAAGAGACAGATATTTTTGATGTAAATGAACTTGGTAATAAATTTGGTTACGAAAGATTTTCTAAGTCTTCAGCAATGTACGATATTGCAAAGTTAAATTTCTTCAACGAGCAGTGGCTAAGAAAGTTAGATGACAAAGATATTGCTGCTGGTTTTGATCGCTTCATTGCTGAAGGAAGTGAATACCATAAGCAAGATGAAGCTTGGAAGATTAAGTTTGCAGGACTTATGAAAGACAAGGTCCAGCTATTTAGCAATATTAATGAGCACCTGCCAATTTTCTTTGATGCTGGTGTCGATGCAGATCCACAATATGAAGAAGCGATTTCGTGGGAGACAACTCCACAGATTAAGGAATACCTAAAGGCACAACTAGCAGATCAAACGACTAACGTTACTGAAGAGCAAGTTGGTGAGTGGATGGATTACTTAAAGAAAGAATTAAAAATTAAAGGGAAGCCACTTTTTATGGGAACGAGAGTATGCCTAACAGGTAGAGCTCATGGGCCAGATTTAAAAACTGTTGTGGCACTTACTCCAGTATCAATTATTAAAGAGAGACTAGCGTAATGAATTTTTTTGAAGAATTAGAAGCAAGAGGAATTGTTAATCAATACTCACACGAAGAGTTAAAAGAAATTTTAAATGATAAGAAAATTTCATTCTATTGTGGTTACGATCCAACGGCAAGATCTCTTCAATTAGGGAATTTGTTTGCAGTTGTTACAATGATGCGTCTTCAAAGACAAGGTCATAAGCCTTACGTTCTAGTTGGTGGTGCAACAGGAATGATTGGTGATCCTTCTGGGAAAAGTGATGAGAGAAATCTTCAATCAGAAGATCAAGTTCTTCAAAACCTTGAAGGTCAAAAGGCACAGCTTCAAAAGCTATTAGATTTTGAAGGTGAGAATGCGGCCACAATGGTTAACAATATTGACTGGATTGGAAAGTTTTCATTCCTCGAGTTTCTAAGAGATGTTGGTAAGAGATTTCGTGTTGGTGAAATGCTTGCAAAGGACTCTGTAAAGTCGAGAATTAGCTCAGAAGCTGGAATTAGCTATACTGAGTTCACATACCAAGTTATTCAAGGTTATGACTTTGCTCACCTGAATAAAGAATATGATGTAAGCTTACAAATTGGTGGAGCAGATCAGTGGGGGAATATGACTGCAGGAATGGATCTTACTCGTAAGATGCACCAGAAGCCTGCATTTTGTATGACAATTCCACTTCTAACTGATTCCAATGGAAAGAAGTTTGGTAAGTCTGAAGGTGGAGCAATCTATCTTGACCCAACAATGACATCTCCATACAAGATGTACCAATTCCTACTTAATTCAGATGATTCTTCAGTAATTAGATATCTAAAAACTTTAACGTTTTTAACTTTAGAAGAAATTGCTGAATACGAGAAGTTAGTTGAAACAGAGCCTCATTTAAGAGCAGCACAAAAAAGACTGGCCGAAGAGATCGTAAGCTTAGTTCACGGTAAAGAAGGGATAGAAGCGGCACAGAAAGCAACAGACTTCTTCTTTGGTAAGGTTATTGAAAATACGACTGATGCAGAGTTAGCGGGTATTTTTGATGATGTTCCTTCGATTGAGCTTGAAAAATCGCAATTAGGTGAAATTACTTACTTAGATATGCTTGCTGCAACTCCTTTGTTTAAATCAAAGGGAGAGGCAAGAAAAATGGTCACTCAAAACGGTGTTGCCATCAATAACATTAAGAATGCTAATGTTGATCACGTGATAACTACCTCAGATTTGGCAAGTGAGTCTTGCTTAATTCTAAAGAAGGGGAAGAAGAATTATTGTGTGGTAAAATTCGTTTAGAAAACAAACAGAAACTATATGAACACACAGCAACTGATCGATTTATTAAAGCTTGGAAATTTTGAAGAGCAAAATGTTCGAGTTGCTGTGTTTGATGAAAATGCTTGTTTCCTCTTTGTTTCAACAACTCTTTTTGGATTCTCTGAAGATTATCTTGGAATGAGTGTTTATGATTACTACAAAGGTCACTTAAGCGAATCTGAAGTTTTAAAAGTTAAGAATTGTTTTGCAAGAGCGCTAAACGGAGAGTTTGGCCGAGAGCAGATTATACTTACGAATCGACTTAATCGAGATGCTATTACTTGGGATGTCGAATTTAATCCTTTTATTGACGATGAAGGCAATAAGAGAGTTTTATCTAAGATTCGCCCGCATGAAGTTAATCTTACTACTAGCTCGACAAATTTCTTTATTAGAGAAATGGTTGAGCAAAGTTCTGATATTTTCACTGTCTTTGATAAGGATTATAACTTTGTCTACGTTTCAAAAGCGGATGCGACTTGGAATGGAAAGCCTCTCGTTGGGCTAAATATTAAAGATGTTGTAAGTGGAAAAAATCTTAAGAAATTCTATCAACGTGCTGATCGAGCAAAAGAATCTGTCGGTGAAATTATCACTGATACTGTTTTTATGGAAATGGGAGATGATGAGGAGTCAGTTTTTGAATGCTCAATGGAGTATCATGACTTCAATCAGCTAGGTCACTACTTTCTTGATCGTACGGCCGATGTTACGGAACGCTTCCGTCGTAACCGCGAAATTGATTCTCAAAAAGCAACAATTGATAAAATGAGTAAGTGGACGGCCCTCGGACAAATGGCCGCCAATATAGCTCATGAAGTGAATAATCCATTAGCAATCATCGAACTGCAGGTTCAGGCCATTGAGCGACGTGGTGAAACGATTAGTTCAGAGCAATTATTAGAGAAAATTCGCTCAATTGGTGAGCAAAAAAATCGAATTGCAAATATTGTTAGCTCTCTCAATATTTATTCTCAAGATGATCGCTCAATGCGTGAGATGACAAGCTTGTCATCGATTGTTCATGACTCTATTGCATTATTTAAAACAGGGCTTGTTGACGAAAGTCTTCGCATCGTTTTTTCAAATGATGCTGATTCGGATCTCGTGAATATTAACTCATCAGAGATTATTCAAGTTTTAATCAACTTATTTAACAACTCTCACGATGCGATTGCTGGACTTAAAGAGCAATGGATTGAAATTAATCTTCTAGATGATGCTCAACACGTTATCCTTGAGGTATTAGATAGTGGGCAAGGGATTGAAAAAGATATAGCTCAAAAAATCTTTAATCGTTTCTATACAACTAAAAGTAAAGAAAAGGGAACAGGTCTTGGCCTAAATATTAGCCGTGAAATTATTATGGATCACGGTGGAAGTTTAACGTATGACCCAGACTCTGAATATACGACTTTCTCTATAAGCCTTCCAAAGTCTGAGCTACTTTAATTCGCGTTTCCTGTATGAATCCCAAGAACTGAACATGAAGCCTTTGCCATAATTTGGTCATCTTCTGTACCAAAGACATGAAACCAACGATGCTTCTTATTTGAGTTGAAAACGAGCAGGTCATATTCAACTGTAATCGTTTCTAGAGTATCGACTTTGTCGTGATACTTTATAATGTGTCCAGTTGTTCTAACATTCATATCACCACTAATAAGGCGAATATACTTCTCAACTTGAGAGGTCTCTTCAATTGTAAGGTCTTTGTCGGTTAAGTAGATAAATGTGATCTCTGCTTTATGGGCCTCTGCAATTTGTTGGGCCGCCTGAATTAGTGTGACATCATTTGAGTTTTGGTCAATTAAAACCATAATCTTTCTCATATACCTCACACCATTGTCTCTAAAGATAACGAGGTGACAATTTAAATGAGACCTTAGCCATGCTACGGGACTTTGTGTTGTGAATGTATCACGTAGGCGTCCTTTCCACTCCATGAATAGCCAATTACAGTGTAGTCTTTGGCCAATTTCAAAGATTGATTTTGATAGATCGTGGGTAACAATTGGATCAAAGTTAATTGGTGTTGTCTTCTCAATGGCCATGGCAATAACTCGACGTCTTAAAGACCTAAGTTTTGGGTCTTCATCAGTAAAGTCATTAAGATCAGTTTGCTCAGGTGCCTCTGTCAGGTGAGCAACTTCAATATTTTCTCCACCCGCAAGTGATGTCCCCATATCAATGAGCATCTCTGGTGATCGCTCATTTCCAATGAGGGCCACGACAACATTAGCGTCTTGATCAAGACTTAATTTTTCCGACATTGCTGGAGCAGGAAATTGGGCCTCATTTACTAGGTCCGTTCTCTTTCCTCTGATACCAAGAACTCCTTTTCGGTTAACACGTCCTTTAGCGTAGAAGAGATAAATCAAAATTCCTGGAACTGAAATTGAAACCAGCCCAATCACGGCCAAGTCTTTCATCATTACAAGTAAGTATAGAGTTGAAAGAATTCCGAAAATTTGGACGTACGGATATAGTGGTGATTTGTAAGTCGGTTTATACCACTGGATATGTGTTTCTCTTAGAGCGATAACAGCAATATTTTCAATCATGTAAATTGTTAGAATGAATGCTGAAGCAAGCTTTGCGATCTTAGCAATATTTAAAAAGTAGATGGCACAGGCGATGACAAGTCCTGAGGCCAAAATACTCCATACTGGTGTAAGAAATTTTCGATGAAGATGTCCAAATAGCCTTGGGATAAGGTGATCACGGCTCATGGCAAAAGGGAAACGAGAAGCTGCTAAAAGGCCTGCGTTTGCCATTGAAGTCATCGTTAGAATGGCCAAAATCGCCATAACCAGACCGAAATTTTTCCCACCAAATTCATATGCTAGGGTATAGATTGGTCTTAAATTATTTTTGAGTTGCTCTAGTGGTAAGTATTTAGCTAGGGCAAGTGTTGTAACACAGTAAAGAAGTGTCACAATTAAAAGTGACAGAAGAATACCTCTTGGGAGATTCTTTTCTGGCGTCTTTATCTCTTCCGCAATTGCTGCAACTTTAGTTACACCCGCGTATGAAATGAAAACAAGACCAGCTGCTGCTAAGATCGTATCAATATGTGTAAACGAAAATGGAATCCCTGTAATAACCTGGGCCGTTGAAAGGGTTCCAATATTTAAAACTGTTAAGCCTATTGTCGAAAGAATGACGACGGCAATCAGTAATCCACTGACTTTACCAACACCAACAATATTAAGGAGCGTGATGATGGCCGTTAGAATAAGGGCAAAGTTTTTTAAGTCAAATCCTGAGCTAATGGCCCCTAGATAGGCACCAAAACCCATTAATGCGAAAGCTGCTTTAAGAAGCAGCGAGATCCAAAGGCCAAGACCTGCAATTGTTCCGGCCATAGGGCCAAATGTTCTTTCTATATAGATATATGTACCACCTGAAGCTGGCATGGCCGTGGCAAGTTCAGACTTAGATAGAGCGGCCGGAAGAACGCAAAGTCCAGCTAGTAAGTATGAGATCCAAACATATGGGCCTGTTACTTCAAATGCGAGTCCTGGAAGAACAAAGATCCCTGATCCAAGCATTGAGGCAATACTGATAGAGATAACTGACGAGAGTCCTAAGTTTCTTTCAAGTTTCTTCAATTAAATTCCCTTATTCAAATTTTAGTATTTGGGCATTATCACAAAAAAGAAAGGGATTGTTAATAAAAATAGGTATTTGGACTATAGTTCAGCTAGGATCTCTTCAAGAGCTTTTTTTACAAGGTCGCGCTTTGAGTCAAGATCTTGGTCTAGCTCAAAAGCCTTTAAAGAAGCACCAATTTTAAGGAAATTATAGCAAGAGAAGCTTCCGGCCATCTTGTGAAGGACCTGACGGAGTTCATTTTCTTGCATCGTTGCAATTTTTGGCAAGAGGTAGTCAATTTCAGTTTTTTTAGATGCCTTAAACTTCGGAAGTAGTTTTTGAATATGAGAATTGAGACTCTTTTCCATGACATCCACCTTGTGGGCTATGTGAGGGAGCATTAGGCTCCCTCATATGTGTCGAGTGCTATTTACGTGTAGCTTTCTTGGCCGTTTTCTTTGGGGCCGCTTTTTTTGCAGCTGCTTTCTTTGGGGCAGCTTTTTTTGCAACGGCTTTCTTAGGAGCAGCTTTCTTTGTCGTTGCCTTTTTTGTTGTAGCTTTCTTTGCCGCCGCTGTTTTAGCAGCAACATTTTTCTTAACTACTTTCTTGGCCGTTTTGGCCTTCTTCTTAATTGTTGCCTCGGCTTCTTTCACTTTTTTAGTTGCCGTCTTCTTGGCCTTTTTCATTTCATCTTTTAGATATTTATCAAGGCTCTTTTGAAGCTTTTGAACATCTTTGATGTGTCCATCGAGATATTTCTTTGCGGCCTTAACTTCTTTTTGAATTGTTGTGTCCACAAATTTTTCAACTTTTTTCTTTTCTTTCTGAAGTGTGAGAACAACTTTTCTAACGTCTTTATCAACAACGTTGCGAGCTTCTTTCTCAACTTGACCAATAAAGTTCATCACATTTTTTTCCACTTCTTTTACCGATTTATTTGTAATAACATTATCAACCATTGCTTTTACATCGTCGAAAGAACTCATTACCTTTTCAAAAGTCTTATTCATTTTCTCTTATCTCCCTAAACCTATTAGACTAAATTAAAATCAACCTTCTTACATATCGGCACGCGTCTCCCAAAACCAAAGCTTTTATCTTTAAGTTTCAAAATAGGACAGAACTGCTGCCTTTTATACTCACTATTTAATATTAGTTTGATGACTCTTTCAACTTCAGTTTTGTTTAACCCAAGCTTAAGAAGATCTTCCATATCGTAGCGATAAGAAAGGTATGATTCCAATATCATATCGAGGGTATCGTATGGAGGTAAAGAATCTTCATCTTTTTGTTCTTCCCTAAGCTCCGCACTTGGAGGGCGTTCGATTACTGCCGTTGGAATGATATTATTAAAGTTTTTATTAATATGTCTTGAAAGAGCAAATACTTCACTTTTATACAGATCCCCAAGAATGCTTAAGGCACCTACTGAGTCACCATATAGAGTCGAGTAGCCAACAGCAATTTCTGATTTATTAGAAGTATTGATTACCATTGCTCCTGTCTGATTTGAGCGAGCATAGAGTAGTGCCCCTCTTAAACGAGACTGTATATTTTCATCAGCTAGCCCTGTTAATGGGTCTAGAGAGTCTTGAAATAAATTTTGCACTGATGAGTGAAGAAACTTGATTGGTACATTGTGAAGCTTCACACCAAGATTCTTACATAGCTCCTCACTGATTTCCCAGCTAAGTCCTGCTGAGAACTTAGAAGGCATGTAAATGGCCTCAACTTCTTGACCTGGGCGAAGGAATAATTTCACTAGTGTTAGAACAAGTGCAGAGTCAATCCCTCCAGAAAGGGCCACTAGGAATTTATTCATACCACACTTTCTGGCATAGTCCTGAAGACCTAAATTAATTGCTCCTAAAATAGCATCTAAATTTTCTTCTGTAAGAGGTCTTAGCCTTGCTCCATTTACAGTTTCTTCTATCTGAGGACCAAATAGAGACTCCCAAGAGTGGGCACCTTGAGGTGCATCTCCAAGATTTTTCATTTCTACTGCTGGCCCTACTTCAACTTCCATCACATCCGAAACAAAAGACTTTGCCTTGGCCACAACAGTCGTTTCATTAACAACAAAACTAGCACCATCAAAGATGATCTCATCTTCTGCTCCAACTTTATTGACATAGTAAAAAGGCACATTGAAGACTTTCGATATCTCGCTTGCACGCTTTAGGCGCTTTTGCTCCTTTTCAATATTCCAAGGTGAAGCACTTAAGTTGATAACACCATTTAGAAATTTACCTTGAGCTTTATCCATAAGGAGTTGAAGTGGGTCTATCGAATACTGTTTCGAGTGCCACATATCCTCACAGATTAATAGACCAAAGTTATAGTCACCAAGACTCCAAATTGTCGCAGAGTCTCCAGGTGTATAGTATTTTGTTTCGTCAAAAATATCGTACGCTGGCAGAAGACATTTCTTATAAATATCATTCAGGTTGGCATCTTTTGTGACCTCAAATATCACATTGTAGATATGTGAAGGGATCTGTGTTTTTTCATCAAAGTCATAGCGAATTCCGCCAATTAGAAGAGCTGTTTGATCCTCAAATTTGATCTTAGAAAATAATTGCTTAAGGGCATCAAGTAATTCGTGATATTCGCGAATAAATGTTTTTTGTAGAACTAAATCTTGAAGCGGATAGCCTGTTAAATACGTTTCTGGGAAGATGTGAATTTTGTTTTGAAAGTCCTGAGAATGAACGAGATTCTCTATGTATTTGTAAATTTGTGTAAAGTTGCCAATGGTGTGATCAGTTTGATGAATGACTATTTGCATTGCGTCGTCTCTATGTTAATAATATTAGTTAAATACTGGTAATTAATGGACTTTATAGCATGTTTGCATATATAAGGTCTATATCATCATTTAAGTATATTGAAGAGGTTGAAATTGTCTAATTCACATAAAGTAATTGTTATTGGTGCGGGTATGGCAGGTAGTGAATCTGCTAACTTTTTAGCTAGTCATGGGGTTGAAGTTATTCTTGTTGAAAACAAGACGATCCAGAAAAACCCAGCACAAAAAATTGATTCTTTTGCCGAATTAGTTTGTACAAACTCACTTAAATCAATGAGTCCAGCTTCTGGTCATGGACTTCTAAAATATGAAATGGATGCCCTTGGTTCAATCATTCTTGATTCTGCAAGAAAGCACGCCGTGCCTGCTGGAGATGCTCTTGCAGTAGATCGTGAAGGTTTTTCGGCCGAAGTAACTGAGCGTCTTCACGCAAATGAGAAAATAACTATTGTAGCTCAAGATGCTTCTGATCCACAGGCCCTTATGGCCGAATATCAAGCTGATGCGTGTATTATCGCTTCAGGACCTCTGACAACAGAAGGTCTTTCTAATTGGATTGTAAAGAATATTTCAAATGATGATTTCTACTTCTACGATGCTATTGCACCTGTTGTTGACGGAGACAGCCTCGATTATTCAAAACTTTACTACAAAGACCGCCACAAGCCGGTTAGTGAGGAAGAAGGAGAGGAAGCTGATTACTTAAACGCACCAATGAATAAAGAGCAGTATGAAGCATTCGTTGCTGAGCTTGTTGCTGCTGAAAAAGTTCCTGCCCAAAATTTTGAAGATTATAAATTCTTCGAATCATGCCTGCCTGTTGATATCATGGCAGAGCGTGGAGTTGATACAGCACGCTTCTCATGCATGAAGCCTATTGGACTTGAGCTTCCAGATGGATCTCTTCCATATGCATGTGTTCAGCTTAGACGTGAGAATCTTCTTGGATCGGCCTTTAATATGGTTGGATTCCAAACTCGTCTAAAATACCCTGAGCAAACAAGAGTATTTAGAAAGATTCCTGGTTTTGAAAATGCAAGTTTCCTGCACCTAGGTTCTGTTCATAGAAATTCATTTATCAACTCAAGAACGCTGCTTGATTTTGATTTAAGTGTTAAGAAAATCCCAAATATCTACTTTGCTGGTCAAATCACTGGTGTTGAGGGCTATACTGAATCTGCATCAATGGGACAGTATGTGGCACTTCAATTACTAAAGAAGTTAAGAGGTGAGGAAGTTAAACAATTTCCTGTTGAGACTGGATTAGGTGCCTTAGTTAATTATATTATGACTGTACCAAAACCTACGCCTTCAAATATTAACTTTGGACTTCTTCCTCCTGTTACTTTAACAAAGGAACAAAGACGTGATCGAAAAAACCGCAAGAAAGTTAAGAAGCAATTGGCCGCAGATCGCGCAAAATTAGTTTTTGATGAATTCATGAGTGGGTACTTTACGAAGTGAAAGGTTTAGTTTTTATTCTCATTGCTTGCTTTATTTGGGCGCTGGATACGCTTATTCGTTATCCACTGCTTTATAAGTACAATAGTAGTGAGATCATTGTATTTGGTGAGCACCTTTTCTTAACAATCCTCTTCTTGCCAACACTTTATATGGCCAGAAAGAAGATCATGAAAATGAAGCCATTTGAAATGCTTTGCTTTTTTATGATTGGTGCCATGGGCTCGGCAATCGCAACACTAACTTTTACAAAGTCATTTGCTCTTTTAAATCCATCGCTTGTTATTCTATTACAAAAACTTCAACCATTTATAGCGATAAGTCTTGCTTATCTTATTTTAAAAGAGCGCATCACAAAGCGTTTTCTATTATGGGCAGCTGTCTCTTTATTTGGTGCGATACTTATTAGTTATCAAGACATTAATAGTGCCATTAATTTAATTAAAGCTGGCCAGGTTAGTTTTGATCGCTCGTCTCTGTATGGACTTTGTCTTGCCCTCGTCTCTGTTATTAGTTGGGGGAGTGCGACTGTCTTTGGCAAGTATCTTATGAAGAGCAATTGGATTGAAAAAGAAGTTATGTCTTTGCGCTTTGTCGTAGGATTAATGGCAATTATTCCTTTTATGATAGCAAGTGGCACAGGGCTCAATTTTCCAATTGAGCTATGGGGAAAAGTTAGTATCTTGGCCCTGATCTCGGGGATCTTTGGAATGTATTTCTACTACAAAGGGCTTGGCCAAGTTTCAGCTAAGGTTTGTACAATTGCAGAGATGTCATTTCCATTTTTTGCAGTCATAATCAACTGGGTAGCCCTTGATCAAAGACTTACTGTCGTTCAGCTTTTAGGTGGAGCATTTTTACTGCTCGGATCGACGATGCTACAATTGGCCAATAGAAAACACGAATTAAATGTACAAGTAAATTAAATATATCAGGAGTTTAGATGAACCAATTACCAATGGACCATAAGGGGAAGAATTTTTTAATCGCAGGTGCTGCTGGCTTTGTTCCTTCAACTGTCGCTCAGCTTTATCTTGAAAAAGGTGCAACTGTTTATGGGTTAGATAATTTTATTACTGGTTCAAAGTCAAATATTGAGCTTCTATCTAAGTATGAAAACTTTCACTTCACAGAATGGGATATTATCAAGGGTCTTCCTGACTTTGGTGATGTGAAATTTGATTATATCCTATCTCTGGCTTCTCCTGCTTCTCCAATTGACTTCAAGGTCATTCCTCTTGAAATCATGATGGTAAACTCTATTGGAACTCAGTATTTGCTAGAGCTAGCTAAGGATCATGGTGCAAGATTTCTTGAAGCATCAACTTCTGAAGTCTACGGTGATCCTGAGATTCACCCACAAGTTGAAGACTATGTTGGTCATGTTAATCCAATTGGGCCAAGAAGCTGTTATGATGAAGCAAAAC
This sequence comes from Halobacteriovorax sp. RT-2-3, assembly GCF_047085075.1. Taxonomy (NCBI): domain Bacteria; kingdom Pseudomonadati; phylum Bdellovibrionota; class Bacteriovoracia; order Bacteriovoracales; family Halobacteriovoraceae; genus Halobacteriovorax; species Halobacteriovorax sp. RT-2-3. Next base: position 681,297 of record NZ_JBKIYF010000001.1, on the reverse strand, counting down.
GCTACGCTGAAGCCTTAACTATGACTTATTACAGAAAGTACGAAGTCGATACTCGAATCATTCGTATCTTTAACACATATGGACCTCGTATGCGCCCTGATGATGGACGTGTTATTCCAAACTTTATTAACCAAGCGCTTGAAGGAGAAGATATCACTGTTTATGGTGATGGAAGTCAAACTCGCTCTTTCTGTTATGTAACTGATCTTGCAAATGCAATCGATCACGTTCTAATGCTTGGGGATCACATGCCATATAATATTGGAAACCCTGATGAGTATACAATTAAGGAAACTGGAGAGTTAATCGTTGATGCACTTGAGTCTTCTTCAAAACTTACTTATCAAGAATTACCAAAAGATGATCCAAAACGTAGAAGACCAGATATTAATCGTGTTATGAAACTAGGATACTTGCCAAAAGTTACTTTTGCGCAAGGGATTGAAGAAACTGCAAAATACTTTAGAGATATTAAAAAATAGGTATAGAGAAAATATATGTTAAAAGTTGTTGTTAGCTGTGATGCTGTCATTGAAAGAGATTATTATATTGAGTGTCTAGAAACCATCATGGGTGTTATCGGTGATAACGTTGAGCTCTACACTCTTGTTCATAGACAAGGTCAAGTTCTAGGACCTGTTGAACAAAGAAAGATTCATTCAACATTCTTAAATCGCTTTGTTAAGTCTTGGGAAGATTTAGTTGATAAATCTCACCTTGTTCACGGAGCTGCAAGAGGACTTTTTATTCCATGTAGTGTTGATCTAGTCGTTAATCTTTCTCGTGGGTTTTCTCAAGAAATCAAAATGTGTGATGACACTTATTTATTCACTTATTTTGTTGAAGATATCAATTCAATTAAAAAGAAGTCTTCATTCAAGGAATTCTTCTTTAAGGCCTTCACTCGTACTAAGCAGAGAAAATATTTAAAAAGGGCCAATACTCTTTGGTCTAATGAAGAAGCTATTTTAGAAGAGTTTCCAAATGCTACTCAGGTTACACCGGCAATTGCATTAAAAGATTACAAGATCCTTCCTGAAGGAATGTTTAATCGAGACTACTTTCTAATTAACTGTGAGCCTCTGACGAGCTCTGAAGTTTATAAGATCATCGATATTTACGGTGATAAGAAGTTTAAGTTTATCGGAAAGCATGATCACTTAGGGATGTATGCGCAAAAGCATCCGGAGCTTTTCTTTGGAGATCGTTGTTCAGGTGAGTTAGCTCCTCTTTTAGCAGGTACTAAGTATCTGATCGATACAACAGATAAATTTCCTCACTTCTCTTTGAAAGCGTTAAGTTGTGGAAGACCTGTTCTTACAAATGGAAATAAGTTTTTACCATTTGGTGTAGGAGTTCATGAGCTTCCTGCTGATTACTTATCACTTAGATACCCTGTACAAGTAGGGATTCCTGATGAAGATCCTAAGAAGCGCCATGGGGTTTCAGCTAATTACGAAATGGTAAAATTTAAGCATATCTTTTTAAAGGAATTTAAGAGGATAAGTGATGAGATAGAAGCTAGTAAAGCTTCACAACAGTCTCTAAGAGATGACAGCTGCTGTGAAGCCTAATCAATTATTCTAGTGTCTTTTTTAATTTAATTACATTGTAACGATTTGAAATAATTTTCCACAGGGACAGCTTTGAGTCCTTGTGGATTGTTCCTTTATCTTCAATGATCTCGTCGTCATTTAATTGTTCAACAGCGTCTTCATTTACTGTAGGGTCATAATTAGAAAGCGCCATAACACCATCATCACTATCAAGTAAGTTCTCAAAACCATTTAATTGATTTTTAAGTTTATTTAGATAGTCTTTAGAGGCTGGGTCATAAGCTACAGCAAGTCCTTCTCCTGTTCCTTTTTCAAGCTCTTGAGAGTTCTTTGCAATATCTCTTGATGCATTTGTCCCACCGGCCCTTCTGTAATTCAGTGCCATTTGAACAGGGGATACGTGTCCAGCAAGAGTATCGGCAAGATATCTTTTATTCGCTGCTGGATTAAGAATCGCGTTGATTGCCTTCTTGGCCTTATCGTTTGTCTTGTCTGATTTTGCCAGTGCTTTTAGGACGCGATTAGCTGCTTTATTAATTTTAGCGGCATTATTATCAAGGGCCTCATTTACATATTTAGAATTTCCAGTCTTCTTTGTTTTGTTGTATCCGCCTTGTACTTCACTAAGTCCAATTGTATTTGCAAAAGTTTCACCAGTCGTTCCAAGAGATCCCATTTTAATATCAAGCTTTGGAATTGTTTTAAGTTTTTCTGACTTCACTTCATCAACATCAAATGTTTCTTGGTTATTATTCATTCCAAGTCCTTGAGCACCTGGTGTGGCCATAGCACTAGCAACTGATGTCTTCTGGCTTGAAGCAGGGTTGTATTGGTTATTATAGCGGGCCATAAGCTTCTTAAGAACAACCTCTGTCTTTTCTCTGGCGCTCTTTGCACTTTTGTGGGCCTTCTTTGCTGTCGATAGGGCCTGGTTTTCTAGCATAAGGGCCACTGCTCCTAGCCCTAGTACCCAGTAGGTACACGGATTTGAAGCTGGACAGCCAAAAATTGTAAGTGCAGCACAGATGGCCGCAATCGCTGTTGAGATTGTAATCATCATCATAATTCTCTTATGATGCTTCATTTTATCCTGGGCCGCCTTTTCCATATCTTTTAAAAGTTGAACTTCTGTTTCTAGAGCAACTCTTTGTGTTTGGTGGTTCCATGCTTTTTCATCGTTCTCATCAAGTTTAGCAAGAGCATCTTTATAACTTTTAAATTTTTTCTTATAACCATCACCCATGGCCGACATAAGAGCTACCGCAAGAATTATTGCACCTGAAAGCATGGCCCCAATTCCATCTGACTGGCACATTCCACCAAAAAGCAGAACACATCCTTGACCTACTTGTGCAGCGGCAGCAAGGTAGCTCATCGTATCAGATGCTCCTTTTGGTCCACTTGTCTTATGATTTGTAAAAAGCTTTGCATCAGCTTTTAGATCTTCCTGACATTTTTCATCGATCCCACAATTTTGGTATTCCATATTGTAGTTCTTATTATCATTAGCGCTTACACATTGTTCAAGGTGACAATTATAAACATTACCTCCATCACACTTCTGATTTGTACCATCGTGATAACAGTAATTCGGGTCAGATTTTTTTTGAACTTCTGTGCGGCCGTCTTCTTGTTCAGCTTGAGTTTGGACTTGTTCTTGTGACTGGGCCTGTGTGTTTACTTCAGTTTGTTCTTGCGCATAGGCCATCGGAGTCAAAAGCATCGACCATGATACAAGAGTTATAATTAACTTCTTTATAGTTATAAAATGTCCGCTTGCCATTTTCATAGCGATCTCCTCAGCTTATAAGAGTATTTTATCGAAATTAAGTTCATACCCTTAGTATTATATAAGATTTATTGCAATTTTAGATACTTAGGCATCTTTTACGCTTTTTTGGCCGTGTCTTTTTCGTGGCGTTTAGAATCTTTTCGCTCTCAATATTTAAAATTGTTCTAAGATTAGTCTTTTTGTTTAGAAAATGTGCAATGCTTATTTCTAAGTTGCTAGAATTGTATGAAATTTTTTGGCCTCTAGGTTGCTTATATATATGGAAATAAGAGCATGGGGGAAGAAGTGAAGAGAGTTTTATCTTTAATATTTATTTTGGCATTATCTACTCAAACATTTGGCCTATCTTTAGAAGAGTATAATACTCAAGTTGAAAAAATCAATGCGACAATCAAAGATGAACAGATGCGTTCGCTTGTAAAGCAAGAGCTTGCAAAGGAAATCGCAAAATCACTCAGTCCTAAAAAAGAGGAAGTGCAGGTACAAGAAGTAGTTGTCGAAGCACCAAAGCAGGAGTTAGATGCAACAACTCAACAGCTACATAATGATATTAATAGTACTAAAGTGATGATTGCCCCTGAGCTTGAAAGCAGTAAAGATAACCTAAAGGTTCAACTAGGAATCAGTGCTATTTCTTCGACTGTTGATTATTATGGCGCAGATTTACACTTAGTTGGTAGTGAGCTTGCTGTTAGTGGCGTTAAAAAAATAAATAATCATAAATTTCGTATTGGCCTTTCAATCCGTACAATGGAAGCAGATTCTATTACATTAGAAGATGGTTTTGATTATGATATTTTAAATGAGATTGAATATTCGGGTGCAGGAGTGAATTTATCTTATACATATATGCTTACTCGTGGGTTTGGTCTTGGTGCTTATTCTTCGTTCAACTATGGAGAGACTGATTTTTGTGATGGTGGCCAATGCTATAATTTAGATACAACAATTAGTGATCTTGGTGTGAGAATGGATTTTAAGATTGCAGCATGGAACCCATACTTAACATTAGGCTATTCTTTATATAATATTGATGGGTATAAGTTTGATGCGGCCACGGCTTACTTAGGGTTGCTTAACTTTGAGTTCTAGTGAGTTCTAGTGAGTTCTAGTGAATTTTAGGTAATTTTAGGAAATAGATGAATCAATTTGATCTCTTTGGTACAAATGAAAATGAAGAAGTCGTTTACGATCTAAAAGGCGGTACTGCGATTTACTATCCTAATTTCTTTGCAAAGACTAAGATTGAATTTGATGACTTGAGAAATTCAATTAAATGGCAAGAAGGTGAAATCACACTATATGGAAAAACACATGCAATACCAAGGCTCCATGCTTGGTATAGTGATGGTAAGAAATATAGTTATTCTGGTGTAAAGCTTCCCCGTATCGACTGGAATGACAAACTTAGTGTTTTGAAAGAAGAGATCGAAAAGATAACGAAGCATCAATTCAATGGGTGTCTCTGTAACCTTTATCGAGATGGATCCGACTATGCAGCTTGGCATAGTGACGATGAGGCAAGCCTTGGAAGAAATCCAGTAATTGCATCGGCATCTTTCGGAGAGTCTCGTAAGTTTGTTTTAAAGCATCGTTTTGATAAGTCTATAGAAAAAGTTGAAATTAATTTGGAAGATAAAAGTCTTTTGATTATGAAAGGAGCACTTCAACATAATTGGAAACATCAACTCAATAAAACGGCAAAGCAAGTTGATGAAAGAATAAACTTAACTTTTCGCTATATCGTCGATTAGCTCTCCCAACTTTTCGAACTCCAGTCATAGAGCTGATAAGGCATGTATCGAGACTTGTATTTCATAAATTCGTTTTCTTCAATCCAGTAACCGAGATAGTAATATTCAAGTCCCATATTCTTTGCATGGATAATTTCAGCAAGGGCGCCTAGATGCCCAAGACTCATTTTTTCAAAACTCGGATCGTAACAAAAGTAAACGCTACTTAAAGCATTTTGGGATTGCTCCAAAATTCCAAAAGCGATGAGTTTATTTTCGAAAAATATTTCGCTAAGAAGTTGAGTTCCTGTAAAGCGATAAAACGTTTCCTTAAATAGTAGCTCGTTATCAATAATTGTAGCATCGATACTGTCGACAAAGCGGTTTTGTCCATGCAGACGATAGATTTCAAAATGCTTTTGTCTATATAGCAGCGGCGAAAACTTAACCTGTAAACCTTTGTTATGATTTCTCTTTAAAAATTTTGACTGGTTTTTTGTGAGGGAAAATTTTTTTAACTCGACTCGTATTGGAATACATTTCTGACAATTTGGGCATAAAGGTCTAAAGATGAATTGACCAAATTTACGCCAGCCGCGCTCAAGTAGAAAGTCTAGTTCGGTATCACTTAACTCTGAACTAAAGAAGAACTCATGTTGTTCCATCTCTTCTTTTAAATATGGACATTGATCAAGATCGCTAATTCGAGGGCTTAGAATCATTTTCATTGAATCATGATAGCATTAATTAGGTCTTTGATGGAAGGCTTCTTGCTGTTTTATAAGCTCTTTTAATGGCGCTAAAAATTGTTTAACTTGTACTTCATTTATTTCACCAAGGACTTCAAGAGTTACAGCGATGGCCTCAAGTGTAGAGAGGTGAGTTTCACCACATGACTTTCGAATACTTTGATAGATTGTTTTCTGATCATCTAGCTCGAGGTGATAGCATGGTAGCTCACTTAGGGCCGGCCAAGTATGATAGATTTTTCTGGCCTTCTTCCACGTACCGTCAAGAACGACGATATTCTTGCTCTGAAGTAAGTGAATATTTTCAGCATTTAATGGGATTGAATTTTCATTTTTAAAAAGTAGAAATGGCCTTGTCTCTCTTATTTCTTGGATTCGTTCTTCTGTGATATTTTCACTTGAGACAAGTTCAATATCAGGTGCAACTAGCTTGGCCAACCTCGCTGTATTGAACGGATGAAGGGCCTCTTTTTCATCTTGGAAAATAATCAATTTATTTTTTAATGTCACATTTTCAATTGTGTGACATAGACACAGCCCTTGTGGACGTTGGCATTTTTGACAATGATTTCTCTTGGCCATAGTTTAGATATTTAGTTCTTTATTGTACTTATCCATTAAGATTGGCTTTCTGTAGTACATAATGAAATAGATAATTGGGTAAATGAGTAAATCAAATGCAAAATTTTCTGTTTTATATTTGATATTATCAGTGATCTTAGTTTTCCCATTTCCAATATCGCGAATATGATAAGTATGAATCCACATTGTGAAAGGAAATGGAGTTTCGATGGCCTCTGTTCGAATAATGATCCCATCAGAAGTTTCTTTCTTTTGAGTGACTTCGATTACCCAAGATTGGTAGTGGCCAAGGATCGAAGTAATTAGATGAGTCTGATCAGAAACTGAATTACCATCAAAGCGTGGGACTTCCAAATTGATAAATGGAGGTGTTGCTTCTTGCATAGTATCTGCATTGAAATTATTCAGAATTTCATCGACACTCGCATTTACAATGGTATTTATAACTAAACTCTTCATGTTCTAGAATTATACATCTGATCTTTATTTTACTCAATAAGCAGACTCTAATGTTTAAAAATAATTGAAAAACTTAACACAAAGTTAATTTTAACTGAGTTTGGAAATCTATAACTAACTTAAGTTGATGTGAATTGATTCATATGGCCAAATATAAGTACTGATGACTACCAAAATATTTTGGCAAGGAGTAATAATGAATTTAAAAGAAAGACTAAAGCTAGAAGAAAAAGAGGCCAAAGAGCTTGTGAAGGCTTATTGGCATTTTTCAAGGCCAAAGCCAAAGAAAACAGAAAAGACAAATGAGGATGATGAGGAAAAGCTGGGAAAGCAGGTGGGCCTAGTGCTGAACGAGTAAATGTAGTTCGTGATCTCGCGGAGAGACGTAAGCAGAAAGAGGCCTTAAAGAAAAAACAAGAAGAACTTAGAAAGAAAGCAGAAAAAGAGTTAGAAGAATTTGAAAAGTCTGGAGATAATTCTGATAAGAAGGTAGGTAACTAATCTCTACTTTAGTGCTTTTGTTACACAGTATGTAAGTCTCTTGTCTCCAGGGTTAAACTCTTGGAGGCAATTCTCATAAATTTTAGTCGATAATTCATCACAATTATCCATTCTCTCTTTAATACAATGGAATGAAATTAGTTGTTCAATCTCGATTCTCTGCTCATTGGGATCAACAGGAATTACTGGTGAAACTTTTTTAGGAGCAGGTTTCTGCCTTTTCGTTTTAATCGTGATTTTAGTGTCTCTGTGATAGCTGCGCTCTTGCTGTTTGCGCTTTTTAGTGATTTCTTCCCATTTTGCCGCACGAAGTTTCTTATAATAGAGTAGCTGCCTCTCTCTTTGAGTGAGAGGCTTCACTGGTTTTTGCTTCGTAGCACATGAAGTGAGTACTAATGCGATAATGGAAAATTTAAAAATCTTTAATTGCATCAACTAGGTTTTCGTCGTCAATAAATGGATTGCGACTATTTTGAATTTCATAGATTCTGTTATTAATACTTTCTTCAAAAGTATCAACAGGGTCTTCCTTGTGCCATTTTCTTAAATAGAATTCTTGGGCCTCATCAATTGGAAGATTATAGCGAGTTGAGAAGTAGAATAGTGCTCTTGCAATATTACCTCTGATTTCTTCTGGTGGTTCAAATGAAGTCGTTGTCTCATTCTCGTAGTTTACTTCTCCAATGTGAGAATCCTGACAATTTGAATTAACAACTCTACCAATTACTTCACCGAATGGGTGATTGCTGCGAGAAGAGTTAGCACGTGAGTTTGCTGGAAAAAGGTGGTGCAAATCATTTCTTTGCGTATTCTTATCTTCTCTTGGATTAAATCTTGATTGTGGCCAGCTGTGTTCACAGTTGATTACTTGATGATTTGGAATTTGCATTTTTCCAACACCATCTCTTTCTGTGACATCTTGGTTACAGTAAACATCTTTTACATAGAGACCTCTTGATGAAGTCTGTAAATAGATATCACCAAAAAGATACTTTCTAGCTTCTTTGTAATTTCTTGGCGTTCTTTGAAGATAACAATTTTTCTTACCTGAGCAATCAGCTGCAAGTAAGTCATTTTTATTTGGTGTTCTAATATGAGCAGAAACCAATATTTCTCTAAGCTTTTCTTTTATCTTAAGAGAAGTATTTAAACTGTTCTTGTTGGCTTTTTTAAGAGTATTAGAGATGAACTGCGCTGTATCCTCTGGGTAGTAAGAGTGATTCGTCAGTTGGGTTGAGTTGTATGCAGCAGATGCGCTAAAACTCATTTGAATGTAAATAAACACCATAAGGTGACTAAGCTTAGTCATTTTAATTCCTTCCTTGGAATAGTTCTATGTTAACAAGAAAACATATCTTGGCCAATAAAAAAACCGAGCAAGAATTGGCCCATAAAAATTGTATCGGGGCAATTTAAGAAAAATAAAATTGTAAGTCTGCTCTCTATCGCATATGCGAATCTTGTGTTAAATTGAAAAGATATCATTCACCAGTTCAGATGTAAGAAAATTTATGAAAAGGAAATACTATGGGTGTTTTGGCAAGTAAAATTATTGGTGTGGGTTCTTACGTACCACCGCAAGTTTTTAAAAACTCAGATATCGAAGAAATGATGAATACTTCTAATGAATGGATCGTTCAGCGAACAGGAATTGAGCAGCGTCACTGGGTTGATGCAAAGACTTCAACTTCAGATCTTGCACTTAAGGCAAGTGAAGAGGCCATCGCAAATGCTGGTATCAAAAAAGAAGATATCGACATGATCATTTTAGCAACTTTATCTCCTGACTTTGACTTTCCAGGAACAGGTTGTTTTCTACAAGATAAGCTAGGTCTTTCAGAAATTCCTGCGATCGATATTCGTCAACAGTGTTCTGGTTTTCTTTATGCCATGACTGTTGCTGATAAATTTATCGTTAGTGGATCAAATAAGAATATTCTTGTTGTTGGTGCAGAAGTGCATTCAAAAGGTCTAGACCAAACTCCAGATGGACGCAATGTTTCTGTTCTTTTTGGTGATGGTGCTGGTGCAATTGTTATGAGTGCAACAGAAGTTAATGATAAGAAGACTGAGCCTTGTTTTATCGATGCTTCTCTTCATAGTGAAGGAAAATATGCTAAGGAGCTTTGGCTTCCTGCTGCAGGAACTGGTTTTGATTCAACAGAGAGACTTTCTCAAGAAATGTTTGATGAAAAACTTCATTATCCACAAATGAATGGAAAGACAGTTTTTGTTCATGCTGTAAAAAGAATGACTGAAGCACTTTCAAAACTTATGGCCAAAAATGGTGTAACAGTTGATGATGTTGATGTTTTCTTATTCCATCAAGCAAACTTAAGAATCAATTCTAAAGTTGCAGAGGTGATGGGAATTCCTGAAGAGAAAGTTTTCAATACAATTCAAAAATATGGAAATACAACTGCTGCGACAATTCCTCTGGGAATGCACGATGCAATGAAAGAAGGTGTTCTAAAGCCAGGGATGCTTGTGGCAAGTGCTGCATTCGGTGCTGGGTTTACTTGGGCCGCTTCTCTCTACCGCGTGTAAGGGTGCCATGCACCTTTGGTTTCGCAACTGCTAAAAAAGCCTCCGTACTGGAGGCTTTTTTATTTCTTATTTTTTAATTCTTTCATATGGTCAATGAATGCACGAAGGGTCGGGGACATATGCTTTCTATGTGGATAGTAGAGGTAGTAGCCAGAGCTTGTTGCGATATATTTTTCAAGAAGTAAAACAAGCTTTCCTTTATTGATATAATCTTGAACATTACCGCGCTCAGTGTAGATAATTCCCACATCTGAAAGTGCCGCTTCTCTAATATTTTCCGAGTTGTTTAAAATAATATTCCCATTTATTTTTACACTAAATTCTTTATTCTTTTCTTCAAACTCCCAACGCTCATAAATACTATTACCACTTCCAAAACGGTGGCGAACACAATTATGTTCTAAAAGATCTTTAGGGTGCTTCGGAGTTCCATTTTCTTTTAAGTACTTTGGTGAAGCGACGGCGACAAACTCAATTGGCCCAAAAAGTTTTAAAGCAATTAGGTCTTTAGCTAAGATATCATCAATGCGAATTCCTGCATCAAAACCTTCATCGAATATATTTGTGGCCTGATCATCTGAGAAGATATCAATTGTGACATCAGGATATTTTTTTAAGAAGCTACTTATATGTTTAGAAATATAATAAGGATAAAAAACTCCAGGCATATTTAACTTAAGTGTACCAGTTGTCGACTTACCAAAGCTCTTTGCATTTTCTTGGGCAGTAATAATCTGCTCCATCGCTGGCCCTGCTTGATCAAGAAATATTCGCCCCGCTTGAGATAAACTAACACTTCTTGTTGTTCGAGTAAGAAGTGTTACTCCCATTTTTTCTTCCAAACTTGAAATCATTTTACTAATTGCTGGGGGAGAAACTTGTAGTTCTTCAGCGGCCGCACTAAAGCTTCTCTTTTCAGCAACGACTTTTAGAGCAATGAGCCCGTCAAATTGGTCCTTATTCATTAGTAACCCTTAGTTAATGATTCTTTAAGTATTGTGCCATTTATCGAAACAATTTTCTAGCCTAAAATCCATTTATAAACAAAAGGAGCTTGATGATGGAAGTCTTGAATCTAAAGAATGTATCGAAGTTTATGGTTATTGGCAGCTTGGCCTTCTTGGCGGCGTGCTCAAACCAAAAAATTAAGAAAGGAGATAAAATGAACTTAATTAAAGAATGGGATAAGACCTTTAAAAAGAGTGAACTTGTGGAACATAAGAAGGTGATTTTTAAAAATCGCTATAATATTGAACTTGTTGGAGACCTCTATATTCCAAAGAATACTAAAATTCAAAAGTTACCAGCACTTGCTGTTAGTGGCCCATTCGGTGCTGTCAAAGAACAGTCCTCTGGACTTTATGCTCAAGAGATGGCCGAGAAGGGTTTTGTCACTCTTGCATTTGATCCTTCATATACAGGGGAGAGTGGTGGTGAACCACGTAATTTAGCATCAGCAGAAATTAACACAGAAGACTTTAGTGCAGCTGTTGATTTTCTTGGTACGCGAGAATTCGTCGATCGTGAAAAAATAGGTGTGATAGGAATTTGTGGCTTTGGTGGTTTCGGATTAAGTGCTGCGGCCGTTGATAAGAGAATTAAAGCGGTTGTAACAACAAGTATGTATGATATGTCGGCGGCCATGGCAAATGGAGTTGGGAATACTTTAACAAAAGAAACTCGCACTCAGGCACTAGAGGCCTTAAGCAATCAAAGATATGCTGACTTTGAAAAAGATGCACCAACTGTTGGTCCACGTAATTTACCAGAGACTCTTTCTAAAGATGATAATATTGTTATAAAGAGATTCTTTGATTACTACCGTACAGATCGTGGTTATCACGCTAGATCAATTAACTCGACAACTGGTTGGTCAGCAACTTCACCACTGTCATTTATGAACTTTCCTTTGCTAACTTATGTTAATGAGATTTCACCTCGTCCAATTCTCATTATTGCAGGGGAAGAGGCACACTCACTTTACTTCAGTAAGGACGCTTATGCGGCAGCCGCTGAACCAAAGGAGCTTATGGTTATGCCTGGTGTGAACCACGTTGATCTTTATGATAAGAAAGATATTATCCCGTTTGAAAAAATCACAAAATTCTTTCAGGATAATTTAAAATAGTCTCCAGACTTCTTGACCTCAACCTAGGTTGAGGTCTTATTATGACGTATGCTTAAACGTACATTATCAAGGAGAAGTTAAAATGGAACATAAGTTACCTGAATTACCATGGTCAAAAGATGCACTAGCACCTCATATCTCGGCCGAAACAATTGATTTTCATTACGGCAAACATCACAACGCATATGTAACAAAACTTAATGCGGCCATCCCTGGAACTGAGTTTGAAAATATGTCACTTGAAGAAATCATTATGAACTCTAAAGGTGGACTATTCAATAATGCAGCTCAAGTTTGGAATCACTCATTCTACTGGAATTGTCTTGCACCAAATGCTGGGGGAGAAGCAAGTGGTGCTGTTGCAGAAGCGATTAATGCAAAATGGGGTTCATTTGATAAATTTAAAGAAGAATTTTCTAACACTGCTGCAACCAATTTTGGCTCTGGTTGGACATGGTTAGTGAAGAACAAGAGTGGAGAACTTGAAATCGTAAATACAGATGATGCTGAGACTCCTATGACTTCAGGTCTAAAAGCTCTTCTTACAATTGATGTATGGGAACATGCTTATTATGTGGACTACAGAAATGCAAGGCCATCATATATTGATGCGTTCTGGAATCTCGTTAATTGGGATTTTGTAAATTCTAATCTTTAATTAAAATGAAGGCCCTTATAACAAGGGCCTTTTTATTTGGAAGTTATGGTAGGTATGCGCCACCACAAACCGGTTGGTATGTGCCATTTATGTGTGAACTTTTCTCACTCGCTAGAAAAGCAACAGTGTTTGCAACATCTTCTGGCTGAGCATTTCTTTGTGTCGGCGTTAAAGAAGCTAGATAGTCTTTAAAGTCACTTGGCGCATCTTTTGTCGCTTCAGTCTCAACAAAACCTGGAGCTACAATATTAGATGTAATCTTATGAGGCCCAAGCTCTTGTGCTAGATATTTGCTAAAGCTATCAAGTGCTCCTTTTGCTGAACCATGTGCAATGAATGAAGGCATAGGTGATTCAGAGAGAGTACTTGAAATAAAGATCAAGCGTCCAAAGCGATTCTTCTTCATTTGTGCTGCTGCAATCTTTGCTGTGATATAAGAAGCACGCATTTCATCATTAAGTTTTTGAGCAAACTCATCCCAGCTTTGTTCAAGAAATGGCTTTGCTGTAAAGTTCATATTTGCATTTGATACAAGAATTGAAACCGGTCCATGATCCTTTTCAATTTTATCAAACATGGCCTGTATTTGAGCTTCGTCACGTACGTCAGCTTGAATTGGGTAAGCTTCGCCACCTTTAGAAATGATTTCATTTGCAAGCTCTTGCGCGATCTTTTCGCTATTTACATAATTGATAAATACTCTGTGTCCATCAGCAGCTAAAGCTCTTACAGTCGCTGCTCCGATCCCGCGAGCTCCACCTGTTACTAGTGCGTTCTTCATTCAATCTCCTTTTATTTCATATTGACGTTAAATTGTGTTAATATTCTAAAACCTCAAGTTAGCTTGAGGTCAATAGGAGATTTTATGGCCGAGTTAAATGAATATTTATCTGTTGGAGAACTCAGTAAAAGAAGTGGAGTTTCTATTTCTGCGATTCACTTTTACGAGTCAAAGAACTTACTAAGATGCCATCGTAATAAAGGTAATCAAAGGCGTTTTCATCGTCGTGAGCTTCGTATTCTTAGTTATCTAAAGGTTGCACAACGTATTGGTCTAAGTCTAGAAGAGATAAGAGAAGCATTTAAAAGCATTGAGAATAAAGAGAATCTCACAGCTAGTGATTGGAAGAAACTTGGCCGTAGTTGGCAAAAGGTTTTAGACGAACGTCTTCAGTTAATTGAAAGAACAAAGTCACAGCTTGGATATTGTATTGGTTGTGGTTGTTTGTCTTTAAAAGATTGTCCTTTACGTAACCCTGATGATGAACTTGGTGAGGAAGGTACTGGGCCACGTCTTCTAATGAAAGATTAGTAAGTGATAGTTAATGATTCATAAACTATAGTGTCATTTATTGAAACAATAATTTATCCCATAATTGATTTAAATAATAATTCAATGTGGAGATCAATTATTCGTGTTAAATCAAAATAAAAATTCATGGGGAGCTATCTGGGCCATGACTCTTGGGATCTCAAGTGTCATGATTGCAGAATTTCTACCTGTAGGCCTCTTAACTCCTATGGCCAAGGATCTTGCTATAAGTGAAGGTTTTGCTGGTCAAACCATTACTGTTACTTCAATTTTTGCAGTTTTAACGAGTTTAACGATATCTTATGTGACTAGAAAGGTTGGCCGTAAAAACTTACTGATAAGCTTATCAGCACTAGTTGCTATTTCATCTGCTATCGTTTCGCTTTCCCCTAATCTTGTGATTCTTCTTTTCGGTAGAGGACTTTTAGGGATTTCTCTCGGTGGAATATGGTCAATGGCCGCTGCCCTTGCAACACGTCTTGTTTCCAAGGATAATCTTCCTAAGGCCCTCTCAATTATTTTTGGAGGAGCTTCATTCTCAACGATGCTGGCCGCACCTCTTGGAAGCTTTCTTGGCCAATACTTGCACTGGCGTACGATTTTTCTCATTGATTCATTAATAGCAATTATCTCAATGATTTGGCTTTTTAATAGTATGCCAACTCTGGCGGCAAATTCTAAGGTTAAGTTCAAAACAATTTTTAAAACTTTATCAAGGCCGTCGGTCAAAGTCGGTTTACTTGCTGTCGCTTTAACTTTTTGTGGGCGATTTGCAACGATCACATATATGAGACCCTATCTTGAAAATACAATAGGCCTTGATGTAAAGGGGATTTCGTTAGTCTTCCTTCTCTTTGATGCTGCCTATTTTATTGGAACATTTATTGCCGCTGAAATAGTAAAAAGAAGTTTAACTTTTGCATTAAGTGTTTTTCCATTATTACTTGCACTCGCTTCACTTGCCCTCGCATTTAATGAAACCAGTGCTATCGAGGCCGGAGTATTAATTTTCTTATTGGGTATTTCTTTTGCTCCCATTCCTGTCGGTTGGTCGACATGGGGGACAAAGATTGCACCTGATGATACGGAATCAATCGGTGGTCTTTATGTTGCTTCAGTGCAAACAGCTGCTGGAATAGGAGCTTTTGCAGGAGGAATTCTTTACGATAAAAGTGGTTCATTTGTAGTCTTTTCAATGAGTAGTTTGTTCTGGTTTGTCTCTGCAATACTTACTTTCTTATTTGTAAAAACCGTTTTTAATAAAAATGAAGATGAAGTTGTTGAAAATGTCATCGCATAATAATCTTGGAGGTCAGTCATGAAAAATGGATTTGTTTTAACTTTAATTTTGTCTCTAGGGCTTGTGAGCTGTTCAGGTATTACAAATGCCAATGGAGAAGCTCAAGGCGAAAAGAAACTTATGGAAATCACACCAACTAATAAGACCATTAAGTTTGATAGTAGCTCTCCTGTCTTTACTGGTAATGTACTTCTTAGACCTCTTTTTGAAACTCATGACACTTCAGATTTAACTGGCGGTGAAGTGACTTTTTCAAAAAATGCAAGGTCTGCTTGGCATACTCATCCAAAAGGACAACTTCTTGTTGTCACAAAGGGACAGGGAGTTGTTCAGCAATGGGGTGAAAAAGCGCGAGTCATGAAGGCCGGTGATATTGTATGGACTCCAGCAGGAGTTAAGCATTGGCATGGAGCAGATAATAAAAATACAGTCACTCACTTGGCTTTACAAGAAAAGAAGAATGGTAAAAATGTCATTTGGATGGAAAAAGTTAGTGATAAGCAATATAAGGATGGGCTTAGGAGCATTAGGAGTAAGAAGTAAAGTGAAGATACGAATCAAAGTGGATGACCTTGAATTTGAAGGTATTCTTGAAAACACTAAAGTAGTTAATCAACTACCTCTTGAAGTCGATGTTGAAGACTATGCTTCTAATGAGAAGATCTTCTATCTCCCAAAGAAGCTTTCTGTGGAAGGTGAGCCTGCGGGGTATAAGCCTCGTGTTGGGGATATCTGTTACTATGCTCCATGGGGGAATGTTGCGATATTCTATAAAGATTTTTCTTACTCTGCTGGCCTCATAAAGCTGGGGGAGATTACTGAGAATGTCGATAAGATTAAGAATATCAAAAACTCAAAACTTAAAATTGAAATTATAGAATAAAAAAAGCCTCCGGACTGGAGGCTTTGTATTTTGCTTGCTTATTGGCAGTAGTTGTAGTCGCGGAAGTAGCGAGCACAGAAGTTTTGTGGGAAGCGACAGTCATCCATATTGCTTGACCAGTAGCTTGCACTTTGGCAGTACTTTGTGTCTTGTTTTTCAACATTAACAATGAACTTTCCAGTAGCAACTTCGCGTCCATTTTTTTCTAGCTTGTACTCGATTTCATTTTCACCGTAGTAGTTAAGTAGTGGCCTTTGAAGTAGAGTGTAGATCCAAAGATTGAACTTCTTTGAACTTTCACCTTTTTCAGCATCAAATGAAGATGACTTCGATTTTTTGCGTCCCTTGTGGTCCTTGTAGTATAGAGTTACTTCATCTGCATCAACTCTTTCACCTTTGTCTAGAACAAAGCTTGAAAACTCAGATGGGCTTAAGTAATTTGCACTACAATTTACGTAGCGAATTTGGTGCTGATTTCTGTCATTACATGTTAAGCGGATACTCCCTTCAACAGGGTTGGAAGCTAGATCATTTCCAATTTGAAGTCCTGCACCGAAAGCAGGCAGAAGCATTAGTAAACTAATTAGTACTTTCATTATAAACTCCTTTTTATAATCCTATTAATGATATT
Source organism: Halobacteriovorax sp. RT-2-3 (assembly GCF_047085075.1). NCBI lineage: Bacteria > Pseudomonadati > Bdellovibrionota > Bacteriovoracia > Bacteriovoracales > Halobacteriovoraceae > Halobacteriovorax > Halobacteriovorax sp. RT-2-3. The sequence continues at coordinate 664,466 of NZ_JBKIYF010000001.1, read as the reverse complement.
AAGGAGTTTTAGTTTATGCAATTTTATCTAGCTTAAAGATAGAACTTGTAAGTTTATGGCCTAAAGCTCACGCGCCTTAAGTTTAGCGTAATTGTAGATCAATTCACGCCAGTTTTGCATTAGGGCAGGGGCCGTAAGCTTAACAAGTTTAGGATCACTTGGAATATAATCGTAAAGAAAGTATTCCATGGCAAATTGGATTGTTTGCATGCCGATATATAACTCAGTAAAGAAGTCGATATCACCCTTTTGATAATAGGCGATTAATTCGGCAACGTCTTGGTGGTATTCACATGAACCGCATCCGCTACACATACCAAAATTTTCAACAAAGGCCAGGTGCTGCTGAGTTTGAGTTGCAATAACTTGCTCCCTCTCATCTGCATCTGCACTAAAGCTCTCAACTAATTCAAGTGCACGTTCTGGGTACTGATTGATGGCCATGAAAATGCGTTCATAGAATGTAGCGTATAGGGAAGTAAAAATTGAGTCTTCAATTAGGTAGTAGAAGAAGTCTTCTGTGGATTTTGTTCCTGCTTTTAAGTTTTCATAACTAGCAAGGGCCATCTTAAGAGGTGCATCTTCAAACTCTTCTAATTCAAAGAAGATTTTTGCAAGCTCCTGTTTGCCAAGATCGAATTCACTCTTTTGCTTAAATTTTGAAAACATGAACGCCTCCACATAAGTTCTTGTTCTAGATTTTATCAAATTAAATTAAATCAAGAACTTAGTGGAGTGAGTGGCAGAAAGTGCCAGTCTTATGGGCAAGGTATAGTAAACACCTTGTGTATTTCCTCAATGCGATTCAGAGTGTCGCTATCAAGAGTCACTTCACTTGTGGCAAGGTTCTCTCTTAATTGCTCCATTGTCGTAGCACCGATGATATTTGATGTATTAAATTCACGCTTGTTCACAAAGGCAAGAGCAAGAGTTGCAGGAGAGAGTCCAACATCGTTAGCAAGTTCGACATAAGCTCTGATTGCATTTTGTGCATGTTCTGAAGAGTAGCGTGTGAAGTACTCACCGTATTCAGTTAGGCGAGAATTTGCAGGTCTCTTTCCATCTAGATACTTTCCAGAGAGCGCGCCAAAAGCAAGTGGTGAGTAAGCAAGTAGTCCGACTTTCTCACGAATTGCTATTTCTGCAAGACCAACTTCAAATGAACGATTAAGTAGAGAGTATGGATTTTGAATTGAAACTGGGCGTGCAATATTTGTTTCTTTGGCCGCTTCAAGATACTTCATAACTCCCCATGGTGATTCATTTGATAATCCCCAGTGAAGAATCTTTCCTTCTTTGATAAGCTCATCCATGGCCTCGACTCTTTCATTGAAGCTCACTTCAATCTCAGGAGTGATATGCTCGTAATTTAGACGGCCAAAGAAATTTGTCACACGCGATGGCCAGTGAATTTGATAGAGGTCTAGATATTCAGTGTTAAGTCTTTTTAGAGAGGCCTCGCAAGCTGTTTTAATATCACTTTTTGAAAAGGCGATCTTTCTAATGTCACTATTTCTAATGTAGCTATCCATTGATCCAGGGCCAGCAACTTTAGAAGCAAGAATAAACTTGTCTCTATGAGTTTGCATCTTATCCCATTTTCCAATGAATTGTTCTGTCTTTGTGTATGTACTTTGTTGACCAGGAACTGGATACATTTCTGCTGTATCAATAAAGTTAACTCCATAGTCGAGCGCTAGATCAAGTTGTTCATGGGCCTCTTCAATGGTATTTTGTTCACCCCATGTCATTGTTCCAAGACAAATTTCACTAACTTTTATATCTGTATTTCCAAGTTGATTAAATTTCATAATCCCTCATTTATATTTATTATTGCTGCTTTACCATTTCTTCTAATGGAAGCTGTGTTTGTTTCTTGATGTAATTTACTAGAGTAAAAATAATAATAACTGTTACAATTAAAGTTGGCACAGAGATCACAGGAAAGCTAAGTGCTGTCATTCTTCCTAAGCTCTCATTAAACTCAACTGTACCTGGTGCTCCTTTAAGGACGATGGCCGCAAGAACATAATTTAAAAATGCTGACAGAAAGAATGTTGAAGAAAAGTAGAATCCTGCAATGTGAATCTTTTGTTTGAAGTCGTCGTGTAATCCTCTTGCTTCAAAGGCCATGTGGATTTTTTCCATATCAAAAATTTGTTCAAATAAAGTTCTAATAAGTGGCTTCTTTGTGAATTGAGAAGCAAGTACAAAAAGTCCAATTACAAGTGGAACAGCAGTTTCTTTTACAATCATCCATGTGCGATCTAATTCCAATAAGCCGATTCCTCCTGTTAGAAGAACGCTCACAAGACCAATGGCCGCAATCCAGTTAAACTTTCTTTTAGAGATAAAGTCCCATGCTCCATATAAAAGAGGAAAGGCAAGGGCGATGATCAGAGCATTTACTTGGCCTAGTTTTTCAGGCCCTGAAAATTTTGTAAGTATCACCGATGGAATAACAACATTACAGAGAATGTTGATGAACGGGTTTTCATTTTTATTTTGAACGTTATTCGTTTCAGTCGAATCTGACATTTATAATCCTTTTATAATTTGCCCTTCATAATACCTAAATCAATAAAGTAGGAAAAGGTTTAAAAGACCAATGTGAAAAGTCGGGTATTGTAACAACTTCTTACACCCTGTAATCTGAACTTGTCTTAAGAAAATTAAAATGAAATCATTTTTTTTACCGAATTACTTTTGATCACGGATGAACATAAGGATAACTCATGAAAAAATTATTTCTTGCACTTGGTATGACATGTGCGCTGAGCGCTTCAGCTCAAAACTTCAATGGTTACATTGTAAAACTAAAGCCAGGTTTCGAGTCTCTTGTTAACACGAATATGGCAGATGCTCAGGTTAGAAAACTAAGCTTTGGTACTTTTGCTGTTGTTAAGCAAAATTTTGAAGGCCTTGTTCAAGACCCAGCAGTTGAGTATGTTGAGAAGAACTGGATCATTAACTTAAATGATTTTTCAGCTCCTCAACATGATGATGCTTCATTAACAGAAAATCGCGATGAGCAATTTTCTAAGCAATGGGGATTAATGAATGACGGACGCAACTCTAGTGGTTGGTTCTCAAGAGGAAAAGCTGGTGAAGACATCAATGCAACTGCTGCATGGAATGTTGAAACAGGTGATCGCGATCTAGTTGTTGCAGTTATTGATACAGGTGTTGATTATACTCACGCTGATCTAAAAGCTAACACTTGGAAGAATGAAGGTGAAATCGCTGGAAACGGAATTGATGATGATGGAAACGGATTTGTTGATGATGTTTATGGATACGATTTTGCAAATAAAGACGGTGATCCAATGGACGGTCACTCTCATGGTACTCACTGTGCTGGTGTAATTGGTGCTCGTCACAATGGAACTGGTATCATGGGTGTTATGGCAAATGTTAAAATTATGTCGATTAAATTCCTAAGTGACAGTGGTTCAGGGGAAACAATTGATGCAATCTCTTCAATTGACTACGCTGTTGCAAATGGTGCAAAAATTCTTTCAAACTCTTGGGGTGGAGGAGAGTACTCTGAAGCACTTAAAGAGTCGATTCAAAATGCACGTGATAAAGGTGTTCTTTTCGTAGCTGCTGCTGGTAACTCTTCAGCTGACAACGATGCAAGACCAACTTACCCAGCAAATTACGATGTTGAAAACGTAATCACTGTTGGTGCAATGGATGGTAAAGGTAACCGTTCATCTTTTTCTAACTACGGACAAGATACAGTTCACGTATTTGCACCAGGTTCAAATATTCTTTCAACTGTACCAGGTGATCGTTATAAGAAGATGTCTGGAACTTCAATGGCAACGCCAATGGTTTCTGGGGTACTTGGACTTCTACTATCAAAAGAAGAAGGGCTAACTTTCTCTCAAATTAAAGAAAGAATTTATTCAACTTCAGTACCAAATGCAGGACTTATCACAAAAGCTAAGTCTGGACGTATTGAAGCTTATCGCCTACTTAACAATATCCAAAACTAGTGATATATAAAGAGGGGAGTCGTCGTATTAGCGACTCCCTTTTTTATTTATGAAAATCAAACTACCAGAATTCCTTATTCGAAAATTAAAAATGACTCCTTATCATAAATTAGGTGGCGCCGAGGGCGTTCAAGAACTTGTTAATAACTTCTATGAGATCATGGATACTGACCCAAAGGCTTCCAAGTGTCGCGCTATTCACGCAAGCTCACTTGAAAGTGCTAATAAGAAACTTTTTATGTTTCTATCTGGCTGGTTAGGTGGCCCTAGTCTTTATATTGAAAAGTACGGCCATCCTCGTATGAGAAAGCGTCATTTTCCATTTAAGATTGGTTTTGCTGAGCGAGATGAGTGGCTTTATTGTATGAGAAAGGCCATGGATCATAAGAACTTAAAGCCTGAGTTTGATAAAGAACTCTGGGGTGCTTTCGAAAGATTCGCCGAGCATATGAGAAACCAAGACTTTTAGATCTTCGATTTCTATTCCGCAAAAAACTTCGTAATTTAATTCATTAAGTAGCTCAAGGCAGCGCTCAAAGTGAGTTTTAAATGCACTTTCTTGCTTCATTTCTAATTTTAATAGCCCTGCTGCTATTTTAATGATGGCCTTAAATAAAATGGCAAAGTCATCAGTTCGATTATGCTCATTCCATAAGGATTCTAAGTAGGCATGGGCCTCCCAGAAATATCCTTGATTTACCAAATCAATCGCATACAGATAATCTTCACTATCTTTAAAAGCTTCACTAGAACTTAGGCGAGCTGTTTGAGGCTCGCCGCTTTCTTCCATATGGCCACCAGACTTCAAGGGATGTGGATTCACTCCCGGTCGAAATTTATATGATGGTAGTGCTCGAGTGGAATATCTTATGAAAGTCTCCAATCAAAGTCATAAAGAAGTTTTCCTTCATCAATATGAACTTGAGAAACTATCTTTGACCAAACTTTTTCATTTGGGTCCCACTGGAATCTTGCACGAGCAACCTTGTGCTTGATCGTATTGAATTTTTCAACTTCTTGACGATTCTTCCAATTCGGTGCCTTAAGCTCCGCTACGATTCTAACTTTAGGTGCACTAGCAAGCTTTGCCATACGTGCATAATCGTAGTGAGAAGCAATCTTTAACATCGCTAAAACATCAGTTACGGCGCGGTGAGGGAATGGATTAATAAATCCATGTGAGTGCTCAAGAAGCGCCATTGATTTATGAGTAATTTTTCTTGGGTACTCAACGTCTTCTTGAGTATCAATCCAAACTTTATTTGGCATCTCAATACCATGTCTTTTAAACATGGCCGTAAGCATTGGCTTGTCGTACTTTGCACCATTATGGGCCATCATATAGTCGGCCTTCTTCATCAGAAGTGCGATTCTTTCAAGGGCCATCTTGATTTCATCACCTTTACGGCCCCATTCAGCGAGTAATTGCTCATCAATTCCTGTTAGCTCAATAACTTCTTCCGTAAGTTTTAAGCGGTCTTTCTCGTCGATTAGTTCAGAGAAGATTCTAACTGGAGAGTTGATGCGTGTATCCCAAAGGACTGCTCCAATTTCAGTAACGCGGTCAACTTCAAGGTTTACACCTTTTTGCGTTAGATTTTCGTTAATACCTTCTAAATCAACTCCAAGAATGAGCATTTGACGTCCTTTTGTTGGTCTTGCTGTGTGCCATAAGATTAATTGACAATATTCTGACTTATTTAGGACAATTATTAACGATACGTTTAATATTGTAAATGCTGGGATTACTTAGATTTAATGAAACCTTATATTGTACTTATATTCACGGCGTTAATTGTGGCCTTCTTTTCAGGAAGTTTTGTTTTAAAAACTTTCGCTCCTCGATTTGCTAGCCAGTATCAAATTGATGAGATCAATGAGCTAAAAGTTAAGATGCAAACTACAATTACACCATACGCCATCGTTAACTTCTCATCATTGTATTACTCAGATGAGCAGTTCCAGCTACTTAATCCTTCACTTGCTATTGAAGAATTTGATGCATCTCTACTTTCAAGTTCAAAAGGTTGTTCAAATATCGAGATTCTTCAATCTCAGCTTACGGGAACACGTAAAAAAGGTGTCTGGGAACAAATCCGCTGTGGAAGAATTCGAAATATTCCTAACTGGTTTGTGAAATCTCCACCTTATATTCATGAATCTGGTGTTAGTTACGCATACCTCTTATTTCAATATCAATTGGCCACAGGCCAGGCGTCTCAGACGTCATGGGTAAGGCGTAGACTTTCTTACTTCCATGTTTCAGAACTTGCACAACTTCAACGTGAAATCGGGCCACTCGGTGGAATCTACGGTCTACTTGCAAGTCTTTCTCAGGAAACTCTACAAGATATTATTAATGAGGAAGGAACTATTCTAGCAAAGAACTTTTTATTGGCACGAATAAAGTATCCACGCCAATACAATGTTCTCGAGTATCGCTTTTACTCAAATGATTCCATTGAAAGATTTCTCGATCAAACGCCTTATCAAATATCAAGAGCACGTGCAGGTAAGTGGTGTGTCTACAACGACGGTCCAATTTGTTGGCGACAGAACACAAGACATCTCTTACAGACTGTCTCTACTTCGACTTTGACATCATTTACCGGGATCATGGTTATCTTCTTCATTATTCTTTGGCTACTATTCAGTAAGATCAAGGATGATAAGGTTGAGGAGAGTCGTAAGAAAATGGCACTTCAAGTTTTGACACACGAGTTTAGAACTCCTGTTAGTTCTCTTCTTTTAATTGTTGAAAAAATGAACCGCTCAATTGATAAATTGGATGAAGAACAGCAAGAAGATCTTCTTCGAATTGCTGGAGAAGTATATCGCCTTCAACGTCTAACAGAAAAGTCTAAGCACTACCTGCAAGGCTCTAATGCCTCAGGAATGTTAACTTTTAGTTATGAAAAGCTAGAGCACTTAGAAGATCTTATCTATGATACAATTATTCCTATTAAGGAAACTTATGATAAGGAAATAGAACTATCGATTGATGTGAAAGATACGATCTTTGTCGATTATTATTGGTTTCAAATTCTCATTAAAAATCTCGTTGAGAACTCTTTTATTCATGGTGCGCCAGAGCACTACTTAAAGATTTATGAAAAAGATAAATTCTTTGTTGTTGAAGTCGGTGATGGTGGAGAGATTACAAGAGACCTTGATACTCTAACAAGTGAGTTTGTTAAGGGCTCTAAAAGTTCAGGTACAGGCTTAGGTTTAAATATTATTAAAAATATAGTTGATGAATGGGGTGGAAAAATTGAGTTGGTTAAGAAGCCGACGAAGTTTATTATCACTCTACCTAAAAGGAAGTAATTATGGATAAGATTCTATTAGTTGAAGATGATGTTTCACTAGGTAAGGGAATTCTTGATTTTCTTAAAATGGAAGGCTTTGATACGACGTGGGCACAAACTTTAGAAGAAGCAAGAAAGATTGATTTAAAAGGTTTTAATCTTATTATCCAAGATTGGATGCTTCCAGATGGACAGGGGATTGATTTTCTAAAAGAGATTCGTTCTAACAATAATAATACACCTATGATTATTCTTACTGCTAAGACTGATCTGATTGATAAAGTTGTTGGCCTTGAGTCAGGGGCAAACGACTATATGACTAAACCATTTGAGTCTCGTGAACTACTTGCTCGTATTCGTGTGCAACTTCGTATTGGAGATCAAGGAGCTACAGCTAAGGATCTTGATACTAAAGGTGTTTTAACTCTTGGAAAACTTAAGATTGATAATGATACAAGAGAAGTTACTTGGGATGGAAACTTAGTCGAACTAACTAAAATGGAGTTTGATTTCCTAAAGCTTCTTGTGGAAAATCCAAATCGCGCTCTATCTCGTGATGAGATTTTAAATAAGGTTTGGGGTTATGAGTGTTATCCATCAACTCGTACCGTAGATACACACGTTCTTCAATTACGTCAGAAATTTAATGAAAATTTAATTGAAACGGTTCGAGGTATCGGCTATAAGCTGCGTCCACAATTTGCTCAATAAGAATAAAAAATGATTTAAGGGCCTTTCAAAGGCCCTTTTTTTTTCAAAGAATTGACATAACTCTAACGAAGATTGAATAAAGCTTGGCCATAATATAACGAAAGGTTAGTTAATATGAACAACTACTAAGGGGCCATTATGTCTAAGCGTATAACCATTCCACTTCTCTTTGCCTGCGTGGCACTTTTTTTAGCGTCATGTCAGTCGAAGCAATCGGCGAGCGATCTGCAAAAAACTCTTGAGGAAAATCCGCAGATTTTAACTGAAGTGATGAAGAAGAACCCGCAATTGTTTATGGAAACACTTCAGAAGATGGCATCTCAAATGAGAGAGAAGGCCCTTGAAGATCGCAATAAGAAAGAACAGGAAATCTTAGAGGCCGCATTTAAAGACCCTATTGAAGTCGAAAAGCATAGTGAAGATTTAATCATTGGTAATCCTAATGCGAAAGTGGTTATTTATGAATACTCTGATTTTCAGTGTCCATTCTGTTATCGTGCCCTTGAGACAGTAAAACAAGTTCTTGATGAGTATAAAGATGATGTGGCCTTTGTCTATCGCCACCTGCCAATTGATTCAATTCATCCAAATGCAAGATTGGCCGCAAAATACTATGAAGCAATTAGAATTGAATATGGCCAAAAGGCCTTCGACTTTCATGAAACAATTTTAAAGAATCAAAATAAGATTCGTCATGGTGAAAAATATTTCCTTAGTTTAATTAAAGAAATGAAATTAGATATTGGGAAAATTAAGGAATTAGTAAACTCAAAACGTGTCGAGAATAAGATTGCTGCGGACGTAGCAAGTGCAAATAAATTGGGCTTTAGTGGCACTCCTGGTTTTGTTGTGGCCGGTGTCCCTGTTAAAGGCGCATACCCATATTCTCATTTCAAAATGATCTTAGATCGTCGTTTAAATGGAAACTCTAAGGATCCTGCTAGCGAGATGGCAGCGAAGATCAAGTAAGAAATTAAATGTCCGTCAGTAGTTCAATTAATTCAGGGTAATCGATAAATGGATTTCGGTTGCCCTGATACTTCTCAACTTCATCATTTCTAAACTTCTCAAATTCATCGATAGGATCTAACTTGTCCCAAGCTCTCAAGAATGCTTCTTCACGATCATCAATTGGAAGCTCATACATTACTGCAAAGTAGAATAGCCCACGAGCGATATCACCCTTTACTTCATTAGGTGGTTCAAAAAGCGGCATATTTGGATACTTCTTATTCTTTCCAAATTTAGATTCACCACAGTCTTGAAGTTTATTGTCGTCAACTTCACCGTAGTGATATGAGGCCCTCATACTATTAACAAAAGAGTCTGTTGGGAAAAGGTGGTGCATATCCGCAACCATATCATCGTATTCGTTCTTACCGTGTTCAACAGTTTCACCATAGTCAAAGAATCGAGACTTCGGCCATGTATGCTCAGTGTTGATGATATTACCATCAGGTAGGTTTTCAGAGTCTAATTGAATATCGACATTATTTTCGTACTCATTTCCGCAGTAAAGGTCTTTTAGAAACTTATTATCGGATCCAGATTTATTATAGGCGTAGATATTATTAAAAAGGTAAAGGCGTGCTTCTTTATAATAAAGAGTTCTCTTTCCTTTTTTCATCAAATCAGAAAGACGCTTTCTGAATTTTGCTTGATCGATTTGTGTTTTCGTATCACCGTGGCCTTTGAGGTTTATTGCCTGGGCCATAGTGAGTGATGTTGCTAAAATTATTAGAGTGGTACGTAACATAATTAGCTTTTACGGTAATTTATGAACAGATGGTAGGAGATTGTAGAATTTACCCGAAATATAGTCCCAATAAAAAAACAGGACCTCGGTGAGGTCCTGCCAATTTAAAAATCAAGCTCGTTATTTTAGCTACTTAGGGGACGACTAAGCGGCCTTATTATACTCTTCGTAATCGTTATCACTATCCATATTTTCTTCATCTACACTTTGTCTAAGGCTTGTTAAAAGCTTCTCTAATTGAAGTCTTTCGCTAACTCCAAGCTCAACAAATTGTACCCCCATTCCTTCTGGGTAGCGTCCAACAGCATTCGATTTTCTAACGACCTTGGCCTTTAGTTCTAAATCTGTTCCGATATTAAAAGTAAAAGTGTCTCCACAATTGAAGATATCTTTTTGAGTTGGCGTATTATACGAAATATAAGCACCTGTTCTTGAGATATCAAAAGTTTCTCCAAGATTAATTGGAATATCAGTTGATGATACCTTTGTTGGTAGTGGTGCTTGGTAACGAATTGCTGTTTTCCACCACTGAGCAGCAGGAGAATTAATAACATTCGTTTCATGACTAAGAATAAAATATGAAGTCATTAGGATATATGCAAAAGTTGATAGAATAACTGAAGCTGCTTCAAAGTCATTTCCATAAACTAGGACAATCGAGTTATTTAAACAAACAAAGCCAATCGATAATGGAAAGCTCCACTTGATGTCATCTTGCGCTGTAAATGAAAAGTACGCATTTAGAAAACAAGAGGCCATAACCATAAAGTTAAAGACTGTCATTTTCGACCAGATGGCACCAATATCAGTTGCACCATGACCATAAAGGAACATGACCTGAACTGGGATACTAACTGCAATTGCAATAAATACAAATGCATAAATATTAAAGATTAATGGCTTGATCTTCATTGATGACTCCTTGTGTGTCATTTTGAGTAAAGTGATAACAATAACTATTTACGCGATTAATATAATTCTTTGCTTCTTGTAGGCGATCAGAGTTACGCCAATTTGTTTCTAATTTGATTAGTTGTGACTTAACTCTAAATGGGCCAGAGTTATAGCTGGCAAGAATTAGGTCTGTGAAAAGTTGGCTTTTCTCAAATGATTTAAGGTCTTTGATTTTTGGATATGACTTTTGTACAAGATCGATATTTCCACGCCAGTACTTCTTTAAATATTCAATATACTCAAGGCCACCAATAACAGACTTCTTACGATTAAGTCGCCAGTCATTTCTTTGATTAATCTTTCCTGACCTAACCATGAATTTTACAAGTCCATATGGAAGCTTTTCAATTCTCTTATCAACTTTCCACTTATCGTATTTCTTAACAACGTGCTGGCTTGCTGCATCTGTTACTTGTGTAAGCCCAATTGCTTTTGCAGAACTTACTGAACGATAGTTAAACCCTGATTCTTGGGCAATAATTCCAAGTAGCATTGAAGGGTTTGTATGAACTTTTTTAGCTTCATTTTTTACAAGATCAATGAAGCTATCCTTAACATTGAATGGATCTGTTGTTGTAATTGTTGTGTTGTTATTTGCTGTTGTAAATTGCTTACATGATGGTTCTTCATAACGGTATAGAGAGCGAATCTCTCCACGATATTGGTAACCAATTTTAATATCAGTTTCAAGTCTTGCTGGAAGACTCAGGCGATTGATTTTATAGATGATATTTTGATCGTCTTCATAGATAACTTTATTATTATTTTTAAAGCTTGAAGTAATATTTCTTCCATTCCAAAAGATAACGATATTTTCTGGATTCAATTTTCCACGAGTAGAATTTATCTTAATATAAAGATCATAAACAGCATGACGATTTTGTTTTTTAGGAAAGAACTCAATTCCAATTGTACTTGTTCCAACATTATCAAAATTTAAATGGTTATCTAAGATATTAGTAAAGGCCTCGAGATTTTCGAATGTATCCCCATCATTAATTATTGAAAGAGTGTCACTTCCGAATGGGTTCATTGGCCCAGCACATGAAGTGAAGAGGAGAGTCGCTCCAAAAAAGAGTGCCGAAAAGCTTGCTCTTAACAAGACTCTGACAATGTGCTGACGAAATGTTGGTTTAAGTGCCATGTTCATTGACACTATTATGACAATTTTGGGTAAGTAGCTGAAGTTGCTAGGTAGTTAATCTTTTTATATCAACTACTTAGCTAAAAAATCCGATAAAATCTATGGTTAGCAAAATTAGCAATTTTTGCCAACTTTAGAAGCCATAGAAAAAACCGTTATTGGCATCTGTTAAATTCTTTAAGAATTTATATAAATTTGAGGACTTACTGAAGTTAGTGGCCCCCACACCAATAGCGTTAATTTGGACTTTTCGAAGTCTATTTTTGTCGGTGATATCCCTAACAATATCTTCAATACTATCAGGTGAAGTTGTTCGGCCTGACTTTGTTGGAGAGCCATCACTTAATAAGACAATATCTGTAAGTTGTGGATATTGGTCGATAACATATTTTAGGGCCGCTCTTGTCGGGGTAGCGCCAAGTGGCCTAAGTCCTGCTAGAAATTCATAGACTTCTTCTTTGATTTTTAAATCTCTAAGATCTTGGAGAACGCCCCATAGGGCATACTGAGAACTGCGATTCTTTCCTGGAAAGTAGATGATATCGACGTAGTAGTCCTTTCCCATTGAAGCAATAAGCATCTTAAGGCCTGCCTTAACTTGGCCAATACGATCATCTGTTGCCATTGATCCTGAAACATCAATGAGAAAGGCCACTCTCTTGCCTTTGAAATTAAAACCTACATCAGCATTCTTAACCGTTGGAGCTGGAGTCGGTTTTGGTTCTGGTTTTGGTTCTGGCTTGGCCTGCGGTGGGGTAATTTGAGCTGTTAGCTCTTTAATCACTTTCTTTTGATCCTGAGCAAGCTTTTCACATTGAGAAAGTGCCTGTGAATTATCAACGCAAACTTCTTTTGGAGTTTCTACTGTTGTAGGTGCTTCATTCTTTGGAACAACGATGAAGAGGATAATCACCGCTCCAAGTGCTCCTGAAAGTAAATCAAGAAATGAAATATTAAAAACGTCTATGGACTTTCTTTGGCGCATTATTTGCTTTCCTACATCTCAATCTTATTAACTAAGTTTTCAATTACATATTCTTTTGTTTTCATATGAAATTGATCAGTTGCTTTTTGCAAATCGTGAAAGAGCCACATAAGAATGATACTTAGGATTAGTGCAACAAGTGTTGTATCAAAGGCAACACCAAGAGTTGAAGTAATCAGTTGCATGTCTTTGGAGTTTGCTAGCATTAAAGCACTTGAGATACCAAGTACAGTACCAATAAAGCCAAGAGAAGGAATGGCCCATAGGAGATAGCGAATATTAGACTGTTCAGTTTCTGAGTTGTCTCGATGTAGGTCGGTTATAATATTAATGACCTCTAGAACTTCGGAAATATTTTTCGTTGATCGAAACTTAGCACAAGAATTTTTAATGAGCTGTGTGAGTAAAGTTTTCGAATACTTCTTTTCAAAGTCCTTAACTTTTTGTCCGATTTGAATGACATCGTCAGACATGAGTAAATGTTTTTCATCAGTAGGAAGGAGATTGGCCTTAAAATAAGACTTTTCAGCTTTAATTTGGGCCTTTAGTTCTTTTATTTCTGAAATTGACCAGAAGAATGCCATGTAAGTTAGCCACTGAATGTAGCCACCTTTGATGAAATTTCCGCCTAAGAGAATTAGCAATCTTGAAACCATTCCATCTTGTGGGAAAATACCAGACAGATACGCTCCGTTTAATACCGCCACAATAACACTGCTTATAACAACAGCTTGTCCAATGAGTTGCAATTCTTTCTTTTCTAGCATTGAATGACCTTTTACTCTAAAATTATAGATATATTTTTAATTATTATAACTGACTTTAAAAGGATATAAATGGTGGGAAAAAATAGTGAAAATGAGCCAGTAGGAGAACTATGTGTTCGCACGCTAACGATGCCTTGTGATACAAATCACAATGGTGATATCTTTGGAGGTTGGGTTCTTTCGCAAATGGATATCGCCGGTGCAATCTATTCTGGAAAGCGCTGTAATGGCCGTACGGCAACTATCGCAATTGAAGCAATGAAATTCATCCAACCAGTAGGAGTTGGGGATATCTTATGCTGTTACTGCTCAACTGTAAGAGAAGGAAATACATCTCTTGCTGTTAAAGTTGAAGCTTGGGTTATTCGCAAGTTTGAAACAGAAAGAGTTAGAGTGACGGATGGAATTTTCACATACGTGGCCATTGATGAAAATAAAAGGCCAAGAAGTATTAACTCAAAAACAATTCTCGAAAAATAAGGATTTCTATATGAGCGTAATTAACGTTGAGAATGTCTCTAAAAGTTATAGAGACCAAAAGGCATTATCGGACTTCTCTCTTACTGTAGAACATGGAGATGTCGTTGCTCTTTTAGGGCCAAATGGTGCTGGAAAAACAACTTTTGTAAAGTGTATGCTAAATCTTATAAGTGCAGATAGTGGCAATATTTCGATTTATGATATTGATTCAAATGATCCTATGTCTCGATCTCGTCTAGTTTACTTACCTGAAAAATTTACTTTCTATAGCTACTTCACTGTTGAAGAAACTCTTAAGTTCTTTGCTGAGTTTCACCAAGTTGAAAAGTCTCTTGTAAAAGAAAGAATTCAAGAAGCTTTAGGAAAACTATCAATTGGAGAGTTAGGCAAGAAAAAGCTTAGTGAATTATCAAAAGGCCAAATGCAGCGAGTAGGCTTATGTATTGCTATTGTTGCTGATAAAGATTTGATTATCTTAGACGAGCCATTCTCTGGGCTTGATCCAATCGGTATCAAAGATGTGAAGGATATCTGCCTTGAGCTTTCGAGCAAAGGTAAGACGATCTTAATTAACTCTCATATCCTTTCTGAAGTTGAGAAATTTGCAAAGAAGGTGATTATCTTAAATCACGGTCAAGTTAAGGCCCAGGGGCCTATTGATGAAGTACGTGGTGGTATGTCTCTAGAGGATCGTTTTTATACTCTTATTAAAGGGACTAAAGAGGAAAGTGGGGAAGTTCATGTTTAATTTAACGCTTATTAAAAATACAATTGAAAAAGAAGTTCGAAATAAATCAGTAATCTTTCTATTCATTATGACTGTTATTGTAATGTATCTAGGAGGAGTGCTAAGTAATACCCTTCAAATTGAAATTCAAGAATCTGGTTTTAGTACATATCTAGCAACCGCAAGTATGACAGTTGTTATTTGGATTATTAGTCTTAGTGCAAAGCTTGTCGCAGCTCTTATTTCGGCAAATATCTTTCGTAGTGATTTAGAAAGTGGAGTAATTTCTCAAATCTTAGCACTGCCAATTAAGCGCTCTTCATATGTTATCAATCGTATGCTTGGTGGAGCCGTTTTAAGTTTCCTTTATCTGATCTTCATTTTGATAATTGGGGTTGTTATTCTTCTATCAAATGATCTTGTGCCAAAGGGTGTGGATTTCTCAATGGTGAAGATGGTTGCTTCACTAATTCCTCACTTCTTACAGATTTTGATTATTATGTTTGTGAGTTGTTTCTTCAGTTTATTCTTTAATAAAATTGGAACACTTCTACTAACTTGTTTTTATGTTCTGGCATCTGTTGGTGTTTATACTTATATCAAGGCGGGAAATCCAGCTCTTTCGGGGCTAAACCTTTCTTCAATATTCGGTTTTATCTTTTATTGGATGCTTCCAAGAATTGGTGAAATCTCAGGCCTTGCAGATATGCTATCGCTTGGGGCCGAACTTAATTTAGAAATTGTAAAAAGCTTTGTCTTCGGTTTTGTTCACTTAGTGGCAACTCTTGGGATTTGGGGACTAATCTTTAACTTTATTTTTAAAAGAAGATCATTTTAATGAGAAAATTGCTAATTATCCATTCAGATGAGCGCATCCAATCAAGTGTGAGAGAGTACTTAACAAATGAGTACTCTTTTGAAATTGATTGTCTTGCTAACTCATCACTAATTACGAATGCGGATGAATTAGCAACTTATGACGGGATCGTTTGTGAGAATCGCTATGTCGATAGCGAAGGACGTAATATTGTTGGCGGTCAAAATTTGATAAATTTTATCATTGATCACTCGATAAAAAAGCCTGTTGTTATCTTAGGTGAGATGGAAATTGATTATGGGAGCTTTGTCTCTCTACCATCGAGATTTTCTCTCAGAGATATTAGTCTTCAACTAATTAAGAGTTTAAATATTACAGATGAGGAGTTAAGACATTTAAAGATGCCTGATTTTGTTAGTGTTGAAATTGCAAATTTCTATCAGCTCTCAAATCCATGCTGTGATATTTATATTAAAATGACAAAAACTGGTGTGGATCATTTTGTTAAAAGAATCTATGCCAATGACGTTCTTGATAAAGATATCGTAAGACGTTATGAAAATAATAATCTTTCGCACTTCTTTGTACAAAAAGAAGATTTCGAGAAATTAATGGGACAAATCTTATCTCAGTCTTTAACAAAGGTTGTGAAGGCCTTTAAAGAAGATAAGAAAATCATGGAAATTAGTAGTGATACTTTTGAAATTTCACAAAACCTTCTAAATGAAATTGGAATCACTCCACAAACAGTAAAGCTTGCTAAGACTTCTATTGTAGCTATGACAAAGACTGTAAGCGGCTCTAAGAAACTTTCAACACTTCTTCGCTCTCTTTTAGAGAATGAAACGACTTATGCGTTTAAAAGAAACTATCTAACTAGTTTATTCTTTTATCAAATCATTCCAAATCTAGGATGGGGGCGAGGAGAACAACTAAAGCAAACGATGGATAAAGTTTGTTATATTTGTTTTTTCCACGACATCCTTCTACGTGAAGAGAAACTTTTAAAGATTCACTCTCTTGATGATATGGCCTTCGTGGATTTAACAAATGAAGAAAAGAAGCTTGTGTTAGAGCACGCTAATATGACGACAACTCTCTTGCAGGAGATTTCAGGGATTCCAACTGGAATTGATGTTATAGTTCGCCAGCACCATGGTTCTCTAAATGGTGTAGGATTTCCTGATGTGTACACATCAAATTTATCTCCTCTAGCGATATGTTTTATAGTCATTGAAAAGTATGTTGTTGAGATCCTCAAGTCTATTGAGGCAAAAGAAAAACTTAAATTGAATTCGATACTCCTAGAGCTTGATGAATTTTTTCATTTGAGCAGTTATCGTAAAATAATTTTCGAACTAAAAAGCCTAATAAATTGAAAAGGCAAATTTATAAAAAGGAAAACTAATGGAACAAAGAAAAGTTTGTATTATCACGGGATCACGTATTCCATTTGCAAGGTCTGGAACGACATATCAAGGTGTATCTAACAAAGAACTTATGACAGCTGCTCTTAAAGGTTTAGTAGATAAGATGAACCTAAAAGGCCAAGAAGTAGGTGAGGTCGTTCTTGGAGCTGTTAGTAAGCATGCTTATGATTTCTCTCTTGCACGTGAGTGTACAATTGAGTCAGGACTTTCTTTTCACACTCCTGCAACTGATATTCAAAAAGCGTGTGGCCTATCACTTGAGGCATCAAATATTATTGCAATGAAAATTGCTACAGGACAAATTGAGTGTGGAATTGCTGGTGGTGTTGATACGAATAGTGATATCCCCGTTGAGTTTTCAAAAAAATTCTCAGATGCTATGAGCCGTGCAAATTATGCTCGCTCAACAGGTGAGCGCGTGAAGGCTTTACTAAGTATTCGCCCGGCCGATCTAAAACCATCTTTCCCTGCGGTTAAGGAGCCTCGCACAGGTCTTTCAATGGGACAAAGTTGTGAGCTTATGGCCCAGCGTTGGCATATTGCTCGTAAGGACCAAGACCAACTTGCGTGGGAGTCTCATCAAAATGCTGAGCGTGCATACAATGAAGGTTTCTATAATGATCTTGTTGTGCCTTTTAAAGGCCTAGAGCGCGATGGAATTCTTAGAGCTAACACTACTGTCGAAAAGATGGGATCTCTTAGGACTGCATTTGAAAAGTCTGAGAAGGCAACTCTTACTGCGGCCAACTCAACTCCTTTAACAGACGGTGCTTCTTGTGTTTTCCTATGTTCAGAAGAATATGCAAAAGAGCATAACCTTGAGGTTTCAGCATACTTTACTACTTGTCAGTCGGCAGCAGTTGATTTCATCGAAGAAGAAGGTCTTTTAATGGCCCCTGTTTATGCCGTTCCTAAGCTCTTAAAGCGTGCAGGACTTACTCTTCAAGATTTTGATTTCTATGAAATTCACGAAGCCTTTGCTGCTCAAGTTCTTTGTACACTGAAAGCTTGGGAAGATGAAGAGTTCTGTAAAACAAAGCTTGGCCTAGATTCAGCGCTTGGGTCAATTGACCGCTCAAAGCTAAACGTTAAAGGTGGCTCTCTTGCTCTTGGACACCCATTTGGTGCAACTGGTGCAAGAATTGTTGCAGGCCTTGCTAAAATGCTTCAAGAAAAAGGCGGCGGACGTGGACTAATCTCAATCTGTACAGCAGGTGGGATGGGCGTTGTTGCTATCGTTGAAAGATAAAATTGAATAAAAAAAGGCACCCATTGGGTGCCTTCTTTATTTATACTTTATTGTATGAATTATTTTTCAGTACAAGTTTCGTAGCAAAGGTTTCTTTGAGCTTCGTCTTGAACAAGAGCACACTCATCAAAACACCATGGCATTGACTTGTTACCTGATTGGTACATGTAGTTATCAATACAGTAGTCACGTACTGAATTGAAACATGTGTAGAAGTCTTCTTTGTTTGTTAACTCTTTACAAGTTTCTTGAGCTTCCATTGCACAAATTTTGATTTGGTTTGCGCTTGCATTTACTGAAATAAAAAGAGTCGCTGCTAGTAATAGTTTTTTCATATTTTTTCCCTCTAATGATTAAAGATCATAAACACATGAAGCTTTATTTCCTGTGATCTTTGCAAGTTCACTAAGGGCCGCTTCATATTGATATGAATTTAGTTTTCCATTTTCTTTTAAAGTATATTTTGATTTGTTATTACCTAGATCTTTCTCAGCTAGAACTTTGAAGTAGTCTGAGTAGATAATATTCTCAAGATCAACTAGGGCGTGATCCGAAATACGGGCCCAGTTGACGATGAGATTATATTGATGAAGCTTAGTATAGCCAGTGGCATAGTAAGCATTTTCGCAAATTTCTCTAATATTACTTGAAGCTTGTGCGTTTGATGTAACTGCAAACAGCATCGCTAGTGTTAAAATCACTGATTTCATTTATCTCTCCAATAGCATTGAGTGCCCACTTATAGCCAAGGGAAAACGAAAATTAAAGTGATTTTATGAGATATGTAATTTCTGCATGCTAGATGGCAAGCATGGATTCCACGAAGTGACGTACGCCCTGCGTTGCAACTTCTGCGATTGTTTCATCAAAGAGCTCAGCATTATTTGTCGGATGTGGATTAATCTCTAAACAATGAGCACCAGCGCTTTTTGCAATAGCAACAAAGTTTGCGGCCGGGTAGACTAGCCCTGAAGTACCTATTGAGACAAATAGATCGCAATTGAGTAGTGCCTGTTGAATTTCATCTAAGAAAAGCGGGACTTCACCAAACCAAACGATATGTGGCCTAAGATTTCCTTTGGTATGACAACATTGGCAGCGATCTTCGATGGTAAGGTCTTTAGTCCATTCATAGATTTTCTTGGTTTTCTTGCAGCGAATTTTTAGAAGTTGGCCATGCATATGAAAGATATTCTTTGAGCCGGCCCTTTCATGAAGATTGTCGACGTTTTGAGTGATAACCGTTGTATGAAAACTTCCTGTCTTTTCAAGCTCCGCAAGTGCTATGTGGGCATCATTTGGGTGAACTTCACCTGACTGTAACTGTCGTCTTCTTTGGTTGTAGAATTCGTGAACTAAATTGGGGTTATTGTTAAAGGCCAAGGGGGAGGCTACCTCGTAGATGTCGTGGTTTTCCCAGAGCCCATTTTGGTCACGAAAAGTCTTTAATCCCGACTCCTTAGAGATGCCAGCGCCTGTTAGTATACAAATATTTTTTATGCCAGCAAGGAGTGCTTGGTCTTTTAAAAATTTCATTAATTTATGGTAACATACTCTTGGTGAATACATAAAGTGAGGATTTTAGTGGACCCATTATCACAGGCAGTGCTCGGTTCGATGGCATCTCTTGGAGCGGCCAAAGTTAAAGCAAAAATGCGTCAAAAAACAAAAGATAGTAGTGACTCTAATGAATCTAAAGAAACGCCTAGTTTAAAGGTGATAGCTCTATGGGGTGCTCTTGCTGGGATGGCCGCTGACCTAGATGTCTTAATTCGTTCATCCTCTGATCCTCTATTTCATGTTCAGTTTCACAGGCATTTCACTCACTCTCTCTTCTTTATACCAATAGGGGCCTTAATCGTTAGTTTATTTCTTAAACTATTTCGTGTGCCAGTGAAAAGAAGTTACCTTTATACGTTTTGTGCTTATGCAACCCATGGGCTTCTTGATTCATTCACAAATTATGGAACTCAGCTTTTTTGGCCACTTTCTTCAACAAGAGTGGCGCTAAATACCGTTGCTGTCATTGATCCACTTTGTACTATCCCGCTCGTTATTCTTGTTATTCTTTGTCTTCGAACAAAGAATTTAAAATTTAATGATGCCGCCATTATTTATGTCATTGCTTTTATGTCACTTGGTTTTTATCAACGTGAGCGAGTTACTAATTTCCTAACGTCTAAGGGCCTTATTAATGAACAAACACAAAGGCAGATGATTAAGCCGACAATTTTTAATAATGTCATATGGCGAGGAATTGTCGTCGATCAAGATCAAGCAAAGTTTTATGCTGTTAAAAGTATTCCTTTTGGTAAGATTAAGCTTTATCCAAAAAGTGAGAGTGCATCGATTGTTAAAGAAAATGAGATTAAAAACCTTTTAAAGCACTATAAGTCTCAGAAGTTTCCTTATGACTATGAGAGGTTTAGAAGCTTCACTAGCGGTTATCTACATTGGGGCCAAGATAATACAATTGTGGATTCACGCTACAGTATTCTTCCTTATTCATCACAGGCCATGTGGGATATTAAATTTCATAAGGGAGAAGGGCACGTTGTCTTCAATACATCTCGTGCCGTTGATATCAATTCACGAAAAGAGTTCTTAAAGTTACTATTTGATTTCTAATAAGAAGGTCTCAATAGCTCTAATATTCTCAGGCGCAATTTCGTGAGAGTTAATTTTAAAGCTTACATATTGAGCATTAGAAATCTTCTTTTTAAGCTCAATAAAGCTATTATGAGAGTTTTGAAATTCAACAACGGGGTCACCTTCATTATGTATTGAAAGATGATCAAAGCTTAGGTTTTCTCCAAGCTTATCAACTCTTGTATTTGCATTAATTGCAATTGAAGCTTTTATTCCGGGGAGGTAGCTTGCCATAATTGGCGCAAGGTAGCCTCCCTGAGAGTATCCAATAATTATGACATCCTTAAAGTCAATTGCGTTGGCCTTAAGATAGTTTCCAAGGGCCTGGATTGGTGTACTCATATCAATATAATATTTCTGTCTTGTGTGGTCGTAGAAATACCAACTATAGCGATAAGTAATTTCTTTAGGTCTAATTTTAGGAATTGGAAAAATCCCATTTGGAATAAGAATACGAAAGTTCTGTATAATCTCTGATGAAAATTTATCGACAATATTTTCTTTTATTTGTTCATTGTTTTGGGCAAAACCGTGTAGGACTAAAAGAGTTTTTTGCGCTTTAGGATTGCCGACTTCAATAGAATCAATCGGGAGATTTGTACCAACATTTGTTCGACTAGTATTATTTTCCATATGTTTTATAATAGATGGAGCGAGGAGAATTTAAAAGTGAATTCTAAAATGCAGCATACATTCAAGGACGATGAAATCGATTTAGCAAAAGAGATTATTCTGGAGAATATATCATTCTTTGAATGGATGAATATGGAAAATCTTCTCATTTCAATAAAGAGTGAAGATCTAAGCCTTCTTGATGATGTAAATATGGAAGTCCTCGAAGCCTATCTCAATGAGTTTATTAGAGAAGGACTAGTGGAAGTGAAGCATGAGGCTAAGAATGAAGCTTTCTATCGTCGCGTGCAAATAAAGAAGAAGAAATTTTTAAAGTTCTTCTAGTAGTTTTCTACTTATCTTTCTATTTACCTTTCTATTTACCTTTCTAAAGAAAAATTGCCATAAATAACCAAAGCGCTCCAGCTGTTGAAAGTGGAATCGTTAGGTTGTCATCAATTTTAAAATCCATAAAGTCTACTGCTGTTACCACAAGGGAGCTGAAGATTGAAACGAGTGCTATCTTTATATTAAACTCATAGACATTTATAAGCACCATTAGGTGAATGGCAAGTGTGGCAATTAAGAAGGCCAAAGTTCCCTCAAGGGAGCGATTCGCTTTTAATTTAGTTTTACCAAAACGAATTCCAATGATTGCGCTTAATGGGTCACAAACAGCAAGAGTGAAGACGGCCACTAGTGAAATCGTTTTTGGAAAAGTTAAGATTGTAAGAAGTAGGCCCATAAGATACGGCATGGAAGCTGACTCTTTAAGTTGTTCCTCTGCACGTAAAAGGTAGCGGCTACCTAGCTTCATTAATTTATTTTCTGGATAGTTAATTCTTATCTGTTCAAGAATATAGAATACACATGTAGCAATACCAAGGATGTGAACAGCTTGGGCGTGAGTAAGAAAATGCTTATAGATCATTCCCGCAATAAGGCCCATCGAAAAGTGAAAAATCCTACGTGGCATATGTAGGTCTTTTCTTGTTTTCGTTATCTCTTCTTTTGTATCGTTTTCTTCTTGTGAAACTTGTTCAGCTATATCTTTAGTCGATGTTTCCACATCGTTTTTTTCATTATTTGCAATTGTCGTATCCATATGTGCATCTTAACTCAGGTTGTTAATCCTGACAAAACTATTTTTTTAGTCCTGACAGACTGTTCGAGATAAAATCTTTGGTGATTTTGAAGATTGATCGGCGATCCTGTCCATAACTATACTGCCCATCACTCAGGGACTCTAAAGAGACCTCTCCACTGCGTTTAAGGGCCTCTTTGAGGATAAGTGGCCCTGCAATTTCAAAGATGAATATACTGGAAATGATGGTCTGAAAGATTATACCACTTGTGATATGGGGGATTCTTTGAATAGTCATGGCAATAGCTATGGCCGTACCAGCATGTGAATAGAGGCAATGACCTAACATACTGTAATCATTGCTTTTTACTCGCTTTGCAAAGAAGCGATGGGCCACAAAAATAGATAGTGTTCGAATGACGATGTACATGATCACAAAGAGTGCGTCATCAGATATAAGCCCTGCAATATTGATATGGGTGCCAGCAAAGACAAAGAAAATGGCATAGAGTGAACTTCCAATATCTCTAACTGTCGTATGAATGAGGCGACCTTTTGAAGAAGCCTGGGTGACAGTAAAACCTAAAACTAGCGATATTAAGAGAACATTCAACTTTAAGAAATAAGCGAGTGTTTGAGCAAAGAGAATCATTGTTATGATGGAAAAGAGAAAGTTACCAATCTTATTCTCAAAATTTTCAAGCCAAGTAAGAAGAAGTCCCAGTACAACTCCTACTGCAATTGATCCGATCACTTCTTTGGCCATGGAAAGTAGTGACTGATAAGCAGAGGCAGAGGAAGGCCACAGGTCTGTTGCTTCAAAAATTGAAGTCAAAAATAAACTCCCTACAATTGTTAGTCCAGTGACAACGGCCAAGTGAATCATGATAGCATCAGTAATTGGGCCATGTGTGTTGTATTCTTTCATTACTAGTACCGTTGTAGGGGGAGCCGCTTCGATACTTATAATTCCAAGCATGGAGGATATTATAAAAATATTTGTAAAGGACAGTCCGGTAAAAATAGCAAGACAAGTGGCAAAGAGAACACTGCTAATCAAGAACATCAGAAAAACTTTAAGGTGAGTTTCCTTAATGATTTCATTGCTTAAGCGCCTTAAGAGATACTTATTAAATTCCCCGCCAATATTAAAGAGAATAAGGCCTAGAGCAAGGTCAGAAAGATAATTAGTTTTTTCAAGAAATTCGTGAGTGATTAGGCCTGTGACATATGGCCCTAGAATAATCCCTAGCATAATAAAACCACTGACCTTAGGGATTCCTATAAATTTAGTAAAACGTGCTACCACAAGACATAACAGAAGGCACAGGCCTAGAATTGGAATAACGGCCTGGGTATCTGTTAAATCGATGAAGTCGAACACATTTAACCTCGCTCATTGGCTTTGTTGAAATTTAACGCACACAGACGCTAGATCAAACTTAAGAGGTATAAAGATGCGTTAATAATATTAAGTTTTTTACAACTAAGGATGTAAATGGCTACAATAGAGCTATCAATTATTTAACGAGGTTGTTCATTTGAAGAAGAAAATCTATTTCACACTTTTTATTCTCGCAATTATTGCAGGTCTTCTAGGTTGGGGAATTTTAAATTATCCAAAGTCTGATGGGACTCGCTCGGGTAAATTAGTGCGAATCACAAAGAAAGGTGTCTTCTTTAAAACTTATGAAGGAACGCTAGATCTTGGAAGTGGTGATCGACTGACGTGGGGATTTTCTGTTCATGATAAAGCGCTTGGCGAACAATTAATTGCTCAGGCCGGAAAGAATGTAAAACTTGAGTACAAAGAACTCTTTTTTAAATTTTTCTATGAAACAAATAATGTCGTTGATGGCTGGTCAATTGTTGAGAGCCCAGAAGATAATGTCTTTCTATGTCGCTTAGTTCGTATCCTTCAAGAAAACTCTTCAATTGTTGAGTATTTAAGACCTCGAATTCAAGAACAGGATAGTGAACTACTTCAGCGCATGCGAGAGTGTAAGTAGTTTAGCTGGCCTTCGAAGTTGGCAGTTTGGAATTACGCCATGTCAAATCAAGGCCATGGCAAGAATTTCACTTCTCAATAGAGTAGTTTTGTAAGAGCTTAATATTACAGGACTTTATGAATGGCTTCTTGAGTTTATTCTGCTAAATACTAAAAATTGTTAAGAAAATTAACTTTATGTCGATAAACTTGTTTGAGTAAGTAAAATTATTTAACAGGTTTGATATCGATGCACGTTTTTCTCCTTCTATTAGCAATAGCTTTTAGCTCCTGTTCGAAAATTAAGTACTCTATCGTTGGTGATGGAGCAATCACAATTCCGACAGTTTCTTTATTGGATTCAGACTCTAGTAGCCCCGAAATTAGTAATGACTTAACTGTTGGGCTTAATATCACCAACACAAGTGGCGCTACAAAGTATTGTGTTTCAGAATCTCAGACAACTCAGCCTACAGATACACTAACTTGTAACGGAGGAGCGTGGACACCTGCCCCTCCTGCGACTTATACATTTTCTCCTGGAGAAGGTAGTCGCGACCTGTATGTTTGGACAGCAAATAGTGGTGATGAAGTTTCAGAAGATCCTATTATTGGAACCATTGAAGTTGATACCGTAGCACCATCTACTGCAATCACAACTCCTCCCGCTACTGTTATTGATGAAACGAATCAAACGAATTTTACTTTAGCGGGAACTTGTAGTGAAGATGGTGGTGAAGTTCATTTATCAAATGCAATAACAGCAACAACTACTTGTTCTGGTGGGAGTTGGAGCGTTGATGTCGATACATCAGCAATCCCTAATGGCAGTCTGGATTTTGATGTTGTCTATACTGATAGCGCTGGAAACTCCTCTGCTCAAGAAACGATTACTCTGACAAAAAATGTTTCGATGCCTGATCCTACAATCACGATGGCAACGAGTGACTCAAATGATTTAACAGTAAGCCTTAGCATTGGTAATGATACTTATGCAACGATGTGGTGTTTATCTGAATCACAGTCTACAAAGCCAGCGGATACTTCTACTTGTAGTGGCGGTAGTTGGGTGACGACTGAGCCTACTGATTTTACCTTTTCAGCAGGAGCAGATGGATCAAGAACTGTTTATATTTGGACCGCTACAACTGGTGAGTATATTAATGATAATCCCATTAGTGCGACAATAAATTATGATACTTCAATTCCAAGTGTGACTATTACAAACACAGCAGGTGAAGTCTTTGGCCCAAGTGCTACATTATCAGGAACGTGTACAGAAGATGGTAGCGTGACTTTAAGTGGAAATGTCGTAACCAAGACAACTGCATGTACAGGAGGCAATTGGAGCGATACCTTTGATTTTAGCTCTCAAGCAGATGGAGCTGTAACCGTAAGTGCAACAGTTACTGATAGTGCCGGAAATACCTCAAGTGCTGAATCTAAAAACTTCTCAAAAACTTCCAGCTACTTACACTCACTAAATCTCGATACAATTAATAGTTATGATATTGCTTTAAGCTACGCTGTTATCAATACAACAAATCTACAAACATATAAGTATCACCTTGTGACGGGAGCAATTGCCCCTAGTGATTGTTCTGCAGGAATTGACTTTGGTAATACAAACTTAACTCAAAATATATCGTCACTTAATCCTTCGACTCAATATAGTTTAACGGTTTGTTATATTGATACTTCAAATAATACGATCGGGCAGCAGGCCCAGACATTCACAACAGCAGCAATCGCTTCATCTGGAACTGGCCTTGTTTGTTCAGGTGGAGGAGATGTAAACACAACTTGTTATGTAAATGATCTACAAACAATGGCGGATTCAACAGTTATTTATATTCCAGGAAATCTCGTTATTCAAAGTGGAGGAGACATCTCTTCAAATGCTCTTGAAAAAATAATTATGCAAGTTGATGGAAATGTCACAATTGAATCTGGTGGAAAAATTTCTGCAAACCTAACTCTTCTAAGTACAACTACTCTTGATATCCAGGCAGGTGCAAGTATTGATGTTTCAAGTAAAGGTTATGCTGGTGGAGCAAGTGGTGCTGCAAATGGAAGTGGGCCTTCAGGTGGTCTAGGACATTCAAATACAAGTGCTGATCCAGGTGGTGCTGGACACGCTGGAGCTGGTGGAGATGGCCGCTCAAGTGGTGGGACAACTGTTTATGGTTCAAGAACTGAACCTGTTGATTTCGGTTCTGGCGGTGGTGCTGGTGATGATCAATCAGGTGGTGCCGGTGGTGGTGTCGTAAAAATAATAACAACAAATTTAAATATTGATGGAAATATACTTGCTCAAGGTGGAGCAGGTGTTCAAACTTGTTGTGACCAAGGAGCTGGTGGCTCTGGTGGGTCGCTATGGATTATTTCTCAAAATACAATTACTGGTGGCGGTAGTGTTTCTGTTAATGGTGGATCTGCTGGTGCAATCGATGGTGCACAAGGGACAGGTGCTGGAGCAGCTGGACGATTAGCAATTTATCAAAACACTGGTGTTTATACATTTAATGGAACCATTGGTGTTTCTGGCGGAAGTGTCGGTACTCGCGCATCAGATGGTAGCTTCTATTTAGGTCTTACAAGCAATGATCAACTTTGTGATAGTGGAAATTTTTCTTCAACATGTATTATCAATACTTCTAAAGTTATTGGTGGAGACATAAATCTCACAAGCGGAAATTTAACAATTGATACAACCGGAAACGTAAGTGTTAAGGGCCTTGACTCTGACTTCACTTTTAATAATGCTGGCGGAGATTTCACAATTGCTACTGGTGGGCTTTTATCAATGGATGCAATGACGGCCATTAGTAATATTATTGCTAATAATTTTAATATGGCCGGAACGCTAAACGCTAATATTTCAGATTCAACTATTTCTAATGCAACGATCACTGGTACCATTAATGTAAATAGTAAAGGCTACTTTGGTGGTCGTGCTATGGGCAATGGTGGAGGACCTGCTGGCGGTATTGGAACAGATGATAATGGTGGTGGCGGTGGTCATGCTACAGATGGTTTCAATGGTAACGCAGGGACGGCCGGTGCTCCTGCATATGGTTCAATCAGTGCTCCTGTCGATTATGGTTCAGGTGGAGGTGCTGGTGGTTCACGTATTGGTGGAAGCGGTGGTGGTGCCGTTAAGTTAAGCGTTACAAATACTTTAGAAATTTCTGGAACAATTTCTGCTAATGGTGGCAATGGCCAAGAAAATAGTGATATCTCAGGTGGTGGTGCAGGTGGTTCAATTTGGCTAATTGCTGATAACTTAATTTTAGCTGCAACACTAACGGCAACTGGTGGAACTTCTGGTCATACCAACTCCGCTGCCAATGGTGCTGGAGGACGAATTTCAATTATTGCAAATCAGGCAACTGTTAATGCAAATGTTAGCCACCTTGCTGGACGTGGAGTTGCAGAGGGAACGGCCTATGTAAATATCCCAAATATTTATCCAAATTGTAGTGGTGGCGGTGATGTTCTAACAACGTGTTATATCAATGATACTCAAACACTCATGGCCAATGTAACTTATACGATTTTAGGAAACTTAACTCTTCAAAGTGGTGCTCTTGTTCAAACTCCTGATGCTACAAGTATTGAACTTAATATTGGAAGTAATCTTGTGATTGAATCTGGCGCAACACTTGCGGCCAATATAACAGAACTTACGGCCACATCTATTGATATCCAAACTGGTGGTGCGATTAATCTAGATGGTCGAGGATACACTGGTGGACGTGATGGTGGTGCTGATGGGAAGGGGCCATCTGCAGGTTTAGGCAATGGTACTGACGAATCAGGTGGTGGAGGCCACGCTTCTGTTGGAGAAAACGGAGAGAATGCTTCAACAGCTGGTGGTAGCGTTATCTACGGTGTAGCTAGTGCTCCAATTGAATATGGTTCTAGTGCTGGGGCATCAAATGGTTACGATGGTGGAGATGGTGGTGGTGCCATTAAAATTATTACAGATAATCTAACGGTTAATGGCTCATTAACGGCCAATGGTACAGACGGTGCTTCTGGCTCAATCTATGCGGCAGGTGGTGGAGCTGGTGGTTCAATCTGGCTTCAAGTAAGCAATTCTTTTACTGGATCGGGGATGATTACTGCTGCTGGTGGTGCTGGTAAGGTTTATAGCTTTGGTGCAGGAAGTGGTTCTGGTGGCCGAATTGCCATTGAGTATAATGGTTCTTCTTATGACTTCTCTGGAAATGTTTTTACGTCAGGTGGTATTGGAAAGAAAAGGGCCGGAGATGGAACATTTTATTTAGCTCTAGGAAATCCTTCTTCAATTTGTGATAGTGGTGATCTGGTTTCAACTTGTTATATAAATGAAAATAAGACGATTGGTGCAAACTATACGATTACTGCAAATAACTTAGAGATCGCAGATAGTGTCTCGCTTTCTGTTGATGGCCTTAACCCTGGTATCGCAGTTGATCTAACTGGTAACTTAACTCTTAAGCCAAATTCTCGTATTACATATATTGCCAATGCTCGTGGTATTGAACTGCTTGCAGATGGAAATGTGACATTAGAAGCAAATGCAATGGTTCTAGCTAATCTCACAAATCTTGAGGCCCAAACACTTGAACTTCAAGCAGGATCAAGCCTCAATGCAAAAGGGCTTGGTTATCGTGGTGCCGGTCTTGGTTATCAAGAAGGATTTGGGATCTCTCCTGGACTTTCAAATAATACAGATGAAGCTGGTGGTGGTGCTCACGCCTCTGTTGGTGGAAACGGAGAAGGAGCAGCAACGCTAGGTGGACAATCTCCATATGGTAGTGAAACTAATCCTGTTGACTATGGTTCAGGTGGTGGAGCTTCTAAGAATATTTCTGGTGGTAATGGTGGTGGGGCCATTAAGATTGTGGCCAACGATATTATTCTAAATGGTAATATCCTGGCACAAGGAAATGACGGAGCAACTACTTCTATTTATGCTTCAGGTGGTGGTGCCGGAGGTTCTGTTTGGATTCAAGCGGCCAATTCAATTATTGGTAGTGGAAATATTCTTGTTTCTGGTGGTGAAGGTAAATTGTATTACTACGGAAGTGGTAGTGGTTCTGGTGGAAGGCTTTCAATTGAACTTGCAGGTAGCAACTATAACCTAACAGGTGTTGTTAATACTAATGGTGGCTCTAGTAGTAAGCACGGAGGCCCTGGAACATTTCACTTAGGACTTTCAACTAATGATGCTATTTGTGATAGTGGTAATTTTGCAACTACTTGTACAATTGCTGCAACTAAGCCATTAGGAAATAATATTTCTCTTATTGGTGCGAATCTTATTCTATCTCCAAGTGCAGGGCTTGCAATTCAAGGCCATAATGGAAATTTCTCAATCGATTTAACTGGAAGTCTAAGCCTTCAAGCTGGCTCAAGTATTTCTTATACAGAATATCTTCGATCGATTTCAATTGCGGCCGACACGGCCATAACAATTGCGAATGGATCATCAATTAATGCGAACCTATCTCTTCTTGAAACATCTGCTTTTGATCTTCAATCTGGTGGCCTAATAAGTGCTGTTGGACTCGGTTACTATGGTTCTAGAAATCGCCTTGAAGAAGGTTTTGGGCCATCGCCTGGACTCACAAATAGTAATGATGAAGCTGGGGGCGGGGCGCACGGTGGAAATGGTGGTAATGGTGAAAACGCAACATCAACTGCTGGTGGTAATAGTCCATATGGTAGCTTAACTGCTCCAATCACTTTTGGTTCAGGTGGTGGTTCATCTGGAAATTACCGAGGTGGTAATGGTGGTGGTGCCATCAAAATTATTGCTGATACTGTTAATGTCGATGGTGAGATTAAGGCCGACGGAAATGCTGGTGCAGGTGCAAGTATTTACGCTGGTGGTGGTGGTGCGGGTGGTTCCGTTTGGATTACTGCTAACACAAGCTTTACTGGTACAGGAGATATTCAGGCCAAAGGTGGTAACTCTGGTGGACGTGGTGCTGGTTCAGGATCAGGTGGTCGCTTATCAGTTGATATCACTACTTCAAGTAATACATTTTCTGGAATATTCAACTATGGGCCTGGTACTTCAACTCATCCAGGTGATTTTGGAACTTTATATTTAGCTTATACAACATTAGACCAATTCTGTGATGTTGGAACAAGTGGAACGACTTGTGAAATTAACAATGCCAAGTGGCTACCGAGTGATCTCTTTGCAGGTAACTTAACTATAAATAATGATATTTATCTCTATGATAGCGCTACAAATATTAACGTTACTGGAGATCTGCTTGTAAAATCTGGTGCAACGATTCAATCTCAAAATCGTGACAAGTACACTTTTGATATTTCTGGAAATGCAACGATTGAAGCCGGTGCCACGATGAAGGTTAACCTTGCAGATTTTATTGCAACAAATCTCGATCTTGCAGGAACAGTTGATGTTTCACAAAGAGGTTATACGAGTACATCTGGACCTGGTGGAGGTAAAGACTCTAGTGGTGGAAATAATCATGGCGGTGCTGCTAGTTACGGAAGTATTGGTGGCCAAGGTTATAGTGCCAACACTTGGGGTAATCTTTATGGAGATGAAACTGCACCAACTGATTTCGGTTCTGGTGGTGGACGTCATGCTCATGCTGCCGGTGGTGACGGTGGTGGTGCCGTTAAGTTTTCTATTTCAAACTTAACAAATTTTACGGGCGCTATTTTATCTAATGGTGGAAATGGTACTTATATATCAGGAAACTATGGTTCAGGTGGTTCTGGTGGTTCAATTTGGATCAATACTGGTTCAATTACTGGAAATGGATCAATGGCCGCTCAAGGTGGTTCTGCAAGTGGATCTTCAAGTGGACATGGTGGCGCGGGTCGAATTGCTATTACGATGACAGACATTAGTGGTGTCTATCAATATGGTGGAACAATTGATATGAAAAATAATGATCGTGGAATTGATGAAGGTTCATTCTATGTATCATTAATGGATCAGGACTCAATTTGTACAACAGGTGACTTTGCCTCAACTTGTACCGTTAGTAACGACCTAACTCTAGGTGGTGTACAAAGCTTTACTGGTGCCGGAAACTTTATTCTTGATACAGCGATGACTCTTAGAGTTTATGGAAATAATACTGATGTAGGTTTTGATATTAGTGGGAATTTCTCAACAGCAACTTCTAGTTTAATTTCTGCAAGTAAGGATATTACTCAAATCCATTCAGGTGGTGTTGTCACTTTTGATGGAGCTGTTGAAGCTGGTCTTCCTGATGTCTACGCTGTTGGTGATATTAATGTGAATGCTTCTATTTCTTCTCTTGGTAAAGGGGAGCTTCCTGGCCGAATTGGTCATAATGGATATGGAGTGGCAGGTGGACTTGCCTGTTCTAGTGGAAATAATCCGGCCGGAGCGGGAGGACACGCTGGTGCCGGTGGTGATGGTTATTGTACCAATAGTGGAATTACATATGGTAGTGCAACTGAGCCAAATACTCCGGGCTCTGGTGGTGGAAGTGATGACTCGGGAGATTACAGTGGTGGTGCTGGTGGTGGTGTCATCTGGTTAGTTTCAGATGCTAATGTAAATATCTCTGCTGCAGTCGATTCAAATGGTGTTAACGGAAATCTCTCTGGTGCAACAGGTGGCTCTGGTGCTGGTGGTTCGGTTTATGTAAAGGGCCTTACTTGTGATGGTAGTGGAAATATATCAACAATTGGTGGATCAAATACGACTGGCTTCCGCGGTTCAGGTGGCGGTGGTGGTCGCATCCATGTAAATTGTGGAACGAATAATTGGCTCGGTTTAGCTGACGCATCAGGTGGTCTTGGTGCCGATGCTAGTCGTAATGGTGGAGTCGGTAGCATTGACTATACAGTCATTCCATAAATATATGTATTGGATACGTATACTAAGACCAGTATTTAATAGTTAAAGCAACTAGTAGACATGGAAATAAGATGATGACTGTAAAGATCAGAAAGTTAAATGCATAGTATTCTGGGTCTTGAAAGAATTTTGTTATCATTTTTTTTAGTGACATGTTGGCGCTCCTGCCGCTGGACTCCACATCATATACACACGATAGACAATTGTGGCAGTTCCAATAATTAAAAATAAGTAAGGGACTCCAGCTTGAATACGAGTTGGAAATTTTATTTTCCTAATCGCACTTGGCCCAAGGAGAAGTCCTGGTAGTGTTCCTAGCCAAAAGAAGAACACAAAGAGTGCCGCAAGTGTTGGAGAGGCCGCACTTATTGCAAGTGCTAACATCGCCCATAATAGCCCACATGGAAGTAGAACACTAATACCTCCAATTGAAAAATTAAAGAGGTGAGGTTTATTTCCTACTTTCTTTGATATCTTTGGCCAAAGCCTTGCATTTAGATTGTGTAATTTTTGAGAGGCTATTTGAGCTAATTTGAAATTTGAAAATTTAAAAAGTCTTTTAAGTCCCATCCAGATTAAGATCAATCCAATACTTAGCCCTGAAAAGAGCATGAGGTATGGATTTGATTTTATATCAAGGATTGTAAAGCCAAGCACCGGAATAACCAGTGCTGTGGCCATGTAGCCCAATAGTCTGCCTACTTGGTAGGACATATTTTGACTAAAGGACTTAGAGACGGCCATGGTAATTCCACCACACATTCCCACACAGTGGAAATTTGCAACAAGTCCCATTGTCAGACCTGCGCTTATGATTACATAAGGTGAAATTCCCTGCAGACTACTTAGTTGGTCCAACTAAAACCGCCTCTTTTTTGATCTCTTCATTTGTGTCGAGATCTTTTATAATGAAATTAAACTTTAAGCTTCCGTTAGTTAGTACATCATTATTAAAAACAATGAAGACAATTTTTCTTTCGTGGTTTGATTTGAAGATGAATGGATTTCTCGGCATCTTCATTTCGTAAGAGCCTTCTTTAATCCCTTCAACTGCAATTTCAATATTTCTTTCAACAATCTCACCACTTTGTTCAATTACAATATGAAAGTGGTTTCTTGTTGTCGTTGGTGAACTTACTGTAAATGGTGTTCCTGGACCTCTAAGGACTGTTGTTGTGATTCCTTGTGACATTGAAACACTATAAACAAATCCAATTAGTAGACCAATTAGAACAACTAGGTAGCTAATATTTCGAATTGAGAAAATATGGCGCCCTTTTCCTTCAATATTACTTTGAGTGTCGTAACGAATGAGTCCTGTCGGGCGATTCGTTTTTAACATGATGTCGTCACATGCATCAATACAGTTTGTACAAGCGATACATTCTAGTTGAACACCTCGTCTGATATCAATTCCTGTTGGACAGGCCTTTACACAAGCATAGCAGTTGATACAATCACCATGCTCTTCAGGTTTCATTCCTGGCTGACGTCTTGGTTCTCCACGTCTTTCATCGTAAAGAATTGCTAGTGAGTTCTCATCCATAATTACAGACTGCATTCTTCCATATGGACAAGCGATAATACAAAATTGCTCTCTAAACCAACCAAAGTCTAGAAGGACAATTGTTGTGATGAGAAGCATGATCGTAAATAGTGTGAAGTTCTCAGCTGGGTTTTGAAAACTTATTGATAGTAGGTGATGAGTACCTACGAAATATCCCAAAAATGTATGTGAGATATGTAGTGAGACTGCAAGAAAAGCAATCCACTTAAGAGATTTTTTAATAAGTTTCTCTTTTGTCCAAGGGCCTTCAGCAAGTTTCTTTCTCGCTCTTGGCTTTCCTTCAATTAGGGCCTCGAGCTTGAGGAAAATTGATGAAATGAAGACTGTTTGTGGACATGCCCAACCACACCAAACGCGCCCAAAAATACTTGTGATAAACCCGATAAAGAAAAGAAAACCGAGTATCACAAATATTAAAATAGGCGCATTGTGGGCATAAAATTTGTATGTAAAGAATGAAAATTCTCTGGCCGGGATATTAAGGAGAATCATTTGTTCTCCTTGAATATATATCCACGGCAAGACTAGATAGACAAAAATAAGAAACCAATAGAATATCTCACGCCTGGTTTTCCAGATCCCTTTAACTTCTTCAGGGAACAGGAAGACTCTGTGTCCACTGTCGTCAGTTGTACCAAGTCTTGATTCGTGTAATTCAAATTGTGATTTCTTTGCCATTTCTTTCTCTTTCAAATTCTAATTTTATTCGCTAAGTAGCTCACCTTGTGGCTCTTTCGCTTTTGCAGGAGTAGTTCCTTGCAGTGCTAATACGTGGTCAGTAACGGCCATGATGTCTTCCTTGCTTAAGATATCTCCCCAAGCAGGCATCCCTTTATCTTCATTACCATGAACAACAAACTTATAGATTTGTTCTGGATCAAGTTTAGTAATATTAATCCAATGTTTATCTGTTAAGTTTGGACCGATGTCCCCACCACCATCATCTAAGTGGCAGGCAGCACAGTTTTCAATAAAAACAGTGTTACCAAGCTCTTTTGCTGCAGGTGTGGCCACGTAGCTGTCGTATGCTTGAATATCGAAGTTGGCAGTGTTTGCTGCTTCTGCATCGATGATCTTTTGCATTTCAGCCATCTCTACCTTGTATGTATCCAACAGTGTTGGTCCATCCATTAGTACGTAGTACATAAAGTAAGGTATCGAGAAAATGAATGATAGGGCCCAAACCCCAGTCCACCAACTTGGAAGCGGGTGGTTGAGCTCTTGAATACCATCGTACTCATGATCCATAACAAGATCTTTCTCATCCTCAAGTACGATATTTTCCTGTTTCGATTTATTATTTTCGTTAGTCATTGTTGCTTCCTTTGTTTTCATTAACGACTGCTTCGCCGTCAGAAAGTGCATTGTTGGCAACTTCTTCATAAAGCTCTTTTGAGCCCGGTCTCATTGACCAGAAGAAGGCCCCTAAGAAGATGGCCGCAAAAATGAATAGCGACACTGCTGGCATCCATTCCCACGGCATATTTTGCATTACTTCAGATTTCATCTCTATTCCTCTGACTTAGTTTCTTTTGTGTCAATTCCAAGTCTTTGTAGATACGCAATAAGTGCGATGATTTCTTTATCTTGCATCTTCATTGGTACACCAAACTCATTTAATCCCTTAGTGATTTGAGTTGCTTGCTCCATTGCAAGATCAATAGCATTCGAAACTTCGTCTTCACTATATGGAGTTCCTAGTGCAACCATAACATCCATTTTCTTTGGAAGCATTTTGAAGTTAACTTTCTTCTTAGTTAGCCAGTCGTAGTTAGGCATGATTGAGCCTGCTGTCACTTCACGTGGATTAATCATGTGACGGTAGTGCCACATATCATTATATTTTCCACCTACACGTGCAAGATCTGGACCGATACGACGTGATCCCCATTGGAATGGTCTATCGTATACAGATTCTGCTGCAGTTGAAGGATTTCCATAACGTAGCTTTTCAGAAACAGTTGGACGAATTTGTTGAGAGTGACAAACGTAACATCCTTCTTTAACAAAGATATCTCGACCAAGAAGCTCTAGTGGAGTGTATGGTTTTACTCTAGGGTCTACTTCGACAAATTTGTTTGAAAGCATTGAAGGAATAATTTCAATTGCTCCACCAACAAGGATTGCAACTAAAGTTAGAACAGTAAAAGTAACAGGAAGCCCTTCAAGCTTTCTGTGAGTTTCAGCATTTGCATCTTCAGGGTGAGCTGAAATAGGTGCCGCTTTAAATACTTCTTCTGATTCTTCTTTGTCTTTGTTTACATACTTTGATTTCTTATAAGTCATCCATAGGTTGAAGATCATTAAGAAGAAACCTAGTAGAACGAATACACCACCAAATGCACGTACCCAGTACATTGGAATAACTTTGATTACAGTTTCAATGAAGTTAGGGTAAACAAGTTTCCCTGTAGCATCAACTGCACGCCACATTAATCCTTGAGTAATACCAGCTACCCACATTGACATCATATAAAGTAGAAGACCAATTGTTGCTAACCAAAATTGAGCGTTAGCAATTTTCTTAGAATATAATTCTGTCTTCCATAGTTTTTCAACACAGTAGTATAGAACACCAACAATTAGCATGTAGTTCCAACCAATTGTACCAGCGTGCACGTGACCAACAACCCAGTCAGTGAAGTGACCGATGTAGTTAACCGATTTAATTGAAAGTAGTGGACCTTCAAAAGTTGCCATACCGTAGAAAGTAACGGCCGTAGCAAAATACTTTAAGATTGGCTCAGTTCTAACTCTATCCCAAACACCTCTTAGTGTTAGAAGGAAGTTGATCATCCCACCCCATGAAGGCATCCATAGGATAATTGAGAAAGTCATACCAAGTGTTTGAACCCAATCTGGAACAGATGAGTAAAGAAGGTGGTGAGGACCTGCCCAAATATAAATAAATACTAGAGACCAGTAGTGAATAATCGAAAGTCTATATGAATAGATTGGACGATTAGCAGTTTTTGGTAAGAAGTAGTAAATGATCCCTAAGAACGGAGTTGTTAGGAAGAAGGCAACAGCGTTGTGCCCATACCACCATTGAACAATCGCATCTTGTACACCAGCATAAATTGGATAAGACTTTAAAAAACTTACTGGAACAGAAAGAGAGTTGAAGATGTGAAGAACAGCAATTGTTACAATTGTTGCTATGTAGAACCAAAGGGCCACATACATATGACGTTCACGTCTTTTAACTAGCGTACCAATGAAGTTAACAGCAAAGACTACCCAAATAACTGCAATGGCAATATCAATTGGCCATTCTAGCTCGGCATACTCTTTCCCTGTTGTAATCCCTAGAGGTAGAGTTAAAGCTGCTGAAACAATAATCAGCTGCCATCCCCAAAAGTGTACCCAAGATAAGAAATCTGAAAAGATTCTTGCCTTACATAATCTTTGAGTTGAATAGTAAACTCCCAGAAACATCCCGTTTCCAACAAATGCAAAAATCGCAGCATTTGTGTGAAGTGGTCTTAGACGGCCAAAAGTTGTCCATTCTATACCTAGGTTAAGTTTCCAATAGGCCAATTGGAAAGCAATAAAGACACCCATAAATAGTGCAATCGCCCCCCAGAAAACTGTCGCCATAAGAAAAGCTTTCGATATCTTATCGTTATACGAGAACTCTTCTAGATTGGCATTTGTACTCATGCTCATAATCATTCTTCCTTTTTTTGGTTGTGAACAATATTATTTTTCTCTTCTTCAAATAAAACTCTAATAGAAGGCGTATCTAAGTCATCATATTGACCCGTTTTAGTCGCCCAAATAAAAAACAACAGAAATCCTACTGCTAAGAATATTGCAATCGGTAGTAGAACGATAATGACTTCCATCAGCTTTTTCCTTTATTTTTTAACATTCTCTTATCAAATCCAATTAACGGAAGTGTACTTGAAAGAAGAACTGTTAATGAACTGATTGGCATTAAAATCGCCGCATGCAGTGGAGTAATGATATGCATTAGCGCCAATGTTATTCCTGCGATATTATAAGTAACTGCAAACATAATATTACGGCGTAAAGTACCTTTCACATTACGTGCAACTTTAAATAAGACCTTTATGAGGTTTAAGTCTTCTTGTGGCATATAAATGTCACAGCTTCTAAGGGCAATGTCTGCTTGTGCACCAATTGCAATTGATACATTAGACTTAATCATGGCAAGAGCATCGTTGTCACCATCACCCACAAAGACAACATTTTCGAGTCTGTTAGCAAGCTCTAGCTTCTGTTCCGGGCTTTGTTCAATATAAAGACTTGCCTCATTGATGCCAGCTTCTCTCGCTATCTTTTTTGCCATCTCTGAAGCATCACCAGTTGATAGGTGAATATCAATATTTCTTTGTTGCAAGAAGTTCACAAGCTCTTTTGATTCAGGTCTGATGCTGTCTTCAATTTTAAAAGTGGCAATAATCACTTCATCAGCAAAAAGGGCAATCTCTGCATCAAGTATGCCCTTGCCAATAAAGTAAGTTGTGTCTTCGATTTGTGCCTTAACACCTTTTCCTGTAATCACCTCAGCAACTATATCTTCGTACTTAGAGAGATCAGTATTTGATAGTTTTTGTTTTGAATATTTCTTTAGTGCAAAAGCAATAGGGTGTTGGGCCGCTCTTTCAAGAGTAAATGTTAAAGCAAGGATTTCTTCATCACTTAGATCAGATTGATTTGTAAAACTACTTACTGCAAACTTTCCTTTTGTAAGAGTACCAGTCTTATCAAAGATAATATTCTTTGCATTATTTAACTCTTCTAGGCTTAGCTCGTTTTTAACATAGATACCATACGACTTAAGCTTATTAATTCTAGTCGCAACAACAATTGGTGTGGCCATAGCAAAGGCACAGGGACATCCAACTATTAAAATTGCTAGGATGACTTCAAATGATTTTGAAACGTCTCCAGTATAAAGACCTTGAATAAGTGCCACGATACTTAGAACGATAATTCCAATTGTGAAGTAGCGTGAAATTTTTTGTGCCCATACATTGGCAGGGTTTTTTACGATTGTATTATTCTCAATTGCTGATAGGTTCTTACCTAGTTTTGTTTGCGTTCCAATTGCACTAATTTCAAGTTTGAGGTCATTGCTCAAACTTACAGCACCTGCTGCTATGAAGTCTCCCTTATTAACAACAAGTGGGCGGCTCTCTCCTGTATTAATTGAGTTTAGAATTAGTGCTTTTTCACTTGCAAGCTTTCCGTCGTAGATAATTCTTTCGTCTTCTTCAAAAAGAATTTGATCACCAACCTCAACTTCATTAGAGAAGACATGTTTAATTGTATCGCCAACAATCTTCTTAACTCCAGTGTTTAGAAATAGAGAGGAGATGCCTTTTGTCGACATTGATTTTTGAGTCAACATCTTTACAAAGTAGCGTGACAGTAAAATCAGAAATATAAGTGTTGTGATTGAATCAAAGTATACAGGTCCAGATTCTCTAAAGAAATTAATTGCCGACAGTATGAAGCCAAAGACAATTGCCATTGCTAGTGGAATATCGACATTAGTACTTCTAAGTCTAATAGCACTGACACTATTAACTAAGATTGGCCTAGCACTATAAAGAATCACTGGAAGACAAAATGCAAAGCTTATTCCATCGAATAATTTTACGTAATCTCCAGTTGCCCCGGCGTAATTTGAAACAGCGTAGATCATGATATTACTCATGGCCGAAGCTGCAACTCCAATTTGAAGAATATCGCGACGATCACTTAATTTCTTTTCTTGATCTTTTTCAATATTAAACGGGTGAGGAGTGTAGCCAAGTTGCGCAAGAGTTGCAGCAAGCTTTGCAATTGAATACGGTCTTTTTGTATCAATTGTGAAACTACCTAAATTATTTCCAATATTAACCTGGGCCTCAATAACTGAGTTTTCAAGTTTTGAGATTCTTTCAATTAACCAGATACAAGCAAAGCAGTGGACACCTTCAAGTAGAAAGTGAACTTTAAGCTTATCTCCTTCAATTGTAATGTATTCGCGAATAAAAGCTTCGCTATCCATGTATTCAAATTTATTGGCAGATGTCGTAGGGCGCTCTTTTAGGCTATTGGCCTGAGAGCCTTGCTCATTTTGATAGCGATAGAAATCTTCAAGGTTATTACTAAGAAGAAGAGAGTGGACACTCATGCACCCATAGCAACAAAACTTTTCTAATTTGCCATCTCTTTCATTAGTGATGAGCTCACCAGGGGCAATTTCTTCAGAGCAGTGAAGGCACACTTGTGCCTCGCAAGCCTGTCTCTTGCTTGTGATACTTTGGATATCCATCTCTACATTCTTGTTAGTTATCTTTTTTTTATAAACTTAAAATAGTAAAACTTTAATAAACGCCTTCAGCTCTCTTCTCTAATTCAGCGGCATCCTTGATAATGATTAACTTACCATTTTGATCAATAAGACCGTCTTTTCTGTATTCAGAAATAATACGAATTAGAGTTTCATTGGCCGTTCCAATCATTGTGGCCATCTCTTCTCTTGTAAGCTTTAGCTCGATTTGAATTTCACCATTGATAAGCACGTTACCATGAGTCTTAGCAAGATCGAGTAGAAGTTGAGCTATTCTCTCGCGAACATTTTTTTGATGGAAAGCACTTGAGCGCTCTTCTGCAATTCCCATGTCGCGGCTTAACTTATTAATAAGTTCTAGCGCAATTGCTGGTTTATCATTGATTAGTTTTAATAAACTTGGTTTATCAATAAAACATACGGAAACATTATCAATGGCCGTTGCTGTTCCATTGAAGTCTTGAGCAGTAAATAGTGATCTGTGGCCAATAACATCTCCATGTTGAGCAATTCTCACAATTGTCTCTTTTCCATCGGAGCCTGTTTTTGTCAGCTTGATATTTCCTGATTGTACACAGTAGATACCTGCTGGGCGGTTTCCTTGCGAAAACAGCTTTTCACCACGTTTAAACCTTAATGAAGATGCAGTAAGTGATACTTTAGCGGCTTCTTCATTTGATAACCCACAGAAAATCCCTAACTCTCTTGATGGGCAATCTACACACTGTTTCTTTTCCATAATTTATACCTTTTCTTGGTTAAACCAATCTTATCACTTCATATATCTAAATTAAATAAGTTATAGGGGAAATAATATGACGAATATCATGTTTTCGTGTTAGAAGGTGTTTTTCTTCTTAATATTTTTAGTAATTTACTGTATCGCAGTACAAACTTTAGATTTAGGTTAACAACTTAAGTTAAATAGCTTAAATTAAAGGCTTATTTGACAATATTGGTGGACAAAATGAGCGACAATAAGAAAGACAATAAGAGTAATAATTTAGCGACTACTGACGTTATTTCTTTAATTCTTAAAGAGTCTAAGGCCTATACTTCGATGGAGTTAGTTAATAGCTACATCTCTAAAGGAGAAAGCCTTGAAAAGCTACCTGTTCAGCCACTTTATGTCTCAATTAAGGCCCTGCCTGTTGAAGTCAAATCTCACGCTCTTAAGCTTCTGTCTAAAGAGCAAAGAGAAACTTTCTATGATATTGACCTTTGGACAAAAGATGAACTTGATATCAATGAATTCACATCATGGGTAAGTACAGTTGCTAAGTGTCCTGATGAAGAAATTCGTTATGAATTTGTAAAATCAGATCAGTTCATTTTATTTCTTAAGGGACGCTTCAATGTTTGGACTTTCGATGTTGAAGATCCTCTCTATCCAGATGATCACGACAACTACTTTCTAACTGAAGATAATCTTCTTTTATTCGAATTTGATGAAGATAATGAAGTTGTCGATGAAGTACGCCAACTTATCAAAGACCTTTATACTGAAGTTGGTGTTGAAGCTGCTTACCAGCATCTTTTTAAAATGATTTCTGAAGACTATATGATCTACAATGAGAATCAGTATCAAGATAAGAAAGAAAGGCTAAGAGACTTTGGCTTCGTTGATTATTTCGAGGCCCTACAAGTGGTTAACCCATTTCCTTCTGTTGGCCATATTGATTTATTCATTAACAAAAAACAGCCTCTAACTGGTAATATTTCGACAAAAGGTAAACTTCAAACACTTCACCAAAATTCGATTATTGCCTTTGAAAAGAATGCTGCAAGTATTCACGAGGAGCTGAATAAGGTTCAAGATGAGAAGCGCTTTAGCTACCTACATTTCAACTTTATTCGCATGCTTAATGCAAGTATGGAGTACTATGGGGTTTTAAAAGATGGCCCTGTTGCTATGACTCGTATTGGGAATCAGAACCGAGAATTAATCCTTCTTGGAATGTCTTATATTAAAGATATCCGAAACTTTGCTGATGAAAGTATTTTTGAGTACTTTGATTTTACTGATATTTATAAGATTGGAAATTCGCTCATTCGCATTCTGCAAAAGGATGTGAAAAAGGCGCTAAGAAATCATCTCTTTGAAGATACTGAAGAGAATTTTTTAGGTGCTTCTTTTGATTTATTTCTAGATGATTTCTTTAGTGATCTTGTGAAGTATCGTGACAATGACAATAAGATTGTTGTTGTTAACAATGTTGAAGTCTGGAGAAAGTTACAAAGCAAGTGTAAGCTTCTAATTGAGTTGATGCCTTTTATTAAAACACTTAAAGAGACTTATTTATCTCTTAAAGACGATGGCATGCTTTCTGATAACTTCTATTTAAACTACGATATTAACTCAATTGATTTTGAGGCCATCATCCTCTCAACTCTTATTAACTACAGTCTTGATAAGTTTGACAAAGATGACTCTCGCAAAATGGGTGTTTCAATTGAAGAGTTTAGAGAATTTTCTAAGAAATCTAACCTTAGCTCAGGTATTTTTCAAAATGATTACATTACCCAAAAGGTTGCAGGCTTTGCTCAAACCTTTGGACTTGATCAAATTGAGAATATTAATGAGTATATCCTGAAAATATTACACGACCATTTAACGGGTTACGAATTTGAAAATCTTCGTGATGATGAGTTTAAGCACGTTGGTGGGCCTATTATTTTTAACACCTTAAGTTAGTCTAATACGTGTTATTAGTTATGGCTAATGTTTGAAGAATTGTCTTTCTTACATAGTTGTAAAATTTTCT
Organism: Halobacteriovorax sp. RT-2-3; assembly: GCF_047085075.1. Lineage (NCBI taxonomy): Bacteria > Pseudomonadati > Bdellovibrionota > Bacteriovoracia > Bacteriovoracales > Halobacteriovoraceae > Halobacteriovorax > Halobacteriovorax sp. RT-2-3. The sequence continues at coordinate 621,293 of NZ_JBKIYF010000001.1, read as the reverse complement.
CTCCCATTAACAAGTGATTAATGGCAATATGCCGTATCAATTTGAGAGGGAGATGAATATGAAATCATTGATGAAATTACTTCTTTTAACAGTTGTCACAACAACATCACTAATGGCCGCTCAGGTTAAGCTTGTTCATATCACAAATGACGAGGATCAGAGCTTCTATCATCTAGGTGTTAACGTTGATGAAGAAATGGGAGAGGTGACATCAGTCTATAAAAAAGAATTCTCTGATAAGGGAAAAATCATTGGAAATGAAACATATTCTCTCGAACAAGTGATGAAAGGTGTTGTTCTTGTAAGAAGAAGCGATCGCGATGTTGTTAAGATCACTGTTAGTAACTTAAACCCTTCTGATGGTGGTGATATCGAAATCGATACTCTTTATAGTGGAGTAAATGATAGTCGTAAAAAGTATTCTGCATCTGTAGAAAGAGTTGGTGAAGATTGGCTCTTTAATTTTGAAAATAGAAGAACTAAAACTCTTCATTTCATCTCAAACAAAGTATTCCTAATTGGTGTTGTTGGAATCAAAGACATCAAAAGAAAATAAAAAAAAGGCGAACTAAATGTTCGCCTTTTTTATTTCGTATTTAAAATCTTAATAAATTCTTTTAGAAATGCCGGTTGATTCTTGTAGCTTAAAGTAGTCATATAGATATTCATATTCTTTAGTCCACTTACTTGCTCTGTCGTAAAATTATCGTGCTTCGATAATGTATGATCTGGTACAACAGCAATCCCCACACCATGCTTTACAAGTGCCTTGATACTCTCTAGAGAGTCCACAACGATCTTCTTTGGTGGCGCCTTTGTTGATAATTTATGAAGGTGGTCAAGCTCACTAAAAACAATCCACGTATACTCGTGAAGCTTCCTCTTATTGATTACTTCATTTGAGATGATCACAAATTTTTCTTCAAATAATTTTAAAGATGACGTTAGGTCTGATTGGAAATTATCTGTTGAGAAGATAATATCGTATATACCATCCTCAATCCCACGTCTAAGTGCTGGGCTATCGGCAACGTGAATGAAAATATCTCTTTTATAATTCTTTGCATACTTTGCAAGGATAGGGTTAAACCAGTTAACTAGTAGTCCATCAAGAATCCCGATATGTACAGGACGCTCTTGAGTGGTTTCAAAGATATTACCAAGGCTATCTTCAAATTGGTCGATAGACTTTAGAAGTTGCTTGGCCTTCTTTGTTAAAATAACTTTCTTACTTGAACGAATAATAAGCTCTTCATTCATCGATTCTTCAAGGAGTTTTACTTGTCTTGAAACTGCTGATTGAGCAATCTTCAACTCTGCGGCAGCTTTTGAAAAGCTTAAGTATTTTGCCGTAAGAGTAAACGCCTTTAGGTAACGATAGTCCATTGCTTACAGGGCCTCTGCCTTAGGAGGAATCTTTGTTTTATCTTTACGCCAGAATTTGCCTTGGAATTCTTCTTGTTGCTTATTAGTTACAACAAAACCTTCTTCGTCATTGATATAATTAAATTGGTAATCAATTAAAGTTTCACCAAGATAAAATGCCGTAAATGGATCAATAATAACTTCGATATCCATACAAGGGACAGGAATTAGAAAATCATCATCATTTAAGTTATGGAACCCAATTGAATACTTAAATCCCTCACAACCTTTACCACTAATAAGGATTCTTAAGTACTTTCCTTGTAGTGTGAAATCATTTTCAAGCATAAGATTGAGTTGATCTTGTGCTACTTGAGTAAAAGTAAGTTGTGGTAGTACAACTTGTGAGCGGTCAATATTATAATGCTCAGACTGCTGTGCGTTGTCAGATTGATTTTCCATTAGATTTTCCATTAAATTGTGTTGTTAGAGGGCTTTTAGCAATTAAACGAATCCTTTTCAAGAGGTTTTTCTTGAAATAAATTGGTAGAATACGAAAGCTTATGAAAGGAGCGATAAATGCTTAAATATATAATCGATATTCCAAATCCCCACACTCACTTAGTTAATATTTCTTTAGATGCAGTGCTGGATGCAAATTCAAATGAAGTTCGCTTCTTTATGCCTTCTTGGTCGCCAGGCTCTTATTTAATGAGAGAGTACTCTCGTCATATTAAAGAAATCAAGGTTGAAGATTCGAAAGGACAACGTCTTTTCCATGAACAAGTTTCAAAGAATGAGTGGAGAGTTGATCTTACTCACCCAAGTTTTAAATCGACTTCATTTGGTGAAGATGGAAAAATAAGAATTGCCTATAGTATCTATTGTCATGAATTAACTGTGCGTACTTCTCATGTTGATAACACACATGCCTTCTTACATGGGCCAAGTGTTTTTCTTGGCATTGAGGGGCAAAGTGGTAAGTCACATGTAGAAATTAAAATTAATCCACTTTGGTCAAAAGTAACAACGGCCTTAAAAGATATTTCTGAAAAAAGAGATCATTTTATCTATGAAGCGCAAGACTTTGATGAGCTTCTTGATACTCCAATTGAAATTGGATGCCATGAGACTTATGGTTTCATGCACCAAAATAAAGAACACCATATTGCTTTCTATGGAGATTTTGCTCATGCTCAATCTTCACAAGAAGTAATGGATAAGCTTAATGATGATATTAAGAAGATCGTTGAAGAGACTGCAAAGATAGTAGGGGACGAGCTTCCTTACGATCACTATTATTTTATCACTCACTTAAGTCCAAGTGGCTTTGGTGGACTTGAGCACTTAGACTCGACGGTACTACAATTTTGTCCATTCCATTTAGCAAAAGAGAAAGGCTATAAAGAGTATATGGAACTTGTTGCTCACGAATACTTTCACCTTTGGAACGTAAAAAGAATTCGTCCAGTTGAGCTTGGGCCATTTGATTATAAAAATGAAAACTACACTCGTATGCACTGGTTAACGGAAGGGATGACTAGCTTTGTTGATCAGCTTATCACTTATCGCAGTGGCTTCTATTCTCTAAAAGAATACTTAGAGTGTATGAAGAAGAATATTAACAATTACCTTGGCACTCCTGGGCGTGGTTATCACTCTCTTGAAGATTCATCATTCAATGCCTGGATTAAACTTTACCGTGCTGGTGAAAACTTTAAAAACTCATCTGTTAGCTATTACCTAAAAGGTGGGCTCGTTTTCTTTATTCTTAATACACTGATGAAGAATGAAGGAAAGGGAATCAACGATCTTGTTCGTGCTCTATGGGCGGATTATAAAGAAAGACCTGCTGTGGGAATTACAAAAGAAGGCTTCTTCGAAATCCTAGAAGGACTTGTTTCTAAAAATATTAGCGATGAATTTAGACTTCTTGTTGAAGGTGTTGAAGAAATTGATTTTGAAGATTACTTAAAGCGCATGGGTGCTAGTGTTGAGTGGACAACTCCTAAGCTAGATATTGGTGCAACAGTGGCCGAAGAAGGTGGAAAGCTTATCATCAAGTCAATTCGCCAAGAAAGTTGTGGGTATAAAGCAGGACTAAATGCAGGAGATGAACTTATTGCTCTTAACTCATTAAGACTTGATAAGAAGGCCTACGATACAATGGCCGAGATGTATAAAGAAAATGATCAAGTTGATTTCTTAATTGCTCGCACAGGGAAGTTGATGACTTTAAGAGTTACTCTTGGAAACGGTCTTAGAGAGATTAAAGAAATTAATATCGAAGATGAAAAGAAATTAGAAAGCTTTTTATTTTAATATTCACTCAGGGCAAGCTTAAAGGGCCTGCCCTGATATTTCTCTTCGATGATTTCATAGACAAGCTTATTGTCCTTGGGCCCTTTAAGAACTCCCTTTTCTAAAATCTCAAAGTCAGTTAAGACCAATATCTTCTCATTTTCATCATCATGAAAAGGTGAGTAGGCCTTGAAGGCCGCTTCCTTAATACACCAGATCTCAAGAGGAGAGTGTATATTTAGTTCTCTTTCATGTGAGACAAAATACTTAAAAGTTCCTTCACGCATTTTTCGATCAGACCACTCAATATCAATACCGACTGACTTAACATCTTTATTTATGCATAGCGCACAAGCCGCAAGCTCTTTCGTATGACTAATTGAGACTAGCATATTGTCATGATTATCTAAATGTAAGTGATTGATAATAGATATATCTTTAAGGCCAGTTAATGAAGATAAACAATAACGACTCAGTCTAAAGTCATTGCGCTTGTCGGCCATGAAGCCTTCTGGTAGCTCCTCTTGGCCAAGGTATAAAAATGTACTTCGCATGAATTTTTTGTTGCTCATCAGCATTTCTTTTGCCATTATGCTCTAATATTAAGTCAATTAAATTAGCCTAAACTTTTGGAGTTAGCAATGTTACCACCGGATGCATATGAAGCAATCGTAAAAATGATCTTTGTTTTAATGGCAGGATGTGTACTTTGTATGTCCAAAATCAAGGCGGCCGAAATTGATCATAATCAGGTGTTTAAAACGCAAGTTTACTCTCAAGCAATCACAATCAAGAAATAAATTTTCATTGGACACAAATCCTCTTTAGTCCTTATAATATAGGGAGTTATCCATCTATACTGCCACGGAGAGGAAGTAAATGAGTGTCCCAAGTAATCTAATTCAAGGTTTAAATTTTCTACGTCCCAGAGACAAATCAGGTAAGCACCAAAAAGTAACAGACTACTATGGTGAAAATACGTTTGATATTCAAACGGCAGAGGAAATCCCTGATTCAATTAAAGAAGAAATTAACGAGGCGATACATTCAAACTCTCATATCTCTAAGGCCCAGGCCGAGATCGTTGCAAAGGCCGTTACAAAGTGGGCCCTTGATAAAGGTGCAACTCACTTTTGTCACTGGTTTCAACCTTTAACTGGATCAACTGCTGAAAAGCACGACGCTTTCTTAGATTTTGACTACTCAACTGGAAGACCTATTGAAAAGTTATCAGCGTCTCAGCTAACTCAAGGTGAGCCAGATGCATCTTCTTTTCCAAATGGTGGATCTCGCTCTACTTTCGAAGCTCGTGGCTATACTGCTTGGGACTTAACATCTCCAATGTTTTTAATTGGTACAGGTGAATCAAAAACTCTTTGTATCCCAACTGCCTTTGTTTCTTATCACGGCGAGGCCCTTGATATGAAGACACCACTTCTTCGTTCAGTTTCGGCCCTGGGTGAAACTGCAAAGAGATTCTTTCACCTATCAGGTGAAACGAATGTTAAACGAGTCATTGCAACTTGTGGTGCAGAACAAGAATATTTTTTAATTGATAAGAATTACTATAATTTAAGAGAAGATCTTGTGATGACAGGACGTACTCTTTTTGGAGCTCCTTCAACAAAGAATCAACAATTAGATGATCACTATTTTGGGGCCATCAATGAGCGTGTGCTCGCTTTTATGGAAGAGCTAGATTATGAACTTCATAAACTAGGAATTCCTGCAAAAACTCGTCATAATGAAGTTGCACCAGGACAATTTGAGCTTGCTCAAATCTTTAGAGATGCTAACGTTTCAGCTGATAATAATCACATGGTAATGGCCATGATTGAAAATGTGGCCATTCGTCATGGCTTTGTTGCGCTTTTACATGAAAAGCCGTTTGCCGGTATCAATGGTTCAGGAAAGCACCTTAACTGGTCACTAGCAAGTGATACGGGAATTAATCTTCTTGACCCAGGAAGTGAACCACATCAAAACTATCGTTTCTTGGCTTTTACTTCTGTTGTTATTGCAGCAGTACATCGCCATGCTAAACTTTTAAGGGCCGCAATTGCTTCTCACAGTAATGATCACCGCCTAGGTGCTAATGAGGCCCCTCCTTCAATTATTTCTGTCTTTACTGGTTCAACAATTGAAAGAATCTTTAAAGCAATTAAAGAAGGTGAGGAATTCTCTCCTGAGTCACAAACGATTCTTGATCTAGGTGCAGGTGCACTTGCTAAGCTTCCAAAGGATAACACTGATAGAAACCGTACTTCACCATTTGCATTTACTGGAAATAAATTTGAATTCCGTGCCTGTGGTTCAGACCAATCAATTGGTTTTCCTCTGACAATTCTAAACGGTGCCGTAACTGCAGTTTTAGAAGAAGCAAATAATCTTCTAGAAGCAAAGATTCGTGATGGTGTTTCTATCGATCAAGCACTCCTTGATATTTGTCACACATTTATCAATGAGTCTTGGGATGTTATTTTTAACGGTGATGGCTACTCTCAAGCGTGGCTTGAAGAAGCCCAAAAAAGAGGACTTCCTAATTTAAAAACAACAGCTGATAGCTTAAATGTTCTTGTCGATAGACAAGAGACAGCATTTCTAACGAAGCATGGTATTTATCGTGAATCAGAACTCGATACTCGCTACAATGTACTTCTGGAAACATATATCACGAAACGTAATATCGAATTTGGTACTCTTTCAAATATGGTTAACCAATTAGTTATCCCTGCGGCACTTAATTACAAGGCCAAGTTAACCGCATCAATTGCTGCTTCAAAGGCCATTAAAGTCGAAGCGTCAGTAGAAACAGAAATTCTAAAAGATCTACAATTCTCTTTAGAAGCTGTTTTTGAGCAAAATAGAAATCTTAAGAATGCCTTGGCAGGTTTAAGTGATGTACATGATGAAGAAAAAGTGGCCCATTCATTAGCTTATGAGTTAATGCCTATTAGTGAGATGATTGCTGATCACTGTGGACGTCTTGAAAGTATTATTCCGGATGATTTATGGCCAGTGCCAACTTATTTTGAAATGTTATTTTTGATTTAATAATGTAGAAGGCCGCCAATAGGCGGCCTTTTTTATTTAAAGCTTTCCTTGCTCATTTAATTCTTCTAATTTATCTCGTCCACCAATTCTTTCTCCATTGATAAAGATTTGTGGAACCTTCGTTTGCCCAGTGATAGCAAATAGTGACTGGTTAGAAGTATGTTGCCCAAGTATGATCTCGTTATACTTATGCCCTTTTTCTGTTAGAAGCTCTTTAGCGCGGTGGCAGTGTGGACAACCTGGACGTGTGATAATAGCAATTGCCTCTGGTGCTTTCGCCTCTGGGTTTAAGTACTTAAGCATTGTATCAGCATCTGACACTTCAAATGGGTCACCTGGTTTATCAGGTTCAATAAATGATTTTTCAACAACACCATCATTTACCACCATCGAGTAGCGCCACGTTCTTGCCCCAAATCCAATATCAGACTTATCTACTAATAGTCCGATTCCTTTAGAGAACTCACCATTTCCATCTGGTAAGACACCAATTTCATCTGCATGTTGATCTTGTATCCAAGCATCCATAACAAATGCATCATTTACAGATAGGACGTAGATAGCATCAACACCTTCTTTTTTTATTGCACCAGCAAGCTCATTGTAACGAGGAAGGTGAGTTGATGAACACGTTGGTGTATATGCACCAGGTAGTGAAAAAACCACAACTCGCTTACCTTTAAATACTTCATCATATGTTAGGTCAACTAGGCCACCATCTTTAAAAATTTTAAAAGAAGTCTTTGGAACCTGCTTTCCATCAATACTTTCAAATGCCATTATAATTCTCCTTGTTTTTGTTTAGTTTACTTAAGTTGACCATAGCAATAGGTCATCACTTTTGTCTTGTCTTTATTATCGGCACTATCTCCTAATAATTCTATTAAATTAAAATTAACTTAAGATAAGTAAAATCTATTAAAAATTCTGGGTAACTATTCAAAACTTGATGAATGACAATAAATAATAAGAATTTCTTGCGTCGTGTCGAATAATGAACGTAGAATCCCTTTTAGGCTAAAAGAATCTGTATTGCACGTTCGTTCCCGTTTCTTTTCCGCTAGTGAGCCTTGGGTATTGGGTAATCACTAAAGGGGGACGTGGTGAACTTAAAAAGTAATACAGAGGACAGAGTGAAGAAAACACTTATTCTCTTAATTTTCACATTTTTATTTAATACAAAGACGTCGATTGCTCTTGCGCAAGATGATGTCGTTGAAGCTGTTACTTTTTCTAATTTTTCGGTTGATAATCATAAATTAGAAACAGAATTTTCAAGTACGGACTTGGCCGATATCTCGCCAATTTACCGACAAATCTATGATAATTACCAGGCCAATTATCAGGCAATAGGTGATCGTCTAAGTCATGATGCCAATGGCTTCTTTGGTGGAGTTAATCTTGTCGGTTGGCGCCATGCTGGAGATTTTCATGGTTTTAAAGTTCTCTTTAACCGAAGTGCGGCACCTTCCTTATTTGATGAAGATCGCTACCTCGTTAATGATGAGATGGTTATTGAAATTTCAGCTAGAAACTTCTTAAGTGCACTACAACAAAAGGGGATCATTAATATATCTCCATCTGTCTTAAAGTCTTATAGTAATCTTTCCCTAAAGAGAACAATGAGATTTAATCACTTTGCAAATAATGTAGAGGATGCACTTCAAACAAAATTTGATCGTCTCTTTTTTATGTATAAGTATTTAAGGCCGGAGAATTTTTCTAAACTTGGTGATTATGATTTTATCAAAAAGGAAGATGCGCTTACATTTGCTGCTGGTGCAGCCGCCACTGCTTCTTATCAAGGAATTGGTGTCGCTGCTGGTGCTCTTGCAAAGTACGAAAGAAAATCAACTGTTGAGATTCAACGTCTAGGGCCAGCTGATAATGCTAAGGCCAATGAGATGATTCGATTAAGCGCTGAGGATTCAAAGTTAATCTCTGCAGGTGCCAATATTACTTTAATGGCCGATTTCTTAAATCTAATTAGACTTACTTTATTTCGTTATGACTTTAATTATAGCTTTGAGAAGTCATATAAAGCATATATGTCTTTATATGTTGATGATTTAAACAATAGTGAGAAATTAAATGAGCTTAAAGGCGTTGTGCGTTTTGGTAAATTTAATTACTCAACACTTGCGAGTAATATTACTTCTTATGAAAACCGTAAGAAGGAATTAAAAGAATCGAAGTATCTTGCTTTCATCATTGGTGGAGTAAAGAACTCTCAAACTGAGTCAACTGAGGTTGTTAAGGATGGGAGAGTTTATAAATTCTTCTCTCATCGTTATGAAAGACTATCTTATACTCAAAATATTTTCTCTAAATTACTTGGGGCCGTCTTAGGTAAGCTTATTGGTTACGATCAATTAGTTTCTAATGACCGTGTTGAATCGAAGAAAGTGAATATAAATTATCAGTCAGAAGAAGAACTGATTCATGCTAGACGAGACTTTGATATCTTCAGCAGTAACGTATTTACGATGACTTTTGATCAGCAAAGTAAGGTTAATAAGGACTATAGTTGGGCAGTGTCAAAGACAGAAGATAAAATGAGGGATCTTGTTAGGGCCCGTACAAATAGCTATGGAAACTTTGTCTCGATGTTTGATAATTATCAAGTCCGAGCTCCGGCGGAATTTACATCAACTATTACGATGGATAATTCAAATATAGCTAATTTTTTAAATCGTAATTCAGATGAAATCTACAATGTCTTCAAAGAAGCGTGTGGAGGAAAATCGAAAAATATTTTCGTGAAGCTTCGCTCACTATTTAGTAGCTGTCGTCATAAATTATATGACTCGTATGCAGACTTTTTAAAGGAGTGGTCGACTGGCAATTACACTTCTGAGATTAAAAAGAAGTGTGAGAAGAAGTATCGTTGGAAATATATTTTTAGGCCATCTAAGAGAAGGTCAATGATTGCAGCATGTATGGAAATTGGTTCTAAACAGTTATTTGCAAAATATAAGCATGAACTACCGCTGTGGCGTTTTAAAGATATTGCATATAATGTAAATAATCAGATTAAAAATGATCATCTTTTGACACGTCTATTTGGATCACATCCTAATAAAGGTAGTGTAAGTGCAAATTTAAATGGGAATATTCCTTATCAAAACTTCTACTCTGAAGGTGTTAATAAAGAGAATATTTTTACGCAGTTTCAAATTAAAGAAAATCTAAGATCACCAGCATCTTTATAAGATGTATAACGTTGTGGACGCCCTTGTTTTGGGCGTCCCAATTTCTTGGCATTTTATGCCACATTTTTAAAAATCGAGAAGATGCCTATTTATTAGAATTCTATTAAGAAGCCAGTTGTTCTATCCCAAGCTATCTATTCATGCTACTATAGCTTTTATGAACACATTTTACTTATTCTTCTATCATCCAAAACTTAAAGATCTTCTTTTAGAAGAAATTAAGCTAAAGCACCCCAAGCTTCACCTAAGCTTTTCTAACAAAGAGTTTGTTAGCATGAAGGGGCCAGATAATTACGAAACACAGCTTATTAAAAAGCCTGTTGCCTTTGCACGTAGACAGGCGACTTTTATCGATAAATATAATGAGATCCCTCTTGATGGTGAGTATATTCGAGTGGGGGAAAATCAATTTTGGCACTTTGATACTATTATCACTCCTGTCGATACCTTCTCTTTAACGGAGAGTGAAATTTCTGATGAGGTTCCTGCTAGGGCCTATCATAAGGCGTGCCAAGCATTTAGGCTTTATAAAGAAGAGATTAGTGCGCAAGATCAGATTGTGGAAATAGGAAGTGCTCCAGGTGGAATCTCATACTATGTCCTCGAAAAAGGGGCCAAGCTTGTCTCAGTTGATCCGGCGCTTATGGATCCAATTATTTCAGAAAAATTTGGAGATCAATTCTCACATATTAAAAAGAGTGTCTTTGATGTGACTAGGGCACAGCTACCAAAGCACTGTGACTGGCTCATTTCAGATTTAAACTTGAATGGAGATTTAAATACGAATCAGTCGCGTCGTATAATGGACTTTTATAAGAATATTAAAGGTGCTTTCTTAACTATTAAGACACCTGTAATTAATGATCTTAAAAAGGTTGATGATTGGATAAAGGTATTTACTGCTGATAAGAAGTATGAAGTCTCTGTCTGTCATCTTCCTTCGCATCGAAGAGAAATCGGAATGTTTATAAGGCCACGCAAATAGCGTGGCCTATGTTTTTTATTGGTTTAAAACTTCAATTGCTTTTTCAATCCAACCTGACATGTAATTAGTTAAGTCTTTCTTTGTCTCAACATAATTAATATCGGCCTGAACTGGAACGTTTTCAGAATTTAACTCATAAGCAGAGTCAATTCCTAAGAGATTACCAAATTGGTGACCTTCAACACCGTATCCAAATAGCATATTTGGGATCTGTGTTGAAAACACGTTATAGCGGTCCTTAAATTGCGTGTTATACACGTCATTTGAGCGGTATCCTGCACCAGTACCGTTTGCATGAGTACCTATTAATTTCGCTCTTTTTGAGCCTTGCAGTAGAATACTTGTAATATCACACGCTGAAATACAATTTGGTGAAACTAGAGCAACGATCTTTCCATCATATCCACCTACTTGTGGGTCAGCTGTAATATCAATATTCTGAGTTGCACGAGAAAGCATTCTTCCTTCACTTGCAGCTTCAAAGAAAGCATCAGATTGCATTGTCCAATCACTTCCATCAATGTCTTTAAAGATTTCTTCAACACCGTAGTACTCAATTAGTTGTCTCATATAACGAGTAACTGCTGAGGCCCAAGTAGCATTTGGGTATGTTTTATCTGCTTCTGTTAGCATAGAAAGAAGTTGAGCAGGGTAGCCACCATTACCACCACCATTATTTCTAATATCTAAAATAAGATCTAAGTTTTGTGCTTTAAAGAATTTAATATTTTTTCTAAGTGCTTCGATAAAAGAAAGCTGCTCACCTTTAAAGTATACTGTTGATACTGAAAAAGAGTTTACCTGCATATAAGCATATGCTTTTGCATCTTTAAGAATTAGAGCAGAGTGAACGATAGGGCTTCCACCACCATTTGCTGATGTCCAGTTTTCTAATTCAATAGCACCTTTTGGAAGGCCTTCTGGTAAAGTATCTACTTTTAGACTTGTGTCTTTTACAAAAGTTCTCTGTTGATTATCCCATTTAAAACGAAGCTCTTTTAACTTTAAGAAACCTTTTTGATCAAGGTAGAATGAAATATCTTTCTTTCTTACGATACTAGTATCACCAGAGTAGTATAGAGGTAGGCGAACCTTGTGAGTCTCTTGTGTTTTTGCACTTCTAAATTCAATGTCAAAATATGGCCTTGTTGGAAATAGAAAGTAGCGCTCAATTAACATTGCAGCAGCTCTTGATCTTGCAAAGGCAGGACTTGATGCGTCAATGTAAGGCATAAGTGCATCAATTGCATCACTTACTTTTACACCGTCAACACTGATTAGCTCATCACCTAATTCGATCTTATTAATGTAGTAGTTTTGTGTTTCAATAACTGATTTTTCAATAACCTTACCGTATTTTGAGGCAATGATTACTTTTCCGCTAGCTTCAACTAACTTTGTATTAAAACCTGATACAATCCATGGAGCTGCAATATGAGTACTTAGTCCAAAGTGTGTATCTTGAAAGTTAGCAATTAACTTTCTTGCACGATCGTAGAACTCCATATTACTTCTTGCTTGTGAAACAGCATCATCAACGTCAGCAATTGTTTGCTCAGCTTCAATTGCTTCTTTAAATATCTTATCTCCGTCAACACCGATGCGCTTCTTCTTCACTTCCCACAGGGCGTATTCAGCTTTTGTTTGCTTGTATAGATCTGTAATAATCTCAACTCGATCGATTTGATCGATGTACCAGAAATTCTTGCCAGAAAAAGCAGATTTATTAATTTGCATTCCATAGCTTGAAACGGCCATGAAACTTAATAGTAGTAGGGACATTATTGTCTTCATTGGGCTCCTTTTGTGAATGGAGAAAAATAGCAATGAGGCCTGCGCAAGTCATGGTACTTGGCATTAATTATTGAAATTATTCACACTTGTACAAATTCGAAAGGTAGCACTATGACACTAATAATTATTGCAAATAATATTTTTTTGACGGAAATGGCCAAAAATGTTGTTAGAAATTGAATAAGATTTCTCATGGCCCTTTCTAAGCGCGCAATTTTATAGGTATTATTAGTGCGCAGGATGAAATTGGGGAAATTTTAATAATCTTTTGAGATTTTACTGATGCTTAAGCTTATTCCTAAGATGTCCCCATCAACTCTAACAGGAGAGAGTAATGATTAGACAATTAGCTGTTTTGCCAGGTGTTATTGTTGGAACGGGGCGCCGAGTTAAGCGTATTTATCGCTCGGAACTAAGATGCATTAACGAACTTGATGAATTACAAGAGTTTCAACAACTCGCTTACCAAAGAATTGGTGTTAAATTTCCTTTAGATTTTCTTGCTAGAAATAAGACATTTGCTCTGTTTAATAAACACGGGCTAATGTGTGGTGGTTTTACTTTCGCACTAGGTAGTGATTCTCGTGTCGTAAAAAGTTTACCTGATGATGCCCTAGCAAAATTAAAAAAAGATGTTCCAGATTTTGAAAATGATTTATTCGAAGCCACAGCACTTTGGATGTCACGCTATCAACGTTGTCGACTGCTAGGAGTTTACTTCTGGCTTATGATGTATATTGAAGCATCACGCATGGGACGTAACTTTTATATTTATGCATACTCAAGTGCCAAGCCAAAACTTGGTGAGATCTATAATACAATACGCCCGTTTAGACTTTATAAAGGCTATACTAAAATGCTACCTGGTATGAGTGAGCCTGATGATGAAGTTATTGAGTATGGAACAATGATGAATGTCCATTTATCATTTGGTCGCATCGTAATGTTCCTTTTAAAGAGACTACTAAAAGCTCGCTCAATTAAAAAAGTTAAATCTTATAGCTAGTCTGGCTAGCAAGGAGCGTTTGTATGTTGACCTTGGAAGAGGTCGTTGCCCCTTACTCACATATTAGGCTGGCGACTAAAGAAGATAACGAAGGGATCTTAAACTTTTATAAAGATATTCATATGGAAACTGGTGATGAAGCATTGTCATTTGATCGTGGCAGTGACTTCTTCAAGTTTTACGAAAGAAAAGGAAACCATTTCTGGACCTTCTTATTTCTAAATGAAGACTTAAGTATTTGTGGTGTTGGTACAATTGTAAGACACTTACGATTTATCGATGGTGACTATCGACCTGTTGCATATTTTTGTGATTTAAGAGTTTCTCCTCAAGGAGGAAGAAGAGCAAAGGTACAGTGGCGTAAATGTTTTGCTGATGTCATTGCTGCTCTTCCTAAATTGGCCGAAGATCTTCGATGTGAAATGGCCTACACCGCGATCTTATCGGATAATGAAAAGGCCATAGCTTCCTTAACAAAGGGAGGGCGAGGTTATAACTACCGCTATATCAATAATTATCACGTCTATTCTGTTGTGATTCCTGCAGTCTTTAATCCAACGTTTTTTGATGTAAGAGAAATCCCTTTTTCTGATTTTTCAACTTTCTATACACAAGAGGCCCATGAGTTAGACCTTATGGAGGAGCTCGATGATCAAGAAGGTAATGCCTATTACGGTGTATTTGATGGCAGTGATTTAGTCTCAATCTTTATGATTGCCAATCGCGATCTTGGACGATCTTACAAGCTATATAACTTAAAGTTTGCAAAGAAGTTTTTAACTAATATTGTTGAAATGATGGGAAGGCCCAAAGTTGATAATGGTATTTTAAAAACCTTAGAGGTTCAATACCTCTGTTTTAAGTCTGCTATGAGTAACGATACAAAAAAAGATATCATATCTGCTATGATTAAATATTTAAAAGATTCTCATCTGTTGAGTCATTATCATATCTGTAACTTATATACGGGACAGGATGAGATTCACTTCTCGCCACTAATTGACGGCGTTGTTGTGGAAAGCACAGGACATATGTTTGAAATTCACAGTGATGAGAATCAGGGCCTATGGCCTAAGAGATCTTTTCGTTTTGAAGGAAGTCTTCTGTGATATGGCCTTTTAATATTATTTCTAAACGTTACTTTGGCCGTGACTGGGTAGGTGTTTGGTATGAATTATTAAAAGAAAGGGGAGAGAACGATCAATGTGTGATTGGCCGTGCTAAGTGGCATGACGGTAACCTTCTTTCACCAGAGTACTTTGAATACTCTCATTCTCTGATGGATGGAAGTGCCTCAATTCCTTATTATTTAACTCAGCTTGGAGCAAAGAGAACTCCAGTCTATTCTAATTATCATAAGAAAATATCTTTTTGGAAACATCTGATGCTTGCTTTAAAAGCAAAGGATATTTCACCTGCAAGTGCTCCTGATTGGAAGGAGAAAAATGATAATAGACCTAAAGATAATTATGAATTTGAGGTAGGCGTTCTTAACCATGAGGAAACTAAGGCCTTTAATGATTTCTTAAAGGAGAAGAAACTTTCGCAAAATGTTGTTCTTCTAGAATTAATTAATCACCACGTTTTTTCTCTCATAAAAGATGATGCACAAGAGTTAAGATACTCATGGCTTCTGCCAATTAATATTAGAGGGATTGTAAATAAGAAGAGTCCTTACGAGAATCATACTTCTTTTGTTCAACTACGCTTAAATGCGAACTCTGATTATAACGAAATTAGAAATGGCTTTTCGCAAAAAGTAAAAACTTTAAATCACATTGGCCTATGGTGGGTTCATCATATTGGTGTTTTATTTGGCCGTAATTACATGGCAAAACTTTCACGAAACTCAGCGACTAAAAATTTCTGGCTAGGAACATTCTCTAATATTGGCGCCTGGGATGTTAGTGATGAAAGTTATAAATCTCTTGGTCAAGATGAAGTGTGGTTTGCAACGACTCCTGGATCTAAAAATTTTCCAGTAGGAATTGTTGCAATGGAGTTTAATGGCCAATTAAGTCTCAGCTTAAAAATTCATCCTTATATAGCAAAAGATAATAGAGGAGCGGCCAAGGCACTCCTCGCTAAGATTATTGCTGATATTAAATTTAATTACAGTTAAGAACTTGAACAGCTGGTGTTGAGCCTTGTAGCTCAGCTGCCACGTTGGCCGGTAGACAATACACGTGTGCATTCCACTTTAGACCTTCTAGGAAATAATCCACTCGACCTAATTCATTATCATTGTCAGTGTTTTGCATGAATCGCTTAACGTTACCAACACCAGCGGCATCTGCATCTGCCAGTGTCTCTTCTGGAAGTCCATACTGTCCATGAGCAAGACCAAAACCAACATAACCATCAGCACACATGCTCTGCTGACATGCAACGATTGCTAACTTTTCACGATCTTTCATATGTCCTGTTAGTGGTTCAAAATCTGAATCTGGTAGATTTTGAAGCTCACTTGATACAAAACGATTTGTATATGCTGATACGTTCGAATAATTTTTAAGCTGACACTTGTTATTTTGCGGATTGATATAACCTGTACAACATAGATTAGCATCATCACCGGCCTGCATCTGTGTTCCCGCTGGCATACAACAAGCAAACTCATCACTTTCAAATACTGGCTTAAATTCGTTAGCTTTTGATAGTGGCTCGTAGTCAAGAGTATCTGCAATCATATAACCGTCAACACCATATTCAGGAGCTGCTGTATCATCACGGTAAATAGGTTTACTACAT
The DNA here is from genome assembly GCF_047085075.1 of Halobacteriovorax sp. RT-2-3. NCBI lineage: Bacteria > Pseudomonadati > Bdellovibrionota > Bacteriovoracia > Bacteriovoracales > Halobacteriovoraceae > Halobacteriovorax > Halobacteriovorax sp. RT-2-3. The sequence continues at coordinate 604,825 of NZ_JBKIYF010000001.1, read as the reverse complement.
TTGTTATCACTCATATCAACTACACCTGAGATATGATCTTTAATAACAATATTTGGAATACCTGTTAGTTCAAAATATCCAAGCCACTTTGTGATATCTTCACCGATTGCGTCTGGAATATCTACTAAAGAACAACTTGATGTATTTTGCGCTTGAGTTGCACTACAGTTTTGCTTTGACTGATCAGCGTAGTTGTAACATTTGAAATCTTCAAGTGAGTCCTGGCCGTGTGCTTGCATTTTATTTGGTCCCCACTCATGGCCACCACCATTAACTTCTTTATTGAAACTACGAACCCAGTTTTCGCTACAGCACATTTTCTTTCCATATGTTGAAAGTGCTTTAAATTGTGAGTAGGCACTAGCTTCTGGAATTCCTGCATCCTTTGTGGCCATCGTCATTGTGTTTAGCCCGTCTGTTTCTCTCTCATATTCTGTTAGAACATTTCCTGAGAAGCGTGTTGAAGTTTTTGCTCCAATTTCTGCCCCAGGTACTCTTGTAAGATCAACACCATCACTATTTGTGATTGTTGAATCATTTGAAATTGGTCTTCCAAAGATATCAAGAGTAGGGACTTTAAATGTATTTCCCATTTGAGTACAGCAACGATTATTTCTTATGTCATAGTCATCATCACCAACACGTGCTGGTTGTGAACATACTTGTTCTGTTTGCCAGAAAGAAAGTTCATACTGACTTGTGGCCGTGATTAGATCATCGATTGATACACCTTTTGTATTATCTGTTACAAATTTAGAAGCTGAACAATCTAAATCTGTAAAACAAGTTGAACCTGGTGCTCTTAGACATGCATTAACAGGTAGTGCCTGTGAGTCAACATATGGTGCATCTTCATCTTCAAGATCTTTCAGTAAATTATTATTTGTCAGTCCATTAAAAATCTCTAAGAAGTAAGTACTTAGGTTTTGAGAACGAGAAAGAAGTTGTAAGTCAGATGTTCTTGTACTCACATTATTAATGCGGTCAAAGGCAACATAGTCTCCTGTCGTATCGAAAGTTGGACAGCTTAGGTAAGTATTAAGATTCACATTATTTTGTAGATCTGTAACAGTGTTCCCCATATTCCCAATAAAGTCTGGTACTAGAACTGATTCGCGATCCATTGAAACGACAACATCTTCTAGATTTGCATCACGTCCAGGAAGGCATAGTCCCTGAACATTATTAAGAAGTAGATTCTTCTTTGCATTAGAATTAGGTGCTTCATTACCAATATAGTTAAATGGACGGCCAAGTGCTGGTGCTTCAAGACCTACTGTTGAAACAAGATCTTCATCTGAATCAACTTGACCATTTTGAAATGCTAGGGAAGTTGCCTTACGAGAAAGACGATTGTTGAACTTTTCATTATTGGCACCTTCTAGTGGCTGACAATGATTGTTGAATGAACAACCGTGAAGTCTCTTCGAACCGACTGTCGTGTAAGATTGAGACGAGTTGTTCACATTATTATATTCTGGTAGACAAGCTGCTCCACGTCCTCTGTATACACATCTTTTAACTCCACCAGAAAAAGTTCCACTTAAAGATAGTAGACGATCAATATCACTTTCTTGTGGGATTTCATTTCCGTTAACGTCAAAATTTGGAAAAGGTGACGATAGAGTTGATATATTTTCACAAGCGTAATCCCAACCTAGAGCTGAGACACATTCATTATCTGTGTTACAGGCATGAACCTGCTGGCAAGTTGCACCATCTGTTGCATAGTCAGTAGTTGGAATATTTGAACTACCATTAATAACTGAATCCTGTACTGTTACAGAGTAGCTGTTTTCAACAGTTTGATCTGCAAACTTAGCATTAATTGCTAAGAATAGTTTATTACTTGTGGCCTTAATTCTTCTTTTTGAACCAACTGCGAACCACTTGACTCCATCAAATGATCCAATAACAGATCCGTAGTTGAATCCATACCAGTCGCGGTCATAGCCATTAGCAACCATAAAGTGCTGTGCCTTCATGCGATTTAATCTTTGATCTTGCTGATCTTCATATGGCTGATGAGTCCAAGCAAGCATTGTTGCTGGTACAAAACAGGCACGTCCAAATAAAAAGTCATCAGAGCGATATTTTGTTGTTTTTGTACGCGATGATGTTGTTAGGTCCGGTTGATATCCTGCTGGGCCATTTATAAATTCATTTGAAAGATACTTTAAACTTGAAGCGTAGTAATCATTTCCACATGATGAACAACTAGAGTAGTTTCCACCTGAAACGAAGATATCATAAGTTATACCTTCATTTACTTGGATTTCTTTTGCTGCTTTGGCAGCTGTACTTGTCAGATCAAAGCTTCCATAAATCTCACTAAAACCAACGTAATCCGTTAGATTGTTTGGCTTTGACTTATCACCGTTAGCATAGGCAAATGCTGTTCCTTCTTGAGCAAGGTTTGGTTCAAGAATAACATCAGTAAGCGTTAGGTCTTTTTTAGAAACACCATTGCTGTCAAAATACCTTTGCGGGGCCGTCTTTGCAGAGAGATAGAATGATTGTTGTAAAGGAGCTTGTGGTTGATTTGAAACTAGGTAACATTGGTAGTTTACAACCACGTCATTTGTATCTCTTACTTCTTCTAGTGCACATTGAGAAAGTGAACATTTACAGTATGTCGCAATCTCTTGTTGAGCAGCTTCTTTTGAAGTTAGAATGGTAGGATAAGTGCTAAGGTCTACATAAAATGTAATCTTAACAGTCTGTGAGTCCTGAACAATATAATTGTCTCCAAAGACAACTTCATTGATTGATCCAATTGAAAGTGTCCATGAAGAATTCTGTGTTCTTGTGACTTCATCAACTTGAACAACTAGCTTATTTCCTAAATTTGCATAATAAGGAATTTGGAATCGTTGTGTACCAGGGTAGTGGTCTGTTGCCATCCCTTCATTTTGTCCCTGCTTATATACTTTATAACATTGTGCTTGGAAGTTATTGATTCGTTTACATGAAACATCAGTATAGGCATCAATCTCTAAGTTCTTGTACTTATTCGTCTCACTATATGGAGTTGTAATTTTAAGTTTTGTTGTATCTGTTAAGTTGTCATTCTCTCCTGATATTGTCACTGTTCCAGGAACAATAGCAGCACCTTCTTTATAGATGATTCCATTTTGATAACGTACTTCATGAACAGAGTTTGCAAAAGGCTTTGTTCCTTTATAGGTAGAAGCAAAATTTGTATCATCAATATTTGTCTCGTAGTTTTCTTCTAGATCAGTACGAGCACCTTCATAAATTGTTGTACAGATACCTCGCTCACCATCAAATGGAGTGGTACATTGAAATAGTTGCTTTAGGCGATTAAAGCGAATGGCCGCTTCTTCATCTGGCGTATAATCCTCATCTGGGTCAGTTCCAGGTACAGAACCTGTCGTACAGATATTATAGTAATTTGGATAGTTATAGATAGCAGATGGGTTAAGATCAATCTCATTTAAAACAGTACTTGGAATATTCTGTGTTTTTTCCGATAAATCCTGAACACATTGTCCATTAAGACAACAGTAGTCACTACCATTTCCACTACATTGTGAATCTTGTGAACACAAATTTCCTGTGTCAGGTGTTCCTATATAAGTGAAGAATAGTTTGAAAGAAATATTATTTCCAAGGGCCGTTGTAAGGTCATCCCCTGAACTTGTGGTTAATAGAAGTGAACTTGACGTTGTTGTTATATTTGAACAAGTTGGACAAATTTCATCAATATCGTATTTTACTTTCGTTGAATTTAGGGCCTTACCTACAATAAATGACTGAACATCAATATTGTCACAATAGCTCTGAGTAATAGACTTATCAATTGAGCGATAAGTAAATCTTAAGAAGTATTCTTTTGAATTCTCTGAAACGTTAATTGTGTATTGTGGAAAACCAACTGCCACTAGTGGTGTACCACTCTCAATACCTGGGAAGTTAACGACAGCACAGTAAGTCTTATTAAGATTTACTTTCACATAATTATGAATTCCACGGCCCCTTAATGTCAGCTTATCATCAAAGTAATTATCCAATTCAAATACGCCATCATAGACATTACCTGCATATTGAATATAGGCCCTTGAATCAGCGAACGTTGGATCGTTGATCTCTGTTTCCACACCATCGTTTTCACTGCTAGATGTAGAGCGATTATTAGCTGCCTGAGGTACGCATGAACTTGCCATCATAAGCATTAGCGTAAACATCAGAATGAATTTAAACTGTTCCGTGTATTTCTTCATTTACTATCCCAAATAGTTATCGTCTCAATCACGTAACTACTTAAGATTAATATAAAGTAAGGTTAAAATATGCCGCAGTAAAATCATAATAAAATGAGTTATTAGGAGGTTAGAGCTGAAAATCTCTAAAATCCATCTGAGCATTTGACTCAGATACTTGGCAATGGCCAAAATTATTTATGTTGGCCACAATACTTGTCACTTTTGGTGTTCATCTTGCAAGTTGGTTTTTGGCCCCAAAAATGCTCATAGACTAAGCTAAGTTCGTGTAAATATTTAAGATAGACAGAAATTTAAACGGCTTAGAGGCCATTCTCTTTAATAAACTTTAGAAATCGCTATTCTAATAGCTGTTCGAGGGTAGGATTATGAAAAGAGAAGAAAGAAAAGACGACGGGTCAATCTGGAGTTCATACTCAGATATGTTTACAACCGTTGCGGTTGTATTCCTAGTTATGTTCGTTTTCGCCATGATTAAAGTTGGTGTTAAATCTTTGCAGCAAGCGCAGGAAAAGAAGAAACACGAAGAACAACTTGAAGGAATGGTTTCCAAAGAGCAAAAAATCAAAGAAATGAAGGCCAAGAATGAGATTGAGCAATCAATCACTGAGGTTACTGATTATAAGAACGTGATCAATCAAAAAATGGTCGAGCTTTCTAAGTTTGTTGAGAAACTTGAAAAGAATAAAAAGATCATGGAAGAAATGGTTGAGAACCAAACAAAGAAAGAGTCAATTGTTGAAAAAGTTGGACAACAACTTGATAAAGAAAAGTATAAGTCAAAAAAGATCTCTCGTGAAAATACTGAATTAAAGAAAGAAATCAACGAAAAAGCAAAAGAAATGAAGAAGCGTCTTGAAGAAATTCGTAAGAATCAAGATGATCTACGTTCTAAAGAGGCCCAACTTGATAAGCTATCAAAAATGATGGAGCGTCAAAAGAAGGAAGAAAAAGAGCTTGAGAAGAAAATTCAGCAAATCGTTAAAGAGATGAAGCAGAAGTCTCAAGAGAATGAAAAGCTTTCTAAGAATCTTGAGCAAACAAAAGAGAAGATTAAAGAGCAAGAAGAAGAGCAAAAGAGAATTAAAACTGTTTTAGAGTTCAAAGAAAAATCATTAGTTGATCTTGAAGAACAAATTAAAGAACGCGACTCGATGCTTGCAAAAGCAAAAGATAAGAATAATATTCTTTACTCAAAAGTTGGTGAGTTAGATAAGAAAAAGAAACAAGTTGAAGAGCAGAAGAAGAAAATCGAAGAAACTCTTTCAAGTGTAGAGCAAGTTAAAACTCAACAAGAAAAGAAACTTAAAGAGCTTGAACAAGAAATTACTAAGCAAACTGAAGATATTAAGAAGATTACTCAAGTTAAGTCAAAGCTTGAAACAAAGCTAGAAGTTGAACAAAAGAAAGTTCAGGAGCAACAAGCTGAAAACAAACTTGTTAATAATGAGATTGTAAAAGTAAGATCAAAACTAGCAAATACTCTTCAAAAAGTAACAGAAGATACAAAGAAAATTCAAGAGCTTCAACAAGTTAAGCGCAAAAATGAAGAAGCAATTGCTAAGGCCAATCGTGAGATTGAAGGGCGTATTATTGCCCAAGAAAAGCTAGAGAAAGAAATTGTTGAACAGAAAAAGCAACAGCAACAAGAAGTTCAAAAGCTTAATCAAGATCACACGCTTAAGGTTGATAACCTAAATAAGAAGTATGCAAATATCATCTCAACAAAAGAGCATGAAATTAAAACTCTTAATGCTGATCACCAGAATAAGGTTGCGGACTTAACAAAGTCTTATGAGCAACAAAAACAGCAACAAAAAGCAGGTTATGAGAAACAAGTTGCTGATATGAATAGAAAGTTTCAATCAGAACTTGATACAAAGGATAAGCAACTTGCGGGTCAGAAAAAAGACTCTCAAGAGACGATTGCTCGTCTAAACTCGGATCACCAGAAAAAAGTTGCTGACCTTACAAAGACTTATGAAAAGCAGCAGCAAAACACTAAAATGGGTTATGAAACTCAGATTGCTAATCTTAATAAGAAATATCAAGGTGAACTTGATGTTAAGGAAAAACAATTAGCAGGTCAAAAGAAAGAGTCGCAAGAGACGATTGCAAAGCTAAATTCTGATCATGCAAAGACTGTTAATGACTTAACTAAATCTTATGAAAAGAAGCAACAAGATACGCAAATGGGTTATGAAACTCAAATTGCAAATCTTAATAAGAAACATCAATCAGAGCTTACATCTAAACAACAACAGTTAGATGGTCAGATTAAACAATCAAAAGATACGATTGCTAAGCTTAATTCTGATCACGCTAAAAAAGTAGATACGATTACTAAGTCGTATGAAAAGAAGCAACAAGATACAAAAATGGGTTACGAAACCCAGATCGCTAACCTAAATAAGAAATACCAATCAGAGCTTACTTCTAAAGATCAACAATTAGCAGGACAAAAGAAACAGTCGCAAGAGACAATTGCAAAGCTTAATGCAGATCACGCAAAGAAAGTTACAGATATAACGAAAGCTTATGAGAAGAAAGAACAAGATACGAAAATGGGTTATGAGACTCAAATCGCAAATCTTAATAAGAAGTACCAATCAGAGCTTGATACTAAAGAAGCTCAACTTGCTGGTACAATCAAGAAATCACAAGAGACAATTGCGAAGCTTAACTCGGATCATGCTAAGAAGGTTGATGACTTAACAAAGTCTCACCAGAAGCAACAACAAGACACAAAAATGGGTTATGAGTCTCAGATTGCAAATCTTAATAAAAAGCATCAGTCAGAACTTGATACTAAAGAAGCTCAACTTGCTGGAACAATCAAGAAGTCACAAGAGACAATTGCAAAGCTTAACTCAGATCATGCTAAGAAAATTACTGATCTAGAGAAAATGCATAAGAAATCTGAAGCCAAACAAAAAGCTGGATATGAGTCTAAAATTGCTGATTTAAACAAGAAGTTCCAATCGGAGCTGGAGTCAAAAGAAAAGCAATTAGCAGGTGTTAAAAAAGATGCGCAGTCACAGATTGCAAAGCTTAACGCTGATCACAAACGTGAACTTACTGATCTTACAAAACAATTTGAAAAAAGTAAGTCAGATCAGAAGCTTGCATATGACAATCAAATTAAAGATCTAAAAGGTAAGCATGCGCAAGCGATGGATTCACTTACAGCACAAAAAGATTCTCAAATCAAAAAACTTAATGCTGATGTTGCCGCTCGTGATGGAAAAATCGCAGGTCTTAACGATGATGTTAATGGACTTAAATCAAACCTTGCTCGTTCTCAGCAGAACAATCAAGGATTAAAAGGTGATATCAAAAACCTTCAATCAAAACTTGCACAAGGGGACGCTAAGAATAAGGGGCTTGCTGGTGAAGTTGATCGTCTTAAGGCGATGGTTGGTAAACTTGAAGGTGATAATAAATCTCTTATGGCACAAAATGGTGGACTTAAAGATGCTCTAGGGCAGGCCGAGGGTCAACTTAAGGGAATGTCTGAAGAGAATGGTGGACTTAAGAAAGCACTAGGACAAGCTCAAGGTAAACTTGCTGGTATGGCAGAAGAAAACGGAGGGCTTAAGAAAGCTCTTGGTGAGGCCAAAGGTAAGATGAAAGGAATGGGCGAACAAATTGGTGGCCTTAAGAAAGCACTTGGCCAAGCTGAAGGTAAGCTTGCTGGTATGTCTGAGGAAAATGGAGGGCTTAAGAAAGCTCTAGGTCAGGCAAAAGGTAAGATGAAAGGTATGGGTGAAGAAATCGGTGGACTTAAGAAGGCCCTTGGACAAGCTCAAGGTAAGCTTGCTGGTATGGGTAAGGAAATCGGTGGTCTTAAAGAAGCACTTGGACAGGCCAAAGGTAAGATGGCCGGTATGGGTAAAGAGATCGGTGGACTTAAAGACGCTCTTGGAAAAGCTAAGGGTGAGCTTGCTGGTCTTGGTAAAGAAAACGGTGGTTTAAAAGAGGCCCTAGGTCAAGCTAAAGGTAAGATGGCCGGTATGGGTAAAGAGATCGGTGGACTTAAAGACGCTCTTGGAAAAGCTAAGGGTGAGCTTGCTGGTCTTGGAAAAGAGAACGGTGGCCTAAAAGAAGCTCTTGGCCAGGCACAAGGAAAACTTGCTGGTATGGGTAAAGAGATCGGTGGACTTAAAGACGCTCTTGGAAAAGCTAAGGGTGAGCTTGCTGGTCTTGGTAAAGAAAACGGTGGTCTAAAAGAAGCTCTTGGCCAGGCACAAGGAAAACTTGCTGGTATGGGGAAAGAGATCGGTGGACTTAAAGAAGCTCTTGGAAAAGCTAAGGGAGAACTTGCTGGTCTTGGTAAAGAGAACGGTGGACTTAAAGACGCTCTTGGAAAAGCCAAGGGGGAACTTGCTGGTCTTGGAAAAGAGAACGGTGGTCTAAAAGAAGCTCTTGGTCAGGCACAAGGAAAACTTGCTGGTATGGGTAAAGAGATCGGTGGTCTAAAAGACGCTCTTGGAAAAGCTAAGGGAGAGCTTGCTGGTCTTGGAAAAGAGAACGGTGGCCTAAAAGAAGCTCTTGGTAAGGCCCAAGGTAAACTTGCAGGTCTTGGAAAAGAGAACGGTGGACTTAAAGAGGCCCTTGGTAAAGCAAAAGGTGAGCTTGCTGGACTTAATAACGAAAATAAAGACTTAAAAGGGAAGGTTGCAGGACTTGGAAAAGAAGTTAGTGATCTACAAAATGCCCTTGCTAATAAGAATGATGAAAATGGAAATCTTGGCCGTAAAATCGCATCTCTTGGTGAAGACCTAAATGCTTGTGAGACTGGTTCAAGTGCGCTTAATAAGAAGGTTACTGAACTTGGTAACGGGCTTGATGGTGCTAACAAGAAACTTAACTCATGTCTTGCTGAAGTTAACGATAAGAAAGACTTCATGAAACAAGTTAAGAAAATTGCGAAGAAAGTTGAAGATCAGAAGAAGAATCTACGTGCAAATATTGCGAGAAACCTAGCTGATAAATTTAGAAATAATAATATTGATGCAGCGGTTGATCCTAAAACTGGTAACGTAACACTTCTAATGGATAAGAACCTACTATTTGAAACTGGTTCTTCAAGACTGAGTGTTCATGCGAAGAAGAAGCTAAAAGATCTAATCCCACTGTACTCAGAAGTTTTATTTGCTGATGATACAGTTAGAGAGCAGCTTGATAGTTTCAACGTAGAAGGTCACGCTTCACCACTATTTGCTGGTAAGGCACTAGATCCTATGATGGCAGAAGCTTATTCGTATAACTATAACTTAAACCTGTCGTCACGACGTGCACTAGCAATTTCTAACTATATCTATAGTGATGGAATGAGCTATCCATATAAGTTCTATATGAGAAATGTGACGAAGTCGATTGGTTATGGTTTCTCAAGACCAGTTCTATTAGATACGGTTATTGAGAGACAACGTGAGTCGATTGCAGCTGAACTTATTGAGCCAAAAGGTTTCATCGTCGAAGAGAGAAAACCTGCAAGCTACGCAGTTCCACTTGCAAACGAAGACATGAAGTGTGGTGACTATAGTTGTAAACAGTCACAACGTGTTGAGCTGAGCTTTACACTTAAAGATGATCCAAAAGCGATGGAGAGGTTATTACAATTGTCTCCAGAACTAAAATAGAATACCAATAGTCGAGGATTGGTAGACCTAACAAAGAGGTACGTATGATTGAGATAGTTTTAGGGTTTTTCGGTACATATCTTATCGAATTTATGATGGGGCTTTTAGTTTGTGCCCTAGTATTCCGCTACTTAGCTTATCGCCACAGTAAGGACGATGATGCTTATTACTCTCGTTTTACTCGCGAGCTTGATGCGGCCATTGATGATGATAAGCAAAAAAATATACCAATTGATGATATCGACTCTTATATGTCGAATCTTCTAGGACGAGTAAATGCGGCCCTTCCTGATAACGCTCTTCGTTTCAGTAATAATGCAAATATTCAAAATCGTCACTATGATGGAAAAGAGGCCATGCAACAACAGCAAAGAGAAATCGATAAAGAGATCGATAGCTCTGAAGGTTCAAGTATTTCGCTTAACCAGTATATTGGTTCTAAGCACGGTCTAATTGCTTCAATTCATGGGGAGAGTTCGGTTTTTAAATCAACAGTTCCTCCTAATTATACAGAGCTTACTGACCGTATCATGAGTGATGATAGAAATTGGACTAAGCTTTACGGACAGATCCCTATTGATGGTGCTTCACGTATGATCGATATTCTTCCAAACCTTTTTATTGTATTTGGGGTTTTCGGGACGTTCATTGGTATTGCCATGGCCCTTCCTGAGATTGCGGCCATTGACTTTAATAATATTGAAAAATCTTCAGATAACCTTACTCGTTTCGTTATCAACGTTGCCTTCTCGATGAAGACATCGATTGCGGGGATTTTCTTTTCTCTAATTTTAACTTTCCTAAACACTCTTTTCCCACTACCGGAAAAGCGTTACAAGATTTTTAAGAAAGTTGAAACTTCAATGCAGAACCTTTGGTATCACCTTCAACGTGGTAATGCTAAGGAGCAGAGTACAATGCAAGGTGTACTAAAAGTTCTTCAAAGTATCGAGAGATACATGCGTGAAGACGCTCCTATTAAGAAAGTTGATTCTGATAAGAAGAATGTAGCTTAATAAAGCTAAGAATTTTAAGCTGACTTTAAATTTGGAGAAGAGAAATGAGTGTTTTATCAATCGTTAAAGGTTGTCCGCTATTCTTTGACCTATATGACAACGAAATTATGACAATATGTGAGCACTGTAAGGTGCTTACGCTAAAACCTGGCGACTATGTTTTTAAACATGGCGATAGTGGTGAGGAGTTGTTCCTTATCTTAAATGGTTCAGCAAAAGTTTTTAATGCTGACGATAAAGAAATTGCTCGTTGTAAAAAGGGAGACCTCTTCGGTGAGATGGTACTTCTTAAAGAAAATAAACGTTATGGAACTGTTCAATCAGATAATTATACAGATGTTCTCGTCATGAACTACTCGGACATATTCGGCCTGTACAAAACCAATCCTCGAATCTTTTCACTCTTGATACTCAATCTATCAAGGTTACTGGCCGGACGTTTACAGGGCGCAGGTAAACGAATTTCAACCCTAATCATGGAAATGGAAGAAATTAAGAAAGCTGCCTAAAGCTAGCGCTGAGATGGGGGGAGGGGCAGTTCACTGAGCTGCCCCCCTTTTTGGTACGCGCCACCTTTTCGAGATTTTAATCACTTAGTTTCTAATTTCTTCTATACTTAACCCTAAACTTTATATTTCGTTGCTTCTAATTAGTATTGATTATTGAATGAATCTTTTTATATTAGTAATTTTAATTCTTGTGAGGTTTTTGACGAAGATTTCTCCTTTTTAATAGATAACTTTCTAGAATCTCGAAAAGGTGGCGCGTACCAAGTTTCGTAATTGAATTAAAAAATAAAATGTTGTCGTTTTTATTTATTTGTCATGTCTGATACGTCAGAACGTTTGAATGCCTAGACCTAAATTAATAAGACAAAATGAGTTTCCTTATCACGTAACATCTCGAACTAATAATAAAGTTCCTTTTCCTCTACCAATGTATCATGTTTGGGATTTAGCTAAGCAGGCATTAATTTATGCTCGGAAAAATGTTAATGTTGAAATAAATTGTTTCGTTTTAATGAATAATCATTATCACTTACTCGTTACAACTCCTAATGAGAATCTTGATAGGTTTATGATGTATTTTAATCTCAAACTCTCAAAGCTAATTAGTCGAAATGCTAGTGTAATAAATCATAAATTCAGTAATCGCTATAAGTGGACCATCGTCTCCAATCAGGACTATTTACAAAATGTATATCGTTATATTTATCAAAATCCTCTTCGAGTAAATATTGTAGAAAGATGTATTGATTATCCATATAGTTCTCTACACTTTACAAGTTTTGAAGCTCGCTTGTTAAACTATAGGCCACACTTTATGTATACAGATGAGGTGTCTTTTTATGAACAAAGGTTTTCAAGTAATTTAACTAATATTATTAGCACTTCTTTAAAAAGGAGTGTTTTTGAAATCCCACTTAGTGTAAGTACTCATGATCGCAAGATGTTGAAATCCTGAAAAGGTGGCGCGTACCTTAAAGGTCGCGTACCTTTGCAAGTAGTAGGATCAAACCTTGCTGACAGAATTTATTTTTCAAACGAGTTCGATCTCCGCGAAACTCATATCTTTGCGCTGATACACCATCTTTTGTGGCAACGCCGATACATACTGTTCCAACAGGTTTGCCAGGAGTCGCACCACCTGGGCCGGCAATTCCAGTATACGAAATTGCAATGTCAACACCTAGGGCCTTGCGAGAACCAGCGGCCATCTCCGTTGCTGTTTCGTTACTAACGGCACCATGATTTTTTAGTGTTTCATTTTTAACGTGAATAATATTTTCTTTTACTGAATTAGCGTAACTTACGACTCCACCTAAAAAGACAGACGATGACCCTGATACATTTGTGATTGTTGAACTGGCCAGTCCACCTGTGCAGCTTTCTGCAAAGCCAATTGTGAGTCCTTTCGCTTTTGCTTCTTCAACAATAACTTCTTCGATTGTACGAAGGCCATAAGTCCAAATATTATTTTTTAACTCTGTTGCTTCAATGATATCTCTAATTCTTTGACGTGATTCTTCATTTTGAAATTGTGGCCTAAGATTAATTGTAATATCAACTCCTGAGACGATTGGAAGTGAGCTAACTTTTCCAAATTCTTCCAAGTCTTCCCAAAGTGTAGGGCAAAGCTTAAAGAAGATTGTCTCTTCTGGAATGCTGTGAGTACGGCACACAAAAAGTTCGTGACCACTTTCAGCTCGGTTTTTTAGAAGTGGCACAATACTATCTCTAACCATCGTTTGGCATTCGCGAGGAACACCCGGTGTACAAAAAATCTCACATTTTCCTAACTTTGCATGAATTCCTGGAGCAAGGCCAGATGGATTATAAATAGGAGAGGTGTCTTTTGGCAGCATATGATAGTTGCTCACTTCACGTGAAAACGTTCTGCCAAATGTTTCGTATTGCCTAATTGCTATCTTTTCTGCTTCGAGGTTTTCAACGAGTTCAACACCTAGTGCATTTGCCACAATGGATTTTGTTAAGTCATCTTTTGTTGGCCCAAGCCCACCTGTGATGATAAGAAAGTCATTCTCAGCGGCCTGTTTCTTAATTTCTTGAGTTACTTGATCAAATTTGTCACCTAGGATTGTGCACTTATTGAAGTCAAAGCCTAGAGGAGCGATCTCTTTTGCAAGTATTTGCAGGTTAAGATCATTAATTTTTGCATTTAGCAGCTCGTCACCAATGATTATTTGGGAAATTTTGGCCATGTTAATCCTTTAATTTGGGCAAGATAGGTTATAATATACGCTGATTATTTTAACACATAACTTTATCATATAGAGAAAGAAAGAGTACGAATGAGTAAAATTACGAATTTTAAATTAGACTACGATCAAGACCTAGAGTTTTATCTAAACAAAAACTTTCCTGGTTTCGCTGATTATCGAATCCATAACAAGGCCCTTGATGCTCGTGGAGCTAATCGCGGTAAAAAACCAATCTATAATTTTAAAGTTGAAATTATTTATCCTGGTGAAGAGTTTGCTGCGTATCGAGAGCAGTTTAACTTTCTTGATAACTTTTCCAAGACACCAATTATTATTGGTGCAGGACCTGCTGGCCTATTTTGTGCACTACGCTTAGCGGAATATGGAATTAAATCGATCATTATCGAAAGAGGAGATCGTGCTCATAATCGTATGAAGCATATTGCTCGTTTTTGGCGATACAATGAATTTGACGATGATAATAATGTTTGTTTTGGTGAAGGTGGAGCGGGACTTTTCTCTGATGGGAAATTAATCACGCGTATTAAGTCACCTTACGTACAATATGTCATGAATCGTTTTGTTGATTTTGGTGCGCCTCCTGAGACGGCCTATGTATCTAACCCGCACTTAGGATCTAATAAGATTCGTGGGCTAATCAAACAAATCACTGATCATCTTAAAGAAAAAGGATGTGAGATTCACTACAATGTGAAGGTGGATGAAATACTTTTTGAGGATGATAAGAAAGTTGCCGGTGTTAAACTGAGTGATGGAAGAATACTTGAGAGTAATAACGTTGTTCTAGCTACAGGTCACTCTGCTAAAGAAATTTATTATCATTTAAAAGAAAAAGAAGTTGCGATGGAGGCCAAGGACTTTGCTGTTGGTGTGCGTATTGAGCATCGCCGCTCGCAAGTTGACTTTCTTCAGTATGGGCGCTTTGTTCAAGAAGATCTAGGTGCCGCTCGCTATAAACTTACATACCACAACAAGAACGTTGATAAAGGAACATACTCTTTTTGTATGTGTCCAGGTGGCTACGTTTTATCTTCTGGAACTGATGCTGATGGGATTGTTGTAAACGGAATGAGTAACTTTGCAAGAAACTCGCCTTGGTCAAACTCTGCACTTGTTGTTTCTGTAAATGCAGGAAAAGATTTTGGTCTTGATGATGTATTAAATGGTCATTATTTTCAACGTGAAATTGAAAAGAAAGCCTATGAAGCTTCGCTTGCTAATGCATCTGGAAAAGAGATTCCATCACAAAGAGTACAAGACTTTCTTGATGGCCGTGTTTCTAAAGATCTTCCAAAGACATCTTGTCCGTCAGGAATCTTTTCACATAACTTAACAACTATTCTTCCAGAGTTTATTGCTCAAGGTCTTCGTGAAGGACTAGAGTCTTTTGATAAGAAAATGAAGGGGTTTGTAAATAATGATGCCCTTTTATTGGCACCGGAGACTCGTACTTCGGCACCTGTAACTATAAAAAGAAGTCGCGCGACTTTTGAATCAGATTCTCATAAAGGTTTATACCCTTGTGGTGAAGGAGCTGGTTATGCAGGTGGTATAACATCTGCTGCCGTTGATGGTGTTAAAGTTGCAATGGCAATGATTCGTAAAGAAAAAAATATCTAAAGAAAATACTCTGCAACTGCAAATAATCCATTTTGAACGACTAAGAAGTGTACAGAATGATTAGTTGGGTTGTAGAGAATTTTTCTCTGTGATGTATAGCAATCAACTTGCGCATCCCAACTTAATTCAGTTTCGATATCATCCGTAAAATTATATTGCCACATTTTATTACTTGCACAGTAATAGTAGTATTCTTTTGAATTATAGCGAACGTGTGTGAAACCATTAGTTGTTCTTGGTAACATCGTGTAGTCAACGATATTTCCGTCACCACCTTTTATCATAACTCGAGCAGAACTTGTTTGCTTAAACATCCAACCAAGAGTTGAGTCATAATGTGAGTTTACCATACCACCATATGTTGGTACACGTGAGCTTGCTAGAGGAGTAGCTGCACTATAGAAATTTCCACGTTCCGTATCTGGCATACCTGCAAAATGAGACTGACGGTAGCTATCATTCATATCGTATAGCTTTATAAATGCATCAGAAGTCGTTGATCCGTTATAACGTGACTTGTGAAGCATAAGCTCGCCATTTGCCACCCCAAGAATTTGCTCATTATACCAGTCAAATTTAATATCTGTTCCGACTAGTCCATCGGATGCAGCATCAAAGTACCAAGTGGCACCACTTCCAATAACTCGAGTATTGGTTAATGTTGTTCTGCTGTAGCGATTTACACCTGAACCAACATCATCAAAAATATCTCCTGTTGTTCGATCAACTGAGAAGCTATAAGATCTCGCTGAATAGCCACCAACAATAGTTTCGATGGTTCCACCAATTGTAAATTCTCTGTATGTTCCTGAAACGTAATCACCGACAACTATTGTATTATCTAGGCCATTATCCTTACCCCAATCAATTTGCCAAGAAGCCGAAATACGAGCTGATAGAGCACTTTCACCATCACCTGAAGAAGAAAATTGACCTGCTAGGGTAACGATATTACCACTGTCATCTAATGTTCTAATTAGCCCGTGATCATTAAAATAGATTTTACCTTGTTGGTTAACAAAGTAACCTTGAAGGTCTATTGGACATGAAGTCGCTGCCGTTCCATCTGCACATGGTGTGCTCGATGTTGAATCAGTACCAAGAACTCTCGTATACGTATTTGTTACATGATCATAGAGCATTAGGTTGCGGCCATGGTTGTAATCAAAATAGATTTTTCCATCAAGGCCTGTTTTGTAAATTGAGCGATAACCTGTATAGATATCATAAGGTGCTGTGGCATTATATGTCGTTGTTGGTGTACCCGATGCGTAGTCTAGTCTAGCGACACGGTAATGCGTATTTCCTGTGACAGGCTTATGAACACTTACATGCATATGCTCAAGAGCCGAGTTTACCGCATTATAGGCGATGGCCATATTCGTCACACTTTTTCCTGACCAACTATAAGTGTCTTCATTGTAGATACCGACACCATCGATTTGGATACGATTGACTATATTTTCGCTTGCATCAAAGTGAAACCAATTGCGATCAGTATTACTTGAAGTACTTCTAAAGTAGAGGTCGCCATTTGGTAGAGGAACTAGAGTACCTAGAAAGCGATGAAAGCTTGCAATGTCGATAGCACTTGGTGCAAAACTTGTTCCTGGATTAGAGTTCGATCCTCCACCTACTAGAGTCGATATTTGCCAAGGAGTCGTATTCATATCAATTCGTCTAATGCTGCCCTTATCGACAATGAGAAGCCCATTGTTGTAGTCAAGAGTAATGGCACTTGCAAAGCCAATTGTGGCATTCTCAATTGATCCGCCATCTCCACTTGGTGTACCTGTTGTTGGTAATAATTCTTTAATAATTCCTGTGGCAGGATCTACCCATAATAGGCCTGCATCAATGTCACGATAGAAAATATCTCCACGATCAGTGACTACCGTTGAGAATAGATCAATCTCATATGTTGAATTTCCATCTTTAAAAATAACAGAACGCCCACTTCCGCCAATACCTTTTTCTGTACTTCCCGCAATGATTCTAAAATTAGATTCATTTAGAGGTGCAGATGTCATAAAGGTTTCACTACCATCGCTATCAAGGGCAACAACTCTGATCTTATAAACAGCGTCCGTAGGAGAAAGTCCTGTAAGTCTGATACAACCTGTTTCTTGGGCCGTAATTGTACAACCACTTCCTTGAATATTTGCAATATTGTCCATAAGAAGCTGGTACTTTTCTTCTGTTCCATCAAGATATGAGTAGTAGATACTGATAGGGTTAGTTGCTAGTCCTTCATTATCGATGGCCTTCCATTTTACATAAATATCGCTATCTTTAGGGGCCTGAAGTTGAGATAAGCTTGCAGGTGAGCTAGGTGTATTTGTATTTGTTGCAATGATATTGAAAATCTCTGGAGGTGTACCAGGCAGATAATTAATTGAATCAGTATCAACACCTACAACTTGTGTATTTGTTGAAATATTTCCTGCCGCATCGGCGGCCCAAGCGTAAACACTATAACTATTTGTAACAAAACCGATTCTCACATATAAATTATCAGCGCTTGTAATCGTTATATTTTGTGCTCTTTTGGCCTCTGGAAGTGTTGTGAAACATTCATCATTGATACTTGATGGTGCAGTTGTATCATCATATTTAAGGCAAATATATGTGATATCTGAAGCAGTATCAGTAGCAACGAGATCGACTTGAATATTATTATTTCCTGTTGTCGTCGCACCACCATTTAATGATATTGAAGAGACAGTAGGAGCGCTCCCATCAATAACAAAATTCTTCTGAACCGTTGTGCTATGTCCGGCCGCATCTGTGAAACTAACTTCAAAGATTGCATTATTGACCTCTGGACCTAAGTTAATATCAGCAGAGTAGCTCTTTGAAATATTCTCACTTGTAACAGCTGTTACCGCTGTCAGATTTTGCCAAGCACTACCGTCGTAAAATCTTAGTGAAAAATTATTTGCAACAGAATCAATATGCTTTTCAGTAAGTGTCCATGTGAATGTTTTTGTTGAATTTTGTCCATACGATGTAAATGAGTCATGCGCAATCTGTGGAGCCGTTGAGTCAATCCAAAAGATATTAGATTCGACTGTATTCGTATTACCCGCTAGGTCACTTAGAGAAACTCTTACTTTAGCATCTTCAATATTTAGGTTTGGAACACTCCATGCTTGAGTGAATGTTGTATTTGTAAGTGGGCCTACACTTGCATTTAGTGATGAAGTGATATTCACCCAATTACTTCCATTCCAATAGTCGATTGTATGAGTTTGGGCCGCAGAAATATTATCCTCAGTTACATCCCAAGAAAGTGTTACGCTATTTGATCCAGCTTGATTCGCTATTGTCGCAATTGAGATCGCTGGGGCCTGTGTATCATAAAAAACAGAGATATCAGTTGATGTCGTTGATACATTACCATTCACATCTTTTGACCATGCCTTAAGTGTGTGTAGACCTTGGTTTGTATTGGCCAGTGTGTATGTAATTGCTGAGGCCGTCGTTGTACAAGACTGCCAAGCACTATCTGCTTCAGTAGGCTGAGTTCCTTCATTTATTAGGACAAAGTTAATATCACTACATGAGCTTACTGTTAGATTATTACTTGTAGAAGAAGTATAAAGGGCCGAGCTTAGTGCTATTGAAGGTGGCGCTGAAGGTGTTTTATCTGAAACTGTAATTGATACCGTTGCAGTACTTAGAGCATCCGTAGTTGAGTCATTTGCAATGAATGTGAATGAATCTGTACCATTGAAATTCACATTAGATGTATATGTACAAGTCAGATCAGTTCCATAACTTCCTGTCGTAATACAATCCGAAAGTACTCCATTTGTAGGGAGAGAGACAATCTTATAAGTTAAGCTATCACCATCCACATCTGTCGCATTCGATAAAGTAATACTAAGTGGAGTGTTGTCATCTGTTGAATAGCTCTGGTTGGCCGCCATCACTGGTGCATCATTGATTGAATTCACATCAATTGTTACTGTTGCAGTATTTGAATCAGCAGTGGCATCACTTGCTTTATAAGTGAATGTCGTTTGGCCATTGAAGTTTGTACTTGGTGTATAAGTACATGATCTTGAACTTCCTTGGTCGCAAACAAGACTTCCGCTAGCAGTCGTTGAAACGATTGTATAGGTAAGAGCATCGTTTTCAATATCTGTAGCTGCATTTAGATCAAAGTTAATTAGTGTGTCTTCATTTGTTAAAACGCTTTGAGTTGCCACTAACACCGGAGCATCATTAACAGCAGTTATATTAATTGTAACTGTTGCCTCTGTTGGTGAGTCAACTAATGTATCGTTTGCTCGATATGTAAATGTGTCAGTACCATTAAAGTTTAAGTTTGGTGTATAATCGCAAGTTATATCTGTTGTATAGCTTCCAGTCGTTAAGCAATTTGAAAGAGTACCATTTGTTGGTCCTGTAATAAGTTTGTACTGGAGAGTCTGTGTAGGCATATCAATGTCAGTAGCATTGTTTAGTGTGAAGCTTACAAGTGTGTCTTCATTAGTTGAAATCGTTTGATCATTACCTATAAGTGGAGCATCGTTTTCCGATGATATTGTGATTGTAGCGGTTGCTATATTTGAATCAAGATTTCCGTCATTTACTTTATATGTGAAAGAATCAACACCATTGAAATTAGATGCGGGCATATACTGGCAATCTCTTGAAATACCACCAGTACAAGTCAAAACACCGTTTGATGTTGTTGAGACGATACTATAAGTGAGTGTGTCGGCATCAATATCACTACCTGTATTTAATGTGAAGGCCACTAGTGTGTCTTCAGCTGTTGCTAGGGACTGTGTTGAACTCAGAGTAGGAGCGTCATTTACTGGAGTTGTATTAATCGTAACGGTTGCTTGCCCAACTGAGTCGTATTGACCGTCATTGACAATATAAGTAAATGTATCGCTACCATTGAAATCTGCATTTGGTGTATATGTACAAGTTAAGTCTGCAGTATAGCTGCCCGTCGTGAAGCAGTTTGAAAGGATACCATTACTTGGTGGTGTGATTAATTTATAACTTAGTTGTGCACTTGAGTTGTCGATATCAGTTGAATCACTTAATGTGAAATTTAAAGCAGTGTCTTCTGTTGCAGTAAAAATTTCATTTGCAGCAATTGTCGGTCTATCATTAACGTTGGCAACATTTATATTTACTGTTGCAATATTAGAATCAAGCTCGGAATCATTGGCCTTATAAGTAAAGCTATCTATGCCAGTGAAATTCAAATTAGGAGTATATGTACAACTCGTAGTCCCTGGATCACAAGTCAGAGTTCCGTTTGTCGGCCGTGACACTATTGAATAAGTTAGCGAGAACGAATCAGGATCAACACCTTCAGTTAGACTAAAATCGAGGCCAGAATCTTCTGTCGTATTAATTGTTTGAGGCGTTGTTAAAGTTGGCGCATCATTAACTTGATTTATGTCGATCTCGTAACTTTTCTCATGGAATGGTAGAGTTGTATCAACGCGATCGTTATCACTTTGTTTTTTTCCAACTTTTAACGTAATAATTGCTTTAGGAAGTGTATTTGATGGAGGAGTGTAATTCCATACGTTTCCTGTTCCACTTGAAACGCCGTCAACAAACCATTCGTAAGCAATTTGATAAGTCGAATCCCAGTGTTCAGCAAGGGCCGAGAATTCAGAAGAAAGGCCTTCATCCATTAATGTTGCGTATAAAATACTCTTTATTTTAGGCTTAGAGCTTTTTAAAATATCTAAGTTTTCACCCTCTGTTAACTCGTTAAAAGTCGACTGTATTTCAGTATCACTTTCAATCTGCGTGTAGGCATCTTCCAAATTAGTAAGATTATCAGCAAGCGTATTTGCTAGGGCCTCTTCTGCTGCTTCTAGTTTCTTAGTAAAGCTTGCATCAGTTGAATAGTTGATACTCGTTGCAGGTAGTTGTGCCAAAATTGTTGTCGCAGCAGTAATATTTTGATTCTTATAGAAACTTGTTACAATCTTTTCTAGCTCAATATCACAGCCTAGTAGTTTGATCTTATAACGAGCAGGAGCAGTCAGGTCTAACTCTAGTTCACTTATATTAAATTCAAATTGAGTCGAAGTTGATATTGTCTCTAGATCAATTGGATTATCTTCTAGAATTGACATCGTTACCGTATCAAATATTGCAACCTTTGGATCCGTACATGTTGTTGCTGCATACGCACTAAATTGTCGTGTAAAGAAAGTCGTATGTGTAATGACTCCATTAAGTGGTGGAACTAGTCCTTGTAGTCTTGGAGTTGGTGGAATATATGGATTCGATTTCGATTTACTAGAAGACGACGAGCTAGAGCTTGCCTTTGTCTCTGTGTCTTCGCTTTGGGCCATCGTAGATACTTGGTTGTAAAAGCTTACTGTACCAGAGTCATTTTCATTTTCTTCTTGTTTGGTTGTATTGTCATAAGATGGACTAGAGTCAAAAGAATTCGAGTCATATGTACCAGTGCTCTTTGATGGAGAGCTTTTAACTGATTCTGAATTAAGCGCTGTATAACCAACAGAAGTATTTGTTTGGTCCTGAGGGCGATTGTTGATGTAAGCGATTTCTGCTTCTTCACTTACATATTCAGGTGTGTTTGGTAATTTTACCTTAGCTGATTCAATATTCTTAATTTGACCTGTATTTGAAACTTTTGAGCTAGTGGATGCTAATGTACGTTTTGAATTCTTTTCTTGATCATTTACGATTTTATTTGTTGATGTCGGGTTGTTTGAGCTAATAAGACCTTCGTCTTTGGAATTCTTATTTGTTAATATTAAGACCAACGTTAATATGACGATGGCCGAAATTTCCTTTAGTCTCAAACTTGTTCCTATCCTGTTTACGTTCCGCTTTATTAGCCAAGTTCTTATCGGTTAATTTACTTACTTTTTTAGTACTTTTTGATCATAGCAGATCAATTAAATCATAAAGAATTCAGTAGGTTAGGTAGCTCTTTTGGCCACTTCCTATAGAAAATAGCCAAGCTTGTAAGGCAGTGGATTAATATCTAAGACAATAGCTCAAATAGCTCTTCAATTTTTTCATTGAGAACACTCTTTTTTTGGTTAAGGCCTGCAATTAGTTGTTTCTTCTCATCATCCATATTAGAGTAATCAAATCGAGAAAGAAGCTCATCAATTTTAGCAATTTGCTCCTCAATATCCATAATTTCGCTTTCAATTTTATCAGTATCAACATTTGGTTTTATTTCACTGATAACTTGTGTTTCAATTACCTGGTTGGCCTTAGGCCTTGTTTCTTCTTGTTGTTGTTTTTCAAGGTTTCTCTCAATTTCTCGTGCCTCAAGATAAGGACGAACAAATGTAAATCCGCTTGAAAATTTAGTCACTGATTGATTTTCAATTAACCACACTCGATTAGTGATATTTTCTAAGAAAGATCTATCGTGAGATATGATAATTACAGTACCTTGAAATTCAGAAAGTTTTTGCTCGAGAATTTCAATTGATTCAATATCTAAGTCATTTGTTGGCTCATCAAAAATCCAAATATCGGCTTCATTTTTTAGATTTAGCGCGAGTTGAAGACGATTCAGCTCACCACCTGAAAAGCTTGAAAGTGGGCGATACAGCTCTCCACGATCAAAAAGGAAGTTTTGAAAATAACTTGCGACGTGGATTGAGCGGCCACTTTTGAAATGAATAAAGTCTTCACCTTCACCAAGTAGATCAAATGGTGATTTTGTTAAATCAAATTCATCTCTTTTTTGTGAAAAAAGACAAACTTTCAAATCATCAGCTCTTTTGATTGTTCCTGAAGTATTTGTTAAGCGATCAGCAACAAGCTTCATGAGAGTCGATTTCCCAACTCCATTTTCTCCAAGGACACCAATTTTATCACCTTTAAAAATAGATAGGTTTACGTCTTTAAAGAGTGGTTCATGATTTTCAAAACCAAAAGAGACATCTTTGAATTGGACGAGTTGTTTCGTTTTTCGATTACTATCATTCATTGCAAGATCAAGTTGACTACGTGCCTGATCTTTTAATTTTTGCACTGCTTTTGATAGGTCGTTAAAATTTTCGACACGCTTTTTTGAACGAGTACCACGGGCCTTGATTCCTTGGCGCATCCACGCAGTCTCACGCCTAAGAGAATTTTTTAACTTTGTTAAAGAGTTGACTCTCAATTCTTCCTGGGCCGCTGTGAACTCGAGATATTGAGCATATGTTCCCTTAAATGGAGAAACAATTCCAGCGTGAATATGGAAAATTTTTGTTGTAACTTTTGAAAGCAAGTACCTATCGTGGGAGATGATAACGTGAGTCTTATTTGACTTCATGATTTCATCTTCAAATTGTTCGATTGTTTCAAAATCTAAGTGGTTTGTGGGCTCATCCCAAAGAATGAGGTTCTCTTTTGCTGTTAAGCCTAGACTAAGCTGAATCTTTTTTTGCTCTCCACCTGAGAGACCTTTTACTTTGGCATGCAGATCTGTTAGGCCAAAGGCCTTGATATAACTTTCAAAATTATTCTTAAGCTCCCAGTAGTTCCTATGCTCAAGCTCTTCCATTATTTTGTTTTGCTTCGCTAGTCCTTCTTCAGTAGCTAAGTCGAGAGAGACTAAGTCATCATTTAGTTTTTTTAGATCACGATATTGAAAATAAAAATAATCAGCAATAGTGATATCATCACTTGGAATTGTGAAGTTTTGATCGACTTTGAAAACATTAAATTCTAAGGTCGGCCCTTGTGCCTGTGTTGCTTTTTCAAATGTGAAGGGTGGAGTGCACGAATCCGGTGTAAGCTCTTCATTGATAATCTTTAGCAACGAAGATTTTCCCATTCCGTTTAGGCCAATAAGACCTATTTTATCACCATGCTCAATATAGAATTGTGCGTTATTGAAAATGACTTTCTGCCCAAAGGCAAGATTGATGTTTTTTAAGTTACAAAGGATCGACATGTGTCAAATCTAACCTATTTTTAGTCATTTGGCCCAAAAAATTTCGCCCATTTTCTAGCCGAAATGTGGCCTCTTAGGTATGATAATGCCTTTAATAACACACACTTTCACATATCTCGGGGTAAATATTATGAAGAATTTATTTAAAATAGCATTGGCCGCATTTGGAATGTTCAGTGCACAAGCAAATTATCAATTACTAGCAAGTAGTGGTGAGTTAAATCTTAACCTACCTGATCAAACATTTTGGATTAGTACTTCACTAAGACTAGAGAATTCAGGCAAGGTTTGTTTCTCTCTAAGTGGTGCGGATAATGGAATTTCAAAATATGGAATTCTATGTGGTGACAATAGTGACAATGTAAAATTATTTGCAGGAAATGGTGATGAGGCCATTAGCGAATTTTATCTTTTCAATGATGCAGCTTCTGGTCAAGATCATGTCGTGTTTGCACCTAATAATGGTTATGAGCACACAGGAATTTATACGATTAACCTTGAAACAGGTAAAAGACTTGAGCACGAAAACTTTGAAGGAATGTTTACTGGTGTCTCTGGTGTCGCAATGAATAGTGAAGACACACTTATCTACCGTCATTCTTTTGGGACAAGTAAAGCAAAAGTTGTGATTAAAACTTTAGATGAGCAAAAAGATGTGTTTACAAGTTTTACAAATGATATGGGTTATATCTTCTCTCCTGTGACAGCTGGCAATTATGTTTTAACAAAAGTTAGAATGGGGAAGTCAACTGCTGAGTCTCAACCAGATCGCCTTTACTTATACAATATCAAAAAAGGTAGTCGTCAAATTGTTATGCAAGATAGAGATGGACAACCTTCATCAAAAATTAAAGCGATTCAAAACCAATACACAGTTAATAAAAAAGGTGACATTGCTGTATGGGCGCAAACAAATGAAGGTGTAAAGCTATTTGCTTCTACTAATGGAATCATTATGCCAATTCTATCTCTAGGTGAGATGGTTTCTAAATTTGACGGATTTGCACCAGCAATGAACTCTAATGGTGACATCGTTATTCGTGGATATGATAAAGCAGGTGTTGCTGCAATCTTTAAATATGTAAATGGACAGTGGTCTAAGCTTATTGGAGAAGGAGATGCTCTTTCTATCAATGGTGTTGATTACGAAGTTGTTGATGCAACAACATCTCCATTTGTTCATGCTCCACGTATCAATGATAATGGAACTATCGCATTTATCGTTTATGTAATAAATCCAAAAACAAAAAAATTATCAACAATGGTACTAAAAAAATAATTTATTAAAAGAAAGTTAAAATGGCATTACTGAAAAAGAAAGATCCGATTACAAAATTTTATGACGTCATCATCGTGGGCTCAGGGCTTGCGGGGATGACGGCAGCTAATAAACTGGCCAAGGATGGAAGAAAAGTTCTTCTTCTTGAGGCCCATAACAAACTAGGTGGTTTTGCTACTTGGTTTAGACGACCAACGAATGAAGGTGAAAGGCATATTTTTGATATTTCTCTTCACGGATTTCCTGTTGGGATGATTAAGACTTGTCGTCGTTATTGGTCAAAAGATATCGCCGATTGTATTGAGCGTGTTGATAAAATTCGTTTTATCAATCCACAATTTGAAATTGATACAGATTTCACGAAAGAAGACTATATCAACATCATGGTTGAGAAATTCAATCTTGATCGTGAGTACGTTGTAGGATTCTTTGATGAGCTTCGTGCAATGAATTTCTATGATGATGAGGCCATGACAAACGGCCAGTTATTTGAAAAATACTTTCCGGGAAGAAATGATGTTGTTCGCTTCCTGCTTGAGCCCATTGCATACGCGAATGGTTCGACTCTTGAAGATGAGGCCATTACATTCGGGATTGTATTTTCAAATTTCATGAATAAAGGTGCATATATCTTTAGAGGTGGTACTGATAAGCTTATCGGTATGATGAAAGATGAACTTCTTGCCAATGGAGTGGATATTAAACTTCATGCAAAAGTTGATGAAATCCTAGTCGAAGACAATATTGCAAAAGGTGTTCGTATCGGTGAGGAGAGCGTTCTTTCAAGATCCGTTCTATCTAACTCGGCCCTTTATAATACGATCTTCAAGATGACTCCAAATGCTAAATACTCAGAAAAGTTTGCAAAGGACGCGAAGGCCGTAAGAGTTAACTCATCTTCTTGCCAGGTCTTTATGGGACTAAAAGAAGGAGAGTCGATCCCAAATATTGGTGAGCTGATTTTCTATTCAAGCTCTGACAAATTTGACACTGATCTTCTGTTGTCTCCTAAAGCTTACTCTCAGACTTTCTCTATCTATTATCCAGATATGAGAAAACATATGAAGCAGAAGTATGCGGTTGTATCAAGTATCAATGCTCGATATGAAGATTGGATGCATTTAACAGATGATGAATATAAAGAACGCAAAGAATATCTTGCTCAAAATGCTATTAATACAATGGACAAATTAGTCCCAGGTTTTAAAGATAAGATAGAGCATGTGAATGTTTCTTCTCCGCGTACTGTAGAGAAGTATACACATCACCACTTTGGGTCTTCGTTTGGAACAAAGTTTGAAGGACTTGCTGTTTCTAAAGAACTTCCAAATGAAATAAAGGGCCTATTTCATGCAGGTTCAGTTGGAATTATCATGTCTGGTTGGCTTGGGGCCGCGAACTACGGTGTTATCGTAGGACATGACTTAAATACTTATTTAGATAGTTCAAAAGAATAAAAAGGGAATTATATGTTTGATTTTAAAGATCAGGTTGCAATTGTTACTGGTGGAACACGCGGAATTGGCCGTGGGATCACTGAAGCTTTCTTAAAAAGTGGGGCACGTGTTGTTGCTACTTATGCTGGAAATCATGATGCTGCAAATAACTTCAAAGCAGAGCTTGGAGAGTTAGGAGAAAACCTTTTTCTTGAAGCGTTTGATGTATCTAATGCTACAGATGTTGAAGCTTTCTGGAACCGCATGAACGAGCAATTCGAGCAAATCCATATTCTTGTTAATAACTCTGGTATTAGGAAAGATAATCTTTCTCCAATTATGCCTGATGAAGATTGGGCAAGAGTACTTGATATAAACTTAACTGGAACTTTCTTAATGACAAAGAGAGCAGTTAACCATTACTTATCTAAGAGATACGGGCGAATCATTAATATGAGCTCTGTTGGTGGTAGTCTTGGTCTTCCTGGGCAGGCCAATTACGCTGCATCGAAAGCGGGGCAAATTGCAATGAGTAAATCAATCTCAAAAGAGGTTGGTAAGAAGGGGATTACAATTAATAACGTATGTCCTGGTTTTATCGAAACTGAGCTTATTGCTGACCTTCCTGCTGAACAAGTTAAAGAGTATAAGAAACAAGTGCCTTTAAAGAGATTTGGAAAAGTCTCTGAAGTCGCACATGCAGTTCAATTTTTAGCTTCACGTGAAGCTGCCTATATCACTGGCGCTTCTCTAGAAGTAACGGGTGGACTTTAATGAGTGATTTAAATGTTAAGGACTTAATCCCTCAAAGAGAACCTTTTCTTTTTGTTGATAAGATTATCGAAAAAGAAGGCAATAAGATCGTAACAAGTTATCAGGTGACTGGTGAAGAGGACTTTTTTAAAGGTCACTTCCCTGGGAATCCAATTATGCCAGGTGTCCTTTTACAAGAGGCAATTTTTCAATCAGGTGCATGTTTAATGGCCGCTGGTGCTGATGGTGGGCTTGGTGTTGTTGCTAAAGTTTCAAATGCAAAATTCAAAAATATGGTTCGTCCTGGTGATGAGCTAGTGATGGAAGTTGAGCTTATTGAACAAATCTCTAACGCTTTCTATTTCAAGGGAAAGACTAAGGTTGCTGGTAAGGCCGTTCTTTCAATCGAATTTACATGTGCAAAAGTATAAAGGTATAAAGTGAGTTTTTTAAATTTTGAAAATAAATTATTTCTAATAACTGGTGTTGCAAATAAGAAAAGTGTTGCTTATTTCAGTGCTAAGACAATAATTGATAATGGAGGAAGTTGCGTATTCACTGTTCAAAGTGAAGAGCATCAAGCAAAACTTACAAAGCTTTTTCCTGATTCAAAAAGCTATATTGTTGATGTGACTGATAAAGCTCAAATCAAAGAATTAGCAATTAACTTAAAAAATGATGAAGTAAAACTAGATGGAATGCTTCACTCAATTGCTTTTGCAAATCTTACTGAGCCAAGGCCATTTCATGAAACTTCATGGGAAGACTTTGCACAGGCAACACAGATTTCTTCTTTTTCACTAGTGCAACTAGCAAATGAACTCTCTGCTCTTTTTGAGCAAGATGCATCGGTGGTAACAATTTCGATTTCTGACACAAAAGCGACTTCATATGGATACATGGGACCAATCAAGTCAATGCTTGAAACAACTTGTTCATATTTAGCTAAGAGCTTTAGTGAGTTTTCGCGTGTACGATTTAATAGCGTTTGTTCAGGTCCATTAAAGACTTCTGCTTCCGCAGGGATTCCAGGCTATATTGATAATTATATCTTTGCTGAAAAGCTAACGATGAGAAAGGAAGCACTTAAGACTCAAGAAGTAGCAAATACAGTTGTTTTCTTACTATCTAATGTATCAAGTGGAATTAATGCTGCAGGGATTTTAGTCGACTGTGGAATGCGCTCTAATCACTTTGATCAATCAGTGGTTTCCGGTAAATAAGTCCATACAATCGATTTAATTTTTTTAAGTTATAATAGGGGAATGAAGTTTTTATTCCCCTTTTTTATTGCTGTAAGTTTATATGCTAACCCAACCTTCAAATCATATTGTAAGAAGGTTAGCTTTGAAAAAGATGAATCTATTTATAATGAAATCGCAAAACTTAAAGTTGATCTTGCTAATTCAAGGCCAATAGCAGCAGTTGCAGATGAGGCCCTCGGTAGTTTAATTGCTAAGAAGAGTCCTGTTGTTACAAGTTGGATCAAACGTCGAAAACTCGATATTAACGATCCTGTAAATGTCGCGAAACAGTGGCGTTTTTATTATATCGAAAATATTGTTCTATCTTCTGGAACATTTAATGAAAGGCCAAAGGCCATTCAAGATCTTTTGGATAAAGAGTTAACTGATGTCTTTTCACAGCTTTATACAAAGAAGAAAATTCTCCTTTTAGAAGATAGTTTTAGAAGAGCTAAAAAGAGTGCACTTTCTGTTTTGAAAATTCAATTGGGTGATACTAAGGCATTCAAAGAAATAAAAGAGAAAGTGGAAAACATTAAGATTTTCATTCCCAAAAAAGTCCTTGGCACTAAAGTTGCCCAAGCTCCTCGCGATTTTTTAGAGTGGGGATTTGCCTATGATCCAAAGAGTAATGAAATTAATATCGGCCTTGAAGGCTTAAATTTTGCTTTTCCCAAGTATCGTGCAAGCTTAGTGAGTTTAATGGCACACGAGATTGCTCATTCTTTTGATAGCTGTCGTTTCTCTGGTTTTTATAAGAGTAAAAATCCTTTTGATTCGATTCAGAAATGCTTAAGAAATTCAACGAGTGCAGGAGCGCTCTTTAGAGATGATTCTCAATTAAATTTCTTAGTTCAAAATAAGGTTCTAACAAAAGAAGTTGGAGACAATCTCTTGGCAAACCCTACATGCAATCGATCTCTTTATCCTCTACCTGGAAAACAGCGCGATCAACTTGATGAGGTATTCGCAGATTGGTTTAGTGCAGAAGTGGTGGCCCATAGTGGTATTGACGTTGATAGTTTAAGAAGTGAATTATGTTTAGATAAAGAATTAAGAAAAGGATCTTCCTATATTTCTAACGAAAGAAGATTAACCTCAATTTATTTAACTCAACCTACAATTGCTAAGAAGTTAAAGATAACAGAGAATGAATACCGTCATTGTTCTCACTAGCTTTTCTAAGGCTTTTGAAGGTACTTTTCAAAAACCTGAATACGTTGAAGAATTTTGTTTGATAGATCTAAGAGTGACTGATCAATATTCTGCTGCAGATTTCTAAAGTCTGCCTGCATCTTCTTTACATCGTCAGCATGTTTTAATTCAAGTTTATTTAGACGCTCTTCAATAACTTTAAGCCCATCCAAATTAGTTTCTTTATTTTTGAGTTCTTCGATCTGGGCCTTAAGAGACTTTAGCTCCTTGCCCATTTTGTCATCCATGCCACTTTCAATGCGAGTGATTTCTTCTCTAATCTTTTTAACGTAATTCTCAAGAGCATCAATTCTAAATATTTTAGCGTTACCTGGGCCAGAGTCGAATTCTGCGAGTTCGGCATAAGTGTTTGCTGTGACAGAAAATATTAAAAATAAAAGAATATGAAATCTCATGTATAAATCATATAATACTTTGCAATGACTATGCATTATAAAATTTGGTTGAATTATTTACGCCGCAAAAAATCAGTTTACTTCCTAGGGATTATTTCGATAGTAGTCTGTAACTTTTGTCAGGTATTTTACTCACGTGCCATGGGGGATGTGGTGGATTTCTTCACGCATAAAACCATGCCTTCTTGGACAATTGATTACTTCATTACAGGTGACGATCTAAAGCATAAATTCTTTTTTATTTTTACAGTTGTTCTATTTTCTAGAATTATGCTCTACTTTGGCCGTGTTGGTTGGCGTATTTTTTTAGGTCGCCAGACTCATCATGCAGGTGGTTTTCTAAAAGACGATATTTGGCAAAATGCTCAATATTTTTCAATGGATACTCTTGTTAATAAATATCCAAAAGGAATTCTAATGAGTGCCGCCAATAGTGATGTTGGTCAAGCGCGCTTTGTTTTTGGGTTTACACTTGTAGGAGCTGCAGATGTGCTCTTTTTAGGTGTATTTACAATTATCTCGTTATTTTTAATTAATGTACAAATCACGATTATCTCTTTCTTAGCACTATTAATCGTTCCAATTCTTGTTCGCTATATTTCGACTATCGAAATGGAGCGCTACGATGTTGCACAAGATTATCTTTCATATTTTAATGATGAAACATCAAAGGCCATCTCTACAGTAAGACTACAGAAGCTAGGGAATACGGCCTTCTTTTGGTATAAGAGATTATTTGCTGGTGCACAAAAGTATCGAAAAATGAGACTCGATGCCAATAACACTTCAATGCTCTATATTCCTTCTTCGGGAATGGCCTCGTTGGCAACATACGTTATTCTTTTTACTTATGGTTTCACTATTCTTATGAAAGGCGAAATCACAGTAGGAGAGTTCGTTGCAATCCAAGGACTTGTTCATCTTTTACAAGAGCCATTGATGGAGCTTGGCTACATTATATCTGATTGGAGAAAGTCTTTTACTTCTCTAAGACGTCTTGCAGAGATTTATACTCACTTTAAGGAAGAGTATTTACTTGATAAGAAAGTTGAGCCTGAACTTACTGGTGATACGGTATTTAGTTTAAAGAATCTAAGCTTTAGATATGAAGAAGGAAATGACATCCTTTCTAATATTAATCTTGAAGTTAAGCGTGGAATGCGTATTGGAATTATTGGCCAGATTGGGACAGGAAAGACAACTCTGCTCAATATACTTAGTGGACTAGAGAGAGATGTAAGGGGAGATGTCGCCTTTTTTGGACGTCCTTTTACTGAGTATGGCCATAAATTTCTAAGATCACATATTACAATGGTTCATCAGAAGTCATTCCTTTTTGCGGACTCTATTCGTAATAATATTTTAATGGATCAAAATTTTGATGACGAAATTTTATGGCAAGTTTTAGAAATTGCAGGTTTAAAAAGTGATATTGAAAACTTCGATGATGGACTAGATACACAACTTGGAGAGTGGGGTGTAAATCTTTCAGGTGGTCAAAAGCAAAGACTAACTCTTGCTCGAGCACTTGTTAGAAAGCCTGAGATACTTCTTTTGGATGATTGTCTTTCTGCGGTTGATACAGTTACCGAAGAAACTATTCTATCAAATATTAATAAATACCTGCCTGAATCAACTCTCGTATGGGTTGCCCATAGAGAATCGACTCTCAAATATTGCGAGAAGGTGATTAACTTAGATCGTGCAGAAGCAGGGACTAAATAATGAGTGATGCAAAACAATTTTTAGCACAAGATGATCAAGATGAAGCTAAGCATAAGGAACAAGGACATTCGGCCTTAAAGACGACAGCATTTCTTTTCAGATTTGCAAAAGGTTATCGTCTTAAGATCTTTGTCTCAATACTGATGCTAATTATGTTTACTGTTATATCAATGCTCTCTGGTCATGCACTAGGGGTGCTTGTTGGTGAAGGTCTAGCAAAATCAAAGTGGGAACTTGCAAAAAAGTGGGCCCTTTATGTTTTAGCACTTGAGCTAGGTGGTGTCCTTATTCACTATATTGGCCGTCGTTATCTAATCGTGCAAACAAGTTATGTTATTTTAAAGATTAGAGATCGACTATTTCAAAAGCTTTCTCACTTACCACTTAAATTTTTTGATTCTTGGCCTCAGGGAAGAATTGTAACGAGAATGACTCATGATGTGGAAGGGATTGAGAAGTTTTTTACAAGCTCTCTAGGGCGCCTGGCCATCTCGATCTTAATGATTATTTCATCGGCAACAGCGATGCTTATCACTGACTTCAAAATCGGTTTAATGGTTATTTCAGGAATGATTCCTGCAGTTATTTTTCTAATTGTTACGCGAGATAAAATTGGCTCTCTAAATAGGGCCATCAGTAAGTACTCTTCAAATATTAACTCAAAGCTTTCTGAGTATATTGATGGTATTCACGTGATTCGATCGTTTGGTGTCGAGGACTGGTCTTATGACAATTTCAAATCAGCAGTAAATGAACAGCAAGTAGTTCAGCTAAGTGCCAATACATACTATGCGCTTACAATGCCGATGCTATCATTCTTATGTGGACTACCACTTCTTATTCTTGTTTGGTTTGGTGGAAGCGCTTACTTAGATGGAACGCTTTCTCTTGCCCTGTTTATTGCTCTTTTACGTTATTGTGAGCGCTTCTTTTGGCCTGTTCTTTCTCTTTTTAGAGAAATGGCAAATATTATTACAGCGTTTACAAGTGTTAATCGTGTGGCAAACTTTATTGATGTTGAAACAGAGAGAGAGGTCTTTGATCAACGAAACGATAGACATCATACAATAAACGGTGAAGTAGAATTTAAGAACGTGACGATGGGCTATAATGATATTAGTACGGCCCTAAATGATGTTTCATTCAAGATCAATAAAGGTGAAAAAATTGGAATTGTTGGGCCAACTGGCTCAGGGAAAACGACGGCGGTTGCAGTTCTTTCTCGCCTTTATGACTATCAAAAAGGTGATGTTTTAATTGATGGTCAAAATCTTAAAGATTTAGATATCGATCACTACCGTGATCAGATTGGAATTGTTTCTCAAGATGTCATTATCTTCGATGGGACTCTTAGAGAAAATCTTTCGGTAAACCCTGATTTGACAGATAAAGACATTCTTTCAATTTGTGATAAAACAGGAATGAGTAAGGTTATGGATTACTCGAAGCTTTCTCTTGATAGTGTCTTAAAAGATGGTGGATCGAATTTATCAGCGGGCGAGAAACAGGTTATTTCGTTGACTCGTGTATGCCTACAGAATCCAAATATTCTTATTCTTGATGAGGCCACGGCCCATGTTGATCCTTACTTTGAAAAGATTCTACACGATGGAATTCACAATGTAATGGAAGGTAAAACGTCTTTCTTTATCGCTCACAGGCTCGATACAATTAAAGAGTGTGATAGAATTCTTGTTTTCAAAGATGCTAAACTTGCTGAATTTGATACTCCTGAAAATTTAATACTTCAAAGGGGTATATTCTACAATCTCACACAAGCGACAAACTCTAGTAATGGCCACTAATTTTACTTAGGGCCATTATAAAGTTATCATTAAATTAATTTAATTAGCTCATGCTTTGCAACCATGATCGTTTCAGTTAAACACATTGGAGGCAACATGAGAGTTTCTCAGTTAATGTTCTTACATTTATTAAAAGGCAAGAAAGGTGATACAAGTGATTTTACGCCAACTCAATTAGCTGGCCTCTACACTAATTCGGCACTCTTAGTCACCATTATGGACTTTCTTAAAGATGAGCTCTGGCTCAAGAAACAAGAAGATAAGCGAAATGGACAAAAGACTTCTTATAAAGATTTTATCTCTCCATTATTTGAAGATGAACTGGAGGCAGTTTCTTTTTTAAGAGAATTTCTTGTTGAGAGTGGAGCTGAGAAAATAAAAGAAATTAAGAAGCGCTCTAAGTCGATTGAAGCACACGTAATCGAATCAATCATTGATAAAAGAGGCCATGAACAAAAAGAATTTCTGATTCAATCTTTGAATACAATGAGTACACACTTTATTAAAGAAGAAAAAGATCAGGAAGGCCGAATACAGCAGATGGGCCATCAAGGTCCTAATTTATACCGTACTTTTGATAATCTCGATGACATTTTTGAACTTAATTATCAATTGGATCAAGAAATGACCTATGATTCAACCACGAAAGAACGTCTATATCAAAGGGCCGGAGTAGGAGTTCAATCGGGCTATTCTACAATACTCTTAGCACTCGAGGGAATTGATGCTAGTGCTGGAGATACTGTTGTTGATCTTGGCTCAGGCTATGGACGAGTAGGGCTTGTTTGTTCTCTTCTTAGACCTGATCTTGAATTTGTTGGCTATGAGTATGTAGATCACAGAGTAGAGGTTTCAAATAATGCCTGCCAAAATTTAGGTTTAGATGAGAGCTTAACCTTTAAAGTTCAAGATTTGTCTTTAAAGTCTTTTTCTATACCGAAAGCAGATATTTACTATCTGTACGATCCTTTCTCTAAAGAAACTTATGACTATGTATTAAATCAAATCTTAGAAATTAGTTATGAGAAAAAAATTACAATTGTCACAAAAGGTAATGCAAATAAATGGTTGATGGATATTGCTAAGGAGCAGCAATGGCCTTCGCCGATTATTATCGATGAAGGCAATCTATGTATTTTTACAAATCGTTATTAGAGTTATTCCCAGAAAGTAGGGTTGATTAGAAGTCCATGGGCCATGTTTACTTTGATAGGCTTTACTTCATCAACTTTTAGAGTCTGCATAAAACCTAGAACTAGTGCCATATTTGTCACGTCTGTCGATGCATACTTGCTGTCTATCTCTTTATCAGTAAGCTTTGCTCTTTCCAGAAGTTTGGCCAGGAGAGTTGACTGGTTGTAAACGCGATTCGCTTTCTTAAATTGGCCACCAATGCTGAAGTAGTGAACACCACCAACTCCATAAACCTGATAGTCTTTTAGATTTCCAAAGTCAGATAATTGTTCTTTTGCTGTTACTCTGGCCAGATCCATCGCTTTAAGAGCGCGCTCTTCTTTTAGTGGGTTTGGCGTCTTAGTCCCTTTTGGATAAAACTCTTTTAAAACAAGATTTTTAAAAGTAACAGATGCAACTTTTAAAAGGGCCACCTGTGTTTGTTCACCTTTTTTATCAATTGGCTTTGTGATTTGCATGCTTCCACCACCAATGTCCCAGATGGCAATCGGAGGATTTTGTGAAACATTCATTGACTTAAGTTTTGAAAGAGCTGCAGAGTAAGCAAACTTGGCTTCATCTTCTTGAGAGATAATCTCTAAGTCTACACCTGTTTGTTCTTTTAATTGATCTGCAACATCATCACCGTTTGCTGATGTTCGAAATGCTGAAGTCGCAACAGCTCTAATATCTTCGGCGCCTTCATTTTTTGCTAGATATTTAAACTCATCAAAAACATCTCTTAGACGATTTTGCATCTCTTCATTAAACTTATTGTCTTTTGAAGATTGTAGTTGATCCTTAAGAGGTACTGCTCTTTGTGCTTCAAAGAGAATTCCTTCTACCATCGCTCGACAGGTATCCACGAGTCCTACAACTAGTTTTGTCGAACCTGAGCCAAGATCAATTGCGGCCCTTTTGACGTGGCAATTAGATTGGCCTACTTTTGTTGAATCATTGCTTGTCGCACATGATATGGTTAGTAGAATTAAAAGTAGTGTCGAGATTCTAGCGATAGACAAATGCTCCTCCTCGAACATCTTCAATAATTGATTTTACTTTTGTTTTCTTTTTTACTTTTCCATCTTCTGTCGATTTAAGGTGAGCATTGTGCATCTTCTTGATTGCTGTACCAATTGCTTTACCCATTAACGGAGGAACAGCATTTCCAATCTGTCTCCACTGAGCAGAGATTGGCCCACAAAATTCAAAGTCATTTGGAAAACTTTGAATTTTTGCCGCTTCTCTTTGAGTTAGGTAGCGATGCTCTGTAGGGTGGTAATAACTATGACGATGAGTCATGATTGTTGGAGATACACTTCTCGAATCAAGTCTCTGGTACTTTGTTTGTCTAAATCGCCCCTCGCGCATTGTTTTCCAATCAACACCTAGTTTTAGCGATGGAGTAAGATACATTTTTTCGTCTTTTTCGTAACGAATTCCTTTACCTTCTGGAATACGTTTGATGCGCTTTAAATCTAGTTTAGATTTGATCTTAGCACTATCTAGGTCATGATTTAAAACATGGCCAGCTTTCGTTTCAATATCACTTAGGGCCTCACCAACAGTAACTGGTGGGCGATATGTTTTTGCTACAATTGTATCGTGAGTAATTTTTGGAAATTCTACTTTCTCGTTAACTCGACTTCCAATAAAGATTGTACGGCGTCTTTTTTCAGGTACACCATAGTTTTGAGAACTCATAACCTTAACGTCTAGGTTGTATCCAAGGGAATTGAATTTCTTAAAGATTGCCTTTAATGTTGATTCATTCTTCTTAGCAAGTAGTCCTGTCACATTTTCAATAACAACGAATTCTGGATTAGTTAGTTTCACAACTCTTACGAATTCAAGAAAAAGTTTATTTCTAATATCGTCTGGGTTTCCCGGGCCAACAGTTGAAAAACCTTGGCATGGAGGTCCACCAACAACAAGATTAACTTCAGTGTCACCAAGAACTTCTTTAATTTTTTTGTTACTTAGTTTTGAAATGTCGCCGCAATATGGATAGGCCTTTTTGTGATTATGTGCAAATGTATCCATGGCGTGTTTGTTGAAGTCAATTCCCATGACACACTCAAAACCTGCCATTTCAAGTCCACAAGAAAATCCTCCTGCGCCTGAAAAGATATCAATAAATTTTAGCTTCTTGCTTCTTTTACTATTACCCTTACTCGTTTTCATAATTTGTGTTGTGTCCTCGTGTGTTATTGCGTCGTGAATGAATATTATCTGATTTTGCGTTGAGTTATGTCAATGAATATATGAGCCTTTTGGTGGGATAAAGTTTTTGATAAATTTAAATTTACCCTGTTTAAATTTCTAAAATCACTTATAATTTAATTATGCAATTTGCTAAGAAAGATATGAAAAAAGAGAGGATTATCGTCGGGATGGATGGCGGTATTGACTCGGCCGTTACTGCGCTGCTTTTAAAAAAGCAGGGGCATGAGTGTATTGGAGTCAATATTTCTTTTTTTGAAAAAATCACTAGTGAAGATGAAGCTTTACTGGAGCAGTTTAAAACAAAGCTTACTCCTGAAGGGCAATTGCTAGAAGAGCTAAGGGGCGATGAGGAACAGTTAGAGGCCTTTAGACAATATGAGAAAATTTCGTGGAATAAGAAGATCAATAGAATTTTTAGTCCTTGGGCAAGTGAATCAGAAGAGAAAATCAGGGATATCTGTCGACTAATTGGAATTCCTTTTTATGTTACGAGTGCTTCTGGAGCCTTTGAAGAGCGCGTTATTTCTAAATTGTTAGAGAGTCGTGTTGCAGGTATTTGGTGTAATCCAACAATTGATAAAGCAACTCTCGTTCTTGAGACTCTCTATTCAAAATTATCTGTTCTTAAGGCCACAAAGATTGCGACAGGACATTTTAGTAAGGTAATCCCTGTTCAAAATCGATTTGTGCTAAGTGCACCAAACGATACTGTCAAAAATGACTGTCATCTCTTAACTCAGGTTAGTAATGAGGTAATGTCTCATTTGAAACTTCCTTTGGCAGATCTAAAGACTGCAGAGGTTGATAAGATTGGCCAACTTGTGGATTCAAAAACAATTTCACGAGTTGAACTTGAAAAAAGAGCAGTACTTCGCTCACAAGCTTATTCAAATGAAGAAATTATCGAGTTAACTGATCGTTATATTGCTCGAAGTTTTATCAAAGAGAACACTATCTATCTTCACGATGACGATAGTGTTGTTGGTGAGCATAAAGGCCAGCATCAATATTATCTTGGACAAACACAGTATAAAACTTTTGATAACAAACCAAAGCTTCCAGATAGTAAAATTGTTTCTATCAATATGTCTCGTGGTTTTATTTACGTTGCAAAGGCAAAGGAATTAACGTTTGAGCGTATCGTTGGCAATCACTTTGTTAATTATGAAGTCGTTGACACATCTAGGCCTGTGGAATGTTATTGTCGAATTAGCTCGACAGGTAAAGGATATAAAGGAAATCTCTATATTTTAAATAATGGAAATATATATTTTGATCTCGATGACAAGTCAGAAGGCATATTGTTTAGAGGAGATCATTTTATCTTTTTAACAAAAAATGGACCAAGTGCTAAGGTAATTGGTCACGCAAAAATTTTTCAAACTGGACAATTCATCGATGGTGAATTCTACCGTCTACCGCTAAATAAGAAGCAAAAAGAAGAGCTTGAAGAAGCGCAATCTCGTCCGAAAAAAAGAGAACTAGGGTTTTAAATGAAGTATTTTATTATTGCATTATCGATGTCACTTTCTGTGACAGCAAAAGAATTTAAAAATTTTAAAGACACGTATAAACTTTCTAAAAGTAAAAGGTCTCCTAAGAAATTACGCTCTCTTTATTACGCCGTATCTAAAAATTCAGAAAAAGATATCGATACCCTAATTAATAGCTTTGTTAAAGAGACAAGACCTAATCGTTTTGTGGGAACTAGTGGTCATAAAACGGCACAGGATTATATTATTAGCTATATTGAAACTAATGTTCGAAAAACAAATACATCTCTTAAGACAATTAAATTTGTTCCAGATGTTGAATATGCAAAATCCCTATTTAAAAAGGATTTAGAGGCCACAAAAGATAAGCTTAGTCCAAAAGATTTACGAAAGTGGCAAAAGCTTACGAATGAAAGAGTTCAGCAGGTGGATGGCCTTAAGTCTGTTAATGGATACAATATTGTTTGGGAAAAGAAGGGGCTAAAAAATCCTCAAGATGTTATTGTCATCGGGGCCCATTACGATACGGCCGCTTATGATCTAAAAAACTTTGCAGTTGTAAATAAAGGACGTCAACCAGGTGCTGATAATAATGCTTCTGGAGTTGTTGCGGCCTTGAGTTTAATCAATATTCTTGCCGAGCTCGATCTTGAAAAAACAGTTCGAGTGGTTTTCTTCGATTATGGTGAAAATGGATTCTTAGGTTCATATGACTATGTAAAAAACCTAAATCTTGAAAAGGGCATCAGGGTCTATTCTTATGTAGAATTGGTTATGCTTGGTTACGATACTCTCACTCAAGATAAAGAGCAGAAGCTTGGGAATATGAGACTCTATTATTCTCCTGCTAGCTCAGGTCTTCATAAGGCCGAAAAGTCTATTGCTCAAAGATTCTATACGAAGTCTTCCGAGGGGACATTTCGTGTGGATTTTAGCATAACGCCATATGATTTCGTCTACGGTGATAATACGTCATTTCAAAAGTTTAATATCCCAAGTGTGGTCTTTACCCAAAATTGGGAGAGTGATTCAAATGCTTCTCGCATCCATACTCCGGCAGATCATGTGAACGCACTCAATATTAAGACTTTACATCACGCCACTAACAATATTGCTATGGCCATTGCTTCATGGGCACTAGACCTATAACCCCTAAATGTGCTAAATAAGGCACATGGAAAATGTAGGTAACGGTAAAACAGTCATTGTCGGAATGAGCGGAGGAGTCGATTCTT
Organism: Halobacteriovorax sp. RT-2-3; assembly: GCF_047085075.1. Taxonomy (NCBI): domain Bacteria; kingdom Pseudomonadati; phylum Bdellovibrionota; class Bacteriovoracia; order Bacteriovoracales; family Halobacteriovoraceae; genus Halobacteriovorax; species Halobacteriovorax sp. RT-2-3. Next base: position 564,652 of record NZ_JBKIYF010000001.1, on the reverse strand, counting down.
CTGTATGTGCAGCTTTGTTAAAAGAGCAAGGCTATAACGTCATTGGCATGTTCATGAAAAATTGGGAAGAGCAGGACGAAAACGGAAATTGTAAAGCATCTCTAGAGTTTGAAGATGTTGTTGCCGTTTGTGAAAAGCTTGATATTCCATACTACTCTGTGGACTTTGTAAAAGAGTATCGTGACAACGTATTTGCAAACTTTCTTGAGGAATATGAACAGGGCTTTACACCTAATCCTGATATTCTTTGTAACCGTGAGATTAAATTCAAAGTTTTCTTCAATAAGGCCATGGAGCTTGGTGCAGATTTTCTTGCAACTGGGCACTACTGCCAGACAAAGAAGATTGACGGTAAGTCTAAACTTATTAAAGGCCTTGATAATAACAAAGATCAAACTTACTTTCTCTACACAATCAAATCAAAAGTTCTAGATAAGGTTCTTTTCCCAGTTGGTGCCATTGAAAAGCCACAGGTAAGAGAGATTGCAAAGAAGTATGACCTTATTACTCATGATAAGAAAGATTCAACAGGAATCTGTTTTATCGGTGAGAGAAATTTTAAAAACTTCCTTTCAAATTATATCCATATCAAAGAAGGCGACTTCGAACTTCTTGATGGAACTAAAGTTGGCCGCCACAGTGGTAGCGCCTTTTATACAATTGGCCAGAGAAAGGGCCTAGGCCTTGGTGGGCCAGGTGAGCCTTGGTTTGTTGTTGGTAAAGATACTGAGCGCAATGTCGTTATCGTTGAACGCGGCGAAAAACACGGTGCACTTTATGCTGACTATCTTACTGCCACAGATCTATCTTGGGTTGATGAGGAATTTATGCCTGAAGTTGGAATGAAGCTTAAGGCCAAGATTCGCTATCGTCAAAAAGATCAAGAGTGTACGATCACTGAAGTTTCTGAAGACTTTGTTAGAGTTGACTTTGATACTCCTCAGCGTGCTATTGCCAAACGCCAATCAATTGTCTTTTATACGAATTTAGAAGGTGAGGAAGTGTGTCTTGGCGGTGGAATGATTCAAGAGGCCGGGCCAACTTATTATGAGCAAGGTATTGAGCTGCCAGACTCAAATCTCTAAGACAATTTCATAGCTTCTCTTTATTGCTTTTAAGAAACTAAGAAATTTATCTTCTTTGTTCACCTTCCTGTCCTCAAGCATTTGGGCCACATGAGAGCGTACACTCGACTGGAAGCATATAGGAAGCTTTCCGTTTTGCATGAGTATGTAATCAGCGCATAGCCTTGAAGTTCGACCATTTCCGTTATCAAAGAAATGAAGACTTACGATCCATTGATACAGGTGAAAGGCCTTCTCATAAAAGCACATATCGACATCATTTAACAGGTTATCAATAAGGAGCACTTTTGCTTCCTTTAGATACTGTGGCCTTATAAACTCGATACCACCCCCGTAGATAGGAGTTTCTCTGATTTGTGAATTCTTAGCATTGTAGATGGAGTTAATTTTCGTGATGATCTCAAAGCTAAGCGTCTTTTCATCTTGTATACATTCGCTGATGTAACGATTGGCCTCATCCCATCTTGCTAAGCTATTATCAATTGCTTTTGAAGCAGTGTTTGAAGAGAGCAGACGAGATTTAGCAAGCTTGGCCCAATTAGGATTCATCGATGCAATTAAACGAATCTCTAATTGCTCGATCTCACAAATAACTTCTTTAAAGACATCCCCTTGAGATTGATCAAGGGGAGTTAACAAATATTCTAGAACTTCTTTTGAATTCACAAATTTCTTTCTACTTACTTAGTTTGAACGAAGAAAACGTCTTCATAATTATTTTGTGAAAATACATTCTTAAGATTCTTAATGAGAAGAACTTTCTCACCGCCGATATTCTCAAGAATCATTTCTGTATTGGCGTAATCACTTTGGCAATTAAGTGATGAGTCACAGTTATATAGCTTGAACCTTTTACTTGTTAAACGATCAACACGGTAGTCATTTTCAGAGCTCAGGATATATCCATCTTCAAATACTTGATGGAGAACTAAAAAATACTCCATTTTTAATTCATCTTCAGTATGAGTCATCGTCTCATCGCTATTGTCTCTAATTTCGATTGCCCATTTAAATTTACGATAGTGTTTAGTGGCATCGTTTAGTTCATCGTTATATGTCCAATAATGACCGTCGAAAGACTTATTAGATTCAAATGATAAATTGGCCAGGGTTTCATAACTTGAAAGCATTTGTGTTCTGACTTCAGTAATCTCTTTTGCTTGTAGGTTTGCTACAGGGTTCATCATAATTAATGACGTTAATAGGATCTCTTTTTTCATTTTGCACCTCACATACTTGATTGATGAGGCTTATATATGATGTTTTTATTTATATTAGAAATAATATTATGGAATAGTTGTTATACTAATTTGATATATGTCGATTACCACAGGCTTGGGTCATTAAGATCGTCTAATTTACTCTTTTTCTTCTTCAAGTGTTCTTTTTGTTCAAAGAAGCTGCAATCCGAGCCACTTGATTGGCGAACGAGGATGTAAGGCATATTTGTGGATTTCATATTAAATTTACGACATCCACGAGGAGCGTCCTTGTCCCAAGTACTAAAATAATATTTGCATTGCATACAGTTGATTCTTTTCACTCCAATATTGTACCACGCTCATGATATCTCGCAAGTTGGGGACTAAATAAAATATGACTAAGTGTTTGATATTGCGAGAGAAATTTGTCTAATGAACACCTTGCCTGACCAAATAATTGACGTTCATTTTTTGTAACCTTCCAAATTTACATAGCTTATCCCAATTATTCTTGGCCTAGGTTATGCTTTATAAATAGCGACGGCAATTGAACGCTATAAATGCTTATTATGAGGAATTAAATTTAATGAAACTAATTGATACAAATCCACAATCAGAAAACGATGTTCTAGTGATGTTCCCTGCTGCTAAAAATTTTCCAGTAGAAGAAGAGCGCACAGCTAAAGCACCAACGCCTCTAAATAAGCTTATCGAAGAATTCGAAGAACAGGTCGCTTTACAAAAAGAACAAGAAAAAAGACCAGTCATGAATATCCCATCTAAGGAGGGGATTGAATCTATCAAAACTCGCCGCTCATGTAATACGGCCATTGAAATTCGCCTTGCTGCCCTTGAGGAAATTGAGCAAAGACTAAAGTTCTATCTTGAAGATATTGGGACTGCTAATAGAAAAGTCTAAAAGGAACCACATGATCTATGCTTACCGCATAGATTATGCCATGTTTCGTTCTCATAAATTATAGTGTCATACTTGATACTATCTTTTGAACTCACTTACGTATTGCTTAATTAAGTCACTATCTTACTTTAGCTATTATTTTGAATGAATTTATAATTATCTAATAATTTTAGTAGAGATAATTATAAGTATGATTCTATTTAATATCAAAAATTAATTTAGTAAAAAATCGTTACCTCTAATCTTTCAATGTACATTTATAATGATGTCTACTTATTTTTAATAAGATTGGAGGAATTATGAAGCTATATAAGTATATTGGTTTAGACTCTTGTGCCGATGATTTTAGTATAAAGAAAAATCGTATTATAGACATTATAAAAGAAAAAAAAATATACCTATCTACGTATTGTCAGTTAAATGATCCCTTTGAGGGAACCTTTAGATCAGATAAAACTATATATAAAGATAAAGGTGGGAATATCGTTATAAATGACAATAAGCCTGTAGATAGTAACTCTAGTGATCGTATACTTTGTTTAACTGAAGATTGTGAAAGTATTTTGATGTGGGCGCATTACGCAAATTCTTTTAAGGGGATTTGTTTGGAGTTCGATATTAATGAACCTCCTAAAATAGAGAAAGTAAAATACGTTAAAGATTTTGGGGATAATTTCTCTTTTGATCCTTTGGTTAAAAGTATTGAGTGGGAATATGAAAAAGAATATCGATATATCTCAAGCACGTCTGATACATATGTAACATTTGACGAACTCGGTGTTGAACTTACAAAAGTCATTTTTGGTGTAAAAGTAAATTCAGACTTTTTAAAAGATGTTGTTAAGGAACTTGGAGGATCTAGTAAGATTGGTCTATCTTATTTGTGTCATGAGGATGGTTGTAAAGTTAGAGTTAAGAACTATGCTGCTATAACAAGTAATAATTTTATACATTCACTGCCTTTTTTTAATTTAGAGTAGTGTGAAGCTCACTATTGGTTTTGTTATGTCGGTACACTGTTATTTAGTATGCATTGGACTTGGCCGACTCTCGGCTCCTGCTTCTGTAGCTCTCTTTGTGGTATGCACTGGCCTTGTTCTTCGGGGTCTCCTGACCCCTCGAATTTGTTCGGCATCAATTTGCCATCGTGGCAATTGACGCCTCCAAAACCATCAAGCTACGCTTGCTTTTAACTAAGCAAGTTATGTATTAAAAAATGATATTTGGATTTGTCTTGGAAATGGTGCCTAGAACTGGACTTGAACCAGCAAGCTCGAAAGCACACGGCCCTCAACCGTGCGTGTTTACCAATTTCACCACCTAGGCACATTGAAATCACTTGAATTCTTTAGATATATTAATCACTTAGAATTTGATTGGCAATGAAAAATCTTGCTCGATATTGACCCGCTGTGGCATCGTCCAGTAAACTAGTTCAGTGAGGATTATTCTAATATTTGTGCACTTTGCACTATCATTTACCCTGAATGCTAAAGAGTATACGAGGCCTATTGATTACGCTGAGTATACAGTTGAGATTAACGCTCCAATTGAAGCTGTGTGGGACTATAACTCAAAAAATGAACACGCACGTCAGTGGTCGACCTACTTCTATAAGATTGTTTCTTGCCCAAATTCGCAGTGTCCGTGGAATGAGAAGTTAAAGCAAAGTGATATTGGTTTCACTCGACGCTGTTATCGAAGAGAGAGTGAGCAGGGGACTTTTTGGGACGAAACGACAACAATGGTTTCAAAAAGTGAAAACGAATACTACAAGCAGATCAGGGCCTATAACTTCAACGAATTTATGGATTTTATGAATTACAACGAGAAGGGAGAGTTTCTTGTTGAACAATTTTACAAGAAGCTTGGTGACAATAAGACGTCATTAACTTTTCGCTCTGGCTATATTCGTCGCCATGAACTTGCAAGTGCTCCGTCAAAATTTGAGTTCTTTTTATGGGAACAAATCTTTCACTTCATCACTAAGCGAAGTGTAACGAATACTTTTAAATGGAATCTTGAAAATATTAAGGCGCATATTGAGCAGGGTGAAAACTATAAGAGAATCCACCCGTATAGCTCAAATGATGCTGATTTTTATTAATTAGATTACTTTGAATACTTCATCAAAAGAGAAACGTACTTTTTCAAGATCCTTGTACTTGTCTTCATCTGATCTATAACCAAGCGCTACTGTTCCAAGAGTTTTATACTTTGTCCCTTCAAGCCCTAAGATCTTATCGTATTCTTCTGGAACGATCCCTTCGATTGCACATGTATCAATACCTTGAATGGCCGCAGTCATTAGAAGCTGTCCCATTGCAATATATGTTTGGCGTTGTGACCACTCTGGAATCGTTTTTGAACGTGGCCCATCAATTAATGCCGCCTTCATAACATCAAAATATCCTTGTAGACTTTCACGTTCTACATTTCTTTGCTCAGCAATTGATTGCACAAACTTTTCAACATATTCTTCATCTAACTCTGTAAGGTAAGCAAGAACAACGTAGTGAGAGGCATCAGTTACTTGAGATTGGCCCCAAGAGTGCTCTCTTAGCTTTTGGCGTGTAGCCTCATCATTTACTAAAATGAACTTCCAAGGTTGTAGTCCAAATGAACTGGCCGCAAGTCTTAAAGATTCATTTAAAACGTGTAAGTCCTCATCTGTAATTTTTTTTGTTTTATCAAAAACTTTTGTGGCATAACGCCAATTAAGTGCTTTTATAATTTCTTCATTTTTCATGTGTACTCCACTGGTTATATATTTTATCTGCTTCGGCCTTTAGCTTCTGTATTTCTTTTAGATCAACATTATTTGAACAAAGAAGCTTTTGCGGAATAGATTTTGCTTTTTTCTTTAGTTTCTTTCCACTTGTCGTTGTTGTGATATAGACAATCCTTTCATCTTCAATACATCTCTTTTTCTCAACTAGGCCCTTTTCAATGAGGCGCTTAATCAGGGGAGTTAGAGTCCCGTTATCAAGAGAAAGCTTTTCTCCAAGCTGAGACATATTCACTTTGTCAGTTTCCCATAAGGCAAGCATGACAAGGTACTGTGGATATGTAAGATTGATCTCATCGAGATATGGCCTATATTGACTAGTAATGAGTTTACTTAGTCGATAGAGGCTGAAACAAATCTGATTGTCGATTAATAGAACTTCATCATTCATTATTTAAAGCTCTTTTCGATATCTTTTTCTAAACTTTCTGGTTTATCAATTGGTGCATATCTCTTAACAGGATGGCCTTCACTATCTACTAAGAATTTTGTGAAATTCCATTTTATTTTCTTGCTACCAAGTAGTCCTGGTAATTCATCTTTAAGATATTGATATAGTGGGTGTGTGTTATCTCCATTAACATCAATTTTTTCAAAAAGCGGAAATGAAGTTTTGAAAGTTAAGTCACAAAATGATTGAATATCCTCTGAGTTTCCTGGCTCTTGTTTGCCAAATTGATTACATGGGAAGGCCAAGATCTCCAGTTTTCCTTGATACTTATCGTATAGCTTTTGAAGTCCTTCATACTGAGGAGTAAAGCCACACTTACTTGCTGTATTTACGATCAATAAGCTTTTTCCCTTAAATTCAGATAGTGATCTTTCATTACCTCTAATATCAATAGCTTTGTAATCATAAATACTCATTTCAATCTCCTTTGATTTATTTGATAAGTAATATGTATCACAAAACTATATTGTACACAACCTAATTGTAAAAAATAAGATATTGAAAAGATTTCAATATCTTATTTATATTGACGATCATATAGAGGAGGTCTGGCATGGCGCTCCATGTATTCATTTCCTCTGTAATCATCATCATTCATTTCTTGTATTTCTTGCTCAGACGCTGGATTTCTCTGTTTCTTCTCTTCACGAGATTGTTTTCGGTCCTGAGTTGCATTTTGCTCCTCTCCGTGAATCAATCGCTGAACTGAAGGATCATTTTCATCAACAATAGCAGTATAGCGCTCTCCATAAACTTCAAAGCCGAAAGCAAGAATTGCAAGTGTGATTATAATGTATGTGAGTGTCTTCATCTTATAACTCTTTTTGCCTCTCTTTTAACCTTGCTCTTACTCGTAGATTAAGTAGTGCATGTTGTTTAGAGAAGCATCTGCTTTTGCATCGCTTGAGGCAGGTGTACGCTCCATACGATGCTTCATTTTGGATTTCTTATCCTTTTTCATTTCTTTACTCATTTGATGACTTTCTGTCTTTTTTGACTTTCTCTCGCCCTTATCTCTCGCTGCAAATGTAGACGTGCTAAGCAGTAGAACGATTAAAGTCATAGGAATCAATTTCATATCATACCTCTTGTTTGTGTTTAGGCTTTTCTAAGCTCTTTGGTTGATTATGAAACTGTACTTTGGTTTTTTTATGTAATTATTGTGGAGATTGTTTGATATTTTTTTTACTTGAATGGACGCTTATATTTTCCATCACTATCATGAGTATGACCATTTTCATCATCGCTTGGAATGCTTGCTGGATAGCGACTGCGTTCATATTCTTTTGGGATTATTGGGCCCATTCCGTCATCATCAATTTCAAAGATTTTTGCCTTCAAATCCTGTGTCTGAGTCTTATTAGGCGACTGTCCCTCTATAGCTAAGGTGTCGTAGGCACTTACTTTTACGGCCATTAATATAGAGAACAAAATGAGTAAGGATATTGCTTTCATTGGCCTTGTTACCTTTCTTTGATTAAAATGCTGATCATAGTTTTACTAATTTTAACTATCGGAATTTTATTTATATACTTTATTTAATAAATACTTTTCCTTGTAAATGTAATGGGTTAGACCTTGTCCAAATCAATAGCTGAATTCATTCATCAAAAACGACTCTCATCAATGCAATCATTCTTTGATGTGGGAATTAAACGCTTCTCTCGCATTACGCTGGATGAGCTTCGTCGGGCCATGGATCTTATTGAAGGCGAGTATAAGAATCTTGTCAATTGCTCTATTCAAAAGCTCAATGACCATACTTGCTTAGTTTGGGGCGAGCCTAAAGCTCATTGTATTATTCATCTACACTCAGGAGGCTATGTTACTGGCCATGAGTATACTAGTGCTCAATTTTGTCAGGCCCTTTTCGATTTCCACGAACACTCTTCCTATATCGTTTGTCCTGATTACCCTTTATCTCCAGAATCAAGTATTCCTGAAATCACAAATTGGTGCCTCGCTCTTTTAAATGATCTTCATCTTAAAGGTATAAAGAGTTTTACGTTAACTGGTACTTCTGCTGGTGCAAATCTTGCGACATTAGTTACATTGGCAAACAATCATTTAGGTAGTAATGCATTTAAAATCTCTGATTTACATCTCTTAACAGGTCATTATCAAAGTGATTTTGAAACGACGTCGGCAAATCGATATGAGAGTGGCGAAGAAAGTGGTTTATCTAAATCTATGCTTTTAAAGCTATTGGATTATGCAATCTCAAATCGTGAAGTGCATATGAAAGACCCTGCGATTTTTCCTCTTTATAGTGATGAGCTTGAGGCCCTTCCTAAAACAATTATCTATGCCGCTAAGTATGATGTTCTCTACGATGACAGTTTAATGTTTTATGAGAAGTTATTGAGAGAAGGAGTTGATGTAACTTTCAAAGAGTTCTCACATGGATTTCATGCTTGGTCGAATCATATCCTTGAGAATGAAGAACTTCTAAATTATGCAAAAGCAAAAATCTTCACTGAAATCAAAGATTCGTAGATTCCTGAATTATCTAATCTTTCTCAAATAAGCTCTATCGAGATGGCCACTTTAATGGCCATAATTTTGACTTATAAGGATTCAAAAGCACGATAAATAGGTGTATTTAGAACATTTGTTGAGTAGCGATAAACTCTTATTAGAGAGGATTTTATGAAAGCTCAATTGGGTTTCTACAGACGTCACTTAGCATTAGGAGAGTTGGTTTCTTTCGAGGGCCTGCTTATGTTGGTTACGTTAATTTCTCTTTTCTTTTTTATTAGTCTTGCGCTTCTAATTACTATCGTCTTACTTGATTATATTCCTTACTCACCAAATGTAAGCATTGTGCTTGTTGTTTCACTATTAGTATATCAGCTTCGATTTACTGGCGATTCGCGAGAGCTCTTTGGTGATTTTCTATTTCCTACTAAAGCACTAAAAAAGTGGTTTGAAAGAAGCTTTATGATCTGCTGTCTTTCACTCATTATTTCCTTCTTCTGTCTTTCTATGCTCAGGTACTTTCGTTATTCATCAATGAATACGCAGCAGCTCCTTTCGTATTTTCATATGGCAAAACCTGTCTATGCTTTTGTTTTTATCAAGCATCGTCCAAATGATTTTTTAGCTTATTATGATAAAGGAATGCCTCTGGATAGAGACTTCCGTTGGCTTAATGACCAAGTGCTTATTAAGGCAATGGTCGTTAATAATAGGCATGAGCTTTTGGCAAAATTTCTCTCTAAAAAAGAAGGATATAATATTTCTTCGGCCCAATAGTAAATTCTTATATCTTGTGTGAGTAAGTTTAATTAGTTAAAATTTATCCATGGCACGTATAAAATTATCGACACCTCAAAGAGAAGCTGATTTTAAAACTAAAATTGAGCTAACAATTAACTTCGTCAATTATGGAAATCATATGGGAAATGATGCTGTGGCAACACTTTGTCATGAAGGGCGTCTGCGCTTTCTTAAATCCCTTGGTCATGATGAACTAAATTGCTTTGGTAAGTCACTAATTCAAGCTGATGCTGCTTATATGTACCGTGGAGAGGCTTTCCATGGGGACGTTTTAGAGGTTGAAATGTTTGTCGAAGATATTAGTGAGTACGGCTTTGACCTTCTATATAAATTCACATGCGGTGATCGTCTTATCGCTTATGCTAAAAATGGCCTAGTCTTCTTTGACTATGAAGAGCGCAAGCTTGCCAAGGCCCCACAGGGTTTTCTTGACCACTTTAAGAAATAGGCTGCCTATAATTTGAGGAAGTCATACCACGCTAATTAGTTGATTTTTGTATCTACTTGAACCACCAGTACAATTATTATTTATAATTGAATGGAGGGCATATGGACGCTTATTTAAATAGTCCATTAGTTGAGATTAAGAACTTAGATTATACTTTCCCTGATGGCGAAGTTATCTTTAAGAATGTTTCCTTAAAAGTTGGTGCCGGTGAGTTTGTTATTTTACTGGGAAAGAATGGTTCCGGTAAAAGTACATTTATCAATCTTGTTCTAGGTGCCTACAATCCACTAAATGGTCATGTGAATGTTTTTAATATGGCCCCAACACACAATCGTTCAAAGATCTTCAAGAAAATGTTCTTTAACTCACATGATTTTGATTTTGATGAAAACTCTCGTGTTGGTTTCATTTTAGATAATTACCAAATTCTTTATCCTGATTATGATATCGATAAAGAAAAAAGACTATTAGCTGATTTTGAGTTAGATCGAGATAAGTGCATTCATGAGCTTTCTACTGGAATGAAGGTTCGTGTTCAAATCATTGCGGCCATCGCATCTGGAACACCTCTTATCTTAATTGATGAGATTACTGCCGTTCTTGATCGAAAGGCACGTAAGATGTTAGGGGAGCTTTTATCAAAAGAATGTGCATCTGGGCGAAGTGTTGTGATGGCAACAAATATACCTGAAGATACGACATTAAACAGTAATAGAGTTCTTACAATTAGGTCTCATGGGATTGTCGATTATGAAGCAGCATAGTGTTCTTGGAAATCTTGTTATTAATAATATCAAAGAGAATAAGAATGTCTTTTTTCTTAAAACTCTATTCTTTCTTCTTTGTCTATTTTCATCTTGGATTGTTTATTTAAAATTTGAACTAAATATTCTACCAATTACTGCATTTTCAGTTATTTTTATTTCGATTGTTTTAAATAAGAGTCGTTCTCAGACCATTAGGTCGCCGCATAAGTTGACTGGGAGTCTATACAATTTAACTCTACCAATTAGTCTGTTTCACAAAATGTTGCTTCAAGCTTTTGGATTTATCTTCTCTTATTTTTATAGCATCATAGCAGGTCTTTATATGGCCAATTACCTTTTATTAAATTCTTCTCAAAACGATATGAAGGATGAAAAGGTTATATTATCTACTATCCTATTATTTATATTTTTTGCTAATTCATTTATTGTAAGAACTTTTGCCTTTCAAGAGCGTCATCAATTTAATCGACTTTTTAGAAATCCTCTTATTTCTTTAACTAATATTCCTTTTTTATTTCTAAATATTATATTTATTGGTACTTCGATGCTTCTCCTAGGTGTTTTTATTTCTGAAGATAGAGCAGTTTGGATTTTACCACTATTTCTAAGCTTTTTTATCATTCATACATTTGTAAGAGTTTATAAAGATGATAGGCCATATAACGAGCATAAGAAGTTTCGCTTATTACAAACAAGTTTAAAGAAGCAGCTGATCCTTAACTTAAAGCTCTCATCAAGTCTTGGGATAGGTACTGTTTTACTTTTCTACTTTATCTCAAGCTTTAATCACATAAATTATAATTCATATATCGTTTATTCTGGATTTGGATTTATTAAAGAAGCAAAATTCATAACACTTTTAAGAGATAAAGATTCGAGTAAGTTTATTAAATATTACGATAGTGGAATGCCTGATGATAAGCAGTACGCATGGCTGAATGAAAAGGTCGTTTTTGATTTTGCGACAAGGTTTGATCGAAAGGATATTATCCTTCATCTTCTTCCTAGTAAGATTTCTGAATATGATAGTTATATCTGTAAATTAAATGAAGACAAAAAATGTCACCCAGGAAGTTTATTAAACTTTATGGTGGTTATGAATAGCCAGAAGTTTCTAACTTATCTCTTAAAGAATAATGAGTATAAAATTGAAGATCATACTCTTAGTCATAATCTTTTATTGGCCGCAAAGGATTGTAAGGGAAGGTCTATTGCATCTATTCTAGATTCAGACTTAATAAAAAATGATAAGGATAAGAGTGAGCTTTTTAATACCTTAGGAGAGTCAAGTGAGCCTGAGTGTAAGAAAGTGATGAGAGATATATTAAGTAGAGCATATCTTAAAAAATAAAAAAGGCCTCAAACGAGGCCTTTTCTTTTATTTGAATTAATCAATTTTTTGAATTTGTTGAATATATTCTCTGTACTCTTGAATATTATCATTTTGAGCTTGGATATTATCTAGCTCTGGAAGTTCAACGTTATCGAAGATATTTTTAACTTTCTTATCGATCTCGTGCTTAACACCAATTGATAGAAGGAAGTCATAACACTTAAGTGCTTCTTCGATCTTCTTATTCGCTTCGTGCATCGTTGCTGCATTTGAAGTTTCAAAAGTTGAAGGAAGTTCTAACTTACCAAGTTTTCCACCTGAGATAACGTGAAGAAGTCCTGGCCAAAAAGATGCTTCGTCAGCATCCATAGAATCATTGATTGCAAGAGCAAGAATGATATCAATACGTGCTTTTAAAAGCGCGATTGAAATTTCACGGTTGTGACCTGCTACGATATATTCTTCTGACTTACTTAGTGTTGCACCTTGAGAGTCTTTAATAAGTGCATCTTTCATAAGTGTGTACATCGACATTTCAGCAAAACCATTATTTTTTGCATTGAAAGTTTGACGGTGGTGAACCTTGTGAAGGGCCGCAGCTACAGCATAGAAAGATTGCTCGTAGTTACGTTTTTTTAGTGACCACTTTCCTGTATGGATTGGAGTCATCTTACCTTTCTTCATTGCTTTTTTAACGTTGAATTCACCTTTAATATCTGTTTCATAAACAGAGGCCATATTCTTGTAAAACTCTTCTACTGCATCATAGAAAAGCATGTCACGAATTTCTAAATTATCGTAAGGCTTAATTCCTGTATAAAGGTTGTATTCAAATGCCATAAAGAATTTTGCAGCATTTGTAAGCTTTTGACCCATTTCAATATTGTCATTTAAGATAAGTGCGAAAGCATCACGTCTTTCAACTGAAGACTGTGCCGAACGAAGCTGTGAGTATAGCTGTGATGTTGTATCACTCATACCGTCAGTCGTCTCACCAAGCTTATCCATTTTTTCTGGCATTTTGATGGCCTCTTTAACTTCCTTACAACCTGTAAACAGTGTAAGTAGCATAAGAGGAATTAAGAATTTTTTCATGACTCTCTCCCTAATTTTCTATATAAAAGTAGGTCTTTGTATGATGAGGGTCACTAAAATGAAAGTGTTTATCTTGACGTGTGAAAGAAGTAACCTGTCTAACTAGCTGAATTAACACTCAGTGACGTTAACAGCAAGGCCTCCACGGCTTGTTTCTTTATACTTCGTTTGCATATCAGCACCAGTTTCTTTCATGGTTTTGATAACTTTATCAAGACTCACAAAATGACTTCCGTCCCCACGCATGGCCATTCTGGCCGCATTAATTGCTTTTACTGCACCCATCGCATTTCGCTCAATACATGGAATTTGCACAAGGCCACCGATTGGATCGCAAGTTAGTCCTAGGTTATGTTCCATTGCAATTTCTGCGGCGTTTTCGATTTGTTCGTTTGTTCCACCAAGTACTTGTGCAAGCCCTGCTGCCGCCATTGAGCAAGCAACACCAACTTCGCCCTGACAACCAACTTCTGCACCTGAAATCGAAGCATTCTTTTTATAGAGAATCCCGACACAACCGGCGACTAAAAGGAAGTCCACAACTTTATCAATTGAAGCGTCCTTAACAAATTTAAGATAGTATTTAATAACTGCTGGAATAATTCCGGCCGCTCCATTTGTTGGTGCTGTCACAACTTTTCCACCAGAAGCATTTTCTTCGTTAACAGAAATAGCAAAGAGATTTACCCAATCCATAATCGTTAGGGGATCAAGGTTCTTCTCACAGTCTTTTTTCGAAAGAGCTTCGTATAACTTCTTTGCTCGTTTATTTACTTTAAGGCCACCTGGAAGTTGTCCTTCTGCTTTAAGGCCCCTACTTATGCAATTATCCATTGCCTGCCAAATTTCTAAAAGGCCTTTATTAATCTCTTCTTCACTTCGCCATGATGTTTCGTTTGTCTTAATTAAATCACAAATTGAAATATCATTTTCATTAGCGATTGCTAGAAGTTCATCTCCACATGTGAATGGATATTTAACCTTGCTTGTGTGTTGAGAGAAAATATCGCCTTCGTTATTTTCGCCTTCAGCTACGATGAAGCCACCACCAATTGAGAAGTAGACTTTCTTATATAACTCACGTCCATTTTTATCGATGGCCTGGAAGCACATTCCATTCGAGTGGAAGTCGAGAGCTTGTTTGCGATGGAATAAGATATGTTCACGTGGAATATAAGAGATCACTTTTGCGTTATCTCTACCTTCAAAGAAAGTAAGCTTTTCTTGGTCGTGAGCTAGATTTAAGATGCGATCAATTTGATCTGGGCAGATATCTTCAGGAGTGTAACCACTAAGTCCTAGAATGACGGCCTTGTCTGTGCCATGTCCTTTACCTGTTAAGGCAAGAGATCCATAGAGTGCTGTCGAAACGACTTGCGTCTCATCAAATAAACCCATTGAAACGAGTTTATCCATAAATTCTTTAGCGGCCCTCATAGGCCCTACTGTATGCGAGCTACTAGGCCCAATTCCGATTGAGTAGATATCAAAAACACTTAAATTCATGAGGAATTTATATCAGATGATTATGATTTGAGCTAGCCTAGTTCCACTTATCTTCAAGATATGTATGAATTGTGTTCACTGTTGCTGCATCAGGTGGATCATTAAAGAGCATAAATTCCATAACATCACCGTTAAAATAGCCACCATTTCCACTAAGAGATCCTGTATGGGTGTAGCTATCACTAAGGTATGAACCTAAAGAGATTGCCCCCGAGTGAGCATATAGGAGTGAAGTTGAAGTTGTAGAGCCGATTGAGCTTCCATTTATATAACAAGTGAGATCACCATCAGGCCCGGCCGCTCCCGTATAATTTGTGTAATCAAAAACCCAAGTAATATGATAAATGGTATTTATTGCTATCGGCGCGCTGACAGAAATGAATGGCTGGCTACCGTCTCCGTCATCGTTTATATTCCAGAATCCACAGTACAGATTTCCGCCTTGAATATAGATATTCATTCCACGACTGGCCCCGCCTTCCTCGTAGATAATTTGCAGACTTGTGATATCGGCAGAGGTCTCAATAGACGCTGTGATATTTCTTTGATTAGTCGTGGCCGTATTTAGCTCTGCATGGTTTGCAACAGTTAGATACTGATTAGTTCCATTAAAAACAACATGATTATCCACGCCATCAAAAGTTGGAGCGCCTCCATTTTGATAAAAATTATGTGTATTGGCACTACCGGAAATATCAAGCCAATCTTCGACAACTCCATTGAATGCACCATTGCTCGCAATTTTTCCCGTGTTGTCTAGGATGGAGCTTAAGTCGCTAGCATCTAGTCTTGCAACCATATTAGGGAGGGATGTTGCTGGATTGAAAACCTGAAAGGCCACTGAGTTTTGTGTGATACTTAGACCTGCACCATCAACGGCCCTTAATGAGATATAGTAATTAGTTGCTTCATTAAGTGAGAAGCTAGCGCCATCAACACCACTAACTAGCTTATAACTTGTAACATTGCCGATGTTGATCCAGTTCTGAATATTTGTGAAGCCCGGATTGGTTCCGATTGCAATTTCATAATGATCGATTTGGCAGTTATCTGTTGCTGCTACCCAAGTTGTTGTCGTAGACGATGCGGCCGTGGCGTCATCTGCTGAAACGTCTGGTGTACCAACAGCACTTGGTGCCGTGTTGTCCCAATAGAAGCTAGTGCTTGCTAGAGTCGTCGAGGTTTGTGCTGTTGCACTTACTGCACGCACCGAAGGGTAGTAAGCTTGGCACTCTGTTAATCCAACAAGACCTGTGTGCGTGTAATTTGTTACTGTGCCAATATTTGTCCAGGCCGTATGCTCGGAACCAGCCGATGTTGTTCCTAGAGTGTAGTCGATATGATCGAAACTTGCTGGATTAGTCCATGAGACTGCTGGAGCATTTTGCGGTAAGGCGCCCGTAATCACGGCCTGGGCCGTTGAAATTGCGCTGGGAGCCGCCTGACCAACAGGAGCTGCCTGGATACCATCTGCACCTTCTGCTCCACCTGAGCAAGAAGTTAGGATGAGGCCAAGAGATGTTAATATTATTGCGGACTTAACAAGTTTCATTCTAAATAAATTATAGAATGAATGATCTTTAATTAATTTAGGAAATAATTTACCTAGTTTAAGTTGTTGAAATTACTTACCACGAGAGTCCGGATAGATGCAACGGTCTCCACAATGTTCTTCGATGTCCTGCCATTTGGGATTTTGCTCTAATTCGTACTTATATTTATAGATCTCTTCAGATGATGGCCTTCGAATTTTTCGTTCATCTTGATTGGCCGCTTCTTCATAAGGGTTTGTTGTTCCAAAGCTATCCATACGGTATGGGCCGCTTTGATTGTCTGAGTCTTCTTGTGCATAAGCACTAGAGAATAATAGTGATATAATCAATATCCTTAGAAGTTTCATACAGTCTATCATTACCAAAGAAGATGAATCTTTAATGAAAGACTGTGAATAGAAATTCTTATTTATTTTAGTCTTTCTTATCAAGGGCCTGATAGAGCTTTAATGAAATCCAAGCATCAGTTGCAGCGTAGCGAATTTGGGCATCTGTTAATTTGTTATTTTCCCAATTTGTTAGCTTTGCCTTCTTAGAGATTTTCTTCTCTAAGAGAATTCCCGTTAAGGACTGTAGACCAAGAGTAATATAGCCTTGCGCTTTTGCAAGGTCTTGAACATCGACAACGCCTTTTGCGTTGATATGGTATTGCTTCTTAAGATCACGACAATCGTCTTTAACCGCAACCCCTGTTTTAATTAGATTCTCGTCTTCTAAATATTCGACTAGATAGTCAGGGCATTGAATCTTATTTAAACGAAAAAGGAAGCATTCATCTTCAAATGAAACTTGAATAAGACTTATGCGAAAATTGTCGGTCTTTTTAAAAGAAGGCCTTGATTCAGTATCAAGGCCCGTGCAATTGTATTTTTGATTTAATTCTTGAAATCTTTTAGAAATATCTTGGGCCTTTTGTTCAGTATCAATTAAATGAATCTGGCCCGTGTAATCAATCATCTCGAAAGAGTTGATTTCTTCTTTAGTAATTCTAGCTTTAATATTATTCGTATTCTTCTTCGTATTCTTCAATGACTTCTTCCACTTCTTCTTCGCTCTTAGCGCCTTCTTCAAAGATATAAGGCCCTAAAGCTTCTTTTAATTTGTAATCAGTGTAAGCAGAGACAACTTTTGTAACAGTTTCGCCACTGCCTCCAAGTGGAGATGATTGACGTTCACACTTTCCACCTTGCTTCTTACATACGTTTACTTTATAGCAACCTTTGTCAAAATCAAAGGCATAATCGATTTCACCAGCTACTAATATACCAATAACCTCATCTTTCTTATTTAAAACAGGAGATCCTGAGTTACCTGCAAAAGTATCGAGGTCTGTGATGATCTCTTTGCTGTAAATTGGGTTTGAGATAATCTTGGCTCCGTCTGCAACTTTAAGAGGGAGTCCCGTAGGGTAGCCCGCCACATAAATATCTGTACCTTTTGCTGTTGCATTCGTTGACATGTTTAGAGTTAGTGGCTTCTTATCTGTCGCTTCTCGTTCAAGTTCAACAACTGCATAATCTAGTGTACCTGTGTAAGATGCCGCTACAACGCGCTTACAACCATAAACGTCATTCTTTTTAATTTCTAATTGCCCATCTTTATTTACTGATGTTGAGTTATAATTGAATACCCATTTATTATCTCTACACTTTGATGTTACTTGGTCAGAAACTTCTGTTCCACCTGAGATCATACAGTGTCCGGCCGTCATAAGAAGATTCTTTCCTATTAAGAAGCCACTACAACTTGCAATCGTAGGCTGATCTCTAAATCTCATGTCACCACAAGTAGGGTAACCTCTATGGTATTTTAATGTAGGAAATCTAAGAAGTTTTGTATCTGCAACCTTTCCTTTTTCATCTTTCAAAAAAGCATAGCTTGGAACCATTGCTGCAACACTATCAACTAGGAATTCTTTATTTGATTCGTGAACATCAACTCTGTTATCGTTTCCATAAATAACTTTATTAATGGCCATCGAATTTGTTGAAAGTAGCGCTGAAAATAATGCGATTTGCGTAAGATTTAACTTCAAATTTCCCTCTCTTTTGCTTTTTGTAAGTTTTTGCAGTTTTCTTTACATTTGAATATAAGAAAGTTGTGATTTGAAAAACTTACATGATGACGATTACCTAATTTCACGCTACTATCGGGACCTATGAATCAAGTAAATAAAGTAAATAGAGACGATTTGCAGCTGTCATCTTACGACTACGATCTGCCTAAAGAACAGATTGCTGAGCGCCCAATTGAGGGACGTCATCACTCAAGATTATTAGTTTACAATTGTAAAACAGATACAATTTCTCATCATAAGTTCAATGAATTAATTAACTTTCTACCGAAAGAAACAACTTTGGTTTTAAATCAAAGCAAGGTCTTCCCTTGTCGTCTAAAAGGTCACAAGGAAAGTGGTGGTAACGCTGAAGTTTTCTTTCTAACAGTTGAAGCCGATGATAATGGCCACTACCGTGCACTTGTGAAAGCGCGTGGCAAGAAGAAGGCCGATGACAAGTATATTTTCGCTAACGGTCTGACGATTTCAATTGTCGATAATATTGAAGGTGAGTTCTTGATCGCTCCTTCAATTGTTGGCAATGATCTTATTGACTACTTAAATGCAAATGCACTTGTTCCAATTCCTCCTTATATTCGTGGGGGAGAGTCAGACGAACAAGATAAGAAAGATTATCAAACGGTCTTTGCCAATGAATTAGGAAGTGTTGCTGCTCCAACGGCCGGACTGCATTTTTCTGATGAGCTATTAGAGCAGATTAAAAGTCAAGGCCATGACATTGCCAAAGTTACTTTACATGTTGGTCTTGGTACTTTTGCTCCAGTTAAAGTTGATAATTTAGAAGATCACAAAATGCACTCTGAAAATTACTTTGTTGATAAAGTTAATTTTGAAAAAATAAAAAATGCTAATAAGCGCATTGCCGTTGGGACGACGAGTTTAAGAACTCTTGAAACAATTTGGCAAAATGGAGTCGATAATTATACTCCGGGAGAGATGAAGGATACTTCAATCTTTTTACACCCTGGAGTTGATGTGAAGAGTATTGATGGTTTGGTAACTAACTTTCACCTTCCTAAATCAACGCTACTTATGCTTGTGAGTGCGCTAATTGGCCGAGAGAAAACATTAGAGATTTATAATATTGCAGTTAAAGAGGGATATCGTTTCTTTTCATATGGTGATGCGATGTTAATTTTAAGGTAAGTGAATATGATTAAAGTTGAAGGTTATAGCGGTAAGGCCCGCGCAACAACAATAACAACAGAGCACGGTGAGATTAAAACACCAATTTTTATGCCTGTTGGAACTCGTGCATCTGTTAAGTGTATGTGGCAAGAAGATCTTTACGAGATGAATGCTCAAATCATTCTTGGTAACACTTATCACTTATACCTAAGACCTGGGCATGAGCTAATTGAAAAAGTAGGTGGCGGCCTTCATGGTTTTATGAATTGGGATCGTCCAATTCTTACAGACTCAGGTGGGTTTCAAGTATTTTCCCTTTCAGACATTAATAAGATCACAGAAGAAGGAGTAACTTTTTCTTCACATATTGATGGGTCAAAACATCTAATCTCTCCAGAAAAGAGTATGGAGATTCAAAAGGGCCTTGGCTCAGATATCGTCATGGCATTTGATGAGTGCCCTAAACTTCCTGCAACGAAAGAAACTCTTCGCGAGAGTATGGAGTTAACTCTTAGATGGGCCAAGCGTTGTATTGATTATAAGCTTCGCGACTACCAAAAACTTTTTGGTATTGTTCAAGGTGGCCTACATCATGATCTTCGTACTGAGTGTATGCAGCGCCTTGAAGAAATGGACTTTCCTGGTCTTGCTCTAGGTGGACTTTCGGTTGGTGAAAAGAACGAAGAGATGGTTGATTTCCTAAATGGATTTGTTCACACTATGCCTGATCAAAAACCAAGATACTTAATGGGTGTTGGAAAGCCTCTTGATATTCTTAATGGGATTCGCGCCGGTATTGATATGTTTGACTGTGTTCTTCCAACAAGGAATGCACGTAACGGACAATTTCTAACACACGATGGACCTCTTAATATTAAGAATCTTCGTTTTAGAGAGGATACACTTCCGCCTGATCCAAGTTGTGATTGCAAAGTTTGTAAAACGTATTCACGTTCATACATTAGACACCTATACACAACTGGAGAGTTTCTTTCTGGTAACCTGATCACTTATCACAATCTTTATTTCATGATTAAGATGACTCAAGATGCACGAGAAGCAATTCTAGCGGATAGGTTTGACGATTATTATAAAGAATTTTATAACAGATACACTTCACGAAAATGGGCCTCAGGCCAATAAAGAAAAAATAAAAGTTAGGAGAAACAAATGTTACAACTTTTTATATCAAATGCTTATGCTCAAGGTGGCGCAGCTGCTGCTCCAGCTAACTCAGCGATGAACTTTGTTCCAATTATTGCTGTTGTTGCTATTTTTTATTTCCTTGTTTTCAGACCACAAAAGAAACAAATGGAAGAAGAAAAGAAAATGCTTGATACACTTGAAAAAGGTAATCGTGTTTACACAAAATCAGGAATCTTTGGTACAATCGTAGGGATGACTGAAAAAGTTGTGGACCTTGAAGTTGCTGAAGGTACACGTATTAAAATCCTACGTTCACAACTTGGTGGACTTGAAGAAAGTATCCTTTCTAATAAAAAAGAGGCGTAATTATGTTTGGTGGCTTTGGAGCTGGTGAGTTACTTATTATTTTAGTTTTTGCCCTGATTTTTATCGGGCCTAAAAAACTTCCTGAACTTGCAAAAGGTTTAGGTAAGGGACTACGCGAATTTCAAAAGGCCAAAGATGATTTAATGGATCACGTCAACGATGCTGCAGAGACCAATTCTCACAAAGAGGAATCTGTGGCATCACAAATCACAGAGTCACCAGAAGCTAGCGTTGCAGCGCAAGGTGATGCCGAAATTAAGAATTCTAATAATTCTGAAGAAGAAAAAGACCAAGTAATTGAGTCGGGAAAATCGAAGCAATCGTAAGTTTTTGAAATTAATATTCTCTTAATATTGTTTTTAAGTAGTTAATCTCATATAATTTTTGTAGTTTATTTAACTCAATTATTCGAGAAAACCAAAAGAAACCCAAGGATTAGGAGAATCTAATGAGAAGAGGCTGGTGGTATCGCTTCGTATTTCTACTTATCGTAGCGATCATTTCAGGTATTTCGATTGTACCTACTGCATTCAATTTTAAAGAAACGGACAATTTTCCAGTTAAGTCTAAGATCAACTTAGGACTAGACCTTCAAGGTGGTCTATACATGATCTTAGGAATTGACTTCAAAAAGGTCTACAAAGACGAGGTTAAAGGATACGCGCGCCGTTTAGAATTTAGCTTCAAAGACAAAACTGGTAACGGTTTTGAGATTGGTGACCTAGATTCATCTGATGAACTGGATCCACGCCAAGAGATTATCCTAGGATCAGCTACTGATGTTGAGACACTAAAGGATATTATTCATGAGCAATACAATGGATTCCTAAGAGTAACTAAGGATACTGGAAATTCAATCTCTGTTGCCTTAACGAAAAAAGTTAAGACTGATATCGAAGATCAATCAGTAAAAAGATCAATCGAAGTTATTCGTAACCGTATTGATGAATTCGGTGTTACTGAGCCAGAGATTATCTCTCAAGGTAAAGACCGTATCGTTGTTCAGCTTCCAGGTGTTAAAGATATCGAAAGAGCAAAAGAGCTAATCGGTAAAACAGCTAAGCTTGAATTTAAAATGGTAAACTCTGAAGTTGCTCCTATTACAATTCAAGGTTGGGTATCAAAAGCTAAAGAGCAAGGTGTTGATTATAAGAAAGGTGACAGGTTCTCTGACTACGTTTCTAAAGTTAACGAAATCGTTGCTTCTGATCTTCCAAAAGGTCACGTTCTAGCATTTGAAAGAGTTACAAACGCTAAAGGTGATATTCTTCAGCTTGTTCCATACTTAATCGAATCTGTTGCTCGTCTTACAGGTGAAGACCTTGAAGATGCGAGAGTTCAATTTAACCCACAAAATAACAACAACCCAGAAGTAGGACTTAACTTTAAGTCTCGTGGTGCAAAAATCTTTGCAGATGTTACTGGTGAAAACGTTGGACGTTTAATGGCGATTACTCTAGATGGTAACGTTTATTCTGCTCCACGTATCAATGGTAAAATTGCTGGTGGCCGTGCAACGATCTCTCTTGGTGGTAAGAGTTACAATGAGCAACTTAAAGAAGCAAAAGACTTAGCTCTTGTTCTTCGTGCTGGTGCCCTTCCTGTTCAGCTTGACTTCCTTGAGCAAAGAACTGTTGGTCCATCACTTGGTGCTGACTCAATTGATAAAGCAAGATTTGCTGCAATCATTGGTTGTGTTTTAGTATTTGGTTTCATTCTTGTTTACTACAGAATCTCTGGTGTTTTCGCTGTTACAACACTTGCGCTAAACGTTCTTATTATTCTAGCTATGCTTGTTGGTCTTGGGGCAACTCTGACTCTTCCAGGTATTGCAGGGATCGCTCTTACTGTTGGTATGGCCATTGATGCCAATATCATTATTTACGAGCGTATTCGAGAAGAAATTCGAAATAACGTTGGTTTCTATAAAGCTGTTGAAAACGGATTTAACTCTGCTTTCTGGACAATTATTGATGCAAACATCACGACAGCTCTTGCTGGTATCTGTCTACTAAACTTTGGTACAGGTCCAATTAGAGGTTTCGCTGTTACATTATTAATTGGTATTTTTGCAACTGTTTACACTTCTTACTTTGTTTCAAAGCTTTTCTTTGAATTCTATATGAATAAAGTTGAAGGTCAGGACTTAAGCATTTAAGGATTGGAGTTTAAGATGTTTGAAATTATAAAAAGTAATACAAAATTCAATTTTGTTAATAAATTCGGAGTTGCAGGGGTTATTTCTGCAATTCTAGTTATTGGTTCTCTTGTTTTAATCGGTACTAAAATGAAATACGGGGTAGACTTCCGTGGTGGTGCTGAGATCCAAGTTAAGTTCCAAAAAACTGAAAACCTAGACGAGCTTCGTCGTGAAATGAAAGCCGCTGGCTTCAACGGGGTTACAATCCAAACGATTGGTGAGCCTCAAATGAATGAATATCTACTTAAAGTTAGTGCAAACGAAGGTAACCTTAATGAAGTTACTGAAAAAGTTTCTCAAACTCTAACAACTAAGTACGAAAAAGATGGTGTTGAAATCAGAAAAGTTGATATCGTTGGTCCAAAGGCCGGTGCTGAACTTAGAAAATCTGGTTTCCTAGCAATGCTTTGGGCACTTCTTGCAATCATGATCTATGTTGGTCTACGCTTTGACTTCAAATACTCACCAGGTGCAATTGTTGCTCTTTTCCACGACGTAACTATCATTCTAGGTGTATTTGCTCTAACTGGAACAGAGTTTACTCTTCAGACAGTTGCTGCAATCCTTGCGGTTATCGGTTACTCGGTGAACGATACAGTTATCGTTTATGACCGTGTACGTGAGCATGAGCAGAAGTTTGTTGGACGTGATATTAAAGAACACATCAATAATGCAATTAACGAAACACTATCAAGAACAATCCTTACTTCTGGTACGACACTTTTCGTATCGGCAACGATGTTCTTTGTAGGTGGTCTTGCAATTCGTGATTTCTTTATGGCAATCACTCTTGGTGTTGTTGTTGGTACTTACTCATCTAACTTCGTTGCAGCACCAGTTGTACTTCTATTTGATAAATTTAGAGGGGAGCAGGCGAAAACTGCAGATGCAAACGCTTAATTCAAAGTTTAGTTTTATTAAATATTTAATTGCCCTGTGTGTACTTCTTAGTACACATGGGGTTTTTGCGTATGGAGATGAAGATTACGATAGTCGTGATAAAACATCTTCATCTCAAGACGTCGAAAATCTTCAAGAGTCAATTGAGACTCTTAATCAAGAAATTGAAAAAAATGGTGGGCAAGGGGTTAATATTGTCTCGATGCCAACACAAGGCCTTACTCTTAAAAATGGAAAGGCCGACCCCGAAATGATGAGACGTGCAATTAAGATGATTAATGCACAATTTAAGAATGTTCCTGATGCACAAGTGGCACAAATGATTCGTGACAGTGCCTCTCAAAACCAAATGATGCAATTTTTTACTAGTAGCGATAGGTTTGTAAACTTTGCTGTTGGTCTTGTAAAAGATGATAAGGCACTGCTTTACTTATTTGAGTTAACTCAAGATAAGGATGTGCTAAAGCTTGCTTTAGGCGCTGTGATCTTTCTTTTCATTCTAAGCTTCTTTCTTAAGAGGGCCTTTATCAAAAAAGATGAATTCTTTGTCTTTCGCTATGTAAAGTCGCTCATCTTCTTTGTTTTTTCGACTGGATTCAAAGCAGGTGTTCTTTACTTTATTTATAAAGATTACTTAGATCCAAGTGTTGATGTATTCATTAAAAGAGTTCTCTAGTTTCTAATTACTACTTGTTACTGGAATACAGCCCATCTTACGATCAAGTGGTTTGATCGTCGTAGGAATTGATGTCGTGTAACCACTACTTGCTAACTCACTTGAGTGCATTACCTGATAAAGCTTCTGGTACCCACGTTTTTGAACGTATGGTGCATCTTCATCCGCTGGCCAGTAGAAGTAAGTTGGTTGCGACTGAGTATCACTTGTAGGCTTGTAGTGAATTCCATCATTAGTTAAATGAAACCAGATTTTTTTCAGCTGTCCTTCTCTAATAAACATAACGTCAGCTGGCTTAATCTCTTGCTTATTACCATCACCAAGATCTATTACTTCACGAGGGCCTTTGGCAAAGTAGAGGCCTTCTGTTGGCGTTCCAATAATTTCACCAAGGGCCTTAAATTCAATATTTGTTGAATTGTATTCAGTATATCCTGGACAAATTGCGCGTCCACTATTGTCAGTAAAGAATGGAATCATAGCAAGCCCTGATTGAATTAGCCCTGACTCAGCTCCTGAACAGGCTTCAGGGAAGCCTCCGTCTTCAACGCTAACATTTGGTGCCACACATGTTTCAAGAGGTGCAAAGTATGATTTAGTCCCGCTAACGTTGGCGCCCATTTCAATCATGCGATCTTTAATTAGGAAATCAACCTTGCGGTTTTCACCATCTGCAATAAAGCGCACATCATTTATATCCCACAGAGAAAAGTGATCAGGCACTAGCTCTAAACGTGGAAATTGTGGAGCATCATCGTTTTGCCCTGTCTTAATATAGTCGTGACAAAAGATTGTATCTGAAACACCTGGTGGAAGATATGGAGTCGGGTAGTCAACAGGCATGTAGAAGTGTTTTCTAACAGTATCTAAGTAGATTTGATCTCTTGGATCGTAGTTAGAGCTTGTGGCCGTCGCACGAATCATACAAGTGTATTGTGAGATAAGTTTTATCTTAAGATTACCTTCGTATTCGTCATCATCACCTGGCTCAAATAATTTGAACTGCTCGTAATCACTTTTTGCATTCTCAACACCACTTCCAGTTTCTTCAATATGAAAAGTATAAGCTTCACCAAAGTTTACTGTTGTGGCCTCAAGATTTGCTTCAAAAATATTTGTTCCTTGATAAGTCTTAAGATCGGCCGTGTAACGGCGTCCATCAATATCTGTTGCAACTAATTTACATGAAGGTGGATTTTGAGCACCATTTTCAATTGAGTTGTTACAAAAACCAAAGAGGTTTTGTAGTTTAGTGTCGTCTTTAATTTTTGGCCCAACTGTCACTGTTCCGTATAGGGTAGCAACTGTGGCCGTCTTTTCCTGGCAAGTAGCTGCACATGAAGCACCACTTGTTACCGAGGCAACTTTTTGATTCTTACAAATACAAAAGTCGTCATCAATGAATACAGAGTCACTTGGACGAGCAATCACTTCTGGTGCTGTAATACAAACACCTGCAGAGGCCTCAATATTTTCTCGAGTAAAGTCATCAAGGGTTTCATCGGCCAGAATTTCTTCTAATTGCGCTTCGTCTGCAACGACTTCTCCTTCAGCACATGAACTTGCACATACATTTCCTTCGTTCAAAAGAAAGAATAGGTCTTCACAAGTATCGATATTATTGACGTCGTCAAAGAATCCATCTGGACGCGCAACCTGTGGAACACAGGAAGATGTGATAAATAAGAATACAATTAAATATATTACCTTCATTGGCCTATTTCCTTAATTTTCTACTTACTTAATCGCCAGTTTTCGTTGACTTCTTTAATTTTAGGTTAATTTCTTACATTTCATTGAAATTCTGTAAAAATAAACGTAATTTTAAGTAGTTATACTGTTAGGAAATAAAATCTAGTGTATAATGATAGTAAAGTTTTTGTGGCACAATAAATATTCCTAATGTTTTTAGCGACTTGGACGATAAGTGAGGTAACTAAAAATCATAGGATTGAGTTTGTGCTCGAAAGAGTTCTCATATCGAGAGGAGATTAAAATGACAAAAGCAGATTTAATTGCAGCAATCGAAAAGCAAGCAAATGTAACGCACAAGCAGGCCGAGACTGTTGTTAATATTTGTTTTGATGACATGATCAATGCTTTATTCAATGATGAAAGAATCGAAATCAGAGGTTTTGGATCTTTCGCCAATCGTAATTATAAAGCGTACGAAGGTCGTAACCCAAAGACTGGTAAGGTAGTAAAAGTACCACCAAAAAAGGTTCCATTTTTCAAAGTTGGTAAAGAGCTAAGAGAAATGGTTGATGAGGGTAAAGACAAGTACGTTATCCGCGAAGCTTAACGGCCACGCATCCTGTTTTTTTAATACTTAAGTATAGGCCTGCCGCATCAGTGGCAGGTCAATATTTTTAAGCATTTAAATTGACTTATTAAAAAATATCCATATTATAGGAAATCTAAAATCATTCTGCGGACGGGTGCTAGAGTGGTCTAATAGGGCAGTTTGCAAAACTGTTTTTCACCGGTTCAAATCCGGTCTCGTCCTCCAAATTCAAAAAGAAAAACCCAGGCTTGTCCTGGGTTTTCTTTTTTTACCTGAAGATAAGCTCGATTTAAACATGTATTCTCCCGGTTTGGGAGGCGTTAAATACCACGACGGTATTTAATGCCGAACTATCCAGCGACGACCAGGATGGGAGGAGTCGGGCAAATCCTATGCATAGAAACTAACCCATTCCTATCTCTATTGATCAAAATAAAATTTAGTGAACAACTTCAGTTCTACGTTATAATTAAATAATGCGTTTGATTATTCTCTCTTTACTTTCTCAAATACTTTTAAGTTGTGCGACTATCTATACTGGTGATGAATATAAGTCTGTTGATTTAACAGACATCGAACAAGTTAAAAGTTCAGTAACATTTCGTTTTGTTAAATTACATGATGTTAGTGATCAAAGCTCCTGGCATAATAAGAACTGGTTTATTAAGAGTACTGTAAAAAATAGTTACGAATGTGATGTAGTTAAAAAGATCAATTTATTCAATATTGTAAAATGTGATATAGAGGAAAATTTTGATAAAGTAGCTGCAAGCTATACGTCGATAGAGGAATTTGATAGAGAGCATCCTATAGAATTTGATACAGATTATTATGTAGATGTCAGGGTTCTCTCGCCATTTTATTACCATGGCAGTGGGACTGGAATGTATGGTCTTGTATTTAGCGCTTTAACTCTCGGAATTATTCCATCATATTGGACATATGAAGGTGATTACGACATTCGAATCTACTCTAAAAAAGATCAAATCAATTTTAAAAAAATTCAATATACAGAAAACTACGGAGCAATCTCATCTTCGTTATTTTGGCTTTTTCCATCGAGTCGATATGAAGGTGTTAACCTTAGAGAGAATTATATGATTAGAAATAAGTGGGAGTATATTCTCAAAGAGGTCATATTAAAAATAAAAGATAAATAAGATTACAAGTGCTTCTTCATTGGTCATGCGTAAAGACACCTGGAACTGAAAGTTCGTTTTGCAAGAACAGGTAGTGCGGATGACACTTTAAAACTATAGATGAAGGTTTTTTAGGAAGATATTTATATGAGAATTTTTTATAAAAAATCTATAATGCTAAAGTGGCTCATATACTTCGTCTTTGTGTTACCGATGTGCATGACATTGCTACTCTTTTGTTTTCTCCTTGTAGATGATGAGAGCTTAAGTAGAATTCAACAAGCTGGTGTCATTAGCTTATCGCTTCTTTCTTTTGCTGTATTACTGGGTACAGCTTTTCATATTTTTTTATATGGAAAAAAAGAATTTTATATCGAAGTGGATGATCTTCGTATTACATTTTTTAATGGAACATTTTTTAAAAAACACACTTTCTTACTAGAGGATCTAGACTCTTTTTTTATCAAAAGTATTTACGGTAATAAAGTCTTAGTATTTCAAACTTATACAAATCGAAAATATGATTTTCCATTGGGCCATATTGATAGTTGTGATGAAAAGAAATTGCTAGATTTTTTATATCAATATGTGTGAGAGGAAATGATGGAGTAGGAATTTTATAAAGAAGAGTATTTTACCTCGATGATTCTATATAAATATTCAATAAACTTCCTTCTTGTCCAACGTTGTGTTTTTGTTCATACACTCAACTATAAAACATTTTTAAAGATTGTTAGTTCATGTGCCAATCCTTCTGTAGAGTGATTTCAGAGGCTTATCAATCGAGTCTCAGTATTTTATTAAGATCATTCTGTTTTCCATTGAATTTGTAAAAGGCTCATCAATTTTATCTCATCTATTAATTTAATTGTTAATAAAGTTTATTGGTCGCTTGTCGATAAGTGGCTATAAACTAAGGAGGTCTTAATGAAGTTTAATTCGCTGTTAACTATTACAAGTCTGTGTGCTCTACTTATATCATGTAACGGAGGTTCTATTAATGGACGTTCTCTAAGTTCAGTTTCTAATAATGTCGAAGTTTTTTCTGTCGGCGATATTAAAACAAGTATTTTTTCTCCAGAAGAATTCCGATCGATACATGGGCCAGCATGGGTACTTATGGACGGCGGAAAAGACTTTCAAAGATTAAGAGAATCATTTCCGGAATTATCTCTAAATCAATTATTGGGACATGGAATCCCTGATGCTAGAGGAAAATTTTTAAGAATGCATAATAACGGAGCAAAGTGTACTGAAGAAAATGAAGCTTGCTCTTTTGATGCTCAAGAGGGGCGTGTTCTTGGCTCATATCAAGAAGATGCTTTTCAAAATATTACAGGTACTCTAATACAGATTGCGCACGGTAGAGATGTAGGTAGTTCTGGTTCAGGTGTATTTCAACATATTGGTCAAGGAAACCGAGGAAATGCACAAGGTGGTGGTCGAGCTCAAAGTTATAAGTTTGATGCATCACTGGTGGCAAGAACTTCTACTGAAACTAGACCTAAGAATATTGCAGTTAATTTCTATGTAAAAGTTATTGGTTGTAATGCTTTCGATAATGTAGAAAATTGCAAATAAGAGGAGTCTAAATGAAGAAGTCTCTTATATTTATCATTTCTTATGCATTATTCTTTCAACAGATCCATGCTTCTCAAAAGCTTATGCAGGTTGTTGCAAGTGAAGATACTGTATCTTTCAAAGATCTAATTGGTAAATTTAATCATCAGATTTCAGTAAATAGTAAAGCTGAAAATGGTTTTAAGACAGTTAGTGGCGGTTTATCTAAGGCAGGTGCTTTCTTTGGCCTCGTTCAAGTTGTACCGTTGTCTTTAGCGGCGACGGGTTTGAGTTTTGCTGTCGATGGTGCAAACCAACTTAGAAAATTAAATAACCATATTAAGGGTCTCGACTCTGAAACGATGTTTGAAGCAATTGAGTTGTCTTTATCTAAACTTGCTGTTGTTAATGAAGAGCGCTTAAGTAAAGTTTTTCTAATTGAAAATGATGAAAAGAGAACAAAGGAGCTTTGGAATTTAATTAAAAATGATGACCTTTTTAGCTCCTTAAAACAGGATCTAGAGCCTGAAGTATTCATAAAAATTGCACAGCCAGCTATTGTTAAGCTACATGATTATACAGTTGAGCTTGCTTCTGAAATTAATAATAATGCAGCAGATATTGGCGATCTTAAAGACAAATACAATAATTTGGAAGGTCGTGTAGGAAAAATTGAAAGTAATCTTAAAAGCTTTGCAAAGGCCCTACATAAAAGAGACAAGAAAATTGATGAATTAGTTGAGTCTCTATCTGATTTAGCAAGTAAAACAAAATCGAGATCAATCGCCTCCGTTGAAGAGGATCTTAAGTCATCATCTAATGGTGATAATAGTGGCGCTGTTGTCGTTGTTTCTCAATCTTCATATCAGGCGTCAGTTGAGAAATGGAAAAATATTGCAGTAGAGGCTTATCAATATGCTGAGGTATCATTAACAATTGCTACAAACCTTGGTCTTAAGGGAAAAGATCTCGAAAGAGCAAATAATGTTTTAAAATATTCTCAAGCGACAGTTAGTGTTATTGCTGCCTTCTCAGGTGATCCAATGTCTATTATGAATGCTACTGCTGCAATCACTGGACTACTTGGTGGGGGAGGGATGGATCCTGATGCTCAAAGACATGCCGAGATAATGGAAGCATTTGGAAAGGTATTTCAAAACCAAAAACTAATGATTGAAAACCAAGAGAAAATATTCAAACAAGTTATTGCTATACGAGATGACCTGGCAAAGTATTATAAGAAACATGAGAGTTGGTATCAAAATTTTGATACAAAGCTTGATAAGGTTTTAGGAAATCAGGCCGTAGCGTTAGATATTCTTAGGGATAATAATCCTCAAGTTCAAAAAATGATCTCATGTCAAAACTTTCTAAATTCAAGGCTAAGCTCTTGTCTTGCTGATGATTTTCGCTACCGTCATAGTAATCTTCAAAACTGTGTTGATGATATTAGAAGAAATGAAGAAGCATTTAAGCCAAATGATGTAGGTAGCTTTGATGTTGTAATTGGTGGTAGTTATGACAGTTATGAGGGGATTGTTGAAAACCTCTACTATGGTGGAGCAAAGGAAGAACTGGCACCTTGTCTAGCTGGGCTAAGAAGTATCCTCGTTCCAAATAATAAATACATTCTTTCTAAAACAAATATTGATAGAAATGATGACTTTAAAACTGCTTATGATTCCGTAATTAATAGTGAGTATATTCCTTTGTTACAACTGTATAATAAGTTTTTTAGCTCGGCATCAACGAACGCAAAAGATGAGGATAGAGCATTTAGTTCTCTATATTACGCATTAGATGTAACTGATGTGGGTGCTAAGAACGCATTGCCAACAAAGCAAATTAACATTTTTGATACAAACAAAAAGTTTGATTTTTCAAAGAGTCGAAATTTTTTAAATGAAAAACTTTTAAATCTCTATCATACTAAAGCTCTTAATCAGTATATCTCTTACTTTTTAGAGACTTATTATTACTACTACATTTATGATCAAATCAATGAAAAACCATATCCTAAGCAAAAGGTTATGGAATTTCTAACGAGCAGTAAGAAGCGTGAAAATAATTATGTGAAGTCAATATTTCTAAATGTTTTAGAGGTTATTGATACGGCCTTAAGACAGCAGGCATTGTTATCTGGTACTCAGTTACTCCCTTATATCAAGAACTATCTTTATGGTAATAACGTGTCTAATGATGAAACATGGCCTGCAATAGATAAGTTCATTTCAAGTAATGGACATGCCTCTAAGAATCTTTCAGTGTATATCCTTCATGAAATACTTAAGTATAAGCGAGGTGATTCACAGGAAATTGGTTATAGTGAAACTTTGAATGAGAACCTCCAAGTTTATAATGAATATATTTCAGAAGAATTTCAAAGTTGTCTTTACGATTTCAAAGAGAAAAAATATCCAACAAGTTGTAAGTCTAAGTTTATCAAAAATTTTGATTTCCCATTTATTATTGATGGAAGAGAAATTGTATTCGTGAGTGCAGATAAACAAGAAATTCGTCTACCTCTTGCAGAAATTGATGAAGTCTCTAATAATAAATTCTTCTGGTCAAATCAGAGTCGTGAACTTTTAAATCTTAGACAGAAAGTCATTTCTGAGCTTAAGTCTAATCCTTATGTCTATAAAGAAGTGCTAAATACACTATCTCGATAGACAAATGTTAGATATCTATTTGTCCAGGTATTTTTTCTTCATTTACTAATGAAGAGAAAATACTTGGGCATTACTATCAGTTAAATACTCAGGTTTATGTTTTATTAATAAAGATTAAGATCTTCTTATCTATAATGTGACGTATGTCATATTCGAGTACTATTGTATAAAGAGATAATATCGATATCAGAACAAAGGGAGGTTCCATGAGTAAGCTTATGATTTGTGTTGATATAA
Source organism: Halobacteriovorax sp. RT-2-3 (assembly GCF_047085075.1). NCBI lineage: Bacteria > Pseudomonadati > Bdellovibrionota > Bacteriovoracia > Bacteriovoracales > Halobacteriovoraceae > Halobacteriovorax > Halobacteriovorax sp. RT-2-3. Next base: position 531,841 of record NZ_JBKIYF010000001.1, on the reverse strand, counting down.
CTGATGAGTCAATCAATGCCTATAAGAATCAATTAAAGGATTTCGACTGGAATCGCTGGGATGAAGTTCATCTCGTGCACGGTTTTGAAACACTAGTCTATGCAGATACTTTCTATTTTGCTTCTTATCCGCTTGAAGGACAAATGGGTGATATTGAAAAGTCTGTTTCAGATCTCTTACTGGGTCTTTCTAATCAAATTGTTTCCGAAGATTATAAGGGAAAGGTCTTTGGTAAATGTCTTTTTGCTAGCTCAGCAAAGGTTGCCCTGAAGGAATATGCTGAAGATAATAATATTGACGAAATGATTATTGAAACAAGAGGTAAGCATGGAGTGGCCGCGCTGTTTTCAAGCTCATTTGCGGAATACATGGTAGGCCACGCGCCTTGTCGTCTTATGATTTTACGTGAAAAGAAATAAGAGGTGATTTTGAGAAATTTGATATTATTATTTACGCTATTTCTAGCTTACTCTTCATGCTCAAGTGTTAACACTGAGTCTCGTCAGCATTTTGAGAATAAGAGCATGAGGCATGGAGTTGTTCCAGTGGCAGAGAGTGAAAATAAAACACCTGTGACTCGTATTTATAGTGCCGAATCAGTTCTTAGGGGCAGGCGTATTTATATGAATAAGTGTTCTCAGTGTCATGGTGAAAATGGAAGGGGTGTTGATAAAGTTGATCTTCAAAAATTATCTAAAGAAATCCCTAACTTTAATTTCTACTTATTGGTTTCTAGTTATAAACAGAAGATGCCTGGTTGGAAGAATGTCTTAACTGAAAAAGAAATTAAAGATCTTGAGAATTATATCTATTCGCTTGCTAAGAAATAAGAAAGGCCCCAGTTTAAACAGGGGCCAATATATTAGTTTAATTATCTATTTGAGTGACCTTGGTGTCTAGGACGATAACCTAGGTCCTTAAATTCTTCTTTTAATGCTTTTTTTAGTTTCTTCTTATCGATTACTTGTCCAAAAGTCGTATAATCAAAGTAAGTGTAACGGTATAAAAACCATTCTTTGTATTCTTGTGTTAAAACTGAATCAACACCATCAATTGTTAGAAGATCCATCCAATTAAGCTTAACTCCTACTTCGACACTTTTTCTTTCAAGTTCTCTAAGTCCTGCTTCTGATATTTTGTGAACTCTATCTCTAAAGCCTTGCTCATTACAAAGACTTCCATCTTCATCCATCTTAGTAAGAATAGACATTAAGTCTTCATTTGAAACATGCTTATAGGCCGGAAGATAATTCTTAATTAACCATAGATCTCTTGTGTTACCTGAAAGTACACTGTAGAGACGACTACTTAATTTAAGTTGGCGCTTGTGATCAATACCTGAAATCCCATTCTTATCTTTATTTCCATTTTCCATCACGAGTACAATTCCCGCAAATATTGGAGCAAGAATTGGTAATCCTGCACCTATTGCTACACCAATAATTGAACCCGGGATATAGGCAGCAAATCCACAATAAATAAGATTCTCTTTTAAGTTCTTCTGCTTTGAGAAGCACTCTTTAATCATCTCTCCAGGTATTTTTGATGGGAGATAGCTTGTAGACTTTGTTCTAATTTGAATATCTCTTGCGAGTTCATTTTTACAGTTAAAGGCAAAAGTTTGAGTTGCAAGTAGTAGTGATAAAGTAAGTGCTAATTTTTTCATTTCTCGTCTCCATTTTTATTTTTTTTGTTATGGAGGCAAGGTAATGGATATCAGAATTTATCTCATTTACATGAGGTGACGTTTTTAAAAATCATGAATTTATTTCTTACTTAATGGTGGTGGTAAGAGCTAAGTTGTTAGAAATACATTTGTTACAATTAACTCATTCAACACGATGGCGCTTTCTCTTCTTGTTTCTGTCTGTCATTTCAAAATCAAGCTGTATCCATTTAGTAATTGTATCGAATAGGCTGATTGTCTCTTTTACATCCAGATTATTTGGGAAGTGAAAAGGATATTTTTTCTCTAATGAAACTTCATTTCCTAGGGTCATTTTTGAATCATTCAAATATTGCCATGTAAGGTACTCTAGAATCTCTGCATCTCCATCAAAATAGATATGCTCCCATGTCGTCTTTATTTCTTGATTGGCAACTTGAGCAATGTCCAGATCAGATAGAGTAAGGCCTGCTTTATTAAAGTAATAATTAAGCTTTTCTTCTTCTAACCAGTATCTTTTTGATTGAATTATTCTAAAGAGCGCATCCAATTCAGTATGTGTTAAGGCATCTCTTAGATCATTGTATATGGATAGAGTATGGTGCCTTGCAAATAATTGTCCAAGGCGCATATTTGGCCTGTGATCGGCCTGCGAGTGTTCTCTGTGGTCAAAGTATTCTTTTGTGGCAACTCTATATGGAAATGGTGCACCTTCGCGCTTTATCTTTCTTCTTACTGCCTCGCCGCGAGGCTCTGAGCTCTTTAAAAAGTTACTCAGATATTTACGATCTCTGATATTCATTAAGTCATTTCGTTGGCCAACAAAACCGTTCCATGTTGGATATTCTCCCCACAATGGCCTTGGACGCTGCCCGTGGCACTCAAGGCACTTGGCTTGATTTATGAGCCACTTTTTGTTTTTAAGGTCTAAGACAAGAAGCTCATAGCGGAGATCTTCTTGATTCCAAGCGATGGCCTCAATCGAATCTTCTTCGTGTTGATCTGCTTCAAATGTTGAAAAGGTAATAACAAATGAATTTTTCTCATTCCAAATCACAGGCCTTAGCTTATTTGGTGCTGCTGGTAGTAGCGCCCCTGACTTATAGGCCAATGTCATATTTTGATAGTCTTCCTCCGGGATACTTTCAATAACTTGTGTAAGTGTTTGAAAGTCATTTGATTTGACCCAGTTGAGAAAAGCATCTTTGTCGAGGACCGTGGCCCTCGACATTGATGTGATAAATATCGTTAGAATGATATATTTAAGCATTGTGACTACTATCTTCTGTCATTGTAAGAATCGTAATCAAAGTTTTCAAAAAGTACGTCAATTTCTTCTGGTGTCCCGTAACGAACTTCAGATTTAATACTACAACGAACATCGTAGCTCGTTTCGTTATTGTATACTGAAGCAATTTTTAGCGTTCCTCTTAGGTCATAGTTTTCCCAAGTTGGGTTGTAGAGGTGAGCATCTAAGCTTGAAGCAATTAGACTCAGTGTCGAAGAATTGTCGACCGACTGATGTCTTAGTTCTAGAAGATATCCTGTTTTTGTTAGATTAGTTAATGGATCGACAAAGTTCTTACTTTCGAATTTGTAGTCAATTTTTTCAAGTGCTTTACCATCAATTGAAATTTCGTTAAATAGAGATTCTCCAGATACATCTGAGTACACTTTTTTAACGATAAGTTTTTTGTTGAAATTTCTGTCGTGACAAGAAGTTATCGTTTCGACAACTGTGTTAATGTCTTCGCCATAGTAATCATCGTATCCGTCATAAGATGCGAATGAAGTGTTAGAAGTAAATACAAGTGAAATAAGTAGAAGTAGGGAATTCTTCATTAGGTTCTCCAAGAAAAAAGTTTTGCTTGGAGAATTATTTAGTACGGATTTCTAAGCAGTCTGTCAAATTTAAAATGAGAAAGAATGCTATTTATTATCTTCGTTTTATATAATTATAAATATTTAGATTAGAGTTTAATATTTAAAGATCAATAATTTTAGACCGATATAGTGTTTGCATTTCAATTTCAATTTCAATAGAGGTCTTCATAAAAGTAATTCTTTTTGTCACTTTTATTTTTTGTCTATCATGTCAATTTGGTCAGGAGTCTAATATTAATACTGAAAAATTAGATAAGTTTTTTGCTGTTTTAGAAAATAAGAAAGTAGTTTCAGGAAGTGCTATATTAGTAAAAGATGGTAAGTCCATTTATAATAAAAATTATAATTTTGATAAAAATAATAAGAATCCTATTTATCGCATAGGTTCTGTTTCGAAAATATATACTGCTACAATTATTCTAAAGTTAGAGGAAGAGGGGAAATTAAAGCTTTCAGATAAGCTTTCTCTCTATTATCCAAAGATAGATAAGGCAGATAAGATCACTATTGAGGACTTGCTTCGCCATCGTACCGGTATTCCAAATATGACAGATCTTGCTGATTACAAGGAATACTCTCAAACTCCCCAATCTGAAAGTCAGATGATGGAGCGTTTCTATCGCTATCAGTTGGAGTTTATGCCTGGTGAAAAGTATGAGTATTCAAATACTGGTTATGTCATCTTAAGCTATATTGCTCAAAAGGCAGGAAATGATACTTATGCAAACTTACTAACTAGTTATATTGTTAATCCTCTTTCTTTGCAGGAGACCTTTGTCTATGATGCTAAAAGTCGTCGATCTAATGAAGTCACTAGTTACTTCAAAAGAGCTAACTGGGAAGAAGCAACCAATACTCATCAGAATGTTCCTCTTGGTGCTGGTGCCATTGCTTCCACACCACTAGAAGTTGCAACATTTCTTAGAGGATTATTTAGAGAAAAAATAATCAATTCAAGCTCTCTTAAGAAAATGAAAGAATTTATCGGCGAGGGAGAGTATGGATTAGGTTTAATGAAGTTTCCATATGCTGACAAATACTTCTTTGGACATACAGGTGGAGTCGATGGTTATGCATCTATCGCCGCCTATAATATTGAAGATGATATTGCTATGGTAAACCTAACAAATGCCTTGGCATTTAACTTTAACGATATGTCTCTTGCACTTTTGGCCGGATTTTATGGCGACGATTTTGATATTCCTGTCATTCAAGAGTCAATCTTAGTTAAGAAAGAAATACTTGATCAGTATAATGGAACATACGGAAGTAATGATTTTCCAATTAAGCTTACTTTTAGAAATGAAGATGGAGTTCTTCTAGGGGAAGCATCAAGTGATGCTCAAAATGAGATCCCTTTTGAAGCATTTTCTAATACGATATTTAAGTTTCAGCGTGCTCATATCAAACTTGAATTCAAAGATAATGGAGAGATCCTTATCTTTACACAAGGAGAGGAATTCACTTTAAAGAAGCTTAATTAGTTAGAAATTTTTCTGCTTCATAGATTCCAAGAAAGCTTATTCCTGTTGAGAAGGACTTAACTATTCCTTTATCTAAGAAAACTGTTGTTGGTGTAACCTGTATTCCTAAATCATAACCTAGATCATTATCTTCAATAAAAGTGAAAGGATATGGACTTTTCTTTAGGTATTTTCTTATTTTTTCAGTACTTTCAAATGGGTTGATAGCATAGATCGAATCCTTTGCAATTATACCATTTTCGACAGATTTTTTTAATCGTAGCATTTCAAGCTTACATGGAGCACATGTTGTCATCCAATAAAACGCTACTACTTTATTTTGTGGAGGAAATTCTAAAGCCTTCGAATTAAGCTCAATTGTCTTTACAGTTCTTGTTTGGATCTTTCTTTCTTTAATTTTAAAACTATTCGCAATTATCGGGGCCTGCTTTACGATAAACACTCCCAAAGCAATGACAAGTGCGATATTTTGGAGGGAAAAGTACTTCTTCATTCAAATCATTCCTAACTCTAGATTCCATCTATTGTATCATTTAAGCGCTCAGTCATACAATGCTGCACAAGTAGGTACGTGATAGAGGGATAAATAATATGCCTTTATTAGCAACAAAAATTCTGTGCAGTAACCATTTGTTTGATGATTCAAATCTAAGTGAATTATTTTACATGGGTTGATTCTTAATCTATCATTTAGATGATTAATTTATAAAGGTAGTGGATTTGTTAATTAACGCTAATATATTTAAAAAGAAGTTGTTTCTAGCGTCAGTTCTGATGTTTATTCTTCTTGGTATTAGCTGTGCTTATTACTTCTCTAGTAAAAACCGTAAGGCCGTAGTTGAGTTAAATCAGAGAATTGACCTCTTCGTTTCTGTCGTCGGCAATTTTGGATATAATGGCCTTATTCATAATTTTAAAAACTATGTAAATCGATCTAATGAAGCATATTACAAAAAAGCTGTCATAAAATTTAATGAAATCGAAGAAGCTTATCTTCGTTCAAAAGATTATAAACTATCCGATACAGAAAGAGAGTCTCTCGAAAATTTATTTTCAACAGCACAAGAATATCGTAACAATCTTGAAATTTTAAAAAATAGTGACAAGAACCTTTCTGCCGAAGAAAGGGATTATCTGGTACGTGTTGATGACACACAGGCCGATTTAGCGGCCAAGGAAGTTATTCGCATATTGGAGAGTAAAGAGGTTCAGCTTAATAATATTTCACAGGATATCTCTCGATTTAGTGTTATTGCGATTGTACTTCTTATTTTTGCAATGGCGTCGATGTACTATTTCGATTTATTGGCACTGGATCGAACAAATAAGAAACTTACTCAAACAAATGAAGAGCTTCTTCAGTTCTCTTACCGTACATCTCATGACCTGAGATCACCTTTGACAACAATAAGTATTTTATCAGATTTGATCATAAGAAGTATTGAAACTAACAGGTTTAACGAAAAAGACGTTAAACTTAAGGTTGAAAAGATTAGAAGTCGTGTTAATCATTTGGCCGAGCTGATATCAAGTCTTTTAGAACTGGCACGCCTAGACGTATCAACACATCCTAATGAAGAACTTGATTTTGAGACAATGATTTCTGATATCGTAATTTCAAATGAATACTTAATAGAGAAGAATAATATTCGTTTTTCAACTGATGTCGACCTATCTCGTGGGCACTCTTCCCAAAGAGTTAGAGTATTTCAAATTTTAAGTAATATCATTATCAATGCAGTTAAGTATTATGATGTTAAAAAAGATGTTCCATTTGTAAATGTTGAAATTCATGATGATATTGATAATCTCTATATCACAGTCGCAGACAATGGGGTTGGAATACCATGTGAAAGTAAGTCTCAAGTCTATGAGCAATTTGTTCGTTTCAATGAGGATAAGTCAATAGGTACTGGTATAGGAATGTATATTGTTAAAAAATCTGTTGATTACTTAAGTGGAACTATTGATTTTACTTCTTCTGATCAAGGTACTACTTTTAAGGTAATTATTCCGACTTCTTTGGTGGCAACGACAAATAATGAATACATTGCTCAAGACAATACAAGTACAATGATACATTAATATTATATATTCAGTGTACTTATATAGATATCGAGTATGTTCCATCTATTGATATGATGATCTCGCCATTGAGTTTCTTTTTAAAACGATATAATAATGATTTAAAGCTTGTTTCGGCCTTAAGGTAATCACAATCTTGTCCATAGATTTTTATTATTAGCTGCTGTCTATTGGACTTAGCTTCTTTTAAAGCGTCTAAAAGAACATTCTCTTTCTTACTTAATTTTCCATTAATCTCAATTTCATGCGGGACTTTGTTTTTTAATAATAGACTTGAGATTAGTCCATGGTTGGGATCATCTGATGAAGAGTTTATATCGACTTCAATTTCTTTTGAAAAATCTTCTCCATGTAGTTTAGCAGATAAAAGATAAAATAATGTACGGTTTAATAAATTATTATCTTTGCTTCGAATTATCGAATGAAGATTAGCTAATTGTTTATGTGATAGAGACTTTATATCGATAATATTTAATATTTCTTTATCAATTTTGCTAAGAAGTGCATCGATCATGATAAAGACTCCTGTGTAGCAAATATGATCTTTTCATTATTTGATAAAGAAAACAGCTGATTCTTTTGATCGAAAATGATAAGTCCTTCTATTTTTTTATTTATTCTAGATACTAAGGTCGTTAAGCGATTTCTTGCATCAAGCTCATCTGTATTCGGATAAATTTCCTCTATAATCTCTTTAAAGTCACATGGGCCGTAAGCTAAAAGGTGAATTAACTGGTCACTTATTTCTCCAAGTAGGTAAGGAGAAGTCTTTTTCTCTAGTCTGATTCTCCACGCCATTGTGAGTTGAGCTTTGTTAATTGTATTATTCTTGCTGAGATATACATTTTCAATGGCCTTTATTGCTTCTTTGATTTCAATAAAGTCGTAACATTGAAGCTCATCAAGAACCTTGTTCGCATTAATATTTTGCCCAAGACAAAACATCGATTCACAAAGATGAGTTAATGCTTGTGCATATTGAAGAGTGTTCTTTTGATCAGCTAAAATCATTAATGCTTTTTCATTGTAGCGATAGGCCGAACGTTGGGCACCAATCTTATGAAACTCATCAGCGATATTAACACAAATATTTGCTGCACTTGTTATGGATTCATGTTCAATTAGTTTATCAACTGATTCGATATAATTTGCTAGTAATCTTTTTCTTAGATCAATATTACCTTCTGCTGTTATTGTATTCATCTGGGCCGTTAGTGATTTTTTATTTGCTCCGATTTTTGTGTAGCAGTTATAGGCATTTAGAAAGTTGTTCTTTACCTGAATATGATTGTCTTGTTGAGCTGCTATTAAGGCCATGGCAAAATAGAGATCACCGATATAGGGAGAGTTTTTATATATTTCAATATTCTCGATTTCATAAGACTTATTTTCTAAAATAGCGATACGGCAAAGGCAGAAAACATGTAAAAAAGAATTTGGTTTTACTTCGTTTTGTAAGCGCTGAAGCTTAGTTTTATCGTTTAGATAATAGGCCATCATGATTTGAGTATATAAAGAATCCTCAGATTTATATTCTAGTTCAAAAAAAAGTTTCGTTAATTGTGCTATATCAGCATCGATTAAATGTGAGGGGTGAATAGTTATACTCATTAGTTCCAGCTATTAATTAGAGGTATACTACCTTTGTTGCTGTTTTTCTTTTTTACGCTATAAAAAACTCTAGCTTTGTTATGCCTAAGTAGAGCATCTTCAATGCTCTGATTCTTGCTTGTCCTAGAGACGTTTAGCATATCCGTAAAGAAGAGTTCTTTTATATCAGCTATAATTGTATTGTCTTCATCTAATATGATTTCAATTCTTGGGACAAATTTTTCAATATCATTATCAATGACAACTGATTCTTTAAATTTCTTGTTATGATTCTTTCCAGATATCGTTAGTATTATCTTATCATTCTTAAGCTTAATGACTGATCTAATTGAGAAGGTTTCTTCTGTGTTTTGATCCTTATTACTTTTAAAGTTCCTAATCTTTTTTCTCAATATTTTTATTAAGTCGACTTTATCATTACTGTAGATTTCCTTACACTTTGCTATTTCACTGTATGCAAGGCCTTCCCAATTTGCGAAGATATAATTGTCATCACTTTTTTCATGTGAATTTTTGCACCTGAAGCCAATTACTAAATTTCCTGCAATTGATAATCCCGTTGGAATAATTATTCTCTCTCTAAACTCTAATGAATTATATACAAGTGGCCCGCCACCATTTCCGTAACCATTACCACCTCTTATAATTATATTGTCTTTGAATTTACCTTTAAATTCTTTTAACATTTCAATTGTTTGTATATTTGACCTATTATCTTGATCAATATTTAAATCCTTCTGTTTTTTCTCTAGGTATAGGTCGTAAAGTTCTTTTATTTTTGTATCAGTTAGATCTCCATTGGCCTTACCATGCGTGTTTGGGATTTCTTCAATTAGTCTATCCTGATTCTTTTGACGATAAGTTGATTGATACTTTGTCGAATACTTAAATCTTACCGAATCTAAGTGTCCTCTTTTCCCATTTAAATAGTTTTTGATACAACTTTTAATATTAGAATGCGAAGTAAAGATCGATCTTTGCATGATTCGATCATAAGAAGTGGCAATGCCTGCAATTTGATACTTACTTTGAGTTAAGTTGTTATTTTGTAATAGTGGTGACCCACTCATTCCTGGAACAATGCTTGAGGGAGTGATTATTGCTTTACTTAAAAATGATTGACGGCTTTTTTCATGCTCTTTTACTTTTGAATCTAAATTTATTCGACATTCATTATGTGTTATCAGATCCATAATTGAATTCATCATTCCAATTTGATTGTGATGATTTTGCTTATATGGGATCGCTTCAGTCGTTATCGACTTGATTGCTTCTGAAATAGGAACAAAGAGTGCATTGCCCTTGTAGTGTTCAGGCGAGCTTGGATAGAAGTTACATGAAAGATCATACATATTACCGATCTGTACGTAAGAGAGAGTTTCTCCTGATAGTGAATTTTCAAAGAGTGGTCTATTATTGTAATTTATTTCTCTGTTTTCTCCAAAATGAAACTCAGACTTTTGTTGACCTCTTGGCGAATTATTTTTTCCATGAGTATAAAGAGAATTCTTATGTAGATCATATCTTCCAAATATCTCTTTTATATTATTATTAACTTCAACGACTGCAACATCATCGTTTGCACATGAGAGTGTGTTATCTTCTTGTACAGGAAAAAGCTCTCCACGATAGACATAGAATTTATTATCACCGTCGACCAGGTGTGAATTTGTGATAATAAACTTCCTATTATCACTTTCTATGGTGAAACCTGTTCCGGCAATCGGCATTTCACTCTCTTTATAATGAGAACCTATCACGACAAGAGATTCTTTATCTTCAATATAATGCTTCTTATAATACTCGTTTATTTTGTAGCTATCGACATTCTTACCAAGCAATATATCTGTATATGGATCTGCATTGACAAAAAATGATAGGCCAAGAGTATAGATAAATAGAATTTTATATTTCATATGCATATGTCATATACACAGCAAAGAAGGTGCCATTTTTTCGAAGTTATTACGTATCATCTGCTCGTATTTTGTTTAGATTAACAGACGGCCGTCTATTTTTTGATCAATTCTAAGCTAAAATACTACATTTATTGTGCGATTTATTGGCATTTTACTTGCTTTATCAATCATATGATTAAATCACTTAAAAGCTTATCTATTATAAGTACGTTGTTAATTTGTTCTAGTTCAACGTCTTTTGCGGCCGATAATTTATATGGGGCCGAGGCCGGTGTTAAGACAAATCTTGGCAATTGGTATAAAGACTCAAGCCTTGATGAAGGGCCAGTTACACTCACTTTTAGGGCCGATAGTAACGGTAATTTAGAGCTTGCAGAGTTGGACTGGATGCAATTTGAAAAAAGGTATCAAAGAGAAGAATTTGGTGGTGTTGAGATCGCTCTAAGGGCCCTTGGCGCAAAATATGAAAAGATCCATGACTCTATCGGGCAGCACGGTAGTATTCAATATGCGCACTTAGTAATTAGAAAAGCATTTGTCTTAGATGATGGTGCGACATTAATTCTATCAGGTGTTGCAAAAGCAAGTGATACTTGGAGTGTTCATCAGTTTAATGAAGAAGATAGTCGTAATCTCGGTCGTTCCTATAAGAGAATCTATAATCAAGACTCGGTCAATTTAGATATCGAAGCAACTGGTGAAATCCATTTCAAAATTGTTGATGGTAGGGCCCGTGCTTATGCCTACTACAAACAAGGTGATGAAAGAAATTTTGAAACTGAAGATAAAAAATTTAATTACTCTTATCAGAAAAACGAATATGGAGCAGGTATTGAATATCGACCAAGTGAAAAGTCGAAGCATACTTTTGGGCTAAAAGTAAAGCGTAACGAATTCAATGAGAATTTCGGTCGTGGTCAAAAGAGCTTCGATGAAACACAGTTTATGCTCACTTATCAATATCGTTTTGATATGGAAGAGTTCTTTTTTGGTAAGTCATATGAAGTTGATACAAAAAAAGGTGATAAAGAATATGACGAATACGTTGAGGAAGAGTTAGATCTACCAGAATTCTATTAATATTTTAAAACAAGGCATTAGATGAAAAAAATATTTTTATCATTTCTATTATTTATTCCTCAGGTTTTTGGTGAGAGCTTAAATATCAATCACGCACACTTAAATGAATTAACTGGTGATAACGAAGCTGTCTTTGAGCCTATTGCGATAAAGGAGCTTGAAGTAGAGGAGGAATCGCTCCTTGACGGAATTAGAAAAAGATTTGTTATAACATATTCTAAGATAAATCGTTCAGATATGGATACCTCTTATAATGTTTCAAATGATGGAGATTCTCTTTACGATTTATATGATGATGAATTCGATCGAATATTAGATGAAAATTTAAAATTTAAAGAAGGTCATAAAGTAACAATTGAGTATCTTGTTACTCAAACTTTTAGTATTGAATTGGCCGATACGTATCGTCGCTATAATATGTCTGGTCGACATGTTGGTGTAACTGAAGGAGGCTTTCTAGAGGATGATCAATATGATGTCTATGAAGCTAAAAATGTTACGATATTGAATGATATCCAAATTGGTATGAAATATGCCATTAGACTTGTTGATACTCCCCGTTTTAGATTTGAGTTAAGTCCAGGTATAAGTGCAGGTTTAGTTCATGTCCAATCTGATACTAAAACTTACTACAATGGTACAGAGTATGAAGAAAATCACTTTAACGATATTGGTGGCTATTCTTACGGTGTCTCGCTTGAGGCGAAGGCCATTTTTTGGGATAATTTCTTTGTACAAGTAGGAGTAGAGCAAAGAGATTACGTGCTTGCACCAATGGCACATGAAAGTGGTGTTTCACAACAAATTGATCAAAGTGGATTCAATTTTTACATTGGAGCTGGGATTAGATTCTAGTCTTCTATCGAATGAAAATTATCTAAATTTAATTGATAGGAGTCCTCTTGATCATGCTTGAGGACGTCCTTGAACTTCTTTGCCTTGAGTAAGTCCTTTGCAAGGTAGATGTGGTTAGAGTGAACAGTTTGAGTAAGTACTTTGTCTATTCCAGTAAATGAAGTTGAAAAAGATATTCTTTTCTCTTTTATTTCATCTAACGTTAGGCCATAGAGTGGACTTTCTGTATCGATGGGATGCATAACTGTCCATGTTAGAAGAAATGTCGGGTTTTCTGTGTTCATCAACTTTAAGTTACATGTACGTCTTATATGATGGCCTTCCTTAGAAACATAGGGAATTAAGGCCCCAACCTTAACTGATGCATCGATAATATGTGTATCCCTACTATTGGCAATTCTAAACATTAGAGTCGGTACTGAATCAAACGTAGCGATGATAATATTATTTGTAAAAATAATCTTAGCTGAAGGTTTTGCAAATTTAGCAAAGGCCATACCTGTTATAATTGCAGCGTAGAAGATACCAGTCATGGCATCGATTATCACTAAGAAGTGGGCAGGGTCATTTTTAGGAAGATAGTAACCATAGCCGATAGTTGAGCTTGTTTGAAAACTGAAGACAAATGCATCCCAAAGCGAGTTACTATTAGTATTTGAAATTTCTGCTGGAGAGTAAAAGTAAAGTAACGCAAAAAGAAAGTTAATGATCAAGTATATTAAACTCGCAGTTAGAAAAAAACGAGACCAGGATGTTCTGATCATTCGATAGTATAAATCATTAAACAGATTATACCTAACACCCTCAATTGATACATTTAGCTTTGCCATGTTTAAATTATATCCGAAGAATAAAATTTAAGAAAATCATTAATCTATTAGGTAGCACTTACCTTGTATAATGCGATCATCTTAAACAAGGAGACTGTAATGATTAGATCAAAAGGAATCGCGGCAAAGAGTCCTAAAGCGCCACTTGAACCATATAATTTTGAAAGAAGAGAAGCTAGACCTAATGATGTTGTGATCGATATTAAGTATTGTGGTATCTGCCACTCTGATATTCATATGGTAAGAGATGAGTGGGGACTAGGTACACCTTTTCCTCTAGTTCCTGGGCACGAGATTGCTGGTGTTGTTCGAGAGGTTGGTGCAAATGTAAAAAAATATAAAATAGGGGATCGTGTTGGAGTTGGATGTCTTGTTGATTCTTGTCGTAGTTGTTCTCCTTGTGAAAATCATCTTGAACAATATTGTGAGCAAGGGGCAACACAGACATATGGTTCGGAAGTTGATGATGGTACTGGCCATACTCAAGGTGGCTATTCTGATGTTATCGTAATTGACCAAGACTTCGTTTTAAAGATTCCTGACAATATTGATTTACAAAAAGCTGGCCCGCTTATGTGTGCAGGTATAACGCTGTATTCTCCTTTAACTCATTGGAAAGCTGGCCCTGGCAAAAAAGTTGCTATTATGGGGCTTGGGGGACTAGGGCACATGGGAGTTAAGATAGCGGCCGCAAAAGGTGCTGAAGTTACAGTTCTTAGTCATACAAAGAATAAGCAAGAGGATGCTTCAAAATTAGGAGCGCATAAATTCCTCTATACGGGAGATGAGAAAGTTTTTGAAGAGAACGCCGAAAAGTTTGACCTTATTATTAATACTGTTTCTAGTAATAAAATAGATATGGGAAATTATTTTAATCTCTTAAAACTAGATGGAACATTGGTCTCTGTTGGAGTTCCTGAAGAACCTTTAGCAATACATCCATTTCCACTTATTATGAAACGTAGAAGTTATGCAGGTTCTGTTATTGGAGGAATCAAAGAGACACAGGAAATGTTAGATTTCTGTGGGAAGCATAATATTTCCCCTGAGATAGAAATGATTGAGCCTAAACAAGTTAATGAAGCTTATGAAAGGGTACTTAAAAGTGATGTCCGTTATCGCTTTGTCATTGATATGAGTAAGCTTGGTTAGTAAAAAAAAAGGGATCCTAAGGATCCCTTTATTTAAACTATTTTCTTAAGTCACTTAAATGGCATTTATATGATTTAAATACTAACTTTGATTTTTCTTCACAAGTTACATTGTAGAAATGAATTCCACAGGCATCTTTGTCTGATGAACAAGTCGCTTCGCTAATATCGTATAAAGCGTCCGAGATATCTTGTGCCTCGTCACCCTTTACTGTCTTAACAAGAATGTCACCATTTGAAAAAGCACCTACTGTACATTTTGTCTTTTTAAACAATTGTGTACAAAAAATTTGGTCTAATTCGATTATACATTTAGACCCGTTGCAATCTGGTTCTACTGTTGACTCTAGAGAAAGAAATAGATTTTTCGCAAGATCTTTTTCTACTTTTAAATCTGAAGCGCCAGCTGTTGCAATAAGAGTGATTAGAGCAATAATGATTTTTTTCATGAATTACTCCTCTGATTCTTCAAGGTTGTGATAAACAGTAACAACATCGTCGTCTTCTTCAAGAAGATCGATTAATCTTTCGAATTGCTTCAATGTATCTTCATCATTAATTGCTTTATAGTTTAAAGGAACTCTTTCGAGTCTCGCTTCTTCAGGTGTAATCCCAATTTCTTGAAGTTTCTTTTGAATATCTCCAAATGATTCAACTGGTGCGATGATTTCAAAAACACCGTCTTCTAGTGTAATATCTTCAGCACCTGCATCAATAATCTCAAGTTCAAATTCGTCTTTATTAGAAACATTCTCTTCGTTCACGAGAAAGTTTGCCTCTCTTTTAAATACGAATTCAAGAGAACCAGTTTGTCCAAGTGATCCTTGAACTTTATTAAAGTAGCTCCTTACACTTGCTACAGTTCTTGTATTATTATCTGTTGAGGCCTCAACGAAAACGGCCACACCACCAGGTCCGTAACCTTCATAGTTGATATCGACGTAACCTGCACCATCACCACCTTGTCCTTTTTTTATCGCACGGTCGATATTGTCTTTTGGTACGTTAAACTTCTTACAACGATCAATAGCAACCTTCAAAAGAAAGTTAGTATCAGGATCTCCACTACCACTTTTCGATGCTAAGAATACATCTTTAAGAGCTCTCGTAAATACTTGCCCACGGGCCTTGTCTGCTGCGCCTTTTTTGGCCGCAATTTTTGCTGATTTTCTTCCCATAAATCTCTCTTACGTTAAATTAGTATCCTATAGTTTTAGTCAAATCATCATAAATCGTCTAGTTCTGGGCCTATTTAATTAAGCTAAGTTGCTGAAATATGTATAGAAAATAGTCAAATATGAAGTATCTTCAATTAATGACAAGTAGCATCTATTAAGTGATATCTTCATCTTAAAGGAAGATCATTATGGAAAAATACCTGGCTCTCACATTCATAAAACTAAATATTCTAGCATCTTTTGGCGGCCTAGGTGGTCTCGGAGGTTTTGGTCCAGATATAGATCATAACCCAACTTATCGACACCGCACGCAAGATCAAAGGGCCGAAGTTGATAGATGTGTAATCAATCGAGCTGGGCAAGATTATCACTTAAATAAAAGTAACTACTCAATTGATGATCTTTTCTCATTAGTATCAACAACTGATAAAGGCCAGGAGGTTGTTAATAGAATCAGACCTTTATTAGATGATGGTAAATTAAAAATAAGAAACCTTTCAAAGCTTGAAAGAGAGCGCAGAGGATTAACACAGAGAACTTCTGCTCTTTTTGACTTTACAATGGAGACACCTACAATCTTCATCGGTCTTGAAGATGAATTAGGACTTGTTGCTCACTTCTTTGTTCATGAAGCAACACATGCTCTTGATGAGCTAATACCACAAGAGTATGAAGTGGATATGATTTATTATAATACATTCAAAGACTTTCAAAAGTTATTCGGTCTAGATCTTGAGCCTATGAAGGATCTTTCAGAGTATGAAACGAATAAGATGTATGAAATTTATGAAATAAAAGAGAAAAATCGCGCCCAACATGCTTATCGTGCTGAACGCTTTGCTTTTGACCAGCAAGGAGTTTTCACTAGTGAAATTCTATCTGTAGAAGATTGTTATGAAACATATATTTCACAACATCGAGAGAGAAACAAATTAAAACTTTACCGTGTAACTCCTGATGATCATATTTTTAATGCATATGGTATTAATAAAGATTATCTCTAGTACTTAATTTAAAATTCATACTTTAAGCTAAGCCCATAGCTTCTTGGAGCCTCGTTTTGAGTATATAGCTCATCTTGCCAAGTTGGAGGCATATTCGCAAAGTAATAACCACGCAGAGAATATGTTTCATCAAATACATTCTTGCACCAAATTGAGACGTCTAAAGACTTGTAGCGATATCCTATCTTAGTATCAACTATCTGATACGGATCAGATTTCAAATCGTGTGAATTTGAGTAGTAGAAATCATCTGAAGCGTAGAAGTTGATATCCCAATACAGTCCATTTCTATATTTATAGTTAAGGTTTAAATTAACTTGGTAGTTTGGTGCATGAGGCATTTGTCTTCCTTCAAGATCACGTGTACCAATATTGTAGTCTCCGTAGCGCGTTCCAAGTAGACCAAGTCCTGAAGAGAGGTTTAGGCCATATGGTTTTTCAAGACTAGCTTCAATCTCTGCTCCATAATTGAACCCACTTGCAGCGTTATCTGTGTAGAATGTGAACGAACTTGGATCCATTGGATCATCTTGAAATGATGTTTTAACTTGAGCATTATTTCGATACATAAAGAAAAGAGAGCTATTTATTGAAATCCCTTTTTCTTTTATCAGATACTTCTGTCCAATTTCTAATGAATAGAGGTCTTCAGGTTGAAACTCTTTTCTCGAATTTGGTACGGCCGACTGTGTGTTTATACCACCAGGCTTATATCCTTTAGATAGTTTAGCGTATGCAAGATCACCAAGAAGTTCTTTCTTAGATAGCGTGATATTAAGGCCATACATCAGATCTTCTGGTGTAAGATTTGTTTTAATACCGCCTTCTAATGATTCAAATTCTACCTTGCGATATTCTAGACGTGCACCATAGTCTAAGCTCAATTTTTCACTTAGCTCATTTCTACTTTCAGCGTAAATTGAAACTAATTTTGTATCGACTTCTCCACTTATATTTTTTCTTACTACTGAGTCTTCATAACCAACTTCCTTGAAATCTTCGTTAGATGATTTTAGGTAAATACCAGCTGTCGTGGCCTTTGATGAGAGACGTTGATCCAATGTGAAATCCTCTCGCTCTCTTGGGAACTCAATATTGTAGTCGTAGTCTGCGCTCCATCCTGGGATTGAATTCCAGTATGGATTATTTCCCCAGTCTTCATCGTAGCTATAATAAGATTTGTTTTTGAAGTGAGTTAATATCGATGTACTTGTCAGGTTTGCATTCAAATCTTTTTCAAGTTTTATGTATTGTCCAAATGTTCTACTTTCATCTTTACCTGGTTTATCTGAACGTGTCGTGAAGCCGTTGTCTTGAACAAACGCATCGTATCCGTTGTTTTTATCAAAGTAGTGTATCCCTGTCGTTAGAGTTGCCGTGTTAAAGTCCATCGTCAGATTAGTGCGTAGATTTATTTCGTCTTGTCCATTTGTATCCTTGCGACTTAAGTAATCATTGTTCATATAACCATCGCTATCTCTTTTACTAATAGCGAGTGCTAGGCCTGTCGTTTTACTTAGCATTCCTGAATAACTGATACTTTCTTCCCAAGTGTTAAATGATTCATATGAAAGATATGTATTTATTTGGGATTTTTGTGATGGTGTAAGAGATTTTACATGAATCATTCCTGCCATTGCACTTGGACCAAAACGTGTTGCTTGAGGTCCTTTATAGATCTCAAGTTGCTTAACTCCGTTAAGGTTTGTTGTTCCAGAAACTCCCGTATAGTCTATTTCATCTACCATTAAACCAACTGAATAATTCGAAATCCCTTCATATGCTGAGCGCTCTCCAATACCTCTTATTTGAAAGAAGCTTGAGCGAGAGCTACCATTTGCCATATTTAGGTTTGGAATCGCCTTAAAGGTCTCACTGATATCTGTTGATTGTTGTTGCGAAAAATCTTTTTGCGTCTTTAAAGAAATACTATTAGCATCACTGTAATATTCTTTCTTTTCAAAAAGACCATAGATATAGATTGCATTGTCTGAATCTACTGTTTTTGTTTGAGCATGAATTAGTTGGGAAATAAATACTAGTATCAGTATTTTCATCTGAATCTCCTTACGCCAGCATTACCTGGATCAAGTTAGAAGGTTTTACGGCCAATTCCGCTATTCTCAGCCACATTATGGTGCAGCTCCCTTGTATAAATTTTGGTATTAATTACATTAATATAATTAAAAGGGCAAATAAAAAGGCCAGCTAGGCTGGCCCAATTATTTTATTTCTTAGAACTTAACTTTATAGTTTTTTACTTTTACAACGCCTTTTTTGATCTTTGCTGTAATAACAAGTTTAACATCTGTTGCACCTTCACAGTTATAACGAAGGTACATATTAAATAGTGATGCAGAAGCTTTTTCTGGCTGTGCAGTACAAGCTGCTAGGTAGTCTTCTTCAACAGTTCTAACTATTGATTTAACTTCTTCATTTGCCATTAGCTCTTCAACTGTTTCCTCAAAAACACGTTGAGATTGCTCAATTGAATCAAAGTCTGGCATGCTCATTCCTGGAGGTAGTCCAATAGAGATACCGGCCTGTGCATTAAGTGTAAGTAGACACACTAGTGATAAAAGTGCTTTTTTCATATTATCCTCACTATCTATTTTTTGTTTGTATATTTGTTTACTAAATCGCATTTTACATCTGGAAATGCAAGGCAGGCCAAGTTTCCCTGAAATTATTTCTTACTTAAATTCTGTAATAATATCGAATACTTCGTTGTAATCAGTTGATTGAATATCATCTGAGATAGATAGTCTAAATCGAGTTTGAATCGAAAAATTTATTGTCGAACAATAACTCTTTGCCGTGTTATTTTTTAATCTTAAATAGGGGATTCGTGCACTAAGTGGGAATATTAACTGATCACACTCTATTGAAAATGAATCATTACCACTTTCTTGCGCAGTAACAACAATAAGTGAATCTATGATAGATTCACAGCTTGGAAGAAATATTGGGTTAGTACTACGAGGTGCAAATCCTATTAATGCTTCATCATTTGCTCCAAAGACACCTTCGAGCTCTATATTCCATACCTTTGGAACTGGAGAGAAGAAGTCATCTTCTGAAATAGTGTAGTTGAAATGTATTTGATCATTTAATTGTAAATAACGTCCATTCGTCCCAGAACCAGATGAGTCCTCAATAGTCCACTGGAAATCATCAATATTTGTATATGCAGGAAGCTTAATTCTAAGTTGAGTTAGCGTTGTTGCTTTTCCAGTGATAGTAAGCTGATATGTCTGCCAATACCAACGATCTCCATCAATAGCATCATACATCAGCTGATTTTTCACTCGTTGGATATGTCTAATCCCTTTTGAAGTGATGGCCTTTAAATCGAGTTCTGCACTTGTATCAGTCTTAAAACTAATCTCCAGTGTCATTCCAGCTTTTATACTAATGTCTTGGATATCATAGTAGTAATTTGAATTACTCGGTGATGAACAAGAGTAGCTACCTTCATACACTTGCCATGGATCAAGAGTTAGACCATTAAGGCCAATATCAGAATAGCTCTCACATCTAAAAGAGCCACCCATATTACAAGAAGCATAAATGCTAAAAGCAATAAGAGTTATGAATGTGAGAGCTATATTTTTAATCATTATAGGCCGTCAACACCAGTGAAACCAACATTGATTACAGCTTGGAAGTTGTCTGAAGTCGCTTCATCACCAGCTTCAAGAGCGATAATTCCTCTAACTGTAAGTGCTGTGTTATCTGCTAAGGCAGATAGAACTTTAGCGTTTGCTTCACCTGGGTTAGCTGCTGCAGAGTTGTATACTTCTGATGCAACATCAGTAATAGCTTTTTTAGTGTCTACCATGATATCGCCTGATACTAGGCTAGAAGTCGCTCCACCAAGAGTCTGTTGTCCATATGTATCTAGACCTGCAGATACAAAAATCATTTTTTCAAGTGCTACAGATACATCATTTGAAGAAGATGTTAGAGATTTTGAAATTTTCAGGTAGTCACCTTTGAAAAGTAACATTTTTGATTTGATTTCAAATTTTATATAACGTGTATTTGATTCACCATCAAAAGTACCTAGGTTTAATGTTGCATCTTGTGTGTGTGATCCAAAGCTTGTTGAACTTAGAGTTGCATCACAGTCATTAAATGTTACGTCTTTTCCACAATCAACAAGTGCAATCGAAACACTGCTAACTTTTGGTGAAAATCCACCTGATAATGTAATTGATCCATTTGCTGTTGAATCTGCTGCAAATGAATTGAAGCTTAATGCTGTTGCAAGTGTTGCTAGCTTAATTAATTTCATTGTCTTCTCCTTAAATTTATAAATTAGTTTGAATCATTACTGATTTGAATCCTAATGGTAAGTTTTTGTGATTTGTCCAGTTCTCGTAGTCAATTCCGTATAGCGGAACGGCCGTAAGATTTAATACTTCTGGAAAGTCCAGTCCAGGGTATTGTTGCGCAAATTGTTTTCTTAAATTTCTTAGGTGTGATTTAAGACTAATTTCCGATAAAATTGTCTTACCTCCTGGCAGGAGGTGGTTTTTTATATTGGCCTTAAATAAGTGCAGTTTGTTATCTACAGTTACACCATGAGACTCAAACCCTGATATCGGATCAGTATAGATTAGATTCATCTCAAAGAATGTGTAAGCGTTTCCTTTATTTGCAAGTGCATAAGTAAGCTTGTTCTTTTTCTTGTCAAATTTTAAGAATCTCAATTGTGGTGATACTTGTGTCTCTTTAGTTGAATAATAAATTTCACCAACGATGAAGCTTGTTGCTCCACTCATATAATCAATTTTAAATCCGGCCTGAAAACTACCTGTCTTTAAGTCAGAGGCAATGTTAATTTGTAGTCCATAGTGCCTTGTCTCTCCAGGAGCTAAACTTTGTTCAATAGAAAAGCTTTCAATCCCTTTTTCATCTAAAAGTGACATATATGGCGCTAATGAATAACTTACATCTTGACCAATTCTATATGGAAGATAGCTATAACTACCATCTCTTGATTGGATAAGCTCTGTTTTGATAATAGTGTAGCGACAAATACTGTCACTCGTGTTTTTTACAACGATTTCTCTCTTCTTGTCTCCATCTTCAACATAATGTTTGATTGCAGGATGTGACTTTTTGCCATTATCGTCCTTTTGTAGAACGAGACAGGCCGAAGCTGAAAGGTTTGCACAAAGTAGAATGATAGTTAAAAATATTTTCATCTCTTATTGGCCTTAATTATTGTAGAAGAGGTTTCTAGTTCTTCTGATTTGTAGTTTTTCACCATTTTCATTTTCTAACTCAATATCAATAGTGATCTCGTTTTTTTGACTTAGCAATGAAATAAGATTTTTCAAGTCGATATTAATATCCCACATGCCAGAATATACTTCTTCGATTTCTATATCAACTTGATAGCCATCAAGTTCTACGGAAATATCTGAAAGAATTGTGTATTCAGTTTCAGATGAGTCTAATATTAATAAGGCGCTAAATTTAGGCGAACTAATTATACTGCTGTCAAACTCTGAAACAATAAGCTCCTGTGTCGGCAGAGTGTCTGCATTAATGATTTCGAACCCAAATGATATTGTCTGCATATTGTCTTTAGGTAGCTCTAATGTAACTTCTTTCTGAATCTCTTGGTAAATAGGAGAGTTTGCTGTCGCAATTAACTTGTAATTTCCGTTTTTAAGACGTGAGTAATTAATTCCATTTAAAGAACGGGCGCTTATTTGAATAATCTCTCCATTCTTATCTATTAATTGGTATGTGATATCTCCAATTAGAGTATCGAAGTCTTTTTCAAAACGTCCATTCTTGTTAATATCATTATAAGAGAAGACATTGATTGATGATATTTCCTTTAGTGCAAAGTCAACATGTACAGTTTGATTCTTTATGACCTTTGTCCCCTTATAGTATTGCGCTGACTCCAAAGACTTCGCAGTAACTTGTCGCTCAATAAGAGAGATGTGGTCAATATCTGGTTTAAGCTCATTAATGATATATTTGCCATTTTTGTCGGTTGTTGTGCTTCCAGTTACGCTATAAATATTAAGGCCTTCAACACCCGGCTCAAAGTCTTCACATAGGCCATTTAGGTTTCGATCAATACAGATTCGGCCAGCAATACTACCTGTGCGTTTTCCACCAAAAGCATCTTCGACACCTCTTGGCGTCTTTGCTCCAAAACGGTATTGAAAACGAATACCTATTTGATAATCGATATCATCATATTGATGATTATCTTCTGCTCTTGTATAAATTTCGAATGAATAATTACTGTCTGCTCCTGTTCGAATACCTGCTTCGATATAATCAAGATCAGTTTGTGTTTGTGTTACGTAATCGTTTCTTTGGCCTTCATCATGGCCAACTCTAACGTAGGCATCACCATTAAAGTGGTTATTGTTGATATTATAGTTTACGCCTACACTAGTACGTGTACGATATGAGTCATCCCCATATGATTCATACTCAAAATGCGATCTTATTGTGAACTTTGGTGCTTTGTAGCTTAAATCAACAGATATAAAAGGCTCGTTAGTATAGTCTTGAATATTTGCATCTGTATAATTCTTGCTTGCAACACCAGCTCTCATTGCGGCATATAATTGCTTGTTCTGGTAGGCGAATGTGATGAACTTTCTTTGTTCACTTTCACTTGAGCTAGTTTGATCTTGGTAGTTAACACTGGCCGACAAGCCTCCTCCCATTGGAAAGCTTACACGAACATTATTAGAGCTGCGATGTGATCTACTCTGCTCATTTGTTTCGAAAGTGTCTTTGTTTAGTTCGTCATTTCTGCTAAGTTCGAGAAGAACACCATCAAAATCGTAAGATAGAGAAGTATTATTATAGATAACTTCTTGAAAACGATCTCTTCTATAACCAGAAGTTATTGCAATAGGGAGGTTCTTTCTTACCATGTAACGAATAGCTGTACGGTAATCTTGTATTACTCCACGTTGAGGGTCATCGGAAACAGTTAGGGATGGTGCAAATGATAATTTATCATTAGGATTAAAATTTCCACGATAGCCAATTGAGCCAGATGTTTCTCCAGAGTCTGTATTCTGGTTGATGATAACAAAAGTTCGTTGTCCTGGTTTTGGGTCATATTGAACCATGGCCGCTGTATTAAATTCATCATTTTCGTCAACACCTACTAGCGTTCCAACTTTTAGGTTAGGCAATATATCTCTTGAATAGGCAACACCATCACGGGCCTCGTTACCAACATTTGTATCAACGTCTAGATCGACATTATTTCCAGCACTAAATCGCCAGTTATCACCATCAAAGTGGAATGTGCCACGTGCATCTTGTGCTTGTCCATTGACCATATTTGCTTGTACGTAGCTTGATAAAGAAACATAGTCAGATAGGGCCCCGTTAGAATTTAAGACTACTGAACTTAGATTTGAGTCTTTACCTTCCACACTCATGTAGTCATTAGTAATAGTTAGTGTTGTATCAAGGTAATTACCTTGTCTATCCTGGTTATTTGTTGAGCTAACAAATTTTACCTGGAATTTTTTTTGAAATTTTGTAATTGTTCCAACTTTTGCGCTCACTTCAAAGGCCGCATAAGTTGAAGTACTATTTTTAAAGTTAACTCTTACAGGAAGAAGCTTTACTTCATTTGCAGCAATGGTAATAGGGGAGCTGTTTACACTCACACTTACTTCAGGTGTTAAGTTTCTTATTGAGAAGTTATAAACTTCACTTGAGTTACCAGTATTTTTAACCTTTAAGTTAAGAGAGTGATTTTTCTTATTTGTTTCAATATTTTGATCAGCATCAAAAAAATCGAGATTATGTTTCTTGGCAACAACAAAGCTAATATTGTTTTCAATTTTTTCTTGTGTCTGTGTATTGGTAAAAACAATTTTCAATTCATGAATTGTTCCTGCATCAACAAAGCTTGGAGTGTATGTATAAAAAGTTAAATAAGTTAGATCGCCAGCAATTAGGTTTGCTTCTTCTGGGCCTTCGGCACGCCACTGCTGATTACTTTCAATTGTAATTTTATACGTGGCATTTGATACTGATTTTATCGGAAGAACTTGTATGGCAACTTCACCTGGAAGAACACTCTTGTCTGGAAGCATACTAATGTCTAGTTCACTACCTAGTACTAGTAAATTGATGAAAAAAACGAATAGGGAAAGCGTAGTTTTTATCTTCTTCATAATGCTCACATCTTAGCTTAAATAAGATGAAAATATTCATTGTTGAGCATTATTTATAACTATGTATGTCTTTTGTACATGAGTAAAATCAGTATTTTACAAGAACAAATGTTAGGTAATCTAAACTTGTTTAGAGGAAGTATTCTGCAACTCCATAGAGTCCGTTTTGCTCAAATGGGAAGATGATTGAGTCGTTAGTTGGATTGTAATCAAACTCCACACCACGACATGAAAGTTGAGGCATTGTCCAACTCAGGGCACCAAGATCAGTGTCAGTATCGATATTGTGAGCATATAGTCTGCTAGCATAGCAGTAGTAGAGATATTGCGTTCCGCCTCTTCTAGTGTAAACGAAACCGTCATCAATATTTCTAGCTGTATAGGCAATTTGCTCAACGTTTCCGTCTTTAAAGGCAATAATTCTGCGCTGAGCACCACGATACATCTTCGCTGTTACATACTTCGCATCAACACTATCGTAGTAGATATTTCTGTAATTATCCCAGTACTCATATTCACAAGTGCTACCAGAAGTTGGTGCAGTTCTTAGTTCTGTACAACCTTCTTCTGTACTATTGTATCCAAGAACACCCCAGACGTGTTCTTGTCTGTAGCTATCGGCCGAATCATATGCCTTAAGCATAAAGTCTTCGTATCTTAGGTCTGTTGAGTTATATCTCATTCTATTTAAGAATAGCTTACCATTGGCAAAACCAAGAGGTAGGGCCCTGTTTTGATCACCGGCAACATCAATGTCACTGCCAATTTTTCCATCAGAAGTCGGGTCATAATAAGCTGTACCACTTGTATTGCTAAAGACATCTTCCCACATACCTGTCGAGCGGTTAAGCATTGAAAAACGTCCATAGTGCCATTCTACACGGTCCATATAGATATTTCCCGTTGCACGATCAACTACGGTCCAATATGGGTTTCTTACTGGCTGTGTTGTTGCAGCTGCAGCAGTTGAAGCTGTGGCCACTGTACCATTACCTGCGATACTGTGAATATTCCCTTCGATAGTAAATTCTTTTAGATAGTAAGATGAAGTGTCATTTACAACAATCTTTCCGTTATTTAATCTTGTGACACGGCTAATATTACTAAAGCGAGCATTAACGGCATTTACATTATCTCCGTAAGACTGACCTTGGCCAAAGATTGTAACAACTTTCCCTTCGTTATCTAGGGTTCTAATTTTACCGCGGTCACTGAAATAAATTTTTCCATTCTTATCAACGAAAACCGAATAGATATCCATATTACATGCAGTGGCCAGTGTTCCATCTGCACATTCTCCAAGCGTTCCAGAACCTAGGATTCTTGTATATGTTCCATCAAAATTATTTCGATTCATGTAACTTCTTGCTACTGTTACATATGAGTTACCATCCATACCTGTATAGTTATAGTAGTGATACCAACGGTAGCTATTATCTAGTGGTGTAATAGATTGACCAGTTGTTGGATCAAAATAAATTCTTGCATAAGTATAGTCAGAAGTTGATCCATACATATCACAGCCTGGAAAATTCTTATGGTGATAGGCCGTTCCAGTGATTCCTTGAATCTGAGATGTCGCTTGATTAAATTTGATACCAGTATATCCAACTCGACACTTAGATAGGTCTTGAGATGCCTGCCAACCATTTCCTGTACCACCAAGATAGAATGATTCAACTTGCCCTGTTGCTGCTCTGTAGATACGCACTTTGAAGTTGCCGTCTGTTTCAATACTTTCTGATCTTTCAGCATTAAACCAGATATCACCATTTGGTAGTGGTGTGAATAACACAGCATTCGTACGGTAATCAGAGCTTGATAATCCTCGCATTTGAAGATCTAGTGGGTTTGCTACAGTGTCTGCAGTGCTAGAGCCACCACCAATAATCGTTTCAATTGTTGGGTTTTCAAGATTTAAGTCAACTCTTCTAATTCTGTTATAATCAAGGATTAATAGTCTCCCTTGATAATCAAGAGTGATTTTCATAGGGTAGCGTAGAGTTGCACTCTCGGCCGGTCCACCATCTCCAGTTGACGTTCCAGTTTTTGCAATGAAGAGTTTCTGCTTACCATCTGCAGGGTCAACAGTGATAATACCTCTTTTATAATCTGCAAAATAAATATTACCATCATCAGTAAAGACAAGAGTGTGGATATCAGAAGAGTCACCAACGCGCTTGTTAAAGAATAGGGCCGATCTCGCATCCCCACCTAGACCTGCTTCAGTATTTCCTGCAATAATCTTAATACGATCAGCATTTAATGGAGTTGAAGTAAGCTGTGTACTAATACCTGAGATATTTGTTACCTTAACTCTGATCTTGTATGCAGTTGCCAGAGGTGAACCACCTGTCCACTTAAAACAACCTTCATTTGCAGCTAAAGTGATGCTAGGACAACCGTGATTAGTATGTGGTGAAATTCCTTGTGCTCCAGCAATTGCCGTAAATGTTTGTTCATCTTGTGTATAGAAAAGATTAATTGCCGTAGTCGAAAGACCAACAGCATCGTCTACCTTCCAACGAATATAAAGGTCAGTACCTGTTGGAACAGAGGATTCTGCTCTTGTTGGAGGAATTGATGATAAATCATTATTAGCAGCAGCTACGTCCCAAATTAGTGGAGGAGCATCTTTACTATATACAATTTGATCGTAGTCAGTACTTAGCACTTGTGTGTTTGATGAAATATTTCCAGCTTCATCTTTTACCCAAGCATAAACATCGTATAAAGCAGGCTCCCAACCAAGAAGATAAGAGTAGTCTGTTACAGTGATATTTTGTGCTGGAGTTATTCCAATCGAAGTCGAGTTCACTGCAATCCAACAAGCATCGTCACTTGCAGGTTGAGTCGTTGTATTTGATTGAAGACAAATATGAGTTAGGTAAACATTCGCATTTTGAGAACTAGCTGTTAACGAATATGGAATAAAGTTAGTTGGTGATGGATCCGCAACTCCTGCAGATATCGTATTTATAACAGGAAGGCCTGTTTCACGATACCAGTTACCTGAAACTGTAGTCGTATTAGAGGCAGCGTTCGTTTGAGCAAAATTATATGTATTGTTAACATCTGATGCAGTTGATGCTGTTGTCCATGACCATACACCTGAAGAACAAGTTGTTGTCGTCGTTTGTGCTCCAGTAATATTGATCGTTAATCCATTTTCACACGTTCCTGTGAATGTGGCAGTAGAACCATTATTTTTTATCGCGTTAACATCGATCGCTAGAGCAGGGAAATTAGAGTCTCTTGTCCAAGTATATGTTAGTGCTGATGTATTTCCTGCTGAGTCAGATTGTGTGAATGTGAATGCTCTCGTGGCATCTGTAGTGTAATTTGCCGATGTCCATGTCCAAGATGACGCTGAACAAGTAATACTTGCTGACTCTGTTCCAGAGATAGAGATAACATTTGTTCCTTCACAAATACCAGATACTGTTATGCTGTCTCTCAGAACTGTTTCTGATTGGTTTTCTCCGATCTCGATTTGGATTGGTGCTGTCGCATTAAATGCCGGAGCTGTAGCGTCACGTTGCCAAGAAAGAGATAGGGCCGGAGAAGATGTATTTCCTGCAGCATCAGTTTGAACTAAGTTATAAACAAATGTTCCATCTGTTGTTTTTGGTGAAGGTGTCCAGCTCCATGTCCCAGAAGAACAATTAAATGAAGTTGTTTCATCACCTGTAACATAAATCGTATATGTTCCTTCACAAGTACCTGACCATGCGTTTGGTGTGTTTGCATTTGTAAAGTCTGGTGAGATACCAGCAGTTTTAGTAAGAATTGGAGCGACCTCATCACGTATGAAAGTTCTTGTAACAGAAGTCGAGTTACCTGCTGCATCGACTTGATTGATTGTTATATTCTTTGCTCCATCGTTGTCTGAGAAGTTTACTGTTTGTGAGAAAGTCCCCCCAGAACAAGCAATCGAAAATGCAGCTTGAATATCACCAGAGATATTAATATTTAATCCACTTTCACAATTTCCGTTAATCGTCGTACTTGATAAGTGGTAAGAGTTATTTGCTGGTGATGTATAACTTAGTGCTGGTGCAATAGAGTCAATCACAAATGCAGCTGACTCAACTGTTGCAGAGTTTCCAGCTAGGTCTGTAAATGAAACTCTAAACTTAGCGTTTGATGTATTAATAAATGGAACACTCCACGCTCTTGTAAAAGATTGTGAACTAATTGGTCCATTAATGGCCGCAGTTGTGCCAATTGAAGACCAACTACTACCGTTGTAGAAATCTACTTGGAAGTTTTGTGCCGTCGATGTACTGGCATCAGTAGCGCTCCATGCAAGATTGATATTATTTCCGCCTTTTTGAATCGAAGGAGTTGTTAGAGAAAGACTTGGGTTAATTGTATCGTAGTAAACACTTATATTAGTTGATGATGTGGAAATATTTCCGTGTGGATCTTTTGACCAAGCTCTAAGTGTATGAAGTCCTTGAGTTGCACTTGCAAGAGTATATGTTGTAGCATTTGCAACTGTTGAACATGCTACCCATGCATCACCAGCGGCCGGCTGGCTTCCTTCGTTAATGATCACAGAAGAAATATCGCTACAGCTACTTACTGTCATAGTATTTGCAGTTGAGTTCGTATAAGTCGCAGATGTAAGTGCAATAGTCGGTGCAGCTGAAGGTGTTTTATCTGTTACGTTAATCGTTACAGTTTCAACAGAAGCCGCATCAATAGTTCCATCATTTGCAATGAATGTGAATGTTTCGCTACCATGGAAATTAACATTACTAGTATATGTACATGTAAGATCAGTTCCATAACTACCTGTTGTGATACAATTTGAAAGTGTTCCATTAGATGGTGGCGTAACAATTTTATAAGTAAGAGCATCACCATCGACGTCTGTAGCATTGCTTAATGTAATTGCCAGTGCTGTATTATCATTTGTCGTAAATGACTGATCAGCTGCCATAACAGGTGCATCATTAATAGAGTTTACAATAATCGTAACTGTTGCAACTGTTGAATTAGCTGAGCCGTCATTTACTCTATATGTAAAAGTAGTTGTACCATTAAAGTTTGTTGCAGGCGTATAAGTACAGGCACGTGAAGTCCCTCCTGTGCAACTTAATGTTCCTGTCGCTGGGTCTGTAAGCTTGATATATGAAAGTGTGTCACCGTCAATATCTGAGCCAGCATTTAAGTTGAAGTTTAGTATTGTGTCTTCATTTGTTGAAACAGTTTGAGTTGCTGCAAGAGTTGGCACATCATTTACAGCGTTAATTGTAAGGTTAACAGTTGAGCTTGTTGCTGAATCTAGTAGTCCATCATTTGCTAGATATGTAAATGAATCGGAACCATTGAAATTTGCATTTGGTGTATAAGTACATATGATATCAGTTCCGTAAGAGCCTGTTGTGATACAGTCTGTAATTGTACCATTTGTTGGAGAGTTTATTATTTTATAACTAATAGTCTGCGCTGGTAGGTCAACATCAGTAGCTCCATTTAAAGTTATACTAAATGGAGTATCTTCATTAGTTACTTCACTTTGATCTGCAATCATTACTGGCGCATCATTGATTGCATTAACTGTGATATTTACTGTAACAGTATTTGAGTCAAGTGCTCCGTCATTTGCTTTATAAGTAAATGAGTCACTTCCTTCAAAATTAAGACTTGGTGTATATGTACATGCTGTTGACGTTCCACCTGTACATGAAAGAGTTCCGTTTGTTGGATTTGATACAATAAGATATGAAAGCGCATCATTTTCAATATCAGTGGCCGCTGTTAGATTAAAGCTATGGGCCGTATCTTCATTTGTTGAAAAAGACCAGTCTCCAGCAAGAGTAGGAGCATCGTTTACACTATTGATTGTTAATGAAACTGTCGCATTTGTTACAGCAACCCCAACACTATCAGTTGCAGTATAAGTAAATGAATCACTTCCATAGAAGTTTGCATTCGGTGTGTAAGTACACGAGATATCAGTTCCATAGCTGCCAGTTGTAATACAATTTGAAATAGTACCGTTTGTAGGAGAAGTAATGATCTTATAACTTAATGTCTGAGCTGGAAGGTCAACATCTGTCGCACCATTAAGTGTGAAGTTTACAGCAGTATCTTCATTTGTTGAATGTGCTTGATCTGCTGCCATAACAGGTACATCATTCACTGCTGAAACGTTAATTGTAACTGTTGCAAGAGTCGAATCAAGTGCACCATCATTTACTTTATAGGTAAATGTCGTTGAACCATTAAAGTTTAAATCAGGTGTGAATGTACAGGCCGTAGATGTACCACCTGTACAGCTAAGGCTCCCATTTGCTGGAGTTGAAACGATTATGTATGAAAGTGTATCCGCCTCAATATCTGAACCTGCAGTTAGGTTAAAGTTAAGTACTGTATCTTCATTTGTTGATACACTTTGAGTGGCCGCAAGAGTTGGAGCATCGTTTACAGGAGTGATTGTAATTGATACTGTTGAATCCGTTGCAGAATCTGTTAGTGTGTCATTTGCTCTATATGTAAAAGAGTCACTTCCGTTGAAATTTGCTCCTGGCGTATAGTCACAAATAATATCAGTAGAGTACGTTGATGTATTAATACAGTTTGAAAGAGTACCATTTGCTGGAGCTGTAATTAGTTTATATTGAATTGTTTGTGCAGGGATATCAACATCCGTAGCACCTGAAAGAGTGAAGCTAAGAGTATTATCCTCTGCAATCGTTTCAGATTGGTTTCCGGCCATTACAGGAGCATCATTTTCTGAAGTAATGTTCACGGTAACTGTTGCTACTGATGAATCAAGTTGTCCATCATTTACTTTATATGTGAAAGTAGTTGATCCGTTATCATTTAGGTCTGGTGTATATGAACAATCTCTAGATGTACCACCAGTACAAGTTAAGGTACCTTTTGCAGGGGCTGAAACGATTATATATGAAAGTGTGTCTCCTTCAATATCTGCTCCAGCATTTAGAGTAAAGTTAAGTGCTGTATCTTCATTTGTACTAACTGTTTGAGTTAGAGCAAGTGTCGGAGCATCATTAATAGCGTTAATTGTTAGTGTTACCGTCGCAAAAGTGACTGCATCTGTGACAGTATCATTTGCAATATATGTAAATGAGTCTGATCCGTTGTAATTAGCATTTGGAGTATATGTACAGTCTCTATCATTGATATAAGTCGCAGTCGTTATACAATTTGATAGAGTACCGTTAGTAGGAGCTGACACAAGTTTGTATGAGATTGTTTGGGCAGGAAGATCCACGTCTGTTGCAGTATTTAACGTGAAATTAATTGCAGTATCTTCATTAGTCGTCTCTGATTGATTTGCTCCCATTACTGGAGCATCATTCACTGTGTTAACAGTAATTGTCACAGTGGCCGTTGTTGAATCAAGCTCTCCGTCATCAACTTTATACGTAAATGTATCAGTTCCAAAAAAGTTTAAATTTGGATTATAGCTACAAGCTGTTGATGTTCCCTGTGTACAATTAAGTACGCCACTAGTCGTTGATGAAATAATAGTATAATTGAGAGGTGTTGCTTCAATATCACTTCCGGCCGCTAGATTGAAGTTAATGACTGTATCCTCATTTGTCGTTTCTGCTTGAGTAGCTGCAAGTGTAGGAGCATCGTTAACTGGAGTAATGGTTAGTGATACAGTTGCTACACCTGCAGAATCTAGAGACCCGTCATTTGCAATATAACTAAAGCTATCATTTCCATAAAAATTTGTATTTGGAGTATAATCACAAGTTAAATCATTTCCATATGTACCTGTTGTAATACAATTTGAAAGAGTTCCATTATTCGGAGAACTTACAATTTTATATGTAAGGGATGCTTGTGAATTATCAACATCCGTAGCCTGGTTAAGAGTGATTGCAAGTGTGTTATCTTCAGCTAAAGTCAGACTTTGATCTGCACCAATAACTGGCCTATCATTAACATTTGATACATTTAAAGTCACAGTCGCTTCAGTTGAGTCTAGCTCTCCATCATTAACTTTATATGTAAAGGTATCAACACCTACAAAATCTGCGTTTGGTGTATACGTACATTCATTAGTTGTTCCTACACAAGTAAGCGTTCCGTTTGTTGGTAGTGAAGTTGTAATATAAGATAGACTTGGCGAGTCCACATCATCACCAGTTGTCAGAAAGAAGTTGTGAATTGTATCTTCTGTTACATTTACACTTTGGGATGCTACAAGAGTAGGAGCATCGTTAATTTGTTCTACATCGAGAGTATAGATAAATTGATGATGAGGAATTGCTGTGTTTACATTGTCGTCACCATCATTCTTCTTTCCAATTCTAACAATTATCTCAGCACTTGCTGCAGTATCAGCTGGTGGAGTGTAGCTCCATGTACTGGCATTTGAAACAGTCGCTCCATCAAGTATCCATTGATAGGCAACAGGATATGATGAATCCCAGTGAACTGCACTTGTTTTAAAGTCACTTGAAATTCCTTCTTTTAATGAAGTAGGTGTTTCAAGAGTTTTTAACTTCGGTGCAGCATCTTTTAAAATTGCAGCAGTTTCACCATTCGTTAATTCTGTGAAGATGTTGCTTGCCTCTGTATTATTCTCAAGCTCACTGTAAATTAAGTCATAGTCTATTGTTTGATTATCGATACTTGCTTCAATTAAAGCTTCTGTGCGATCGAGATAATCTGCAAGCTCTTTCGTTGGAGTATACTCAAAATCTGTATTCGTGATTTTTGCTAATAATGTTGAAACCGGAGTAATATCTTGTGGAGTAAAGTAACTAGTTACAACTTTTTCTAGCTCATCGCTACAACCAGATACTTTAACTTTGTAACGAGCAGGAGCTGTCAGATCGAGGGCCAACTTTTTTGCATCAAAATTAAAATAAGTTGAAGTGTTGATTCCTTCAAATGTAATCGGGTTATCTTCAAGGACTGTCATTGTCACAAGATCAAAAAGTTCTACCTTTGGATTGTCACAAGTTGTTGCTGCATAGGCATTATTAATGAATATACTTTTATTTGTTTGTGTTATTAGTCCTGATAGAGGAGGGATTCGCCCTTCAATGGCCGGAGTAACAATGACTGTATTGCTTGAACCAGTGTTTTGTTGCTTAGTATCTATTTCTTCTTCATTTTCTTCAATATCATTTGGAGGAGTTGGGATGGAGTAAACAATTTGTTTACTTTCTTCTTGCTTCTCTATTTTTTCAATTGCTTTTGCAGGCATCCTTTCAAATGAATTATTCGAATAATATGGCCTAGAGTAATCTGAATCGTTTAAGAATACTTGTGTTGAATTATTTTTCTTTTTATTAACAGCAAGTTTTGAAATTTGAAAATCTGCTCTTTTTTTACTCGGTTCAACTGCTTCGTCTACACTTTCTTGTGCAACTGAAGATGGACTTCTTTTACTGAACGTAGCTACATTTGAGTTTAGCCTTGCTTTAACTTTTGGTTTAACTAGTTCATATTCAATACCAATCTCTTTCGCAATCTCACTGTAGCTATTTGTCTTCGCTGTATCTTCTGCAAAGAAGATATAGCTAAAGCTAAATAGTGATGCCAGCGCTAGTCCGACGTAGAGTATTGGTTTTTTCAAAGTCCCTCACAACTTTCTTAATATTTAGTCGATGGTGAATAAAATTTGTTCTTAAATATTTTCGACTTAATATAATATTTCTTTAGTATTAAAGCATTTAATGAACAGATCACTAAATTCAGTTACTTATATCGGCTTTCTAAGGGTAATATTTAATTTTGTGGCAATTTTTTGTGGACTTTCAAAATTGTAAGATGAGATTTCAAGGCCTTATAAAGTTAATTAGTTAAACTAAATGCTTTTAGTTTCAAAAAATCTATGGAATTTCTTAAGGTTTTTACATAGATTTTGTTTGGGAAATAGAAAGGCCCAGATGAGACTGGGCCTTGAATATTTTTAAATATATAATTTTGACTTATTCAGCTGCAAAGTAGCCAATGTAATCTACCGAACATGTGTCTGGATCAACAGCAATTGCAGCATTAAACCAACCTGAGTGTTCAGAACCAATTGCAGAGTAGATAAGCTTATCTTCGTTGAATTGTGCTAGCTTATTTCCTCTTTCATTTAGAAGTTCGCTACCTTGAGTAAGGTACATTAGATACTTCACTTCTAGAGGGCGATCTGCTCTAATCTTTCTTTCAAGTTGCTTACTTACGGCATTGTCACAAGCGATTACGTTTGAGCTAATTGCTAGACATGAGATAAACGATAAAAGAGTAATTGCTAATTTCATAAAATGGCCTTTGTGTGGGTTACAGTTGGCCGCATCCTATCTAAATAGGGTGATATAGACAAGCTCTAGAGATTTTAAATGTAAAATTTGCTAAGAAATTAACAAGATCTTAATAATTCTCATTTGCGAATTTTAGTAGCTTCTGCTCATCAACGATATCAATACTTCTGCCACTCTTAGTGATTAAACCTTGCGCCTCTAATTCACTTAAGATTCTTGTCACACTTTCAAAAGTTGATACCGCAAAGTCAGCTATCTCTTTTCTCGTCCAATTGTGTTCAGGATGCTTGAGTTTCAAGTAGACAAGTGCCTCAACAATTCTGGCCTTAGCTGATTTATCTGCCATTCCGGCCAGTCTTCTCTCTGCATTTCCTAGCTCTCTTGCGAGAATCTTTGTCATATTCTTCAAGAGGGCAGGGCTTTCAAGACATATATTGTCACACTGCTTACGATCGATGAGCATAAGCTTAGCTTTCGTCAAGCTAACTGAGTTTGCATGATAAGGAGTTTCTAGAAAGTATGAACGATGGCCAAAGATTTCCCCTGGCCCGTAAACTCTTAGGAAGCTCTCTTTTCCATTTTCACTATTGTAGTAGAGACCAATAATGCCTTCTTCTACAATATAGAGATATTGTGGGAATTCTGACTCTCTGTATATAACTTCACCTTTTTGATATTGGCGATAAATAGGTTGTTCAATATTGTTTAAGATTTCCTTAATCATGTTTTTCCAAGTTTGATGGCGATCAATGTTAATTTATAATCATTATATATAATTAATTTAACTTTGAAAGTCCTAGAAGACTCTTAAGAAGTAATACAAAGTAACGATATTTAACAAAAAGGTGAGTATATGACTAACTTTACATGGCCGCTTGTGGGCGGAATTTTAATTGGAGTAGCTGCAGCATTTTTGCTCTATTTTAATGGGCGAGTTGCGGGTATTTCTGGAATATTTTTTAACTTCCATAAGAAGAATGATGGCGGGTTTTGGAGAGTTTTCTTCGTCCTCGGTCTGTTGGCAGGTGGACTGATCGTTAAGTTTGTTAATCCTGATTTCTTCTCTTACGCACTAGAGCTCTCATATCCTAAGGCAATTATCGCAGGATTATTTGTTGGAGCAGGAACACAACTTGGTTCTGGTTGTACAAGTGGTCACGGTGTGTGTGGATTATCACGTTTTTCTAAGCGCTCATTTGTTGCAACTTTAACTTTTATGGCCGTTGCAATAGCAGTTGTTTCTTTAGTGGGGTTACTATAATGAAAAAATTTACAAGTTTACTAGCTGGAATCATATTTGGAATTGGGCTTACTGTATCTGGTATGGTGAATCCGAAGAAAGTTATTGGCTTCCTTGATATCTTCTCTTTACAGGGAGGATGGGATGCTTCTCTTGCATTTGTAATGGGTGGAGCTGTTGTTATCGGTGTAATTGCAACCAAGCTAATTACAAAGCGTGGTGCACCAATCTGTGACACTCAATTTCATCTTCCGACAAATAAGATTGTTGATAAAAAGCTTGTTACAGGTGCCGCTTTATTTGGTATCGGTTGGGGGATTGCCGGGATTTGTCCTGGGCCAGCAATCGTAAACCTTATTAACTTATCAGCACCAATTATTGTCTTTGTTCTATCAATGGTGGCCGGTTCAATTCTTATACGTAAAGTAGTTAATTAGAAATTCTTTTTACTTTGCGAGTAAGGTAGTTTGTTGTGTCCTTATAAATACTAATCCATTCGTGAAATGCGACGAAAAAAGGATTATAGCTTTTTATAGGGACAGACCTGCCATATTTAATTTTTATCGATTCTTCCTCTTTTTGAAAACTTCCAAATAGACGATCAAAAATAATCAATATTCCACCAAAGTTTTTATTCTTATAGATATCGTTTCTACCATGATGAACTCTGTGGTGACTTGGTGTATTGAAAAGATACTCGATAAAGTTAGGAAGTTTTCGTATGACTTCTGTGTGTAGCCAATATTGATAGAATAGATTTAACGATAGAATTCCGAAAATTTCATCTGCTCTTATTCCAATCAATAGTAAAGGAGATAGGAATATTATTTGCCCTGGAATAACTGCGCCCCAGCCTAGTCTTAAAGCTGCTGTTACTTGCATTACATTAGGAGTGTGATGTACAGAATGGCTTGCCCACAGAAGCCTTACTTGGTGTGCAGTACGATGAAAAACATAATATGCGAAATCAACCAAGATAAAAACTAAGATTAGCCTTACTAAAGCAGGCATTTGAAAATCAAAGAATTTATACTTTTCTATATGTGATGCAATTAAAAATAGAAGAGGACTACCGATGAATTTTGTTAATAGTGAACCCGACATAACAATGAGAGAACATTTGGCCTCTTTCTTATATTCATCATTGTAGTCAATTATCTTTCTTCTTTCGATCACATATAATGTTGATAGGTATATCGTTAAAATGATTATTTGGTTTGCACTGATATTATTCATTTAATAATGTCCTCATTTTTCATCAAAGAAATCACTTGTGAGGTTGGCCACATACTTTCTATCTTGAATATGACAGAAGTGATCCGTATTTTTTATTTTATGAATTGAAAGGTTGTCATTAATTGATATTAGGTCTTGTATATTTGAGTAAGGTGTAAAGATATCATATTCACCCGTAAAACAGAGGGTCTTGCAGGTAGGTACTTTGAGCTCTTTCGTTTTATTTTTTAGAGTGTAACAACTAAGTAATTGTCTTTTAAAATCATCTTCGTTTAACTTGCTAAGTGTATAGCTAAGTAACTTTCTAACGAAAAAAAAGTTTTTTATATTACTCTTCTCTCCATGGTTTAATAAGGTTTCCAGAGTTTGATTCTTTAAAACTTCTTTATCATTAATAAATGAACTATTAATGATATTATCGATATATTCGTGACCTCGTTGGCTTATTGGCCCAAATGCTGCTAGAACACATTTTTTGATATTCAATTTCGATTGAGTAATGGAGTTTGCGTAAATCCCACCAAAGCTCGAACAGATTAGGTTAATATTCTTATAACCAAGATCGGAAAGGATATCTGATATTCTCTTGGTAACTTCATCTATATCGATTTGTTTATTAGTAAAATACTTATCTGGTATTTTCGAAAATTCAAATATGATTGTATTTTGCTTCTTTGTGAACTCTTTTAAAGCTGATTCAATATTTTTGATATTTTGGAGAGCTCCTCCTATATACAAAACAGGAGTCGAGTTATCAGCTTGTGTTTTCTCAATAAATGCAAATTTGTATTCACTACCATCATTAAAATTGAAGGTTTCAATATTCATGGCCCATCCGTAAAAAGTAAATTTTTATCAATATTTATTATTAACTATTGTCTAATGTCAAGTATTTATGTTTAATTTGGGACTGTGTAAAGGGGAGGTCGTTGAATAAAATATATTGTTTTAATATAGTAAAATTAGCTTGCTTGAATTATGATGATCTTAAGAAAATTTATGGAATATTCACTCTCTGATCTAAATGTAATTATATATGTAGCTTTTACTCTTTTAGCTGCTCTGTACTATCTTGCATTAAGCTTTCATGCTTTACGAGTTAAGCTAATTTTTAAATCGACTTTGCCAATTGAAAGAATGCCTTTTTATCAAGGGATGATTTGTTTTCTTATTACTTCTTTGGTTTTTGTTCCCATGTATTCTGATTATAAGATTGGAGTTACTCTTCTTATTTTCTTCTTCATTTTTCTTGCTCGTCTAGATCTGTGGAGTATCTTAAGCAATATTCTAAAAGAACATAGTCTACTTATAACGATGTATAAGATAGTGGTTTACTTGGCCCTTTTTATTTTTGGGATTCATTTCTTTCTGTATTTAATTGAGGGCAGTGGTGCATGTTGTATAAGTGATGATGTACTTTCAAAGACAACTAATGAGCTCACAAAATTAATCATGCCATTTAATATGAGTAAACTCTTAACAGCATCTTATCGTGTCGTCGCTTTTTTGAGTTTATTAGTCTATATTCGCTTTGCTTATCTTGCATACAAAAAAGCCGACAAATTCTTACTTGTCGGCCTTTGTGTCAATATCATTTATTATTTGTATTTCTTTTTAAACTTTATTGTTTTTCACAAGTACTGGATTCCAATTTTTTATCTCGCTGATCTTATAATTTACCTCGCACTCATAAAATTCAGCAGAAAGAAATTGAGCTAGTTACACTTCCCAAGTTCAAAATTAATTGTTCCGTATCCGTTTATGCAAGTCGAGCAGGTCATATATGCCTTAACCTGATCACCGGGAGCTATCGAAATATTTACATTTCCACCAGGGAAACCAATTCCTGCACCCGTTGGAGTGTTATTTAAGACAACATCAAAGTTAGCACTTGAGACATCCCCAGAATTCAATTGAATATAAACATTCTCAATACACCAGTACTGTGAGGAATTAAAGCCTTCCACATCTGTTGCACTTGTCCCAACTTGGTTTTGAATTCCAAAATACCAAGTTAAGGTTGTGTCAGCATTGAAGAATTCAAAAGAGAGTACGGCCCTATTATCATTTTCAAAAAGGTAGGCATTACCATCAGCATCTGTTTTAAAACATGATGATAAACTAAAAAGTAGTGTAATTAATAATAGCGCTCTCATTAAAACTCCATTTCATATAAGACGCTAAAGTCTTTATTTTTAACGATAATATCTTGTGCAATAAATTCGCGGTGTAAGAAATTAAATAAGAGGGCAGTTGACTTCGAAAGATGTCTTCTCGCTCCTAGTTCAAAACCTTTTCCAGAGTAGATGGCAATATTTGGATGATGAGTGTCAACAATATATGAACGGTAATTTGTTAGGAATGTCCAATTATCACTGTAGTCATATTCAGCACCAAATTTAA
Organism: Halobacteriovorax sp. RT-2-3; assembly: GCF_047085075.1. NCBI lineage: Bacteria > Pseudomonadati > Bdellovibrionota > Bacteriovoracia > Bacteriovoracales > Halobacteriovoraceae > Halobacteriovorax > Halobacteriovorax sp. RT-2-3. Next base: position 491,770 of record NZ_JBKIYF010000001.1, on the reverse strand, counting down.
GGTAAGGTGCAAATTGTGTTCTTTGATCCATTACTGGAGTTAGGCTCGTTTCAAATCGTGCAACTAGAAACATTTCGTCATTCATAAAATAACCTGCTGTAAGTCTGAAGCGATTATTTAATCGGTAATAAGCTTGAATTCCTAGCTCAAATGTCAGAATATCATCATCCATTTCTTCTGGTTCTAGTTTATCTCGATCCATGAAATAGGCATGAATTCCAAAGATGTAATCAAGGTATAGTTGTTGATTTAAAACATGACGGTAATGTCCAATAATATCAGCACCAAGTCCGATATAATTGTCATCATCACTTCCATTCATATTTCCCATCGTCGCATAATTCATTTGCTTGGCACTAATTCCTGTTTTAAGTCCCCACGAATTTTGCATACCTGCTAATTTGGCAGCACCTGTATAAGGGCGGTGGTCTACAACTTCATGACCTTGAACTTCTTTGTATTCAATTTTGTCATTAAGTTTTTTGACAACTTCTTTTGTCTCATCATCTTGCTTAGTTGCAACAAAGCCTTTCTTTTTGTCTAGCTCGATTCCATTGGCAGCAACAAATTGCCCTGTGTTCTTATCAACACTCCCAACATCAAGTGACTCGTCTTGGATCGCTGGTATAAAAATCGCAGAATCAAGATCGACGATAGCACCATTTTTTGGAACTTCGTCTTCTTCAACATCCTTGCCATAAAGATCTGTGATCTGTTTCTTACTAAGATCCTCTGTCGTTGCTTTTTGGATATCGCTTCTTTTCACACTTTCTAAATTCTCATTCTTTTCAAGTGCTATAAGCTGGCTTGGGTTAACTTTTTGTGGTGGAGTTTCGTCATATAGGTGTGCATATGTTGTTGATGCAGTCCCTTTTTTAACAATCGTAACATCATCGCGGTCAAGATTGTCTCTAACGGTTTTTTCAGGATCAATACTCTCACTATTAATTTTCTTAACAGCTACTTCTCCCTCAAGAGTGACAACAGAAGTTGCTTGGTTTTCTTGGCTGACGACTGTAACAAACTCAGTTCCTCGAACACCTAAGGCCATTGTTTTTGTTTTGATATAGACTTTATTAAATGCGCTATGGCCCTTAGACTTTTTGGCCGGAACAATCTTAGATCGCATCTTTCCGTTTAGAACCTGAATAATACTTCCTGATTTCTTTTCCACTTTTGTGAGTTCGATTTTAGAATTTGGCCCAACAACAATATAACTTCCGTCATCTAGAATCTCAATTTTCACAAATGAGCGAAGTCTGGTTACAATAGAAGTATTTTCTTTTAGTAATTGTCCTTTCTTGATCCAAGTTGCTTGCATGGCACCAGGTGGAAGTTGTGAAACTTCTCCTCGTATATTTACAACTTTTGCAAAGGCGGCAATTGCATTGGATTGAATAAAACTCAAAGAAATTAAGAGAAATGATATTTTAATTAGATTCATAAAAGTAAACATCCGTGTTTAATTAATTTATCTAATTATAAATAAAAAACAGGTGAATGTTTACTTTTTTTTACTTTCTTTAAACAGATTCAGATGCAGTCTGTAGATAATTTTGTAAACCAATTTTATCAATTAGTGAAAGTTGAGTTTCTAGCCAATCGATATGATCATTTTCAGTATCTGAAAGTAGTCCCAATAGTAGGTCTCTTGAAACATAGTCATTAACAGACTCACAGAGGGCGATTGCCTTTCTAAGTAATTTACTATTTTCAACTTCATACTGAAGCTCATCAGATAATAATTGCTTCACATCACGACTTGGCTTGTATGGAAGACGCGTTCCTAACTCAGGTAGGCCCTCTAAGAAGATAATTCTTTCAATTAGCTTGGTTGCGTGAATTGTTTCATCATCTTTTTCATGATCAATGCGCTCATATAATTTAGTCAGTCCCATGTCTTGAAAAAGGCGTGAATGAAGGAAATAGAGATCAATGGCCGATAGCTCTTGTGTTAGTAACTCATTAAAAATAGTGATAACTTCTTGATTTCCTTTCATTTTTTCTCCTTTTATAAAGCATACATGAAAGCGGTTCTTTTTTAAATACAATAATAGTTGAGTAATACGCTAAAGTTATTCTTAAGATTATCCGATAATTTTACTACGTGATTAGGACGTAGGAGGAATTATGAAAAAGTTAATGGCCATGGCCGTATTAGGGCTTACGCTCGCTTCTTGTGGGACATCCCCCCAGCGAGACATTGCATCGGTAGAGGGTGCTTGCTCACTACAAAAGCATCCAGCTAAGAATCATTATCGTATCTTGATAAACGATAAACCTCATAGCCAGTTTTGGTATACAAAAGGTGATGCGCTTAAGATTCAAGACTCATTTTCTAAAAAAGGAATGTGTGAAAACTAAGATTTAATTATTTAGGGAGAGAAATAAAAAGGCCCGCGGATGCGGGCCTTCTTTTGTATTGAAATATTGAATTATCAGTTCTACTTGATTGCTTCACGAATCTTAGAAGATAGCCAGTCCATGATCCAAACAATCGCTGCAATAACGATTACTAGAAGACCAACTTCATTCCATTTCGCTAGACCTTGGTACTGCATTAGCATTGTACCAATACCACCACCACCAACTAGACCAATTACTGTGGCCATACGTACGTTGATGTCCCAACGGTAGATTGAGAAAGATAGGTATGGAAGAACGATTTGTGGAACAACACCAAACCAGATTACTTGAACTGGGTGTGCACCTGTTGCCATCATTGCTTCAATCGGTCCATTAGAAACGTTTTCAATTTGCTCAGAGTATAGCTTCGAAAGTGAAGATACAGAGTGAAGACAAAGTGCCATCATACCAGCGAAAGGTCCAATACCAACCCATACAGAGAAGATAATCGCCCATACTAGTGGCTCAATTGAGCGTGAAACGTTTAGAAAGAATCTAACAACAGAGTAAATTGTCATTGTTAGACGAGATCCATTCATTAGGTTTCTAGCTGCAAAGAACGCTAGAACAAATGCAATTGGAAGTGCTACGGCCGTTGCAATGAAGGCCATGTAGATCGTTTCAATTGCTGCAAAAAGAGCTTCTTCAAAAATTGCAAAGTTTGGTGTTAAAAGAGCTGTAAAGATTCTCTTAGCACCAGTCATTCCTGATTCAGAAAGGAATTCATAAATTGAAATTTGTGAAACATAAATACTAGCAATAAATGTTAGTGCTACTGTTGCAATAAGTACGAATGAGAATGGCTCTTTCATAAATAGAGTGTTCTCATCTCTTTTCATAATACCAGTTAATCCGCGTCCAAGAGACATTTTAGTTGTATAAAGAGCTGCTGCTACTACAAAACCTGCTCCAAGAGCGATTAGTGGTTGGTTCCAAGAAAAGTCTGGGTAACGTAGACCAAGAATTAGTCTCTCCCATACGATCTTCCATGAAACAAGAATCATGTATGACCAAAGAAGAAAATCGATTAAGAAAGAAAAGAAATTCATCTTAACTTTGTATGATGTGTACTCTTCTCTTGGTTTTGGTAAGTTATTAACTTGCGTATCTGCCGTTTGAGTCGTCGTTGTCATTATTTAATCCTATATCCAAAAAACTTAGTTAATTGTTACTTCTACAGCGTCTTCGCCATAAATTGTCTGGAACCATTCTTCGTTAATATCAAGTGGTTGACCTTCATAGATCAGCTTTCCACCTTTTAGAGCTACTACGCGTGATGCGTATTCTCTAACAAGTGATAAGAAGTGAAGGTTACAGATAACTGTAACACCAAGTTCTTCGTTAACTTTTTTAAGGTATTGCATAACAGAGTGAGAAGTTGCAGGGTCAAGAGACGCAACTGGCTCATCAGCAAGAAGAACCTTAGGGTTTTGCATAAGAGCGCGAGCAATAGCTACACGTTGTTGCTGACCACCTGAAAGATTGTCTGCACGTACGTTTTCTTTACCTTCAAGACCAACAATCTTGATGTATTCCATTGCTTTTTTCTTATCTTCTTCAGAGTAGATACCAAGTACCGACTTGATAACTCCTGTTCTTGCAAGTGTTCCAGAAAGAACGTTAGTCATAACAGTTCTTCTTGGGATTAAGTTAAAGTGTTGGAAGATCATCCCGATGTGTGAGCGTGCAGTTCTCATTGCACTACCCTTAAGTTTAGTGATGTCTTGTCCTTCGAAGATGATCTCTCCACTAGTAACGTCGTGAAGACGATTCATACATCTTAGCATTGTCGATTTCCCAGAACCTGATAGACCGATAATTACTAGGAACTCGCCTTTGTTAACGTTGAAGCTAACGTTGTTTAGGGCGTGGCATCCGTTCGGATAAACTTTGTTAACATTTTTAACTTCTAGAATCATTTTTATTCTCTCTTTATTTAATAAAGTAAAAAACTACTATTTCTTGTTAAGTTGTTCTTCAAGATTGATATTTAGTGTTTTAATTACGTTTCTTAGTCCATCGTAATCTGCATCAGTTGTATCAACTAGGCCACCTACACTGTAAATATTTTCGAATACATCTTTTCCATCTGGAGTAGCGATGTATTTCTTAACTGCAGCAATAAAGCTTGCTGTTACGTCAGCTGGTAGATCTTTTCTAAATACGAATGGATCGTTAGGAATTTTTTCAGTGATTTGAACGATTTTTACTTTATCTTCAACATCTGGGAATTGAGTTTTTACGCGTGAACGAGCGTCACGGATTGTTCCATCTTCTGAAGGAGCAGAGTAGTAAGTTGCACCAGCATCTACTTGTCTTTGGTATACCATTGTTACAACGTTGTCGTGCTTAATAGCAAAAGTTGTGTTTCCTGGTTTTACATTGTTTTCCATCATAATTTTTAGTGGGAACATGTATCCTGAAGTTGATGAAGGGTCAGTGTATGCAAATTTCTTACCTTCAAGATCTTTAATTGAGTTAATTCCACTGTCTACGTGAGCAATGATTTGCCCTTGGTAGTAGTCGTGTCCATAACGAAGAACTTTTAGCTTTGCACTTGCACCATATTTTTCATTTGCCATTAGGTAACCGAAAGAGTTCATAACAGCAATATCAGCTCTTTTTGAACCAAAAGATTCAACAACTGAGATATAGTTTGTTGGAATACCTGTCTTGAAGTAAAGACCAGTTTCTTTCTCTAAGAATTTGATAAAGTGAACTGAATTCGACGCAATAGTGTCTGCATCAACTGATGGTGTAAAGTAAAGTTTAACAGGATTATCTTTACTTCCTAGTTTCATATCTCTCTTACAAGAGATCCCTGTCGTTATTGCTAGTACAATGCTCATTACCGCAACAATTGTGTGTTTCATTTGTTGTTCTCCTCGTATATTGAATCCTAATATATAGAAATCTAAAAAAATCTAACATTTTGAAATTACGCTCTTTTAGCATGAATAAGACAGTTTTTTAATGTCAACCTAATCACAATTATAATTATCTTTAAAAACTGAATAATTTCAGTAATTTATCTTAGGTAGTTTTTATAATATTTAGTCTTTGTCTAATTTAAACAAGGTTATAATAAGAACATGGCGTTAAATATCAAAAAACTCGAAAATCCTGTGCGTCCAACTGATCAAATAAGCTCAGATCAGACACGTGTGAAGCGGCTTCATAAAGGTTGTGATGGATCAAAAAATTTTGATGAGAGCAATAATGATAGTAAGCGTATGTCATTGATAAAAAGCTTTGTAGAGGAGCTCTACGAACGCAAACGCTCTGTGAAAAAGAAGCTAAAAGACAAAAAAGAGAAGATGAATGAGGCCATCAGAAGGCTAAATATTCTCTAATTTCTTTGTGCGCCACTACAGTCCTGATGTCGGGCAGAAATCAAGGTGGTTTGGCCTTAGTAAAGTTGTTTTCTTTAGGGCCTGGTGTGGGAATTTTCCAAGTTTTGATTCCGTAAAAATCACTCTTTTAAGCTCTTTTGGGCCATCGATTAAATGAATTTTTTCGTCCATAAGGATCTGCAGCCTTTGCATTAGTATAAGTGCTAAATCTCTATGGTAGTCATCTAAGGATGGATATAATTTTATCAAATTTTGTAGAATGTATTGTTGTGTTTCTTTATGCGACTCAAAAATATACTGGCAGGCCATAAAAGTAAGTTCAAGCTTTGAGATAAGCTTCTTTTGATTTCCATTCCCTGACATCTTTTTGGCAAAAACAATGGCCAGTTGCAATTGATGATAACACTCTTCCGAAAGATTATTGTTAAAAGCTACTTGCGCGTTGTTGAGGTAGTTTTTTATCGTAAATATTTCTTTAAAAAATTTCGTCACTTTTTGTTTCTTTGAGACAACTGAGAAAGTCGATTTAAAGAGATCACAGTAGTGAATTTGCTTTATTTCAAATTTCTTTGAATCAAAAATTGAAAGATAAATATCACCTGAATTAATCGTTAAGGCCGAGATTGTCGTCGGCCAATGTTTCTTCTTATATGTATCAAGATGGTATTTAAAATAATCTTTTTCAGTCCTTTCTTTGCCGTCATAAACATGAACTTCTTGGCCATCAATAGCAACAACTCGGTAATTACCACCAGCATCCTTTATATGGAACTCCCAGTGGAAAACAAGCTCTTGTTCTTTTAAGAATTTTACGGCCTCATTAATATCGTTGAAACCTAATAAAACAACTAGGGCCAAGTAGCTTGCGCTCATTCCCTTATAGTTGATCTTTAATGCATCTCTTTGCACTAGTTGGACACTTAATCCCGCTTCATTAACACCACCATATGTTGCAAAAGGTGACATTAGGTTTTGAATAACGATGGCCTCAAGGTTTTGTCCGGACTTGAAATGAACAAATCTAATTTTGTCATTGAAAGTCTCTTGGATTGGAGTATTGATTAACTCAATTGGAGAGTTCGCTTCTAAGTGATAATCTTTTATCCCTTCAAAGACAGCACTTGGGTTATTTAAGTACTCATGCATAAAGCTTAAATAAAGTGCGTCTTTTGGACTGATACCTAGGCCTTGAGCGTAGCTAGTTATTAGCTTATGATACGACTTTCTATAGTATTCATCCGAATGGTCTTTTAAAAAAGTACTTTGGTGGGCAAATACCTGACTAAAGAGTTTATGAATTGCGCCTTTTAAAATATTTGGCCCAAAATATGAGCTTTCTCTCAAATTACTCCAGGCAAGTTTTACATCTTCCTTATCGAGGGCGGCCAATTGGTAAATTGATTCCTCTAAATTGTCGAAGAGTTCTATGTATAGTGGAGAATTTTCTTTAAATGGAGCGCTCATGTCTAATATTTTAAGTTCACTTGTTAATCCTAGCAATCAAACTTTTATTGCCGTATGTGTTGCCTTGTCTGGTCTTAGAGTGGCCATTGAGTTAACTAGATTCTCTCCGGCCAACTGGCCTATTTCAAAACAATTTTCTAAAAACTTTGGTGAAGATTTCACTCAAAGGTTTCATAAAGTAGGTCTATATATTTGTATTGGACAAATTATTCTGTGGGCCCCTGAGCTTCTATTTGCTTCTTAGTCTCACTTTCATTTGCTAGAAGATTTCCATCATATAACTCAATCTTTCCATGGTAAGAGTTGAACGGAGCGCGAATATTTAGCTGCGATTCATTGCCTTTTTTTCTAATGTAAATCTTCACTTCTTTATCAAGCCCATGGTGTTTTACATTATCCTTGATTTGAAAAATCTTATTTAAGAAAAGTCCGTTTTGACGTGCTGTAACTTTAAAGTCTTCCACTCTTTTTAGCTCATTCCAAAGCTGTCTCGGCTCAACTCGGCCGGATAACAGCTCAGAGAATGTTAGATAAATTAATGGGTCTGACTCAAAATTATCTCCCATTAAAACAACAGAAGATGGAATATCTGTCATGTTAACGATATCGAGTAAGTGGCCTAGCTTATAAATTCCTTGAGTCTTGATATCTTTTGGAGTTAGATCATTTTCTAATATAGAAAGAATGCGGCGATAATCTTTTAGAAAGATACCGGCCGTGAAAATTTCATTAGCGTATAGCCAGTCACGAATTGCATCTTCATAAAAGTGTGGAGATGCTGAAAGAATAAATGGGTGATATCCCATTTCAATATATGACTTAAGAAGTTTCACTGAATTATCTAATGTTGGATAATTCTTTAAAGGACTTGTTAATGAGTCATAGATTTCACTTGGCTTCGAGTATTTTGTTTCAACAAGCGTCTTATCAAAGTCACAGATAATAATTTTTCGATTATCTGTAATCTTTAATGGGATGAAGGTCCCAAGATGTAACTCAAGCCCTGGGTATTTAGAAATTTCGTAGGCTTCAATCTTTGCCAAGCAATCCTTGCAATCTCTAGGAAGAGGTATCTTGGCAAGCAGGCCTCCATATGAATCTGTTTCTAAGTTCTTTGTGAAGAGTTCTTTGTTATTTTGATCTAAGGCCACAACCTTAATTTCGAACTCATATGCCCTAAGTAATTTATAAGCTTGAATAGGAAAACGCGCTTCAAATTTTTCAAAGTCCTTATTCTTCGAATACAAATTTTCACTCATTGTGAAGTCTGCCTTGAGATTAAGGTAGTTATTCGTCTGAATAGCTAAAAAATTTACGGCCTTGGCCCTTTTCAACTGATAAATCCTTGTTAAAATAGACTTTAGTTTATTTTATTCCACAAGAGGTTATATGTATATTGAATTCATTGGAGAGCAACCAGTTTATATTTCGATGGGCATCAAAGTTGTTTGCTCAATCTTTCTAGGTGGCTTTATCGGATATGACCGTGAACAGAAGATGAAATCTGCTGGGATAAAGACGAATATGTTGATCTGTCTAGGGGCAGCAACATATACATCTCTTAGTGTTCTGACCATGAGTGAGCATATGGGCACGGTGGCCGATCCCAATCGGATGGCCGCGCAAATTGTAAGCGGTATCGGTTTCTTGGGTGCAGGGGCCATTATACAAGGCCGTGGTAATGTTGTAGGGATGACGACTGCAGCTACTGTATGGGTTGTAGCTGCTATTGGGATGACTGTTGGATTTGGTTATCCTGTGATTGCTAGTTTGATTACAATTTCACTTTTTGCAGTTCTGCGTCTTATTAACCCAGTTTATCGTATGCTTGAGTCTGAGAAGGCCAAGCAAAACTTCTATATTGAAGTGCTTTCAAATGGTCGAATTCGTGGACATGTTAAGGAGATTCTATACTCAAGAGTTGAGGATATTGAAATTGTAAGTGAAGAAGTTCTTGATGCTGTATCAGACGAAAGACTTCTAACTTTAAATGTTCAGCTTCACCCTCGTTGGGTTGCTCCGATTAAGCGTGAAATTAAAACGCTCATTCGTGTGAATAAGGTTGAGTTTCACCAAAGAGATCGTGATATTTTATAAGAATTATCTTTTTGCAATACGATAGGTAAGAGTCGAAGTTTCAAGATCGTAATTTCGACTTACCTTAGTTCCATCGAGAATTTCTGGTACATCAAATTGTCTAACTAAACTCTCTGAACGTTTTGACTTGAAAGTGTTTCCATTTTCTTCAACACGCTGATCGAATTTTCTATTCTGTGTAACTGTAATGCCACGCTCTTGAGCATTGATATGAATAGTTTCTTCTTCGTGTTTAGGCACTTCAATAGAGAAGTAGTAAAAGTTCTGATCACTTTTAATGTTAGGCTCTAGCTTTGTAATATTGTAAAAGCTATCTTGGCCTTTTTCTTGGATCGTCTCCTTGGCCTTTGTATAATAACTCTTAAGAGCATTTAACTCTTCATCTATTTTTGTTTTAAGGCGCCCCATTAGGCCTTGGTGTTCCTTTTGAAGATCCGCATACTTTTTTTCGAAGGCATCTTTTCTGCTTTTTACAGTATCCTCGTGGAATGCTTTTTGGCTTTTTAGCTCATTTTGTTGAAAAACATCTGTTTGAGTTAGCTTGAAATGGTGATCGCTTTTTAGCTTAGACATCTCTTTGCGTTGCTCTCTTTCAAGGTCTTTAACGGTTGTCGAATTTTCTTTTGATAATTTATCAACACGTTGATCGAATTGTTTATTAATTCGTTGAATAAAGCCATCATTTCTAACGGAAATTTCATTGGCGAGATTCTTGGCTTTTGCTGTCTCGTCAATAATGAACTCTTCATTGTCGTACTTAACCTTTTGGGCCAATTCGTTGACAGTATTTGATGTATCCTCAAGATCGTCACGACCTCTTTGATGGACATATTCTAATTGTTGCTGATAGTTGTCTCTAATGGCAGCAATATTGGCATCTGTTTGAAGTTTTGTATGCTTTTCTTGCTTTGCAAATTGTTGACCAGTTTTTTCAAGACTATTTTTTATTTCATTAAGCCTGGCCTCTTTATGATTGAGTGATTCGATGATAGCTACTTGGTTTTGATCACGTACTGAATCTAGTTTTTCTTCTCCGATAATCCTTTGATCACTTGCCATCTGATTATAGTTTTTACGGATTGATTCAATTTCTTGTTTTTTATCCTTAATAAGGCGTTCGCGCTCATTTTTAAGCTTTAAGTTCTGCTTACTAAATTGGTTGCTATCTTCAATTCTCATAGTGTGCCGTTATTTCCTTGCTCTTGTGCTTCTTCTGGATTTGTTACATCCATTAGCTTGGCAAGCGGTGCTGCACAAACTGGATCGCCACCAGTATGACCTTTACACATCCAAGTGTTAAGGAGGTTGACGCGAATAGAGCGATTGCCTCCGTGGTACTTTACATATGAATTTGGATCAAGTGTTGAAGTAATGATCACACTCGCTGGCCCTCTCGGATTTAGACGTGAAGAGACCATGTACTGATAGACTCGGTATTCAGCATTAGCGCTTAGAGCGATTGTTGCAATGATTAATAGCTTATTGAAGCTGTGGGTTAGCATCTAAGATCTTTCCTTCTACCATTTCAACTAATGCACGAGCGACGATGTATTGGTCAATCTCATCAAATGTTGAAAAGAGAACGCGTTGTTTTTCTAGGTTATTATGTGATGAAATTTTCTTAAGCAGGGACTTTGCTTTAAGGCGTTGAGCTTTTGTCATTCGAATCTCTTCGAAATCACTTCCCATTGCAATATCTTCAAATAATGGGAAATATCCATTTGCACCAAAGTCGATTAATCTCTTAATTGAATCATAGCGTTTTAAAAATCCTAACTCGATCAACTCATTCCTCCTGAATTTCGCTTTGAAATTTTTCGTGAAAATCTCTAGAGTTATTTTATAAATTTTAGAGACTATTTGGCAGACGGCATACATTTCCTTTGATGCTATACGTATTTTCAGGTTAATTTATGAACGCGCTCGGGCAAGTTACTGTTATTTTTGAAGTACTTGATGCTTGCGGTAGGTTATGCACGCATTGAAATTAAGAAAATATAAAGATACAATTAAGTAGACGCTAAGAAGGCGTTAAATTTTCAATGAACAAGGAATGTTTTTGATGAATATCTTAACAGCTGCAACCCTGGCAATTTTATTCAACTTTTCTGCTTTCGCATTGGTGGACTATTCACCAAAGTCATCATCTAGTAATGGTGGCTCTTATAATCCTGTGACAACAAGACCTAGTGCTCCTGCTAGAAGTGAAAGAAGTGTTTCTCGTGCACAAACATCTAGCTCTAGCTCTGATTTTTGGGCCTTTTTACCAGAGTATTATGATTTCTCTCTAGGCTATGTTGCAAATAAATCATTCATTACTGATGAAAATATAAATTTTGTAAATTTTAATTTAAAGATGGGATTTGCTCACGGCATCTTTATCGACTTATCTGCTAGGGGAGCTCAGTCTTTAGAAACTTCTGAATTTGAACAGGCCAATTCAGGTGTTAAGCTTGGCTTCAATTGGCTTGAAATTGGTAATGATTATAATAAGCTCATTATCGATACATACCTAGGGATGAGATTTAAAGGTGATAGTGAATTTTCAACACAAAGAAATGATCGTCTTTTAGGAGTTTCTACAGAAAAACGCTTTGGTGCCGTTGCGCTTGGTGTTGATTATGAAAGAGTTTTTGCAGACACTCTTGATAATGACGAAGAAATGGCCGTTGGTGACATCTCACATATTAAGGCCAACCTTGGAATTATGGTTTCACATGAAATTCAATTCCTTTTGACTTATGGGGAAGTAAAGGTCTCTTCAAGTGATTTCTTTACTGCTAATTCTCTAAATTCTGACTTAAAATATTCATACTTAATGCCTCAAATGTTTCTTCGTATGTCACGTTCTGTTCGTTTAAATATGGGAGCAGGTTTTCAGGTGAGTCGTCCAGATACTTCTGTTTTAAATGAAACGACTAAACTTTGGGATCTTCCTGTATTGTACGGGAATACGCTATTTGCTGGGCTTAATTTATCAATTTAAAAATAGGATACTTCATTGTTAATTTCAGATAATATTTACTACTGCAAGAATTGTAAAAAAGTTGTTCCATCTATCGAAGATTTACTCTTTGTTGAAGATGGTTCTAATCTAAGCTTTTGTAGTGAAGCATGTATAGAAAAATTTTATTCACCGCTAATTGACTACTTCACAGGTAAGATTGAAAAGAAGAGAAAAGATCTTAATATCGTTGATGAGCCTGCTTTAGAGGCCCTTGAAAATCCTGCTTTTGTTGATCGTGTGCTACATAAACCTGATGAGATATGGCGCTTAGAAAATGATCTTAAAGAAGAAATTTTTACTTTTATTTCTAAAGTTAATCATAAAGGTGAAGATATCCATTTAATGGCCATTTGCTTTGTTTTTGATCATACGCCTTCATTCGTGTTGGCATTAACGGCAACTGCCAATGATTATTTTGTGCAAGACTTTCAAGTTGGAGAAGAGGTTGAATCACTTGAAGATTACCACCGTGAAATAGAGAGTAATTCAATTTTAGACCCAGAAGATTTTGAGCATATTGAACTTAAAAAGTCTAAATTACTCGCTGAGATGATGATTCATCGAAAAGAGTTCGATATACCATTTGAAGATTTCACTCTTTATATGGACTATTTAAAGCCTACAATTGAGTCTTACGATGAGCTTTACGTTTTCAAAGACGAAGATGATGAAGAGGCCTTTGCATACTTTAAGGCCTTCGAAAAAAGTGGTGTTAGCTTCTTCTATATTGCACTTTGTACAAAAATAGAAAAAGAAGAGCAAAGCTTGATTGTTCCAATTATTTCATTTCCAACGATTGATGGGGATTTGTCGAATTCATATAAAACAGGCAAGCTCGTTGATGGAAATAAGCTTGCCCATTAATTAAATTATTTTTTTAGAATGATTTGTAGAAGTATTCGCCCTTAGATTTAAAGGCGTCACAATATGTTCTATCGTTGTATAGATCAACATTGATTGAACACATGAAGTAGGCATCGTAAGAGATTAGCTCACGATTAAATGGAGAAGGGAATTCATAGCTTTTCTCCTTCATGACCATTACACCGTTGATTCTAAATTGTTGATAGCGTCCGTAATCACGATTCTTAGTTAAGTTAAATAATGAAATTGTCCCAGAGCTATTAATGTACTTACATTGGGCAGAACCAAGATAAATTGAATTTCCTGAGGCCTCTGAAGTTGGTATGACACAAACTCTAGAATTTGTATCAGGGTTTTTTAGTTGGACATAGATTTGAGTTTCGTTAGTGCGAGACTGACAAATTGTATTTGGTCCAAGGTGACTATTTGAAGTATTTGCAAATCCTGTCTGACCATCAAGAGACCAGCTACAGTGAGCTATTGCACTTGGAATATTTGCATTTGAACCATTTGAAGTTGAACTTCCTGAATCATCAATATCAATGACTGAAGAGCCTCCTCCTGATCCAATACTAGAGCCTGAACCAGAGCTATTCGTATCATAGATTGAGCGTGTCTCTCTTGGTGCTACACAAGAAGTAAGGGCCATGATTGCTGTGATAAAAATTAGTTTTTTCATTCAATTCTCCGAATTAATCACCTAACTTATCGGTAATTTTGAAAAAATATTAATTTTTTCATGTAGTTTAATGGTCAATTAACCGATAAATCTCATAATGAAGAAGCTTATCTTCCTAATGACCATTCTAGTACTCGTATTATCAAGTGTTTATCTTGTCATTACGATGCCGTACCGATTTTATTATACCTTCCAAGATGAAGGGATTCAATCGGACTACTTTATTGCCACTAATCGATATGAGTGGCTCTATCGTGGACTGTCTCCCTATGAAAAATCTCGAGGTGCGACTTTATTTTGGAAACCGATACACTTTCAAAACTTTCAATTTGATATTCCTTTTGATGATGTAAGCTTTAAGCTATTTCCACGTCCAAATGTCGATAAGTTAAGTGCTTTACCGTATTTTGATATTGTTGATCACAAGAATAGACGTGTGTTGAGTGTTTATGATTTTGAAATTGAAAAATTTAAGGCCGCTATACCGATGGACCCAATTTTTAATCTTCCGGTAGTTACTCAATTTATCAAATCTTCTTCAAATCAAGCTGTTTGGCTAGATGTTTTAAACCTTAATATTAAAATAAAAAAATTAAATCTATATAGTTATAAAAATATTAAGTATCTTCTTTCGAATTACTCACTTCCAAAGCTTGGTTATTTTCTTTATATCTATAAGATTCGTAATCAAATTTTTTCAAAAGATGCAAAGAAGATTGTGCAAAATGGTCCTTTCCATATAATGCAATTTTTCGATGGCCCAAAGAATTCTGGTATTCTAAAAAACTACTTCTATGAAAAGGGACGTCTGTACCATCAAACAATTCGCTATAATAAGAATCATCCAGATCATAATGTTGTCCTTGATAAACTTGTTAAGAATTTAAAGCTTAGTCTTTCTCGTGATGAGGAGAGTTCTCTAGCGATGTATAATGAGTTTAGAAAGCTTAAGTATGAGAAGAGGTTTGAATACAAAGGGATGGCACTACTCTATAGTGCCTGGTCACATGAGCTTGAAAATGAAGCTTTCTATCGTGAAATGATCTATTATCTTGAAAAAGGTAATTACAAAACAGCTCAACTATTTAGTCTTTATGATTTTGCTAAGAAGAAGTTTGGAAAAACATTTTCAAATCGTGATGAAGTTTTAAAAGATGATCTCAAGGCAAAAATTGAAATAGAGACGAAGAAAGAGAGAAAGAAGCAAGAGAGGGATCTTGCTGATTATCAAATATCTGGCGAAGTCGACTTCAAAGATGACGATGCTAAGCTCGATTACATTCTAAAGAATATCGAAGTTAAAGAAGAAAAAGACGATTTAAGCGAGTACTAAGAGATCAAATCCTCAAAACTATCAGGGTGGTGAAAGTTTGGTGAAGTATCTGGGTGCTTATTTGAGTAGTAATAAGTGTTGTCACCTTCGGCCGTCAATACACATGTGGGAGATACTCTTAGATTAGAAAGATCTTCAAAGTTGTGACCAAGCTTCTTAAGTTCAAAGCGACAATTTAGTGTAAAGAGTTCATCCTCTGATTTGATGACAATATTATCAAGTTCAATGTCATTATACTCGGTAAGTTCTGAGCGATATGAATTGAAGATAAAGCAATTCCAACTTGAATCACTCCCAAAGTTAAATTCAAAATATTCACCATCTGTCTTATTGAGAATAAAGAATTCAAAACAAGTCTGTGTCCAAAGGCCGATAACTCGGTTCATCTTTCCATTGTCACGGTGAATGTAAATAGGAGAGAGGTCTCCCTTTAGTGTGAAGTGAAAGTTAACATGGCCGTCAATGACCTTGATCTCAGCAGAAGCTTCGAGATCAAGATCATTTTCAGCAAATGGAATTAAATTAAAATATTTTGAAATCATAAATGACTTTGTTCTTACTTTGTTAGTTACCTTTGCCCATTATATTTGTTAAAAAATCCACAGGTAGTGGGAAGAAAGTTGTCGACTTACCATCTCCGCTTGAAATTTCTTTCATTGTATCTAGATAACGAAGAGTAATCGCATTTGGTGATTCATTAAGTACCTTTGCAGCTTCTGCTAGTTTTAATGCTGCATCAAATTCACCTTGAGCTGAAATAACCTTTGCTCTCTTATCTCTTTCCGCTTCTGCTTGCTTTGCCATCGCTCTTTGCATCTCAATCGGAAGGTCAATTGCTTTGACTTCAACTGTTGATACTTTAATTCCCCATGGCTCTGTATGCTCATCTAAAATAGACTGTAGACGTGCATTGATTTGCTCACGCATAGATAGAATTTCATCTAGCTCAAATTGACCAATAACAGAACGTAGAGTTGTTTGAGCAATTTGTCCTGTTGCAAGTAGATAGTTCTCAACTGCAACAACTGACTTTTCTGGATCTTCAACTCTAAAGTAAACAACACCATTAACTTTAAGTGTTACGTTATCTTTTGAGATAATGTCTTGTGATGGAATATCCATTGTGACAGTTCTTAAGTCTACTTTATGCATTTTCTCAAGACCTGGAATTAGCAGTATTAAACCTGGCCCTCTAACAGCTGTGAAGCGTCCTAGAAAGAAGATGACACCACGTTCGTATTCTTTTAGAACCTTAACTGTGTTGAACAATAAAATTAATAGTAGAATTATAAATGGTAAGTAAGGCGCAAAATTAATCATATATCCTCCGTTGAATTGACAAAAACTTTACATTTAACTGACTCTAAAAAAAACTGAGAGTTTAATATTATATTAAGAAAACTAAGGGGAGATTTTTAATAAACTCTCTCTCTTCCTTGTCAAAAATCAATCGTCCCTCAACGTCCCCTTAGTTTTTTCTTCTTTTATTTCAATTATTTAAGCCACAAGAATTTTTTAATCTCTCTTCTTACCCAGTCGATATCGCTCTTAGTTGGTAGCTCATTCTGACACATTGAAAAGATTAAACTCATTAATTGGCGAAAAGATTTTCTTTGACTCATTTTATACCTCTATATTTTTACTTGTAACTTTAGGTTGTCTTTTTTTATGACCTCTACCTTATCACCAACTTTTAGCTTTGACATATCGCCAGTGGCCGTAAGTTGCCACAATTCTCCATTGTAGCGTGAAAAGAATTTATCACCATCAATATCTGTTACTGTAATCTCAACTCCTGTGTACGGATCTTCTGGTTCAGAGAAAATTCTTTTTCTGGACTTATAAAAGACATAGGCAATAACACCAATGAAGGCAAGAATCGCACCAATACTTGAGAAGAGTACAGTTGATGAAATTTGTAGATATGATTCCTCTGTTTGAAATAAGAACATGGAGCCAAAGATCAAACTGGCTATCCCGGCCAAGGTCAGAAGGCCAAAGCTTGTAATATATATTTCTAAGATAAAGAGAACAAAGGCCGCAATAATAAGTAGAAACGCGCCAGTGTTTAATGAAAGAATATTAAATGATATTCCTGCTATCAGTATGGCCACGGCCCCTACACTTCCTGCAATAAATCCACCTGGAGCTTGGAACTCTACGTAGATGAGTGCCGCTCCAATGAGAAAAAGAATATAGGCCATATCTGGCGAAGCGAAGAAGCTTAAAAGTTTTTGCCCAAGTGTTTTCTCCATTGTCGTAAGAACATAGTTATCAGCAATCACAACCTTAAAAGGTTTATGATGTGAAAGAAAAGTTTTGTTGTTAATTGTGCTGATAAGACCGCCTACACCTTGAATTGTATCAACAATACCGTTGTGGACATTTTCTTTTAGTGCTTCTGTTTCAGTATAGCTCTTGGCCTCAGTAATCATCTTTGTGAATACTTCTTCATTTTTTCCAGTTGCGGAAGCCTGAGACTTTACGAGAGCTACTAGATCATTGACGATTTTATTTTTCATATCGCCTTCTTTAATATCTGATGTCCCTGAAATTGGAGTTGCTGCACCAATTCGCGTTCCATCGGCCATGTAGAGTGCTGGGATGCTACTTGCAATAATTGCTCCAGCACTTGTTGCTGATGCTGAACTAGGCCCCACCCATCCAATCACTAGGTTTTCGCTATTTGCAATTAGGTGCATGATCTCTTTAGTAACACTAACTAATCCGCCGGGAGTGTTTATCTTAATTAAGATCGCGCTTTCTCTTTCGCCTTCAATACTTTGAAAGGCTTTTTGAAGGTAATTTAAAGTGGCCGGAGTGATGGCCTCTTCAATATTAACCGCAACGATTTTATTGATATTAACTTCTTTGGCTTGGTTAAAGCTATCCGCTGCAACTGCGCCGAATGACGTTAAAAATAGAGTAAAGAGTACTACAAAACTTGTAATGATATGCTTCTTCATATATGTTGACCTGCTTATTAAAGGAGATTTCATGTCATCAAATAATATTACTTATAAAGTAATTATCGCTCATTTTTTTAATCCTATAAATGATAAAAAATGTGAATTTTTAGAAGATTATGCAATTGTTGCAAAGCGCACGACAAAAGGTGATTACAAAATCATCGATCGTATGCCTAAGAAAGAGCTTACGGACTATTTAGCGCGTAAGAAGAATGTTGAAGTGATCGACAAGAGTGGCCAATATATTATCCCTGGTCTTTATGATACGCACTTTCACTGGGTACAAGATGCCGTTTGTGAAATGCCAAAGGCCAATCTTCTTAACTGGCTTGAAAATTACACTTGGCCTTATGAAGCAAATTTTAAGAAGCTAGCTTTTGCACGTAAAAAAGCAAAAGAATTTACTTCAAAGATTGCTAATAACGGAACGATTGGTGGAGCATGTTATGGCTCAATTCATTCACACTCTGTCTCAGAAGCACTTAAAAATTTTAAGGGTGATTATATTCTAGGTAATGTTCAAATGACGATGAACTCGCCAGAGTACCTAACAATGGGCGTAGAGGAGACAATTGCACAAACTGAAGCTCTTGCAAAAGAATACAAAGATAAATATGCAGTGACACCTCGATTTGCCATTACAACAGATCCTGTAACAATGGCCGCAGGTGGTAAAACTGCTAAGAAACATCGCTCTTTTATTCAAACTCACTTAAGTGAAACACAAAATGAAATCGATTTTGTACTTAGTATCTATAAGGACATTAAGGGATTTGAAAAAGTAAAAACTTATACTGAAATCTACGACAAAGTTGGACTTCTAACTCCTAAAACAATCATGGGGCATGGTATTTATCTTTCTCCAAAAGAGTTAAAGCTTTTAGGTGAAAAGAAAACGATGATTGCACATTGTCCAACAAGCAATGCTCCAATAAAGGAGCTAGGGCTAGGTTCGGGACTTTTTGATTATAAGAGAGCAAATCGTTACAACGTTCACTGGGCGCTTGCCAGTGATATTGGTGGTGGACCTTTCCTTTCGATGCTTGATGTAATCAATTCATTTGTTATGCAAAACCATAAAAGAGGCCACCGCGATACTTCCTACACTCAAGGTCTCTACCGCGCGACGCTTGCTGGAGCAAATTCCCTTAAATTAGAACAAGAAAGTGGGAATTTCGAAGTTGGGAAAAAGCTACATTTTGTGAGCCTTGGTGACAAAAAAATGAGCGCGAGCTTAACGACTGAGGAAAAACTTAAGAAATTGATTAAGAGGCCTAACAAAGATAGGGCCTTATACGTGGATTTGATTGAAGCGACGTGTTATAACGGCAATGTGATTTCAGACAGTTAAGCTGGCTAAATCGATGATGTTGAACAATATCGGCTATCGACAATAAAATTACGAGAAAATTGTAAAAAGTTTTCTTACAAATCTGTTAATATGTTTACAAAAATATTTTATTGCTTTAGAATATATTAAGATACGAATCGTAAGTGCTTGAATATAATACTTAGGAGAAATACATGAGAAGTTTTAGTCACATCGCGAAACTAATTAAAGAAAAGAGAACAGCACATCCAAAAGGATATTCTCAATCAGAATTATCACACCTTCTTGGTTACAAGAATGGTCAATTCATTTCTAACGTTGAACGTGCTCTTTGCAACATCCCACTAAAGATGTTACGTAGAGTTTGTGAAATCTTAGACATTAATGAAGCTGAATTAAAAGACGCTATCATTAAAGATCACGAAGAAACTTTAGATAATTATCTAAAGGATGGATCAGGTGTTGTTGGTGCAACAACTGGTGCTGAAGCAACGACGACTTCAAACTTCGTTTACTAATCTGATTACCTTTTCGAAGGTTGTTAGTTAGAAAATATTGATAAAAAAAGAGGGAGCGAAAGCTCCCTTTTTTTATGTTCAGGATGAACAGTATGTCGGCGAGAGGCAGGAGCCGAAGCCGACAGAGTCCTTCCTCAAATGGTAGTAAATTTAATTATAAACCTTTATATGCCTTGTAATCTTCAAGTGAACCAACAGACTCTTCAGTATCATCTGCATAATTTGCTTCAACTTGAGTTTGAAGATAGTGTGGATCTTCAATTTCTTCTTCTGTAACCTCTGGCTCAACTTCACCAACTGGAAGTTCGTGATTTGAAGAGTAAGTTAGATCCATTTTTAACGATTCAAATTTTTCTTCAAATACTTTTAGATCTTCTTCTTTAAGTCTTTCTTTAAAGGCCAAGAAAGTCTTTTGTGTTTCAATAAAATTGCGCTCAAGCTTTTCTCTTTGCTTCTCACCAACGCGCTCAAAGTTATCAAAGTACTTGCGTCTGGCCATAATGTGCTGCTCAAGTAAATTGAAGTATTTTACAATGATAAAGTCTTCGCCACTTAAATGTTGTGGATTCGGTCGACGATTCTTGCTTGGTCCACGACGTCTACGATTTCGGTTAGAAGATTTATTAGACGGCTTTTTATTTGTTGCTTGTCCCGATTGAGCACTCTTGTTTGCCCCTTGTTGAGGCTGTTGAGCTTTATTAGGATTCGCTGCACCTGCATTTGCTGGACGCTTACGACGTCTGCGATTATTCGAGCGACTTCTGTTCCCACGATTTTGCGGCTTATCTGAAGATGCTGATGATGAATTTGAGGCGTTCTTGTTGCCTTGCTCCATTATGATTCCTTAGATTATTAACTTTTAGATTTAATTTTAATTATAGCCCCTAATATTGCTAAGTAAAGCTACAACTTGTCTAACACCTATGATAAAATTGGCCAATTTCAATTGAACAACTCTCTAATTTTTTAAAAAGGGGAAATTATATGACTAAAAGAGTTAAAGTTGCAGTTACAGGTGCAGCGGGACAAATTGGTTACGCGATTCTTTTTAGAATTGCTTCTGGTCAAATGTTTGGTCCAGAAACAGAAGTAGAATTACAACTTCTTGAACTTCCACAAGCTCTAGGTGCACTTGAAGGTGTAAAAATGGAACTTGATGACTGTGCATTTCCATTATTAAAAAATATTGTTTGCACAGATAAAATGGAAGTTGCATTTAAAGATGCAAACTGGATTCTTGCTATCGGTGCCGTTCCAAGAAAAGACGGAATGGAAAGAGCTGACCTTCTAAAGGTTAACGGTGGAATTTTTGGTCCACTTGGTAAGGCCATGGCCGCTCACTCTGCGCCAGATTCAAAATTATTCGTAGTTGGTAACCCATGTAACACAAATTGTTACATCGCAATGGAAGCTTCAGGACTTGATAAGTCTCGTTTCTTTGCAATGACGACTCTTGATGAGAAGAGAGCTAAGACTCAACTAGCTCAAAAAGCAGGTGTTGATGTAACAGAAGTTACAAATATGACAATTTGGGGTAACCACTCAGCAACTCAATACCCAGATTTCTACAATGCTAAAATTGGTGGAAAGTCAGCGGCTGAAGTTATCACTGATGAAGATTACTTAAAAGGTGAGTTTATTGAAACTGTACAAAAAAGAGGTGCAGCTATCATTAAAGCACGTGGAGCATCTTCTGCTGCTTCTGCTGCAAATGCTTGTGTAAACGGTGTTTACGCTTTAACTCACGATACTCCTGCTGGTGAGACATTCTCTATGTGTCTTGCATCTAAGGGACAATACGGTGTTGATGAAGGGCTAATCTTCTCATTCCCATGTCGTGTTGAAAACGGTGAGCTTAAAGTTGTTGAAGGACAAGAGCACAATGCATTTGGACAAGAAAAGTTTAATGCAACTCTTGAAGAGCTTCGCGCTGAAAGAAATACTGTTAAAGAACTAGGTCTAGTTTAATTATATTAAGGTGCCTGCTTGAGATCTTGCGGGCACCTTATATCCTAAATCCTTATCCCCAATTTTAATTTCGCTAATAATTGAATAATTATAAGTGGCGCTAAAGAAGAGTAAGCGACAATAGTCCATTCTTTTGAACCAATCACTTTTAAGTTCAAGATACTTCTTAATCCTGGAATATAAATTGTAGCTAATAATAGTATGATACAAAGAAGTACAGCTCCCCATACGTGAATATTCTTCGTTATTTCATTAATTAATATATTTGAACTCTCAAGTCTCATGTTGAATACATGAAAGACTTGACCAAGGCCTAGGCTTAGAAAGGAGACTGATAAGGCGCTTTGACTATCTTGAGTTGTTGATAGGGTATAGAAGAATCCTGTAAGGACACTCGTTGTTAAAATGAATCCGTATAGTGATATTAGGGCCCATTTTCTCTTTGTTATAATTTGTTCGTCTCTTGGCCTTGGAGCTGCTTTTAGATAATTTTGATCTCCTTCTCCCATTCCCAAGGCAAGGGCCGGGAAAACATCTGTTACTAGATTTAAAAAGAGAATCTGTAGTGGTAGTAGAGGTAATGGCATATTCATAAGTGATGCAATTGATACAATAAGAATTTCACTTATATTACATGAGAGTAGATACACAACAAAACGCTGAATATTACTATAGATGATACGTCCTTGCTTGATGGCCAAGATAATTGTATTAAACTGATCGTCTTGTAGGATCATATCTGAAGCCTCTTTTGCAATTTGAGTTCCTCTTTTTCCCATTGCAATTCCAATATCAGCATGATTTAAGGCCGCGGCATCATTAACACCATCACCCGTCATAGCAACAACAGCATTCTTTTCTTGAAAGTGTTTAATGAGATCAAGTTTTTGTAATGGCCCAACTCGACTAAAAACCTGTCCACGATTTATCTTCTCTTCGATTTCTTTGTTCCAATCTTTTCTTTGCCCCAAAATTTTTCCATTAATTGAAAAGAAATTATCACTTTCAATTAGGCCAATATCCTTTGCAATTTTTAGGGCCGTACCTTCTTGATCTCCAGTAACCATAATTGTTCTAATTCCGGCCTGTTTCGATTTTTCGATAGCATCTTTAACATCCGAGCGTGCTGGATCAAGTAAAGCAACAAGTCCTAAGAAGGTGAGTTGATCGTAAGGAAACTTATCTATATTTTCAACATCCTTTGTCGCAAGTGCTAAGATTCGAAGACCTTCACTGGCAAGCTTATGATTTTCTTGATTCCATTCTTTTTTTAATTCTTCATTAAACTCAATTACTCCATCAATATTTCGAATAGACGTACACGCCTTTAAAACTGCTTCAGGGGCACCCTTAACTGCCACGAGTATTGAATTGGCCACTTGATGATATGTGGCCATCATAAGAGTTGAGCTATCAAAGGGGACCTCTTTTAGTTCAGGTATCTGCTGGATCATTTCAGCTCTTTTAATTTTAAACTTGGCCGCTACTTCAAGTAGAGCGATCTCCATTGGGTCTCCAATATTATGGCCTTTCTGCTTGCGATTAATTTCTGAGTTGTTACAAAGAACTCCAATTTGGAGAAGTCGTTTTAATTCATCATCAATGAATTGATTTTCCACTTCGTTCATATCATAGCTCTTGTTTTGAGACTTATAGAGCTGCACAGTCATTTTATTTTCAGTTAGAGTTCCGGTTTTATCGGTGAAGATAATTGAGGTAGCACCTAGTGTTTCAACAGCAGCAAGCTTGTTGATAAGAGCATTGTTATTTGCCATTCTCCACATACCTTTTGCCAGGGCAAGAGTTGCAACAATAGGAAGTCCTTCAGGTATTGTTGCGATGGCAAGTGCTATGGCCGTCTCAAGCATCAGAATAGGCGGCTTTCCTGCTGTAATACCACTAATTGCAATGACGGCGGCAATGACTAATGAGAACCAAACAATTTGACCTGCTAGTTTATTTAGTCGTTTCTCAAGTGGCGTGGTCTCATCATTATCTTTTCTATCTTTTTCTACTTCTTTTGCAATTATACCAACTTCAGTATCCATTGCCGTCGCTATAACAATACCGCGACCTGATCCTCTTGTTATGGAGGTTCCTTTAAAGAGAATATTTTTTCTCTCGGCAATAATCATGTCGTCTTGGAGAGCTTCGCTTATTTTATCTACTGGTACGGACTCACCCGTTAAAAGAGACTCATTTACATTTAAGTTATTTGCTTGAACTATTCTAAGGTCTGCTCCCAGAATATCTCCTGCTTCAAACAAGACAATATCACCTGGTACCAACTCTTTCGTATTAAGATGTAACGATTGTGCTTCTCGTATTACTCCACATCTCGTTACACCAATCTTCTTTAAGGCCTCCATTGAGCGTATGGCCTTAAGTTCTGTGAAGAATCCCAAAGCTGTATTGATAATTAAGACTGCAACGACAGTGAAGCCTTCTACAATATGACCAATAAAGAAAGATATTAGGGCCGCAATTAGTAGTAATAAAACGATGATACTTTTTAATTGGCGAATGAGTATTGTAATTTTGGATGTACTTACTTTTACAGAGAGTTCATTTGGTCCATAGAGACGTTGTCTCTTTTGGGCCTCTTGATGTGTGAGACCTTTTTCAATATCAGTTTCAAGTAAAGTTGAAACATCGATGTCACTGCATTTAGAATAGAATAGGCTATTGTATTTTTTCATATACTCGCCCTTCTTGAATTTATTTTATGAGAGTTAGAATCTCTCTTTGTTCTTCAATACTAAGTGGTTTAATCGTGTCAGCTTTTTTTCTTTTGATTCCACTTTTAGCAATAACTTTATCGAGATGATGAATACGATCAACCACATTCTTTGTCATCTTAAATAGCCAATCAGGTAGTTGTTCTTTGATCGTTTCACTATCGATTTCCATAAGGGTTACCTTTGACTTTGCCATGACATAAGCTGCGCGGTGAGTTCCTGCAAAAAAGGCCATCTCTCCAATCATCTCCCCTGGGCCAACTAGTGCAACTGGACTTACCTTATTGCCATCAACAACAAAGACAAGTAATTCTCCTTCCTCCACTAGATAGATTGTGTCCGAAGAGTCTCCTTGTTTAATGATGATAGTATTTTCATTATGAACAATTCTCATATGGCCTCTTATTTTAATTGAGTAATCTGCTTGAGCTTAATGACTAATTCACTTACAAGCTTAGGGTAATAGATAGATTGTGGGGCTTTATTAGAAATAAATAAAGGGTTTCTTGTATAATTTTGCTTAAGAACTTCGTTAAAATCTACGATGTCGACATTTTGATGGGCCGCTATCTTTTCTAACTGTTTTATAAAAAGAGGATGTGATGACTTTACTTCACATGCAAAGGCAACCTTTTGTAATGCCTGATCATATGCCTTTGTAATTTCACCTTGCTTCTCAAAAAATTCTTGTTTCAGTTGATGAAACTTTGTGTTGGCCAAAATATTCTTATCAAGTGATTGTACAAGGACATGGGCCTCTTTTGTTTTTGACTCTGACAGTAATGTCTCAAGCTTACTTAGGGCATCTTCAAATAGAACACTTGTTGTATCCTGACAAATTTTTAAATCGTTAATTTCCATATTAATTGGAGGGATTATTGTCAGGATGTTGATTCCTTGTGATTTTAAGTTTCTGAAGAATTTTTCCAGACGAATATCATAGAGTAGTAGCTCTTTTTCTAGAATACTTCTAAATCTCTCAGGTGAAAGGTTCTCGAAATCAATTTGTTCAATCTCTGAGGTTAACTGCTTAAGATTTTCGTTTAAAAATATTAATCGTGAAAGATTAGGGTGTAATTTTATTAAACTTTGGATGTACAGATTTCTAAATAATTTAAAATTCTGATTATTTACTTTTATGGCATCTTTTTTAGTCGGATAAATATCTTCTTGTAATTCAGAATATCCAGAAGCAAGAATGAGAATTTTTGGAACTTTTTTTAAAGCAGCAACTCGCTCAATCGTGCGATAAAGTGATTCACCTTTAGTGGAAATATTATAAATTGATAACGGACGAGCAAGCTTCTTTGAAAGCTGAGTCGTAATATCGTTAATAAATGGACCTATTGAGACACCCATCTCGTCGCCAACAATAAGTACATCTGCATTTGATGCAACTTCATCTGGGCCAAAGACTCCAGGGGCCATGACATAAGGTGCTGGCGTTTCACGCAGAGGTGCTTCGTGATAATGGTAACTTAGAAGTCCCAAAATTGTGATAATGAACGCACAGGCCAAATAAAATATGATGTTAAATATTTTTTTCATAAAAACTAATCAAGATTTCCCTATGACTTTATTATATACGTAATTTCTGGTACATAGAAGACCTTATGAAAGATGCAAAAAACACCAGATGGGTACCCGAGCTTTTAGCTCCAGCAGGTAGCCTAGAAAAATTGAAAGTGGCCATTAGTTACGGTGCAAATGCCGTTTATCTTGGTGGTCAAAAATATGGACTTCGCCAAGCGGCCGATAACTTCACTATTGATGAGATACGTGAAGGGGTTGAGTTTGCTCACGAGCGTGGCGCTCTTGTCTACGTCGTCTTAAACTCATTCTTCCATGATAAGGATTTTGACGGCCTACTTGATTTTATCAAAGAGCTCGATGATGTTGGCGTTGATGCGGTAATCGTTTCTGATCCTGGCGTTATTAATTATATCGCGGAAAATACTAATCTCGAGGTTCACTTATCAACACAAGCAAGCTGTTTAAACGTTGAAAGTGCAAAGCTTTGGAAAAAACTTGGCGTAACTAGGATTGTTCTTGGCCGTGAAGTTTCAATTGCGGATGCCAAGAAGATCAAAGAAGAAGCCGGTGTTGAAATCGAGATGTTCGTGCACGGTTCAATGTGTATGGCCTATTCCGGAAATTGTGTCATTTCAAATTATACGCAAGGACGTGACTCTAATCGTGGTGGTTGTGCTCACAGTTGTCGCTTTGAATACAAGATCGAAGACGGTAAAAAAGAGCTTAATAGTTATTTCATGAGTTCTAAAGATCTTGAAGGTATTAGACTTTTACAAGACTTTATTGATGCAGGAATCGATTCGCTAAAAGTAGAAGGACGTATGAAGTCTCCTATGTATGCTGGAACGATTTCTATGGTTTATTCGGGGGCCCTTGCTTATTACAAAGAGCATGGAAACTTCTTAAGTGATGATCTTTTAAAATGGGAAGAGGAACTTACGAAAGTTACTCACCGTGCTTATACGCAAGCTTCTTTAGTTGATGAAGCTGATGAAACATCAATATATAACGATCGTGAACACGAGGACAAAACATACAGGGCAATTGGTAAAGTTGCTCAAGTTGTCGATAACGAATTTATCGTCGTTGATGTTAGAAGTGCATTTGAACTAGGAGAGTCTCTTGAGATTATGCCTTTTTCTAATGCTCATGTTGATGTAAGAGTTGATCATATTTCAAATCTTGCGGGGGAGAATTTTGAACGTACACGACCTGGTGCACTTTTTAAAATCCCTTATGTTGCAGGTGTTGAGGTAAACAACCTTGTACGTGCAAAGGTTGTTAGCTAATGAAGACAACAACATACCTAAATAATTTAAATGATCTTCCTAATATAATTGCTAATAAGGCAACAATTAGTGAAGTTATTCTAGCGACTCGTCTGTTTTCTCAAGTTGGGAAACTAACAATTGAAGAGATGTCCCAGGCCATCGATTCTTTAAAGTCTGAAGGAATCTCTTATTGTCTTGAGTGGGATATTCTAATGACTGAATCTCGCTTTAGCATGTATAAAGAACAATTTAGAAAATATGCTGATCTTGAATTTAAAAGTATTCGCTTAAGAGATCCTGGAGCAATCAATTTTTGTCTAAATGAATATCCAGAACTTGATATTGATCTTCTTCTCGATACGGGGGGGCATCATAACCTACATTCAATCAAGGTTTGGAAGAAACTAATTGGTGAGCGTTTAAGAAAGATTGTTTTATCAATTGAGTTATCAAGTGGTGTGGTTAAAGAGTTTTGCTCAGAAATTAAATCTTGGGGCGTAGAAACTGAGCTTCTTGTATTTGGTCGCATTTTACTTTTCTATACACCTCGTAATCTTGTCTCTCCTTTGTATTCAGATGAGAAACTAGAAGACGACTATATTGAAGTGAGTGGCTCTAGTGAAGAATCTCCGCATAAAGGTTTTCCAATTGTTGAAAATCAACATGGAACATTTATGTTCAATACGAAGGATCAATTTCTATTAGAATATATTGATGAACTGAAAGAGTGTGGAGTTAATGATTTAAGAGTGGATACGCGCCATCTTGAAAATAATAATCTTCTTTCTGATGTTATCTCTTTAGTAAATGACTTCGATAAGGATAAAGCAAAAGAAATTAAAGAACAATTTGGCAACTCTACTACTCGTGGTTTCTTTCACGTAAATAAGTCTGATGTACTTTTTAAGAAGCTAAAAAATAAGCGCACTCAACGTCAAGACGAAGGCTTTTTAGGTGAAGTCGTTGATGTTGTGAAAAAGTCTCATATGGCCATTCTTATTAAGGGAATGCGTGGGCAGGATCGCGCCCTAAGTGTAGGAGATGAGCTTCGTTTAACAACGCCTGATGGAAAAGTTAAAACAACTAGAGTTCATAAAATTACACATACTAATGGAACAGAAACAGAGTTTGCTAAGACTGGAGACTTAATTCTTGTTGCGCACGTTAGTGGTGTAAGTGTTAAGACAATGGCCTATAAAAACTAAATAAAGCTAGCTCTTACAAATTGAATCCAGATTCCGCCATTGTTGATCCTTTGTGATCTTAGAATCTTAAATTTTTTATCAATGATAAATGTCTCTGGGATAACAGCATAGGCGCTTTTGGCGCCAATTTGTTGTGCTTTTGAGAAAAAGTCATTCACAAAGTCGTGGATATTTTTTTGTGTTTTAATTCTTTTTCCGTACGGAAGATTACAAGCAATAATGATATTGTCATGATTAAGTTCTTTCATCTTAAAGAAATCGCCATGAGTAACCTCTAGATTATATTGCTCTAGATTCTTTTTGATCGCCTTGATATTGTCTTGGTTTATATCATTTGCAAAGGCCTTCCTGGCAATTTCAATAGGTACCATCTCTATCTTCTTTGCTGGAAGTTTTCTAAAGATTGGAAAGTTCTCAAAATTATAAGCTCTCTTATTATTAAGCTCGTCTTGTAAGAGGTATTCACTGACAATTGTGCCAGAGCCGGCCATTGGATCAAACAGGGGATAGTCACTGTCTTCATTTTCGTTGATAAAACGGATTAAAGCGGCCCCAAGAGATTCTCTCATCGGTGCTTTGGCACTTAGGATTTTATGTCCTCTCTTATCTAATCTTTCACCAGAACAATCGATTGATAATTGGCACATATCTTCTTCAAAGCGTAAAAAGATTATCGGTGGATGACTCCATTCTAATTGTGAGTACTTCGCTTTAAAAGGCTGGGCCTTTTGATAGTCACTTATTGCATCTTTTGTGGCCTTAATGATTTTGCGATCATCAAATAAACGCGAGTTATGAGAGCTAACTTTAAAGTCAATCTCAGTTGTCGGTATATAATCATTCCAATTTATTTTAGTAAGTTTCTTATAAAGTTTAGGAAGATCTCTTGCTTTAAATTCTTCAATTCTAAGAAGTGCTCTCGTTGGAATTTTTAAAAATTTAATAATGGTAAGAAGCACGAACAAGTCGCTGGATTTGAGTGTTAATCCATCTTCTAAATCAAGCTCAACTTCACTGAAGAATTCGCTACTTAGTAAGTCTTTTATCTCTTCTTTGGCAAAGACTTCTAGTCCTAGAGTAACAGAGAGAAATAATTCGTAAATTTTTGAAGCTTTTTGCATATTATTTATATACACGATCTTGAGTTTATAACCAATTGATCATATATAAATGATATGGCCAAACAAAGTAAATACGGAACTCTATATTTAATTGCAACTCCTATTGATGAGCAAAACCCGCTAGAGACTACAGCTTTAAATTTATTAAAGTCTGCTATTGAAAAGCGTGAGCAAAGTCTTTTTCTAATCGAGGACTTAAAGCCTTGTCGTAGACGTTGGATAAGATTTGGACTTGAGCGAGAGATTATTGAAGACTTTATTCTCTTCAATGAGCACACTCAAGTTGAGATAGAAAACGATCTCATCTCAAAGATCCAAAGCGGTAAAGACGCTTATTTAATGAGCGATGGAGGCCTTCCGGCCTTTTGTGACCCAGGTCAAAAACTAGTTAAAAGGTGTCATGAACTTGGTATTCGTGTCACTTGTACGCCTCATAGTAATTCTATTTCACTAGCTGTAGCGCTATCTGGTATTGATTGTGCAAATTTCACCTTTGCTGGTTTCCCTCCTCGAAGACCAGAGGAGCGCAAAGAATTTCTAAAGAAATTAGCACAAGTCGATATGCCTAAGATACTAATGGATACTCCCTATCGCTTAACAAGACTTCTTGAAGAGTCTGTTGAAGTATTTGGTGAGCGTCTTGGCTTTGTTGGGATGGAACTTAACGGTGAGGAAGAAGAATTAAAATATGGTAAGTTGTCGAAATTACTCAAAGAAGTTTCTGGTTTAAAGAAAGAGTTCATTCTTATCATAAAGTAATTGTTTAGAGGCCAAGCAAATCAGATAGATTTTTCCAAAGCATAAATGGAATGTTGTTGCTTCGAATAAAATCTGCTAAATTGCCTAAATCATTAGGTATGTACATGAAAAAAGACAATTTAGACGCTCAGGCAACAAGCGATCGTAAGCTTGAGCATATCAAATTAACAGATGCTGCACAGACAGCTCACATCTTAGCTGATAAGCGCTTTTACTATGAACCTCTTTTTAGTGGAAATAGAGAAGTGCCCGATCTTAGTCTAGACTTTGCAGGTCATAAGTTAGATCTACCTATTTGGGTTTCTTCTATGACTGGAGGAACGGGCATCGCTGCAAAAATTAATGAAAATTTAGCACGTGCTTGTGGAGAGTTTGGAATTGGTATCGGACTTGGCTCTTGTCGAAAGCTTCTTTCAAAAGACAGTCGTAGTCAGTTCTTCAGTGATTTTGATATTGCAAAATACTGTGGAAATTCTCCTTTCTATGCAAATCTTGGTGTGGCACAACTAGAAGAGTTGATTGATGAAGGTGCACTTAATAAAGCAAGTGATGTGGTCTCATCTCTTGGTGCAAATGGTTTAATTATTCACGTTAATCCTGCACAAGAATGGTTCCAGCCGGAAGGCGATATCATCAAGCGCTCGCCGTTAGAAATTATAAAAATATGTTTAGAAGAGTTTGATTTTCCTATCATTGTTAAAGAAGTTGGACAGGGAATGGGACCAAAATCTTTGGCCGCCCTTATGCAAATGGATCTGGCCGCAATAGAATTTGCTGCCTTTGGTGGAACAAATTTTTCTAAACTTGAATATATTAGAAATTCCAATGACTTATCTATTCATGAACCTCTGTGTCATGTTGGCCATACTGCCCTAGAAATGGTAAAAATGAGCAATCAGATTATCGATCAATTAGGAGAGCAAGTAAGGTGTAAGAACTTTATTATCTCAGGTGGAATTAAGTCATATCTTGATGGTTTCTACCTTTGTAAACTCTCAAAAGGAAATGCCATTTTTGGTATGGCCAGTGAATTTTTAAAGACGGCCATGGTTGACTATGAAAGTGTAAGTCGTCAAGTTACACAAATTAAAGCAGGTCTAGCATTTGCTAATTCATACCTTAGTGTAAGGAGTGAAAATTGAAATTGATTCAAGGTTTTTCAAAACTAACAAAAGAGCAGAAAGTTGATTTTATCTCCAAAAATCTCGAGACAGGTTCAAAGGAACAAATTCTCTCTTTCTGGCATCAGGATCAAAAATTACAAAATACTTTTGATGAATTCTCTGAGAATACCATCTCAAATTTCTACCTACCATATGGTGTGGTTCCAAATTTTGTATTAAATCAAAAAGTTTATAACGTTCCAATGGTTATTGAGGAAAGCTCTGTTGTTGCTGCTCTTTCAAAAGCTGCAAAATTTTGGAGTTCTCGTGGTGGTTTCAAGGCCGAAATTATTGGAAGTGAAAAGATAGGACAAGTGCACTTTGTTTACGAAGGTGAGAAGGCGCAACTTAAAGAGTTCTTTGAAAACGGAAAAATCGATATTTTAAACTCTCTGACTCCATTAACAATTAATATGGATAAGAGAGGTGGTGGAATTCGCTCGATTGAATTAGTTGATCTAACTGATAAAGAAGAGAATTACTACCAAATCAAAATGGCATTTGAAACTTGTGATGCAATGGGGGCAAACTTCATTAATTCTGTTTTAGAAGCTGTTGGTAAATATTTAGAAGAAAAGCTAGGAGAGCATGTACAAGTTATTATGTGTATCCTTTCTAACTATACGCCTAATTGTAAGGCCCGTGCATGGGTAGAGTGTCCAATTGAAGACTTAAATGAAAAGAGTCTTGGAATGGATGCAAAGACTTTTGTACAAAAATTTTCACGTGCAGTTCGCATCGCTCATATCGATCCGCATCGTGCAACAACTCATAACAAAGGTATCTTCAATGGTATTGACGGAGTTGTTATTGCGACAGGAAATGATTTTAGAGCAGTTGAGGCCTGTGGGCACACATATGCTGCAAGAGATGGACAGTATCGCTCATTAACTAATTGTAAGGTTGAAGGGGATAAGTTCTTATTTGAAATTGAAATTCCATTAGCATTGGGAACTGTTGGTGGATTAACAAAGCTACATCCTCTAGCGAAGATGTCTCTTGATATATTAGAGCGTCCAAGTGCAAATGAGCTAATGATGATTACAGCAAGTGTAGGACTTGCTCAAAACTTTGCAGCTCTAAAGAGTTTAGTGACAAGTGGTATTCAAAAAGGACACATGAAAATGCACCTAATGAATATATTGGGACAGCTTGAAGCTAATAATGAAGAGAAAGAAAAGATTGCTGAATACTTTGCGGACAAGGTTGTTTCGTTTAGTGCAGTAAGAGAACAACTAGAGAGTTTAAGAAACTAAATTATGAACACAACACACACAAGCAACACAATTTTAAAGTATTTGGAAGGAGAGCAATTTCTTGAACTTCCAAAGAATGGCCAATTATATTTTGGACATGGAAAACTACTTCTATCTGGAGAGTATTTTGTTTTAGATGGTGCTCAAGCACTTGGTCTACCAACAACTGTTGGACAATCTCTTCGCGTACAATATTCGGCTTCTTTTGACCCAAAGTTATATTGGAAGTCATATGATCCGGCCGGAAAATTATGGTTTGAAGTTATCTTTGAGTTTTGGCACTTCAATATCTTAAATGAAAACCCAACGAAAGAGATGATGGTTCTACAGCAAATGCTTAGACAGGCCAGAAGACAGAATAAGCACTTTCTAAGAGATGGTGTTGATGTTCATGTTGTAACACAACTTGGATTCCCTCTAGAATGGGGACTTGGGTCTTCATCGACATTAATTCATAATATCGCTGATTGGGCTATGGTTTCACCATTTGAGTTAGCATTTAATACTTTAGGTGGATCAGGTTATGACATTGCTTGTGCGCAAAGTGATGATCCAATTATCTATCAAAAAAGTGGTGATGGGCCAAAGTGGTCACCTGTAGAATTTAATCCATCATTTAAAAATAATTTATACTTTATTTATCTAGGTCATAAGAAAAATTCTCGTGACGCTATTGAATATTATAATCAATTACGTCCGCATTCACCGGAAGTAATTAATACAATTAGTGAACTTTCAAATCAGATTGCTGCGGCAAAGACACAAGAAGAGTTTAATTTCTTAATTCGTGCTCACGAAGAAATCATTGGAAAGCAGTTAAAGCTTAAACCTATTAAGCAAGAGGCGTTTAGTGACTTTGATGGAGAAATCAAATCACTTGGTGCATGGGGTGGAGATTTCATTCTTGCTTCAACAATGAATAATAGAAAGTACGTTTCAAATTACTTTGAGGAAAAAGGCCTAAAGGTTATCATTCCTTACCGTGATTTAATTGTCGATAATGATCCAAAAGTTGAAGCTAATAATGTCCACTAATTTCAAGTTAACGAATTATAATATAGAAAAATTAAATGAAGGCCGCTCTTTCACAGTAAAGAGCCCTTCAAATATTGCATTAATCAAGTACTGGGGGAAATATGGGGAGCAACTGCCTTCTAATCCTTCACTGAGTGTGACACTTGATAATGCTCACACTTTAACAACTTATAAGATTACTAAATCTAATAAATTTGAATTAGATTTTAAATTTGAATCTCTTAAGAATGAAAAGTTTCAGGCACGTGTTGAGAAATTCTTTAATCGCGCCATCGAATTCTTCCCATTCATTAATGAGTGCAATATTGAAATGGATTCAATGAACTCATTTCCTCATTCTTCAGGGATTGCTTCTTCCGCTGCTTCAATGTCTAACTTTGCAAGTGCACTATGTGAAATCGAGAAGCTTGTTACTGAAGAAGATCACGACGAAGAGTACTATCTAAAGAAAGCTTCTTTTATGGCCAGATTAGGATCAGGGAGTGCTTCTCGCTCGCTTTTTCCAAAAATGTCGATTTGGGGAAAATCTGTTCAAGGTAGTTCTCAAGACTATGCAATTGGGCTTGATAGCTTTGATAAGTCTTTTGAAGGTATCTGTGATTCTATTGCTATTGTAAGTGCAAGTGAAAAGGCCGTTAGTTCAACAGCTGGTCACGCTCTTATGAATACTCATCCATTTGCAAAGACGCGTTTTTTAAATGCATGTAATAACTTTAATTCACTTTGCTTTGCTTTAAGTAGTGGTGATTTTAATTCTTTTGCTGAAATTGTTGAGGCCGAGGCGCTAGAACTACATGGCCTGATGATGAATTCAAAACCATCATTTATTCTTATGGAACCGAATACTTTGGCCATTATTGCAAAGATTAGAAACTTCAGAGCACAATCAGGCGCAAAGATATGTTTCACTCTTGATGCTGGTCCAAATGTTCACATTCTTTATTTGAAAGAAGATGAAGCGAAGGTACGTCAATTCATCGAAGAAGAAGTAACTAAGCTGTGTCATAATGAGATTGTTATCCATGATCACATGGGTAATGGTGTTGAGGTTGAGTTTCTAAATCGAGAATCATAATGGAAAATATCGGAAGCTTCAGTGCTAAAATTCTTCTTTTTGGTGAGTATTCAATTATTCGTTCTTCAAAAGCATTAGCAATGCCATATGCTCTTTTTGATGGGAAATTAAATTTTCCAGAAGATCAAAATACTGGAATTGATTCTGAGCTTTCTGCATTTTCTCAATACTTAAAAAAACAAAATGAGAAAGGGAAGCTAAGCTTTAACTTTGATCATCAATCTTTTTCTTTTGATATTTCTAGCGGTATTAGATTTAAGTCGACTATCCCTCAAGGGTATGGTGTTGGGAGCTCTGGTGCTCTTTGTGCAGCCGTTTTCGATCGCTATGCTCGTATATGTGATGAACAAAGAAATGATATCGCATTCTTAAAAGATTGTTTTAAAGAAATGGAGTCGCATTTTCATGGCTCTTCATCTGGAGTTGATCCGCTTATAAGCTATCTAAATGTTCCACTATTAATTGATAGTAAGAAGCAACTAACTGAAGTTGTTCTTAAAAATGATTCCAAAGGGCCAGGGCTTTTCCTTTTAAATACTGGCCGTGCAAGAAGAACTGAGCCATTGGTAAATCTTTTTATGGAAAAGTGTTCATCTAAGGATTTTGCCTATCTTTGTGATCGTGTTTTAACACCTATTTCAGATGAGTGCATTATGTACTATATTGCTGATGATCGCGAACAACTTTGGAAGAAGTTTAAAGAGCTGTCATCTTTTCAGTTTGAACATTTTAATCCGATGATACCTGCTCTCTATCGTGATCTTTGGAGCGAGGGGCTTGAGTCAGATGATTTTTATTTAAAGCTTTGTGGCGCCGGAGGGGGAGGATTCCTTCTAGGCTTGGCCCGAGATATCTCTAAGCTTCCTACACAGCTAGCTAATTTTGAATTAAGACCAGTATAATAAAGGCCCACTTAAAATGGGCCTAGTTTTTAATTATTTTAATCCATACATTTTTCTAATATCAGCGAGTTTGTGAGTAGTAGTCGCTTTTCTTTTTTCATTACAAATTTTCATCGTTCTCATTGCATAGACTCCAGAGAATACTGATTGTTTTGTAATATAGTTATATCTAATATCTGAAACTACTTCATTCTTGTCATTTACTTCAAACTCTTGAAATACTTCGACGGCCATTGCTTTTGCACTATATTCAACATCTCCATTTGGCCATGGAAAGGGAGAACATTGTCCTACAGATAATGCATATTCATTTATAGAAACACGACACTTGTAGTTCTCATCATGCTTACCTTTTTCACACCATGTGCTTGCAAGGATATTTGTAGTTGCTAGTATAGATAGTAGTAAAATAATATTCTTCATAATTTTCTCCGTTTACTTTTTTATTTTTTAATTTGATTTGTTACTGTTCAATTCCATAAAGATCTTTAACTTCTACTAGAGTGTAAGTTTCAAGATTATTCATGGCCTTACGACAATCCCAGTATGAGTCCATGGCCTGCACTCCGGCACTGGTTCCACTTGTCGTGCTAAGAACAGTTCTTCTTTCAGTAAGCAGATTATGATTCTCATCTTTTAAATATACTTCCTCCACAAAAGCTACACCTGCAAAGGCATTATATGATTCGATATACATATTATCGTTGTACCAACATTTACCTTTTTTAAGTACATGCTTGGCAATTACATCTCTACATTCATAAATTTTAACGTATTTCGAAATCTGCTTACAGTTTGCAAAAGAGCTCGCTGCTGTAAGTAGTGAAAGTGCAATCATTAACTTTTTCATATTCTCTCCTCATTCAATATTTTTGTTTTCTTGTTCGAGGAAGTTATAACACGAAAAAAGTGTATTACGTGGTTTTGTGTAAATATTTTATGGTGAGCTATATTTTAGAGAGAAATTCACGTGAAATCAGTTATTTGGCCCACCTATTTGAAGAGGAGGTGGGCCGTTCTTAGGCTAGATGGCCTCTGCAACAGTAGGAGTTTGCTTTAAAACACGGGCAAAGTCGCGTGGATTAATGAAGTCCTTCCCATTTGCGTAGTTTTTAAAGTCACCTGTGGCCAACGTTGAGTTAGCAAAAGTAATTTCCTCTAAAAGGTCATCTTCCATTGCTTTAATAAGAGCGTTGTTAAATGATCTCTTTGTTTGAATTCTTGCAGTAGGAGACTGTTTAGAAATACGAGTTACAATATCTTCAAGTTCATTTTCGCTGTAAAGGATTTTACCGATGAGGCCTGCGCTTATAAGAGCATCGGCACCTACGCTTTGAGAAGATAGTAGGTATTGCATAAGCTTTGCACTATTTGCTTTTTCATTAGTAAGGGTATTCATACCGGCCATTGGTGTGATTCCCTTATCAAGTTGGTTAAATGTCACACTAAAAGAAGGAGCACAGTAGCGAATATCACCACCCATAGCTAATTCAAGACTAAATGGGCAAGCTGATTTTTGAAATGACCAAAGGATCGTCTGTGGTAATAATAGTTGTCCCCAACTTAACCTTGCGAGTTGCTGTAGGGTATTACCAAGGTTTACTTCATCGAAGAATCTTAATTCTTCTTTCTTGAATAATTCAATATCATCACTAGCAAATTTAAAAACTACCGAATGAATTTCAATTTTATTAGTTAACCAATCAAAGAAGTGTTCGAGTTCATTTAAGTACGTTGAAGTATTGAAAAACTGCTCATTGTTAGCAACAACAACGTTACAAGTGCGAGTTTGTCTAGATAGTGAAATATTGAGTGTATTGTACTTAAAGAAATTACTCATTGATACCTTCCCTGGTCTTTTTAAAATTGCTATCCGATGCAATTTTTAGTTACTAAATGTAAACTCTCAGATCGATCCGTGATCTGTTAATAAAATTATTTCAATTTTGGCCTGGGTCTGTCAAATCTAAGAAGCTTTTTTTCTCATTAAATTTTCTACAAAAATACTTTCAGTATTCTTATAAGAGATGGACTTATCACATGAATTTAAGGTGTTAAGGATGTACTCTTGTAGTTGAGTGTTTTTGTCGCTATTGACGATTCTTTTGGAATCCCTTGTTTTAAGCATAAGATGAATTACTTGCTCGTTTGACTCGGTTTTTAGGATGGCCTTTACAATTAAAGAATGAAGTGTACTGTTGTTAAAGTCCCAGTTTGCGGCCTCTAATTCATTTATCGATTCTTGAGATAGTTTTTTTATCGGTATTGCTCTTTTGCTACATTCGTATTTGATATAGTGCTTGGCTATTTCAACAATTTCAGCTCGACGAAGACGTAGCGGCGGTACATTGAGTTTAACTGTTGTTATTAGATTATAAAGATCAGTAAGGATAATATCATTCTTTTCAAGCGCCTTAAGATCATTAGTGGCAATGGTAACAATTCTAATCTTTAGGGATCTAATAATATTATAGAAAGTCGCTTGATCCTCATAGCCTAGCATCTCAATATTTTTAACAATGAGGTCTTTGATTCCCTTGTTTGTAAGATCACTTATTTGCTCTAACTTCTTATGGTTGGCCACTTCTTCATCATTAAAATCGATAATATTTTCTTTATTGTCTCCGCAAATATATCGAGCATAGGCGCTTTTTCCCAGTCCAACTTCACCGTGAATATAGAGATTCTCTCTTGTGTTTTTTATGGTGTTTAATGTGTTGATAATCGACTGTCCAGTTTGTGATTTATCGCTGAATATGAAGTGATCAGGAAGTTTATTTTCTACTTTTTCACTACTTATTGTATGCTTCTTACCTTCATAGAAATAAGAGATAAGACTTGCGATGATCTTTATATTCTCAATCATAGTGAAATTAAACTTTCCGCCAGAGACACTATTTGACATGCAAATGATACCAATGCTTTCTCCATTATGATTCACGATAGGAGACATAAGAATGTTTTTTATTTCAAGGTCAACACCCGTTGCCTTCTTTTCATGAAAGCTCTTGTTGATAATGACTTTGTTGAAATAGGCTTCTTTTAAAATACTATTAAAGCTGTGATCCCTTGGAGTCACGTCACTATTTGTTCGCTCTATTTCAAATTCACCAGTTTTGGCATCAAAAAGAAAGATGTGATAATTCTCACAACGAAAGATGCTAGGAAGTTCATTTAAAATATCAATGATTTTTCCACTATAAGTCTTTTGAATCAAACTTTGAAAAAGTGAAAATAGTTCAACACCGTCATCTCGGTTGATCTTAATTTTGTTTTGGCAGATTTGAAAGAGCTTATCTTTGAGTTTTGCGGTTCTGTAATGTGATAAAAAGTCTTTTAAGAAGTACTTTAATACTGTTGTCTGAGAATTTGGTTCAATAGAGATACCATAGATTGTCTTTGTTACATCCTCACAGTAAATGAAAGATCGAATAATTATACCTGTTAGCTCGAAGTCCCAGTTATTAAATAGTCTTTTCGTTTGAATTTTGATTTTTACTTTCTCTCCCAATGTGTATTTTTGAGAGCAGATGAAATTTAATCCAGATAAGTTGATTGAGTCGATTCTAACACTGTTATGCTTTATGTTTTCACGCTCAATTGTGCTAACTTCTGCACTAACTTTGTCGTCTTCATGTATTGGAAAACGATATGATTTGAAAAATTTGTAATTTTGAATATTAAACTTCAATTATTCCTCAATTTTTAGCTCGATTGGAGATACTCCCTTATCGACGATTTCTTTAGAATTTTTATATGTCTTGTAGTTAAAGTTAGTAATTTTACTAGTCGATAACTATTCATATGAAGAAGCTAAGAAACTATCGTATCAAACTAAAAGAGTCAGATAATATTGAGTGTATTCTCTATGAAATGATTGGAGACTCTACTTCAAATTCTTTTAATGTCATTGTCGATAATATTTCAACAACTGGTATTGGTGTTCTCATAGGAGAGTATGTTGATAGTCAGATTTTCAAAATCGAAATTCGTTTCAAAAAAATTCGTCTTTTTCAAACAGTAAAGCTTAGACGTTATAGGCCAAATTTTAACAATATTGGCGATAACTACCTTGGCCTTGAGTTTATTGATTATGAAGTCGAAAATATTATGAATCTTATGACTGAGCTCGTTTCATCAATGGGTAAAAGACGCTTAAGAAATCTCATGTATGACATGGTCTTAAATGAAGCTGTTGCTGGAAATTATGATTCTGATAATAACTTTGATAAGGATATTGATGATAATGTTTCTGTTTCTATGATCCTTGATTTGTTTCATATTTTTAAAAATTATCGTAACAAAGTCGAATTAATAAAATTATTTATCATAGAAGTTCAAAGAATAGTAAAGGCCCGCGATGCACGAGCATTTATTGTGGGACACGATGAGCATACATTCAGTGAATTTGATTTTCAGACAAATCAATTGAAAGAAATTGAATATCCAATCGTTGGTATTCTAGAAGAGCTTTATAATCATCCTCGTGGAATCAAATCAAAATTTTCTCAATCTCTTTCTAGTGATGAATTTTTTAATATGTATGAAGTCGTTAATAATACGACTATTTCAACATATATGATGTGTCCGATCTTTGATCACAATGAAAATATCTTTGGTATTTTAAATTTCTCGAACAAAGAAAAGAATGAGCTATTTACGGATAATGACCTTAAGCAGGCTATGTTTTTGGCCCGAGTAATTGGACTTCTTTACTTTTATAAGAGTGATGAAATTGAGGAATATGAAGAATATCACAGCGATGACTATGAGGCGGATGTTGCCTTCAACACATCTATGGGGATTAGTGTTTTTGCAAAGGGTGCCCAATCTTTTCTTGAGCAATATAGTGCTCCAAATGAGAGAGGCCCTGTCTATATTTATGGTGGTGAAGGAAGTGGAAAGTATTTTCTATGTGAAAGAATTGCAAGGCAATCAAGTACCGCTAACACGCATATTGAAATTGTTAATTGCTATGCCAAAATGACCAATAAAGATATTGATGATATCGTTGACAAGATCAGGGATCGCGTTATTAATGGCCACGTTATATTTAAGGGCCTTGATAAGCTATCAACTAGTGTTGCCAATTATATTATTAATACAGTTGATAAGAGAGAGTCTTATCGAACTATGTTTACAGGTACTGACTATATTCCAGAGTTGGCCATACCAAGTTTTAAAACAATTTCATTAGTTGAAAGAAAGGAAGATATTCTCTTCTTCGCAAATTACTTCATATCGCAATATAGTTTAAAGAATCATACTGCAAAGAAGCGACTTTCTCATCGTGTTCAAAAAATGCTGCTTGATTATGATTGGCCAGGAAATATTTCAGAGCTTAAGGCCTGTATTGCACGTCTTATGATTTTTAATAAAGGTAGCGGAAATCTTACTATTCGTACGAGTGAGATCACTCCATTATTTGAAAAAGATTTTCAACCTCAAATCTCAATTGAGGCCAATGACTTAAAAATTAATGCTTTTGATGAGCATGATTTAAACGAAAAAGAGTGTGCTGATCTTTATCTATATTTTTTCGTGGCAAAACAATTAAAAGAAGGCGCTGTTGGCCTAAAGTCTGTTGCGAAGGGATCGCTAATTGAATATGAAGATATGGTTGAGCGACTTAAAAATGGTAGTAAGGTTGTAAAGCGACTTTTTAATGAAACAGTTGAAAGGGTAGAGTTGTATATTTCAGATAATGTGGCCTAGTTAATAGACTAGGCCACAATTTATTTTTAAGATTATTCGTTTTCTTCGATGAATCTTTCTGCTCTGATCGCCGCCTGACAACCAGAACCAGCAGCAGAGATTGCTTGACGATAGTAAGAGTCCTGAACGTCACCACAAGCAAAAACACCTGGAACGCTTGTATCAGGGTGCTTTCCTTGAGTCACGATAAACCCATGATCATCAAGTTCAATTTTTCCTTTTAGGAAATCAGTATTTGGCTTATGTCCGATACCCATAAATAGGCCATCAGTTTTTCTTTCAGATACTTCACCAGTTTTTAAGTTTTCAACTTTGATTGAAGTAACACCAGTTGCATCAGCAATGATTTCTGTTACAGCACTATCCCATACGAATTCAATCTTTTCGTTATTGAAAGCGCGCTCTTGCATTGGCTTAGATGCACGTAGCTCATCTCTTCTGTGAACAACATAAACTTTCGAAGCAAACTTTGTAAGGAAAGTTGCTTCTTCCATTGCAGTATCTCCACCACCAACAACGTGAACGACACGGTCGCGGTAGAAGAATCCGTCACAAGTTGCACAAGCACTTACGCCTTTACCAATAAGTTCTTTCTCATTTGGAAGGCCTAGGTATTTCGCTGAGGCACCTGTTGCTAGGATTACTGCATCAGCAGTATAAGTTTTGTCACCATCAACTGTTAAAGTAAATGGTCTCTTTGTTGTATCAATATCAGTGACGAAACCACTCAGGTATTCAGTACCAAATCTCTGAGTTTGTTTCTTCATATTGGCCATAAGCTCAGGCCCCATAATTCCCTCTGGGAATCCTGGAAAGTTATCAACGTCAGTTGTTGTCGTTAATTGTCCCCCTGGCTCATGTCCTTCAATAACTAGAGGTCCAAGGTTTGCACGAGATGCATATAGGGCCGCTGTGTAACCAGCAGGACCTGATCCGATAATAATGACTTTGTGGTGTGCCATTTAAAAACTCCGTTTTATTAAATTTTACTCAATTCCTAATTCTTTCTTAATTTCCTCAGGGCGATCATC
This sequence comes from Halobacteriovorax sp. RT-2-3, assembly GCF_047085075.1. Classification (NCBI taxonomy): domain Bacteria; kingdom Pseudomonadati; phylum Bdellovibrionota; class Bacteriovoracia; order Bacteriovoracales; family Halobacteriovoraceae; genus Halobacteriovorax; species Halobacteriovorax sp. RT-2-3. The sequence goes on along the minus strand of NZ_JBKIYF010000001.1, from coordinate 448,978 downwards.
TTCTTCTGGATGCATATCGTAGTATGCATTTACGCTAACTAGGTCATCTGGATTAGTTGCTTTCTTTGTTGTTTTGTAAACTTCGCCAGTCATTTGGCATTCGTATCGAAAAATTTGAATATTCTTCTTTCTTTTGGCCATATCTTCCTCCGTTCACTCATGGTGCACCGTGGCATAATTTTGTAAAAATATACATACCTTACCATATTGTTTCAAATACTTCCATTCGTTATAATTAAATATATGGATAAATATAAACAATTCGTAATGATACTTTTGCTAAATTTATTGATGGCAAATACTTATGCCATGATGCAGGCAAAAGTTGTGGCCCTTTCTCAATCTGGACGCACCTTAAAGCTTTCTGTCGGTAAGCTTACCGGACTTAAAACTGGTGACGTGGCCGATGTGTCAATACGTATTGGTGACTACCAAAAGCCTAAGTATCTTTATCTAGGTAGCATTGAACTCTTAAAAGTGTCTGATCGCGAATCTTACTGGTACTTCAAGGATATTTCTGGAGATAAGATAAATCGTGCAAACTTCGCGCCTGATGCGACACTTGCTCTACAAATTCGCTCTCAAACTGCAAGTGGCCGCTATAAGAAAAAGCCTGTTTATGAAATTAAGGCATATGAGTCGAAAAAAACTGAATTTAATAATCAGCATGCAATTGATGGACAGGTTCCTACGGACTTAATTCAAGATAAAGAAACGCCAAGTGATAAGAATTATGCTCAGGATATTGATGACTCGACGATCTATAAAGTGACAAAAGAGACGCAACTAAGAAACGGTGATGAAATTATCGTAAGGGATGGCAGACTTCGCTATAAGTATGTGGACTCCCAGCTAGAGCCTGTTGATACTTCAAAATTATCTGCACAAGAATTTGATGCTCAAATGGGAGCACAAAATAAAGATCAATTAATTAAAATTTCTGCTGCACAAGATGGATATAAGGAAATGCTTTATAGTGGAAAGCCAGATCTAACCGGTGCAAATTCAAATTTATCAATTCCAAATACTATGGAAGAAAGTCTTGCACGAGAAAGAGCAAAGAATCGAGTGACGAAGTCAGCTAAGGCCGTCTTAGATAAAGAAGGCCCCCTGTGGTCTGCCGATATGGATAGTGAACAACTTAGTCGCTACTTAAAATCTTCTGGAATTGCTCGCGAAAAATTTAGGCGAGAAAATGTACTTTCAATTGAAAGTGGTAATGAAGTGCAATTAAGTTTTATCTCTAACCTTATGCCAAATTATACAGACTCTGATAGCAATCATCAGAATCTTGGATATGGCCTTGCCGCTTCATATGAGTTTCATCTTATTAGAGCACATGATTCATTAAAAAAATGGAGCGTTGACTTTGGGCTTGATCTTTCGAATCTAAATGTTGATTTAGGTGGGATCAATGGCCGCATGACTTATATGAATTTTGGCGCCCACGTGAATTACTATTTTTACAATGCACCTTATGTTCGAAATAAACTGCTTGCTTATGTTGGCCTAGGGATAAAGCGTGGTACAGGTGAGACAACTTCGCCAAGACTCACTAATTATAGCTATGACTATGAATTAGTGGCCTTACCTTCAATTTCACTAGGTATTAAAACTCGTATTTCAACTTTTAGAGATTATGAAAAGGGTAATATGTTTGGCTATGGAATAGGTGCCAAATTAAATTATGAGCTTCTTAGTTTAAGCCCGATTAGTGAGGTTAATGCGACAGATGCTTCTAACTTTGAACTTAATCAAACAATTAATAATTTAAAATTTATAGCTAGTTTAAGTATATTTTTTTAAGGAAATGATATGACAGGACGTTTATTAAAAATTCTCTCTATTTCACTCATTACTCTGTTGAGTTCGAGTGTTCTCGCTCTCGATATTGATGAGAAGTTAACTTTCAGAATTCTTCAAACATCATCTTCAAAGAAGACGATTCTAATGAATCGAGGATTAGAAGATGGATTAGTCATTGGAGATCACGCTAAGTTCTTTATCACAACTGGTGTCTTTGCAAGGGCCGTCTGTATTAAAGCGACACCGTCTCGCTCTGTTTGGAGTATTTATCGCATTGTTAAGCCTAGTGAAATTCAAAGAGATAAGGTTGCAAATTTAAAAATTTCATCACCTGTTAAATTGACAAGTGATCGCTCTAAATCTCTACAAGCAACTTTTCCTGCAGGAAGACAAATGGGCGAGCCTGTTGATATAAATCGTCAAGCTCCTGAGCAAAGAAGTGCCTATTCACAACCTTCTAAATCAATGTCAGAAAGCTTTGATGAAGAAAGTGAGCTTGATGCAATTAAAACAACTTCTTTTTCTAGTAATCAAACGATGTCAAAGCCGACACCAAGTAAGATTCTAGATAAAAATATGGCCCTAAATGTATCGGCAGGCTTTAATATGCTAAGTGGTACTTATGATAACGTTGGAGTTAGCTCTGATGCTGAGTTAAGTACACTGGGCTTTGCTGGAGAGTTTGAGTTGTTCTTTCCTAAGTCGCAAAGTTTTTTACAAAAGTTTTCTTTAAAGGCCAGTGTTGGTTACTATTCAGGAAGCAATGGAATTTCAGATTCAACGTCTTCTTCAATTGACTTTGGTGGAGCAGTTAACTTCCACATTTTCAACCCTCTTGCGACGAATCGTTTTATCCCATACGTAGAAGTAGGATTTGGTTTATCGATGACTTCTCTTAACGAAATTCCACAAAATGCTGGATCATCGACAACTGAGAGTCTATCAGGTTCAGGTACTTATATGAATGTTGGTGGTGGGATTAAGTATACACTAGATTCAGGATTTGGTTTTTATGCAAAAGGTGACTACTTCAGTAGCTCATCAACTTTTAGCATCGAAACCGGCGGTTCAACAGTTGAGAATACAATTTCTTTAAGTGGATTTAGAGCAATCGCAGGTGCTTATTTACGTTTCTAATTACTTCTCTAACAGACGCAGCTAAGAAATTAGAGGCGTCTGTTAAAGTCTTCTTCACAACGAATAAATTCATACTTTCTCACTTGCGCTTCTTGCTCAGGAGTAAAACCTTTTTGCTTAAATGGGTTGTAGCGCATTTTGAAGCGAAATTCAGCGAGGGTCTTATCTTGAATATAGGCCTTCTTATGTTTGTGTACTATCGATCTTGCAACATCTTGGGCCATCGTTCTAAATGTTGTGTACTTGCCGCCAACTAGAACATGGCAATTCTTTAGTGGTTGAAAGTATTTGTGTACGCGTGCTGTTTTTCCAAGAGTTGCTGTCGAGTCATCTTTAACAAGAGGTCTTATTCCTGCAAATGATGAGAGAATATCATCTTCTTGAATTTTAGCTTTTGGAAAATATTGGTTTAAATTTGCTAATAGGTAAGTGATCTCTTCTGCAGTCGGCTGTAAATCAAAGTACTCTTCTTCTACTTTAGACTCTGTCGTTCCTACAAGTATACGATCAGCTTGCGGAATGACAAAGATTACTCTTCCATCATTTGGTGTTAGTAGAATTGCTGTTTTAATCTTAAGGCGCTCTTTTGAGATCCAAATATGACTTCCACGAGATGGTAGAAGTTGTGGATTCCAATGTATTTGCGCAGACTTTGCTAGAACTTTATCGGTAAAAGGCCCTGTTGCAAAAACGATGTCATTGCAGAAAACTTCCTTAGTCACACCTTCGATCTCATCTTTCAAAATGACACGAATTCTACCATCATTAAGAAATTCATAATCTTCAAGTCCTATATGATTAAGAGCATGACAGCGTGGATTGATTGCAGCGTCTCTTAAAACTTCAATGGTTAGGCGTCCGTCATGTACAACAGCATCGTGGTAGACACCGCTTCCTTTTAGATCCTCTTCTTTAAGATCTGCATTTATTTCAAGCGTTTCAATCTTGTTTTTCATCTCATAAGGAGAATTTTGAAAGCTTGATAGTAAATCATATAAGAATAATCCAATTCTAATCATCCACTTTGGACGAATTGAATCAGAGTATATGGGTAGATAGAATTTTTCTTCAAAGCAAAGGTGCGGTGCAAGTTTTAACCAAAGATTCTTCTCATGTAGTGCTTCCCAGACGAGAGGGAAGTCAAAGTTTTCAAGATAACGAATTCCTCCGTGAAGCATCTTCGAGCTTTTTGAACTTGTTTGAGAGGCAAAGTCCTTCTTATCGATAAGAAGAGTATCAATATCGTGGAGACTTAAATCTCTAAAAACTCCCGCTCCAACGATGCCACCACCAATAATAATAGTGCTATAAAAATCTTTTGTTTCGCTTAAATTGCTAATCATAATTGTCTATTTAGCTATGCTTTGTTCTCTTCTAGAACGACATAGTCCCCATGGGCCATGATAATGATATTATTTGATGTCGAATCACTGCGTTGGTGATTAACTGTAAAATGAATTGAGATAATTGCATTAGCACCCTTTTTAAACGCACTTTCCCTAAACAATTCGCTGAAATATTCAATTAGGTTAATGGATTTAATGTCATTAAACTCATTGCCATCAATAACTTCATTGATTTGCATTGGTCCAAGGCTATGTGTTATCAAATATCCCGGGACGAAGTGAGAAGAGCTTAATAAGACATCTTCTTGCGTAAAATCCCTGTCATTTCTTATAAAGTGCTTCGTCTGATTCTGATTAATTGAGCGTGGCCCTGTTAATCCTCTTTGATCGCTATGGTCATAGTTTGGACTAGCATGAATTTCATGAGCAAGACCTAGTTTTATCACACGACAAAAGCGACGTAATTTTCCTGCTAAGTAAATTGCACTAAACTCACCAATTTGGGCGATGAGAAGTTGTCCACTCTCTAAGCTTGTTCGATAAAGTTCTTCATTGTCACCTAAGAGTCCGTGCTCATTCAAAATAGCAAGAATACTCTCGTCGTATTCTCCAGGAACTATTCCTTGCATAAGAATTGAAAATGGAGGATTGCCTCCAATCGCTACCTTCCCATATGTTGAATTGGCCGCAAAATCTCTAACTTCTCTAAAGTCTTGGGCCGGCCTTATTTCAGGTGCGACTGTTTCAGGAGTCGCCGTAAGAGGTGTTTCAACTTGTTCATAGGACTCAATTTGTGGTGCTACAAACTCTTCTTGTTCAACTTCACTCTCAGCTTCGTATTCTGGTTGGTCTTCTTCAAGAGGTGAGAGCTCGATTTCAGCTTCTTCGTCTGCTTCTTGGTCTTCTTCTTGATCTTCTTCTTGATCTTCTTGAAAAGTCGGAAAGTTTTCAAAGCTTGAATCTTCATCGTCACTTTGCTCTTCTTCAACACTATCTAAGTCATCAGACTCTTCAAAGTCGTCGACCTCGTCGAAGTTGTCAGACTCTTCAAAATTGTCAAAGTTGTCAAAGTTGTCAAAGCTTTGCTCTTCATCACTTTCTTGGCCACTTTCTTCATCTTCAAGCTCTGGCCCGTCAAACGCGTAATCGGCTTCGTCATACGATTCTTCTTCTGAGAAGTTTTCGTAATTTTCGGCTTCATCCTCAAACTCGTTTTCGGAGTCATTTGAATTATTAGAATACTCAAATGGCGCTAACTCGATTTCCGCCTCATCTTCTTGTTCATCTTCCTGTTCATTTGATTGGCCATCATCTGACTCATCGAGATCAGCAAGAAGCTTGTCGAGTTCATCATCACCTTGATGAAGAAACTCTGACAAGTCTTCAATACGTGTTAAATCGTTTTTGTTATCGCCATCTGACATATTAATTATGATCCGTGACAGTGTTTAAATTTCTTTCCAGAACCACATGGACAAGCATCGTTTCTTCCAACTTTAACTTGGCCACGAGAGCGTGGAGCTTGTTGTTGTACAGGCTCATCTAGACCTTCTTCTTCAGCAATTCTTTGTGCTTTTAGAAGTTCTAATTGTCTTTGTAGTGCTTCTTCTTGCTCACGTCTTAGTTCCTCAATTTCTTCTTGAGTGTAAAGACGAACAGTAAACATGTTGCGTACAACACTTGCTTTTACATCAACACGCATTTGTTCAAAAAGGTTAAATGCTTCTCTCTTATATTCTGTAAGAGGGTCTTTTTGTGCGTAGGCCTTAAGATTGATCCCTTCTTTAAGGTGATCCATATTTCTTAAGTGATCCTTCCAGTGTTGATCAAAAGTTGATAGTAGAATTTCTCTAAGAGCTAGAGTTACTTGTCTATCATCGTATCCAGCTAATTTGCTTTCTAGGATTTCCTTAGCTCTTTCTTCAAAGTACTTACTAACATTTCCTTCAAATTTTTCTGAACATTCTACAGCGCTTACTTCATATTCAGTGTTAAAAGTTGCACTAAAGCCAGACTTCATATCTTCCCAAGGAAGGTCTTCTAATGGAACTTTCTTTTGCGGGCGATAATTTTCATATAAGTTATCTGCAACATCTTCTGTCATCTCTTTTACGAATCCAAGGTTGTCTTCATCTGAAAGGATGTCACGACGGATACGGTAGATAACACGACGTTGTTCATTCATAACGTTATCAAAGTCAAGAAGGTGCTTTCTGATTTCAAAGTTATGAGTTTCAACTTTCTTTTGAGCTTTAGCAATCGCATTAGTGATCATCTTGTGCTCAATAGGCTCATCCTCTTCCATCCCAAGAGTGTTCATAACCTTTGCGATACGATCACTTCCGAAAATTCTCATTAAATCATCTTCAAGCGATAGGAAGAATTTTGAACGTCCTGGGTCTCCTTGACGTCCAGAACGACCACGAAGTTGGTTGTCAATTCGACGTGACTCGTGTCTTTCTGTACAAAGGATATATAGACCGCCAAGGGCCTTCACTTCGTCATTAATTTTAATGTCGGTACCACGACCTGCCATATTTGTTGCAATAGTAACGGCACCTTTTTGACCAGCATTTTCAATGATGGCCGCTTCTCTACCGTGTTGCTTAGCATTTAGTACATTGTGTGGAATACCAGCTTTTTCAAGTTCTTGAGAAAGTAGGTTTGAAGAATCAACTGTAATTGTCCCAACTAGAACCGGTTGACCTTTCTCATTTAATTCTCTTAGAAGCTTAATAATTGCTCTATACTTTGCTTGCTTATTCTTATAGATAACATCAGCTTCATCAACACGAGCAATTGGAAGATTTGTAGGAATAACAATTACATCGAGATCATAGATCTTTTTAAATTCTTCCGCTTCCGTATCTGCTGTACCTGTCATACCTGCTAGGTTTGAGTACATTTTGAAGTAGTTTTGGAAAGTGATTGATGCAAGAGTTTGGTTTTCTTGCTTAATCTCTACACCTTCTTTCGCCTCGATCGCTTGGTGAAGTCCATCTGACCAACGAGAACCTGTTTTAAGACGCCCTGTGAATTCATCAACGATAATGACTTCACCATCTTTAATGATGTAATTAGCATCTCTTTTAAATAAGTGGTGAGCACGAAGGGCCTGATTTAAGTGGTGAAGCAGAGCTGAGTTTTCGATATCGTAAAGATTATCAACTTTCATTAGCTCTTGAACTTTCAAAATCCCTTCTTCTGTGAAAACAGCCGACATTGATTTTTCATCAATCGTGAAATGTTTTTCGACAGTAAGCTGTGGAATAACTTTATTTGCAACACCATAAAGTGTTGAGTCACCTTCGCTTGGACCTGAAATTAATAGGGGAGTTCTGGCCTCATCGATTAGAATCGAGTCAACCTCATCCACGATACAGTAGTGAAAATCTCTTTGAACATATTCTTCAAGTGAGAATTTCATATTGTCTCTTAGATAATCGAAAGCAAATTCGTTATTTGTTCCGTATGTAATGTCTGAAGCGTAAGCCGCTTGGCGCTCTTCATCTTCCATGTCTGCAATGATGCAACCAGTAGTTAATCCAAGCCAGTTATAAAGAACACCCATCTCTTTAGCATCACGGCTAGCAAGGTAGTCGTTAACTGTTACAAGGTGAGCACCTTTTCCTTCAAGAGCTTTTAGATAAAGAGGCAGAGTCGCAGTAAGAGTCTTACCTTCCCCTGTTTTCATCTCCGCAATAATCCCTTTAAAAAGAACAATACCACCAATGATCTGAACATCGTATGGACGCATACCAAGAACACGTTTTGCAGCTTCTCTTACTGTCGCAAATGCTTCAGGAAGAAGTTGTTCAAGAGTTGCTCCTTCACTTAGACGTTGCTTAAACTTAGTCGTTTGGGCCTTTAGTTCCTCATCACTAAGCTTTTCCATCTGTGCTTCAAGTGAGTTGATTTCATTAACAATTGGCATGATTTTCTTGATGTCACGATCGTGTTTCGTGCCAAAAAAAGACTTAAGCGGATTAAACATTTAAATTTCTCCTAATTAATCCAGTACATAATAGAGAGGGTCCACCGGCGTTCCATTTACACGAATTTCGTAGTGTAAGTGGGGGCCTGTCGATAAACCGGAGTTTCCAACTTTTGCAATTGGTTGCCCCCGTTTGACCTTTTGGCCTTTTACAACGATGTTTTCTGAATTATGTCCGTAAACTGTAGTTATACCGTATCCATGATCTATTTCAACGTGGTTTCCAAAACCGTAATTTTTCTTTGATACTTTAACGATACCATCCGCTGGCGCTAAGATGATTGTTCCAATTGGTGCACCGACGTCTAGGCCTTCGTGCATCTTTACACGTTTTGAGTAGTGACTCATACGTGGACCGTAGTACGAAGTTATCCAGCCTCGGGCCGGAAGTAGAGTTGGCGTTGATCTTAAAAAAGATTCGCGATCAAGTAAGAATTGATCGAGCTCATTAACACGAATCTCTAAGTCACCTGAAATCTTGCGTAGAATTGAATATCGATAATCAAAAAACGCGAAGTTTTCAGCTAACTTAAAACTTTGTTTAATTAAGCTACTCCATTCCTTTGTGAAGCTATAACCAGAAGTTAGACCAAAATTAGTAGCGATCTTTCTTTCATACAGATCATTGATGTCACTAAATTCCTCAACTGTTTTGAGTTCCTTTAGTTCCGACTTAACTTTGTCCATTAACTCCTGGTCTCTTTGCGGAATGAGAACAGATTGTGGGTTACGAGATGGATTTGATGGTGCCGAATGATTATGGCCGTGATCACCTTCTTGGGCCTCTTGTTCATCAGAGTTCTGCATTACAGGCTTTGTCAGATCAAAATCTTTAAAACCAGAGATGACTCTTAATTTACTTTCGATTTTTTGAATACGTTCAATATCATCGGTTAAAGTATTGAGCTTCATATTAAAGAGCTGGATTTGCTCTTTAAGCTGACGGTTTTCAATACTCAAGTGACGATTTTCGTATACCTGCTTAAGGATCTTTATATAGTCAAAAGTGAGAATTCCAATAACTGCTACAATGATAACTATGAAGAATAATACAGAGTTGAAGATCACGCGCGGTATGCGAAATGACTTAACTCCTTTTTCTTTTTCAGGAATTACCATAATTGTGTAAAAACGACTCAAAATTACTTCCTTGAATTTTCAATAATTTCTGATGTTTATTGTAGGTTTCTTGATAACAGTTTGCAAGACATTAATCTATGACACATTGAGACGAAATATTTCTCTCAAGTAGTGAAAGTTAAGATTAATTAACTACAGCTAAGATTACAGATATATTGTCCTGACCACCGTGTTCGTTGGCCTGTCTAACAAGTGTCTGTGCACAGTCGTGAATGAGCTGATGACTTAGATCGTCGTTCTTTTTGATCATGTCATTAATGATGAAAAGAATATCTTCATCGCTTAGCTTTCCATGAAGTCCGTCAGAGCAGAGTAGAAAAATATCACCTTTACTAGGTTTGTAATCATAAAGGTCGACTTCAATTCCTGATTCAAAACCAACCGTTCGAGACAAGTAATTCTTATTCGGATCATTTGCTGCTTGATCGCGGGTATAAATTCCAAAATTTATTTTTTCTTGAATAACTGAATGATCTTTTGTTAGTTGAAAAATTTGACCTTGAGTAATGACATAAGCACGAGAGTCTCCAACATTTGCAATACTTGCTTTATCTTTTCCAAAAAGAATTCCAACAACAGTTGTTCCCATTCCTTTTAGCGATGGTTCTTCATCCGCATAGTTTTTGATTTTTTCATTTGCAAAGTGAACAGAATCTTTAAGTACTTCTGAGATATCAGTGCTGGCAGCTTTTAGTTCTTTAACTTTCTCTGCAATATATTTAATTGCCATTGTAGAAGCGAGTTCACCTCCAGAGTGTCCACCCATGCCATCTGCTACAATATAGAGTTTACTTGAATTTCCAACGTAAATAGAGTCCTGATTGGTTTCTCTCTTGCGGCCAATATCTGATACGCCGGCACAAATAATTTCCATGTTCACCCTTGTAATCCCTCAACAATTCTTAATCTGTAATTCTTATATTTTCAAATGGATACAGATTTTAGTCAAATGCTTTTGTTTGACTTCAATTTTGCCAAGAATTTGCCTAGTAAATTTAGTGATTACTTGATTGTTTTACGGTGTCAAAAAGTCACTACATATTTTTTTTATACTTACCTTTGATCTTACTTAGTTTTTCACGTTATAATATATTTAGGAATTTAGCTTGCAGAGAATGCAAATCATGGATGGAGAAAATATGACTAAAATGAATATGAAAGACTTTATGAGTGAGAACTACAAAGTTGAAGACTTTGCTCACTTACACTGGACAGGAAGTTTTCAAGAATATGTAGATCTTGTATCTGAAGATCCTCGAATCGCACGCAATTCATTCCAAAGAATTTTTGATATGATCATGACTTTTGGAACGAGCACATACCTAGAATATAAAAAAGAAATTACTAGATATCACTTCTTTGATGATCCAATTGGAAATGGTAAAGATGCCGTTTTTGGGATTGATGTACACTTAATGAAATTAGTAAACTTTTTCAAGGCCGCTGCTCTTGGTTACGGAACTGAAAAAAGGGTATTACTACTTCACGGTCCAGTAGGTTCTGCTAAATCATCAATTGCAAGAAATCTTAAAAAAGGTCTTGAACACTACTCAAGAACAGATGAGGGAGCTCTTTATACTTTCGAATGGTATGACGAAGAAGAATCAGACATTCTTGGTGGTCAAAAAGTTTTTCCATCTCCAATGCATGAAGACCCATTAAAGCTAATTCCACATGAAGTAAGAAAAGAATTCATTGAAGCAATGAATAAGGGTAATAAAGAACAAAAAATTAAAATTCGCGGAGAAGTTTGTCCTGCTGACCGTTATATCTTAAATGAGTACATGATTAAATATGACGGTGACTTCATGAAAGTTATGGAAAATCACATCCGTGTTAAGAGACTTATTCTTTCTGAAAAGGATCGTCTAGGTATTGGTACTTTCCAACCTAAAGATGAGAAAAACCAAGATTCAACTGAACTAACAGGTGATATCAACTATAGAAAAATCGCTCAATACGGATCTGATTCAGATCCTCGCGCCTTTAACTTCGATGGGGAATTCAATATCGCTAACCGTGGTATTATCGAATTCATCGAAATGTTAAAGCTTGATGTTGCTTTCCTTTATGACTTACTAGGAGCGTCTCAGGAACAGTCAATTAAGCCAAAGAAGTTTGCTCAAACAGATATTGACCTTGTCATTCTTGGTCACACAAATGAGCCTGAATTTAGAAAGCTTCAAAATAACGAATTTATGGAAGCTCTACGTGACCGTACTGTAAAAATTGATATTCCTTATATTACTCGTCTTGATAATGAAGTGAGAATTTATCAGCGTGATTTTAATGCTGAAAAAATCCCTCATGTTCACATCGCTCCACATACTTTAGATATGGCAGCAATGTGGGCAGTTTTAACAAGAATGGAAGAGCCAAAGAAAGCAGACCTTACTCTTGTTCAAAAACTTAAGCTTTATAACGGTAAGACTCTTACTGGGTATAATGAAGACAACGTAAAAGAGCTTCGTAAAGAAGCGGTAAGAGAAGGTTTAGAAGGTATTTCTCCTCGTTATATCCAAGATAAAATTTCTAACGCTCTTGTTAAGTATGGACACACTGGTTCACTAAACCCATTTATGGTTTTCAACGAACTTGAGTCTGGACTTAAAAATTCTATGGCAAATAATCCAGAGGCAGTAGATAAGTATCGTGAGATGCTAGCAATCGTTCGCCAAGAGTATACAGACATTGTTAAAAATGATGTTCAAAAAGCTATCTCTCTTGATGAAACTGCAATTGAGACTCTATGTGCAAATTATATTGATAACGTTAAGGCCTACACTCAAAAAGAGAAGGTTCGCAACAAGTACACAGGTAAACTTGAAGAAGCGGATGAGCGTTTCATGAGAAGCATTGAAGAGAAGATCGACATTGCTGAATCTCGCAAGGATGACTTCAGACGTGAGATCATGAACTACATCGGTGCTCTTGCAATCGAAGGTAAACAATTCGATTACAAAATGAATGAAAGGCTACATCGTGCACTTGAGCTTAAGCTTTTTGAAGATCAAAAAGATGCGATTAAACTTACAACAATCATCTCTAATGTTGTTGATAAAGAAACACAAGAGAAGATTGATGTTATCAAGTCTCGTCTAATTAAGAACTATGGTTACTGTGAAATTTCAGCAACTGACGCTCTTAATTACGTCGCTAGTATATTTGCAAAAGGAGACAGTGCTAAGTCTTAGGACTTAGCACCTCCACAACTGGAGAGTTAATGGATCACCCGATTAAAAGAGACCACGCACGTTTTCGAAAAATTATTAAAGGAAAGGTGCGTGATAATCTAAGAAAGTATATTGCTGGCGGTGAGATGCCAATTCCAAAGGGCAATGGGCAATTTAAAGTACCAATGCCTTCAATCAACACTCCTCAATTTCGCTTTGGTGATAAAAGCCAAGGAGGAACAGGACAGGGTGATGGCCAGCCAGGTGATCCAGTCGATGGACAAGGTGAACCGCAAGAAGGTCAAGGGGAGCCAGGTGAAGCTGGTGAGCAGGAAGGTGATAAGGCCCTCGATGTTGAAATGAGCTTAGATGAGCTTGCTTCAATTCTTGGAAATGAGCTAGCACTTCCTAAGATCGAGCCTAAAGGTAAGAAGAATATGCAGTCAACTGTTGATCGCTACACAAGCATCGGTACAGTTGGACCAGATTCACTTAAGCACTACAAGAGATCTTTTAAAGAGGCCCTAAAGCGACAAATCGCAATGGGGACATATGATCCAAAGAATCCTGTCGTCGTTCCAATCAAAAGTGATATGCGCTACCGCGCAAGTGATTCAAAGATAGAATTTGAAAACTCTGCAGTTGTAATCTACATGATGGATGTTTCAGGATCAATGGGGGATGAACAAAAAGAAATTGTTCGCACTGAATCTTTTTGGATCAATCTCTGGCTTAAGTCGCAGTATAAAGATATTGAAATTCGCTATATCATTCATGATGCAACGGCAAAAGAAGTTGATGAAGAAACATTCTTTAGAACTCGTGAAAGTGGTGGGACTCTTATTTCATCGGCACTTAAACTTTGTAAGGATATGATTGCTAGCGATTATAATTCAGATGAGTGGAATATTTATCCTTTCCATTTTTCGGATGGTGATAACTGGTCTGCAGAGGACACTAAGGTTTGTCTTGATATTTTAAAGAATTCAATTATTCCAAACTCAAATGCATTCTTCTACGGACAAGTAGAGTCTCGTTATGGTTCAGGTCAGTTTTATAAGGACCTCGCCAAAGAATTCGGTGAAAAACACGAAGATGTTATTTTGAGTAAAATTAAAAATAAAGAAGCAATCCTAGATTCAATTAAAGACTTTCTAGGAAAAGGTAAGTAAGGCGTGACTCCAGTAATAAGTAGTATGGAAAGAACTAAACCACTAAGTGGAGAACTTGCAAGATTAAGAGATGAGGTTCATAGCTATGCAGTAGAATATGGCCTTGATTTCTATCCTGTTGTTTTTGAAGTTTGTGACTACGATACAGTTTGTATTTTAGCAGCAAATGGAGGTTTTCCTTCTCGCTACCCGCACTGGAGATTCGGGCTCGAGTATGATCGTCTTGCTAAAGGAAACCGTTATGGTTTTCAAAAAATATACGAACTTGTAATCAATACTGACCCTTGCTATGCATATCTTTTAAGCTCTAATCGCTATGTTGATCAGAAACTTGTTATGGCCCACGTTTATGGGCATGCTGACTTCTTTAAGAATAATGCTTGGTTTAGAGGAACAGATCGTCGCATGATGGATGTTATGGCCAATCATGGAACGAAAGTTCGTCGTTATATGGATAAATATGGCCAAGACCGTGTCGAAGAATTTATTGATACAGTCTTATCATTTGAAAACCTACTTGATGTTAATGTGCTTTTCCAAAGTGAAGAGAAACAAAGAACATCTGCTGATGATGAATTTGAGTTTAAGGATGACCGCTCGCAAGTTCTTAAATCATTTATGAATTCTAAAATGGCGCGCTCAGGCCTTGATAGCGATAAGGTGGAAGTTAAGAAAACACCACTTGAGCTTCTTGATGAAGAAATTCGTGGAACACGTGATATTATGAAATTTCTAATTGATCACGCTCCAATTGAAGACTGGCAAGCGGATATCATTGGAATTCTAAGAGAGGAAGCTTATTACTTTCTTCCACAGAGAATGACTAAAATTATGAATGAGGGGTGGGCATCTTACTGGCACTCTAAGATTCTTACTAAGAAGGCCTTAAATAGTTCTGAAATTATCGACTTTGCTGATATTCATTCTGGTGTAATGGCCATGAGTAAGCAAAATATCAATCCATATAAGATCGGCATTGAGCTTATGCGTGACATTGAATACCGTTGGGATACTGGAAAATTTGGAAAAGAGTATCAAGATTGCACAGACCTTCATAAAAAAGAAAATTGGCATATTGAAACAAATATGGGACGTGAGAAAATCTTCGAAGTAAGACGCACTCATAATGATATTACTTTCATTGATGAGTTCTTTACTGAAGAATTCTGTAATCGTATGCAGCTTTTTACGTATAAGTATAACTCGCGTACAGGACGCAATGAAATTGAAACGCGTGACTTCAAAGAAATTAAGTCAAAGCTTCTTAATCAATTAACAAATTTTGGTACACCAATTATTGAAGTGGAATCGGCAAATTATAAGAATCGTGGTGAGCTTCTTCTTCGTCATGTACACCAGGGAGTAGACCTTGACGTTGGGCAGGCCCAGGATACAATGGCCAATATCTACAAGGTTTGGAAGAGACCTGTCTCTATCACTACTATCGTTGAAGATAAGTCCATTGTTTATCTTTTTGATGGGATTGAGTTTAAAGAAGATAACTAACGAGTAATCTATATTGCTTATTGACCTAAAATTACTTTCAAGTAAAATTGAAGTATCTTTAGATATAAGAATTTAAGTCAATTTAGGAATATTCATGCTTTCAAAAAGTACTCTCTTCGTTTTATCGTTAATCTTTTCAATTCAAGCCTTTGCAGCGATAAAGTTAAATTCTGGACGTGGTGATATTTCACTCGTTAGCAAGAATGGCTCACGCCAAATTGACGCAACAAAAATTTCCCAAGAGATAGGACTTTCTCAAGACACTCTTATCATTACTGAAGATAATTCATATGCCCGCCTTGTTAATGATCGCGGTGATACTATTTTTATAGGGCCAAATTCGAAGGTTACTATTGAACTAATTAATGCGACAGAAGGTGACTTTATTTCGCTTCATGCAGGCCTTGTTAGAATCATGGCAAAAAAGCAGCGAAAAGTAAGAGAGGGGCGATTTGATCGCGTCTTTGTGCGCACTAATAGCGCTCTTGTAGGACTTGAAAACTCTGACTCTCTTATCCTCTACAATATCTATAATAACGTAACAGGTGCTCTTACTTTTACAGGTAAGGCCAATATGAAAAGAGTTAATCGTTCTCATAAATTTAGTGCAGGTGAAAGACTTGTTTTTAGAAGAAGCGTTAAAGAGCAAAAGATCAAGTTTAAGTTTCGCACAAATAATGAACTCCAAAACTTTAGCATGGAAATTAATGAAGTCCTCTTTGGGGATAACTTAAAGGACGTCTCAACTGTTGCTAGAGGACAGTATAGTGCTACTTTTCACGATTCTAGACCAGTGTCTATGCCTGTAAAAATCAATCCTCTGCAATTATCAAGATTATACAGTAATAGACTTCTTGATATGACAGTTTATTCTGAAGATACTGATAGTGATGATTTTAATATTGCACCATATCCTTTAGTTTCTAACTTAATGAAGCCTGCAGAACAAGTTAGTTCATACCGCGGGCAGTACTCTGCTAATCAAAGAAGATACGCGCCAAAGGCAGGTGGCCTTATTGATTTAGTTTCTGGAATTTATATTCCACCTGAAAAAGATGCCACTTTTAACGAAGAATACCGAGTATATGAGGCCCGTGAAATTGGCCGCATTAATGGTTCAAATGGAAACTTTATTGCACCTAAAAATCTGACTCTTGATCCAAATCGTGGCTTTGTTGTGGTCAACAATACTCATGAGTCAATTGAGAAGCAAAATCAATTAAATAATCTTTTAAAGTCAAATCTCTTATTGGCCAGTTATAAAAATGTAAGTGGAAAGAAAATGACTACGGCAGAAAGATTTTCTTCAAATATCATTGGCCTTTCACTCGTTAACCAAGGTTATACTTACGGTTATGGTTCTGGTGATTTTGAACTGAGTAAGCGTGGTATTGAGCTAAGTTTAGCGTTGATTGGTAATGGAAGTTTTAGGCCATTTGCAAAATTTAGACTATTAAATGAAAATTTTGAAACCTCTGCTTTTTCAAATAATATCGAACGTTTTTATCAAATGAATTTAGGTCTTGATTATCAATTCGGCCATATTTTCTATCTTAGCGGACAACTGTCAATTGATGAGGAGCCTATCGTACTTAGTGCTAGTTCAAGTATCGTAAGTGCAACTCTAACTAATTTTATCGGGGAGTTTGGTCTAAAAGTAATTAATCTAGATAAAATAGATCTTTTTGCACGCGCCGGTGCTAAGTATAATCTTGCTAATGCTGATGATGGATTTGATGTTGATAGTGGGATTGGTTTCTATTTTGGAGCTAAGGCCGATTACTGGCTAAATCGTGCTAGTTTCATTTTTGCGGAATTTGATTATCTGGCCCATTCATATTCAATTTCTGGTGGTGGAAATGATAGTGATGTTGATATGAGTGGAGCGGTATTAAATATTGGCTATCGCTATTCTTTTTAAGAAAAGATTTTTATCAGTGCCCAAGTTTTGGGTACTGAGCTAGATCAAGCTCGTAAATATCTTTTTGATAAATTAAGACAGGCTCTTCGAATTTCTTATCTGAGACAGGTGCTATCATCGCCTCAAGTCGGTCCTGTATTGTTTTAGATTCCATTTTTTGGTCTTTTCTTATGACTTCAGTTGTAAAGTTATTCCAAAGCTTCGATTGCATGTGTAACCAACAACTGATGATATTCTTATTCAGGCACGATTTATCACTCAATTGTACCCAGTTTTGATCGTTATTTAACAGTTTTAAATATGTACTTAAAATAGCTGCTTCATAAGGAAGTCTTTTGTTGTAACGAATATCAAGATTATTCATCAGATAGACGGCCTCCTTAAATTTACCTTCTTTAATAAGAATATTTATTCTCAATAACTCTTTCTCTCTCGATAAAGAGTCTGATACGGGTATCTTTGATAGGGCAACCCTTGCGTTTCTAAAGTTACCACTAAGCCATGCGGCAGCTAGTAATAACTTGTTATTCACAATTGATTCAGGTTTTAAAATCAAGTTAGAGATATAGTGTGAATAGGCCGTTTTAATGTCACCTTTATGAACTTCCATATGGCCTTTAATCTTGTTTGTATTCGTATTATCTATTGATTGCGCAAGTTTTAAAGCCTGATCATATTTTCCTGCATTATAAAGGTTTACTGCAACTAAAGTTCTAAGCATTGGATCAGCATAGAAATCAACAGGGATTTTTCCATAATGCTTTAACACTCTCTCATGTTCTTTAAAAAAGATTCCATATCTTAGAACTGTCTTAATGATATCTAAGTTATTGCTGGCCATGAGATCTCGTATTTGTGTTGATCTCACATATCCTTTCAAGCGTTTTTCTAAAACCAAGTTAAGCCATGTATTATCTTGATAAGGGTTTTTATTATGTACTCTAATAATGCAATTATTGTATATTTCTTCAACCTTTGAATCCATTTCCTTTGGCATAGAAAGGGCACTAACCATTCTTAGTGTACAGTTTTGATAAAACCATGATGCATTATCTTGAAGAGAGGCAAGCGTATCTCTTGTCTCCTTTGCTCTAGCATCTGAAAAGTATGCTAGAACAAGGAAGCGTTTAATAAGGAGTTCTTTCTTATAACTATTAGTCTTTGCAAGTAACTTTTCTAATACCAATATGGCATCGTTGGAATGGCCGTCTATTAAAAGTGACTTGGCCACGCGTAATTGATCGAGAAAGTCTTTACGATCATCAAGTTGTAGGCCTTCGTTAAAGTAGGCGGCCTCAATCTCATGATAAATATTGTATGGAGGATCAAGTTCTCTTTTTGCTTGTCTGGAAATAATCGAAGAATACGATTGGGCACGAATCATTTCACTTAGTAATGATAAGCTAATGAGTATAAGAATGGCCTTTAGTGAAATTATTTTCATATTTTAATTCTTTTAAATTTCCTATTAAACCTTTCGGGAATAATTCCGATAACTTAAGGGAAACTTTAAATGGATTTTACATGGATGTTTTCGCAAAATTCTTAAATTATATGCGCATTGTTTTTGTGAGCTTATTTGGTCTGCTGTCTCTTTATTCACAAGCTGCCGATAGCCTTGTTTTAAACAAACAAGGGGATATGATTTTTGATAATCTGAGTAAATCAATCGAACAATCTCGCGTTAAAAATTCAAAAGAAAACTTTGATCTCTTAAATGATTATAGAAAATTTTATCTTGAAGATGAGAAACTTGATTATTTTTGTCGTGAAAATAGCGCAAAATTATACTTTAAAAATGGCCTTGAAAGAGACGAGTTTTATCGCACTATCATGGCAACTCTTCAGTATAAGATGATGACGTATTCGATGCATGCAATAGCGACTTATGCCAAGAAACTTCAATTTGATAGCGAGCAATATGATAATTTAGTAAGATCTCTCATCTCAAAGTGTTCGCAAAATATAACTTTAATGGGACATCGTCTTATAAAGTATCATTTCGATAATTACTTCAAAGACGAAGGCGAAATATTCTTGCCAATAGATCAAAGAAAGAAATTATTTACAGATAAACTTAATAAGCTACAAAGTGAAAATGAAATTCTTGTTAATGAACTTTATTATACGACAGGGATTTTTTCACACGCATGCTCTTGGGGAGGTCAAGTTGAGTATCCTAGAGAGCTTTCAAAATTTCTTTCTTCTTCCGCTGTTATGAGTTTTATCATCCGTGAATTAAGTGGCCTAGATACTTATAGCTATGATGATAAATTGTCTGACAAAAAAGGGGCGCTTTGTCGCAATCAAATTTGTCGTCCAAAAGAAATCACAAAAATTCAAAATGGAATCATCCGACCAGTTGGTTCTGCCAATTTAAATTTTGATTTCAAACTAGCGTATTGTGAAAAATTTCGTTTCTCTTCTCCTAAATATTCGACAGAAGTTAGTCCTGAGTTGGTGAGTGCTCTTGATGAGTTTAAAGAAGAGAGGCCGCGCTTAATTGGTCAGTTCTTGGCCCTTGTTACTCGCATACCTGATTTTAATGTATGGACTCATGATTCAAAAACAATTAAGGACTATATTTCATTGTCAAATGATGGCCTATGGGATTTTTGGGCATCAGATTATCTGAAATCAAATTCTAAAAAGCTCTCTTACGAAGAGGCCCTAGTTATGCAAGTTGATAAAGAAGTAAATAACTACTTTGTTTATCATAAAAGCTTTCCTCAGATTAATTTCAATGTTCTGCATGGAGAGTTTGATAAGGCAAGTGACATCAATAATATGTTAGGCCTACATTTTGATATTAATATTCCTCGTACTGATATCAAATGGGTTTATGAGCAATACAAAATCGCTCATGTTGGAAACGATGATAAGTCGATCAAGAAGTTAAAGGAGCGTTTGGCCCTTTATGTCGAAAATGATTACAAGGATATTAAAGATACGCTGATGCAGTTTTCAGTAAATGCTGATTTAACGCAAATAATAACAGATGAGCTTTTTAGACAATTTGATATAATTGATATGATTGAGCTACCAAAGGGTGAAGATAATAGACAACTAAAGATTGGCGTAAATATTAGAATTGCACCATTTGCTCTTGTTGCAATACGAAATAAAAGAATTGTATCTGATCTATCAAGTAGAGATTTAAGTGAAATTAAGTCTTTAGAAACTCTAAATAATATCGATTCTATGGCCTCGGAAGCCAAAAAATGATAAATAGCCTTAATGGCAAAAATTAATAACAATAATAAGAATAACAATCAGTCAGATCCTAATTATGATGTTGAGGTTCTCCCATCAGTTGAGGATTCTGATCTTTTTGATAATGATGTCGAAGTAATCGAGGATGATCTCGAGTATGTTGATATCAGTCCTAAAAAACTTACGATAGATGAAGAAGTTGAGCTCATTCAAGAGACTCTTCCGGCCCTGGCCTCAAATCTTCCTGTTCCTTCAAAACTAGATAATAAATTAAACCAATATCTAAAAGATATCTCACGTTATGAGCTACTTTCTCCTGAACAAGAGAAGCTGCTGGTTAAGCAATTTCGTGAATCAGGTGATATTGATTTGGCAAAGAAACTCGTTGTTTCTAATCTTCGCCTAGTTGTCAAAATCGCTATGGAGTACCGAAGTGCTCACGCCAATGTGATGGATTTGATTCAAGAAGGGAATATTGGCCTTATGAAGGCCGTCTCATTATTTGAACCAGATAAAGGCGCAAAGCTTTCATATTATGCTTCTTGGTGGATTAAATCTTACATTCTAAAATTTATTCTCGATAACTTTAAGTTAGTTAAACTTGGTTCAACAAATGAACAAAAGAAGTTGTTTTATAACCTGATGCGTGAAAAAGAGCGTCTCGAGGCCCAAGGGATTAAGCCTGATCATAAGACTATTGCCCAGAACCTTGATGTTAGTGAAAAGGCCGTGGCCCTGATGGATATGCGCCTGGGTGAAGGCGGCTCCGAAGTTAGTATTGATACTCCAGTTGGAGAGTCGTCTTCGACCATGGGAGACCTACTGCCTGATTCTGGTGATTTTGCCGAAGATATCGAGTTCCAACAATCCTTGAAATTATTACAAGATAATCTGGATCATTTTATCCAAGGCCTAAAGCCTCGTGACCAGGAAATCTTTCGCGAAAGGCTTCTAAATGATGCTCCGCGCTCTCTACAGGCCATCGCAGATGATTATGGGGTTTCTCGTGAGCGAATTCGCCAAATTGAGGCCCGTTTGCTCGAGAATTTAAAGGTTTACATGAGTGAAATAATACGTTAGTATGCTCAAAATTATAGCGCCCCTTTCTTGGCCTGGAAAATAACTTCCTTGCTCGGTTTTGGGTAAGTTTTAGGAGAAAAATATGATTTCAAATGCAGAAACAGCAAGCATCGTAGCAGAATTTGGTAAAGAATTTGGTGCAGGTGAAAAAGACAGTGGTTGTGCAGCGGTTCAAGTTGCAATTCTTACAACAAGAATCAACAACCTTAAGACACACTTTGGTGCACACATTCACGACTATTCTTCAAACCGTGGTCTTCTTAAGATGATTGGACGTCGTCGTCGTCTTCTTAAGTATGTTGCTACAAACAACGAAGAAAACTACAAAGCACTAATTAAGAAACTTGGTCTAAGAAAGTAAGCTTTATATATCAAGGCAAAAGAAAGGAAGCTTTATGCTTCCTTTTTTTTATTTAAGCAGTTAAAATTTTAGTACGGAAATGGTTAAGAGGAGAGTTTGAGATTTAAGGGATATTAAAATTTAAAAACACGCTGATCTCAGTGGTTTTAGATTTTCATATTCTTTGGATTTCTTCTCACATACATTCCAACTAACACATTTCTAAATATAGACATTCAAAAATATAAATGGAGTTATTTATGTTAAACAACAAACGAGAGTTTACTTACAACTTTGGTGGTAAGGAAGTTACAATTGAAACTGGTCGTATGGCAAAACAAGCTGACGCATCAGTTATCGTATCTAGTGGTGGTACACAAGTTCTAGTTACTGCTACATCTGCAACAGAAGTAAAAGACGGACAAGACTTTTTCCCACTTCTAGTTGAATACACAGAAAAATTCTATTCAGCAGGGAAGTTCCTTGGTGGATTCTTAAAAAGAGAAGGTCGTCCTTCAGTTGGTGAGACTTTAAATGCTCGTCTAATTGATAGGCCACTAAGACCTCTTTTCCCACACGGATATATGTTTGATACAGTTATTTCTGCAACTGTAATCTCTTACTCACCAGAAGGTGACCCAGAGGTTCTTGCTGCACTTGGTGCATCAGCAGCTCTAACTATTTCTGATATCCCATTTGAAGGTCCAATTGGTACTTGTAAAGTTGGTCGTATCGGTGGTGAATTTGTTATCAACCCTGACCATGACAAATGGGCAGAGTCTGATATGGAAATCGTTGTTGCAGCAAGTGACAATGCAATCCTTATGGTTGAAGGGGAAGCGAAAGTCGCTCCTGAGCAAGATGTTCTAGATGCAATCTTTTTTGGTCAAAAAGAAATCGAAGGCTTTGTTGCATTCCTTAAAGATATTCAAAAAGAAGTTGGTAGAGCTAAGCGTGAATTCGTATCAGCAGCTGCAAACAATACTATGCTTGAAAAGATCAGAGCAGACTACACAGCAACAGCTCGTGAGGCGCTTAAGATTACTGATAAGCTAGAAAGACAAAAAGCTGTTAAAGCTATTGAAGCTCAAGTTAAAGCTGCAATGGCAGACGCACCAGAAGCTTTTGGTCTAACTGAAAACGATGCATTCGGAAAAGAAGCATACAAAGGTGTAGATGAACTAATGTATGAAATGCTTCGTGGAGATATCTTAAATGAAGATAAGCGTATTGCTGGTCGTGGACTTGCTGAAGTACGTGAAATCGAAACTGAGATTGATGTACTTAAAGTTCCACACGGATCATCTCTATTCACACGTGGAGAGACTCAGGTTATGGCCGCTGTTACTCTAGGTGGTAGCAAAGGTGCTCAAATGAGTGACCGTATTATTGGTACTTCAGAAGATCAATTCTATCTACACTATAACTTCCCTCCATATTCAGTAGGTGAGGCACGTGGTGTACGTGGTGTTGGACGTCGTGAGCAAGGTCACGGAAACCTAGCTGAGCGTGCTCTTAAAGCAGTTATCCCAACAGACTTCCCATATACAACTCGTCTTGTATGTGAGGTTTTAGAGTCTAACGGTTCTTCTTCAATGGGTTCTGTATGTTCAGGTTCAATGGCACTTATGGATGCTGGTGTTCCTCTAACTGCTCCTGTTGCAGGGATCGCTATGGGTCTAGTAACTGATGGTGAAAGATTCAAGATTCTTACAGATATCCTTGGTGACGAAGATCACCTAGGTGATATGGACTTTAAAGTTGCTGGTACTACTGAAGGTATTACTGCAATTCAAATGGATATCAAAATTACAGGTCTTACTAAAGAGATCGTTGA
Organism: Halobacteriovorax sp. RT-2-3; assembly: GCF_047085075.1. Taxonomy (NCBI): domain Bacteria; kingdom Pseudomonadati; phylum Bdellovibrionota; class Bacteriovoracia; order Bacteriovoracales; family Halobacteriovoraceae; genus Halobacteriovorax; species Halobacteriovorax sp. RT-2-3. The sequence continues at coordinate 425,313 of NZ_JBKIYF010000001.1, read as the reverse complement.
AAGTGCAATGGCACAAGCAAGAGAAGGACGTCTTCACATCCTAGAAGAGATGGCAAAGACTATTTCTGTTGAAAGAAAGACTCTTAAAGAGGGTGTTCCTGTAATGAAGTCTATGCAAATTAAGCAAGACCAAATCGGTGGCCTTATTGGTCCTGGTGGGAAGAATATTAAGAAGCTTCAAGAAGATTTCGAACTTACTATCGAGATTGATGAAGATGGAACAACTAAATTCATCTCAACTAATCAAGAGATGATTGATGAGTGTATGGCACTTGTTGGCCTACAACTTAATGGACCAGAAGTTGGTAAAGTTTACGAAGCAAAAGTTGCTTCTCTTAAAGACTACGGTGCATTTGTTGATATCGCTGCTGGTGTTGGTGGACTTGTTCACATCTCTGAAATCGCTGAAGATAGAATCACTGATGCAGCTGACTACCTAGAAGAAGGTCAAGAAGTTAAGATCAAGGTTCTTGAAATTGATAAAATGGGACGTGCAAAGCTTTCAATCAAAGCTGTTGAAGCACTAACTCGTCGTGATGGTAAAACTGAAGCAGAAGCTCAAAAAGATGCACCAAAGCGCGAGCCACGTGAATCAAGAGATGGTGATAGAGGTGATCGTCGCCCTCGTCGTGATGACAGAAAGCCAAGAGGTGACAGAAAGCCTCGTGGTGAGAAAAAAGACTAGTTAGATCAGGATTTTTATGATCGATAGAGTAGTTGATTTAAAAGTAAAGAAGCTAGAGCATTACGACTCTAGCTTCGATCTTCCACAATATGAAACAACTGGAGCTGCAGGTGCGGATCTTCGTGCTCATCTTGAGAACAAAGATAGCCTTGTGATTGCTCCAGGTGCTCGTGTCTTAGTTCCAACAGGACTTAGTTTTGAGATCCCTCACGGGTATGAAGTTCAAATTAGGCCACGTTCGGGACTATCATTTAAGACTGACCTACTTGTTGTTAACTCACCTGGGACAATCGATTGTGATTACCGCGGAGAAGTTAAGATCATTCTTGGAAATTTTGGAAAAGAGGATTTCATCATTAAGCATGGTGAGCGAATTGCTCAGATGGTTATGGCCCCGGTTTGGCAGGCCAGAATTTCGGCCGTGGATGAGTTATCTGATACTGAAAGAGGAGCTGGAGGTTTCGGCTCAACAGGGACAAAGTAGTAAAATAAGGATTATTGTAATGAGTTTAAAAGTAGACTATAGCCAAGCTTCATCTCAAGAAGAAGCCTACAATCTAGGTAAGCAGGCCGTAACACCTGAATACGTCGCAAAATTCAATGTAAAAGCTGATGTGACGACTGATGATGGTAATTTTTCCATGCAAGCTAAAGGAAAAGGCTTTGAATTGAAGCTAAAGTTTGAAGAATCTTACTGTCTGGTTGATCTTGACCTATCTTTTATGCTAAAGCCTCTTAAAGGAAAAATTTTAGAAACCATTGAGAATAAGATTAAGAAGACGGTTTAATCCTTCTTTATCTAGCTCAATAAAAATAATGAAGGCTTAAAATGTTCAAAGTTACTCTTACTCCATCAAATGAGACAATCTATGTTGATGATGAGATGTCTCTATTAGAGCATCTAAAAAAGAATGGAGTTTATGTTAACTCTAGTTGTGGCGGACACGGAACTTGTACAGATTGTATCGTTCGTGTAATGGCCGGTGCAGATAATCTTAATGAACCAACAGAAGTTGAAAAAAAGCTTATCGGTAATGTTTTTCACATCACTAAAGAGCGTATGTCATGTCAGACAATCGTAAATGGTGAAGTTACTGTGGATATGTCTGGACACTCTAAAGCTGGTGTTGAGGCAAAGCGCGAAGCTAAGAATAAAAAAGTTGTTAATGATAAACTTTCAAAGCTTAAGCAATCTGGAAACTTTAAAGTTAGAAAGAAAGATGAAGTTGAGAAAGTAATGACTGAGCGTCAAGCTAAGTGGGAAGAAAAGAACTCTAAGAAAGAGGAATGGAAAAACCACTGGGAGCGTGATGGACGCGACAACTCTAAAGAAAAGCGCCTAGGTGGCGGACGCCGTCCTAAAACAATTCGTCAAAACTACAAAGAAGAAGACGATAAAAATTCTAAAGACGATTAAAAATTAAAATTCCGACAGCAGGGCCTGAATCTTTTTCAGGTCTGCTTTTCTATTTGAGCGATCAACAAAAATATACTTTCCATCTTCAAGCTTTGCAAAAAGCTGGAAGTAACCTTTGTTTTCAAATCCACGCATTGTAGGATCTTGCTTCATTTTTGCCACATTTGGAGAGTCCATAAAGTGATCGATTGAAAAGGCATCCTTTGATTCTAGTTTATAAGTCTTCTTATAAATTGGAATAAAGAACAGTCTATGCTTTAGTACAAGCTTATCATCTTGCTTAACGATGAATTTCTCATACATATAAAAACATAGCGTAATAAATGGGATTAGAAATAGAGTGGCCGCAACTGCAATTACAAGTGCCTGATTGATACTATCACCTGTGTTGTAAAGCTTAACCATTGGACCTTTAACACCAATGAACATTGCAAAGACAACTGTTGCCGCTGCTAGAAGATAGCCCCAGAAAACCATTGGTAGTCCATAGGTTTTAAGAGTTAAACCCTCTTCATTGATTGTGATACGATCTTTTTCTTCTTTTGATACTGGAAATATAAACATTAGGCCCATGTGGCGTATTTTAGTCACAGGCCTGCGATTAGTCTACAGATAATTGCCTTGTTCGCATTAACTTTTGTTCATAGTTTTTGCAAGAGCTGGAGAGTCGCTAGAAAGACGATAGCGCCGATGGTGGAAATAACGATACTTCCAATAAGGCCATAGCCTGCAAAGCCAACCAGATGGAATGTGAAGCTTCCTACGAAGGAGCCCATGATACCCACGATGATATTGCCCACAAGGCCAAAGGTTTCTCCGCGATAGAGACTTCCAGCTAGCCAGCCTGAGATAGCACCAATAAATAAAATTATGATAAATTGTTCGATGGCCACGAAACACCTCCTAAATTAATTCATTTTAGGAGATGTATCGTATTGATTGTTAGTTAAGATAACTTAAATAAGTAAAACTTTTAAGCTCTAAGTACTGGGCCTAAAGCCAAGTACTTAGTGAGAAGTTAATTGCGTATCCGTTCGTCTCGTCCGCGTTACCATCTGTTGATGTATTTGTTTCTTCTCTTAGTTGGCGCTCAACAAGGAAACCACCATTAAGTTGTACTTTCTTTGATAGCTTGTACTGAGCACCGATATCAAGTTTGTAGATCGTTGTTCTACTTACATTTCCATCGTTATATCTCGACTGTCCAAACCCATCAGTTCCCGTAGGGTAGTCTGAAGCATCGTGTGCTAGGTCGTAAACAAATGAGTACTCAGCGTTAATCCCCGCGGCCCACTTGTCATCGATCTTATAAAGAAAGCCAGCTTGAGCATTGTAAGTCTCTTGCTTAAGAGTTGCGTAGCGATCGTTTGGATGCTTTGAGAAGTAACCAAAAAGACCTTCTGTCCAAAATGCCCAGCTATTATTTTCATATTGGTATGCTACAGAATAACCGTGATCTGCTTCTGGATCGATATCGCGCCAATAAGTGAAAGCACCTACGATGATCTCATGATTTTGAGAAGGGATATAGCGACCTTTATAAGCAAAACCTCTTTGAAAGTTTGTGTTAAAAGTTCTTTCTGTATCATAAGAAAGCTCAGACGTCGGATCTCCACCAAGGTATGGAATTGATTGATTGTCTCTGTCACGTCTTACTTGTTGGTTTGAACCAAAGAAAGTCACATCGTGAATTTGACCTTGTCTCCATCCACCGTAGCGTAGAGTTAGAAGATACTTTCTTTTAAAGTATCCAGCTCTCATCCCAGAGTATGTTTGCGTAAGGTATCCACCGTCCATTAGGTTTCTTTCAGTGATACCAAAGTGCATTGTGTAGAAAGGAACTTTACCCTTACCACCTGTTAGTTTCCAATTACTATTGAAACGGTAAGTAAGTAGGGCCTCTTCCATTAGATCAACAGTTGTCCCAGCTTCTTCAGTTGCATCAATATCAAGTTTGAACTTTGCACTCCACTGCTCGTGGTTAAAGTAAACTTTAATATCAGCAGTACCATAACCCATTTCAGCACGAGTGCTGTTGCCACCGATCTTCTCAAGTGTCATTAGGTCTAAAACCATGAAGGCACGAACATTGAAGTCGTAGGCTTGGGCAGTAATACTACTAAGTAGTAATAGTGAAACTAGTAGGGATTTTTTAAACATTGTCTACTCTCTCTTATCAAAATGACATATAAATTGGCGATTTAATAAGAGAGATGTATCAATTAAGTGACAAACTGTAAAAACAGAATTGTGTTAAGTGTGAATTACTTACAATATAATTTTGCCTTTGCTGTTTTTTAAAGCTTATTGCAGTCTTCGTAATTCTCGTAATATTGTTCGTAGTCAGGAACTGATGTTTCCTTACAGTCTTTTCGCTCAGAAGCGACATCACGAGTTGAGTTCGAAGAGCACGAGGCGCTAAATAAAACTAGTGTAGACAGGGCAAGTAGAGAGATAATTTTTTTCATGAAAAACTCCTTTTTCCTGCAAATATTATAACTCGAATTAGGATAAAAAAAAGGCCTGCAAAATGTGCAGGCCCTCTATTACATGATCGATAGAATCGATTATTAAGAGTGTGACTTATGGGCCTTTTTTCCCTTCTTGTCTTTGCGATCACATGATTTTCCATCACATTTTTTCGAGTCTTTGCAGTCTTTTTTCTTCTTAGCGCAACAACTCTTTTGTGAGCGATCACATGACTCACCAGTTTTGAATGATGAACAAGATCCCATAACTAACAATGCAGTTAGACCAAGTACTTTAAACATAACTTCTCCTTAAAATTTGTTAATAATCTTCAACACAAAGATTAAAGAGGCCTTGCAATTAGCAAACTCTTTTGAGGTTGAAATTCTTTGAATAATTTTAACCCATTTTCGTAGAAGTTGAACGTAGAAAGGCCTGCGGCATTATTTTCTAAAGCTGCAAGATGAATAATAAAGTTAAATAATTTAGGACACTCAAAGCCACTTGTGACGATAATTTGCCAATTTCTTTTATCACGTCTTAACTGGAAGAATTCAAAGACACTTATGTTGACACCAAACTTTAGAACTAAATGACTTACTTCCTCTGGTATTGAGTCCCTAAATTGAAATTCAAAGCTTTCATCAAGAGCTAGAGTGATCTTATCACTCCATAGACTTTGGGCCCAAAGCCCAAGGTCACTAAATGGTTCTTCAATATATTCGATGGCATCAATTGTATTTGAATCGAGGTTATAGAGAATACTTTCTAAGACTGAGCTATCAAGGGATCTATTGCCATCAAGGCGTAACTTAACTCCTTTTGCTGCAAGTGAATTAAGGTCTGTGATAACTTCATGGGTATTAGAGTTAGTCGAAATTTTATATTTTAAAATATCAGAGGTGCCAAACTTTAAGTCTAATCCTTTCTGAAATAGTAAATTGATTTTAACGCTATTATTTTTACTAAAGTAATCTTCGTGATTGTCTTGCTTGAAGTTTTTCTTACGATAATATTTTATGAGGGCATACTCAAAAGCAAGAATAACGTTATTTGGAATATCTTTGGCATCAATAAGAGGTGCTTCAAATAAGTCCCCATTTAGAAATTGCTCGAGAGGATAGTCAATTTCGTACTCATGCTCAAGTTCTTGGTTTTCATAAAAGAAAGCAAACTGAGTAATATAAGAAGTGAATACTTCCTCTTCAATATATACTTCAACTTCAAAGTAATCGATTTTCTTATACTCTTTTGCTCGCGCCTTAAGTGCTAAGCGCATATTGTGAACTTCTTTGTATATAGGTCTAAGAATTAGCTTAGCCACAAGATTCCACTATAGATAAGTGATGTAATAAATAGATACTTACCTGTTCGAGCAAGACTATCGTTATAAGCTGGAGATGGCCCATTTTTAATTAAGAAAGTCCATGTCTTTAAAAAAATGAGAGTTATAATTAGAAACACCATCATAAAAGCAAGTGATTGTCCTTGATTTAGAACTAGGTATGAGTGGGCACATAGAATGATAAAGGCTTGAGCAACAAAAAATAATGGAAGCCAGCTTGACGCTTTCTTTTTGAGTGCACGATTCAGTAGAACACCAAGAGTCATCTTTTTTGCAATAGCATCACTTTCAATATCACGTGCATTATTAATGGCCATGATAGCAGCACTTAAAAGGCCAGGAAAAAGACTCAGCAGTATGACTGCGTCGTTAATCGTTGAAGTCTGAAGGTAGTAAGTTCCACAAACTGCAATATTTCCGAAGAAGATAAGAGCAAGTAGTTCTCCCATTCCATAGTGTGACAGAGGAAATGGCCCTCCTGTGTAATGATATGCACCAGCGATTGAGGCCAGACCTAGAATAACAATGGGCATACCCCCAACATTCATCAGAAAGATTCCGAGAAGAAATGCTAAGGCCAACGTTCCAATAAAGAATTTTTTAACTGTTTGCGGCTCTATTAGGCCGGTGTTTGTGACACGCTCTGGACCGAGGCGCTCTTGCGTATCAACACCAGTCTGAGTGTCATAGTAGTCATTGATTAGATTTGATGAGATTTGTAAAAGTAATGTACAAAGCAGAGTAATAACAAAAATAATCCAGCTAATCTCGCCTTGGTCAAAAAAAGCATGTGCTGTCGCTAGTATTACTGGTGAAGCTCCCGCTGGTAATGTCTTTGGCCTTGCTGCAATGATAAAGCCTTTTACAAGTTGACTCATTCTTTTACCTTTTTACTGTTTTTAATTTTTTAAAGAGTGCCATATTTGACTCATTATTTGTTATGGCCTCTATAATATTGACCCCTTTAGAACTTAGGGCCTTTGTCACAAGTTTATTGAAGTCATCTTTCGTTTCACAGCACTCATATGATAGGCCATCAAATGCTTTTATTAAGCGATCAAAGCGATCGTTGTGTGGAGTCGTTAAAAGAGGAAGAAACTCCTTCTCTTTAGCAATAGGTAGAAGATTAAAAATATCGCCTTGAAAGTTATTAATAATAATAACACTTAGGTTTTTTCCGGCCTTGGCAGCTTCTTCTAGCATATATAGAGAGTTTAGATCATGCTTGAATGAAATGTCGCCAAGAACTAGTAGCTTTGGTTTATCATTCTCATCACTTAGTCCAACTAAAGTTGCAACAAACCCTTCAATCCCACTAACGCCACGGTTAGTGAAGACATTTACATTTGATCTGTAATTACTTGATACAAAGTTATCAAAGCTTCTGACAATTGTTGAATTACCTACAAGAAGATCATAGTTTTCATCAATATTTTCAATAATATTCTTAGAGATAAAAGGTTGAGTCAGCTCTTCTTCTTCGATAACGGCCCTCTTTCTTTCCACGAAATCATGCCACATAACTGGTGGTGCTTGATTCAGTTCAAGTTTTACGAGTCCATTTAAAAACGAAAGTGGATCACAAATAATTTTATATGTGTTTGAAAATCCTGGGTCGTGATCAAAATCCACATTTGTTACATGAATAAGTTCACACTTATTTCTTTCTAAGAAATTATAATAATGCTTTGAAACTAAGCGGCCACCGATATGAATGATAATCTCCGGTGGACTTTGTTCATAAACATCCAAAACTTCTGGATGATCAAAGTTTGGTGTCAGATAGTCTTCGAGACAAAACTGGTACTTTAGTCCACTTGTGATATCAAGATACTTTGGCACCTTGATTTTCATTAGCGCGTCTTGGTAATGCTCAAGATCTTTTTTTCCATCAAGTTTTCCAATAACAAGTAAGACATTCTTTGCCTCAACTAGTTTTTGTCCTAGTTCAAACTCCATTTGGTAAGTTTGATAAGCGCTTGAGATCACCTTGGCACCGTTATTATTAAAACTCTCTAGCGCTTTTTCAAGATACTCTTTTGAAATAGGCATTGGTGTTGAGTCAAGTGGCTCTCTAAGAGGAAGGTTAATGTGTACAGGCCTCTTATTGATTTTTGCGCGTCCTATGGCCGTTGAAATTAGAGTTCTAAGTCTCGTAGCACTTAGCGCTTCATTTGGTGCCTCAAGACTTAAATTATAACAAGTGTGATCAGCAATAACACTTAATTGATCTATTGTTTGATTTGAATCCGTTTTAACTAATTCACTAGGTCTATCAGCTGTTAATATTATTAATGGTAGCCCTGATTTATTTGCCTCGATAATTGCCGGCGCAAAATTGGCCATGGCCGTTCCCGATGTACATGTAAGCAGGGGAATCGAGTCTGAGACTTTAGATCGCCCTAGGGCCCTGTAGCTTAGTGCTCTTTCATCAAAGTATGAATATGTGTCAACAAGCTCATGATAGTGAGCAGCGGCAAGAACTGGTGCATTTCTCATTCCTGGAGCCGCGTAGAATTGCGTGATTGAATTCTTTGCTAATTCATCAACAATGATTGATGCCCAAAGTCTTGAAAGATTTTCAGTTACTGGAAATTTGTCCATGATTTGGCCTTGATAACTTCAGTGAAGTTTTTCATTTTGTTTGTGGTTTCATTCCATTCTTTTTCCGCCGAAGAATCTTTAACGATTCCACAACCAGCATAAATATGTAGGTCTGTTTTATCCACAAGTGCACACCTTAGACCAACTGCAAGCTCAGTTTTGTCTTTTGAAAAATAACCAATTGGGGCAGCGTAGAGCCCGCGAGAATTAGTTTCTAGTTCACTAATAAGATTAATTGCAAGTGGCTTTGGAAGCCCCGCAACTGCAGGTGTAGGGTGCAGTTTAGTGATTAGATCACTGCGTTTAGCACTATCATTCAAAGTCGCTTCGTACTTCGTATGAATATGCTGAATATATTTAAGTTTTAGAATTTGTTCTTTTTTAGTAATTTCAATATCACTCGCCAAATTAGCTAGCGTCTCTTCAATATAACTTGAAACATGTCTGTGTTCTTCAAGCTCTTTTGTATTAGATAGCAGATTTGCCTCTAGCGTGTCATCTTCTTGCTTATTGGCGCCTCTTTTCGTCGTTCCTGCAATACTGTCGATCAGAACTTTTCTGCCATCAAGCTTAAATAGAGTCTCTGGTGTTACACTGTAGAAGCATTGGTGTGCTGAAAATTGAAATAAGATATTATAGCTATTGTAGCTATTGTTTTCTTTTAGTGTCTTAAATTGTTCATATGAACTGATAGGGTTCTTAAATGAAACCTTAAGTTTTCTAGAAAGAACTATCTTAGAAATTTGTGAACGATTAATCTTAGAAACTGCGGCTTCAACTATTTTGCTCCACTGATTCTTACTCGTCTCAGAAATATTCTTTGTTATATGATTGTAATCACTATGCATATGCCTAGGATTTGGATCAAGGGTAATGGCCAATTCATGAAGGGCCTCTTTCTTATTTTGCTCATCCGCAAAGAATGAGTTTGGAAGAATTACATTGATATCAACACCCTGAGGTGTCGTCTCGATTAAGACCTTAGGAACAAAGTACGAGCAGTCTTCAAGTCCATGCCACTCAAGCGAATCTGCTTCAGCTTTAAATCTTTGAGCACCACAAATTTTAAGAAAATCATGAGACTCAATTAGCCTCTCAATATCTTCGTAGTGGTAAAGGGAGCTAAAGTCACGCCAAGAACCAAGGGCCAGAAACTCTGTATCTTTGTCTTTGTTTAGAAAGTAAAACTTTTTTGAAGTTTGAAAGAGGTCAATAATAGATGAGATATTATTAAACCCGGCCTCAAACTTTACAAGACTATATTCACTACCCTTGATTAAATCTTCACTTGAACAATCAAGTTTAATCAGGGCGTTGATGATATCAATTTGGAGGTTGTTAGCAGATAAACGCAATTACTTCTCTCCAATGTAAAGAGTGGCTATCCCAAATGTAAGAGTAATAAATCTAACGTTTTTAAAACCTGCTTTTGTCATCTCGTCTGCAAACTCTTGTCCATATGGAAAATCTTCTACTGTTTGATTTAGATAGGTATAAGCATCTTTATGCTTAGAGATTAGGTTTCCAACAAATGGAAGTAAGTATCTAAAGTAGAAGAAGTAGATCCCACGAAAAAGAAAGTTCTTTGGAATAGAAAATTCTAAAACAAAGCTTCTTCCACCTGGACGAATCACTCTGTACATATTTTGTAATGATTTTTTGAAGTCTGGGAAATTTCTAATACCAAAGCTTACACTTGTTACATCAAATGTTTCATCGGCCGCTGGGATTTCAACACCGTCGCCAATATGCATTTTGGCTTTTTTATCTAATTTCTTAGCAACAATTTTCTTCTTTCCAATTTCGATCATACCTTTTGATAAGTCGATACCTGTTACGCTTTCAACATTTTTTGCACGAGCAAGTGCAATTGTTAAATCTCCAGTTCCACAAGCAAGATCTAGACACTGAAGTTTTTCTCTCTTTGGAAGGTTGGCAATAACCACCTTACGCCAGTAGATATCGATACCAAATGAAAGGATGTGATTTAGTAAATCGTATGTTCCGGCAATTTTATCAAAGATTTCAAATGACTTTGTTTTTCTTGTCGCAAGCTCTTTATTGCTCATATTTAATCAGTCCTTCTGCAGTGCAGTGTTTATCAATAGTATTTGCGTTATATTAATCATTTACGGCCCCTTTCGACAAGTGGTATTACTATTAAAACGGAAAAAACTATGAACGAATTTTTTGAAAGCATCCCTCCACAAATTTTAGAGAAAGCGGTCAATATTGACCTAGAAATTAAGTCCGAAAACTGCCTTAAAGCAATTAAGGAAGTTCTTGCTAAAACTGTTTTATCTGGTGGAAAACGCCTGCGTCCTATGCTGACATATCTAATGGCAGATTTTTTTAATGCGCACGAAAAAGAGGATGTCGCAATATGTGCTCGTGCAATTGAAATGGTTCATGCTGCTTCACTTGCTCATGATGATGTTATTGATGGCGCAACGCAAAGGCGTGGGAATCCTTCAATTAATGTTGAGGCATCAAATAAGAAGGCCGTTCTTGCTGGAGATTATCTGCTAGCAGACGTTATCTTAAGCCTTTCTAAAATTGGCTCAATCAAAGTTCTTCAAAGCATGTCTCAGGTAATTCAAGATCTTGCAATTGGTGAATGGGTTCAGTCTGATGCTCTCGATTCTCGTAAGTACTCGAAAGAAATTATTGAAAAAATTGCTTTTCATAAAACGGCCTCTGTTATGGGGTGGTGCTGTTGGTCTGGAGCTTACCTTGGTGTAGAGGATGAAGAGCTTGCATCTAAAGCTGCACGCTTTGGCCACCTAATCGGAATTGCTTTCCAGATGGTAGATGACACACTTGATTTCAGTGATGGAGAAAGCCTAAAGGATGCTCACCTTGATCTAGAGCAGAATTTAGTTAACTCAGTTGTCTATGACTATCTTGCGGCAAATCCTCTTAAGATGGATGAGTATCAAAAAGGTGGCGAGCTTAAGGATATCGTTAATCTCGAAGAAATCTCAGAAAATGTTTCTAATATTAAAAATGAAGCGACAGCACTTGTTGATGAAGCTAATGATATCCTTCACGAAATTCGCACAGAATTAATTTCTCGTGGGTTCAATGAAGAGCGCTTAGCTGAAACGATCAAGCCTCTTGAGCTTATTGGTGGCTTTATTCTAAATCGCCAGGTTTAAGATACTTTACTGTCTAATGTTTGATAATTATATTACTCACAAAATATTTAAGGCCAAGCTTTAGCTTGGCCCTTCTTTTAAAGTCTAAACGTTGCCCAGATAGGGAAGTGGTCGCTTGCCTTCTTAAGCTCAATTGCATCGTCATCGATACAACTTACACGCTTATCTAATCCTTTAACCATATACTTTGGCAGCTGACTTGGTGGCGTGCAAAATACATTGCCTTTATTCACAAGTGTTTCAGGATTATAAATACCTGAATCGATAAGCTTTAAGCCTCTGTAAGCAATATAGTCTAGTGTTAGAGGGTTGCGGTTAGCTGCAAATGTTTGTCTTTCATTTGTTGGCCCTGGGTTTTTAAGCCAAGGATTTAGGTGATTAAATAATCTTCTAAGAACAACAGAACCTGGATTATTCATATAGATTGAAGTGTTGAAATCACCCATGATGATGACTCGATCTTCTTTATGAATTGGTTTTAAGTGTGCATACTTCTTTGGAAGTTTTACATTGAAGTTTGTTGCTCCCGTTACATACCACTCTAGAAATCGCAGTTGATCGCGATTTCTTTCATAGTTTGGAGTTTGGCGGTTTCCAAAGTGATAACTTGGAACAGTGTGAAGAAGAATGATGTGTACATCTTGATCGGCCACTTCAACAACTAGGTGAGTGAAGCTCTTATCAAAAAGTTCCATTTCTTTAGGCAGTTTTTTTCCTGCACCATCACGAAATTTTGAAAAGTCAGCGGCCGGGTTAAACTCTTTCCACTGAAGATCTTTTACAATAATTTCCTCTTTGATTGGATGCTTTGAGGCAAAACCAGTTGAGTACTGTCCAGGAAATAGGCCGTAGTTAACTTGATCGGCATTCTTTCTATCTTTTGAATACTTGCCATTAACTTTCTTTGCTTTATTTCCTGTGTTGGCCTGAGTGAAGCTAAAGGCAAATTCACTCGTATCTTCTTTTAATTGTCCTAAAAGTTTTTCTAGGTTTTTTCCATTTGGTAGATCGTATTGGATCTCATTTACACTAATGGCATCAAAGTCTAGCTTTTCCAGAATATTCTTAACACTTGTTAGCTGATCATTTTTTTTACTAAGTTTTGTGTTGTCTAGTTCTTTAATATTCCAATGAACGAGATGAATTTCATCATCTCGTCTATCATTAGTAGCACATGAAGCACCTAAGAAAATAAATAGTGTAACTAAAAGAAGATTTGTCGTTTTCATTACAGTAGGAAGTCCTTTACATCTTTTGCACAAGCTTCTTCAACTTCTTCAACAGTTTTAGGGATCATGTGAGATAGGTTCTCATGTCCATTATCTGTAATTAGAATATTGTCTTCAATTCTAATTCCTATTCCTTTTAGTTCTTCTGGAATATTTGTGAATTCATTTGAGAAGTAAAGTCCTGGCTCAATAGTGAAGATACAGCCTTTAGTAAATGGCATCGGATCACTTGTTCCATCAACTAGGTATGGGTTTTGATCGTGAACATCGAGACCTAACCAGTGTCCTGTTCCGTGTGGGAAGAACTTTCTGTGATTCGATTGTTCAATATTTGAGCTAACACTTCCTTCAAGAACCTTAAGATCAATTAGTCCTTGAGTTAGAATCTCACTAACTTTGTTATGAAGAATTGTAGCGTTGTTGCCTGGCTTTGATAATTCAATGGCCGCTAATTGTGATTCTAAAACAATATTATAAACTTCTTTTTGAATTCCAGTATACTTTCCACTTACAGGGAAAGTTCTAGTGATATCTGTCGCATAACCATTTAACTCACTACCAGCATCAATTAAAAGCAGATCTCCTGCATTTAGAATTTCATCGTTTTTAATATAGTGAAGGCAGTTAGCATTATTTCCACCTGCAATAATATTATCGTAAGCACTTCCTTGAGTTGGTCCTTTCATGAAAAGGTAAGTCATCAGGGCGTTTACTTCCTGCTCTGAAACACCTGGGTTTGCAAGGGCCATTGCCGCACGATGGGCGCGATCTGTAACAATCATGGCCTCTCTCATTTGTGCGATTTCAGTTTCATCTTTGATGAATCTCATTTTCTCAATTAAATGCCCAACATTCTTAAATGTCTCTGGTGGCAATTCTTGTTGTGCTCTTTTTTTGCTAAATAAAGAGGCCGCAATTTTTCTAGCTTTGTCAGCGATATCTGTGCGCTCACTTAGGTGAACGTATAGGCTTTTGTGTCCAGGAAGAAGTTCTTCTAATTTCTTATCAAGATCTTCAATTGAGTGACCTTCATCTGTTCCTAAAAGTTCACTTGCTTTATGTGGCCCAAGTCTTTTTCCGGCCCACATTTCAGCAATTTCATCTTTTGGACGAACGAAGATAATTTGTTTTTCAACACCATTCTTTTTAGAAAGAATTAGTGCACTATCTGCTTCCGTTAATCCAGTTAGGTAACGAAAGTTTGAGTTTTGGCGAAATGGAAATTCCGTATCATTACTTTTATGTGCATATTTAGCTGAAGCGATAATGGCAATTCCATCATCCATCATATTTAGAAGTTGTTTACGACGATTACTATAGACATTATTTGTCATTTGATACCTCACTTTTATGATTGGCATCATATCAAATTACGCCCAAAACGCAAAGAGGGCGCCCTGGAAAAGGCGCCCTCTGCTACAACCAAAATCTAATGGAGTATTAGATTTTCTATAAAAATTGGATAATTAGTATCTTCTCATACAAGTATCACGACGTTGGCTATATCTGGCATCCATTGCACAGTCACTTGTTGCTTTTTGACAAGCACGGCTTTCAGCTTCGTATGCTGACATTGCAGTTGCACTTGACGTATAAGTTTGTACGACACGTCCTGATATTGATCCATTTGCGATTCTATCTACTGTACAAAATCTTGTTACAGTTGGGTTTGGTCTTGGTGTTGGTCTTGAACCTCCACGGATTTTTTCACATGAGAATTTCCATGGGTTTTGCTTCGTGTATCTTGCATCAAAACACTTATCATCTGCTTTACGACAAGCTTGGTGCTCGTTATTTGCTTGAGCTGTAAATGTATCAACAACTCTTCCGTTTTGTGTGTTAACTAAGTTGAATGAACAAACTTCTTTTCTCTGGTGTGGTGGTGGAACTGGCCTTCTTGAAGTTACATTACAAGTCGCTCTTGAAACAACTGGATCATATGATCTTCTATCTTGTTCGCGTGTACATTGCCTAAGGGCCTGGCGGCAAGCGGCTTCAAAATCATAATCATAAGATGAGAATTTATCGATTGAGCGACCATTTCTGGCAACCATATCAACATGACAAGTTTCGGCCATGGCCATTGCAGATGTAACGAATAAAGCAGCAGCAACTAAAAATTTTTTCATAAATAAAACCCCTCACGTTTTTTTTTATTTTGTTAATTATGTTTTATGAACAAAGAAGAAGTGTGACAATTTCAATAATTTAGAGGCGCAATATTTAGGCCCATTGTAAGAAATTCTGAGATTTTTCACAAAAAATGACATTTAAATCGAGGAGTTTTTACAAAAAATCAAGATTTTTGGGCCCCTAATGCCACTATTTTTCCCATTGTGACCAATATTTAAGATTTATTCACATTGATTTATAACTTCACCGAAAACTTATTTATGGAAATGAGCTTCTTTGAAAGAGTTAAAATTCACGCCTTAAGTAATGAGTACGTCAACCTAAAAACTGTGGGGCAGCAGGTATACTGTAATGATCAAATGGTTTGTGGCCCTACTCGTTGGGACAAGAAATTATTAAGACACTCATATGCACTATACGGAGTAATTAAAAGGGAAGTGATGCAGATTCGCTTTCATCTGGAAGGAAATATCATTCTCGAGTCAAAGATATTTAAAGGTTCTTCTCGTAGTGTCTCTGACTATAAAACGATAATGAATACAATGCTTGAACTTGAGAGTGAGGCCAGAAAGTGTGGCCTTGCGATTATAAAGGCCGAAATAGCACATACTCATTTAAGCTCATGCTATATTGATCGCAAAAAGTTTAAACTATGCTTATTATCAAAGAATGACCTTGAAGTGGCCAAAAGATTAAAACAATTTAGAGAGTACCCAATTGAAATAAAGGCCATCGCTAAGGATGGCCTAGTATTTAAAAAGATTTTTTAAGTATTCTTACTTAAGAAGTTTAATTACACGCTCTTTCCCGATAGTACGGATGAAACCAGCAAGCTTAGGGCCTTTTTCACGTGAAATTAGTTTTTGATAGATCGGTGCAAAGATATCTGCTGGCTTAAGTTCTAGCTCGTGCATAATCTCATACATTTTATCATTGAATTCTTTATCGTCTGCAATAGAATCCCATTCAGATTCACATAGTGAAACAAGTTTATCTAAGTATGAACGAACATTACTTTCTAGCTCCATTTCAACTGCTTCTTTATTGATAGCAAATTTAAATTCTTCTGGAGCATTCTCTTGTAGCCAATGAAGAGCACAAGTACTTCTTTCTCTAAAGCGTCTCTCGTCTCTTTCAGTTTTGATTTGATCAGCATAGTAGGCACGTGCAGCTTCAATATTTCCATCATTAATTTGAAGAACGTTACAAAGGTGTCTAAAAGATGGTTGGAATGGGCACTCTGTTGGATGCTCTCCAATTTGAGAAAGTTCAATAACTCTCTTTGCCATTGCAACTTTCTTCTCATTTCCTGGCTCAAGCCCATAAGCTAGACGCTCTTGACGATCAAAGTCCTCATAAGTCTTTAGTACATCTAAATCAAATGAGATCGCAAAATCTACATTGGTCTTATAAGAAGCAAAAATCCAACGAACCATTTCTGGCTCATATACTTTTAGAATATCATTAACTGTAACAAGGTTACCTTTTGATGAACTCATTTTGCCACCTAGACCTTTAATTGATACGAAATCGTATTGAAGGTAAATTGGTGCTTCCCAATCAAAGATTTTTACAATGTCTTTGGCCGTTGTGAAAGATCCACCTTGAGAAGAGTGGTCCTTACCACCTGGTTCAAAGTCAACTTTTTCAAATGCCCATCTCATTGGCCAGTCGACACGCCATGGTAGTTTCACTAGACTTGTTGTGTTTAGATCAATTTCACCTTGATAGTCGTGCTCATTGTGCTTATAACGCAACTTACTCTCGCCATCCCATGAAAGGATTGTCGTCTTATCTGTTTTATATTTTTCACAGTAGACAGATACTGGATAGTAATCATCACCATACGGCTCTTTTCTGTGTTGGTTTAAAATATCACGAATTTCAAACCTCTTATTAAGTGCAAGTTTGATTTGGTCTTTATAATCACCAGCGCGGTATTTCTTTGCTTGATAGATTGGTTCTACTTCAACTCCAACTTTCTTAAGTTGCTCTTCGAAATTATGCTCGTGGTGAGCGGCATAACTTTCGTGCTCTCCAAATGGGTCTGGAGTATCAACGATTGGTTGGAATAAGTACTGAGCTAATTCGTCTTGTTTTGGTAGATTTGCTGGGATCTTTCTAAATGTATCGTAATCATCCCATGAGAAAATAAAGCGAACATTCTTGCCGCGAGCACGAAGGCCTCGAGCAACAAGGTCAGTTGTGATTACTTCTCTAAAGTTACCAAAGTGAACAACACCAGATGGTGTGATCCCACTTGCGACTACATAGTCGTTTTTGTCGCCGTGTTGACGAATGATGCGGTCTGCCGTCATGTCGGCCCAGTGAACTAGATTCAGTTTTTCTGTCATATGATACCTACTGCTTAAATAATAATTTCGAAATCGCTCACACTATAACAAAATAATTTCACGTAGTTAAGATTTTTAATGATATTTTTGCTACTTTTATGCTAGATTTTAAGCATGTTTGCAGCATTAATTAAGGCCGCCATTTTTTATTTTATCTTTATTCAGATAAGAAAGATTCTTAGAAACACTGGCGTTTTGTCTGGTTCTAAGCCGACGACTCAAAAATACCAACAACATGAACATACCTCTTATCGCTCAGGTCAAAATCAATCTGGTACAGGCCCAGCTAGTGATAAAGATGTGATTGAAGCCGACTATCGCATTATCGATTGATTAATTGTAAGAAATTAACAGAACTCAATTTCTTTTTATTCGTTAGAATAATATAACGATCTATTTTATTGGAGAATTTGATGTTTAAGAGCCTTTTTGTCGTTTTACTATGGCCTATATTTTTTGTTTTAACTTTATCTTCTTGTGAAGATTATGGAAAGGATGAACAAAATGATCGTGGTGTAATCCGTGCGGGTGAGGCGTTGCAGATATCGAATGTGGCCTTAAGTGAAGTTAGTTTAACTCGACTAACTAGAATGTGTGAAGGACTTGAAGAGTATCACGATAATATTTTACGTGGTGTATTTTCAGAAGACTTTATATTTTCTCGTCGTCAAAAAGTTTATGGGGACCCAACGATAAGAGATATTTCAAATATCGGTGTTTATATTGAAGTGCCTAATGACTACAATACAACTCCAACTTTCAAGGGGACGAAGGGTGTTGTTAAGAATTTTATCACTAAAATTCCAACAGAAAATAATCTCTATATGGCGTCACTATGTGATTACACGCTCAATAATATCGGTGCGCCACCGAAAGTTCAGCAATTAGTTGGATCTCAGTATTACGTTTATAATGTCATTTCTGATGATCGATTTGATGTAGGTATCTATACAAAGCACAACGACTCTAAATACTACCTTTATCGTTCTTATCAGTATCGTTTCGATATCAATAAGGACTCTCGTTATTACGGGATGGCCATCGAACAAAGTGAAATCTTCATTAGTGATCACTCTGGTAAAGACTATCGATTAATTTATCAAAAATTTTTAAGAGCTGATTAAAAAAAGACCGAATTAATTCGGTCTTTTTTTGTCTTATTATTTCTTTGGGGGGAGGGGTTATCTCATCTCGATTAAATCTTGATGGATATATTCAATATCTTCTTCTAATGCTTTTAAATACTCTGGTGAAAGCTCACTTGTGTGGTCATTTAAATGAGTTAACTCAGATGCAATATTATTTAACTCTAAAGCGTAGTCCTGATCAGCTAGGTCTCTAACTTTTGCATATTCAAAAATTGCTAGATTTAGCTTTTTTGTCATCTCTTTAAGCTGCACATTCTGCATGGCCATCTTAGAGATATTGTTAATTGATCTCTCATCATCTCCACTTAGTGGAATGGCCGCTAGTGTATGAGTTGAAATGAATAGAGCTAGTAGTAGTGCTTTCATAGGTTTATTCTAGCACTTAAGCGGTTGGGATTCTTTGTTTGGTGTAAGGCTTACAAGGGTGTATAGAAAATAAGCGAGTGGGTTCAGTTTCGCAGATTCCTGTAGGTCTTTTTCATGACTTAGACAAGAATCTGCACTGATTTGAAGATTAAAGCCCTAGGCGAGCGTTCACTTCTTTTTCATCTGCTTGGCCTGCTTCGATTGAAGTCTTAATAACCATTAGCGCCTGTTGGCTAATAAATCTCTTATCGGCCGTAGCAACTGTTAGATCGATATGTTTTTGATTATCAATTGTTGAATACTTAACAAGTGGTTTTACGATTTCAATCGCTTCTTCAAGCGTTGGTAACTTACTCACTTTTTACTCCTTTTAAATCTTTATAAGAAATAAGAATACACGATTTTAATGGGCCCGAAAATAAAAAAGGTGACAAGATCAATAAAGTTTCTATAAAATTTACTGTGACACAATAAAAAACGCATACGAATTTTGAGAGAGTAAACTAAAACAAAGGATTGTTTAATGATTAAAATCGCAATGTCTCGCACGTTGATGGGGATTATTTTTTCTATCATCACCCTAAGTACCTACGCCCAAGACTACGCTCAAAGCGAGCTTGATCTACAAGATAAAGTGAATAATATTTTTGGTGTCATAAATGGAAAATACTATCCATTTCTTTTTTGGAATATTCCAATTATTGATATGCCATTAATCTTGTTCGTCATGGTCTTTGGTGGTGTATTCTTCACGATAAGACTTGGATTTATTAATATTCGACTTTTTAAGCACGCTATTGATGTAATTCGTGGAAAGTATGACAACCCTGAGGATGAAGGGGATATTACTCACTTCCAAGCGCTAACATCCGCACTTTCAGCAACTGTTGGTCTTGGTAATATTGCAGGTGTTGCTCTTGCCATTGGTAAAGGTGGTCCAGGAGTTGTGCTTTGGCTATGGATTATCGCCTTTTTTGGGATGTCGATGAAATTTGCTTCTTCTACATTTGGGCAAATGTTTAAGCATAAGACTTCAAATGGAGATATGTTAGGTGGGCCAATGGTTTACTTAACTGAAATGTTTAAGAAAACTAAGCTCATTTGGGTAGGGAAGTTCCTAGGTATCTTTTATGCCATAATGACTATTGGAGCATCATTTGGTGGCGGTAACTTATTTCAAGCAAACCAAACTTTCAAAATTATTGCCGATCAGCACCCTGGTACTTCACCGTGGATCGTAGGGATTATCCTTGCATTCTTAGCAGGTGTTGTTCTTATTGGTGGGATCAAAAAAATCGGAACGGTTACTTCAAAGCTAGTTCCAATAATGTGCGCATTCTATGTTTTTACTTGTCTCGCAATTATTCTTTCAAATTATAGTAATATTCCTCATATGTTTTCGATGATCTTTAGAGAGGCAATGACACCTGACGCTGTTTTTGGCGGTGCTTTCGCTGTTATGCTTGTAGGGATTCAAAGAGCATCTTTTTCAAATGAGGCGGGGCTTGGATCAGCTGCCATTGCCCACTCTGCGGCCAAAACAAGTGAGCCTGTTAGAGAAGGTGTTGTTGCGATGATTGGGCCAGTTATTGATACTCATATTGTTTGTACAATTACTGCCCTAACTCTTCTTGTTACTAACGCTCACATTGAACCTAGTGTTGCAGGTAAAGGTGTAGAGATGACGGCATATGCTTTTGCGACTCTTGGTGATTGGGCACCTTATTGTTTATTAATGGCCATTTGTGTTTTTGCTTACTCGACAGTTATCTCTTGGTCTTATTATGGTGAGAGAGCAACTTTATTTCTATTTGAAAAATGGATTGGTTTTAAAAGTGTGAAGTTCTATCGTCTTTGTTACGTATTTATTATTATATTAGGTCCTGTTCTTGAAATTGGTCACGTACTAGACTTTGCAGACTTAATGCTTCTTTCAATCGCGTTTCCTAATATTATCGGAATGGTTTGTTTCTCAAATCTTCTTAAAGCGAAAGCGGATGATTATATTACACGTTTTAAGTCTGGTCAGATGAAAACTTATAATTAATAAAAAAGGCCTCGAAAGAGGCCATTTTTATTTATAAATTTTTATTGATTCAATTTCTTCTAAGTACTCTTTATGATTTTTAATTTCAAACTCACGAAGTTCACTCATGCTACCTAGACGCTCTACCCAGTCTTTGACAAATTCACTTCCGTTAATAAGATCAATGGCCAGCTTGCCAAACGCATATTCATAGTCTTTAGCATCCCACTGGAATTTGTCTCCTAGGGCGCGCTTAAACTCACGACAAAGATATTGAGAAACTTGCCATGAATTGAATTCTTTTTCATTCGTCACGTGAATGTGAACTCCGCCACATGCATTTCCTGCATGTTTATTAAAAGTCGGCATGAAGTTTACCGGACGTAGAATAAAGCTTCCGTTATCAATTTCATTAAGTGTCTCTTTAAGTGAGTCTACAAAAGAGTAGGCTTCTATTGCTGGGTGGCCAACAACTTCAAGGGAGCGAGTTGTTCCTCGTCCTTCACTTAAGTTTGTTCCTTCATAAAGAACGGTTCCGCAAAATGTAAGTGATCCTTCAGGTGTTGGTAGGTTTGGAGATGGATTAACCCAGGCAAGTCCTGTGTCTTTCCAAAACATTGCTCTTGTTAGCCCTTCAACTTCGATAATATCAAGTTCAACGTTAATACCTAGCTTCTTTTTGGCCAAGAGTGCGTATTCTCCCATTGAAAGTCCATGGCGTTGTGGAATTTCTAGTGCACCTACAAATGACTTATACTCAGTTTCTAATATATTTCCTTCTATCTTTTCAAGTCCCACAGGATTAGGACGATCAAGGATAACGACCTTAATACCGTGCTTTGAACATTCTTCAAGTAGATATGTAACTGTTGTAATATAAGTGTAGACACGTGTTCCAACGTCTTGAAGATCCACAACAAAAGTATCAATACCTTCAAGCATCTCAGAAGTCGGCTTTCTTGTTTCACTATAAAGTGAGTAAACTGGCACACCAAAGAATGGGTGAGTGTAGTGATCAGTCTCAACCATATTGTCTTGTACGTCACTAACGAAACCGTGTTGAGGGCCAAATAATTTTTTGAATCGATCTCCAAAAATTTCCTTGAAAATAATTGGGGCAACCTTGAAGTTTGTATCGACGCTTGCGCTGTGACAAAGTAATGCAATATTTCCTGTAATTTTATTTTGTAAACTTGCGTCATCTCTTAGACGCTCTAATCCTATTTTTATCATAATATATTTCCTTATTTGTAATATTTTATGGGCCTTTTTGACGAGTTGCAAGCTATTAAAATCGTGCTTATTTCGTTATAATTGAGTTTAGAGAAAACACACACAACCTTGGGAGACACACGGATGAGACAATACTTAGATCTTATGAAACACGTGCTTGAAAACGGTCAAAAGAAAGAAGATCGCACAGGTACGGGAACAATTTCAGTTTTTGGTTATCAAGCTCGTTATAATTTAGAAGAAGGATTTCCTTTAGTTACTACTAAGAAATGTCACCTTCGTTCAATCATTCATGAACTTCTTTGGTTTCTAAAAGGTGATACAAATATTGCATATCTTAAAGAAAATAAAGTTCGCATCTGGGATGAATGGGCAGATGAAAACGGTGATCTTGGACCTGTTTATGGATACCAATGGCGTCACTGGAAAACTCCAAATGGAGACGAAGTTGACCAAGTTGCAAATCTTGTAAAAGGTTTACGTGAAAATCCATTTTCTCGTCGTCATATTTTAACTGCATGGAATCCGGCCGATGTTGATAATATGGCACTTCCACCGTGTCACTCATTTATTCAATTCTATGTTTCACCTGATATGAAATTATCTTGTCAGCTTTATCAAAGATCTGCAGATATCTTCTTAGGTGTTCCATTTAATATCGCTTCATACGCATTATTCACAATGATGCTAGCGCAAGTTACGGGTCTTAAGCTTGGTGATTTTGTTCACACAATGGGTGACGCTCACCTTTACTTAAATCACCTGGATCAAGCAAAGCTTCAGCTAACGCGTGAGCCACATCCACTTCCAAAGATGTGGGTAAATCCAGAGATCACATCAATCTTTGAATTTACTTATGAAGACTTCAAGCTTGAAGGCTATGAGGCCCATCCACATATTGCAGGAGAGGTTTCAGTTTGATCCTTTCGTTAATTGTTGGAATAGGGAAGAATCGTGAAATAGGCAAGGGCAATGATCTGCTTTGGCATATTAGCGAGGACCTTAAAAATTTTAAAAAAATAACAAGTGGCAAGCCGATTATTATGGGAAGAAAAACCTATGATTCAATCGGCAGGCCTCTGCCAAAAAGACGCAATATTGTCGTCTCTCGTGATCCTTCTTTAACGATAGAAGGTTGCGAAGTTTTTTCTAATCCACTAGAAGTCTTAGATAATTTAAAAGCTGCTGGAGTAGAAGAGGCCGTGGTTATTGGTGGCTCATTCATTTACGAATATTACCTACCAATGGTTGATAGAATCTATTTAACTGAAGTTGATTTTGAAGGAGAAGCCGATGTGTTCTTTCCTGAGTTTGACCGAAGTGAATTTAGTGTAAGTGAAGAGGTATTCTTTGAAAAAACAGAGAATTCCCCAGCTTGGAAATTCTCTGTTTTAAATCGATTGTAATCTATTTAATTAAAGTACTATCTTTCATAAGTTGAGCAAAGTTTCCATTGAGATCCTTTGCTACTTCTTTTCCGTCGTGAATCAGTAGAACTGTTGTAAATGATTTATCATCTCCAACTTTTTCACCAACGTTATCAGGTGAGATTGTATAGCGCCCAGCGGCCTTGGCCACAGGCCATTCCATATCATCAAATGTGACGTAAGCAAGTTCTGAACAAACAATTCTCTCATCAGTCTCAACATCAAAGTTAAAGTCATAGACCTTACCAACTTGTTTGAAAGCATTGATTAAGTAATCCTGTTTTTGCTCACGAGTTAACTCTCTTTGGTAGCGAACAGCAGCTAGGTCATCAATGTCCATAAAGTGATGAAGAGTATTGTACTGAACACCTGGTCTAAGTGCTTCAATAATTCGCTTTCCTTTATTTTCGATCTCATCGTGGAAAGGGACGACCTCAGGATGATCCCATATTCCTAATTCTTGAAGCTGGGCCTTATTTCCAGTCCAAATGGCAACGTGTCCCCAGTGACCAGGAATGAATTTATCTGTAAGTCTAAATGGTGTCTTTTCTAGTAAAACATCAAGAGGTTGTAGTTGTGCCTCAAGCTCCTGAATTTTTTCTGGAGATGGATCATAAAGCTTTCCACGTCTTGTTTGAACAAGACCTGCAGTGTTTCCAAAACCTTTTGAAATAATATGGGTGGCATTATTTTTACTCTCTTTAAAGTAGTCGCCAATATAGCGCCAGATCATCGAAATCTTTCTACCAAGAATTCCTTTTTTAAATTCCTTATTTAATTTATCAAAACTAATAGATGATTGAATGAGAGAATCTAGGTAGTAATTAGCACGGTCTGTTGCAATATTATTTTCAGCATAGAACTTTAGAAGGTTTTGGTATTGTTCTAAGCCTCGTTCAACGCGATTGTAATTGTCATATTTGTTGTAGCTAAAAGTAATCTTTGCTAGTTGATTTTTTAATTCAGCATTATCGTAGTTAATGAGGTGGCGAATCTTTTTCATCTCTTGTATTTGTGAAAGTACAATCATGTAATTATCGTACATAACAAGAGCTGTAGCGATAGACATCTTCATGTCATAGATAAGGGCCTTACCTAATTCATCAGTTGGGTTAATTGTAATCTCTTTGTATTTCTGCCAACGATAATTTTCGTGGGCATCTCTTTTTTGATTATGATTCGTTCTTACTTTCTTTTTCTTCTTTAAAATTTCTGATGGACGATCTGTTGTGATAATTACTTCGTTATAGCGATCAACAATCCATTTGGTTTCATCAATTTTTGGCCATACCGAATCTCTAAATCGTTTGTAGGTTTCAGTTCCTTCTTCGTGCATTGTAGTGATTTGACTACTCTTTAAGACTTTCTGTTCTTGTATGTCGATAATGAAATCAATAGCGTTGTGGCGCCAGACTAGAATTTCTTCGATTCTATTTTGATAATTTTCTAATTCTTCATGATCATAATAGGTTTCGACCTCTGGGCCGTAGAGACTTACTGATGATATTTTTCTATTTATGTCTGCATAGTCTTTCGTACAACTCGAAACGAATAAGCTGGTTGCCATAAGAGCAACTATTGCACTCTTTCTCATCATGATAACTCCCTCATATTTATCAATACCAATTATTCATCGGCAATATTGAGGGAGTTATTTAGTCAGATATTTGTTTTACTAGTTTTTTCAGTTATTTATAGAACCTTGATACCGAAATCTTCTAAGATTTTTGAGAGTGATATAAGTGGTAGCCCGATTATTGAAGAGTGATCTGGACATTCGACTTCATCAAAAAGCGCGATCCCAAGTGTTTCAAGTTTATAAGCACCACAGCTCCATAGTGGCTCATCAATTTCGATATAGCGCTTGATCTGTTCATCTGTTAATGGTTTCATCTTCATTTTAGAGACGACAGTCTCAATCACTTGCTTTTCTTTTGAGATGACAGCAATGCTTGTAATGAGCTCATGCGTACTACCCTGTAGGCGCTTTAAGTGATTAAAAGCATTTTCTGGTGTTTCTGGCTTATTAAAAATCTCTCCATTGAAGTTTAGGACTTGGTCTCCACCGATGATAATTGATTCAGGATTAGTTTTGAGAACCTCTTGTGCTTTTTGTAGAGATAATTCACGAGAAACCTCAAGTGGAGTAAGGCCTTGTGTTTTTATGGCCTCTTCATCAATATTTGGTGAAATACATGTGAATTCTAGGCCTAGCTGTTTTAATTGTGCTTGGCGAAACTGTGATGAACTTCCTAATATTAACTGCATAATTTACTCCGAAAACGATTTCTCATAACTTAGCAAATCTATCACGCTTGGGCCATTCATGATATAATAACCCAAACTTTATTGAGGTAATCTATGTCTGATAATAATGAAAATAATAATAATGTAAATCCTAGCGAGTTTCCATATCTTCATGGTTTTGACCAAACTGAACAGGATCGCTTACGTGCTCAGGCCCGTTTTGCAGAA
The DNA here is from genome assembly GCF_047085075.1 of Halobacteriovorax sp. RT-2-3. NCBI lineage: Bacteria > Pseudomonadati > Bdellovibrionota > Bacteriovoracia > Bacteriovoracales > Halobacteriovoraceae > Halobacteriovorax > Halobacteriovorax sp. RT-2-3. The sequence continues at coordinate 399,244 of NZ_JBKIYF010000001.1, read as the reverse complement.
CAAACTGTTTATAAGGATGTAAATCTTTCGAGGGTAAAGGAATTAATTGAGATTGGATGTGGCGTTGGTGCTCAAACGGAAATACTTTTAAGAAGATTTCCTGATATGCACATTACTTGCGTCGACCGCAGTGAACATCAGCTTGCCTCTGCAAAGGAATTTCTCGGGAGCACTCTTAATGGTGCTTTTAAGGATCGTTTTGAACTGCATCAGATGGATGCAACAAATTTAACTTTTGATTCACGTAAGTTTGATGGAGCATTTCTGTGTTGGATTCTTGAGCATGTGCCTGAACCAGCAAAGGTTCTCTCAGAAGCAAGAAGAGTTCTTAGACCTGGCGGGCGTATTTATATTACTGAAGTTATGAATTCTAGTTTTCTTCTTGATCCATATTCTCCAAATACTTGGAAGTATTGGCAGGCCTTTAATGACTATCAATACGATATGGGCGGTGACCCGTTTATTGGTGCTAAACTTGGAAACCTTCTTATGCAACAAGGTTTTAGAAATATTAAGGTCGAATCAAAGACGTGGCACCTTGATAATCGACGTCCCGATAAGAGAAAGGAATTCATCGATTACTGGTGTGAGCTGCTATTATCTGCTGCCCCTCAACTTGTAAAAGAAGGACGTGTGGATCAAGAGACAGTTGATGAGATGAGAATTGAGCTAAAGAAAGTCTCTAATGATCCAAATGCGGTTTTCTACTATAGTTTTGTTCAAGCAAGCGCTAACGCGAACTAAAAATTCCATAATTTCATATATTTAATGGCCGTCTAGAGAGTAGACGGCCTCTAACATTCTTTCATTTCTTAACTGAATGGCCTTAGTTTAGCGTAATTATAGTAATTATGAAATTACGTCTAACTTCCAAATTATTTACGACACTCATCATGTGCCTAATGATAGTGCCAGCTATTGCTGGAGAACTAGAGTTTCGTAAGTTAAGTGAGGCCCATAGGGATCAATTCCTTTCACTGACAAATTGGAAAAGAAGTCTACGTACGATTCATCATGGGGGCGTAAGAAAGAGGCAAGTTATTTACAAGTCTCTTAATCTAGAATCAGATTTCAAATCACCAGCTAAAGAGTTTTCTTCAGTCTTAGAAAGTTTTTATCTCGATGAAAATTTTAAATGTGAGCGTTTTGCTATTTATGAATTCATGGCCGATGTTACAGGTATAAGGCCCACATCAAGTAAGTGTGATAATCATTTTTCAACATTTATTTTTAATCAAATGGGCCTTGTTGAAATTAGTTTTTATACGAATCGTATAACTAAGATTTCATACCTTATGGCCTCTAATGGAAAGAGTGCAATGAGCCGCTTTGGCCACAGTATGTTCTATGTTTCTGCATGTAAGCTAGATATAGAGAATTGTCCAACAAGAGATCAGGTCGAATTTGTTCTTGGTGTTGCGGCCGATGTTGATGATTTATCTCCCGGTTTTTTCAAAGGTATCTTTGGTGGTTATGCTGCAAAGATTGATTTCATGTCACTTGCCCAAGTTAAACAAAAATATAATTATGAAGAATTTAGAGACCTCTACCAATACGACTTGAATGTAACAGGACGTGATAAGAGACGATTTATCTCTCATGCGCTTAATCTATATAAGAACAAAGATATGGGACGCTACAAGTTCTTTTCTGCAAATTGTGCGACAGAATCATACAAGCTCATAAGAGCAGCTTTTGGCCACACTAAATTGCGCTCAAATATTTCTACTCCAAAGGGTCTTTTAGAAGAATTACAAGAGAGTGGATATGTAAGTACTAAAAAGAGTCGTACTTTAAAAGAGAAATCGAAAAAGGTTTTAGAGAGTCTTGCATTACTTGATGTTAAAAGCTTTGAAGATTATCTCTTACTTGAACCTAGTTTAAGGGCCGCTAAAGCGCAGATGTTTCATCATCGTCATTCTCGTCAAGATTCTAATGATACCTCAGTTTTACATGCATTTGTGTTTCTAGAAACAATGGCCTTTTCGACAGAAAATATGAATTTACTCGAGCTTGCTTCAAAAAATGAGAACGCATCTATTGCCAATGAATTTGAAGCTCTTGCTAGCGAGTATAAGGATTGGTATCGACAGAGCAATTTACTCTTAAGACAAGGAAAGAAGCCTAAGGCAAATGATGTCACAAATAGAATTGATCAATTCTATCGTATTCACTTTATGCACAGAATTGAGCGAATTAAAGAAGTCGCTTTGAATATAAAAACAACGAAAGAATTAATTAAAGATATCAACAAACGAAAACGTTTATAAAGGAGAGTTTATGAAAAATATCGCACTAATCGTTATGACACTTTTAAGTCTAAATGCTCATTCAGATGGTGTTTCTGAGAGAGAGCTTTCAACTATTTTAACTATTTCACCATTTGTTACGACGACTGAATCAATTAATGATGCATTAACAACTGATGAGTTTGAAGAAGCTGGACACATTATTGCTGATGGTGTTGTGACAGAAGAAGAACGTCAAGAGATGTCGATTGAACTTAAAGGAAGGCTAGAAGAGTGTATTGAGTCAGACGGAGCTGAGTTTGAATCTCCAGAAACTGACTGTCTAAAACTTCTTGCAAGCTACGATTACTAATTTAGCTTATACTTTGGGCCCGCTTTTTTAGTTGGCCCAAATATAGCGTCTTACTTTCTTGATTCCTTCTTCTTGGAATCGCTCCATTGCCTTAGAACTATCTTCATTAGTCAGCTCAATCAATGGGTAGTGCTCTTTTGTTTCTTCTTTATTTATTGCATAAGGAGGACCAAAGTCACGAGATCCATCGTGATCCATTGTAATCAATAGAATTTTGGTCTCTTCTTGGATTAGTCTCTTGATTGTAGGGTAGTACTTCTCTTCTCTCATGCACTTTGGAAGTGCTACATTTGAAGCTCGGTCGTAGAGAAAATCAATTTTACCTAAGTCTTCGATCTTGAAGAAATCCTTGTTATGAATTTCGATCTTTCCATCTTTAGAAGAATAGACTTGATCATTATTTTTAAACTCAATTTCATTCTCGTTAAAAAACTGTTCAACAGGATCTTTAACGACTTCAACGCCAATTACTTTTGCCCCCTTATTTGCAAGATAGATCATATCTAGTGATTTACCACATAAGGGGATGAGTACAGTTTTACCATTTAGATCAAGATCGTCGAAGTAATCAATCATGGCCTGATTGTATTCACTCTGATGAAAGCCTGTGAAGCCTTTATCCCATCCCTCTTGCCAAAATTTTGCGTTATCTTGTTTTTGATTTGTTTCAATTTTCATATTATCGCTCTAAATGTAGTGAGGGGCCAAATCCCTTGGCCCCTCTTTCTAGCACTTCGATTCAACCGGAGTTGGATCAAATTTAATTTTAATGTAACTTCTAGCTTCCACACATTTGGCAATCTTCTGGATTGTCGATTGAACAAACCATTGCTGCCGCTTCTTGCTCAAGTTGCTCAGGAGTTTTCTTACCTTCATTCTTTACTGTGAACTGAACAGCGTTAACTGCAGCACGTGAACGTAGGTAGTACATACCTGTCTTAAGCCCTTTCTTCCAAGCGTAAAAGTGCATTGAAGAAAGTTTCCCGAAGTTAGGGTTTTCAAGGTGGATATTAAGTGACTGACCTTGGTCAATATAAGGGCCACGTCCAGCAGACATATCAATAACTGCTTTTTGCTTAACTTCCCAAACAGTTTTGTATAGAGCTTTTAAATCCTCAGGTATTCTTTCAATTGATTGAATTGAACCATTGTTAGCAATGATTTCATTTCTTAAAGTATCATCCCATAGGCCACGATCAATTAGGTCGCGAACTAAGAATTTATTAACAACTGCAAATTCTCCAGAAAGAACACGTCTTACGTAGATATTTGAAGTGATTGGCTCAAAACACTCGTTGTTACCAAGGATTTGTGAAGTTGATGCCGTTGGCATTGGAGCAACTAGAAGAGAGTTTCTTACACCGTGCTTTGCAACTTCTGCTTTTAGTCCATCCCAGTCCCAGTTTCCTGAGTGAGCAGTATGTCCCCACATGTCAAATTGGAATTGACCTTGTGACATTGGAGAACCTTCGTAAGTTGAGTATGGCCCATCAATGATTGCATCATCTTTTGAAGCAGTTACAGCTGCAAAGTAGATTGTCTCAAAGATGTCATTATTAAGCTGAAGTGCAGCTTCAGACTCAAATGGTAGTCTCATCATAAAGAAAGTATCTTGAAGACCTTGAACACCAAGACCGATTGGACGGTGTCTCATGTTAGAATTCTTCGCTTCAATTACTGGGTAGTAGTTGATGTCGATGATTCTGTTAAGGTTCTTCGTCATACGGTAAACAACTTCATAAAGGTGTTTGTGGTCGTATGTTACATTTCCATCTTTGTCAGTCTTAACGAATTTGTTAAGAGCAACTGAAGCAAGGTTACAAACAGCAACTTCATCAGGTGCTGTATATTCAAGAATTTCAGTACAAAGGTTTGACGACTTGATTGTACCTAGGTTCTTTTGGTTTGATTTTTCGTTAGCTGCATCTTTGTAAAGCATGTACGGAGAACCAGTCTCTGTTTGTGATTCAAGTACTGCAAACCAAAGGTCTTGTGCACGGATTGTTTTCTTAGCTTTACCTTCTGCCTCGTAGCGAGTGTAAAGAGCTTCAAATTCTGCACCATAACATTCAGCTAGACCTGGACACTCATGTGGGCAAAATAGTGACCACTGTCCATCTTCTTCAACACGCTTCATGAATAAGTCTGGCGTCCAAAGTGCGTAGAAAAGGTCACGCGCTCTTTGCTCATCCTTACCAGTGTTCTTCTTCATTTCTAGGAATTCGAAGATATCTGCGTGCCATGGCTCAAGATAAATTGCAAATGAACCTTTACGCTTTCCACCACCTTGATCTACGTAGCGAGCAGTATCATTGAAAACTTTTAGCATTGGAACGATTCCGTTCGACGTACCATTAGTTCCCTTGATGAATGAACCTTTTGCGCGAATATTGTGGATTGATAGACCGATACCACCAGCAGACTGAGAAATCAGTGCAGTTTGCTTAAGAGTGTCGTAGATTCCATCAATTGAATCATCTTTCATTGTTAGTAGGAAACAAGAAGAAAGCTGTGGCTTAGTTGTTCCCGAGTTAAATAGAGTCGGAGTTGCGTGAGTAAAGAACTTCTGGCTCATTAGGTTATATGTTTCAATTGCAGCATCCATGTCATTCATGTGGATACCAACAGAAACTCTAAGTAGCATTTGGCCTGGTCTTTCAACAATTTTACCATCCATTCTAAGAAGGTAAGACTTCTCAAGAGTTTTGAATCCAAAGTAGTCGTAGTTGAAGTCACGCTTATCAACGATTGTCTTATCTAGTAATTCAGCATTTGCCATTACTGTTTCATATAGTTCTTTTGAAACAAGAGGAGCGTGCTCACCAGTTGCCTTGTTAACATAGTGGTACATTTCCTTAACGTTCTCAGAGAAACAACCTTTTGTTTCTTTGTGAAGGTTAGAAACTGCAACACGTCCAGCAAGTACGTTATAGTCTGGGTGCTTTGTTGCAAGGTATGCAGCTGTTTCGGCCGCAAGTCCATCTAGTTCAGTTGTTGTAATACCGTCGTAGATACCTTCGATTACTTTTTGAGTAATCATTGTTGCATCAACATTACCTTCTAGTCCAAAGGCAAGTGTATTGATTCTGTCTGTAATTTTATCGAATTTAATTGGCTCTCTCTCGCCACTTCTTGTCTGTACGTACATTTCTTAAAACTCCGCGTCTAGTGTGAATGTGTTTTCTGATTTTTCAGAAAGAATACCTGGTCTTTGGTATTCAGAAACTCTCTTCTCAAAGAAGTTTGTTTTACCTTCAAGAGAAATTAGCTCCATCCAGTCAAATGGGTTCGCTGCACCATAGTGAGTCTCTAGACCAAATTGTTGCATCCAGAAATCAGCTACAAATTCAATATATTGCTTCATCAGGTCTGCATTCATACCAATTAGAGAAACTGGAATTGCATCAGTGATGAATTCTTTTTCAATTTCAACTGCTTCAGTAAGGATCTCTTTGATCTTTTCTTTGCTACATTGTTCTTCTTTATCAAGTAGTGAGTGTAGAAGAACTGCAAATTCACAGTGTAGACCTTCGTCACGAGAAATAAACTCGTTAGAAGTACATAGACCTGGCATTAGGCCTCTTTTCTTTAGCCAGAAGATTGCACAAAATGAACCAGAGAAGAAGATTCCTTCGATGGCAGCAAATGCAACTAATCTTTCAGCAAATGTATTTTTTGAGTATAACCACTTCATTGCCCAGTCAGCTTTTTTCTTAACTGGCTCAAAGTGATCAACAGCGTGGAAAAGACGATCTTTTTCTTTAGCGTCTTTTACATATGTATCAATTAGTAGAGAGTAAGTTTCAGAGTGAATGTTTTCCATTGCAATTTGAAAACCATAGAAACATCTAGCTTCAGGGTTTTGTACATCATTGTAGAAACGTACAGCTAGGTTTTCATTAACAATCCCATCACTTGCTGCAAAAAATGCAAGTACGTGAGTAATGAAGTGTCTCTCATTGTCATTTAACTTTTCCCAGTCAGTAATATCTTGGGCCAAGTCGATTTCTTCAGCAGTCCAGAAAACTGCCATGTGTCTTTTGTACATTTCCCAGATTGAATTGTATTCGATTGGGAAAAGGACGAATCTATCGTCATTCTGTGCTAGAATTGGTGAAGTCACAAGTTCCTCCTTAACTTTTGCAATAGCGTGTGTGTGCTAAATACATGCAACTTATATTTAGTAAAAAAAATATAAAATCTCTTAAATGTTATTTAATAAGATCGTGTTGTGTTGTTCTTATTCAGTGTATGACTGCCTACTTTCTATTTCAATACACAAGACTCAATAGATATTTCTTTTTTTTTAAGGGCCGCTAATTTTTATACTTGATCAGGTTGATGTGTCTTTCTAGACCCATTAAACAAGGGGTTTCGGCACTTTTTCAAGTCTTATTTTTAGAAAAAAAATACTGTCTTAAAAATTCTGTCATCTAATTTTTATTAGCAAGGGGAGTCTTTGACACGATGTGCTTATACCATATATTGTGGCCGTAATATTTTTGACACTACTATATCTTGTTAAAATATACGAACAATGGGGTGCGAAATAAAAAAACTAACTTATTCCCAGTTTAATTTTAGTGTAGGAGATTCTTTAATTTTGTTTCTTCTCTTATCGTATTCACCTGTTGTTTTCACTGATGCGTGACCTACTTCAATTGCAATTGTGTAGATATCGACACCAATTTCTAGGAGCTCTCCGATAAAAGTGGCCCTGGCCGAATGGGGAGTAATCTTAAATCCGATACCTGCTTTAAGAGCATACTTGTCTAAAAGCTCATTAATAGTTCTCGGGTTTATAGGTTTGTTTAAATTTGTTGGATCACTTGGATTTCTAGTTGGTTGAAAAAGCCAGTCATTTTCTGCTGTGTCTCGTTCATTCTCATTCATCCATTCAATATATTCATCAAGGGCCTTTATCGCGATAGGATTCAAAACTTTCTTACCAAGCTTTCCACCTTTTGCACGATATTGAAGAATCTTATTAGCGCCTTGTATTTGATAATCTTTAAAACGTAGATTTAAAATTTCACTCTTTCTAAGTCCCGTTGTAAAAAACGTTGTAAAGAGTGCTAAGTGAAGATACTTGCTCTTTTCATTTTGTCCCATATGATAAAATAGCTCTAAAACCTGTTGCTTGTTAAGGGCATTAGTAGGGGATTTAACTTCACTTCTTGGTCTTCTAACACTTGAGACAGGATTGGCCTTAAGTAGATTTTTCTCGACGAGATACTTAAAGAATGCACTTAAACTCGCAAGCTTTCGATTGATCGTCTTTGGTGTTGAAGGGTTTTGATTGTGACCTCCAAATTCAGAGAGGTAATTTCTAAATTTGATGATATGTATACGCTCAATTGAATCGTAGTCATTAAGCTTATAGTAATCACTAATCCAACATAAGAATTGGTTAATATCATTTAGATAAGATTTTCTTGTATGAGATGAAGTAAAGTTTTCAAAAAACTCTTCATCGAGAATAAAGTCATGACCAATATCTTCTTGCTTTAAATCGAACATATATCAATTTTAGCAAGGTTTTTATCTGGGGTATGGTGGAGGAAAAAAAAGGCACACCATTTCTATTCTGGTGTGCCTTTAACAGGTATATAAGCTTCGTTTAGGCCTGAATTTTGGCTTGAATTAACTCAGGACGTGTTCTCTTAAGATTCCACGTAAGCCCTACGAAGTTTAAAGATCGAATGAGCCACTTTGTTGGATCAAAGTGATACCATTTAATTCCATTTCTGTAGTCAGTTTGAAATGTGTGGTGGAAATTATGATAACCTTCACCATATGTGAAAAGCGCCATAATCCAGCTATCACGTGCTGTTTGTCCTTTATCGTAAGGGCGAGTCCCAACAACGTGACATAGTGAATTGATAAAGAATGTACAATGGTGAACAAAAACAATTCTAGCAACACCGGCCACAAATAGGCCACCTAGCCAAGATCCTACCCATAGGTATCCAATGAGTGCTGGCAGGGCAAAGCTAAAAAGTGCAACGAAGCCAAGATAGAATTTATGTTGAAACATAACCATTGGATCCTTTAGAAGGTCTTTAGAGTACTTGTACTCATTTTGATCTTCTAAAAGTAGAATCCAGCCCATATGAGCGTAGAAAAATCCTTCATTGATATTGTATGGATCCAGTTCGGTATCAACTTTTCCATGGTGAACTCTGTGGTCATTACACCATTTAAGTGCAGAGTTTTGTACTGCCGCAGCTCCAAATATCAGTAGTAAAAGTCTTACTGGCCAACTCGCTTGGTAGGACCTGTGAGCAAATAGTCGGTGATATCCGGCCGTTATTCCTAGCCCCGTTGCGATATAGAAAATTAACGATAACGCTAAAATTCTCCAATCAAAACCATCAATTTTAAGCCATGCAATTGTTCCTGCAATAGCAATTAGTGGTGTGATTAAAAGAAAGAGTGTATTTGTTTTATTTAGATTTTTTAATGAATAAGTCTTTTTGCACATAGGTGTCTCTCGTGTTTGTGTTTAACTAATCTTAACAATTCACGAGCAATTTCATTGTAAAACAAATGTAAATGTTGACGATAAGTAAGTCATAAATAGTAAAAACTGACAAATTAAAACATAATTTGTTCACTACGAATGAGGTATCTATGGCCTATCTTGGTCGCGGGGTTAGTCCACGTAAATTATTTTGGTTGTTTTTTCTTATTACAAACGTGGCAACGATATTTGCTGGAGTCTTTTTTAATGAGTTCTTCTACTATCAGTACTTAATCTTAGTCCCAATCTATTTACTGGGATTTTACGATTTGGTGCAAAGTGAGCATACACTAAAGAGCAACTATCCTGTTGTTGGACGCTTTCGTTATGTTATGGAAGATCTAAGGCCTAAGATCTATCAATACTTTATTGAATCAGATGAAGATGGAACACCCATCCCACGAACAACTAGAAACGTTATCTATCAAAGAGCAAAGCTAGCACTTAGTACAAAACCTTTTGGAACTCAAAAAGACGTTTATGAAACAGGTTATGAATGGATCAATCATTCAATGTATCCTAAAGAATTTTATGAAGTCCAAAAAGATCTCAGAGTCGTGGTTGGGAGCAAGCATTGTGATCAGAAATACAATCTTTCAATATTCAATATTTCTGCAATGAGTTTTGGTTCTCTAAGTTCGCGTGCAGTTGAAGCATTAAACCTTGGTGCAAAGCTTAATAACTTTGCTCACAATACAGGAGAAGGTGGAATTAGTGACTATCATCTAAAGGGTGGAGGTGATCTTATTTGGCAAATTGGAACAGGCTACTTCGGGGCACGAACTCCAGAAGGTGGCTTTTGTGATAAGAGCTTTAAAGAGAAGGCCACATTGGATCAGGTGAAGATGATTGAGTTAAAACTTTCTCAAGGTGCAAAGCCTGGGCATGGAGGGATTTTACCGGCCAGAAAGAATACTGCTGAAATTGCACGTATTCGTGGAGTTAAACAGGGCACTGAGGTTGACTCACCTCCATCTCACAAAGAGTTTAGAGATGCGACAGAGATGGTTGCTTTCATTCAACGCTTAAGGGAGTTAAGTGGAGGCAAGCCAGTAGGTATTAAATTATGTTTTGGGCGTAGAGACGAGTTTGTCGAAATGGTTGAGGCCTTTAAAGAGCTTGGAAACTATCCTGATTATATAGCAGTTGATGGTGCCGAGGGAGGAACAGGTGCTGCCCCTTTAGAGTTTTCTGACTCAATTGGAACACCTTTAATTGAAGGTCTAACAGCTGTCGTTAATATTTTAACTGAATACGGCCTAAAGGATGAAATCAAAGTAATTGCCGCTGGAAAGATTTTTACAGCTTTTGACATTGTAAAGGCCATCGCACTTGGTGCTGATGCATGTTATGGCGCGCGCTCAATGATGCTTGCAATTGGCTGCATTCAAGCTCTTACTTGTAATTCAAATAAGTGTCCAGTTGGTATCACAACGCAAAACCCTGATCTCGTTAAAGGTCTTAATGTGGATCAAAAAGGTAAGCGTGTTGCAAACTTTCACCACGCAACAGTTGAGGCCGTTAGAGAAATTGTCGCAGCTGCTGGCTATGAAAATGTTAAGGATCTAAAGCGTAAGGATATCTTTAAACGCGATAGTAATCACGGTGTAAACTCTTACGAAGATATCTATCCTTCATATAAGACGTTATAAAGGAAATGCTAGAGCTTAGGCCCTAGCATTTTTTTATCCAATATTTCACTTAAATATGAATGAAATTTGTCGATAAGAGATTATGAGTATTACGACAGATTTTGATTTTGATGAATTATCACAACAGTTAATAAGATCAATTCGTGGTGACAAAAGCCAAGAATGGGTTAATCAGAAATTAGGCGCCAGCTCTAATATTGTCCATCGTTGGGAAAAAGGTCATTCAAAGACTTCATGGGAAGACTTTTTATCTTTGTGTGACATATTTAAGATTGATCTTAAAAATATTCTTTTGTCCTATTTACGTTATCAAGATACCTTACAAGAGCCATCTAAATTACTTGATTTTATTTTTAGTAATAAATCCTTAAATGACATCTCTAGCTCATGTGGCATTACTACATCAAAATTAAGACGTTTAAAAAGTGGCGAGACAGGACTGTGTTTAAATGATTTCTTACAAATCGTATTTGGACTTGATGAGATGGAATCGATGGCCCTTGTCTTCGAATTAACTTCACACAAGTCAATTCCACTCCTTGATAATTATAATAAGATGCGCCTTGAGATTACTAAGCACTATTTTGATAACCCAAATATTGGAATTGTTCTTATTTGTTTGGATTTACCTGCATATAAAAAACTTAGCTTTCATCAGGATTCGTTTCTAGCAAAGGCCACAGGCCTTAGTATAAAAGAAGTTAATGATATTCTAGTTATTTGTGAAAATAATAAATTGATTGAAAAAGTCGATGGAATCTATCGTGCTGGAAAAATTAAAATTAGTGATCGAGGTAGCCGTCAGCAAATGAATGATATTCGTAAGTTCTGGCTTGAAAAGGCCATCGCAAATATAAAGGATAAGTCAGAAAAAGATGCTTACGGTTCTATGGTTTTTAATGCAAGCCAATCTGCAAGACAACAAATCATTGCTCTTTACTTGAGATTTTTTGAAGATTTTAAAAAGATAGTTTCTGAAGATACTGATGAAGATGTTGTTACTTTAGTGCTCAATTTCAATCTATTTAATCCTGGTAGTGATGATATAAATGACTGATTTTATTTAATTGTGTCTGAATTTGTTACTCTTGTGACAAAATCGGGGAGAGTTTTTCCAACTTTCATATCCTGAATATATTCTATTCATTTCAAAATTTATAACCTATCTTTAAATTTTCATTAGGGAGTTTTTATGAATAGAATAATTTTGACGCTACTTTTATCATTTATTTTTATTAGTTCGAATGCAAGTGCCAAGTCTACGGCAAGATTTCAATTTGACTTTGAAATTACAAATATGCTGACAAATGAAATAGTTATTTCAGCTGAATGTGAAGTTACACAAGTTCTTGAATGGAACAATAGTTTGAATGTTTTCAATTGCAATGTTGGAGAAGGTGATAACTTTCTTATTAAGAATGTTTCTCATGATCTTGGCTACGACTATACAAGATCATCTGCGTATACAAATTATTACTTAAGTGGGTCTGGTGGACTTGTAACTCAACTTTTTAAATATTCAAAACTTGATTATGCGATTACAAACGCTGGTATGATCGATGTGTACTATAAGGGCCGTAGGCCTTCAATTTCCTCAGTAGAGACAATGGTCGAAACTGAAGAGGACGTCTTTTTATTTTCAGTAACTAAAATCGAATATCTATAATTGAAAAGGGAGCCTGTGCTCCCTTCTTTCATTTGATTATGCTGCTAATTCAAATTGCATTTTTTCTTTAGTAAGGCCCGTTAGCTTGTCAAAGTCATAAGTATACCTTTCTCTTAATAACTTATTCTCCTTAATGGTATTTACTAATGCCATTAAATGATGTCCCTTGCGATAGTCGACTTCTTCTTTATTCGACTTTTCACGGTTACAACTTGGACAAAGAACCTGAAGGTTATCAATCATAAACTCTAAGTGTGGGTGAATCGATTTAGGTTTTATATGATCAATGTGCATATTGTCGTGCTCGATTCCACACTTTAGACACTTTGTGCCTTGGATACGAAAGACTTGCTTACGTAGATACTTCCAGTTTTTTTCATTCCCAAATGCTACTTGGGACTTTCTTGTGTGAATAAATTTTGCAATCTCCATCTGTGTTCTAAATTCAGCTTGCTGCGCTTGCGCTAGACCAAATTTTGGTCTGATAACAAAAACAAATAGCGATAACATCAACGAGAGTGAGCCAATATACCATACTAGTGTCATGGCCAATTCACGATAGAAACCAAACGATAATCCATTCATCGCGATTGCATTCATTGCGTTTTCCTCCGTCAAAATGTCTGTGTAATGTGCGTGTGTTGTGTGTGCCTAGTGTTAGGACTTTTTTTCACCTCCTTGCTTTATATAAAGCAAGGGCCATGCCAAAAAACATAACAATATTAGATGGTTATTATCTAAAAAAAAGATTGAACAGGTGACACAAAGTAACTGTTAAAAATAGTCAGGATCAGAGCGGCGCCACAAATATAGATTATCAAACAGTAATATATGTTTAATGAACAGGTTTTATTTGTCGATAAATAGATAAATTAATAATTGGGAAGTTTTAATTGAAAAAAAATATTATGAAATACTTTGTTGTCTTCTTATTGTGTAGTTACTCAGTTTTTGCATACAAATCTATTTATATAAAAAAAGAAGAAATAGTATATACATGTAAGGTGACATACGGTTTATATGCCGACGAATTTTTTCTTTGTGAAGATAAGGACGTTTTGAAGCTTGTCAGAAACAAAGAAAGCCAAAAGTTATTAAAAGAAAGGTTGGAAACAAATAAGAAATTATTTGAAAAACTTATAATAGACAAGCCTGAGTTGAAAGTTGGCGAAGTCACTTTTACAAATATAAAAATACCCTCAGATGAATATTTTTTTGCATTGTATTCTCGTCTTATAGCTTACAAAAGTAATTTCGTAAGCTATAGAAATAAGCAGGATGTAAATCACTATTCTTCTTCTTTTGCATATGTTTTAGAAGCGGTTCGTAGTCATAATTTCGAAAATTTAAAAATACTATTTAATCATTACAATTCAGACTTTTTAAAGTTTTTGGCGTTACGTTTAAGTTATTTTTATAATGGAAATGTCGATGAAATAACGAACGTTGTTGGAAATGATACATTATTAAAGGCATCAATGTATGATGACTACTTTTTTCCAATTTTATCGAAATATAAATTTAGCGATAAGGCAAGAAAGTCATACATGACTGATTTGATGAATATAGAACCATTCAAAAGAAAAAATAAATACAATAATATCTTTACCATGATCAAAGAAGATCAGACGTTGTTTGATAAAGCTAAGGCACTTGCTAAAGCTGGTTTTAGTGTTAATGAGTCTCTAATGCTTGTTACGAATACTTATAAGACTAGCTTTTACTTAGATAAAAATAGCATTAGTGATTTATATAAATCAGGATATTCATTTGTAGAGAGATTTGAAAACTCTAATGGAGAAGATGTCATACCTCTTCTTTATATCCTGGAGTTTTCTAATCGCAAGGATATTGGTGAATATCTTTATGAGCTTGCTCCATTTATTGCTAAAATTAAAAACACAGATCTTAATGATAAGATTATCAAAGCCGCTTTAAAGAATCCAAATATTAAGGATTATAATAATTTTGGTATTAATTCATTAACGAAACTAGCAAGTGGAGTTACAGCTATTGAGTACGCATGGGAGAATCGTTTATATAATGCATTCTTCGCTCTTTCTAGTGGCATGATTCCTTCTCAAAGAATTCAGCAAAGAAAAATTGAAGATGAAGAATTACCTATTTTGATTTCTCAGTTTCTAAAGTCTTGTGGTGATTTTGTTCGCTTCGAAAAATATTATGAATTTTCGAACTTTATTTATAAAGAATTTTTGAATCTTGAAGATGAATACAAGAAAAGATTCAATAAAGAATTTAAATACAACCGGAATCAAGATGTAACACTTGGCAAGATAATGAAACAATCCCGTGTCTATGAGAAAAGTGTTAGCGATGCTTATGCTAAATTATCTACTTTTATAAAAAATAGAAAGATTCTAAGAAATGATAAAATTAGGTTTAGTCTCAATAAAGAGGTGGTGGATATAGTCTCTACAAGAAATAAGAAATATAGTTTTCGTCCTTTAGATAATGAAAATGATTTAAAAAAACCATTTGATTTGGCATGCCTTGATGATCGTTTAAAACCTATTGATTTATTCATTGCATCTGTTGAGCCAAAGGGTGATCATGTTGTGGCCACAGATTTAATTTCCTATAAATCACTCGTAAATAATATTTCTACAGATTCATGTGTATATCTTCTCAAAGTTTCAGAAATTCAAACTCTGTATAACCTAGCTCAGTTAAATGCAGGTGAGTATGAAAAAGAGTATGCTCTTAAAGATAAGAAGAAGATTACACTTTATAATAAAGATAATTCAGAGATTGGTATCAAGCTTAAGGATTCAAATAAGGCAGTAATCTATACAAAAAAACATGGGAGTGAGGAACTAGATTATATTTTTTACGAATGTGAAAAATCTTCTTTAAGTGATGACTATGTTATATGTGACAGGAGAGTATTCGTTACTTCCTATGGTGATATCAATAATGATGGTATCGAAGATATTGTTGTTAGAGTATATCCTAGGTATAGGATGTTTAATTTGCAATACCCTACATCTGAATCGTGGACTAAAACTTTTGTCACAGCAATATTTTATTCTGATAAAGATCGTGGACATAACATGATAATGGTACAATAACGGATTTCATAAATGAAAAAAATAACTAATAGTTTAATGTTAAAAATTTTGGTTTGTTTCATTTTTGCTACTCAGGCCAATGCGATAGGTTTATTACTCTATGGGATCATTGAGAAAATGAGATCAACTCCACCAATACATGTACTATTAAAGCAGGATCTAAGTGATACGCTTAGAGGAGTTGATAAAAATGGTGATGGAATTAGAGACGATGTGTTTGATTATGTAATGGCAAATTTAAAGAATGATACTGAAGAGGAGAGGAAGATAGCTTCTTTGTATTTGAGGACCTTTGAAAGAATATTTGAATTAGAGAATATGTACCATACTCAGGTTGAACGTGAGATTCAGCTCTATAATAATTTAGAGTTTTGTATTGATAATAATCTTAAGTTTGATGATTATTATTTAAAACGAAAATTGTTAGCGCTCTACTTTAATACTCCACAAAGAAAAAATTATTATAATAATTTCTTTTCTAGTCTTAGAAATAGGTTTAAAAGTCCTGAGTATGATCGTTTTAAATTTACTGCATATTTTAAATATTGCTCTGGTTTTAAAGGAGTTGATTTATTTCCATATCAATTCGAGTTGTATCGTGAATACTTCGATAATGATCTAACCAAGGCAAAGCGCTTTACGCAATTAACTTATACAGAGCTTATGGATGCTCGTATAAAAGTAGAAGATTTTCAATATATGAAAATCTTCTATAAAGAATTAGATCGTCGTTATAGGGCCGGCCAATTTCAAGATTATAAAGGTTGGTAATTAATTAAAAACCGATGATAGTTTTAACATAACCTCGTCCACACTTGGAAGATCGTCAATGGCCCCCGAGGCCTGGCCAACTTCTAATTCACCTTCATCAATATCGCCATCAAGAATTCCAAGCTTGGCGCGGCCTTTTCCTAAATGTTCAACGAGCTTTTCAACTGATGCACATTCGAGTTCTAGTTTAAGTGACTCCATGGCAAATTTATTTTTTAAAAGTCTTACGGGAACGTATGGTTTCATCTGAAGGCGAGTGTCTCCAGGGCCTGCTTTTAAAATAAGATCTTTATAATTTTGGTGGGCGCTACTTTCTTTGGTCATAAGAAAGCGAGTTCCAAGTTGGACACCGCTTGCTCCAAGACAAAGGCCTGCGGCAACTGTGCGCTCATCAAAGATGCCACCGGCCGCAATAACAGGAATATTAACTGTGTCACAAACTTGTGGGATAAGACACATTGTTGTAATTTCGTCTCGTCCATTGTGGCCACCGGCCTCAAAGCCTTCTGCGACAACTGCATCAACGCCCGCATCTTCACATTTTTTTGCAAGGGCAGGACTTGAAGTGACATGGACAACTGTACATCCCTGATCTTTTAAAAACTTTGTATATTTCTTAGGTGAGCCTGCTGATGTAAAAAAGATTTTAATGCCTTCATCAAGACAAGTTTGGATTTGTTCCTCTGCAAGACGATAGAGAAGAGGGACATTGACTCCAATATGCTTACCATCATCTAAAAGTGAATTAGCTTTTCTTAAATGCTCCCTTAAAAGATCCGGCTTCATTGAACCTGCACCAATAAGGCCTAAGCCTCCGGCATTGCTTACTGCTGCCGCTAATTTTGAGCCAGAGACCCAAACCATCCCACCTTGAATGATAGGGTATTCAATGTTGAAGAGCTTACAAATCACATTATCTTTTAAGTTAAACATATCAAATTTCATTTAAATCCTTATCTGAAAAAGGGGGAGTCTTTGATCGACTGAGCTCTCCCTCTAATTTCTCGTCTTTGAATAGGCCGTCAGTAAAAGCACGAGTGGCCGTTCGTTTATTGCCAAAACCTTTCATATTGGTAACGTGAAAATCTGCTTCGAGCATGGCCTTTCTAATTTTGACTGATGCGCTATATGTTGTCATTACGGAATTATTATTACATAAGCTACGCAGATTCCTGAACCATTCTTTTGTCCATAAAGAAGGATTTTTTGTAGGCGAAAAAGCATCTTGAAAAATACAATCCACTTTAATTTCTTCTAGGATAAGTTTCTTTATAGTTTCTCTGGCATCACCAATTAGAATTTCAACTTCAAATTTATCGTCTATATTAAACTTGATTTTATCATTTGAAATTTCGCCATTTGAAAAACCATGTTGTCGACAAACCCATTGAGCTAGTTCAGGGTCAATTTCTGTTGAGATAAATTTGATCTTATTTTGACAGTTTTTTGCTTCATTGAATGTTGCAAGAACTCCTAGGCCTACCCCAAGGCCAATCTCTAAAATTGTTATAGGTGAGTTGTTTGCTCGGTCAATGACGCTGCAGCCATAGACGTAGTTATGGAGGGTTTCTTCATAGGCACCAGCAGTTGAATGACAATTCTCATCATAGAGGCCACTGTGTAGTGTTAGATGTCCATCAGCGGTTTCTACTGCTTGGTATTCGCCTAATTTTGTTTTGAATTTCATAGGTAAAATTTAACACTTGAGCTATTTCACGGCCATGGAAATTTAAGTTTAGTTAACCGAATCCGAATAGTTATTTGATGAATACGGTTTTAAAATCTAAATTCTTTCATATTTTATTGGCCATCACCGGCACATTTGTGATGTCGTCATGTGGTGAGTACGGTGGTGGTCCTGCACCTATTTCTAGTTCTCAAGTTGGTAGTATAGTTGAAGTTCAGCCATCTTTAGATGAACTTTCTTTATCTAATGCTCGCTCTGCTTGTTCTCGTTTAAGAGCAATGCGTATGAATTTAGCAAGTACTGATGATATCGAGACTGTTAAGTTTGAAGTTAGAAAAGGTTCTTGTAGTGCTAACCCGAGTGTTAGAAATGTAAGGGCAAGTATTGATGCTGTTTATAATAATAAAATAAGCCTACAAGTTGTATCTGGTGCCTTCGATGTACCTGGTGAGCTCTTAGAGACTCAAGTGCAAACAGATGAAGATGGATTTATGCAATTATTTTGTCAGGCCTTCTTCAATAATGGAAATCCTAACCAGGTTTACGCAAATTTTGCAGGAATTGGAATTGTTTATTCATTTCCAAATTCAAATATCTTTGTAAGAAGTATCGTTACTGATCGATCTGCAAACGAAAAGGTCTTGTCGCAAAAGTATACTTATACAATTGAAGCCAATTCAGCTGCTTCTCGAAATGCAATGATCGAAAAAATTGAATATGAAACACAATGCTCAAATAACAATGTTAAGTATGATTATCAAAATATTGAAGAATATACTTTAAAATAAGAAGCCTCTCACTTTTAATAAGAGGCTTCATTCATTATCTTAAATCCCAATCATTATAAATTGCTGTTAGTCTTGGTGTAACAAGTCTTAAGTAGCGAGAGAATAAATCATATCTCTGTTTATCGATTGAAGCGTGATTTGCAAGAACTCTTAATGTTTCAAGATATGAAAGTCCTTGGCAGATCGTTTCAGCGTGGATCATAAGTTTGTCGACATTTTCTTCATTCATCCATGCCTTTGGGTTTGCAAGATCTGAAAGGCTATCTGGCTTGAGACATTTGATGATTAATTTCACAAGACTTTTCTTAAAAGTATATTGTGTAGAAGTAAGCTCTTTTTGTTCTTTGCTTTCCGCACTAACCCAACTAAATGCAGGGTGCTTAATAAAGAGATTCTTAAAGTATTTGTCAGGGTTCTTTGCAATATATTTAATCATGTCTTTAAGGGCCATGAGCGCTTGAATTTGACTTGTTCCTTCGTATAGAAGTGGACCAAACGAATCACGGTGATAGCGACTCATAGGATACTCTTCCATAAATCCATAACCACCAAGAACTTGAATGGCCTTAGTTGAGAGGTATGTATAAGCTTCACATGAATAGTACTTAACAAGAGGAGTGCGTTTTCTTGTCCAAATTGAAGCATTCTTAAATTGAGCTTCTTCTTCGCTTGTAAGCTCACCTGTTATTTTCTTTTTTAGATCTAACTTTTGAAAAATATCATATGAAGAAATCGTATCAACAAGTAGTGCTCTAATTGCATCTCTTTCAGTTTCAAAGTCTTCAAGATTTCTTTTCATAAGTGGTAATTCTGAAATTGGCTTATCAAATTGCATACGTTCATCAGCATATTTTCTAGCATAGCCAATACAGCCTTCAATTCCACCAAGTGCCTGCATACCTACAGCGATACGAGCTTCATTCATGAGGTGAAGCATATACTTGAATCCTTGACCTTCTTCACCAATTAGGCGAGCAATAGAATTTTCATAAACGATTTCACAAGTAAATGATCCATGCATTCCCATCTTATGTTCGTTTTTGGCAACGATAAAATTAGGGCCTTCAACACCTGGCTCATCTTGCTCACATAGAAAGAGTGATAAACCTGAAAGTCCTTCTGGTGCACCTTTTACTCTGGCCAATACAAAGCCAATACCGCCACCACCATTAGTGATAAATATCTTCGAACCATTTAGCTTATATGTGCCATCTCCAACTGGAGTTGCGGAAGTTTTAATCATACCAAGATCTGAACCACAGCCAGGCTCTGTTAAATTCATTGATCCTGAAAGTTCTCCTGAGATAATTTTAGGAACAATTCTTTGTGCTGTTTCGTGGTCACAAAAACGGTGAACCATATCTGCGATTGAAGTAAAGAAAGCAAGCTGTGTACATTGAGAGTTACACGCTCGTGATAGTTGTTCTAGTAAAACCATTAGTGCAACAGCAGGAAGTCCCATTCCTCCAAAATCAGTAGGAAGACTTACTCCAAATGCTCCCAGCTCAGTTGCCTCTTGATAGAATGCATTTAATTCTGGGCCAGGAATCGTTCTACCATCTTTAACTTCTCCAGCACCATTTTGATCAATGGCCTCTGCTCTGGCATAGACTGCATCAGCTGCCCAGCTACCTGTTTGAGTAAGAAGCTCTTCCATAAAGCTTAGGATTTCTTCTTCATTATTAAAGCCGTCTTCAGTAGGGAAGTTAGGATAGTACATTGGAATAATAGTTTTCCAATCAATTGCGTTTCTAAGCATCCACTTCCATTCACTTTCATCACTAAAATAATTCATTTTTTACCTTTCCTTTATTTTAAAATCGAATAAATGCACTAATTATGATAAATCAAACCTATGTCAAAGTCACGCCGAGATACAAGAGATTCCCGCTGTCCAAATTGTCGCATCAATACTCATTGGTGCTTTTGTGACGTGCTTAAACCGTTTGCTAACCAAACTAAAGTCATCATCCCTATGCATTATACTGAGAGATGGCTGACGAGTAATACGGCCTATTTCGCGACCAAGGTACTTAAGAAATGTGAAATTTTCGAAAGAGGAAATGTTCATGAGCCTTTTGGGCCCCAGCTTTTCGACTTTGATACCTTTGATTATATCTATCTTTTTCCAACACAAGACTCACTTCCTTTGCAGGATTATAAAGCCGAAGAAGGTAAGCAGACTTGTCTTGTTGTGCCTGACGGTTCTTGGTCAAAGGCCAAGAAATTTCACAAGCGTGAAGAAGTACTTGGGCGTATGCCTAAATATCACTTAATTGATGTGGGACACAGTATCTACGAATTAAGAAAGTCTCCTGGTGAGAATTTTCTGTGTACATATGAGGCCATAGCACACGCTCTAGAGGTTCTCGAGGGATCTGAGGTTAAGGATCATATGATTGAAGCTTTTAAGGTGATAGTGGAAAGAATAAAAAAAAGCCGAAAGGGTGACTTTCGGCTTTAGTGGATATTTTAGACTATTCTAGCATTGCTCTTAATTGCCAATTTTCTTTCTCTAGCCAAGCAACTTTTTCGTCTGCATAAGCGACTGTTGTAGCATCGTTTTCATCACCAGCTGTTGCCGATAACTCTTTGAAGGCTTCTAGGAAGTATTGATTGTCTTTTAGTATTAGCTCTAGCGCTTGCGTACTTGTAAAAGATGACTCATTCGTCTCTTTTATGCGGCTTATTTCGAGTGCGCCTGACATCGTTAAAACAGGTTTCTGATGAAGTTGTAATTGTCTTTCTGCAAGGTCATCAAAAACGATCGCAAATTCGTTGTATAGAGCTTCAGTTAGCGCGTGAATTGGTTGAAACATCATTCCTGTTACATTCCAGTGAATGTTGTGAAGTTTCATAAAGTATACTTGTGCATCAGCTTGAATTAGTTTTAATTGGTTAATCGTGTTCATACGTTCTCCTTTATTTTCTAAAGTATAACAATAATAATTATACGAATCCAATAAAGAATCTATGTCAGCTCATAGTAAAAATCTATTGAAGTTTATGAAAGATTAGACGTATGCATACACTGCGTAAAAGTGAGAAGTAGTGCCTAAAAGGACACAAATATGCCAAATTGCATGACCCAAGTATAGACTTTCACGCAGGTAGAAGAGAACTCCTGTCATATAGCAGGCGCCACCAATGACAATCCATTTGAGGCAATCAAAGCTTAGATTTGCGATCATTTCTGTGCGAATAGCAAGAACCATCCAACCCATAATCAGACACAGAATTATCGTAAGAACTTCAGAACGATTAAAGGCAAAAAGCTTAATCAGAATCCCAATAAAGGCCAAGGCCCAAATATTGATCATCATCCACATTCCTGTTTCACCTTTAATGGCCAGCATAAGAAATGGCGTATATGAGCCGGCAATCAAAAGATAGATGCCAATATGATCCATTTTACGAAAAATATTCTTAAGCTTCTTATGGGCCGTCCCATGATAGAGAGTGGACATTGTATAAAGGAAAGTGATTGAAAGTCCAAATACAGTATAGGCGAAAGTGTGAATGCCAGACTTGGCCTTCAAAACCATCATAATTGTTCCAACTATTCCTAGGATGATACCCAAGCTGTGTGTTGTTGAGTTGATGATTTCTTCAAACTTAGAATAGAGTTCGCCGTTACGTTCGTGCATATTGAAATTATATCAGAAGTTAAGAAATTATATAGATACGGCAAACTTTCTCTTAACTCGTTAGAGCTATTTTATGTCAATGGATATGGGAAGTAGCTGAATTTGCAAACCAACATGGCAAGCGCGATTCGAGGTTTTTTATTGATATTTCGTCCCCGCTAAAGTCAAGAAGTGCCCCGTTTTTGATGATATCCATACGGCACTGTAATGTTGGATAGCTATCAAGGGTCTTGGTAACAGTCGTAGGATCTGAGTTCGTTATTTTAGCGTGCTTATTTGGGTCAGAACTCATATGAGCAATGGCCTTAGGGAAGTCTTGAGCAACCTGCATTGTCTCAAAACAAAGCTCTTGGTTAAAATTATCAGAAGAAAACTTCTCTAGACACAATGAGGCCGCATATGGGTCAAGCTCTATTGGAGAGTCAAAGTAGTTTGGATTATTAATGACAAATTTCTTATAACAACTTGCTGCTGCAAAGAAGTCCGATTGTCCTTCTGTACTCATTTGTGAAAAATGCTTATTTTCCATACGCGGTGCTTTTCCAAGAACATGTCCTATCTCATGACAGGCAGTAAAGGCGTATGCTCTTTTTGTCATATTAGGCATGCGAGCAAAGCCTCCCCAGAAATTAATATTAAAGTGATTTGCCTTGTCATCGTATAAGGCCCAAGCACTAAAATACGGAGTTTGCCAGTCGAGGGTTTTCACTGAAATACCACGCTTTTGTTTTATCGCTTCGTCTTGATACAGCCTCAAGGCTTCAACAACGACAAAGTAAAAATCTTGTTCTTTTACTTCTGAACCAAGGTCTTCATGAGCAAGAATTTGATACTCATGAGGATTTCTCTCACTAGTTGTAGCAAGGGCCGAAAAAGTTAATAGTGCACATAGCAAGGTAAGCAAGATTTTCATATGCCCAATTTATAGTACAAAAGGGGATTTTGAGGTATATTGTTGAAAATAATACAACCATTTCTTAAAGGTAATCTAGCGAAATTATTTATTATGAATAAAGAATCTATCATCTCTACACTTATTGAAAATTTAGAAACAGAACTGACAAAGGCCAAAGCTGCATTTGAGACGACTCGAGTGATGTCTCAAGAGCCTGATATGGCCCAAGAAGGTAAGTACGATACTCGCGCTATTGAAGCAGGCTATCTTGCAGGGGCTCAAAAGAAGCGTGTTGATGAGCTAGAAATCGATATCAACATGATTAAAGAGCTTTCTGAAGATCTTCCTAAGGGAGATAAAATCGCACTAGGCTCACTTGTTGAACTTAAATTCAATGATCAGACAAGGCATTACTTCATCACACCAACTGCAGGTGGAACAATGCTAAATCTTGATGGAACACCACTTCTTGTTATTTCAGTTTTCTCTCCCATTGGAAATGAGGCCTTAGGGATGGAAGTTGGAGATTTCTTTGATGTTGAAACGGGTGATATTACTCGTGAATACGAAGTTATTTCAATTTCTTAAAATAAAATCATTAGGCCCATTCGTAATCATAATGCTCTTGGTACGGATGGGTAAGAATCTCATATGTATCATTTTTGCTTAAGCCTTTTGGGTTAAGCCAGTCGTTTAAATACTCTTCTTTTAAAAAGATAGGGCAGCGATCATGTCCCATCTCCTCAATTTCCTTTGGTGGATCAGTTGTTATGATAGCAAATGATTTAAAGCTTATTTGCTTATCATTTGATGTCCACTCATCCCACAAACAAGGTGCAAGAATGAGCTTTCCATCTTGTGGAAGAAATTTAATAAGAGTTTTCTTGCCGTTTCTTTCAACCCATTCGTAAAATGCTTCAAAGGCAATGACTCCATGGTTTTTCATAAAAAGTGGTGCCCATGTTTGTCTCTTTTCGAGTGAATCAAGTCTGGCATTAAAGACATTGAATTTGGTCGGAATTTCTTCTTGCGATCCTCTTGGGCGAACACGGTAGCGCATTGGTGAAATGCTTCTCTCTTCGTATTCTTGCGTCATAACATTTGCAAAATAATTTGGAAAAATTCGCCCTTCTTTATCAGCTGACTTAAAGATATCACTACTTGGTTTTCTCTTTAGGCCCAGTATTTTCTTTAATTCTTGCGGATCAAGAGAAGCTTCTAATTCTTGCAACAGACGAAATGACTCATAAGCCTTCGTGTTTAAAGGAGTATTAAGCTTTTGTGAAAGCACTTTCAAGTTTGTTTGCGCTTGTATCGAAAAACACATGGTAATATCTTAACATATAAATTAAGAAAAATTACATCTTCAAGATGTATGAACATGCTAGGATGGATTTATGATTAACAGAAGATACCGCGTTGAAGGCGTCGTTCAGGGTGTTTGGTTTCGAAGAAGTACATACGAGTATGTTCTTAAACATACACCTACAATTACTGGTTATGTAAAAAATCTCAAAGATGGAAGCGTTGAGGTTATGGCCAGTGGCGAATTAGACGATATAACCAATCTTGAAGAATTTTTAAAGGTCGGCCCAGAGACGGCCAAGGTTACGAATGTGACAATTATTGAAGAGCTGCCAGTCTCAAATTTTACAGAATTTCAGATTGGTTAGTCCTTTCTGATAATTGTACAAAGTTGATCAATTTTTTCATCAATCAGTTTCGTATCTTGTGATTGGATCGCTTTTGCAACACAACCTCTTAAGTGATTTTCCATGACTGAACTTTCAAAACCTCGAAGGGCGCCGCGAATTGTTTTTGAGCGGTGAACGATATTGATACAATACTTTCCATCTTCAACCAGATTTATGAGGGATTCAAGTTGTCCCTGAATTCTTTTAAGACGATTAAGGTGCGAGCGGTGATCTGCCCCTGGTGTATTGATAAATTTCTCTAACTCTATTTCGTTCATGAGCGCCATACTAGCGAAGAGGCCAGAATCCGTCCATATAAAGTGATCAGAAATATAGGTGATGGGGTATTAAAAAGACATTTAACTCATTGAAACTATATGGTCTTAAAAATTTTTCATGTAATCTATTCAAGCATTGTTTGCGGTGCGTCTATGTGTGGTAAAAACCGTGGCATGAAATATATCACAACAGCAACAACTCTTATTTTATCTCAACTTTCACTTATGGCCGCTCCTTGTCCAACGAATAAAATCGTAATCGATGGAAATTGGAAAACGACCTACCAATGTGAAAATAATAAACTGACGTCTTCTTTTGAAACATATTTAAAGACGGGCTCAAAAACGGGAGCTAGCACATACGATGAACAAGGGCGTATACTAACAAATGACTCCTGGAGTTCTGATGGTATCTATACATATCATGCTGAGTTTGAATATTTTGACAATGGAGAGCGCTTAAAAAGTGTTTACGTTATTGATGAAAATGGCATTGTCTCAGACAAAATAAAAGAAAAGATTCTTATGAAAGGTGATGCCGAAGATCCTACAATTTTAAAACAATGGGTAATCTCACAAAGCTCATATAAGCAAATTGGAATTAAACATTACCGTTACGATGAAACTAATGATGATGACTTCTTTGTTGTAAAGCCTTATCGAATTGATGTTCTTGGTAAAGATGGCGAGGTCTCAAAATACTACGAAGTTGTTTATAATATGAAAGCGCCTCTTGCTAATCTCGTTTCAGAGTTTAAGGCATTCACACCATCTGGGGAATTGATCGGCCAGTATAATGAAGTTGCACCTTTTAATGTTAGTGATCAGCTTAAAAAATTTAATCTTTCAAATGAAGAATACGAGCGTAGATTAAGTATCTTTGAAGACAAGACTCGTGAGCCTGTTGTTATTATTGATACAGGCTTTGATATTATGCACCCTTCATTAACTCATAAATTATATAACTCGCCATTTGATTTAGTAGGTGATGGTATTGATAATGATGGAAATGGGAGAGTCGATGATTCTTGGGGTTGGCAAAGACAAGATGATGCTGGCCTAAGCCTCCTGTTAGACAATAACAATATTCGTGAAACGCATTCCCTTATTCATACTCCATATCCTGTTTCTCATGGAACCCACGTAGCGGCCCTTGCTTTAAAAGATTTAGATATGTACGGCCTTGTTGGTTTTGCTGGAGATGTGGCCATCTCTGATCACTTAGAGAAAGCTGCAGAATATATTAAAGAGAAGAATGTTAAATTTGTTAATATGAGCTTTGCTATTGGTTATCCTGGTGCACCAATGTCGGCACCACGTGAATCATTCTATTATCTAGAAAATACATTCGTTGAAAATCCAGAGACTATCTTTGTTGTGGCAGCAGGGAACGCTCGTGGAAATCTTGATCTCGATTTAAAAGGAAACGACAATTACCCAGCAAGCTATGATTACAATAATATGATTAAAGTTGGAGCACTAAATACGGCAACACTTGAAAAGGAGAAGATGGACACATATAAACCTGCTAGCTTTTCAAAGTTTGGAAACAAGAAAGTACAAATCTTCGCCCCGGGGCAAGGTGTTGTCTCTGCTCAGTCAGGTGGTGGAACAATTCCATTAAATGGAACTTCTATGGCCGCTCCTTTTGTGACAAACGTACTGTTAAAAGGACACAAAATTAATCCAGAGCTTTCTCCTTTAAAATTAAAAGAGCTGCTTCTATCAACTGCCTATATTCCAAAAAGCGGAAGGCTTCCATGTGAAAGTGGTGGGATCGTTGATCCTGAAGCCTTTTACAAGGCCGTGTTAAAAACAAAGTCTAATTAACACGACCTTTTGTAGCTTGCGAGAGCTGGCGTGACAGCTCTCTAATTTCTTCTAAGCTTTTGTTAGAGTAATCAGTATTTTTAACTGCTGCTTTTAATGCCTTTGCTCTTGGCTCAATTGAACGAATGAGATTTCTTCTTTCATTGTTTTTAGCAACCACATCTCTTAGAACAGTTTTTAACTCACTCGCAATAGTATTCATATCATTTGTTTGAGCTGCATTATCTGCATTTCTGATGAAGTTTCTAAGCACATTTTTTGAGTTTTCTGATGTCATTGGTACCGTGTGTTCGACATCATCATCTTTTAAAACAATCGAGAAATAGTTATTATTATCTTTTATTATTTTAACATAACTATCACTCCCAACATTTATCTTATACGTGCCCTGATC
Organism: Halobacteriovorax sp. RT-2-3; assembly: GCF_047085075.1. Classification (NCBI taxonomy): domain Bacteria; kingdom Pseudomonadati; phylum Bdellovibrionota; class Bacteriovoracia; order Bacteriovoracales; family Halobacteriovoraceae; genus Halobacteriovorax; species Halobacteriovorax sp. RT-2-3. The sequence goes on along the minus strand of NZ_JBKIYF010000001.1, from coordinate 371,729 downwards.
TCTAATAGGCCTACTAAGTTGCGAGGGAAGAATTCTCGACATTAAGTTCAAGTTAAGAGAGTCGTTTTGTACTTTGAATCCTTTCGCAATATTGATTATCGTATCTGCCTTTGCAGCGACCTTTTCTAGTGTGAAACCTATTTGAGGGTCTTTCTGAATCTTTCTTGTCACACTTTGAATATCTTGTGCGTGATTATAAAGCTCTTCCATTGAAAAATAATTTGTATAAGTTCTTCCATCATGAAGCTTGCCGTCTGGTTTTAAGTGTTGAACACGTAGATCGTAAGCTGATTCTTTTCCGATTGAGCGATTATATTCAAACTTAGCATGTCTAAACTCATGAGGTAGAGTATTAGCATGGCCTCCATTAATTAGCTCTCTTAAGTTTGAAAAATTAAATGAGACAGTTCTAGTTCCTCTATTTGAAGAGCCTTGCGCTTTCTTTAGGTCATCTGGATAAAAGACTATCTTTTGTCTGAAATCTTCATTTCTGAATCTATTTAGTCTAATTACTGCTGGGTTGTCTTGATCTGCAGCAAATTTATTAAATTGTAGGGCCTTTTTAGTTACATTCTGATTCGTCTCTTTATTAACGGCCTTTCTTTCTATAACACGAACTGAGAAGCCTTGATCATTTAACTCTTTTGCAAGTCTAATTATGTTTTCATCTGATGAATCAATCATCGTTGCCTCAATTGCTGCAGAGGCCCTGTTCTGATTCAGACTATTCTTCTCATTAAGGCGTAGGATATTTGCAAGACCAGTACCTGAGACGAATGTTGTTTTATCTGATGCAAGAAGAGCACTACTTCTTTGATACATCTCTTGAGGTGAGATAACGATCTGACTTCTTCCCGTTTGTTTCATGTATGCAAGTAGTTCTTTGGCCGCATCTGATTTTGCTGCTACAAGATCACCTTCATAAAGAACAATTCGTTTTGTTTTCTTTCCTTGAATTTCAATAATATCTATTCGATGTGGAAGCTCAATTTTATTGATTACCTTTAATATTCCTTCTGTCTGCGCATTTGAAATCTCTGTGATCTGATCAGGTTTTTCAAACGCTCTTTTGGCTAGTGATAAATCGAGTCTTGCTAAAAAGCTTGATTCTTCTGAATAAGGCCCTTTTGTTTCAACGACATCTTCATCATCAATATCTTTTTTCTCGTGAATATTATTTTCGAGTTCTTCTTTTGCAAAGTCTTCGCGAGTATAGCGATTTATACCAGTTTTTGACTTTAATAGAAATTTCGCAACCTTTGCTATCACAATTGTTGGTGGAATAACATAAGAACCCGCAAATTGACATATTGCTTTTGTTCTTGCCGCTGGTGAAAGACAAGCGTAGTTTGCTTGCGTCGAATAATAAGCATCTTGGAGCATATTAAAAATAATTGTTCCCATTGTTTTTGAGAAGTGCTTTGCTGCATTGATATAATGCAAAGGCCCTATACCATCAGTTTCACTTAGTGAGCGCGACCATTCCATAGCGAGCATGTGTTTGGCGCTTTGAAGGGTATTAAGGAGCTCTTCATTCTTTTCTCCACGATACTCATCATCAATAATATAATCGACGACTGAACCAATGAACTTCATAAACTCAACCGCAGAACCCCAAAGACCCTGTAGGCAAGAGATAAAATCAACAGCAACATTGCTCTCGACTATAAGGCCCGGATCACATTTTCTTTTATCTATTGCTTCAACATCTTCGCAGGCAGGTGAGTTTACAACAATTTCACATAATTGTTGTGAATTTGCCTCATCAAGAATATTAAGGTTTCCAATTTCTAAGCATTGAGTCTGTGCAACACTAAGATCCAATTCATAATTACTCATTGGGACAAATGCGTGAATTGACATATTTATAATTAGAGTAAGTACGGTACAAAGTTTTCTCATTATCTTTGCTCCGTAACAAATTTGAATTTTTCATTTAAGTCTTTTATATCTGATTTTGATATCTTTTTTTCAGAGCTTAGCATTGTGATAATCGTGCGATTTTTATAAAGACGATGTATCTCAGCTAAGTAGATTGTTTTGGATCTTGAGTTTTTATAGCTACCAAGCTTATAGACTTGAATATAGTTTTTCTTTTTCGTGAAGTCTAAGGACTCTGTTTTAAATTGTGAGAAATCGCTATACTTGAGTATTTTGTTTCTTTGATCTAAGTATTTTCTTATTTTTTCTTTATTATAATTCTCAATTTTATTCGATGAATTCTTATCCTCGACTGTTAGTCTCTTATGAGAATTCTTCCAGACCTGAATGTTGTCAAAACTGAAGTCATGTTCCCATTCTAAATCTTGATTTTTATTAGCTTGGCCCGTGAAATTAAATAGTAGTAAAAGTGTAATTATAATAGCTCTTCTCATACCTTATATTATCGGTTGGTTAATGAAGTGCTTTACGTCTTTTAGCGCTTTTTTAGCACGTAGACAGATATTTTGACCCAAGTTATTCTATTGTCATGAGACAAGTCTTATCAAAACTAAATCATTCTTTTAGTAGTGTTTATAGTGCTATCACTTTAGTCATCATTTTTGTCCTTTATTTGGTCATAGGTGCGGTTGTCGATTATTTATATGGCCCGAAGATTTCAAATTCCCTAATTTTTAATGGCCCATTTTTTATCTTCTTACTTTCACTTGTAACATTATCATTAGTCGTAAGTTTTCTTAAAAAGTTTCCAATAAGAACTAGGTTACTAGGTATTCATTTAACACATATTGGTTTAATTACTATTTGTGTCTCGACGATAGTCTCAACTTTCACATCAGTTAAGGGTCATATAGAACTCTTAGAGAAGTCGGAAGTTAAAACTGCTATGCTCGATCAGTATCAAGCTCAATTAAGAGAGCGATCTAGCGGAAAAACTTTATATATTGATCTAAATTTTTCAGTAAGACCTCAAGGCCTTAATCTCGATTTTGGTCCGGTTTATCTAATTTCATACCTACCTTATAGCGAAAAATTTCACGCAAATTTTAAAAGTACAGGAGATAATAGTGCTGTCGTTTTGAAGGAGTCTCGCTACCTTTCGGGAGTTAATAGTGAGTTGATTTATCTTTCTTCAAGTCGTCTTGATCATCCAACTAGTATAAAGGATGGTAATTTGGAGATTGTTCTCTTTAATCAATCAATGCTCAATTGCTTGGAAAATTTATCAAATGTGAACCCTGCTTGTTCAGTGTACACAAGAAGAAAGTCAATATCATTGCTCAAAAAAGAATACTGTTTAACTAATAAATATGCTCTTAAAGAAGATGGTTTTTATTCTTTAGGTAATGAATGTAAAATGCAAAAAGTTAAGTTAGAAGTTGTTGGTGATAGTTATAAGTACCGCTTAAATAACTTTCTAGAGGATACTGGCCTAAAACTAGAATATCGCTATAGCAGTAATTTTAAAAAGCATGATAGTGACATTCTTAAGTTTTATGAGAAGGGAAATACTCAAAAAATTTATCAAATGAAATTAGGTGAAACGAGAGAGATTATTGATAGTGAAGGAAGATTCTATGATCTTAAATTTCATAATAAGGAATTTAAACTTCCTTTTGATATTCGTTTAGACAAAATCTCAAAACAAAATAATGAAAGTAGTTATGAACTTTCAATTTCAGATCAAAAATACATTTTAAACTTGAAGAATTCAAAAGCTAATATAAGTGGCTGGTTAATTTCTCTAGATCCACTAAGCCCACATACACCCAAGAAGGTTAAGTTAAATGTCTCTTTTGATCCAACTCGTATTTATAAAGTTATGGGGCTTGTCATCTTCGGTTTTTCCCTTGTGGTACTAGGTTTTCAACGACGAATTAGCTAAATATCCGAAATTACCAACAAAATTCCAGAGATAATGTAAAGTTAAGAGAGTTTATACATTTTCACTTTTAACTTTACCTTTCTTAAACTGACCTGAGTAGTCTCATTGGCTATAAGTTTCTCAAGAAAAAACATTATTTTTTAACAATTGAAAAACAGAGGGGAAACTTATGAAACACCTACTTTTAATTTTATGTGCAGTATTTTCTTTATCATCTTTTGCAAAGCTTCAATCATCAAGCATCGAAATAGATCGTTATGACACAGAGGAGCAGGCCAAGAAAGCATGTCTTGACGCAGAAGTTGAGTATGATGAAATCAAAGATATCAAAGTTGAAGGTATTGAATTTGAATTTATCACTAGAAAAAGTGGTAGCCATCACATTTGTGAAATCAGAACAACTCTTGATAGTTACGAGCAAGTACTATCTAAGAAGCAAATTAAACAGAAAATCACTAATAACTACGATAAGTCATATACTGAGTGTATGAAAATGAGAAACAGAATCATCAATACAACTATCGGATATGTTTTTGGAGATGTTGATTTCTACAAAAAAGGTATGTTCGGTGGCGGAAAATACGTATGTGAATTCAACTTTATTGTTGTGGAATAATCAAGAATTCTTAGGGGTTTGCTGATTGTTCTAGCATAATTGGGGGCTTTGTGAGGAGGCCCCCCTTTACTTATTTCATGCTCATTTAAATTCGATAGATTTTGTTCTATAAAGCAAAAATGAAAATAATCTTAGCTATTTATATAATCTTAGTTTCAAATGTATTCGCTCTTAACCTGAGTGAGAAAATTACTGTATCAGGGATCTCCTCAGGAGGCTTCTTTGCTCATCAGTTTCACATTGCCAATAGCAACCTAGTAGAAGGTGCAGCTATATTTGCAGCAGGCCCTTATTACTGCGCAAAGGGCTCTGTGGCCTTGGCGACAAATACATGTATGAAGGGAAATGGTGCCTGGGGCAGTGCTTATCAGTCGTATGTATTTGCCAGTGGATTGGCCATGATGGGCCTTATTGATCCTACGACAAATTTAAAAGATGATAAGGTTTATATTTTTTCTGGGCAAAACGATAAAACAGTCGTTTCTAGCGTAAGTGAAGAACTTAGAGACTTGTATGCTTTCTTTGGTGTTAAAAATCTCGAGTACGAAGGTACATTAGCAGCTGGCCATACTTATCCTACTGAAAATAAAGGAGTTGAGTGTGAGCTTTCAGAAGTTCCTTATATTGGAAATTGTAATTACAATGGTGCTTTGAAGTCGCTTAGTGCGCTCTATCCTGAAAAGAAGCAAAGGCGTTTTACTTTCAAAGGAAAAACAGTTGAAGTTGATCAGGCCAAGCACTTTACAGCTTTTGATGTTGGAGCATTCACGCCACTATTACAAGACAAGGCATATCTCTATATTCCTTCGCGTTGTAAAGGTGACAGAAAGTGTGACCTGCATGTAGCTTTTCATGGCTGTAAGCAAACTGTAGATCATATTGGCATGAGTTATATTAATGATACTGGAATAAAAGAAGCTGCTGATAAGCTTGATGTTGTTGTTCTTTTTCCTCAAGCAAAGAAATCAGTAATTCCTGGAAGAAATCCACACGGTTGTTGGGACTGGTGGGGACATTCAGGAGCAAATTATCACCTGAAAGATGGCCAACAAATGCGTATAATCAAGGCCATGGTCTTAGATATTTTACAAAAACCTTAAGTGTTTATTGAAACACTATATTTTTATGGTAAACAAACAGTATTGTGAGATATTTTGCTAAGTTAATATTTATTTTGATAACTATTTCGACTCCTGTAATAGCAGGCGAAGTCGTTGTCGATTTCTATGAATATTCAACTTATTCCAACGATCACATTGTTGACCAGGTCTATGAAGTAAGGTCTCAACTTGCTGCTACAACCAGAGGTAGCTTCTTTAACAAAGAATGCTTTAAAGAATATTATTCTAACTATCCAGATACCCCGACTACAGTTTCTTATCTACTTAAAGAGAATATCGCTTTTCCTATGATTGGTAAGAAGCGCTTAAACTTGGGGGACTTGCGCAAAACCTATTACAACGCAAAAAGCGAGCTTCTATATCGTCTTGATAAGAAATGTAAAACAAGTGATTATCTCCTCGTACTCCTAAAGGGAAAGACATTAAAGGGACATTTATTCCAATCTGATTTTTATATTGAATTCGATAAAGATAAAATGTTTCTCATCTCTGGCCTTGAGAAAATCGAGCTCAAAGAAGATACACCTAATCAAGCAAGACTTACGCCGTCAACTCTACTTAAGGATGACTGGAAAAGTGTATGGCGTGAATTAGAGTTTAAAGAAAGCGGTTACGAAACAAATTTCTAAATTGGCCCATCCCTTGCAACTTATTACCTTGAATACTTAATTTGTTAAAGAATTTAGCACTTTAGAGGACTATGCCTGTTTTATTTTTGGACAGCTGGCCTATAGGTGTACAATTTTTAAAGGTAATGACTTATGAAAAAAACACTATCACTACTTGCATTCTTCTTGCTAAATTCTATGGCCCATGGAGCGATCTCAATTGCTGATCAGGCAATGGATAGTGTTGAGTACCAAGAGATTCGCCTGCATGAATATGGTGATCGTGCAGATCTAAGTCTTCGCTCACAAGGTGAATCAAAAGTTGAAGGAAAACTTTTTGCTGAAACTAAGGCAAAACTGGCGGCAACGAAACAAGCAAAGGCCAATGCTACTTTCAGTATAAAAAGAATTTGTGACAATAATGAAAAAATAGATTTTAGTAATTCAGACTGTTATATCGCAGGTGATATGGCCTATTGTTCTGTTGATGCAGATGTTGAGTGTATAGGTGTCAATAAGAAGGAACTTATTATTCAAAAAGTAAAGGCCGGACTACTTGATGCTTCGCCTGCTTGTGTGGATTACTTAAAAGAAGACTTTAATATTGATGATAAAGTCGTTGAATATTGTAATCAAATTTCTTCAAAGCAACAGTTTACTTGTGTTAGCTACTCAACAAGTTATTCGTCTTTTAAGGTTGCTAGTATTGCTGCCTGTTCTGCTTATGAGTTGGATGATGAAGAGGGGGCCAATTACGGATTATCTGTTCTTAGAAACTATGTTGGAAAAGGTGAGCTTGATATGAAATATCCTGCACCAACAGTTTCAGCTGTTCTTCTTACTGCTGCAATTAATACGAAAGAAGAGAAAAATTGTGTTGAGAATTACTTAAAAACAGGCTCACTTAAAATAGATGAAGTTGAAAAATCTTGTATTAAAGACTCTCTTGTTGAACTAGATGCAAGAGAATATGAGGCACTTGGATTTGTTACTTCTCCAAGAACAGTTGAATACGGCCTAAAGAAGCCTGTTGCTGATACTGCAAGAGGAATCTTTGATCGAATTGGCGATATTTTAGGACTATAAAAGAAGGTTAATATGAGTACAATTCCAAGCTTAAAAACATTACCTGTAATCGGCAGTATTGGAGAGTTAGACTTCAAAAAGTGTCTATTTGATCAGCTTAATGAGAAAAGCAAGGTGCTTGGAGATTCATATCGTTTTAAAATTTTTCATAAAGATATTGTGGTAATCGGAAATTATGATCTCTATAAAGAAGTAATTGTTAAAAAAAGAAATACTTTTTTAAAAGGAAGTACCCTTAATGAGATTAAACACATCAATAAAGGGAGGCCCTCAATTCTAGATGCCGATGGTAAAACGTGGCAGGATTTAAGAGGGGAGTTAGTCCATTTCTTTACACCTAAGGTATTAGAAAACCTATATGATATTACAAGCAAGCGACTTGAAAAGTCACTTCCACTATTTGATGATCATTCAATTGTTGATGATGTTGAAGTATTGATGGGAAAAATTGCTTTGGCCATCACAAGTGAGTTCTTTATTGAACATAATTTTCAAATTAATAAAGAGGAAATTACAAATTCAAATGCAGATAGCGATAGTTTCTATTACTTTCAAAAATTTCTTATTGCTGAACTTACTAAGCGAATGAACTATGGCCCAATGTGGAAATACTTACCAACGCTTAGCAACCTACGATTTTCTAAATTTATTAAGGAAGGAAAACAATTTGTTCGTGAAAAAGTTGAGAAAGGAACAACTAGTTATACATTAATTACTCACTTAAAAAATCAAGGCCTAGATACTGAAGCAATTATTGGTCAAATATATGGCCTAGTAGGAGCTTCTTTTGAATCAACAGCGGTCTCTTTAACATGGGCCCTTTACTTTCTAGCTCAAAATCAAGAATTACAAAATGAATTATATCAAGAGTTAGCTACACTAGATCTTAACGATTCAAATTCAATAATTAAAAATGAATTCTTGGAAAATTATGTTGCAGAAACCCTTCGCTTAAGGCCGGCCTTCCCTATCTTGTTTAGAGAAGCAGCAGAAGATGAAGAGTTAACAAGCGAAGATATTACATTCAAAGTTAAGAAGGGGACAATCGTCTTTTCACTTCTGGGTAAAATCCTCAATAATCAAGAAATTTGGGGTGAAGATCACGATAAATTTAATCCAAAGCGTTTTAATCATTTAACAAGTGAGCAGAAGAAAGCATATATTCCTTACTCAACAGGAACACGTACTTGTCTAGGGCGTGAAATGGCAAGTATTGAAGTAAAGCTCATTCTTGCCCATATATTAAGAAGTTATCATATCAGGCCAGCATGTGATTTAGCGCAAGTAAAACCAAAGCAAAAATTTGTTTTCAGTAGTGATCGTGAAATTTCTTTAGAATTTATACGTCGATAAATCCAATATATGTTAAAATTTAGGAATGAGATTTATTATAGTCCTTTCCTTATTTTTTAATACTTATGCAGCTCAAAAATTACGCCATAAGAAAATTGATATCAATAAAGATGGTAAGATCGATCGCATCGAAATAAGTCTTGGAAAGAAAATTGTTGAAATTCAAGAAGATCGAAATGGCGATGGGAAATTTGAGTTTATCACGAAGTTCAACCTAAAAGAGATATATAAACAAACATTACAAGATACCAACGGTGATGGGAAAATTGATCGTAGGGTTAGTTATCGAAAACTAAATGATTCTCAATTTCAGGCAACAATTGAGGTTGATAAGGATTTTGATGGCGTCTTTGAAATAAATTATAAAAACACCCAAAGCTTAATTCAGAAACAAGAATGCCATTTACCACAATCGAAGTCTGTAATTGGCGAGCTATCTGCTCTTGTTAATAAAGTCAGTGCAAGCTTTGATGATGGATTCCTACCTACTGATTTTGGTTATCGCATTGAAAATGCTTGTCTTTCTAAATGGGGACAGGATTTTCCAAACTTCTTAAAGAGCTCTATTCATGACGGTATTGCATGTTTAAAAGAGCTAGGAAAAGATATTAAAAATCCCGTGGGTTCAACTCGCATTGCATATGATTTAGAACAACTTCTAAGTAAAAATGAAGTTACTGTAATGTGTACAGATCGTGCCGATGACATGAAGTACTGGGAAGGAACTCTGGCCTATGCTTCTGTTTCAGAAAAAACACAGGACGCATATGGTGGGAAAGTTAAACACCCTTATATGGCCATCAATCCTGGTCAACCCACATCTCTAGAGTTTACTCCTGAAGGTGATGCAGAAAGAAATGAACTTAGAAAAACTCTCTTCCATGAGCAACTTCATAACCTAGGCTATTCTCATGGCGAGGGATTTGAGTTTTCTTACGCTTGTGAGGACTGTTGCTTGTCTTATAATAGTGACGATGAAAAGGCACGAGTTGAAGCTGCTTGTCGAGTATGTAAGGGAGATTATAATAATGAAGGTGACGTTCGTTATGTAAGAGATTTCTTAGATTATTCAAAACATGCTTACCTATCAAGTAATGGAATGCGTGCCACAATAAACTATATAAAGGAAAATCCAGGAAGCATTGAAGCACAAGCGCTTCTTGCTCGTGCTCAAGGTGAATATTTTAATCCGATAGGATTGCACTTATCGACTTTAATTGTCTCTGATTGGGGGCCAAAAATGTATGATAATGAAATGGCCAATGAACTGATTGATAAAATTGAAGCAGAGAGTTCTGCTGATTATGCGGCCTACCCTTCAGCTCGAATTGTTGCTTCAGTATTTCATGAAGCCTACATTAAGCAAGATCCTGTAAAAACCTTAGAGCTACTTAAAAATAATATATCTGCGATAAAGGATAATTTAAATAAGAGAATGAAAGATACTGATATGTATAACGACTATTATGCATCTAGTGTTAAAGATTCGTTAAGTATTGTGATTGATGATCTCTACTTAAATGATCACCTCGGTCTCGGGACAGGACACACTCTTGAGCTACAGGAAATACGAAATAGCTTAAAAGAGGATGATTTTTACTAATGTCACAAAAGAAAATTCTGGTAATTTTAATACTAATATTTGTCACGACAATTATCGCGGCCATTGGCTTTGGAAAGTATAAAGAATATGTTGATTCTCAATTACTTGATAAGAGTCTCTTTGATGGATATGCACAAAGGCCAATTGCTGATCTTAATAAGGCCATATCAACATTACAAATTTCTGCTGAAGCTAAGAAAACGATGACTGATTCACTTCATAAGGTTGTTGCCGCAATTGAGAACCTATACACTAGCGATGATAAGCAAAGTAATATCATGTCAGTCAAGATTTTACGCTGTTTCTATAGAGAGTTAATGTACACGCAAAAAGAATTTCAGTTAGATATTTACAAACTTATGCCGTTAAAGAAATCTTGGGATGAAATTCAATATCCAAAAAATACCTCAAAGACTTTCTTACAAAAGAAGATTGGAAAAATTGGTGTTGCGGCAAAGATCAATAATCAGTTTTGTTTTGAACAAGGCCTAGCTTCTAAGCAACGAGCGGAACCTAGTAGGAATACCGATAGCTTTAAGGGCCTATTTCATAAGTTAAATATTCTTAAAAAAGTACTTTGATGGTTGTTTAAATACACTTATGCCCGATGAGCTTCTTATGATTAAGTATCTCACTCTCCTTATATTTATAATTTGCTTTATCTTAGTCTCGGCTTTCTCTTGTTCTAGTAATAAGAAAGATGATGAGCGAAAGCCTAGTTCAGAGGAACTAAGTGATTATGAACGCCTCGATCAGAATTGGCGTGATAGGGGAATTGAGGCCCGAGATAACCTTGGTATGATTGAAAATCGTTTTGGCCAACAAGATATGTGTATCAAGGATTTTGAGCGAGCTTTTTATTACTTTGCAATACCTGAGCATGCCTATGTGCTAAAGGCCAAGCAATCTTCTGGTATGGTTTATACATTTAATATCTTACACGGTAGTGAGCTTAGAGATGACCCATCTTTTTTAAAAATGACTATGGTTAATTTCTACTATGACACTAAAGGTGCGCTGATAAAGGTGGATGTACCAATTCTTGCTAGAGGTTGGCGTATGCAAATGTCTTCTAAAACACCTAATGGTTTCATGATAGATAATTCGAAATGCTATTACTTTATTAATATAAATGATCCTTTTGAGTCAGGAGTACTTTCAGTTACGACAGAGGGCAAGGATATTTAATAATATACGCAGTTAGAAAATTAAGATTTTTTAAATATTTTGATTGTTACCTGTGGGCTAGCATCGTTTCATGAAATTTCTTATTGTATTTATTTATTTCAATCTTAGTTCATATGCCTTGGAAGTTGATAGCTTCACACATCGCGATAAGGCCCTTGTTAAGGATGATGCTTTAGATGAAGTTAATAAGTACGTTAATGGAAAAATTAGATCGGCCGTTGCTGAAGCAAATCATGCGGATGAGATATTTGGACAATCATGTAGCGAATATACAATACGTCGAAAAGTTAAAAAAAAATTAGTTGCAAGTTTTAAAGGTTTCTTTGTCAGCGCTCCACTTCAACGCTATATCGACAAGGGAAGAATTGGAAAAGAATATCTGGTAAAGACAAAAAAGAGTGAGTCCATCTTTCGCTATATTCCACTTATCTATAAACCAATTTTGAATCTAACTCCTTACTCTCCATTACTAAAAGTAAATGATGCTCTAGTTGGAAGTGACAAATTTAGCCATCTATTTAATGTCGGCTACCTCTATTATCGAAAGTTAGAACATGGCCTATCAATTAAAGAGATAATTCACTATGGTAAGAATGCAGAAAATATCATGTGGGGAGGATTCTTTAATGGCATTGTTTCAAATGGTGATCTTGTCGCTAACTTTCAAGGGATGCGCTTTTATCAGAAACTCTTTGGTAAAGGAGTTGATCCTCTTACTAATGAAGACCTCACTGGAACCGGTGTGATAAAATGTATAGACGGGAAATTTAAAGCAACTCGTGATATCGATATGGCCGATTTTGTTGATGAAGGAATGGATGAAGGGATAAATTGTAATTCCTATACATCGAAATTTATGCGTAAAAATATCAAGAAGGCCATGGACCAAATACCCATGTCTTGTCCAGTTGCAGTTGATCGCTGCTTAGCTATGGGAGAAAAGTATGAAGCCTTTAGTAAGTATCTTATTTATGGTGAGTGTCGCTAAAATCATGAACTTATCTAGTTTTTCTATTGTTTCCCTAAATATAAAATATTTTTAATAATTATTGTTGTTTCACCGATAAGTAGTAGTAATTACAGAGAGGTGACGGTTTGAAACTCAGAGTTTACATAGTTATTATTGTATTTATATCATGTTTTGGGTTTAGCTCATTTGCTAGATATGCCATAAAAAAAGATTTAAGTTATCAGATCCTTGATAGTCACTCAGATTACAATATTAAAAGCTCAGGTCATCAAAAAGAGAAACATACTCTTGTTTATGAGATCTTAAATACTCATGGGATCGAAAATTTTAAAATATTTAAACTTCCATATAATAAACTAAGTGTAAATCTTGATGTTCATTCTATTACTGTTACGAACAAGGGCAAAGAGGTTTCAGTAGACCTCTCTAAGGCACAAAGAACACCTGCATCACAATCAAATGATGGCCTAAATTCTAATTTCTACTATGCTATTCCTATTCCTAATCTTCAGGTGAATTCAAAGCTAAAGGTTGTTTATACAAAACAAACAAAAATTCCTCGTAACTTTTTCGATAATGTATTTACCTATGGAATGAATATATTAGAACAAAACTCAGTTGTTGAAATAAGCTCACAGGTTCCCATTCACATTAAAGAAAATGATCCTTCAGACTCTGTATTAGTTGAAACGACTGAATTAGACGGGATCTACAAAGTAAAGATTGTTCAGTTGAAACCATTACTTACAGTTCCAGTTAACGAGTATGGTGCAATTATGGAATATAAGGATGTTCATTGGGTGGTCTTAAGCTCTATTGATAATTGGTCTAAGTATTCTCAAATTTATTATAAAAAGTATGAGGATCGTTTAAAAGATGAGTTACCAAAAAATCTAAAATTAATAAAGGATAACGCAAGTAAGATTAATGGACTGGAAAAACAAGTTGATTATATTCTTGCCGAAATTGCTAAGAAATTCAATTACATTGGTGATTGGCGTGCTATTGGGAGTGGATATGTACCACGATCACTCAAAGATATCGCTTCTTCTGGCTACGGTGACTGTAAAGACTTCTCAATTAGTGTCATTAAAATATTACGAGAATTAGGTTACGAAGCACATACAGCTTTTGTAAAGCGTGGTGCCAGCGGTCGCAGTGAATATATAGACATGACTCTTCCAAGAAGTAGTGCATTTAACCATGCAATAGTTCACATAAAGCATAAAGGTCAATCTTATTGGGTTGATCCAACTAACCCTAGCTCTTTCGGCCTATCTATTCGTGATGATATCGCAGACAGAAAAGCACTAGTTCTTTGGGACAAAAAAGATGTTATTCACAGTATTCCTGAGATTAATGGCAAGGATAATCTTATTAGTATTGATAAGAACTACGATCTTTTTGATGACCTAAACTTTGCTGTAAATGGAAAAGTTAAGTTTACTGGTTCAAATAAACTTCTACTTAGTGAGATAAAAAAACAAGGTGGAGACACTTTGGTGAATAAATTTCTTGTCGGTATTATGCGTGATATCGATACAGTAAATGAGATTGATTTTAAAGGCCTAGATGTCGATAAGTATAGTTTCAATAAAGATGTAGAAGCAAGTTTTTCATATAAAGATGTGTTAACTGATAGTGATAAGGATGGTGTCCCTGTTAGCACTAAGGAAGCGAAGCCACTGACGACATTATCTAAGGCATTTTGGAGTAAGCATAGTTTTGCACGGTATCTTGGGCCAAAAATTTCATTTGAAAGAAATATTACAATAAATAATGCAAAACTCGGAGAATTCAACAAGTCTAACTGTTTAATTAGATCGAAATGGATCGATTACGAAAGCAAGATTAATTATAAAAACAATACTCTTAGTCTTTTTGAAAGTTATACAGTTAAAAAAAATGTGATCAGCAGAGCTGATATTAAAAGTGAAGAACACAATAAGCTTAATACTGAAATAGATAATTGCTTCTTTGGAGATATTGCCAAGTTTACATCAATGAATAGAGAAATTAAAAAAAGTGATCTCGTTGAAGTTGCAAAAATGAATGTCGATGAACGTTTAAAATACGTTAAAAGTAAAATAGCTGAAAAAGATGGTGGTGGGTTTAAGGAATTAGAATTGTTAATGGGTATCATAAATGATGATCCAAATAATAAGGAGGCCTTTTATCATGCAGCTAAAATAAATGAATCTTTTTCTGTTGTTCGAGGGCCAGCTGATGTAGCAAAAATTAGATATGCCGACGCCCTTATTAGCAAGGCCATTAAGATTGATCCTGATTATACTGATGCAATTGTTGAGAAGATTTGGTTAACACATCGTTTAACACCAAAAGCAGATATGATACCTGTTGCTAAACAGATGATTGAAAAGTATCCAAAAGATAGGAATAAGTTCTATGCACTCATCGGAAAGATTTATAAGGATAAGAAGGATTATCAGAAGTCGATTGACTACTTCGAAAAGAGCATTGTCGATGAAGTTCGATATGAAAAGCTTTATAAAGCCTATAGTGATATTGGTATTAATTACGTTTACTTGAAAAAGTTTGAACTTGCTAGAGAGAAGCTTAAACAATGTTTAAGCCTAAGACCCAACTACCAGAGATGCGCTATAAGTATGAAGTATAGCTATGCTGATGAAAAGGACTTTGAAAATGCTATAAAGTGGGGAAAGAAAGCCTATGAGATAAAACAGAACGGATATGGAGTTGATGCGTATACTTATGCTCACATTGACTATGGAGCGCATCTAAGAAGAGAGAAGAAGTATGAATTGGCAATTACTCAGTACAAAAAAAGCTTGAAAATTAGGCAAACTGGTAAAGCATACCTTGGTCTGATCAAGTCATTAAATAAACTTAAAAGATATAATGAGGCATATGAGAATTTAAACCTCGCTTTCAAGAACCCTGAATATACTTACTATGTAAATGCTTTTAATAAACAGATGGTAGATACTTTAATAGCTCTAAAGAAGGATAAGGAGTTATTAGAGTTTTCACAAGAGATGAATCCAGAAGAGAATGATCCTGTTTATCAAACATATTTGATGGCCACTGCTGCTCATTACTTCGCTAAAAATAATCAAAAAGAAGAAATCTCGGTTTTCTACAAAAAAATGAAAATGCTCTTTAAAGTTAAGGAAGTTAAGGAGGATTACGAGTCAGTAAACTTTATTCTAAGTGTTGTTTATAACTATGCCTTCATGAGCTTTGATAAAGCCGCAATTCAATATGGAAATAATGTACTAGGTACACTATCAAAGTTATCAAAATCTGATGCACAAAAAAGTCTTACACAACAATATCGTGATCGATTTGCTATGTTTACTCCAGAACGTATAGAGCAAGAAAAGCAAAGACGAAATATCGCATCAGTTCTCGGTGATGGTGATAATCAAAATCTAAATTTGGTAATAAATATTATTTTACATTACAAAAAAGAATTTTCTTTGATTTGCGTTTTACTTTTAATTCTAGTGTTACATAAAAGACACAAAAGGATCATGGCCGAAAAAGAAAGGCGTAGAAAAAGAAGGAAGAAAAAAAGAAAAGCACTAACTAAATCGACTAAAGACAAGATTGCATCGTAACAATAGTGTCTATTGCTATAATTTTAATGTCGCTTAAAAATATTTACCGTGACAAATTTTGATTCCAAAAACATGACATGTTTTTAGGTTTAAAGTAACATGTAGTATATGTAGGCATAATTGGAGTTATGCCTAGATATAAAAAAATAGAAATCGACGTGGGGAAAAATTGATATATGACCCATGTGAATGATAAAATTAAAATAAGCAAGGAGCGCTTATGAAACAGCTTAGATCTCTGTCTGGAAGGACGTCTCAAGCATCGACACCTTTAATCGATAATACAAAACCGACATATGATGAATACGATATGATTGTTCTATCTAGTGGAAGCAATCAGAGTGAATTTGCCCAAAAGCATAATAATGATGAAGTTATCCATAAGACTCTCATGATTAAGTCTAAGTATATTTCTTGGGCCTACGATCTTGTGGCCTCAAAGATTACAAGAAAGAAACCAGGACTTGGGACAATTCTAAAGGCATTAGTTGAGCAATATGATAAGGAGCTTATTCGTAAGAAGAGACTCCTAACAAAGCTTAGAAACCTTTTTGATCTAATCATTGATGATACAGAGCTTTTAATCTCTAATAAGAAACATGGCCGTATCTCACAGGCCCAGCACTACCAAGAGCGTGTCCTTAAAGGACGCCATATTTTTAAGAGACTTCACTTCGAATATATGTTTGATGAAGATGACCTTTTAGAGGCCTTTACAAAGAAAGAATTGGCCCAAATTAATACATGGGTTATCTCGCCTAAGGAAAACCTTCTAGAAGCACTAGAGTCATGGTCTAAGAGTTATAAGCATACAGTTGATAAAGGATCGTTTCAGTAATGGTTGGAGTAAGCTATTCTAGGTCAAGGGCCATAAGGCCTGCTAGATCGAATGCAAAAATTAACGATATCTTTGAAGACTTTCTAACCAAGTCTAATTCTGCTCATACTAGAGATGCCTATAGACGAGACTTAAAAAAGTTTCTAACGTTTCTAAAAGGATTTGAGACCTTTTCAAGCCTATCTGATGTTTCCCAGAGGCATATCTCGGCCTACCGAGACCATCTTCTAAAAAACGAAGAACTAAAAGATGCCACGGTGGCAAGACATCTGTCGTCCATAAAGCGCTTCTTTGACTTCTTAGTTGAAAAAGAGCTTTGCTATAAGAATCCAGCAACTGGAGTCTTTCGCCCTAAAGTTGTCATGGAAGTTAAAACCAATGATCTTAGTGCACCTGAGGTTATGGACCTCTTTGAGAGTGTTAATCAAAACAACCGCGATGGTAGCTATAATCTAAGTGGTGTCCTTCACTATACGATTCTACGTGTGATGTTCTATACCTTACTTAGAAAGTCAGAATTAATTGCGTTAAAAGTAGGGGACTTTGCTAGTGATAATATTGGCAATTACCTTCATGTACGAAGTAAGGGTGGCAAGAAACAAAAGGTCTACATCTCTGATGAAACCTTTAGTGACATTAAACACTATATGGAAGTCTTTAGAGTTCGCCGTGAATTTCTTGAAAATGAGCCTTTATTTACCTCTGGCCGTAAGGCAAATGAGCTTAAAGCTCTTAATCGAAATACCATCGATCAGATCTTTCAAAAATATGCAAAGCTTGCAGGAATCAAGCATAAGATTTCGCCCCACTCATCACGTGCTACAGGCATTGGTAATCTCTATGAGAACGGAGCAAGCCTTGAGGATCAGGCAACGTATGCGAGGCACTCAGACCCGCGTATGACTTTTTTGTATAATAAGCGTCGAAAAGAAAAGATTAATGAAATTGCAAATATTGTGAATTATCTAGATAAACAAGAAGACGAAGAAGCCTCGAGCTAAAGTCGAGGCCATTTAATTTATTAATTATTTTTCGTAACCGCGAGCTTCAATTTCTGCTCTTACGATCTTTTTAAAATCATATGCATCAATTACTCCGCCGTAAACAACTGTGAAGTATCTTGGATTTGATTGTAATTCTCTAAATGTTACAGGATCTCTTTTTCCGTTTAGAGCTGCTTGAAGAAATGTCTTATAGCCTCTTGACTCTAAGTAAGCGATACCTTCTTCTGTTAAAACTGTATTTCTCTTATACCCTTCACAAAGTGACCTGCTGTCATTTAGATCCTTTAATACACCAAGGAATTCTTCATTCGAAATTTTAAAACGTTTTGCAACTGAGCGTTTAAACTTTTTAAAATCTTTCTTATGATCTTCACTATTTTCGTTCATCGTCGACACAAATCTCTTGTAGAATTTATACGTCCCTTTGTAATGAATCGACTTATAAAGAACAATTGGTGATACCAATACTGCAGCAAGTGGCGATACAATAATTGAGTATGCATCTCCACTTGCCAATAGAAATTCGAACATATCTTTATACTCACTGCCCATAACTGCTAAGACATTTTTAGAAGCTTTCTCATTGTGCTGGATTGTAGTGTTTTCATAAATTCCTACACAATTAGCTGAAACAGATGCTGAAAGTGTTGATACTAATGCTAGTGCTAATAATAATTTTCTCATGTTTTTCTCCTCGTTTTTATAATCATGTTTTGTTTGTTTGTTTGTTTTTACGTGAGGACAAAATAATCGATAGCTGAATTTCTCTCATTTACATCAGGTGACGTTTTCAAAAAGTGTGTAAGCTTTACACTTTTTTAAGAATATTTAAGTACTTAGATGTTTAAACGATCCCGATAAACCCTTCATGTCATACTTGGATCTATGTAGCGAATATAAGAAATCTCGAGAGCTCTTCTTTAAAACCCATGATGATGCCTCAAATTTTGCAGCAACTTTGTTTAAAGGTTTTAAAAGTCATTTGGGTATTGCAGAGAGTGAGTACGATCTTATTAAGCTTGTCCCAACTATTCAGTTTAGTGAAGAGGATGAAGGAGAATACTACTCTCCAATTAATGAAGATGTTTCTTACACTCCACATGGGGCCGTAAGATTAGATGAAAATGGTTATTGGAAATTTTCAATCTTATTAAGGCTTCACATGGATGGTAATAAGAATATACAACCAGCAGAGAATATTAAATTCGATATCAGCTACAAGAAAGTGCAAGATATAATTTACTTTAAGTACGTTCAGGACAAGCCTGATATGCAAGTGAATGCACTAGAGCTAATTAGCTACTTAAAGGAGAGTGTTTATCCTGAGATGGAAAACACAGTCGTTGAATTTTACCGATGCCAAGTGAAATTCTTTCAAAATGATAGAAGCCTAGAGCGAAAAATTGGTCTCATTCCTTAAGGGGGCGCGGGTACCAATGGAGATTTCCAGTACTTAGAGATAGGTTTAACTCAAATCTTCCTACTTTTTCCTGAATAAGAACAAAAATACTACTAGAAATTCGATTTACTTTCGATTGTTGTTCATTGTTTGAGCAGGAAATAGTGATACATATAATAAGCACGATGTAATTTACCGATATCTCGATTGGTACCCGCGCCCCTAGAGTAAAAACTTACCGATCAAGACTTGTCCGTAAACCTGGCCATTAATTCGAAGTTGTTGAATCTGAAGGCTGATGGTTTCGGAGTTGCTGATATACTTTTCTTGATTTTGTTTTTGGGCTTTATTTGTTAGTTGGAATTCCTGCTTTAGCTGGATGATTCTATTGTTAATGAGACGACATTCATCATTTGTAAGAGAAACTTCATCGATATAGTCGAAGCTAAAATTTTTTATACTTATTTCACATGCAACAAGAGCTTGCTGAATAAGCAGTGATATAAAAAAAGGTAATAGTAATTGTCTCATAAATCTTGTGTAATCGTGTTGCTCTAATTTTCTATAGTTAGATCGAAAATGTAAATGAAAAAGTATCTAGCTGTACGAGTAGTTATGTTAAAATATAGGAATGAAGAAAGTATTATTTGTTTGTTCCGTTCTCTTTTTCAATGACAACGCTTTTGCAACAGCATCAGGTCCAGACTATCTTGAGGTTGAAATCAAAGGCAAAAAACAGGTCGTAAAGAATCTTGGGTGCTATAAAAAGGTCTGCAAGATTTTGTATAAAGATAAAGAGTACACGTTTCCAATAGCTAAGACACGTGAAGCATCAGGGCCAATCGCCCCAACTTTTGACTGTCAAAAAGCGACGTATAAGGCAGAAACATTAATATGTGAAAAGAGCGAACTTGCTAATCATGATCGTCATATGGCCATCGTCTATAAGGATTCAATTCGTAAAGTTGAAGCATTAGATGAAGGGCGTGAAACTTCATTGAAAAGGCTTAAGGCCATGCAAAGGGGCTGGGGCAAAGGACGCAATGATTGTTGGAAAGATCGCAATCTCTACTCTTGTATCGAGCATAATTACAAATACAGAATTTCATATCTTCAAACGAAGTGGGATCTTTTAAGGCCTCATGAAATTTATGGCCTTATCTGCAAGCAAAACCGCGCTGAAATTGTAATGAATATTTATAAGACGAGCTATTATAATTCTATTAAGGCCGAATATGGTGATAAGTCCTTTACTCTAATTGAGAGTAAAACCAAAAATGAATATATTGGTGATGGAAAATCATTCTCAATTGATTCAAAAACTGGCCTGATTTCAAAATCAAGTTTCGTCCAATGCAAAGATTGGACAAGGGTACAAATCACAAAATAATAAATTCGTATGCTTACCAAGTAATTCTCGAATAATTCTTAAGGTGTTGAAATCGTTCACTAATTGGTGACTTTACACCGATATAAAACAAAAGAATTGAATAGGGAGAGTTATGAAAAAGATCGTTCTATTTTTTCTGCTTACAAGCTGTGCAAATATGTCGACTGAACCAGAGCATGTAAAAGCAAGTTATGTTTCACCACAAAAATACGCAAACTTTGATTGCAAGATGCTTGTAAGTGAGTATGGCGGATTAAAGCAGCATGAGAAGGTTCTTGTTGATGCTCAACGAAGAAGGGTTGATGATAGCTATAGCCAAGCACTCATGTTTGGAGGCATAGGAAAAGGCGATGGCGTTGAAGCCTTTGAACTTGCTAGTGTTAGAGGTCAGATTATAGCCGTTAAAAAGAATTATGAAAGTAAGAACTGCATGAAGGTTTCTTCGAAATAAAAAAGGGCCACATCAGTGGCCATATTTCATTTATTAGATAACCGGCTTAAACCTTACCTCATCAAGAACTTTGTTTAACTCTCCAGTAATGAAATCTTGGTTTAGTGTACTTTCAAAAAGGATGTAATCCTTAGGTTTAAATTCAACTTTATTGTTAATCTTAACTTCTTTCGTCTCCACAGCGCCGCCTTCGTATGACATCTTCTTCACTTTAAAAGCGAAATCGAGTGAAAGAATATTATCAATACAAGACATTCCAAGATTCATGGTCTGAATACTTGTCCAGTCTTTTATATCTGGTGGAGTGATTTTTGCTTGAATCATTCCGGCCTTATTTTTAAGGGGCTTAAATTTGAATTTAAGAAAATTTTCAAAGATTTCAATGAAGCTCAAAATATTCTTATTTGGAAGGATATCAAGTTGAAGATGCCCACACTCAAATGGTGTATCAATATCTCCACAGATAACATAAAGAGAAGTTGCTTTTTCTGTAATAAGACAATTTTCAGCTAGTTTAAAACTAAAGCTTGTCTGCTCACCGCTTGCTTCAACTGTTTCAATAACTTTAAATGCCGCTTCGTCCTTGGCCTTAAACTTCTTTATATTCACTTCACACAGGTGAATGCCTATTTTTGATAGATCGGCTTCACCATGGGCCTTAATCGTAAGATCTCCGTTTATCTGCTCGCCCTGGGGCCAGCTCTCGCCAGCAAGCTCTAAATTCAACTCTAATGGTTTTAAGAAGAAAGTCCCTCTCATAATATATGCCTTTTCTTTATGTAGGTTAAAAATACTATTCTACTGTAAATAGAAGGTAGACGCCACCTGAATACAAATTGTTATATCCAATTAAGTTTGTTGTAAATTTTAATGTGAATGGTTATAGTAAGATTGAATTTATCAGGGTGGTGCTTTTATGAATATAAAAAGAATAAATAATGAAAACTTTGAATCTGTTGTATCTAGTGAAAGAGGCGTTTTCGTTATCAAGTTTTATTCTGACACTTGTGGCCCATGTAAAACAATGGCACCTGTCTTTGATGCCTTAAATGAGAATAATCCAGACGTGAATGTATATGAAGTAAATACCATGGAGAGTCCTGAGATTGCGGATCACTTTGGTGTTCGTGGAGTTCCATACACGGCCATTTGTGAAAACCGAGAAGTTCTTTATGACTTCACAGGAATTACACCTCTAGGGGAAATTCAATACGTGATAAACAATATCAACGACTCACACTTTCGTTTAACAGGTGAGTTTAAGGCACCGGAGACAAAGAAGAACTACTTCTTTGAAGCAATCGTCATTAGTTTGTTAGTTGCCTTTGCTCTAGCTATCTTTTTTGCATAGGCCATCTTGTAAAGAGAATATAAACTTTTCATTAAGTTTACTAAGCGATGATTAATTTGCTACTTACTGATGATGAAATCTATCATTTTCACCTTTTTCTCCATTTTTTTGGCCACGCATTCGTTTGCTGCAAATGATTGTGCTGATCTAAGTGACGACTGTGCGTATTACAGCTGTATAGAAAAAGAGCGAGTATGTGGAAAGCGTGGTTATCCCTTGGCCTTTGGGCAAAAATATTGCAATAAATTCGATTCTAGGGTTGAGAAGTTTTCTGAAGAGGGTAAGAAATGGATTCAGGATGTTAAGGCCTGCCTAATCTCGGGCATGAATGACATTTCTTCTGAGTCTAGTTGTAAAGAGTTCAAGAAAACGGCCATCTCTCACCACGTTCCTTGTTATCTGAGTGCAGGCTACTGTGAACTTAGCAAGGAAGATAAGAAGCAGGTTATAAAGATTGTCAGAGCATCGGCCTGGAGACTTGATATCATTCTTGCTGGCTACCAAGTTATTTCAAGCTGTTTAAATGATTGATAATTGTTCTTTTAAGCACTTAATCCACGCCTGTGCATTTCGTGAAAGAAAGTGATTCTTCTTTGTGACAAGCTTAAGAGGGAAGTGAAATGTCCCCTTTGGATATAATCTTTTAAGCTCTTTTGCCTTGATTTCTTTTTCAACCATAATTGACGGCAGGATTGAAACCCCAAGGCCTTGTAAGACCATTTCCTTGTGTGACGTTAAGCTGTTTGATGAGATAGTAATCTTAACGTTCTTATAGTCCTTATTCATCTTAGAAATTGTCGGGTATTTCTTCGTTGTCACATCATCTACTTCACGTGAGCCAATGAATGATCGTATAACGTTCAAATTCTTATGTTCAGAGGCCTTAATAACTAAATCATAGGGGATTGATGCAATTTCCTCCAATTCAAGTTTGTGGGCGTATTTGGCCATCTCTGGAGTATGAAAAAAGAGTCCAAATTCAAACTCTCCGTCTTCAATCTTATTAAATAAGTCAGATGAGAAACTTGTAAAACACGCTGGTTGTACCTGCGGATATTCACTAAGGAATTCTTTTAAGATTCGCGGGACGAAGTGTGCAGAGATCGGCTCACTGGCACAAAACTTTAAAGGGCCTGAACATTCAAACTTTCCATCACTTGCGATATTTTCGATATCTTCAACTGTTTTAAAAATAAGGTCACATTTGGCATAGATCTCTTGGCCAATATCAGTCAGGGTCGTCTTTCTCTTTTCACGGTTTAAGAGTTTCACACCAAGCTGATCTTCTAATAGGGCCACTGTTTTACTAATCGATGGTTGCTGGACGTAGAGCTTCTTAGACGCCTTTGTGAAGCCTCCATACTTAGCGACATAGTAGAAATGTTTCAAATGACCTAATTCCATAAGACTTCCTATTATTCATATTAAGAATGATAATTATATTTATTATATATTATATCTATTGAGTGGTTTCAACTATAAATACTTCAACTTGTAACTAATAGGAGAGTTTATGAAGGTTTTGGCCGCTTTATTTATTGTAAATTTTTTAACTTTTACAAATGCATATGCATCAGGCTGTTTTGGTTATAATGAGTATATAGTTTCAATTAGACCAGGGTATCTCACAACGGCCAAAGTTTATCGTGAAAGACTGCAGATCAAGAGCGTCTACACTAATGTATCAAATATCGTATTTTGGGCACAAGTTAATGATGAAAAGGTCTTCTTTCAGTCGAAATTTATGGAGCCTTCGCTAGCGCAAAAAGCTTATGATTTCATCACTAACAAATTAGATAAATCACTGGAGTTTATTGCACAACTTAATGAAGTAGAATTTGAAATTTATGATGACTGTGATGACTACCGCGAATATGTCACACGAAACCAATACGTAATGAATATAGATTTCAATGGATATACTGCCATTGAGTTTAAGAATTTGTAGGGGAGACAGGCCGTTAAATTTATGGACATCGTTAAATATATTACAAATATGGCCTTTGGGATGAGGAATTCTGGCATAGTAAATAAAATATTGTAATTTTAGTTAATAGGAGTCCCACTTGAAAAAATTATTAGTTTTAATTTCGACATTTTGTGCACTTAACGTTGTTGCAAGTCAGGCGCTTAACCAATTTCCATTAAATTGTGGAATTTTTGAAGGTAATGATATGAATGCCGTTGAAGGTAAATACACTTGTGATGAGTACCGAATTATTGCTTTTACATTATCGGCCGATGGTTCAATTAAGAAGAATGCGCTAAACGCAAAATGCTACTCGAGTTATGGCGATGCTTATTCAGACTACGAGAAATATCGTTCGATTGATGTGTGTAAATAGAAAGAAATAAAATTCTAAACGATATATTTAAGGCAGAGATTTTTCTCTGCTTTTTTTATCACTAATAAAGCGCTCTTAGTAAGGAGAGTGGTCGTATATTAATTTAACAGTACCAGTAAAAGCTTCAATAGATATCATTGTAATCAAGTAATACGCTATTATTTAACAAAATTGAGGAAGTTATATGTCTAAGTTGTTAAAAATTCTACCATTACTCATGCTTGCTATTCTAAGTACTAGCTGTGGAAAAGATAGCATTAATACTAATAATCAAATTATTGCAGGTAATAGTGTTATAGGTAAGGATGATAGAAGAGTAAGTGCAAATAATCTCCCCCGCAGTTTAAGCAATAGAGTTGGCCAGTTAGTTTCAACAATTCCCTTAAGGAATTCTATTAGTACTTCTACATGTACAGGTTCTCTCATTGCAGATGATTATGTTATTACGGCCGCTCATTGTATTATGAGTCTGAAAATATACTTTAAGACTGATACTATTTTTTATCCTGGGCAGCTAACGAGTGAGAGTACGCCCGAAGGTGGCTTCATTGTTACTCAAGCCTATATTCTAAAGGAATATTTCGAAGAAGATTTAGAAACAGTAAATCCTAATACTGATATTGCGATCTTAAAAATCAAAAAGAATTCTCGTGGTGAATCTGCTGGTAGGCTACTTGGTGAATTTCAGATGACAGCTGATGGACCCACAAAAAAGACTGATGAAATTCTGACAATTGGTTATCCTGGTGATCTAATAATAGGAACTCAGTACTTTCAAAAAGATTGTAAGGTTAAAAATCGTTTCTTTAATAGAAGTAGTATTAAGTTTGAGTGTGATACTTATTTAGGTCAATCTGGAGGGCCACTTCTTAGATACAACCAAAATTCTCATGATTATGAAGTATTTGGTATCGTTAGCTCAGAGTTGCCTTCGATTAATCTTGGTGCAAAGATCACAAACTCTAGACTCGAAGACTTTCAAACAATCATAAATGGTGGAGTTCCTGATAAAAAATGGATGAAATTCACTATCAAAGGAAAGTAATTATTATAGGTCGTATTTATCTACTTCAATAA
Source organism: Halobacteriovorax sp. RT-2-3 (assembly GCF_047085075.1). Lineage (NCBI taxonomy): Bacteria > Pseudomonadati > Bdellovibrionota > Bacteriovoracia > Bacteriovoracales > Halobacteriovoraceae > Halobacteriovorax > Halobacteriovorax sp. RT-2-3. The sequence goes on along the minus strand of NZ_JBKIYF010000001.1, from coordinate 345,901 downwards.
AAATAGTATCACTCTCTAAATGTTTATCATTAGGAGAGTGTTTCATGAAAATTATGCAATTTTCTATAGTTACAATTTCATTACTGTTTTCGATGCGTATCGTAGCACAAGACAGTTGTTCAAGTGTAAACGAGGTAACACAGGAACAATTTGATTGCTCAATTGAGATCCTTAAAAACACAGCAAGTAACACGAAACTTTCCCAAGTAAAGGCGCTTAATCTTTGCCGAGAATATTCACTAGATATTGAAAATATAATGTGTGGGGTAGATCTATCACCACGAGATATTAAAGCGGGTATTGAATTATGCTTAAATTACACACGTGATCAACTAGAGTGCGGGAAAGACCTGAATAAAAAAGTTTCAAATTTAAATATCAAAGAAGCTGTAAGCTACTGCGCAAACGAGCGCCAAGAAGATATAAACTGCTCATTAGATTTATCTGATAATAACTCAATATGGATACCTAATTCATTTAAGGACAACTTAACGACTTGTAAGAAGTATTCAGGTGAAACTATTGAATGTGCAGTTACGACAAGCTCACTTCTTTCGACTTACGGTTTTAATTACAATCTAATGTTATGCCATGAGTATGATTATGAAACAGTGAAGTGTGTCGGAAATATCTCTAACGAATCATCATTTGGAAAACTTATTACTCAATTTTTTGATACTGCAGCTCTTTGTAAATCACAAGGTGAGAAAGTTACCCGCTGTGCAGTTAAATATGCTGAAGATAATTCTTCCGTAACAGATTTAGTTAGTACAACAAGATTGAAAGAGAATCTGAAGAAAGGGTTTGTTCGATGCAATATGGTTACTCAGGTTCTATGATTAAAGATAAGAAGCTTTTTAAATTTTTGTTAATTACTTTTATTAGTGGTTTTCTTTGTCAGGGATTATTTCTTTATTACAAGAATAGTTTATTCCTAATTATTGCGATGTGGACTCCTGCGATTGGCCTACTGGGACTTGGTGAAGAAGCTAAGGACGTTATTAAAAATCTAAGAGTTTTTTCTTTTAAATATATGGCACTCACGCCTATCGTTGCACTGACGCCATACATCCTGTCACAGCTAAGTTTTTATATGCTTGATTTAGGGGCATGGAATAGCGAAAGCTTTGTTTTGAGTCCCGATTTTTCCAGAATAGCTGAAGTTAAAAAGATTGGTTTAATGCTAGGGACAGGTGAGCAGTCATATTCATTCCTTGCTTTGAATCTATTTATAACAATTCTAATTGGAACTATTCCAACAACAATTATGGCCACTCTTGGAGAAGAGATTGGATGGAGAGGGTATTTACAAGATACTTTAACTACTAAGTACGGCTTTTTAAAGGGAACGCTTCTCGTTGGATTGATTTGGGCATATTGGCATATTCCTGCAAACCTAGGAGGTGTAAATGGTGCAGAGAACGTTTTTCTGACTACTTTTATTACTTTCCCTTTAATTATTATTTTTATGAGCTTTGCCCTGGGGTGGTTTAAAATAAAGTCTAATTCAATTTGGGTTTGTGCTGTTTTACACGGAATAAACAATACGGTCTCAGGTATTTATCTAATAAGGCCATCTAATCCAAAAACAGGTGAGTACATTGAAATGATATTTAGCATTTTGGTTGGGCTAACATTTATAGTTATAACAATTTTGCAAAATAAGAAGTCAAGCAAACAACATAGGCAAGGCCAGAGAGTTCAGTTATAGAGATTCTATGGTAAGGGTTGTTGTATTCAATCTGCTTATTTAGGGTGCGCCCCTAAAGCAAATTTTCAAGGCGAAATATAAACTAAATTATACTCTTAGTTTTTGAATCTCTTAAAAAGCGTTGGTATTCTTTCATTATTCATACAATCAAGAGAGGTGATATGGATGACTCAAAGGACATCCTATACAAAAAACTAACATGCTTATACGAAGAACATAAACTTATGTTTACAGATGAGAAAGACTTCTGTGCTGAAATTTTCAGTGTAGCTGAATATATTCTTAGATTAAGAAAACAAAAGAAAAATTACTCAGCTGCTACTGAAAATTTAAATAATTTAAAAGAAGAAATTTCCTCTAAATATATTGTAAATAGAGATGGGACTATATTTAGTAAAAGAAGGTCTAAGCTCTTGAGCTCGTGGATAACAAGAGCTGGATATGAGCAGTGTTCCCTAAGTCTAACAAATAATCAAAGTAAGACCATGTATGTACATCGACTAGTTGCTTTATTTCATGTAGAAAACTCTGGTAACTTTGATAGTGTAAATCACATTGATGGTAACAGGGCCAATAATTTCTACGAGAATCTAGAATGGGTATCACATAAGCAAAATCATTTAAGAAGAAGTCAGCGAAATTCTGGCGATACTTTTGGAAGTAATTTTTGTACAAAACAAAAAAAGTGGAAGGCTTGTTTACAAATTCATGGAGGCTCTTTTAAGAAACAAAAAGACGCAGATAAAAAATATAATGAATTACATAGAATAATTTATGGATATAAAGCATTTAGAGAGTGACTTTTTCAGACGGGCTTAAGTGTTATAGGGGAAAATATTTTATATCATATAATATCAGTTATATGGGGTAAGACCATATTATAACTTATGATAATGATTATATCTTGAAATATCGCCTCATACATCTAGGCAAATTTTAACAAGCTTTAACGACAGAAATTTGTCAGTTGATATAGCTTCTCACATGCTCTGGCCGCTGAGAAACAATCTGACATATCACGTGAGATAAACATCTGTGATCCACATGAAATTTGACCTAGATCTTCAACGAAGATTTCGTGTGTTTTTTCTTCAACTAAACGGCCTTTGAAATATGCGCTCATTTTTATGATATTTTTGCCCGTGTGTAGCACAGGTTTTTTTCGAAGGTTTTTTGCCCATAGATTGACTGAAGTTTTCGTGCGCTGACTAGTCATATCGTAACGGAGAGTTTTCGATTTATTTCGACCTTTTTCGTCCGTGTATGACACGACGATTTTATCGGCCTCTAAATTTTGCCCCACAATGAAGTCTTCAAATCTTACGGGATATAGATGTCGTGTTTTACATCCGAAGGCCTTTACGGCCTGATTTGAGCCGTTGTCGCATTTGATGCCAACACCACCAATTAAAGTCGCAGCTTCATAGGTATTTTGCTGTGTATTTTGAAAATTTAAGCCGTATGAGTAACAGCTAAAAATAGCTGCTAAAATGACCAGGGAAAGTTTCATGAAAAATCCTTCTTTTATAAAACAATAAGTAAGCAAAAATTATTTCATAAAAGAAGGGGATTTTTCAATCACTATTTTAGACACCAATAACGATATCGTCGTCACCAGGTGCTTGTTTTACTTCAAAACATTCAACGCGATAGAGATGGTCGTTTGACTCTCCTATTGCTTTTCCATTTTTGGCACGATCAAAGTGTCTCGGACTGTATAGAACACGGGCCGAAATAGGCCATTTTGCATCTAATATATCAATTGCATGATCATCGGTTTCCACAACAGACCATTTGAAATAGCCATTTCCACCAATAATTACATTAGAAAAAAGTGCGCGCCCATTGCCATAATCCATAAGCATTTTTAGGTCTGGGCCTGTGATATTATTGTACTGTTCGTGAAATACTGAATTAATAAGTCTTCCGGCATATGCACGGTATGAGACTGGATTAACAACCTTCTCAAAGATATCTACTTGGCAACGGAATGCAATGTGATTCGTTGTCCCAAAGTCTACGGTTGCTGCGATTGTTGATACTGCTGAAATTAATGTTAATGCAATAGAGATTTTAGTTAAAATCTTCATTTGTCCCCCAACTGTAAATAATATTTAACAATTATTATGCAAATGGGGGCGATCTTAATAGTTAAGAAAACTTAAGATTTACTTATCCGTTGGATTTAGATTTAGGTATAAATTCCCACGAAATAGGGTCATGGCACCACTAAGTGTATCCCCTACTTGATACTTGCAATTAGTACCTACGTAGCGCACGCCTCTAAGTAATAATTCGCTTTCTGACAGCGGGTTTAAGTAACTTCCCATCCATACATCGGGGTATTTCGTACGAATATGACAACCGAAATCTGTTGCTGTTACTTCAGTAATCTCTGCGACACCTTGGGCCTCTTCATATTCATAGTCATACTGATATTCATAGCGCTCAGCTTGATAAGACTTAAACCAACAATTTGGCCTTGGTTGATTTAAAAGGCCTGCTTTTAGCGTGTCCACACGGCACTGACTTTGTGGGTAATCATTAAAGATTGTCACTTTTGAGACATGATCTGACTTAGCGTTGATATTACTTCCAGGATAAATGACTGAAGCATCTCTAATGGCACCAAGGCCTCTTAGGCATGATTTATCTTGCTTGCACTCTAAAAGATTCTCAGCGCTAATACCATTTAGCTCAAAGCTATCAGAGTTATTTAAAGCAAAGTATTTCTTTAAACATTCATTAGTAGCAAAGTAATCAGACTGCGCCTCACTTGAATACTTTTGGGTCGGCATAACCTTCGGATAACCACCAATGATATGGCCAACTTCATGACAAGCAACAAGAGCAAAAGCATCTTTTGTTAATTGGTTTTTTCGAACAAACTCTCCGTGAAAGCTAAAGCGCACAGATTCTGAATTTCTCTTGTAACCAACTGACGCATTTAATGTTTTAGATTCCCAGTTAATATCAACTTGGCGCTGATTGCCTTGTGGTAACTTCTGGTCGTAGATACTTAGGACGCTCTCAATGACTTCACGAAACTCACTTTCCGTCGTGATCGCACTAGAGGCCATGATATTAGTTGATATTAGAGAAATAATAGCTAATGAGATTGTTTTCATTTTATTTATATAACAGATAATCTGAACGCAATGAGTGATGTTGAAATCTATATATAGTGGTGTATAGATTTTGTTGATTAAAGTTGGGCCGTAAGGCCTTGAAAATTCAGCTTGAAATCGCCTTTGAAATCCCCTATTTTTGACCCAAATTTAACAATATTCGCTATTCCTAAGTCATATTCTTTCCCCTATAATGTTTGTAATTACTTAAAAATGCGAGGAAATATGTCAGTTAACGGCGTACCATTTATTACATTAAATCGCTTTGAAGACGGGTTTCGTGATGAATTCCTTTCAGGCGTTGAAACACTTTTTGATAACACACAATTTATTGGTGGACCTCAGGTTAATATGCTTGAGGAGAAGCTAGCAGCTAAGACTGGTGCAAAATACGCAGTTGGTTGTGCCAACGGTACAGATGCAATCCAGATTGCTCTAAGAGCAAGTGGCGTTGAAAAAAACGACGTTGTATTAGTTCCAGATATGACTTTCTGGGCGACTTTTGAGGCAGTTGTTAACGTAGGTGCAAACCCTGCAACTGTTGATGTTAGCCGTGAAACTCTACACTGGGATAAAGATACTTTTAAAGAGGCCGTTGAAAAATTCAATCCTAAGGCAGCTATTCTTGTTCACCTATATGGTTGGGCATGTCCAGATACAATGGAAATCAGAAAAATCGCTGAAGATAATGGCGTAATGCTTATTGAAGACGGTGCTCAGTGTTTTGGAACGACAATCAATGGAGAGTCGATTCTAGGAACAGCTAAGATCTCAACGACAAGCTTTTACCCAGCAAAAGTTCTTGGAGCTTCTGGGGATGCAGGTGCAATCTTCTCAAACGATGAAACGCTAATTAACACTTGTAAGACTCTAATTAACCACGGACGTACAAGTCACTATAGCCACGGCCTAATTGGTTGGAACTCAAGAATTGGTGCTTATGAATCACTATTTCTAAACCTATCTCTTGAGCATATCGATGCAAGACTAGATTCAAGACGTAAAGCTGTTGAATACTACCGCAAGAATCTTCAGGGGCTTCCTCTTAAGATTCAAGATGTTCCAGCTCACGTAGGAGAAAATGGATACTGTAGTGTTGCTTTAATTGAGCCAGAGCTTAGAGATGGGCTATCAGCTGCTTTAAAAGAAGCAAATGTAGGTTTCGGAACAATTTATCCAGGTGCAATGAGCAAGCAAGAAGGTGCTCCTGCCCATAGTGTTGGATCAATTGATCACGGAAATGCTGATTATATTAGTAAAGCAGTTTTAAACCTGCCATGTTTCGCCTATATCACGGAAGAAGAATGCGAGTACGTTTGCCAAGTCGTAAAAAATTATTTTTCAAAATAATCACATTAGGGGCCGTTATTATTTCGGCCCCTGTTTTTTCTAATGGTAGAACCGAGAGGATCAACGAGTTAGAAAGACAAAGAGATAAGAGACCGCCGCCAACAAATCAAGTTGGTTTAGGAACAAGTTTCTCGTCTTCTCTCTATAAAGTTGGGGATCAATTCGATATCCCAGTTGTTCCCTCAATTAACTACAATTATAAGAGATTTTCATTTCGTGGGATTGCAGCAAGCTTTCGCTTGTTTCCTCTCACAAGCCTAACTCTTACTCCAGACTTTAACAAAGTCGAGGCCGAAGCTGGTACATATAATGACGGACTTCGTGAGCGAGATCGCTCCCTTGATTTAGGACTAACCTTTATTCTGCCATCTAAGTGGTTTATGACGAGATTTAGTTATACGCACGATATTAGTGGCCGCTCTGAAGCTAGCAAATACTATGTTTCAGTCTCTAAGGCATTCCCAATTGAGCCTTGGAAGGGTGAAAAGATCGTTCTTATTCCAGGTATCACATACTCTCAGTATAGCGACAATTGGAGTCGCTACTATTTTGGTGTCTCAAGTGCTGAAGCTCGTGCAGATCGTCCTGAATACACTCCAGGGGCCTCTCATCAGCTAAGTGCTAGGCTTATTGTTAATTACCCTATTGGAAAGAAATACGTTTTAAATAGCTTCTATTCGTATACGAAGTATTCCGGAGCGGTAGAAGATAGCCCCTTAACTAAAAGAGGCTATCGCGAAAGTATTTTTCTCGGTCTAAATTATATTCTTGGAGAGTCAACTCGCTAGATTTTTGTGATATCTAGTCAAGAAACTCAAAGGCCTTCTGTGCAAAGAGTGCATCAGGAAGGATGTAAAGCGTCCAATCCGTAATCTGTGCATTTATGATTTTAAGATTGTTCTCTTTGTAGCGCTTATTATAAAGTCGATAATAAGGCCCAATAAATCTTTCATCAAGCTCAGCTAAAACTCTATGTGCATTATTAGCATATGTGCTAATACCTTTTGGTTGCTTAAGATCACTTACTCTTGTTAAGGCATCTCTTAAAACCTTTGCCGCTGTGGCAATTTGCATAAGCTCTGCTCCAGTTGTTGAGTAATTATCAGCATGAGTCTCTTCTTCATTCAAAACAGAAAGCGCATTGTAGCTATCAATTACTTTAATCAGTCGATGCTTAAGTGAAAGCTTTGTGATGTCACTATTATAGAAAAGACGATCATAAACTTTTAAGAAGTCTGCAGTCGATTTAATCTTACCATCTTTTACTGATTGGGAAATCTCACTTGCTTCCTTCATAATTAAATAAAGCTCATGCTTATCAACTGTCGATGGGTTAAAGACCATCTTAAAGTCAAAGTTAATTGTCTCACTTGGATAATCCACACCAATTCCAATCTTACGTCCCTTAAAGTCCTGGTCTTGGACAAGTAGTAGATCCCATACTGGGCCTGCAAGACGTGGATTAAGCTGTAATAAGATATCTTTTTTAGTCGTAAATACTTTTAAGTAATTATTGAGTGCAAATCCCGCTAGAGTTGCATTACCATTTCTCTCATCTGTAGGGTTTAGCATTGGCCCTGCAATCTTAAGGACTAGCTTTTTAAGGTTAGAGCCTACGATGCCATTTTTAAGGTTAACATCCCCTATCATGGCGTTTAAAACCGATCCGAATAGTCCAGGATTCTTTGCCGTGCGACCAATTGATTCTAATTCAATCTTTAGAAGAGTATTTCCTAAAAAGATTTCATCCTGATTCTTTGCAATTAGATCACTCTTATAGTCTTTTAAAGGCACAGCATGCAGCTTAATTCTTGCACTTATTGATGAGCGATTATTCTCAATAACATAATTCTTGTCTTCGTTACCAAAGATATTGTTAACAATTCTTGCTCCAAACCAGCGCTTCTTCTTTTCAACTTGATTTAGGGCAATTGATAAGTATAGCTGATTATCACCTTGTGACCTTACAGTAAGATCCTCAAGGATATTAACACTTCCTTCTTCAAGAGATGCAAGCTGGGCCTTGGCCTCTTTTACTTGTGGAGCAATTGAGGCAGTAAGAATCGAGTTTACCATTGATTCGAATTCTCTAAGATTTATCTTAAATGAGTAATCAGTAGGTCCTTCGTTATTAAAATCACCAGAAGTACCTACAAAATTTAGGCTATCTTTCTTTTCTGGACGATTATAAATATTTGATAAGAAGTCTTTTGTTCTTACACCGTGACCAATTGCTAGATCGATATAGGTCTTATCCATTAATTTATCGAAGATTGGCTCTATATTCCAAACTTGTACATTATTTTGAGCATAGAGAATCTTTTCACTTAAAATAGTCGGATCAAGATTGATCTGAAGTCTACCTGTACGGCGATCAATTCCAAGGATATTATTGAAGAACTCAACTAAGTTTTCTTCGGTCATCTCCTCAGGGATCGAATTAAATGGACTTTGAAGATCAAGCTTTTTAACCGCTATGATTTCTTCTTCTGTCTTAACAGTTTGTGCAAGTTGAAAGTTATTTTTGAAGTTTTCAAGTTTTTCGATAAGCTTTCTTTTTACTTCTGCCTCATCAACTACAACTTCATCTTCTTTTGTCGCAAGGGGATCACTAATTAGGTACGTCTTTAAAATATTTGCTGTTGCAAGCTTTGTGAACTCTTCAAGAAAGTATCCTTTGTCAGTTTTAGGAGTAAGAAGAACGCTATTTTTTCCACTACCAAGTGTCGCATCTTTAATATCTAGCTCTAAAACACCCTTATCTCTCATATATGTATATAAAGAAATTTCAAATGGAACAGAGTTACCATAAGTCTTACTATCAAGGCGAATATCTGGATTGTTAAAATCAATTCCTTCACCTTCAAGGCCCATCTCAAATAGCGAGTTTAGCTCAAGATTTACACGTCCTCTTAAGATGATTCCAGGAAGATGCGGAGCTAGTACAACATTCAATTCTTTAAATAGTGGCTCCTTATCAATTAGTTTGAAGTCTCGAAAGAAATTTGTGAATTGTGAAACCGCATTTTGTGAGATGCGAGAGCTTACAAAAGGCATCTCTGAGCCTTTACGGCCTCCATTTCGAGTTTCCCAATCAACTGCATGTCTAAGCTTTAAGTCAGCAATAGAGACTCTTAAAAACTCGCCTGCTTGCTCAAAGAATTTGATATTTGCCAGTTGTGGCTCATCAATAAAATATAGGTCTTTTAGGCTTAGGGCCTTTCTTGCTTTTGTAATAGACGTTTTTAGAATTTCGTTAATAATCATTCTTTCGCGATCATTCCAATTATAAATACCTGTCTCTTCTAGGAGTCTTGAGTGCATTTTGGAGAGTCTTAGCTCAGTATCAGCGCTAAAAGCATATGTCTTATATTCTGCTTCACGAAGTTTTTTAAGCTCATCAGCAGCAACCTTTCCTTCTTCTTTCATCCCTTTGATATAACTAAGAGAAGGATTTCCAATTCCACCTTCAATTAGAAATGAAGCTCCTTGCTTTGTTCCTTTTAATTTCTTTGGGCCAATATACCAAACTTGAAGATTTTCGAGATCACGGTAACGTGTTAGGCCGGAGAGTTTCATAAAGTTGAAACGCAGACGAACTCGGTTGTCCTTTAAAACGATATCTTCATTATCAAATAAATCTTTAATTGTTTTAGAAAGGTCTTCATCAGAATAATCTGTAGGGGCCTTATCATCGGCCATGAAGTAATTGAGTAAGCTTCGATTTCTTAAAAGCGCCGCAGTTACATTAGTTACAATATGCATACCATTTGTATAATCAACGTCATCTAAGACAAATTTCTCTATTGTTAACTCAACATATTGTCCACGCACATATGGAGGAAAGCCAAGTACAAGAGAGATTGAGTGTTCATTTAAGAGTTTATCGCCGGCCTTATCTTCCATCGATAAAAGCATCGAGTCTGGAATATTTACGGTGGCATCAAGGTGAAAAGTTCTATTGATTGGATCAAGGTCAATCTTGGAGATCTCTTTAAAGCTACCTTTACCATCTCCAACGAGTAAGTCCTGAAGATCATAGCGAAGAAATTTAAGAGGCCATTTAAGTGAAACTAATGCTTCTTCATTACCCCATTCTTCATCGGCGCGAGAATTAATTGGACCACTGTGCATAGGCTTGGCCTGCACTTGTGTCGAAAAAATAGTCACTGTCAAAAGAATAACTAGTAAAAACTTAGATTTTAACACCATATACCTCTCTCAATGATTTCTTAGAGATATATGATGCAACTAGAGTGCCAACTTTATTAATTTAGATCATTAAGAAAATAAGATGGTATTTCACGAATAGGCATACCTCCTGCAAGGCCACCTGTGCCAGTACATGAGGGATGCAGATCCAAATGTATGGACTCCAATAACAGCTTGTTGCTCAATACTATAAATCGCTGATCCTGAGTTGCCTCCAAATACATCGAGGTTGTATTCCATTGTCTGGCCATTTACGTTTTTGTGTGGAAAAATTTTAAATAAGTTTTATTACCCGCATTTTAAAGGACCTTTATGAATATTTCTGCATTTCTTGCGCAAACCGTCGATATTGTCTGGGGACTACCTTTGGTAATCTTACTCGTTGGCGGAGGTCTCTATCTTGTGGCCGTTTCACGTTTCAAAATGCTAGCAGGTTTCTTTCACGCCATAAAGCTTATCGTAGGTAAATTTCACCATGAACACGATGATGAGAGTAAGGGGCAAATTTCTCATTTTAAGGCACTAACAAATGCTTTGGCCTCAACTGTTGGAATGGGAAATGTTGCTGGTGTTGCCGTTGCTATTTCGCAAGGTGGCCCAGGTGCTATTTTTTGGATGTGGGTTGGTGCTCTAATTGGGATGAATACAAAATTCTTTGAATGTACGCTTGCGGTTATGTATCGAAAGAATGACCACCATGGAGAAATTCAAGGGGGCCCAATGTATACAATCTTAGAGGCCCTACCTAAGTATATGCACTTCCTAGCTTATTTCTTTGCTGTAGCAGGCTTAATCGGTTCACTCGGTGTATTCAATACAAATCAAATGGCAACCTTCATCGAATCAAATTACAGTATACCTACATACATTTCTGGTTTTATCACTGCATCCTTGATGGTTTATATTCTCATGGGTGGAGTTAGAAGAATTGGAGAAGCAACTTCAAAAATTGTTCCAACAATGTGCCTTTTATATGTTGGTTGTGCCATTGCTATTATTTTTATGAATCTATCAAGTGTTCTTGATGTTTTTGTTCTTATTTTTAATGAGGCCATTAATGGACGAGCTGCAGTTGGTGGAGCATCTGGACTGGCCGTTGTTCACATTTTTAAGACTGGGATTAAAAGAGCGACTTACTCTAATGAGGCAGGTGTCGGCTCTGCTCCAATGGCCCACGGAAATGCTAAGACAAGTGAGCCCGTTGCGGAAGGTCTTGTTGCGATGATTGGCCCTTTTATTGATACAATCATTGTATGTACGATGACTTCAATTGTAATTCTAAGCTCTCTGACACCACAAGAACTTCAAGAGTCTAATGGAGTTCTAATGACTCAAATGGCCTTTGTTAAAAACTTTGGAGTTGCAGGATCACATTTACTAGGACTTTCAATCATTCTCTTTTCACTTTCAACAGTAATAGGTGCATCAAACTATTGTGAGAAATGTTGGGATTTTCTTTTTGGGGGTATCCCCATTCTTGGGGCAAGATTAACTTTTGCACTTTTCTATTCATCAACGGTTCTTATGGGAGCGATCTCGGCACCTGATGATATGGTAAATGCGATGGATATTGGTTTTGCTCTAATGGCCATTCCAAATATGGTTGCGACAATTTGGTTGGCACCAAAAGTTAAGCATAAATTGGATGAGTATTTCGCAAAGTATATTGTTAAGAAAGCATAATTCGATACTATTAATTTCTTAAAGAGTGCTGGGTTCCATAAATCTCAGCACACTCTCCAGTTGCCTCAAGTGAACGTACCGTTCTTTCCCATTTGTTTTCATAAGGAATATCTCGACAGTCATTATGATCAACACCATGTCTCATAATTGCTCTTAAGGTACCTTTACAGTTATTGGCTTCAATGAAGAATCCTTTCGAAAAGAATGTATCAATTTCTTCGATAACTTTAATATCAACTTTTGCTTTAATGCGTTTCTCAAGAAAGTCATTAATTTCTTCTAAGCAGATATTGTCATTCTTTAAAGGAATTGTTTCTTTATCAAAACCTAGCTCGACGATTTCTTGATTTAAAGGATCTTGTGGCATTTTTTTAGAAATCTCGTAGCGATCAGAACTCGATAATTCATGATAGCCTCGAATATGATTCCAACCATAGCCCCAAGCATAACCTGTATGAAAAGTTGGGTTCCCACCAATATAGACAGCAACTTGCATCGCCTTGCCAAAAATACTTGAAAATACATCAGATACACAGCTTTTTAAATCTTCATCGGCCTTAATTTTATCCATTAATGGGCCACCCATCCAATAGCTTATATCGTGTTCAATACAGCAATGTTGCCATAATTTAGGAGCATTAAAAGTACCTTGTGGGGAAATCGATGAGCAGCCATCTGTTTGAAATGGCCTTAAATAATTGTCGACATTTCTTTTTGAATAAATTGATCCTTTTACATCAAGAAGTCCATAGTCCTGAGAATATGAATAATTCACACTGAAAATTGAAAAAAGAATGAGAAGTAATAGGAATCGCATAGCTAAAATATAGCAAAAGCATGGCCCTATTTTCATTGTCTTCAAAAAATCTACATAGGTGTCAAAAACTAAGTCAGCTAATTGCGATAGAGCCGATGAGGTCTTTGTTTTGAGTCATTATCTTTCATTGAAGCAGGAATACGGCTACGATTTTCATGCTCAATATAAAGATATGAAATCATGGCCACCCATAAAATGACGGCCATGACTGAGAGAATTATATTTCGAAATTTGGAAAAATCATTTTTTGCCACATTTTCACCTATTTCATTGAAATTACCTTCGGCTCAATTTGCTCGATCCCTGGAACCTTCCACTTTAAGTCTAAAATCTCTTGAGACGGAATATATAAACGCATAATAACGTAGAAGTTTCCTTTCGGTGTGGCCAGCCAGTTCGCTTTCTTCTTTTCATCTTTTGGAACTTGGTTAGAAAAGTATAGCTCAAAACTACCATCAGAATTCTTTGTTAAATTACTACTATTGTTTAATGAGTAGCGTTTGAGATCATTTTCGATAAGCATTTTACTTACACTATCGTAAACAGTGACAGACCAAAATGCTCCAACCTTTGGCTCACGATCAAAACGAATACGATACATCTTAGAACCGCTTAGCTTATTTCCTTTAGAGTCTACTTCGGCCAAAGGATATAGAGCTTCCTTGGCCCCTTGCCCGCCTAGGTACGGATGAGAGACCATTGATCTTAATGCATAGTCATCACCAAAATTATCTAGATCAAAGACATAGCTCCATCCATTAATGAATTTTGTATTTGCTGGATTTCTTATTTGCGCAGCAACCACTTGGGGCCCATCATTTAAAGCTTGTATTAGAACATCTTGTACTTGCTGAGAGAGCATCTCTTTTTTAAATCCTTCTTTAGTTAGACCAATTTTCTTAAATTGCCCAAATAATGCCTTCTCCTTTTCACTAACAGGATTAGTTTTTAAATACTCTCCTAATTCTTCAAAAAAACGTAAAGGGTCACTATCACTTCCAACACGTTTTGACAGAGGATAAATGCGGACACGATTTTTCTTACCAAGATATTCATCTAATTCTGTTAGTTTGTATTGGTCTTGGATTTTGTGTACATCATTTAATTCTTTTTCCATATCATCTGACTTCAGTATCTGGGTTCTTCCCCATAACCAAACCTTAGAAGTTGGAGATTCAATAATTGTTAGACCTTCCACTCCTTTTTGCTTCTGGTACATTTCTTTAGAATTTGGTGGGACGATTAAATACTTTTGAGCACTCGTACCTGTCTGCCTAGTTCCAACATATTTGATAAGGTTGTGCCACATATCGAAAACATCAATAACATAGTATCGATCTTTTACTTCAGGTGTCGATAGGACTATCGCTGATTGATTAAGGTCCAAAATTGCGCTGGAATAAAGAGTGTCTTGATTGGCCGTTGGCATATCAGTATCAGTAGGGCCAGGTAAGCGTCTTGAGTGACCAAATTCATTTAAGGGTGCGCGATAACTTGTCTCAGATTGTTTTTGGACGACATCAGTATATGTACGAGCAATATTCTCCATTCTTACAAGAGTTGATCCCCAGAGGTAAGCATTTAGTCCTAAGGAATAGGCCTCTTTTAATAACGGATCATCTTTAACTGGAACTGATGCAATCGAGCGCTCTGCTTCTGTTGATTGCCCATAATAAATCTTATCAAGTTCTGATCGCGTTAAATGTGTTTGAGAACTCTCAGGTGTATTAGATTGAATAAGATAGGTAACGGTGAAAATCCATGTAATGGCAAGAGTCACCCCTAAACTAGGAAGAAGATACTTCTTATAACTTGATTTGCTCATAGCTATTTCCTTGTTTTATTGTGTGCTTAGTCACAATATAGCGCAAGGAAAATAGCAATGGACTTAAGAATCGTGAATTAAAGTTAAATATTTAAAGAGTCAAATGTCTGCCGTATCCAGCACCTGGATACTCTCTCTTATTAGCTCCCGGCTGTGCATATCCGTTGATGAGAACTCTTCTTGGTGAATCTGTTTTATTAAGAGATGACGAGTGAAAAGTATACGGGCCAAAGAAGGCAACATCTCCAGCTTTAAGCTGTAAGTCGATAGACGGAAGCTTATCTAGTAATTCGTCGATAATACTTGGATCTTCTTTGTAATTAAGATGACCTTGTAAGTGTGACTTAGGAATAAACTTAAGTGGTCCATTTAAAGAATTCATATCATCAATGGCCATTACGGTTTGTACATAACTTCCTCGCCCATCAACATCTTCCCAGAGTTCAGTGCCGTAGCGACGGTGTTCACTATCTTGATGCCACTTAAACTCTACAATTTGTCCTGGTAACTTGAAGTGGGCCTGATTAATGAGTTGAACCATTTCATTTGATTCTAGAATCTTACTAACAATATTTAAAATTCTTTTATCAGCACCAATATCAAGTAAGTGCTCATCATATCCACCACACCAGACAATGCGATTAAGAGCGCTCTTATCAAAAACAAATTGAGCAAGCTTTAGCATTTGCGTCTCATTGATTGTTTGTGACGCCTCATAAAGGTTATCAAATGAGCGTTTGATGCGTTTTATTTCTTTATAGTCAAAAAGGCCTTCAACAATGCAAAAACCATTTTCATAAAAATCATTAACTAATTTATCAAAATCTAATTCCATATAATTACTATAGCACGATATTAAGCATTCTTCTTAATGGCTCTGCTGCTCCCCAAAGAAGTTGATCACCACTTGTAAAAATATTCAAGTAATCATCACCCATTTTCATCTTACGTACACGTCCCACTGTTGTTTTAAGAGTTCCTGAAACATAGCGTGGATTTAGTTTTTCACGTGTTGCTTCAGGTGTATTTTCAACAAACTCAGTGTATTCAGAAAAGTTTTTAATCATTTCTTCAATCGTTTTAAGATCAACAGACTTATTTAATTTTACAGTTAATGCTTGAGAGTGTGAGCGAAGAGCTCCAACTCTTACACACGTTCCATCAATTGGTATAGGGTTTTGTGTACGACCTAAAATTTTATTTGTTTCACTAAATGCTTTCCATTCTTCACGTGTTTGGCCATCTTCAACAGCGCTATCAATCCAAGGGATTAGATTTAGCGCTAATGGAACACCAAAGCAGTCACTATCAAGCTCATTACTTTTCAAAAGATTTGAGATATCTTGATCAAGTTGTAGAATCGGTCCATCCATCAATGGCGTTGCCATATTTCCGATAACTCCCATCTGTGTTAAAAGTTCTTTCATATGACGAGCACCACCACCAGAAGCCGCTTGATAAGACATTGTACTCATCCACTCAACAAGACCTTCTTGAAAAAGGCTACCAATTCCCATAAGCATTAGACTTACTGTACAGTTACCACCTACGAAATTTTTAATCCCATCATTCAGGGCCTTATCAATAATGTCGCGATTTACTGGATCAAGAATAATTAAAGAATCATCATCCATTCTCTTTGCTGAAGCAGCATCAATCCAAAATCCTGGCCAATTAACTTTTTCAAGCTCTGGGCGCACTTGCTTTGTGTAGTCTCCACCTTGGCAAGAAATGATGATATCCATATCTGCAAGTTCTGAAATATTATTTGCATCTTTTAAAGTATGAGTCGCATTGTAAATAAGTGGACCACTTTGTCCTGCTTGAGAAGTTGAAAAGAAGTACGGATCGATCTTAGCAAAGTCACCTTCGCTTTCCATTCTCTCTAAAAGAACAGATCCTACCATTCCACGCCAACCAATAATTCCAACTTTTTTCATTTTGATCTCCACAGGCAAAGGCCTTTTCATATAATTACGCCTAAAATTATAAAAGTATAGACATCAATGTGTCTATCCACTACAATTAATTTCAATTGAAGAGGCGCAGTGTTCAGAGCGTGTTGATAAGGATGCACAACTATATTAGTCCGTTATCAGTCAACACAATGGGTTCATTGCCGAAATAAGATCAGAGTGTGCAACTTATCTTATTGGTTACTAAGGGAGAAGCCTTAGGACTGTCATATAGTAAATTTTAATTAACGAAATTAGGATTTAGTTATGTGGAGAGCTTCAAATGCAAATGTTAGCTTATTCTTTTGGCTAGATGTTTTTTTGCATTTCTTTATTCTCCTACATACAATTAACTTAATTTTAAAACTTTAAACGTTTTTACTTTGGAGACTTATGTCAACTCAAACAAATGAAGTTATTGTAGCGAAATTTGGTGGCTCGTCGATGGCAAATCTCGAGGCCATGACTCGTAGTGCTCAAATTAGTGTTAATAAAGGCGCTAATATGGTCGTTGTCTCAGCTGTCTATGGTGTCACAAATCTACTTGTCGAAATTTCTAAAAAGGCACCTGCTGGTGACGAAGAACGAGTTAATGAGCTTATTCATGAAATCGAAGACAAGCACCGCCAAATCCTTCAAGAAATGCAGGCTTCTGAAAGTTTAAAAGATGATGTAACAGTACTTCTATCTGAAGTAACGATGATTGCCAAAGGAATGCTACTGCTAAGAGAGTGTTCGGATCGCGCCTATGATTCACTTGTAAGCCTTGGTGAGCGACTTTCTTCCCTTGTCTTCAGTGAAGTTCTAGTACGCATCAATGAACAGTTAGCATCAAATAAGAAAGTTGAATTATTCGATATCAGACAAGTTCTTGTAACGGATGATAATTTTACAAAGGCAGCTCCGGATATTGAAGCGACAAAAGCTCGTGCTGACCAGTTTCTTGTGAATGCAAAATATGGCGATATTGTCTATGTATCGCAAGGATTCATTGGTGCAACGAGTGATGGGCTTACGACAACTTTAGGTCGTGGTGGTTCTGATTATTCAGCGGCCCTTGTTGCTGAGGCCATGGGTGCTGACACATTACAGATCTGGACAGATGTTGCTGGTATTGCCACAACAGATCCAAGAATAGTGAAAGAAGCAAAGCTTCTTAATGAAATAACGTTTTCTGAAGCGGCCGAGTTGGCAACTTTTGGTGCAAAAATACTTCATCCAACGACCTTAACTCCGGCATTACGTGCTGGAATTAAGGTCTTTGTTGGATCGAGCTATGAGCCAAATGAGCCTGGAACGTGGATTAAGAATGATACTGAGTCAGCGCCACTAATTCGTGCGATGGCGCTAAGACGTGAACAAAGCCTTGTCACATTATCAACACCTAAAATGCTTCAAGCACACGGATTTCTATTTGAAATTTTTAAGATCTTTAATGAATTTAAAGTCAGTATTGATTCCATTACGACATCAGAGATTTCTGTAGCACTGACTTTAGATGATAGTGCTTTATTAAATAAGAAGATTATTGATCGTTTATCTGAGCTTTGTAGCGTAAAAGTGGAAAAGGACTTAACATTAGTAAGTCTAATTGGAAATGAAATCAATCACACACCAAATTTAGCAGCACGAATTTTTAATGCTGTTGAAGGAATTAATGTTCGTATGATTTGCTTGGGTGCAAGTAAGCATAATTTTTGTTTCTTAGTAGGTAAGAATGATGCTGATCAAACGATTCAAAGATTACATAAGGAATTCATTTAATGAAAATTGCACTTTTAGGAAAAGGAAAAACTGGCTCAAAAGTACTTGAGCTTTGTGAATCACCAGAATATTCACATATTCAATTAGAAGTTTTTGATTCAAAAAATCCTTTAAAGAAAGATGATCTTAATAGATTTGATATAGTCCTCTCTTTTTTGAATGGTGATGTATTTTTAGAGCACTATTTCGAATTATTAAGCGAGTCAGGAATCTGCGTAGTAACCGGTTCTACTGGTTTCACTTGGACTGCGCAATTAATTAGTCAAATTAAGTCACCATGGATTAAAGCAACTAATTTTAGTCTTGGGATGAATCTAGCAAAAGAAATGATCCGTATTGCGGCCAAGGCCCAAGCACTCTTTCCTGCCAGTGATCTAAAATATGAAATCCATGAAGTTCATCATACAAAAAAAATAGACGCTCCAAGTGGCACTGCCCTTTCATGGCAAGAATGGTTAGAAAAAGACTCAACTATTACAAGTGAGCGCATTGGAGATGTTATTGGAATTCATGAATTAAAGATTGATACTCCGAATGAATATATTACAATTAAACACGAAGCTAAGGATCGAAAAATTTTTGCAGCAGGTGCTCTTTGGGCCTGTGAACGCGTAAGTAATCTTGCGCCTGGTTTACACGACTTTAGCGATATTGCACTACAAGTAATTAGAAATAGCTAAGAAAGAAAATAATTTAAGGAGCTATATAAATGGCAAATCACGACTATATAAATTCAACGCCCCTTTGGACGGCAGTAATCACTCCCCTTAACGCAGATTTAACGATTGATCTGGATTCACTTGAGTCTATTTTAAGAGAACAAGAAAAAGCAGGAAATGGGATTCTAATCTTAGGCTCTACAGGTGAGGCCTTAAATCTAAATCTTGAAGAAAGAAAAAATATTCTAAACTTCGTTATTGATCTTGGTTTAAAAGTTCCATTAATGTGTGGGGTTGGCGGTATCAACTTAACTGAAACATGTGAATGGGTATCATACCTTGATGGCCTAGCAATCGATGCTTATTTGATGGTTACTCCTTTATATGCAAAGCCAGGAGCAGAAGGACAGTATGAATGGTTTAAGGCCCTAATGGATGTTTCAAACAAACCTGTAATGCTTTACAATGTTCCTTCTCGTGCTGGAATTGAGCTCTCATTTGAGGCCGTAAAACGCCTTAATAAGCATAAGCAATTTTGGGCAATTAAAGAAGCAAGTGGAAGCCCTGAGAAATTTGCAAAATATGTCGAAGCAGCTGGTGATTTAGGTCGAGTCTATAGTGGTGATGATGGAATGCTTCCAGAATTTACACCTCTAGGAGCCAAAGGTCTCGTTTCAGTCGCTTCAAATCCATGGCCGGCCCAAACTCATGCATACACGGTTGCTTGCTTAGGTGGCGAATTAAGTGAAGAAGAGACTAAAATGTGGGTCGAATCGAGCAACGCAATGTTTGTTGCTTCAAATCCAGTTCCTGCAAAATGGCTTATGAAAGAGAATGGGCAAATTAAAGATGCAAGTCTTCGACCGCCACTTTCAATCAAAGATATGAAATTAGAAGCTAATGTTTTAAATGCAAATAAGAAAATTAATGAATGGAGAAAAGCATAATGACAATGACTGTAGATGAAATCCTTTTAGGACTTGAGAGTGGAACTTTAAGATCAGCTTCTAAAGTTGATGGTAAGTGGGTTGCGAACACTGAAGTAAAACAAATGATCCTTGAGGTTTTTAAAGCTGGAAAAAATGTTGAACAATCTGAATTTGGCTGGCCAGGCTTTGTCGACAAACACAATATTCCAGCACAAAAATTTAGTGTAGACCGTGGTGTTCGTATGGTTCCAGGTGGATCAAGTGTACGTCGTGGAGCGTATGTTTCTAGTGGTGTTATTATCATGCCTCCTGCATATATAAATATCGGAGCTTATGTTGATGAAGGAACAATGGTCGATTCTCACGCTCTTGTCGGCTCATGTGCACAGATTGGTAAAAATGTTCACCTAAGTGCAGGGGTACAAATTGGTGGCGTTCTTGAGCCAATTGGCCTTGCTCCTGTAATCATTGAAGATGATGCTTTTATCGGTGCCGGTGCAGTTATCGTTGAAGGAATTCAAGTTTTAAAACGCGCTGTTATTGCTCCAGGGGTTATCTTATCAAAAGGTGTTCCGGTATATGATTGTGTTAATGAAAGAAGACTTGAACCAGGTGAGCCAATTCCAGAAGGCGCAATTGTCGTTCCAGGAACAAGACCTGTTAACGAGAAGCTTTCATGGGCAAGAGATATGGGCCTTTCAATGAACTGTGCCATGATTGTTAAATACCGTGATGAAAAATCAGATGCCTCACTTGAGCTAGAAGCATTTTTAAGATAAGGCAAATTTTTAATGGAAAAAGTTTTAACGAAGTTAACAAAGAGATTAGATTCATCATTTTATTTCTATGATTTAGATGCCCTTGAAGAGCATCTGCGCTATATCACAGACAATAAGGATGAAAGTATAAAGCTTTACTATGCTTGTAAGGCCAATCCTCTGTCTTCGATTTTAAAACTTATCAGAAACCTTGGAATCGGCGTCGATGTTGCTTCCAAGGGAGAGCTTACCCAAGTTGTGGCCAGTGGTGTGAAGTCTTGTGACATTATCTCTACTGGCCCAAGTAAGTCTCGAGGCTATATTAGAACTCTACTCGAGCATGAAATTAACTGTGTCGTTGTTGAAAGTATCTATCAACTAAAGTGGTTAAATGAACAAGCTAAGGAGCTAGGGATTAAGGCCCGTGCCCTTTTAAGGGTACAACTTGAATGGGACACTCAAGAAAAGTCTGTTCTTGGTGGAGATGAAATTACGGCCTTTGGACTTGATGAGGACACGTGGTCATCAATCGATTTAAATGAATACGAAAATATAGAGGCCATTGGCTTTCATGTTTTTCAATGGGGAAATATTCTTGATCCCAAAAGACTTGAAGAGGTTTGGGATAAAACCTGTGAGCGCATCAATACTCTTGCTAGCAAGATGAATATCACTCCAGAGGTCATTGATCTTGGTGGTGGCCTTGGTATTCCATATCAAAATCAAGACGCGCGAATAGATTTTAAAGATATTAATGCTGCCCTTATGCGCTTGAAAGCGAAGCATAATCTTAAGAAAATTTGGATGGAACTAGGACGCTTTGCCGTTGGTGAATGCGGGTTATATTTAAGCCAAGTCATTGATCGAAAAAATGTACGTGGCCAAGAGATTCTTGTACTTGACGGCGGTATCAATCATATCGCACGACCGGCCCTTACGGATCAGGCCTTTCCTTGCCGTGTTTTAAATGAAGATAAAAAGGCCAAAGAAACTAAGGAATTTCACGTTCACGGTCCTTTGTGCACATCTCTGGACAAGCTTGGGGTCTTTGAATTACCACAAGATTGTGACTACGGAGATTGGCTAGTTTTCACTCAATGTGGCGCTTATGGCTTTACTGAGAGTATGCCATTTTTTCTTTGTCATAATCTACCGGCGGAAGTTGTTTCATACAAAGGAGACGTTATGATTCCTAGAACAATTAAAACAAGTGCCGATTGGGTTGAATAATCTACCAAATTATAAAGTATTTAAAATTGGAATATTTTCCAGTTGAATATTAGGCGGGGCCATTTGTCTAAGCTGCGCAGGAGTAAGTCTTGGAACTCCTCTACCTGGGCCATTAGAGCTTTCAGAAGCACAACTTTCGCCATCACACTCATTTACGACATACTCTGCCTTACCTTCATTTAACCCTGTAATAAATAGTTTTGGATCACTGAAGTTTTCAGTTGTAACTAATTTAAAGTCACCTTCTGTGGCCTTACACTCAACAGAGACAATGTAGGCATAATCATAAGAAGATAACTCGTATTCCTTACCACTTTCAAGTGAAGAGTTTAAGGTACTTACTTTTTCTTTACGGTTTCCATCGTCATCTTCTTCAAAATATGTCTTTTTAATCTTACAAGCACTAACCTTTGTCGCTTCAAAAGTTACAGTAATAGCAGGTTTCGAACCATTGAAATCAATATTAATATCTGCATCTGTACTTGCCGGTGCTGCTGGAGGTTCAGGTTGAGCTTCATCAGTAGGCTCTGTTGCTGCTGGTGGATCTGGCTCATTAATATCTAGCTCGTGCTGAGTATCCTCACCGCCACCTAAATATTCCTCAACTACTGTAGCAATAGTCGCTTCAATCGCACTTGAGCCTTGAGCAGCATGAACACCGGCCAGTCTAACACCTGGGTTTGCAAGTAATCCAGGTCTCACTGATCCATTAGAACCAGAAGTTAATCTAGGTGCATTTACCTGATTCGTAATATCTGTAAACTCACCTTCAATTGTAATTCCATCATTAACAGCTGTCTTAGTGTCACTAGCTGTCTTTGCATCACTTGCTTTTTTATTAGCGGCCTTAATTAGCTCTATCTTATCATCTGTTCTGGCAATTGTATGGGCCAATTGTCTGGCCTTATCAACAATACGTTGTCCTGTTTCCTTTATTAGGCTTCCCGGATTTGTTGGAACAGGAAGATTAGCTTGAGTCGGAGCAGGAAGTCCGAGGGCCTTCTCTCCAGCAATTGCTCCTTGCGGAGTCCCATGTGGAGCGCGAGCTGGTCTTGTAATAAGAGCATTTGAGGTAGTTGATGCTATTTGCGGCGTCGTAGGCTTACCTGAGCTTACCGCTTGTCTTAGAACTTCACGACGAGCAGTTGAAGCAGCACTTGGGCCACTAATTAACTTATCAATGATAGATGGATCTCTTGATGTAACAAGGTCAAGAATCCCCTGTGCTCTTTGCTCACCACCTTTAGCAACATCTTTACGATAGGCCAAAGCAAGTAAGTCCATATCACTTAGGCGCTCGCCTCGAGTAATTTTACTTTCAATATTTTGGTAAGTCGTGGCCTTTTGAAGGTCACTTAAACCAGAAAAATCATAGATTCCATCCTTAACATCATCAAGGCTACGAACAGCTCCATTCATTTGCGGAAGCTGAGTTTCTTTAAAAACAAAGTGTCTCTCTGCTCTCATTGCCTGACCTTGAGCAGTCTTAGCATCAGAAAGAATTTTAATATTATCAATATCAATACCAAACTTAAGGACAACACCTTTATCAGTTACTGTTCCTAGTCCTGAATCAATGATGGCCTGATAATTATCAGAACCTTTATTGATAATTAGACCACTTCCATCCTCAAGTAGCTTTCCTTCTTTTAATGTTTCCATACGCTTTCCTAAACGCGTATAGAAAACAACATTTGGGTTAGCGGCTTCATCAAATCCATTAATATAGCTTCTCACCTCTGGAATGAGCTTATCAGATAAGAATCTTGCATTAGTTAACTTACCACCAGATTGGTTTTCAAGTCTTCTTAGCATCGCTGGAACTTGTGACTGATCATCAACAACAGCAACGGCCTTACTCGTCGTCGTTGGTGCCGGAAGTCCAAGAACCTTAGGTGGAGGTAGTGCAATAACAGATTGAGACTTTGGTGCGTTCAGCAATGTTTTAGTATTTAAGATTCCAATTGGTGCAGGAGATACATTTGTCGTTGTTGTCGCGACCTGTGTACCTTTAGCTGTTTTAGCGACAGCTGCACCAGTCGTAGAACCTGCACTTCGGCCAGCTCTTGTTGCACTCAGGGCCTCAGCACCATATCTTGCTACAGCTACACCATCGGTTGCAACACTAACAAGTGATAAACCAACGGCAATCTGACCACTAAGTTTTTGAGACTCAGCAGCTGCAATGGCCTCAATATTTTCTTCAGTTGAAGAAAGGCCAAGAGAGTGTTTTGTATCAGTTGTATCAAGCTGTTTATTAGCATCATTAATTTCTCTTACACCTACGGCCGCCTCACCAACAATTAGTGCAGAACTCGCTGAAGCAAGTGCAATCCCCACTGGGCTTCCGATTCCTGTCATGACAAGGGCGCCAGATAGTGCCATCCCTGCCCCGGCCATTGTGATATTTGCTAGCTTCCAAGTTTCATCATTGGCATAAATATCGCGCATCTGACTGCATAGGAATGATGCTTGCATATCTTGTAGGCCTGGAATTGCACGATTGTTCTTGAATGCTTGCGCAACAAGATATGGCCTATACTTTAGAAGATCCTTTAAATCGTCATCCATATCGTTAATATCTTTTGACGAAGATGGAATCTTGTCTTCAAGATCTTCTAAGTCTTCAAGCATATTTTCACTTACAGTCTTATCTAGATCTGCAAAATCACTTGTAGAAATTGCACTTGCTGGCTTACTTGTCCCAAATAAAGAAGTTTTCTCCGCACAGTCCTTTGCAAAGTCATTTGATGGTGCATGAAATTTCGAACGAAATTCATTTGTTGCGTAATACTTTCTAAAATCAGGGTTTTCATTAGAAAAACTCATTAAATTAGAAACATAATTATTCTGTTCCGTCGCGATAAAGTCTTTATACGCTCGAGAACTTCTTACAGTTGTACAATATGGTGTATCACCCATGTAGTAGTTTCCTACCTGAGATGAAGTTACACATGGAAATTTTGTCTTAATTTTATCACATTGATTATTGATTCCATCAAGTAGATCATTAACTTTTGATCTTAACTCTCCCTTATTAGTCTTTTTGATTTTTCCATCAGCGATGGCCTTTTTAAATTCATCTTTTGCACTATTTAGAATACCTAAAAAAGGCTCCTGTGCGAAACTTGGAGATTCCTTTAAAATTTTATCAATTGCACGATCAAGATTATTCTCACTAGCACCATCAGACTTAAGTTTATGAAGAATATAATTCTTCATTGAAAGTTCACTTCCAATTTTTAAACTATCATCTAGAAGAGATTTAATAGAAGAGTGTCTCTTAATTCGTCCAAAATCCTCAGAAAGAGTATTTAATTCAGAACTACTCACACTTTGTACTACTTGGTCATTACTACAAGCAACTTGAACAAGAGTATCACCAATATTTCTTGAACTCATAAAGAAAGTTCCAAGAGTATTATCTTCAGCTTGTGCACGGTAATCTTTTTCACAACGTGAAAGGATACCGACGCCTTTAGAAAGCCCTAGGCCAACACCCTTTTCAATACCTTCTTGATTCTCTTTTGCCTTAGCAACACTTTCTTTAATCTTAGCAATTCTATCTTTTTGTTCTAAACAAGAAGCATCGGCCATATTATCACGACAAAACTCTTCAACTTGTGAAGCAAGATCATCAAAGGCCTGCATCTTCTTTTCATCGTCTAATAATTCTTTCACAATTTGAGGAGTGGTATATTCGCTTGCAGAATTCTTACATGCTCTTGTACCAAAGTTAGAGCTACTACTTCCCTTTTGACGAGCATTAACACAAGCGCCACGCCCATCTTGACCTGGGCCAAATAGTAGAGGATTACATCTAAGCTTTAAAATTTTATTACCAAAGAAACTGGTCTCACATGAGATACTTTTTGGGATCTGACACTTACCATTTACTAGTGTAGACTTGTGTCCCGCAAGGAAGCACTCACTTGAAGCGGCGTATGCTTCTTCAATTAAGAATTGGAATGTATAACGATTTTTATACTTTCTTGCATTTTCAATTTTTTCATGAAAATCAACAATTGAATTATGATAGTACTGAAGCGTGATAAAGTTCTTATACTCTGGTTTAGTTAAATCAAGCGTATAAATACGTTGACCTACCTTAGCACTTGCAGTTGTTGATAGAACTACTGCTAGAACTAGAAAAGCTGAATATAAAAGTCGACTTATTTTTATCATCGCTACCTTATCGTCTGGCCATCAGAAATTACTTAATTATTATTTAAATTTTGATTAATTCAAACAACTTACGGGTTTTCATGTATAATTAGATGGTTATCTGTCAAATTTCGAAAATTTAGTGACTTATAAATGAGGCACTAGGGAGTTGAGCATGTCTAATTGGAAACTAGAAAAAAGCACAATTGCAATTGATGAAACAAACCACGCCCAGTACCAAATTCATATCTACGATTTAATACCTGATAAAATTGATGAGAATGTGCCAACAATCTATATCCAAGCAAATGTTCATGGAGCTGAGCTACAAGGGAATATGGCAATATTCAAACTCTTAAACCTTTTAGAAGACGAAGAGATAAATGCAAGAATTAGGATGATTCCTAATGCAAACCCATATGCGACATCAGTAAAGATGGGAACATATACTTATGGACGCTTTAACCCGATTACAGGAGATAATTGGAATCGAATGTATCTAAACCTCTTTGCTCAAAAAGAGGGACAAGGATTCATAAGTGAAGAAGAGATTAAGGCCTGTGAAAATAAACAAGCTTATAAAGAACTTCTTAAAAGTAAATTTTCTGAATATAGAAGTTACCACAAGGCCTATGGTATTGATGAGAATAAGAACCTCTTTATCACTCTTCAAGAATTAGCAAGTGATGCGGATATTGTTCTTGATCTCCACACAGCAGGTGTTGGTTGTCGCTATATCTATGGGCCAGATTATCTTAAAAATCAGATGGCAGATTTTAACTTTCCATTTCATCTAGTGATACCTCCTGAGTTTGGTGGTGCAATGGATGAGGCCAGCTTTTTTCCTTGGGTTAAATTTCATAAAGTCCATGAAAGTGAAAATAGCTTTGAATCATATACGCTTGAGTTAGGAAGTGAAGAAGTCATCGACTCTAAGGCCGGCCAAGTAGATGCAATCAATATTTATAACTACCTTGTAAAAAGAGGAGTTATTGCTTCTAGCGAAATCAATACAAAAGAGAATGCTCAATACTTTTGCGAATTAAAGAATTACAAGGGCTTCTTTTCACCAAGTGCAGGCTTTGTTGAGTACCATAAAGCACCAGGAGAAAAGTTTAAAAAAGGTGAAAAGATCATGAGTGTCTATCATTTCGATAAACTTGAAAGCTTAGAAGAGGTTATCTCCCCTATTATCGCCCCTTGTGATGGGATTGTGATTAATCATGCCCCAAGTTCAAATGTGAAAAGGGGCATGAGTATATTAGAAGCTTTTACGAATTTTACGTTAAAGGAATCTTAAAGTCCCGATTGTAGCGCGCGAATGCGCTTATCAAGACTTGGGTGAGAACTAAAAAGTTCAGCAAAAGATGGACCACTTGAAATCTTAAATGCAGTAAGATTTGGATCTGAGTTATCAACCATTTTTGTACTTTGTTGTAATTTTTGAAGGGCCGCAATCATCTTGTCACGCCCTGCAAGTTTCGCACTTCCAGCGTCTGCTCGATATTCACGAAAGCGTGAAAACCACATTGTAATTGGCATAGCAAGTAGACCAAAAATAATATCGAGAACAAAAACAAGTGCCATATGTGCCAAAGGTCCAAGTCCCGGTCCTTCCTCGTCATCTGAACGAAGTGCATTTGAAATTACCATAGCACCAATACGAGATAGGATCATAACAAAAGCGTTAACGACACCTTGAACGAGTGCCATTGTCACCATATCACCATTAGCAATGTGAGCGACTTCGTGACCAATAACACCTTCGGCCTCATCACGGCTCATTGTATGAAGGAGACCTGCTGAAACCGCAACCATTGAATTATTACGGCTTGGCCCAGTGGCAAAAGCATTTACTTCATTTGAATTATAAATATAAACTTCTGGATTCTTAATCCCACTAGCGCGAGCATATTGGTGAACCGATTGAGCAACCCATCCATAATTAGGATCATTTGGAGAGATCTCTGTCATGCGATAGGCCATTTTTGCCATGAATTTAGAGAGGGCCAAAGATATAAAAGACCCACCAAGTCCCCAAACAGCACAGATGATGATCAGGGAATTATAATTCATTCCCGCTTCGGCCATATAGCCGCGAATACCAAGTAAATTAAGAACAATACCGATTGTGGCAATGACCAATATGTTTGTAAGTAAAAATAAACCAGATCTTAGCATTTTAGATTAACTCCTAAAAAATAATATTCTTAATATCATAGAGATTAATTCTAAATTTGGTCAATAAGACAAATTATTGTTTACAAAAATTTAACAATTCAAAGTAATAAACCAGAAAGGCCTAAAGAAATATAATAAATAACCGACTATTTAATAAGGAACTGTTAACGATTTTCATTTAAAAAGAGCAAAATGATCAACAATAAACACATTACAAGAAAAGAAATTTTATGGAATGCGATCATTTTTGCAGCAGTTATTTTTACGGCCATCGAAGCGCCGTTTTCATTTATCTTTCAAACTAAAATTCAACAGTGGCAACTCTTTTGTGACTTTGCAGTATCCTCGCTATTTGTTTGTGACTTGATTATTAGAATTCGTAAGAAGAGATCGCAGAATATGAGCTTTACGTCTAAGGCCCATAAGAATAAGTGGTATGCACTAATAGGGATCGATTTAATCGCCTCTATACCCTATGATATTTTAAGTTACGCATTTGGCTTTCATGCCTTTACTTATTTTAGGCTCTTTCGCCTAGTGCGAATTGCACGTCTCTTTGAGATGGTTTCAAATCTGGCCTTTGTTCCTAAGATGATTAAATTCACAGCTGTACTTACACTCTTTATGGTTGCTGTACACTGGATTAGTCTATGCTGGATTATGATCACTCCTATTGACCAGTCTCTTGTACAAGATCGTGCAACTCACTATATCACTGCCATGTATTGGACAGTAACGACACTGACAACGATTGGGTATGGAGATATTACGCCAACAACTAATGAAGGGCGCCTCTTTACCATGGTTATTATGATCTTAGGCGTTGGTGTCTACGGTTTTGTTATTGGTACAGTCAACAAGATGGTCCAAGATGGTGAGCGCTATAAGCAGCAAAACCGTGAAAAAATGCATGATCTAGTTAGTTTTATGAAGCATTACAACGTTCCTGAACGTCTTCAGCAAAATGTTTATAGTTACTACAATCACCTTGTCACAAAAAGATTAACTGAAAATGATAATAAGATTATTAATGAACTGCCTCAAGCACTTCAAGGAGAGCTTACAGTTTATATGAATATAAAACTTATTCGTAATCTACCTATCTTTAAAACACTAAGTTCAAGTTGCTTAAAAGAAGTGGCCGCGGCCCTTGAGCAAAAATACTATGGGCCAGGCCAAACAATAATCAATATTGGTGAAACTGGACACGAAATGTACCTTATTGGTCACGGAAGTGTTGAGGTTATCCTGAGTGATGGAAATGTTGTTGCAACTCTTCACGAAGGCCAGTTCTTTGGAGAGAGTGCTCTTTTACACGACACCAAGCGAAACGCTAATGTTCGCGCCATTGGTTATTGTGAGCTTTATAGACTTGATAAAGATCAATTTGATGAAATCACAACTCGTCATAATGACCTACTCGTTAGTATCACAAGTTTAACAACTCGCCGTTCCACAGATCGTTCAGAGCGTCACAGCCCAAGCGTGAAACGTGTTCAGCAAAAGCTTAAGGATCAGGAAAAAAACGAACCAGAAGCAGCTTAAATTCAACTCAAAAACGCTTGTTGCCTTTTAATCACCCCCATTCTTTGTTAAGATATTCTAATATTTTGGAGGAAACACAATGATGTTAGATAGTACAATTGCAAAGGAAGTTATCGACTACGCACTTCTTCGCGGCGCTGACTTTGCAGAAATTTTTGTCGATCGCCAAACGTTTGAATCAATCAGCATTAAGAGTTCGAATGTTGAAAATATTGAAAACGGAATTAACTTCGGAATTGGTATCCGTTTATTTTATGGAACAAAAGTTCTCTACGGTTATACAAATTCAACAAATAAAGAAGAACTACTCGATATTGTTTCATCTTTAAGTGCAAAAGATCTTCGTGATCCTCTCGTTACTGCAACAAATTTTAATTTTGAGAAACCAATTCAAAATCACTTTGTTCAAACTGGACTTAAAAACAATATTTCTCTTGATCAAAAAATTCCACTTCTACTTGAAATTGATCGCCTGACTCGTGGGACAACAGATAAGATCACACAAGTTCCAATTGGAACAAGTCAACGCTTCCAAGAGGTTGAAATTTTCAACTCTGAAGGACTTCACGTCACAGATGAGAGAAACTATGTACGCCTTAGAGCGTCTTGTATTGCATCTGACGGAACGATTCAAGATAGTGCTGGTTATTCACCAGGAGCGATGCTTGGGTGGGAGTTCATTCAAGGTCAAGACCCTAAGTATATTTCGGAAAAACTGGCAAAAGAAGTTTTAACTAAGCTTAAGGCAAAGCCATGCCCGGCCGGAAAAATGCCAGTAGTAATTGATAATGGTTTTGGTGGCGTTATCTTCCACGAAGCTTGTGGTCACTTACTAGAAACTACTTCAGTTGCTAAAAAAGCTTCTGTTTTCTGGGATAAGATGGATCAAATGATTGCCTCTAGTGTAGTTAGTGCCGTTGATGATGGTACTAATCAAAACTACTGGGGTTCAATCAATATCGATGATGAAGGAATGAAGACACAAAAGACTCAACTTATTAAAGACGGTAAGCTTACAAGCTTTATGGTTGATAAGATGGGTTCAATGAAGACTGGTTTTGAGCGTACTGGTTCTGGACGTCGTGAAAACTATAAATATGCACCAACTTCACGTATGAGAAATACTTATATTGAAGCAGGTAAGGATAAGTTTGAAGATATGATCGCTTCAATTGATCACGGTATCTACTGTGCTCAAATGGGTGGTGGTTCAGTAAGTCCTGGTACAGGTGAATTTAACTTCTCTGTTATCGAAGGTTACGAAATTAAGAATGGAAAGATTGGAGATCCTGTAAAAGGGGCCACTCTAATTGGAACAGGCCCAGATGCTTTAAAGCAAATATCAATGGTTTCAGATAATCTTGATTTTGCGGCCGGTGTTTGTGGTTCAATTTCAGGTGGAGTAAACACAACAGTTGGACAACCTGCCCTTAAAGTTGATGAAATTCTTGTGGGTGGAGGTAAATAATGAGTAAGAATAAAACAGAGCTACAAAAAGACTATATTAACCGCACCCTTAATATGGCAAAGGATATGGGAATCGATAACGTTGACGTTATCATCTCAGGATCTGAGTCATTTTCACTTAAGGCCGAACAAGGTGAATTAAGTGAATATAAGAAGTCAAATACTGGAGCTCTTGGAGTACGAGTTGTAAAGGATCAAAGAATCGGACTAAGTTTTACAGAGGACTTAAGTGACGAAGCGATTCGCACAACCTTATACAATGCTTCTCAAAACTCAAAGTTCTCAAAAATAGATGAGCACCAAATAATCGAAGAAGGAATCTCTGTCGATGACGCTAATCCTAGTGTGAATATCGCTCACACACCAGATGCAAATGAGATGATTGAAAAGTCTCTCTATCTAGAATCAGAAGTAAGGCGTCGTGATGAAAATTGCCAAAGTGCTCCTTATAACGGGATTGCAGAAGGTGTTTCAAACTTTGCCATTGGTAACTCAAAAGGTGTTCTTTGTACTCATCAATCAAAGGCATACACAGCATATACTTCGGCCCTTGTAAAAAAGGGAGATAAAAATGCTATGCACTACCTAGCAGATACCAAGAGAGACTTTAGGGATCTTGACTATGATAAGGTCATCAATGGCTCGCTAGAAGTAGCTAATAACTTCATCGATGCTAAACAAATTAAAACTGGTGACTATGACGTAAATTTTGAAATTGATTTATTTGATAATATTCTTTCAAGCTTTATGCTTCTATTTAGTGCACGTGCGGCCATCGATAAGTCAAATCCATGGCGTGACAAGCTAGGAGAATTAGTTGCTGACTCTCGCCTAACATTTAAAGACGACCCTTTCTATGTTGGTGGTTATAGTGTTTGTCCATTTGATGGAGAGGGAAAAAAGAAACAAGTAAATACTCTTTTAGAAAATGGTAAACTTGCCCAGTTTCTACACAATAGTGCCACAGCAAAAGAGCTAGGTCTTGCCAATAACTTCTGTGCCACTCGTGGAGCGAAGTCTGCACTAGGAGCAACGACTTCAAACTTCATCATTGAAGCTGGTACAAATACAAAAGACGAATTTAATTCTAGACGTTATGTCGAAATCCTAACAGCTCAGGGCCTTCACAGTGGGATTAGACCAATTAGTGGTGAATTCTCACTTGGTGTAAGTGGGCGTGTATGGAATAACGGTGAAATTGAAGGTTATTTTAAAGATGTAACAGTTAGTGGTAACTTCTTTAAAATGCTAAGTGAAATTGAGCTAATTGGTGACAAGCTTGAAGAATCGAGTGACCACTCATTCTTTACACCAAAAATTCTTTTCAAAGATTTAATGATTGCAGGATCATAATACTGAAAGATTAAAAAAGAAGGCCGCTTATCGCGGCCTTTTTTATTTGAGCATTTTTGGAAATGCAGATTCTTGATAGCGTTGAGAAATCAGTTCAAATAGGGTTACACCTTCACGCTCCCACTCCTTATCATCTCTTTGAAAAAGGTTTTGGCGCTGGCGCTTATCTTTAATATTTGAAATATAATTTTTAAGTTGGCCTGCAGTCATCTTTTGATCACCAAGCATAACCATCGCACCATCATCCATATCAAAAAGTCCGTCAGTCTCATCAAGGTTATCAAATGAAATTGCAGCAATTGATCCATCAGCTCCGATACCATCCGTACCAGCGCCACCTGAACCATTTAGGCCATCGCCACCACTTCCAGCTCCATATCCTTTTGCTGCGCGTGCGTTCTTAGAGTTTGAAGAGAGTGCATCTGGATTGATTTCCCCTTGAGTATAACCTTCACCAGATAAACTTCCATCACCACGGCCCTGATTGGCCATACGATTTTTAATACGAGATGCCGCTGAACTTCCTAGAGTTGAATTAAGGAAAGAATCTGTAAGTGAAGAAAGGTTTGAGTTATGCTCAGCACTTCTTTTATCTGCAATTCTTTGAAGAGAAGCAAATTCACCACTCTTACCACGTTTTGCAAGGGTGTCTTTCATTAGTTGTGTATCTTTACGTCTCTTAGCATTGCGATCAAGCTGCTTTCTAATACCATTACTTAAACGAGAAATAGCTGAGTTAGTTGAATTTCCACCTGTTTGAAGTTTTCCACTAACTGTCGAATCAAGAGTTTTTTCACCCTTAAGTGCATCAGCAAATTTAACGCCTGCAGTACTAAAACCACCTAACCAATTTGTAAACTGGCCAAATCCATTATTTAATTGAACATCTGGAATACCACGGTGTGTTTGCTTGCGCTCAACATTAGTGGAAGCATTAATACCGTCGTTAACAGTATGATAGTAATTATGCATTTTTAAAGCATATGCTGCCGTTCCAGAAAGGTTTGCTAGTGTTTGTCCCATGAAATTATTAAGTTTTGCAATTAACATTTCAAAGTACGGAATAAGACCAGGTGTTATATAGTAGTCAAGACGACTCACCTTTGGCGCATAAAAATGGTAACGATAAGCATATTGGGCAAATTCATCGGCCATTCTTCTACGGTCTTCAGTTTCTTTTTCATCACCATTATCTTCTGAAACAAGAGTCGATAAGAAATAGCCTCTTGCATGGTCACGATAGAAATTTGTGATTCGATCATTAAACACATAGTAATTGTGGATATCATTCTTTCCAGCATTAAATGGAATCTTTGTGCGTGAAGTATAATTTGTCGAATACAGGCTCGACATATCTGGTAAGAACGGATCTAGTAGTTTAAGTGCAACACTTCCCTCTTTTTTAGCATAAGTATTTCTCGTACAAGCACCTGCAGCAAGTTCCTTATTACAGACATCATTATTCTGGGAGTGAAAACTCATACATTTAATCTTGTATTTTCGGCCGACTGGAACGCGTGCAATCTTCCAAGTCGAGCTGGTTCTTGGTCCACAAATATTTTCTGGCCCTCTTTCAGGGTCAAGATCAACATCGTAGTCACTACCAAATAGTATCCCACCTGTTGTGATATTTACGAGATTTCCAATAAGACTATTCTTATGGAGTCCAAAGAACTTCATTAACTTCATAATCCAACATACAGGATAGAGACACTTCTTACCAAGAGTGTACCTCTTTCCATTGTATTTGATGTAATTCCAATTGTATTCCTTAAGCCACTGCACAGTGTATTCAAAAAGGGCCGTACCAGCGCTAATATTTTGTAGAGTTGCATCTTCAATGGCCTTAATCTTCATCAGGGCCATATCACGTAAAAAGAGAGTAAAGTCCATACCATGGCCCTTTGCTGTCTCTTTTCTTGCATCTGTAAAAGTAACCTTACCATTTTGAACAAACTCTCCGTAACGAGAAGATTTTGTACACTCACCACTTCCAATACAAGCAGTTACTTGATCTAGGGTTTGCACAAAATAGTCTTGTTCTCTATCTCTAAGAGAATATCCATCATTTTTAACAACAGCATTTCCTAGAGAGTTTTCTTCAACAGCGGACTCACCACCAAGGGCCTCAACACCTTGCTTTTCTTTTTCTGTGATTGTTTGCATATAGTCTTTATCAGAAACCTTCTTACAGTTTCCACCAGTCTCATCACAAACTTCTTTTTCATTATTTAAAACGTAAGTGTCATACTTTCCTAACCCATTACAATTAGCAAGGTAATTGGCCTCAACATCTGGCTGAAGCCAGTCTTCTGGACTCATCGGCCCTACAGTATCAACACAACGACACATCATCTCAAGAGATCTTTTCTTTAAAACAGAATAGAGTTTAAATTGAGAGTGCTTATACTTAATGGCCTCAAAACGAACCACATCGCGAATATTATAGCGTCCAGCACCAGACTTAGGATCATTGCCATCAAAAGTTTCAAGAAACTTTGCATCGTCTTTCATGTAGTAATTTACAATATTATTACGTGCTTCTGGTGTAAGCTTTCCGTTATAGAATAAGTGAAGGAATATTTTCTTTTCATTCTTTGGTAAATCTTCAATATAATTTGTGATCTCTTTTAAGGCCTCTTCACCCACAGTGTAATCAAATTCATCCCACAGCGGTTTACCACGTCCTACGATAGAGGGATCGAAGCGAGAAAAATTAAATCCACGCATTGAATTCGTTTGAATATTCCAATTATACGGTTGGTTGTCTGTTCCAGTATAACTTCCACTAGCAGGACGATATGTATTGTACTGAGACTTAATATGAAAGAAGTCACCTTCGTCCTTACCACCAGTAGTATAGTCCATTGCATACATCATCATCATAACTTCAAAGTAGTCATTTGACTGAGCAGATAAAAAGTCACCAAATAGATTTACACGACAAGACTTCATATCTGAGACGTAAACATCTTCAAATAGAGGTGAAGCATTTTGATGGCCATTATAAAGAGTGTAGTCAGGGTCAGTTGTCTCCTTCCCTGTCATCATTGAAATATAATTTGCCTCTACGACTCCATCATTAATAGTAATCTTAGCGTTATCAATACATTGATTAACAAGTTTCATACGAGTGCTATGGTCTGAACCGAGAGGAGCACCCTTATTGGCACAAGAAACAATAGCATTTTGATATGGGGCCGCAAATTTATTAAAGGCATCACTTGAGTTTTGAGGATGCTTTGGATTTGCCTGCGTCTCTTCTTTAAAGTGATCTAGTAATTTAGTGGCCTCACTTGTTTTTGCAGCAACTTGTTGTTGATGAGAGTACTCTGTTGAGACACCAACGTATAGCTGCTCAAAACATTCCTTACGAGGGTAACGAGTTGGAGCATCATTATCATATACTCTTTCAGGTTTTGATAAACATGAATTGTACTCACTATCAACAGTTGCCATATATGTACTAGCTCTAGAGCTTGTGACCTGATTATTTGATAGTAAAGCACTCAATTTTGACTTAAGAGTAGAGACCTTAGATTGAATCTCTGATGAATCACCTGCATTGCCAAAGGCATGGGCACTAGGAATTAATAAATTCATCAGCTTTGAGAATGTTGGTAGAATTGGAGCACAAACTCCATTTGAGTTTTTAAATAGAGACTCACAACACTCTCCGCCTTTATCAGGTCGTTGACCAACACTGAAACAACTTGAGCACTTATAATTTGCACGACATACTTTTCGAGTCTTATCACATGAATTTGAACAACATTCGCTATCTTTTGAACAAGAGTCTTTTTCAATACTACATGTATTAATATTTGTTAGACGCTTCATCTTCTTGCATGAGCCAGACTCACAAAAGTCTTCTAAAGGAGAACAAGCTTGATTTTCTTTTTTTGAAACCAGACACTTCTCATAAACATGTTTTGAATTTGAATAAAGAGGAAGTCCACATACTGTACCTTTCACACATTGATTAGTTGGTGAATAACATGGGCCACCTTTTGGAATAAATTTTGCTTCTGTATAAATTAGAAGAGATAATTCTCTAGCACGAGTGTTTACGGGCTTTTTCTTTACTTTATCAATGAGAAATTGAATATATTCATCACTAGTGCCATCAAGGTTTTCTTTCATATAAGCTTTTAAAGCTTTCTTATCGATTTCTTTTCCCTTGCCAACAATTGCCTCTAGCTTTTTCGCTTCTTCAGTAGCAAGCTTGGCCATTTCATTTGAAGCATAGGTATGAAAATTGAACAAGGTAGTGAATGTGAATAATATTATGAGACGAAACATATTTCCCTCTTAATTCCCTTAAGATTAAATTTATATATATTTTATCGGAATAATGAGTAATTTACTCAAGCAGAATATAAATCTTTAATTTTAGGTACAAAATTCGGAAAATCAACAACTTGCGTGTGCCAACTTAATGCCACACACAAGTGTAATATTAGATACTTAGCTTTTACTTAGCTTTAGCGATTGCTTCGTCAATCATGGCCTTACGAGTGGCCGCATCTTTCCATCGATCCCTAGCATCTGGTGCTAATTTATGAATCGGATCAAAATAAGTGAATAACTTATCTGGCTTAACATAAGGTGCTCGCCAAACAGAGATTCCATTTTCTTGATCATAGTACTCATAAGAAGCAACATGGCGTTTTCCACCACCTCCAGGAAGGTCACATACAAAAGTAGGAGTATTGAAACCAGCAGTCGTACCACGAACGGCCTTTTCTAGCTCTTCACCTTCTGCAAGAGTTGTTCTGAAGTGCTCACAACCAGGAACCATATCGTGCATATAAACATAGTATGGCTGTATATTCATATAACCAAGCTTACGAGTTAATAGAACCATCGTATCAACATGATTATTTACGCCCTCTTGAAGTACGGCCTGGTTACGAACAAGGATACCTTCACTAAAAAGACGATCCATGGCCATTTGAGACCATTTCGTAATTTCAAGTGGAGAAGAAAAGTGAGTATGGATCACCATTTGTTTTCCAAAACCCTTGGCAAGATTATTAACCTTAATAAGCGCTTCCATCCACGCATCATCTGTTAAGATCTTTTGTGGAAAAATTGCAATCCCTTTCGTAGCATAACGAATACGACGAATATGAGGGATCTTTAATAAGTTTTCACCAATGTATTGAATCTGCTTAGGGTTAAGCATGAATGCATCCCCTCCAGAGATAACAACATCCTCAACTTTTGGGTGAGCTGCAAGGTATGCAAATACATTATCCCAATGCTTCTGATTTGCACCATATGATTCTTTTTCTACTGTCTCAGTAGAGCCACCAATAACACGAGAGCGTGTACAATAAGCACAGTAAACTGGACAAATTGTTAGAGGTAGAAAAAGGACCTTATCTGGATAGCGGTGAGTTAGCATTGGAACTGGTGAGTCGACATCTTCACTTAAAGAGTCGGCCATATGCATTGGGTGATCTTCTAGGAATTGAGATCCAATAGGAAGGAATTGCTTTCTTAAAGGACAGTTTACAGGGTCATCCCAATCAATTAATGCAAATACATATGGAGTGATACGAATATTCATTGGAGTTATATGTTGACCTTGCTTTAGGTCTTCAAAAAACTCATCTGAAATTTTATCACCAAGAACTTTTTTAACTTGGTCAATTTTTCGAATCGAATTCTTAAGTTGCCACATATGATCTGAGAACTCGCCTCTAGTAACATTTTCCCAAGCAGGAATTTGTTTCCAAAAGTCATCATTTCTAAAATTTCTGTGTTCTAAATCTGGAATCTTCGAGTGATCTACGCCTTGATCAATTGTCGTCATAAAATAATCCTTGAATGTAATTTTACATATTATATCCTAAAAAATTCCTTTTTAGGAAACGCTAAACGTGTCATTATTAATATATGGAAAAACCTAATTTAGATTATACCTCAGATGTTTTAGATAATGTCACTAGACAGATTTCATGCGAGAGCGTCAACTCTTTTCTCTTCGCTCAAGGTTACTATCACGGCAAAGATCGTTTAATGCAAATGGAGATGTTGCGTCTAATCGCACAAGGTCGTTTGTGTGAGTGCATTAAAGATAGTGAGGAAACTTTTGCAATTGATAAGTATATGCGTGAGTTGGGTATTAATCACTATGCTAAAGAAGAAGTACAAAATATTGATGAAGAAACAAATAGCTTATTAACACACTATGTAGATGGGATAAATAAGGCCATTCACGAAGCTTATCCCTTTGAATTCAAAATTCTTGGCCACAAACCAAGTGCGTGGACAATAAGTGATACAATCCTAACAATTAAAGCAATGAGCTTTCTAGGACTGGCCCAAGGGCAACAGGATCTAGAGAAATTAATTATTCAATTACTACAGAACGCGCAAAAATTAGACGACAAAAACGATCAACAAACACAGGTCGAAAGAATTAAGTCACTGGCCAAAGGTGCTCTTGATACAATTACAGATAGTGAAGTTAATCTTGTTAATAAAGTTAGAATCTACAATCCACTTATTCCTGAAAGTTATAAATTTTTAAAAAACATTCCAAAGATTCAAGCTTCAAATAACTGGGTTTCAAATATGCAGGGACATGCAATACATGCCTGTGACCCGCATTTAGAATGTAATCGACTTCCTGCAATTTGGTATGAAATGAAGGCCAATATAAAAAATGTTGGTAACTTTTTTGGTATTTCTATGCCTGGTGTACCAGGATTTGTTATGGGAAGAAGTGATGATACGGCCTTTTCTTTCACATACGGCTTCATGGATATGGTAGATCACTTCATTGAAGAGGTCCGTGACAATAAGTATCGTTTTGAATCAAACCTATTTGATTTCAAAATAAGAAGAGATCTCATTAAAAGAAAGAAGAAAGAAGATGTTGAAATATATATGCGTGAAACTCATGCTGGCTTTCTTGAAGTCAATAGTGAGCTAGAGAGCATAACTGATGGACACTACTTATCGATGGCGTGGTCATGTCGAAAAAGAGGTGGCGCAAAAACACTAAAGGCCATCATAGATCTTCTCTACGCAAAAAATGTCGATGATTTATTCGCATGTGTTTCTAATGTGGCCATTAGCTGTAATTGGCTATTATCAGATTCAAGCGGAAATATTGGTTACCATCAATCTGGAGTACTTCCAAAGAGGGCCCATTCTGGCCTATACCCTGTTGAAGGTTATTTTAAGCAAAATATCTGGCAAGGTTATCATGAAGGCAATCAGCTATATCATTACAAAAACCCTGATATTAAAATAATTGCAACTGCTAATAATCGAATTCAGCATGAGCAATTCCCAACGGCCATCAATGCGCCGATGGCATCTTATCGTAAAGATAGAATTGAAGAGCTATTGATTGGCAACAAAGATCATAACGTTGAAATGTTTAAAAAGATGCAATCTGACACATTCTCAAGACAAGCAGATCTTTATATTAACGTTTTTCATTCAGTCTTTGAAAAGAATGAGATAGGCCAACGCCTAATAAATTGGAAGCGCAACTATGATGTCGACAATTGTGAAGCAACTTTATTTGAAGATTTCTATCGCACCCTACTTAAAGACTTCTTTAGTGATCACCTTCTAGGAGAACAAGTCACAACTTATTGTATGGATGAAACGTCAATTATCGCTGACTTCTACGGTTTATTTGATCGTATTTTCCTAACAAATGATATTGACCATATTTGGTTTAAAGATAAAAAAGAAAAAGAACACTATATTCAAAAAGCACTAGAAAAAAGTCAACTCCAAGCACCAAAGAATATGCGCTGGGGAGATAAGAATCGTTATAAGATGAAGCATATTTTATTTGATGGAAAACTCCCTGCTTTCCTAGGCTTTGATATTGATAATGTTGAAATACCAGGCAACCGATCGACCATTACCCAAGGGGCAGTCTATGAGGCCCATGGTAGGACGACTTCTTTTGTACCTTCATGGAAAATGGTTACTGACCACAATCAAGCAGACGTCTACACAGTCTTACCAGGAGGCTTAAGTGATCGCAGGTTCTCAAATAACTACAAAAGTGATGTAAGTAACTGGATTAATGGGCTTTACCGCCACAATGTAATCACGAATGGTAAGTGACTAACCTATTAATACTTGGTCTGTAAGCTTTACAGGCCAAAGCTGCTATTCAAATAAATTTGCTATAAAGAGAGAATGAAAACTCTATTTATATCGCTACTAATTGCCTCGTCACTGCCTTTAACAATTAAGGCAAAAGAATATAATAGTTTAGACTTTCAAAAGTCTGCGGCCTCATATGATAAGCAGCTTCAAGCTGCTTTGATGGACTTCGTTTATGAGACAAAAGACATTGCCTATCAAACGACTTTTACTCCACGTTATATTGTTCGCTACCACGAGAGACTGGAATTAATAGCGGCCTACGAACAACTCGACTACTTACTACATGTACATGATGAAGCAGTAGAAAAAATCACTCATCATATAAGAAAGAAAAATAACGCCAAGGCACTAGAGCTTATAAGAATTCGTACTTCCAAGTACAAAGCAATGCTGTCACTTATGAACTACATGATGATGTCAGGTGAAAACTTTATCTCAGTCTTTTCAGATGACTTTGAAGATATAAATTACGAGTCGAAACATTTTGAAGCAGATTTCAAAGAAACAAAACGTCAATTAAGCGACTCCAATCGTGTAAATAATCAGACAGGCAGAAATCATATCTCAGCTCCTTATAATCGCTATCAACTGAGATACATTAAAGCTGCGACAATCACAGATTTTCACAATCTCGACGATGAAGTGTTAAAGCTTGCAGGTAACGATAAGGGCCTAAAGCTTCTTGTTGAAGATATTGAAAATGATATTGAAGAAGCTCGCCAAGAGCTAACTTCATTTAAAAGCTTACTTAGAGAAACAAGTTGGAATGCTGGCCGCTATACAATCTTCTACAATATCAAAGAATTTATTTTAAAAAGTTTTAGCTATATTGCCCTGCCTATAAAGCATGCAATAAAGGTAGATGAGCTTAAGAAAATTTCTGAGGCAGAATTTGAACCAGGAGACGTTGGTGCAATCCAACGATATGGAAAGTTATCTAATCTCGTATTTAAAGGTAACTGGACCCATGGCCTAATGTTTATTGGAAAGTATTCTAAATTTAATAATTACTTTAAAGACGATATAGAAACAAATGAAGTTTTTGCAAAAAGGTGCGTTAGCGAATTCATGAAATGCCAGGACTATATGTCGTATTTAAAAGAGAAATATCCTGAGTCTATGAAAGAATATGAAGATAGTGAAAAACAGGGTAGGCCATATGTAACACTTGAAGGACTAAAGCCAGGTGTTGTTTTTATGGAACTAGGTCCATCAATGGCCTGGGATAATTTGGTTATTCTTCGACCTAACCTAACAAAGAAAGATAAGGCGCTTGCACTAGAGCGTACATTTAAAAGTATTGGAAAGAAGTATGATTATTCATTCAATGGAAATTCGTATTCTCGTTTCGTTTGTACGGAACTTATTCAATACTCTTATGAAACAAATCCTAATGAAGACAAGCAAGGAATTGAATGGGATGTAAACCTTGTGATGGGCAAGCCTGCAATGTATGGCTTTGATTTAGTACAAACATTCATCAATCAAATAGAAGACCCTACTCGTAAAAATCAATTAAGTCTTGTCGTCTACATGAAAGGACTTAAGAAAAAAGAACTTGAGCAAAAGGGAAAGACTCCGGATTTTGGAACGGCCAAAAGAGGAACAATACAAGAATTAAAAGAAACATTATAAGAAAAAGAAAGGCCGCTTAAAGCGGCCTTTTTTATTAATTACTTTGACATAACAAAGTTAGATGGAAGTGGAAGAATTGAGCCTTCAATATAAATAGGCTTCTTTACACCTTTTTCAAGACGAGGTGACTCCATATCTAAAACTTCATTTTTCGCTGATGCAATTGCATTATCAACTGAAACTGTTAGAGATAAAACAGCAGCACGATGTGCACGCTCAGAGTTCACAACACCTGATGTTTTTACTTTTCCAGCAAGGAAGCCTTTTACATCAACTGTTTCAAGAATAATTCTCTTTACTTGTAGCGGCGTCAGTTCAGGATTGATATCAAATACCTTACCTGCAACACCAGCAACATATGGAGCTGCTTGAGATGTTCCTGATACTTTAATGTATTTATTTCCTGGAGCACTAGAAAGAATTCCTACACCAGGAGCAGCAACATCAACCATCTTCGCACCGTAGTTAGAAAATGGAGCTAGTTGATCGTAGTCAATTGTTGCAGCTACAGAGATTTCATTATCACCTTGAATATTTGTTGGTGAAGTTGGGAAAACATCATTATCAAGGCCATCATTACCTGCTGCAAAAACGAATAATGTATTTGGAGCTGCCTGAAGCATTGATTGAGAGTTTTTAACAAGAGCACTTAGAAAGTACTTTGCATACATATCAACTGTTTCTGGATTTGGTTCTTTCTTTGAAAAAGTCTTCATTACAGTTTCAACAATCATCTTTGCTTGTGGGTAACCTGTACCAAAAGAGCCATTCGCAACACGTGCTCCGTGGTCTGCGATATAGTAAGCAATTTCGTTAAATGTTGAAGTCTGTGCTTTTGCAAGTTGATCAATTCCTGCCTTAATTAGTTTTTCAACAAATCCACCTAAGAATGAATTAACAGCAATTTTTTGACCAGGAAGCTTAACCTCTGTTGGAATAAGCTTAACTGCAA
This sequence comes from Halobacteriovorax sp. RT-2-3, assembly GCF_047085075.1. Lineage (NCBI taxonomy): Bacteria > Pseudomonadati > Bdellovibrionota > Bacteriovoracia > Bacteriovoracales > Halobacteriovoraceae > Halobacteriovorax > Halobacteriovorax sp. RT-2-3. The sequence goes on along the minus strand of NZ_JBKIYF010000001.1, from coordinate 302,432 downwards.
GAATTTTAGCATCATCAGATTTTTCAGCAGAGATACCAGCGACGTGTGTTCCGTGCATAAAGTTTCCATACACAGTCATTCTCTTAATGAAGTCTTCGTCTTTTACAATCGTTCTTATCCAAGTAACCTCTTCTTCAGTAATTGTTCCTCTCATTGACTTCTCTTGAAGCTCAAAGAACTTAACCATGTCATCATTTAAAGTACCAAGGTACTTATAGTCGATAACTTGATTATTACTTTCTGCAAAGTTCCAACCGTAGACATCATCTTGATAACCATTACGGTCCTCATCTCGATCGTTACCAGGAATTTCTAGTTCATTAATCCATGCTTTTGGAGCAATCTGCTCATGCATCATATCTGTACCAGAATCAATAATTGCGATTGTTGCAGCACTTGTCGCACTTGATAAAAGTGCTACTGCTAATATATTTGCTAATATTTTCAAAATTTCCTCCAATGAAATATATTTTGATTAAATTTAAGCTCTATTATCTATTTTAAAATGTAGATTGCATATGTAAAATGAAGATAGCTTACAACGTCTTACATAGAACAAATACTATATAGTATAAAGAACTCAAATACAGCAGAGGAAGTCATGCGTCATTTAACGATATTTGCGACAGATGTCATCAAAGGTCCCCTATTCCAAGATTTAAAAGAACAAGGCCATACAGTTAAAATTTGGGATCGTTTAAAACATGGAACAATCACTCAAGATGACATAGTCGAAAATGCAAAGGAATGTGATGTTATTATCTCAATGCTGAGCAATAAATTTGATGCACAAACTTTAGAAAAACTTCCAAAACTTAAACTCATCTCTCAATATGCAGTTGGTTTTAATAATATAGATATTGATTACTGTAGAAAAAATAATATTGCTGTCACAAACACGCCGAATGTTCTCACAAAGGCCACGGCAGAGCTTGCGATGGCACTGATGCTTTGTAGTGCACGAAAAATTGAAGCAGCAAGACAAAATGTAATTAATAAAGAATGGCAAACATGGGAGCCAGCAGGCTTTATTGGAAAATCTTTATTTGATTTAAAACATGGAATTATTGGAGCAGGAAGAATTGGGACTCAATTTGCAAAAATGTGTAAGGGCGCATTTAACCAAAAGATTCTCTACACTGGCCCAAGCAAGAAAGATCAAATTGAAAATGAGTGCAATGCAACTTATGTTGATCTTCAAACACTTTTAAAAGAAAGTGATATCATCTCTATTCATTGTCCATATACTCAGTCAACACATGAGCTTTTAAGTCACGATGCCTTTAAATTAATGAAGAAAGATTTAATTCTAATTAATACGGCAAGAGGTGAAATTATAAATGAAAATGCAATGTATGACTTCTTTAAAAATAATGAAGAAGCACAGGCAGGACTTGACGTTGTTTGTAACGAGCCACTAAGTAGTAACTCCCCTTTGAGAGAACTATCCAATATCTTCATTCTTCCACATATTGGTTCAGCAAATGATGTTGCACGTTCTGATATGGCCAAGCTCATTTTTGATAATATTCAAAGCTTTGCAAATAACGAAGATTTAAAAACAAGTGTTTAAGAATTTTATATAAGGTTTACCTAAATTAAGCTGAAGATTTTTTGATATATTTATACATTATATTCATGAATATAAAGGAGTTATTCATGAAAAAAATATTAATAATCGATGACGATCAAGAAATCAGAGACCTGCTTAGGGCGCTACTAGAAAGTAATTATAATATCGTTGAAGCAAGTAATCAGGATGAGGCCATTGCGACGGCCTGGCAAGAAAAGCCAGACCTAATCCTCTTAGATATACTATTACAAAATGAATCTGGATTTGAAATTTGCTCGCAATTAAAAATGAATGATGAACTTAAAGATACACCAATTGTTTTCATTTCTTCAAAGAATAATGTGAATACAAGAGTAACTGGTTATCAACTTGGTGGCATAAACTTTATCAGTAAACCATTTGAGCCTTCAGAAGTTAAAAGCATTATTAGCACAACTCTTAAGTCTGTTAACAATGAGAATGCACTTGAAGTGATTAATTACCGCGACATTGCTCTTAATATCCCATCTCAAGAAGTTAAAATACGTGGAGAAAGAATTCATTTTACATCTTCAGAGTTCAAAATAATTCATCTACTTCTAAAAAATGAGCAAAACGTTTTGGCGAGAGAGAAAATTCTCAATCATATCGCTCCTGATAATCATAAGGTTAACGATCGCATGATTGATACTTATATAAGTTCAATTAGAAAGAAGATCAAAAATTCTAACTTTATCATCAGAAGTGTTTACGGTGAAGGTTACAAAATTCAAGAGGTATCACTGTAGGTCTTAATAGGCCTACAGACTGTTTAAATAACGTCTTACTTAATCTAAATTAAGCTAAATTTAGACGACTTATCCCTATGGTAGCACTTAAGTCAATTATACTGTTCCTATGAAAAAGCATATCATGGTTATTGACGACTGCTACGAAACTGCCAAGCTCCTTGCCACTAGCCTCGAGAACACATTTAACTCACATGTTCGTTTTCACACTAATCCATTTAAGGCCATTGAAGATATACAAACAATTAAGCTTAATCGCGGAGAGAAGCTTTATATTATTTGCGACTATATGATGCCACAGATGGATGGAATTGAATTGTACGATGAGATCTCATTACTCGATAAAGAAATGAGTTTTATCTTAGTAACAAATGAAAATGACAGCCAAGTAATAGAAGAGGCCGCACGCAAAGGTATCGATCTCTTTGTACTCAAACAACAAGGCTTTGATGTCGTGATTAACCAGATTAATAAAATGATCAATGATGAAAATAGACTCGGTCGAGATATTATAGAGGTATTTGAAATAAGTGATGTTGTTCAAGGTTATCGTGTCGTTGAAAAAGATCATAAACACTTAAAGCTTTTAACAAAGGAAGAGATTCCAAGGAATGCCATTATTAAATTAGATGGTCACTCTTCGAGAGCTCAAATTTATAAAGTTGATAGTTGTAAAATAGTCGACAATAATATTGAAGTCGAATGCAGTCCCGTTAAGGCCTCATAAGTTTAATACGATGAGCTACGACAATTGCAATAATCAAAAGAAGTCCAGCTAGCATATTTCCACCGCTGCCACTATTATTAACATCTTCAATCGTTCCGCAGGCTCCTCCACCACTTTTGCCACTACTATAGCTATCGTTTAAAGCAGCTGTTCCACCTACTAGAACGGGATCGTTATAACGGAAACTTGCATTAGGAGTTGTCGAAAATGCTAGAGATACTGCCTCGTATGCATCAACAGCACCTTTTGCACAAGAGCTGCGATCGCAATAATAATCAACAGCTGTTTTTGTGATGATATCTCTAACCTGATCTGGATATAAAGAAGGATTTGCTTGAAAGATCATTGCGGCAGTTGCTGAAATAAGGCCAGCGGCCATTGAAGTTCCATTCATTCTTGAAAAGACAGCAGTTCCTTGCGTTGATTGTCCACTATTAACAGTCGATAAAATACTATCCCCTGGAGCAGCAATATCGACAATACGGCCATAATTTGAATAGGAAGAGCGAGCACGTGTTGTTGCAACGGCACCTACTCTTAAAACTCCACGGCAATTTGATGGAGTATAGAAAGAAGCGTCTGCGTTTGAATTTCCAGTTGCAACCACAACAACAACACCTTTAGAGCGCGCAAAATCAATTGATTCTTGCATGTAACGACTACAACTACCACGTGCACCTAAAGACATATTTACAACACGGGCAGGATAAGGATTGGCCGGGGCTCCGGAAACACTACCGCCAGCTGCCCATCTCAGAGCATCAGCAATATCTGAAGTAAGACCACCGCATGCACCTAAAACACGAAGTGGCACTAAATTAACGTTTTTGGCGGCCCCAACGACACCATAACTATTATTAGAACTTGCACCAATAATTCCTGCTACGTGTGTACCGTGCCACGTTGAGGCATTTGTACCAGAATTACATGCAGTAGTAGCAGAGCCATAATCCCCTTCATCATTTGGATTTGCATCACGGCCATCGCCATCTCTTGAATTATCAGAGTCGGATATAAAATCATATCCACCTACAACATTTGTATTCAGATCAAAATGGTCTGTTATCCCCGTATCAATAACTGCTACATTAACTCTCGTATCTGTTTCAGAAGTTGCATACTCTCGTGCATGATAGAAAGTATTGTCGAGGTAATTTGTGAAATGCCACTGACTAGGATAGTAAGTGTCGTTGTACTCACCACCATTAGCAAAGAGCCTTAAATCTTCTTCCACGTATTCAACGTCGTCACTTAAAGCGAATGAAGAAAATTGTGAGCTTGGATTAATTTTTGATTTTTCGACACTTCCATCTTTGTATTTAATGATAAAATCGGCCGAAATATTGGCCGCACTGAAGGCGGCCAAAGCAAGTACTAAAAGTCGCATACTCAATCCTTGAGTTCTTTGATCTTATATATCTTATATAAAGAAAGGCCTGTGGCATCCTGCCTGAGGCAACTACTATATACTAAGCACAAACCGTGCCAATTGTTCATCTTACGATATCAGCTACATCCCAGCATTTACCTGTCAAAATGACACACGCTAGGGCCAAATTGCGAAGAAAAAGGTGTCAGAATTGTGACTTAAATAAAATTTAAATTAGCTTAAAAAAATTAGGCTTGATTTAATTGGACTCAATTAAGGTAACTTTCCAACGACGATTGTCTGGATCAGTTATAAAGAAGAATTGCACACCTTCATGCACAAGTATTTCAGGTATCTTTTCATTAGAGAGAATATTAAGGTTTTCACCAGAGCTTTCTAGTCGATAGTTTACAAACTCAACCTTCTTTTGTAGCTCAATTAACTCATCGTAATTATCAACAACAAAATCAAAAACGATATTATTACCAACTTGGGCAAGTTTAGGACGTTCAACCACGAGAAATCGTAACTCATCGTTAAAGACAACAACTGAGTCAGACGCTCCTTCAACTTCAAGATCAAAAACTTCACTTAAAAAAGTGGAAGTTAAATGAGCATTTGAGCTAAATAAAACGATGTGACCTAATTTCATCTCTTAATTATTACGGGCCTTTTCGATATCGTCAATAATGGCATTGATTTTTAATACGTATTCCCCATCACAACCATCTTCTTGGCAGTGAACAACGCGGTTACATTTAGCTTTAGTATCCCACTCAAAATCATCATGGCCACGAATAAGAAGGCCAACCATCTTATTACTTTCTTTTGAAAATACTGGCCCACCGCTATTGCCACCAAAAGCGTCTAGATTAGTGATATAAAATAAAGGATCAATATCTCTGACAAAACCATTATAAGAATACTTTGATAAGAAACCGTTTGGATGACCAATCATATAGACTTCATCTGAAACTTCTAGTTTAGTTTCTTCTACTTCCACAGGCTTTCTACCACCCTCAACTGTACGATCTAACTCAATTAGTGCGTAATCAAATGTCTTATCGCGACTTTGGTTATAAGCAAGAATCTTCTTGCAGTTATATACCTGAGATTTCACAAAGTATTGAGTTGCATTACTACTTCCAAGATCCTCACGTGCATCAAAGATAAAGCTTTTACGATCACAAGCGATTTGAACATTTTGAATGCAATGTGCGGCCGTTAGAACCTGCTTTGGCCCAACAAGAACAGCACTACACTTTCCATACGCTTTCTGGTCAAGAAACTTCTCTTCCCCCTCACAAAGACGTGCATTCTTTGTGAAATCAGAACCGGTTATAGAAAATAGCCTACCGCTAATTACTTCGTTTAAACTCCAACGATTAACAACAATAGCACTCGAGTGAGCATTTATCTTTGCAACAGGAGAATGCATTAACGTTCCTGCATTGACATCAACGATATCAAGATCACCATAAATGGCCTTATCAATATTATCAATTAAATCTGAAATACTTGGCGTAAGATATGCAAAAGCATTGAATGAAATAAAAAGTGAAGTAATAGAAAATAATACTTTTAATTTGTTCATTTTGGCCCTTTATAAAATAATGTTCATATATATAGGCCAAAAAGCTGATAAACACGAGTATTTACGTAATTTTTGTAATTTTTCCAACCTCGTGAACACGGAAAATAAGATCATCTACCTCGTTGAAATCACGTGCAAACTGGCCAAGATACATCCAGTGCGGACCTTCACTCGCGGCCAGTAAGGCCTGTTTATCATCTCGAATCTCTGGGCGCTCTAAGCTAATAAGATGACGCAAGAAAGACTTCTTAGAAATACCAATGAGCCAACGCTTAGATATTGTTTGAATCTCATGTAACTCATCTAATAGATTTAGATTTTGATCTGTGGTTTTTGAAAAGCCAAAACAAGGATCTAAAATGATTCGTTCAGAAGCTATGCCTGAGCTTTGAAGCTTATCCATTGCCTGCTTGAAAAAAGTCTTTAGAGAGTTAGCATTGAGCTTAGGATCCAAGTAATTCATATGCTCAAGAGTCTTATCGCGGCCAGGAACGAGAGTGTGACAAAGGACGTACTCAATCGTTGGATAATCATTTAAAAGCTTTATACATTTATCGTCGATAACACCAGAAACATCATTCCAGATAATACGTTCAAACTCTTTAGCGTACTTGTCTAAGAACAGCCTCATTGTTTCAGGCTTATAGGTATCAATTGAAATCGTTTTAAATTCATTTAGATACTTAAGGTGCTGGAACAAATACGAATCAAGCCTGGCCCATTCTTCTTGTAAGGAGACAGGATCATTAAAAGGAGCGCTACTTTCAGCACCAATATCGATACCGTAATTGGCGTTTTTAAACTTTTCTAATTGTTTGATTTGATAGTCTTGATCGAGATTTAAGTGGCCATCAGAGAATGAATTAGGGGTAGTGTTAACTACCCCTAAAAAAGATATTTTTGTCATTTTAGATTATGCTAATTTTGGATCGTCAATTGGTTTAGAAATTGTCGACTCACCTGCTGCTTTTTGAGAAGGTGCTTGTTGGTTATTAACCTCTTCAACTAAAGGAACACCAATATCTTCACCATCGATTAAAGACTGAATTTGTTTTGAATCAAGAGTTTCCCAAACAATTAGTCCTTCAGCAATTCTATCAAGCGCATCACGGTGATCAGTTAAAATCTTTTTAGCAACTTTATAGTTCTCATCTAAGAAACGTGTGATTTCTGTATCGATTTCACGTGCTGTCTCTTCAGAGTACCCTACACCTTCACTTGGTGCAGTTGAACCAAATGGAGAATTACCTGGTTGATGGAAGTTACGAGGTCCCATTTTAGAACTCATCCCCCATGAACAAACCATACTAGAAGCAAGTTGAGTTGCTCTTTCGATATCATTTGAAGCACCATTTGAGATTTCGTTAAAAACGATTTCTTCAGCAACACGTCCACCCATTAGGAAAGCAATGAAGTTTTCAGCTTTCTCAAGTGTTAAGTTGTGCATGTCTTCGTTTGGTAGAGTTTGCGTCACACCTAAAGCTCCTCCACGAGGCATAATAGAAACCTTATGGATAGGATCAGTCTTTGGAAGATTCATACCAACAAGAGTGTGTCCTGCTTCGTGGTACGCAGTTACTTTCTTTTCTAGATCAGAAAGTACCATCGACTTTCTTTCAGGGCCCATTAGAACCTTATCTTTTGCTTGTTCGAAATCGATCATTTGAAGAACCTTCTTACCGTAACGAGCAGCAAATAAAGCAGCTTCGTTAACAAGGTTTGCAAGGTCTGCACCTGTGAATCCAGGAGTCCCCTTTGCAATTACTTCAAGATCAACAGCTGTATCAAGTGGAGTTTTCTTTGTATGAACCTTTAGGATTCCAAGACGTCCGCGAACATCTGGAGGTCCAACAGTTACACGTCTATCAAAACGACCAGGTCTAAGAAGGGCCTTATCAAGTACGTCAATTCTGTTTGTTGCCGCAATAAGAATAACACCTTCATTTGATTCAAAACCATCCATTTCAACAAGAAGTTGGTTTAGTGTTTGTTCACGCTCATCGTGTCCACCACCCATACCGTGTCCACGGTGGCGTCCAACAGCATCGATCTCATCAATGAAGATAATACAAGGAGCATTCTTCTTACCTTGTTCAAATAGGTCACGTACACGAGATGCACCAACACCGACAAACATTTCAACGAAGTCTGAACCTGAAATAGAAAAGAATGGAACACCTGCTTCACCAGCAACAGCTCTTGCAAGAAGAGTTTTACCTGTACCAGGAGGACCTACAAGGATTACACCTTTAGGGATCTTACCACCAAGATTAGTGTATTTCTTTGGATCCTTAAGAAAGTCTACAACCTCTTCTAGTTCTTCTTTTGCTTCTTCTACACCTGATACATCAGAAAATGTAACTTTCTTATCGTGTGGAGAAAGCATACGTGCTTTAGACTTTCCAAAACTCATTGCCTTGCCACCACCTGATTGAAGTTGGCGAAGGAAGAAAATAACAATGAGGAATAGGAAAATCATCGGTCCCCAGTGCAGCAAGAAAGTTGTGATAACGTTTTGTTTCTCTTCCGCTTCGTACTCTGGATAGATTCCGTGAGTTTCTAAAATTTTAAAAGTTTCGGCACCTGTCGTTCCTGTCGCTTCAAACCAAGCTCCATTCTCATAGCCGTCCTTAAACTTTCCTAAGATCTTGTCCTTACCCTTTAGAACAACTTTATCAACATGTTTGCCTTTAATTGCACTAACAAAGTCCGGGTATGTCACAGGCTTGTATGCCTGGCGGCTTTCAGAAGAAATTTTAGCGATGGCCGCAAACATAAGGATTAAGATAATCCATAGGAGGAGTGTTTTGTTTTGTCCTTTCATTAAAATCCTTTTTAATTAATTTTCAAATTAACTATTAATCAAATATTCACTAACTAATTACAATTCTTAATAAAATATAAAGCTATATTGTAACCTTATAGTTATTAAAATGGTATCATTTTAGTGAGTGTCAAGCCTAGTAATTTAAAGCCAAACTAAAACTTTACCGCTTTTACGCCATGAATAATGAACTGGAAGACTAATTTCAGAAAAGAACTTGTTTAGGTTCCCATCCCTATCAGCTATCGGACAAATCTTAAGCGAATGCTTAGTATTAGTGTTATTTGATAGAAATGGAACGCCTTCAGGAATCTGCGAATGATTAATGCTAAAATTAATCTTATGACCTTTCTTGACCACGGCCAAATGATTTTTAAAATTAAATACTCGTAGCCCTCCGCTAAAGCTTAATGGCCCAATACTCGAAGACTTTACAAGAGAGCGTAGCTTATTAAACTGTGAATGAGTTCGCCCTTTTGATGAATGAGATTGTGAAAGAATCGCCTGCTCAATGCCCTCACTAATTTCACCATGATATGAAATCACGATCCCCCACTGACGCTGAATAACCTTGAAGTCTTGTGCACGACTAAGCTCTTTTTTAATCATTTTCAGCTTATTCATGCGATTACAATAGTGTTTAAGGTGTCCAGGAAAGCGTGGAGCAATCTGATTTGCAACAAGACTTCTTATAAAGTTGCGTTCGTAGCGTAAGTCTTTATTAGAGGCATCTTCAAGCCACTCTAGCTTGGCCAATTTAGCATACATGAGAATCTGTTTCTTAGAGAATGCAAAAAGTGGCCTATAAATATTGCCATTACGATACGGCATACCTAAATCAATCTGCTTTGCCGAAGATTTAAACTGCTGCATAAGTGACCATTCAAAGCAGTCATCAAGATGATGACCAGTAAGAAGTAACTCTCCCGCTGCTAGATTCGACAATAATAGTTGATACCTTTTTTGGCGTGCAATAGATTCGAAATTCCTTGTCTTTAAAGATAAGTGTTGAACCTTATATGTCTTAAATTCGAGGCCATGTCTGTTAGCAAAACTTGATATCAGCTCAACTTCGTCTTCAATCTCTTTTCTTGTGCCATGATCAATATGTAGAAGTCTAAGTTTCTTGGCCCCTGCTTGAACCAGTAGATGCGCCAAAACCATAGAATCAACGCCACCACTACATGCAACGGCCATAGGTCGAGATAGATCAAGGCCCATATCAACGTTGAATTTCTTAAAATGAGAAATCATCTTAGCTTCAAGCGAATGTGATTTTTTTTGTTTAGGTTTTAGATTCATCGCCATTATTTTCACAAAATTTAACTTTTTGATAAATTATAATATTGACATACGAGGCGCAAGTCATTAATATCCTAATCAATCGAAATGTGCGAATGTAGCTCAGTTGGTTAGAGCGACGGATTCATATCCCGTAGGTCGGCAGTTCAAATCTGCCCTTTCGCACCATTCTCTTCTTATCTAATTCCAATAAATTACAAATTACTTCTTAGACATAGCAAATCAGTGTTTGTTCATTTATTATACAGTGTTCAGCTCGTTAACACTAACTTCCTAAACTAAATTTCAATACTTACACCACATTTCAGCAGTTTAAACTTTTTACACCCGTGAACTTGTTTCATTACACATGGCATCATTCATGCATCTATTCTAGTATCAAAACAAATAGGAATGACATGATTAAAGCGAAAAACGTAACTAAACATTTAATTTTACTGGCCTTACTAAGCCAGGCACAAGCTTTCGCACAGAACGAATCGGCAAAAATCTTTACAGAAGGGCTTAGCTCTACTCTAAAGACAGCAGGATTCAAAAATGTAGGGCTAGAGCTTGGGGCGGATTATGGTGCTCTTGATTCAAGAACTGATAAGGGAAGTGTTTATCAGACAAAGATGAACCTAGAGCTTGAAGCAGAGGTTGTTGAAAATATCGACTTTAACTTCAGTGGTGGTTTTAGCTATCAATCAGGTAACTCTTCTTCACAAGAAGCAGAAAGAGTTAAAACTTACAAGCCAAAGTTCACTTATGACTATGGTTATTTTGATTTTAGGCCACTTAGTTTTGTAAAGATCAGTGCAGGTGCTCTTGATAACTCAACTAAGCGTCAGTATATCTCTCCATTCATTAACGGTGGAACATCGTTTATTGGTGCAAGAGAAGTGATTGCAACTAAGGTTGGAAACTTCTACCTTCGCCTTCAAGCAACACAAGCTAAGCCACAAAATGCAATTTTAAGAGAAACTTTTAATATTGATGATTCAGGTGATCCACAATTCTTCTCTGAGTCAGCAGACATTAGCTACCTTACAAAAGCTTTACGCATTGGTGGTGCTGTAGGTAGTTACCGCTACAAGAAACTTTCAGGTGATCTTGCTAACAAAGACTACTACTGGGGGAACTCTGTAAGCATCGGTACACCAATTGATCAAAGTCTATACCTTTATGACTTTACAGGAATCTTTGCTAATGCAGGAATTGAAATTGCTTTAGGAGATAACTCTCTTAAGCTTTCAGGCTCATATATTAAAAACACTGAATCAGTAGTTCCAGATGATAAGAACACTGGTTACTCATACAGAGCAGATTTCAAAACAAATATGGGTGACAAGAAAATTACTCTTTCTGCCCTAGCATTTGAAAACCAAGCAGATACTGCTCCAGCTTTCTACCGTGGTGGAATCTTTTCAAATGACTACAAAGGATATGCCGTAGGATTTGAATTAGAAACACAAAAAGGATTTAGCACAGAATTTAATTATATTAATCGCACTGTACTCGGAAACCTTGATTCAGCGTACTTAATTGATGGTTACAGTGACGAACAAGTTTATACAATCTCCCTAAGGAAAGAATATGACATTTTGTAAGAACATGAAGAACATCACTCTCCTAAGCATCTCAATGCTTGCACTAACAACGCTTGTTAGTTGTGGAAGTGACACTTCCAACGACGAAAGACAGCAACTTGCAAGACAGCTTAAGGCTTCTGCAAATGAAAGTGCTCTTGTGTCTGTTTCACGCTTCACAGTAGAAGGAGTAACAGAAGATAAGGCATCGATGAAGTCAAGAATCGCTTACGGTAAGACATTTCATGTAAAAGCATGTCTAAGTTCAAAACTTGGAAAGAGCTTACAGTACCAAACTTTCTACGTATCTGGTGAAAACTTTCAAACTGTAGAAAGAACTGCTGATGACAATAGCTGTATCTTTTGGGATGAGCCAATTACTATGGACTACTCTCTTCCAAACACTTACCTTCCAATGGGTGAAAGAGTAGTAACTCTTGCAACAAGTGCTAATATTTCATACGACCTAAAACTGTCGATGAATCAGTATACAAATAGCATTATTCACAGAAATAACTATGTGATGAAAACTTCTCTTAACAAGAACCGTCTAAGTGCAGACGAGATCATCAATGTTAAGAACGTAAAAATCACTCCTAAAGGTTTTGGTCAAGTTGATCCAAGAAATGATAATTTAATTATTGATCAAAAAGTTGTTGTAAATGGATGTTTAAACCTTAAGGCAAATGGTAGCTCACTATCAAACGAATTTGTTAAAGCAAGACTAATCAACCTTGAAAAACAAGAAAACGGTGAAGAGCATGCAGTAACTGAAATGTATGACATTACTGACGGTCAATTAGATGAGTCAGGTTGTGGTGAAATCAAGTTCTACCTTGAGCACGAAAGATACACAAACACTCGTCGTATTCCATTTAACCTAGAAATTGAAGTTCAAAATGAAACACTTCAAAATGCAAAAGTAACACGTGGACTATGTCTTTACCCATGGTCAAATAACGGTTGGATTTTTGCTGAAGTTTCAAGAACTGGAAAGTGTGAAAAAGATAATAACAACCAAAGAGCAAGACTATTTGTTGATGAAGTTAACTATAGCTTCCTTGGACACGATAATAATAATGGTTTCCACCTTAACAAGAACCTTGATCTAGTAATTGAGAAGTCATTCATTGTTAAGATGTACCCAAAAGTTAACTACGGTAACTACGTACACCACATGAACCCAATTGAGCCTTTCTACCAAGGAAAGCTTAAGCTAGAAGTATACTTCCTAGCGCCACTACAGGGTGATATTGATTTAACAAATGAGAACAAGCACAAGTTTAAACTTATCTCAGTTGCTTCACGTGAAGTAGAAGTAGAAAACAACTTACTAAAGGCAAGAATTGATATGCCAATCAAGTTTGTGGACATGCCATATATCCACACGAGAACTTATGCGGCAATTAAACTTTCACCGATCTTAAGAGAGGGAGATGATCCAAGAAATGCACCTCGTCCAGCTTGGGCAGCAGGCACATTCCACGCATCATCAAAGTCTTTTCACTCAATCCTTCACACTCAACTTCAAGTGACGGATAAGTTTGAAGAGCAAGATTTCACAAATACAAAAATTGATAAGAAAATGAATGAAATGGTACAACTTGAGAACTACCTAGAAAAACTATCAAACGATGTAAAAGGTGTGACAAAGAAAGATATCATTGCAGCTAAACTAGCTCCTCGTTACAACAAAAGTTCTGAGGCGATCTTCTCTGACGAACTTAAGAAGCACGAGCTTTTTGATGAGACAATTAAAGTTGATCACACTGGACTGAACAAAAAACTTATTGAAGAAAATAAGCTTACGACGACTGAAATCTCTAAGCTATACGAAGACCAATACGACTCAGCAACACTTGCAAAGCTATGTGGGACATTCTTTAGCCAAGAAAAAACAGGTCTAATCTGGAAATCTTACTCAGACTACAATATGAAAAAGTGTATTGAGTCTCCATGGGAATTCATGATGATTACACCAGTAAGTCACGTACAAGAGATTCTTTCAAAACCAAGAGTTAGCCACTCGAATACTATTAGAATCTCTAAATCAACTGGTAGCGGAACTTACTTTACTGAAAACAGAAGAGTTGGATTCTCTCACGGATATAAAACAGGTGTTGGTGCAAAACTTGACTTCAAACTTCCATTTGGAGAAAAGTTACCAGTAAGCGGTGGAGTTGGTGTATCTGCAGGATACGACTGGTCAACGGCATGGTCACTAGATCGTTCAAATGGTGATAACAATAGAAGTGACAGCGGACAATCAATTGATCTATACGCTGAAGCAATTACACTAAACTTTGAAGCAAGAACACACCAGTGTTTTATGATCGAAGGAACATCAAAGTTTAAAGCAGAATGGATCTCTGATAAGTATCCATCAAATCACGGACTTGGTGGTAGATTAGTTTACAACACTGTTAACAATCCGATTCGTTACAAAGTATGTAAACCAAGTGCAGGAAAAGAAAGACTAGAAGAAACATGGTACTTTACAGGTGAAGGTTTCCAATTCAACTCAATCTTAAGAGATAGACTTGGAATGACTGAAAACCAATACACAATGATGTTTAGAGGAAGAAAGACACTTTATAAGTTTACTGACTTCCTAGCAAAAGCTTCAAGCTCGATGTTTAACATCAAAGAAAGAAAGACTCAGTCACCAGATGTTTATATGCTAGATGTGTACAAGAGTTATAAAGAAGCATTTGATAGCAACCACGACTTAATCGATGACCAAGCAATTCCAGGTACGGTTGAGAAGTATGACCCAATTAAAAATGGCGGAGATCACAACTTCTCAGAAGACAAGTGTGAACTTCCACCAGATCAGTACAATCACGCATCAATTGATTTTTGCTAGAAATAAAAAAGGCCTCTAAAGAGGCCTTTTTCTATTTTAATTACTTTGCTTCAAAGCTGTCATATTTGGAAAAGATATAATCAAGAGTATCATCATCCACATCGCGGTAAAGACATACCCCTAATTCCATAAGATAAATTTTTAAGTGCTCACGAGGATCAACGTTAGGGTATTTCTTCTTTAGAAGTTCAAATAACTCGGCCTCGGCTTCCACAATAATATCAGACAACTCATTACCAGCACCCTTATTGATCATATAAAGTGCTAACAGATATGGCATTTGAATGATTTGCTTTCTAACTATTTTAATACGCTCACGAATTCCAACAGAGTTTTCCTGAGATAGGTTAAAGATACGAGCAATCATATACTTAACCGCTTCCTTAAGGATTACATCCTTTTCCTTACCTAAATAATAATAGATGAGTGAGCGAGTAACATCTGCCTCTTTGGCCACCTCGGCGATTTTCCAGTTAAGGTGTCCCTTAGCAACTTCTAATTTGGTTACTGCATTTAAAATTCGATAATGTACTTCTTCACTTTTATTGCTTGTCATAAATAAATCTCTCTATACCCGATAATAATACTTAAGTTTTAAAAGGTAAAATCCGATAAAAATTTATTGAGTCATGTTCAATTTTGATTATTTAGCTATTTATATTTTTCAGAATTGTGGGGGAAAACAATGAAAAATCAGAAACTTACAGGGATCGCCGGAGCGATTATCGTCTCTACCTTGCTAGTATCTTGTAATCAGAAGTCTTATCGAATGCCAAGTTCATTAAAGAGCTCAAAGTTTGAATCCCTCATGCACGAGATGCACGAACAGGTATCCAAGGGCGTAAAATCTCCTGCAGAATGTGCGACAAAGACTGAACATTACTACAATCGCCTCTTTTCCATTAAATCAACAGATATCGATTTTTCTGAATTCTCGCAGTATCAAATGCAAGATTTCGTGAATGCATCCTTTAATATTCGCCTTGATCTCAAGGAGAAATTAAAAGATCTCAATAGTACTAAGGAACTTGATCAAGATGAAAAGCAATGTCTTAAGGGTGTAAAAGATATTTTTAGGGCCCTACGCTATCTTGAGGACTACTTTATCGAGTCCTACTATGCCTCAAGGCCTAAGGGAAAAGTACCGCGCCAATTTAGCACATTAAATTTTGATGGCGACTCTCCTATTCACTTTATGGTTAATCCTGAATATAGTTTTTCAGGCCCGAGAGATCTCAAATCAGGAGATATTATTCTATCACGCGGGAATGCCTACTCAAGTGCCGCTATTGCTCGAATCGGCGATGATGATCATCAATTTTCACACTTAACATTAGTATATAAAGACAAGAAGACAGGCGAGCTTTTCACGTCAGAGGCCCATATCGAAGTGGGTAATGTTGTTGCTCCCTTTCAAGTACACCTTGATCAGGCAAATTCTAGAACTGTTGTCTTTCGTCACAAAGACGCTAAATTAGCGCATTTAGCGGCCAAAGAGATGCATGAGCGTTTCTCTAAATTTACTAAGAAACACGATAAAAATATCCCATACGACTTTGCCATGGACTATAACGATGACTCGCAAATCTTTTGCTCTGAAGTTATTTATCATGGTTACAAAGTTGCCAGTGAAAAGCTTTCTGGAACAGCTATGGATATCCCAGAGTTTAAAACGAGCTTTAACCCGGCCCTACTTTCATTTCTACAAGACTTTGGTCTCCAAGTGACAAGTGAAAATATCGCAAAGTTTAAAACATTCGGCCCTGGCGAAATTCAATTTGATTCACGCTTTGATCTCGTTGCCGAATGGAGAACCCCAGATAAACTTAAGGATACACGTTACAAAGATGCGATTCTTTCAAAGATTTTTGAATGGATGGAAAAGGAAAGATATGAATTTGATCCTAGCTTTGGAACAAAACTAGGTAATGATTTTGCTTGGCTTGCACGTCGTTCAGTTATCAGTCGCGGTATTATTAAATTTGTAGCAGGTGTAAACTTAGAAGAGAAATTTCCACTCAATCTAGGTTCAAAACAGATTGATCTCTTTGTTGTTCTAGACCAAGTTGGTGAGAAGCTCTACGAAAGGATTGCAAAGGCGGAGAAAGAAGCAGGAGGAATCCTCTCTTTTAATGAAATGTTTCAAGAACTTGAGAGTTACCGAAAAGAAGACTTAGATAAGTACATAAAATATATTGAAGACAAGAAGTATAATCAAAAGCTTCAAATGCAAGGTGGTCGACGCAATGGCCCAAGAAGACGCCGCTCATTAAGTAGGCCTGATTTCCACCACTTATTTCACAACTAAAGCTAAAGGGTTAATTCGCACTTTAAGAGTTAAGTAAATTACGCTATATTGGCCGCATATGAAAACGGTCAATATAGCAATTCAAAACGCCCACAACGAGCTATGCGCTCACCCACTTTATTCAAATATCAACGATATTGATGATGTGAAAATTCTTATGAAGTGGCACATCTTTGCAGTATGGGATTTCATGTCTCTATTAAAAGGCCTTCAACGTGAAGTGACATGTGTGTCAACGCCATGGATGCCTTCAAAGTATGACAAAGAGTGCGTTCGTTTCATTAACGAGATTGTTTTAGGTGAAGAAAGTGATGAAGATCTAAACGGTGGCCATATTGATCACTTCACAATGTACTTAAATGCGATGAAGGAAGTTGGTGCTGATACAACGCCAATTGAAAACTTCTTTAGTGATTTCTCATTTGATGAGCTCCCTCAAGAGATCGCAAAATTTACGGCATTTAACCTAAACCTTGTCACTAACGCCCATCCAAGTGCCGTTGCTTCAGCATTCTTTTATGGAAGAGAAAACCTGATCCCTGATCTGTTTCAACCATTTGTGAATGTTTTAGAAGAAAAGAATATTGATGCTCCATATTTTAAACACTACCTTGTTCGTCATATTGAACTTGATGGTGACGAGCATGGTGACCTTGCGGGAAAACTTCTTTCACAGCTTTGTGACACTGCTGAAAAAGAAGAACAAGCAACGCAAGTAGCTCTTGATTCACTTAAACTTAGAGCACAGATGTGGGATTATGTTCTAGAAGAAATTAGAGCAAACCGTTCAGAAAACTTAGAGCCTATCCACTAATTCTTTTGCTAGAGAAACTCCAGCGCTCCAACCGTTCTTATATAGAGCGTTTAGAGCGTAGACACCTTCGCAAACTTCACCACAAAAAGGTGTGCGTCTCTTACCTTTATGACGAATTCCTGTGTGAATCATTGGTTTTTCAAGATTTTTAAATTCAGGAAATAAGCCTTGAAAGATTTCTAGTTTCTCATACACTTCTTTAGGAGAATGAAGATGAGAAAGCCCCTCAATTGAATTTGCACCAAATAGTAGAAGATTATCCTGAGCACGATAAATAAGATTAAAGTGACCACGAGAAATCACAAAGGATTCTTCGTTTAAATCGATATCCCAAGTAAAGTAAGTGCCTTTAACAGGCTTGCCCTCTGGTAAACTCTTATCTTTAAAGATTAATGACGTGTAGGCACTTGTTGCTAAAATAATTTTTTGAGCATTGAAGCTTCCAATATTAGTCTTGAGCTCGCCTTTATTAACGCCACTAACTCTTGCCCTAATTTGTTCGACATCAGTTTTAAAGAAATTAAGGAATTCATCAGGATTGATAACATATGCATCTTTAGCAACAGTCTGCTGATTCTTAAACTCAATAAAGTCTGCACCATAACGGGCCTCAAATTGCTTAAACTTTAGAGGATCCTCTTTAATATTTGGAGGAAGATAGAATTGTTTGCAGCTATAAACTCCAGATGGCCTATTTATTTCAACGAAGTCTTTTAAGAATTCATGAGCATGAAAGAGAATATTTCCAAGCTTCGAAATCCCTTCTTCAAATAATCCAAATGATACAACGCTTGTCGTGCGTCTCGAACAAGCTGGAAACGCCTCGTCATCATATACTTGAGCGATTCGTGCCGTTGGATATTTTTTTGTTAAGAAATATAAAATGGCGCGGCCAGCAATGCCATCACCAACTACTAAATAATCGAATTCATTTGTCATAATAACTTCTTACATCAATATTTTTAAGTTAACCAGTCGAATTTACTCAAGTTTTCCATTGTCATTCCAAATTCAATAACTATACAATTTTAATTCAAATTTAGTTAATGGAGTATGAATTATGTCAGAGACGACAGAAAAAGCAGCAAAAAACCCAATGGATATCATCGATCAAAATGCCGTCCTATTTTGTGTAGACAACACAGATATCACAGCGAAACAAATCATGGCCGTACTTGCCATGTTACTTGTTGAAGACTGTACTGTCCCATTCATCACACGTTACCGTAAAGATAAAACAGGTGGTTTAGATGAAGAACAAATCCGTCTAATCCAAGAAAAATACGACGAATATATTGAGCGTGAAAAACGCCGTGCTTTCATCCTTGAGGCCATCACAAAACAAGAGATGATGACACCTGAGATTGAAAAGAAGATTAAAGCAGCGACAAATATCAACCAACTTGAAGATATCTACGCGCCATTTAAGTCAAAGAGAAAAACAAAAGCACAAATTGCTAAAGAAGCTGGGCTTGAGCCATTTGCAATCCTAATGAAGACTTCGAAGCTTCCTATGCCAGAGCTTGCAAAAGAGGCCTTAAAATTCATTAATAAAGATAAGAAAGTTGCAACTTTTGAAGATGTATTAAAAGGAGCATGCGATATCATCATTGAAGAAATCGCACACGATACAGAGCTGAAAGAGACTCTTCGAAATGATTACTGGGCACAGGCATTGATTAAGTCATCACCAAGAAAAGGTTATGAGGAAATCAAAGACTGGCAAAAATACAAAGACTATTTTGAGTATGAACAAAAAGTAGCGGATCTTCGTGATCCAAAAGCGGCCCACAGATTCCTAGCAATCCGTCGTGCACAAACAGAAAAAATTCTAAAAGTAGAAATCGTATTTGATGAAGAATACGCAAATAATATGATTCTTTCAAAACACTTTGCTGACACTGGTGTTACAAGCTACAAAGCACTAGTTGACTGTGCTTCAAAGGCCTACAAAAACTATATTCACTCTTCACTTGATTTAGAAATCAAGGGTGAGCTTAAGAAGCTTTCAGATGAATCTGCAATTGACGTTTTTGGTGTAAACCTTAAAAACCTACTTCTTCAACCATACCTAGGACCTAAGACGGTTCTTGCACTTGACCCAGGTGTTGTAACGGGATGTAAGACAGTTGTTGTCGATAACACAGGTAAGTTTGTTGTTGATACTGTTGTTTACCCTCACCCACCAAGAAATCAGGTTCGTGAGTCAGCAACAATTCTTAATGCAATGATTGAACAGTTCAATGTTGAGTATATCGCTATTGGAAACGGAACTTTTGGACGTGAGACTCTTCAATTTGTTGAAGATAACGTCACAGCAGTTAAAGATGGAAAAGTTAAAGCAACAATGATCTCAGAAGATGGTGCTTCAATTTATTCCGCATCTGCAATTGCAAAGAAAGAATTCCCTGATAAAGATGCAACAGTAAGAGGTGCAATTTCAATCGGACGTCGTTTCCAAGATCCACTTGCTGAACTTGTAAAGATAGACCCAAAATCAATCGGTGTTGGCCAGTATCAGCACGATGTAAACCAAATCAGACTTAAGAAGTCACTAGATGGTGTCGTAGAAAGCTGTGTAAACTTTGTTGGTGTTGATATTAACACTGCTTCAGCTCCTCTACTTTCTTTTATCTCTGGTATTGGACCGACTGTTGCGGGCAATATTGTTAAGCACAGAGATAAGAACGGTCTATTCTCAGATAGAAGTGAAATCTTAAAAGTTTCACGTTTTACAGATAAGGTATTCCAACAGGCCGCAGGATTCCTACGTGTCTACAATGGTGCAAACCCGCTAGATGCAACATTCATCCACCCAGAAAACTATGAAATGCTAGAGAACTGGGCACAATCGAAAGGCTTCACACTTGAGCAGTTAACAACAGATAATGCTGTTGCAAACCAACTTAAATCAGATAAGGACCTAATTGCAAAGCTTGGCGAGTTCACAGTTAATGATATCTACAAATCACTAACAGCTCCTTCTCAAGATCCACGTACAGAATTCAAGACGACGGAATTTAGAAAAGATGCACGTGAAATTAAAGATATTAAAATTGGTGAGCGATACCCAGGTATCGTAAAAAACATCACTCAATTTGGTGCCTTCGTTGATATCGGTATCAAAGAAAACGGCCTTGTCCACGTTTCACAAATGGCAGACCACTTTGTTGATAATGCTCTTGACGTTCTTAAAGTTGGACAAGAGGTTTCAGCAGTTGTTCTTGATGTTGATATGGATAGAAAGCGTATTGCCCTATCTCTTAAATCAGATGGTGCAGAAGAAGCAAAAACTTATGAGCGCCCTTCAGGTGGACCTCGCCAGAGTAAACCACGCGGTGGTGGAAAGCCTAAGATGCCAAAGCAAAACGATGCACCTTTAAAGAATAATGCATTTGCGGCGCTTGCAGGATTTAAAGTAAAGTAGGTGCGCCATTGTCTGCTCATAGGCCAGACTATTGGAGGCAACTATAATTGTATCTGAAGCAATAAAAAACTAACTTAATAAAAACAAAAGGGCCCGGTATGGGCCCTTTTATAATCAGATATATAACTTTTAAAAATTATTTACACGAAGAAACTTTTCTCTTAACAGATCTTAAAAGACTCTTTGTCCAAGAACCAAATAGTGGCTTCTTAGTAAGCTTGTAAGAAGACTCTACCTCTTGAACAATCTCTCCATCATTTATAACAAGATCCTTTAGCTTAACACTTGTATAAGCTCCTCTGTAGTGATGTACATCAGAGAAAATTGTCATATAACTCACACTACCTTCTTGTGGTAATTCATTTAAGTTACTGATTTTTGTGAAAGTATAACCTTTATCTTCATAAACTTTCATAACTTTCTGTGTTACATCAGTTCGTCCATCAACATCTGAAAGAACTAAGAAATAATGGCAATCATTCGAACTTGCATTAATGTTAGAAATAACCATTAAAGCAAAAACTAGTTTTAAAATATTCTTCATTTTCTGACCTCTCTGTTATTAATCAATTCTTTCTAAATTTACTCTTAATCCCATTCCAGTGTTAAGATCGATTGTGATCATATCCTGAATACCCATTTGCTTCCAAAAAACTAGATCAACTTTGTGGTTTTCTTCTTCATAGATCATACAGCTGAAAACGATAGATCCATTTTCAACACGATCTTTTTCACAAGTTGTATCAACAGCAAGCTGACCAGCATAATTCATCTTAAGATTGTATTTCTCACCAGCTACGATTTGCGTAACTTCAACATTCTCATTTCCAACGAGGGCCTTATCCATTTCATTTTGACCTGAGTATGTAGCCGAATAAGCTGAAAATGCAGTCAGTGATAGTAGAACGAGTAATAATTTTTTCATAAATAATCTCCATTACTATAATTTCTTGAATTTACTTTCTTAACTAAACAAGTTCACAATACAGTATAAAGAGAAATAGTGTGAAAAATTGAAATAAATATACATATGATCAAAAAATAAACGAATCTAACTATCTGAAATTTTATCGGTGCGGGATAAGGATGAGTTCGCTTGTGTTGTAACCAAGCTCATCTAATTGCTTGATGGCCTTAGCAACTGTTTTAGAAGCATAGTCATTGCTGTATTTTCTAGACATGATCCACAGGTACTTTTCATCAGGGACGCCGATGGCCACCCACTCGTACTTTGGATCAAGAGCAACGACAAGGTAATCAAATTTAAGAGGCCAAAAAAGCTGAATCTTCCAATGGGCATTGGTTTTTGTATCCTCGATCCAGGCCTTTTGTGTGAGGACTTTTTGTTCTCCATCTAGAGAGTCTTTATTAAAAACAAAGTTAACGTCGATACGCTTCTCTTTTTCATTCCACGTATAAGTCTCAACTGAATTATGTTGGCCTTCTTCTAGAAATGTACCTCTTGCCGCTAGTACGAACCAATCCCCCATGAAGCGATCAATATCAACATAGTCCACTGTTTTATGATAAGTAGTCGAGCTACAACTTAAGAGAAAGAAAGATACGATTAAGATAAGAAACTTCAAAAGGCCTCCTACTATTTGGATTACCACCACTTCTTTGTAACATATTCTTGTTCATCAAAAGAGACAATTTCTCCTAACTTTGGTGCCATTAGCTTAAGAACACCTTGCTGAGCATATTCATCTAACTTCAAGATCGGATCATCCCATGTATGAAATGAAAGTGAAAATGCACCCCAATGAATTGGGAAGTAGTATTTCGCGTTGATATCGGCATAGGCCTTAGGCCACTCTTCAGGAAGTAAGTGTACCGCAAACCAGTCTGGATTATATTGACCAGATTCCATAAACGCCACATCAAATGGACCTAGACGACTTCCGATTTCCTTGAAATGAATATCGTAGCCAGTATCACCACTAAAGTAGAGGTTATTATTTTGAGTCTTTACAACCCATGATGCCCACAGAGTCGTATTCTCATGGGCCTGATCACGCCCTGAGAAGTGCTGGGCAGGCGTGGCAGTAAACTTAATCCCGTCAAACTCGACATCTTGCCACCAATCGAGCTCTGTTATACGGGAATCAACAAAACCCCATCTTTTTAAGTGTGAACCTACTCCAAGAGGCGTAATAATTTTGACGTCTTTCTTTTTGGCGAAGAATTTCATCGTCGTCATATCAAGGTGATCATAGTGATCGTGAGAGATAATAATATAATCAATTTCTGGAAGCTCTTCTAAACTAAGCACAGGAGGTGCAAAGCGCTTTACGAATAAAGGAACAGGAGATGACGAGCCCGAAAAGATCGGATCAATTAGAACAATCTTTGAATCGATATTTAAAAGAATCGTTGAGTGACCAAACCAAATCGATTTAACGTGATCTGACTTTTCTAAGAATATCTTCATATCAGGCTTTATAGAAGGCAAAGTTTTTTCAGGATAGCGCCCTCCGCCCTTTCCTAAGAATTCAATAAACTTAGAAAGGCCAAAACCATCTTTTTGAATTGGTTGCTCTTTTGTTATATTAGGCCTGCGATTGACAAAGACCTGCTTAGAAGAATCGAAGTTTTCCGACTTTTCAAATGTTCTTAACTCATTCTTATTTGGGTGGGCCCCAAGAGAAGACATAAATACAGAAGCAACTTTACTCATACCTGTACATCCAGAAAAATTTAATAAGATAAATAATAGAAGAATATTTTTAAACATTAAGTTCCTACTTTTTTAACAAAACTAATGAAATTCCCATTATCCTTGAAAAATCTCCAATTAGAAAAAAGAGTGAAGATTACTGTAATAATCACAGGTACCAAGAATGAAAATACGAACGACGAGGCCGTAAATCGAACAGGTAGTGAACGATCAACAAACATTGCCGGCATGATAACAGGAGAAAACTGCGCTAATAGCTTTAATACAATAAAACTCAGAAGATTACCTAAAGCAATTGCACAAACTGTAATAATGGCAATATTAAGTCCCCCATACTTCTTAATCTGATCCATACTCATTCCAAGGATCCAAAAAGAAGCAAAGTCATTTCTAACTCTTGCATAGAAAATTGAAAGCCCTGAGATAATCGAAAATGTAACAAGAACAATCGTTGCTAAAAATAAAAAGAGAACCACATTATTTTCTAGCGCCAGAGCATAAACAAGATTCTGATTTAACTGTTCCCATGTTTTAAAGCTTGCACCTTTTGAAGTTAAATACTGCTTGAGCTCTCCTGCTTCAGCGGCACCCAAAACACTATAAACCCTCAGTTTATTGTAACGGCGTGATTTTGCAATTGAGAACGCACTATAAGCATGTCCCCAGGCGTGAAGTTCATCGATATCTGGGTCCATTGAATCAGTGAAATTTTCAATCATCAGTGACTTAAAACGAGGAAGCTCACCAAAGAAAACATCTGTATGGGCCGGAGAAATAAATTGAATCTTATCATCAAGTCCTGCATAAATCTTTCGACCTAAATAAGGTGATAAGAGGATTTCTTCTCTTGCAGGCCAATGATCAATGGCCTTAGGTAAAATCGTAGAAGTCTCACTTGCAACACCATGAAAAATAACAGGTGCTAAGTAGCCTTCAAGACGAATAAGGCCCTCTATTTCATACTCAAATGAATATCTTAATTTATTATCATCTAAGTAAGACTGTGTTTTTTCAAAGTCGAGATCTTTTGGAAGATCAATAATGTATCGGCCAAGAGTTTGCTTTCCACGCTCGATGCGATTGGTTTGAAGTCCTTTAAGAACTGACTGAACACTTAGGAGTGAAAAGCTTGATATGATAAGACTCGCCAAGGCCATAATAAGTAGCCTTTGGCGAGTCTTAGCTTTAAATAAGTAATTTAGAAAAAATCTAAAAAAACTTAGAAACATTTAATCTATAACTCGTAAAAAGTTGAGTTTTCATCAGCAAGCTTATTAATAAGTGCGCATGGAGTGAACCTGGCCTTACTTACACTTTCAGAAAACTTAAGCATTTCATCTCTTAAACGAGTGATCCCTTGAGTGTCTGCATATCTTAGAAGACCTCCTCTAAACGGAGGGAAACCGATACCAAAGATTAGACCTAAATCAACGTCTTTTGCTTTTGCAACGATTTTATCTTCAAGTGTTGTAGCAGCTTCATTAATCATTGGAAGAAAGATTCTCATTTGAATCTCTGTTTCACTCAGCTTCTTAGACGCTTTTGGAAGCATATTCCAAGCTTCCTGGTTAGGACCAGTTGGCTTACCTTTTTCATCGTATAGGTAGAATCCCTTAGCATTTTTCTTTCCAAAGAATTCTTTTTCAAGCATTTGTTTTCCAATACCATTTGAAGCTTGACGCTCACCTAGTCCCTCATAGATGATTTTAGAAACCTTATCACCTACATCGATCCCAACTTCATCAAGAAGTCTAAAAGGCCCCATTGGCATACCAAAGTTTAGACAAGCATCATCGATATCTTTGATTGAAACACCTTCTTCTAATAAGAAGCCTGCTTCATTCATATATGGCATAAGAATTCGGTTAACAAGGAATCCTGGGCCATCGTTAACAACAACTGGAGTCTTCTTAACTTTTACTACCCAATCATAAAGTGACTCAATCGTTTCATCAGAGACACCATCGTGTTTAATAATTTCTACAAGTGGCATCATGTGAACAGGGTTAAAGAAGTGTAGACCTGCAAATCTTGAGTTATCTTCAAGCGCACTTGCCATCTCTTGAACTGAAAGAGATGAAGTGTTTGATGTAAGGATCGTGTCTTTACGAACTTTAGTTTCAGTTTCAGCAAAGACCTTCTTTTTAATATCCATATTTTCAACAACGGCCTCAATCACAAGGTCTGTGTGTTCAAATCCACGGTAATCTGTTTGAGCACTAATTGATCTCATTTTGCGCTCAAAATCATCGTGAGACATACGCTTTCTTTTTACTGCACCAGCAAAGTTACTTGAAGCTTGTTTAAGACCGAGCTCAAGTCCAACTTGATTAAGATCTTTCATGATTGGAAACATATCATTCTTTGCCATAAGCCAAGCGATACCACCACCCATTGTACCTGCACCAAGGCAAGCACCACGACGAAGCTTTCTTCCAACACCTTTTGCATCATCCATTTTCTTAGATCCTTCCATTAGGAAGAAGATATGGCGAAGGTTCTTTGATTGTTCACCAATACATAACTCTCCAAAAGCCTGAGCTTCAGAAGTTAAGTAAGATGTGCGACCTTTCATTACTCCAGCTTCCATCACATCAAGAATTTTTAGAGGAGCTTGGTAGAAACCTTTAGTTTTCTTTAAAACTGATTCACGTGCCTTTTGAAAAATAATCTTCTTTGTGAATACATTATCAGTTGCAGCGTCTTGCATCTTATCCATGAATCCACGCTTATCAACTTTCTTTTTGAAATGGTTTGGTGCAAGATCAACAAGACGCTCTTTTGCGTATACCTCGTCAACAAGTCCAGATCTCTTTGCTTTTTTAGCATTAAGAGTTTTTCCCGAAAGGATCATATCAAGAGCAGTTGGAAGCCCTACTGCTTTTGGTAGACGAAAAGTCCCACCAAATCCAGGAATTAGTCCTAACTTAACTTCAGGAAGGCCAAGACCTGTTGCCTTGTCATCACTTACAATTCTTGATTTACAAGAAAGAGCAAATTCAAGACCACCACCAAGACACACACCGTGGATACAAGCAACAGTAGGCATCTTCAAGTCTTCAATGCGATTAAAGATTGTCTGACCTGCTTCAGCTCCTGCTTGTCCATCTGCTGCAGTATGCATGGTATCGAATAATTTAATATCTGCGCCTGCCATGAAACATCTGTCTTTGTGTGAAAAGAAGATTGCTCCATCTAGCTCTTTTTCTTTTGTATGAAGATCTTCAACGATATCTTGAAGCTCTTTTAATGTTTCTTCATCGAAAACAGTCATCGAAGCTTTGTCATTATAACCAAAGCCGATATATGCTTTCTTGTCCTTGATTTCAAAACTGATTCTCTTATATGTCATTGCTATATCCTATATTTTCTAAATTAATTACTTTTGTAAGTTCTCGATAATCATGGCACCACCTTGACCACCACCGATACAAAGTGAAGCAACACCAAATCCTGCTTTTCTCTTCTTTAGCTCATGAGCAAGAGTTACAATTAAGCGTGATCCAGTTGATCCTACTGGGTGTCCAAGAGCGATAGCACCACCGTTAACATTTAGTTTCTCAGCAGGAATCTCACCCCATAATTTATCAATACCAAAGAAGTCAGCAACTTTCTTATCAGTAAATGCTTTCTTAACAGCAATAATTTGTGCAGCAAAGGCTTCGTTAATTTCAATTAGATCCATTTGCTCAAGAGTCATATTAGATCTTCTAAAGACACCATCCATTGCATGAAGTGGTCCCATTCCCATACGCTCAGGCTCTAGTCCATGGAAGTGATAATCAACAACTCTTGCAAGTGGCTCTAGGTTATATTTTTTTACGGCCTCTTCAGAACAGAAAAGAATCGCTGATCCACCATCTGTAATTGGACAGCTATTTCCAACTGTAACAGTTCCTGACTTACGATCAAAGTAAGGCTTCATTTTTGCAAGACCTTCAACAGAAGATTCTTTACGTGGCCCATGATCATTCATAAGTAATTTATCTAATTTTGAACCATAGATCAGTGGCACGATCTCATCAGCAAAACGACCTTCTTCAATGGCCTTAATAGCTTTATGGTGAGACTCATTTGCATAGATATCTTGCTCTTCACGAGTGATCCCAAGTTCACGTGCAAGAAGCTCTGCAGTTTGTCCCATATTTAGGCCACAAAAAGGATCCGTTAAACCTTGTTCAATTGCAATAATTGGAGAAAGGTATGCAGGTTTAAATGTTGAAAGAACTTTTAATTTATCACCAGTTGTTTTTGCTTTCATAAGTGAAGCAAAAAGCTCAGTCATTTGCTTCCCATAAATAAGTGGCATATTTGACATTGACTCTACACCACCAGCAACAACGACATCACAACGTCCACTTGCTACTTTAATGAAAGCTTGAGAAGCGGCCTCAAGTCCTGAAGCACAATTTCTGTGAACAGAGTAACCAGAAGTCTTCTTATGAAGGCCTGCCTCTAGTGCAATAACACGTCCTACGTTTGGATACTTTGCAGGAGTACCTGTGTTTCCAAAAATAACCTCATCAACTTCATCGTCACCGATTGAAGTTCCATCCATAATATGGCGAACAAGGTAAGCACCTAAATAAGGGGCTTGAATATCTTTAATTATAGTTCCGGCTTTTGCATGAGGAGTTCTCACTGCCTCGACAATGTAGACTGGTTTCATTGATGATTCCTTTCTTCAAATTATTTTACTTGCTTAATATTGTAAGGATAATCAGTGGCAATGAAAAGTAAAAAGGCCCCTGAGCGGAGCCTTTTTATGAGAACATGGTTTTTTTAAACAATTGTTTAGAACAGGTATGAAAGTCCAACACCTAAAGTAAATGTGTCAGCATTTTCAATATTTCTAGCTTGGTCAACTAATGCCTTCTGGTTAGTTGAACCATTGTATTGTGCTTCTTCACCAAGTCTAAAAATATTCTTTTCGTAAGATAGGCCAACTTGTGCGCTAAATTCTTTAGCAAAATTAACTTCTGCTCCAAGAGATGCACTACCTGATACATACTTCATCGATTGCTTAGTCTCGTTATAAGTATCAACTGGGTTTTGGATTTCAAAAGATCCAAAGTGAATTCCAGTTCCAACACTTAAGTATGGTTTAATCTTAGCTGAACGTGAGAAATAAAATTTACCATATCCACCAAAGTTAAACTCATTATATGAAATCTCATCATTTTGAGAATAAGAGTTATAAGCATTATAGTTATTATAATTATAGTAACCATAGTTGTTGTAGTTACTAAGCTCATTACCTTGAATAGTAAGGTTCATAAATCCAGCGCTAATTCCGATTGAAACTCTTTCAGAAATAACAGTTTCAACAGAAGCTTGGAAATTGATCCCTGCTGTCCATTCTTTTTGCTCACCAGTAATACTCTTATATCCAGTCTCAATTGTTAGTTTATTGCTAAGTTCTGGAAGTACTGGTTCTGCTACAACAGGAGCGACCGCTTGTACTCTTGCAGGTGCTGCTTGTTGATTATTTATTTCATCCATTGCCTTAAGTTGTCCCTCAAGTGCCTTTTGGATCTTGTCAGCGATACGCTTTTCTTCTTGTAGACGCATATCCTCAACATTCTTTCTCATCATCTGCTCGTGTTTCTCCTCTAGCTCACGACGTAGCTTTTGGATTTTGTCAGCTTGTGATGGTTTCTTTTTCTTTTTGTAGAACCCGTCGATATTGATTTCGTCAGTATGAACAACTTGATCTGTTTCACTTAATAATGGATCGTCTTGTTGTCCATATGAGGCTGCACTTGAAATTAGAAGTGCGGCCAATACGGCCGAGTTAATCATTGTTGTTTTCATGATGTTCTCCCTGTCTCTTTTAAATAGAGTTACAGTTTCTTATAACACATTGCGAGATTAATCTGTTCAAAAGCGAACGCTGATGAAATAATTTCATGAAAACGGAAAAAGTTCTTTAAAATTAAATAGTTAGAACTGTCTAACGAAGCCTGAATGTGCGAAATTTCTTAGGATCGACCTCATTGGAGCCATCAATTCCGATAGTTTTAAGAAAACAAAGAGGATTTATACTACCTTGTTGGCATGCTTCAGGGTCGGCCTTGAAGCGAGCATCAAGAGTTTGAAAGACCGCAAAGAGAATAGAGACGACGGCCACTAGAAGTAGAAGATACTCAACTGCGGTTTGACCGCTTTGTGATTTTAGAATGGTTGTAGTGTAGCTTCTCTTCATTATACCTATACTTAAATAAAGGTTTTAAAGTCACGTGCCTCTAATAATGTTTGTGTGATACCTAAGTTATTCTTCTTTAGTGGCCCATGGTAGAAGACGCCTTTTGCAGACTCGAACTTACCAGCTTGACCCATTCTAAACTTAAGATTAATCCTTGAGCCAGAATTAATCACACTGTGATTACGAAGCATGCAAGTTTCATTTGTCAGTTTACCTTTTAAAAGAGTGTCGTTTTTATCAATTATCTGGTTATCTAAAAGAAATTGATGAAGTTCTTTTTCGCAGAAATCATACTTTAAGCAGTCATCAAATTGTTTAAACATTTTAATCTGACAAGTACCATCCAAGCTTATTTCTTTCCTGATAAAGACGATATCACCACCAAATGAACTTTCATTAAAGTAGTAGTAATCAGCACTGATTAGCTTATCGGCCAAGGCATAATCCAGCTTCACACAGCGATAGAGGTCAGTGATATTATGAGCGATATTTAATTTGTCTAAATTAGAGCTAAAAATTGCGATCTTTTGAGGCGCGACGACCCCTGAAAAAGACGACAATTGTGCCGCCCAAGGTCTTCTGCTAGAAAAGCTAAATTCTTCAACGATATCCTCAAAGCTACTTCCTCCTAAACATTCAATAGTCTTTGTGGCCTGCTCTTCTTTTTCAAGTTGCCACTGAAACCTAAAGCGAGGAGATAACATAAGGATAAAGAAGTATATTGTTTCAAGATCTGAAAATGTTAGCTCTAATGTCTTTGTATAAACACAGCGAAAGCAACTAGCAAATCGTTGAAGGTCTTTATTAAGTCTTAAATGTTTTTTAAAAATTTCATAAATATCATGAATATAATTTGGAAGAGCAGATCTTAGAGTATTAACTGTCACCTGATGGAATGTTTTATAACGACACAAAGACTCTCCAAGGCGCTTAACAGAAGACATGAAATCTTGGTCAAACTTCTCTTGATCAATTTCTTCAATTCTTAAACGATTGATAAACTCATTATAAAGCTCAGGAAAATGACGACAAATCTGAGAGAAGTTTAAATAAGGACTAAGTCCTGCACAAAGCGTTTGCTCGCTCTTATATTTTAAATAAAAAGGAGCGTGAACAAATGAATCCTTATCAAAGATTGTCGAATCTAATTCGAGATCACTGGCCCAAGCTTCAATAAATGCTAAATCTAAAGGCCCAAAGAACTTAAAATAAGGATCACTTGCCTTAATTCTTTTATCCCTCAAATAGATTGCACCAAATCCACTTTTAAGAATTTGAGTTGCTGTTAAAAAACTAGCAATATTATTTCCAATGACGAGAGTATCTATTTTTTTATTCATATATTATATTTTTTTAATTCGTTAATAATGCGATAAGTTTGCGTTTGGCCATTTCACTTTCTTTAATCATATCAGAAATCAACTCATTGGCCATCTTATTGGTGCTAGTGCTTTTTATAATTGAATAGGCATCATTCATATTATTAATCACACCAACGCCAACCCCAGACTTTACAATAGTATCGTACTCTGTCGAGCGCTTTACATTTGGCCCACAAAATATATTTGCCCCAGCAACAAAGGGTTCTAGTACAGAGTGAATCCCCTTCCCATGTCCTCCACCTACAAAGACAGTTCGGAAATAAGGATAGATCTCACATAATATGCCTCTAAGAGTGGATATAATGAGTCCAGGTCTTTGCTTATAATTTGAGATAAATGAGTCTATTTGATTATTTTCAATGATTTCTTTTGTCAGCATATGAATTGATAAATCAGGGCAATGCTTTAATATAAGCACTTTTAAATTTTCAATATTATCTTCTTTGAGTACATGCGGGGCCATAAAGACAAATAACTCACCTGCTCCTATCAGCTTGCAAAATTCTTGATCAGAAAAAGCATCCATTTCAACAGGCCAAGTCTGGGCCAAGCAGATTCTCTTTTCATATTCGGCCAAAGATAAGAGCTTATTCAAGTCCTCATATAAAGAATGTCTTCGAAAGAAGTGCTGACGAGAATCAATTTGCAACATTCTAAGCTCAATTGGGTGCTCTAGTTTATCAGCGCTAATATCTTTACCGATAATCATATAGTCTTCATTAGTTGCACAAATAATCTTACTAAACATTGAATAGATATACTTCTTAAGGCCAGGTAAGCGTAATTCACTAATATCTGTGGTCTTTATACGTGAGCTTTTAACAGTTGCTGAAAAAAGAATAAATTCTTTCATTTTAGAGCCAAGATAAAGTAGCTCTGGAAAAAAGTCATAACGAACCATCATCATTTTCTTTGCGCTCGACCAAGCAATGATATTCTGGCGTGAAAGAAGCGGGAAATAAATCATCAGAGGCAAACGTAAATAACGAATATTCTCTCTATTGGCCTGATAGTAATCAATAACCTTATGCTCAACACTTGGAGATGTGAAAATTAGCTCAACATTCTTGCCCAAAGAGATAAGCTCGTCGGCCAAAGGTCTAATCTGCTCAAACTCTCCTTCACTTGAGAAGTGAAAGACACAGTGTGCTTTTTTTCCAAATCGAGCAAAGGGCCTACAACCTTCATCTCGATAATTCTTTCTTTCAAAGGAGACTCGAGCGTAGAAAGGTCCCACTTTTAATAGATAAAGCACAAAAAATAATGGATAGAGCGCAATTCTTACAATTGCCTGAATAAGAAAAATCAATAACATAGGTATATTATAATGAGGTTTTTTCTAATATAGAAGCCAAAATAAGGTCCATTTGACACCAAAGTAATTAAATCAACATATTTTTCTGACATGTTCTTACAAACTGAAATATTAATTCACTAAATTACAATCATTTGTTGCAATTCAATAAAAAAAATTCCAATATCTACAGTCTATAAAAGAAAGAGGGAGAAAAAATGGGAATTTTAAAGGGAGCAATCATTGCATTCGTGGCAGTAAGTTCTATGGCGGCGACATCAACGTCATCAGTATCTGTGCCATCGTCAAGCTCATCAACTTCAACAGCAGCATCTTCAACAGATTCTGCAACAACTTCAGAAGCTTCAACAGGAACTTCATGGTACCAAAAATTAAAAGACTCACCTTTTAATATGCAATACCTAGTTGAAGGTTCTAACAACTTTAAACAATCGATCAATGGTTACAGTTTCTACAACTACTTATACCTTGGTTACAATATCAATAAGACATTCGCAGTTAAGCTTGTTCCATACTGGCAAACAGACTTTACTAAGAGACAAGAGAATGCAGACGGAAGCCGTACAGTTCACCAACAATACGGTGCAACTCAAGCACGTCTTTACGTTAAGAATATCCTAACTGATGAAAAGAACGGTTTTGATCTATACCTACAAAACAGAATTTACTACTACCCAGCAGCAACTAGAAATGGTTCAGGGTACGATGT
The DNA here is from genome assembly GCF_047085075.1 of Halobacteriovorax sp. RT-2-3. Classification (NCBI taxonomy): domain Bacteria; kingdom Pseudomonadati; phylum Bdellovibrionota; class Bacteriovoracia; order Bacteriovoracales; family Halobacteriovoraceae; genus Halobacteriovorax; species Halobacteriovorax sp. RT-2-3. Next base: position 269,005 of record NZ_JBKIYF010000001.1, on the reverse strand, counting down.
AAAGAATAGACTTTACCTAATTGGTGGTAAGAAAATCACTGATAACTTCAAGATTGGAACATATGCGTTCTATGAAAATTATATCAGAAATACTGGTTCATCTAAGTTTCTAGAGAACTACTATGCTGCCGTAGCTCCAACTTATTATATCAATGATAAGTGGTATACAGCTCTATCGATTGAGTACTACCGTACAAAGAGAAAAACTGGTGCTACAGAGTCTGAAACTCTTTCACTTTCACCAGAAATTGGTTACTCATTCCCAATCTGTTCTCTATCTGCAGCACTTGCTCTTGAGCCAGTTGACTTCAGAGGTGAAGACCCAGATTTCGTTGATGGTACACTAAAGAATGCTTCTTTAATCGTATCAGCATTTTTCCCAGTTTTTTAATTAACTACTCCATTTTAAATACTTACGAAGCCGACTTTAATAGTCGGCTTTGTTTTTTTAAGTCTTTATTAAACTACAGGCAAAAATTTCCGATAAACCTAATAGAAAGTGATTAATCTAATCAGGGTTTGAGGATTTATGGCCACTAGTACAAAGAAAAAAGTTACTGAATACCTACTTACGAAAGAACAAATTTCAGGAGGACTCTATGAGCCTAATGAAGTCTACTTTATCAAAGATGGTGGCAAGGAACTTGGGCCATTTTGGCAAGAAGATCTAAAGGAATTTATTGAAGAATACTCATTATTTAACCAAAAGGTCTTCGTAAAAAGCATGTTGGAAGAACAATGGTCTGTCATTACGGCCCATCCTCTATTTCAAAGAAGAAGGCCAGAGATCATTAAAGAGTTTCAAGTTGATGAAGACGACCAATTCTTTATACTAAGAAGCAATAAGAAAGACGGGCCATATAAGAGTAGTGAAATTATGGCAATGCTAGATTCTCTAGAACTACTCTACACTGACTTTATTTCTGTCGATAACGGACAAAGTTGGGGAACAATTCATGAATTTGAAGTATTTGATCGTCGCAGCCGCTCAAACGAAAGTTTACCAGAATCGCCTCAAGGTCATATTTTTAAAAACTCAATCTTAGACGCAGACAAAGCAATTGAGCTATCTAAGCAAGACTCTGAAGATCGTGAATTCATTTACGATCTTGCTTATATTGGAAATCAAAAGCTAAACCCAAATAAAGCATCAATTGACGATTTTGAACAAAAAGAAAAATCAGACCCAGCGACAATGTTTCGTTTAGGAGCATTTGCTGCAAGTTTTGTATTTGTATTTGCTATCTTCTTTGTATTTAGCAAGATGTCTGGAACGCCTGATGTTCCTGTTGCAAAAACGAAGAAAACGGCCAGAACACAAACAAAGAGAACTCCTGCAGCACAGGTGCAAAAGAAGCCTTCAGCAAAGACAGTGACTAAAACTTCAAGAAGAAGAGAAGCTCCAAGCGCCTTTAAGAAGAGAGCGCAAAATAGGCGTCAAATTACAAAAGGTAACGATTCAATTGGAAACGCTGACTTTCTATCTGAATCAAGGCAGATGAATGATGCAGTAATGGACCCTGCTGATCTTCCACCAGAGGTTATCTTCGATGATGCCAATGAGGCACTAGAGTTAGATCCTGTACGAGAGAGAATCTCAAAAGAGACATTTGATCCACCAGAGCAAGAGCTAAATAATTATGACGAGCTTGATGCGGCACGAGAAATCGTTGATGAGTATCTAGATCGCTCGCCTGCGGCCGGTGCAAACCCAGATGAATCACCAGGACTTAGTGATGAATTCACACCTGAAGATGCTATAGAAGGTGAACAATTCTAATAGGTTGTCTCCATAAAAATTGAAAGAATAAGTAGTCAATAATTGATTGTTTATGTTACTTTTAAGTTATGGAACACACTAAAGATATCACGCAACTAACTAATGTATTTCGCCAAGCGGCCTTCCCTGGATCATTCTTCTTCAGCTTTGAAGGAATTGAAGGCTCAGGAAAATCGACACAAATTGTAAAAATCAAGGATTACCTTGAAGATAAAGGCTTTAACGTTATCGTTATTCGCGAACCAGGCGGAACTGCTTTCGGTGAAAAATTAAGACAGGCCATTTTAACTTCTAATACAGATATTCACCCTGCAGCAGAAGCACATTTATTTGCGAGTGCTCGTGCACAAAATCTACATGCACTGATTTTGAAAGAGCTCGATTCACCAAATACAGTAGTAATTTGTGACAGATTCCTAGATAGCTCGATTGCGTATCAAGGAGTGGCAAGAAAACTAGGGCCAGAGTATATCTTAAATATTCACTCAAGCTTTCCATTAAATATTGTCCCTCATAAAACATTCTACCTAAGAATTGATTTAGAAAAATCACTAGAGAGACAACGTTTAAGAAATATGCCAAAGGACTACTTTGAGTCACGTGACAATAGTTTTCATCAAGACCTGATTGAAGGATATGATTATTGTGCACAGATCTTTCCTAATCGTATTGCAACAATCGATGGAAGTGCACAGCTTGAATCAGTCACTCAGAAACTAATTGAAGAGATTGAAACGATTATTAATGGATAATTCTTCAAAAGTTAAAGATATTCCATTTGAAGCGCTTTTTGCTCGTTACAAAGAGCAAAAATTGGCCCACTTCTACACTCTTCATACAGGTGGTCACCGTGAAGTTTCGTCCAAAGACGAAATTCTGCAAGAATGGGCCAATAAATTTCTAATAAATATTCTTTGCTATGAGAATGGTTGGGAGCCAGCTCACGCCAAAGAAGTTCTCGAGCGTGGACATGAGGATATTCTCTTTGTCTCAACAGACCAGAAGTCCTATAAAGTTAGCGATGACAGTATTGAGGAATTCTTCAATTTCATCCGTTTCAAACCTTCGAAACTTAAATATTCATTTACGATTTTTAAACAATCGCAAAAGATCACTCAAATACTAGCAAATAAGCTACTCAAAACACTTGAAGAGCCACCAGAAGGCCATATTTTCGTCTTTATCAAATCAAATGATGAAAAGACTCTTCCTACAATTGATTCAAGAACAATCAAAATCAACATTGTCTCTCACTATCATAGTAGTATTGAGCGTAGAACGAATATGAGCTTTTCTGATTTCATCACAAAAGAATGTGAGGATGAAGCGTTGGCCAAAACTCTATCAACGATCAGGCCAAATAATCTTCAACTAGATGAGTTAAGAGACCTAATTAAAGAAGAACCAAGCAGAGAAGCAAATATACATCACTTAGTGGCCTCACATATGAATCAGAGCAATAACTATAGCTTCGATGATGCTCAAAGCTGTCTAGATGCGACAAAGGCCTCAACTTTTGAAATTCCATTTAATGGTTCATCTAAATCACGACTAGCACGTCTACTTCAACTTGTGATTTAATGCAATTTGGCTAGACATAAGCTACCAATAATACGACAATTGAAGCTACTCAAAAAAAATTGATGGGACAAAATGACGAACCAAGATCAGCAAGATATATCTGAATCACATGACAATGATAAGTCAGGTGGTAAGAAGAAAGTAAATAAATTCAACAAGCATGATGATAAACTTGCTAAAGAGCAAGATGGTAAATTCGAAGAAGGTCAAACACTTACAATGGTAAGAGTTCGCTTCCCAGGAAATGCTAAAAGTCAGCCTTTCTTACTAGGTAAGAGAAAATTCACATACGGACAAAAAGTAATAGCGATGAGTGACAGAGGAATGACTGTTGGTTATATCAACTCTTTCCCATACGAAGTCACATTCGATAAGTCGATGCTCCCTATTCGTTCAATTTCAAAAGTTGCAACTCAGGAAGATATCGACGAACAAAAGAGTTATTTGAAAAAAGAGAACGAGGCCGAAATCATCTGCCTTCGCCTCATTGAAAAGTACAATCTAAATATGAACTTAACACACGTTGAGTTTATTCAATTTGGAAAAAAGGCCGTATTCTACTTCACTGCTCCAGAGCGTGTAGACTTTAGAAATCTTGTAAAAGACCTTGTGTCAGAGATTAAGATGAGGATCGAGCTTCGCCAAATCTCAGTAAGAGATCGTGCTGCGGCACTTGGTGCAACAGGAGCTTGTGGACTTCAAACTTGTTGTTCGTACTTCTTAACAAACTACGGAAACGTATCCATAAAAATGGCAAAGAATCAAAACCTTGCCCTAATTCCTTCAAAAATTAATGGTGTTTGTGGACAAGTTAAGTGTTGTATCAAATACGAAGATGATGTTTACACAAATAAGAGAGAATTCCTTCCAGGAGAAGGATCTTATATCCGCACTAAGAATGGTGATATCGGAAAGGTTTTAAAGCTTCATATTCTATTAGAACAATTTGAAATGTTAACTGATAGAGGCTATATCCGTCGCTATTATAAGAATCAATTTGATAAAAAACGTTGTCGTCCACCTAAAGAATGGAGCTTCCCTACTGAATTTAGATCAATCACAAAAGAAACTTCGACAATTATTGGAATTGAGGAGTTAGAAGAAGAGCTACGTCTAAGAAAGCAGGCCTTCCTTAAGAGCCTAAATAACGATAGTGATAGCGATGATATTGAAGAAGATGCGCACGAGTTATTTGATGATGAAGAAGAATCAAATAATAGTGACGACGAGGATATTGAGAAGATTCCATTAGATTCAACTGAAGATGAATCGGACAATATTCCAAAGCAAAAAATTGAAAAGAAGCGCCATAATAACAATCGTCCAAAGCGTCGCCCAACAAATAGAAATGAAAAAGGTGACAAAGATAGTGATGATAGGCCTAGAAACAGAAGGCCTCAGGATAAAAATGCACAATCTGAAGATGGCCAAAATAAGTCACAAAACAAGAATCGCAATCGCAATAGGAACCGCAATAAATCAAAAAGCGGAAACTTCCGTAAACCTTCTGGTGATAAACCAAAGAATACGGAAACAAAATCTAATCAATAATTCTTTTTAAAGATGTATAACAACGATGGTGAGGGAAATGATTTTCCCTCACAATTTCAAGCCCTGAGATAGCTTTCAAATATTTTACATTAAGCATCTCATCTCTCTTATCCACTATAACAGAAGCGTTAATCTTCTTTAGTAGAACTCCCTCATTTAAGGCCAAAATCTCTGCGTAAACCCCAAGTTCGACATAGGAACGAACTCGAGTCTTGAGTGGCGCAAGTGAAGGAATAGGAAGACGAGATAGCGCTCCCCTTGCTGATGCCTTAACAAATTTAGTAAGCAAATTACGTGGGTAAAACGCAGGGGCGACGTAAGTAATTTTACAATTTCTTATATCAAGATTCTCATTTTGAATTAACCACTCAATAAGTAAGGCCGCCAAAGAATGAGCAACGATACTAGATCGCCCGTTTTCCTTAAATACTTTTCTAATTCGCTCTAAATCCTTTTCAATATCAGGACGAGAATTCTTGTTGAAAGAAAGTGAGATAAATTTAACATTTGGGTTTGAAAAGATGAAAGATGCCGGGGCCTGATTAAGCCCCGGAAAAAATATAATCGTTTCGCGATTTTTAGAAGTCACAATTTCCTGGAGTTCTTGGAAATGCAATAACGTCACGGATATTGCTCATACCTGTGATGTACATAATTGCACGCTCGAAACCAAGTCCAAATCCAGAGTGAGGAGCTGAGCCAAATTTACGAAGCTCTAGGTACCACCAGTAACCTTCTTTCTCCATTCCCATCTCATCCATACGCTTTGTAAGTTTATCAAGATCTTCCTCACGTTGAGATCCACCAATAAGCTCACCAATACCTGGAACTAAAACGTCCATCGCACGAACTGTTTTCCCATCATCGTTTTGCTTCATATAGAAGGCCTTACAATCTTTTGGGTAATCCGTAACAATAACAGGTGATTTAAAGTGTACATCTGTTAAATATTTCTCGTGCTCAGTTTGAAGCTCTTCTCCCCAATTTGTCGGGAATTCAAATTTTGCACCTGAAGCAGATAGAATTTCAATTGCTTCAGTATAAGTAATTTTCTTAAACTCACTATCGCGAACTGCCGCTAGTGTTTCAAAATGATTCTTATCAACATCAGTAAATGGCATTGAATAAAGGAATTCAAGTTCTTTACGACAATGTGTAAAGGCATACTCGATCATATACTTAATATAATCAGCAGCAAGTTCGGCCACATCCTCAAGGTCAGCAAATGCAACTTCTGGCTCAATCATCCAGAATTCCGCAAGGTGGCGCTTAGTATTTGAATTTTCAGATCTAAACGTTGGACCAAAAGTATAAACCTTTCCAAGTCCTAATGCGTGACACTCACCTTCTAGTTGTCCAGTTACACATAGTGAAACATCTTTACCAAAGTAATCTTTAGCGAAGTCAACTTCACCCTTATCCGTTTTTGGAGGATTGTGCTTATCAAGCGTTGAAACATTAAACATTTCTCCAGCACCTTCACCGTCAACTGCAGTGATAATTGGTGAGTTTAGGTAGAAGAAACCTTTATCATCAAAGAACTTGTGAGTTGCCATAGCAAGTGCGTGACGAACACGAAAAACTGCTCCAAATAGATTTGTTCTAACTCTTAAGTGAGCAATATCTCTTAAGTGTTCAAGTGAAGTACCTTTCTTTTGTAGAGGATAAGAATCATCAACTGCACCAATTACAGTACCAGTTGTCGCCTGCATCTCAATTGTCTGCCCCTTACCTTGAGACTCAACAACCTTTCCAGTAATTGATACACAAGTACCAGTTAACATAGTCGAAAGGGCCTCATAATTTTCGATACCACCATCAGCTACAATTTGTAGTAGATCCTGAGAAGATCCGTCATTTAAAACAATAAAAGAAAATGCTTTTGATTTTCTTACCGAACGTACCCATCCTTTAACAGTTACAACAGAGCCGATAAAGTCAGATGCCTGATCAAATAATTGCTTAAGTTCGATGCGCTTTAATTGTGTCATTTAAATACCTTCTTATAAAACTTCTTTTAAAATAGAATGAGTTTGTTCTTTTTCTAATCTTGGCCCGTATTGTGTTACAAGCTTTGCAGAACACGCACATGCAAGTGTTCCTGCAGCGCTAAAGTCTAGCCCATTAGTAATCCCGTAAAGGAATGCACCTGCAAATAAGTCTCCTGCACCGTTAGTATCAACAGCAGAAACCTTTGGAGCTGAAACATTAATTTGCTCTGAACCATTATAAAGGAAAGCTCCTTTTGAGCCAGCAGTAATTGCAAAAGAATGTGAAATATTCTTTAGCGCTTCAAATGCTTTCTCAACTGAATCCATTCCAGTAAATGATTTTGCTTCTTCCTCGTTACAGAAAAGAAGATCCAACTTATCATCACCAATCATTTGCTTGAAGCCATCTTTAAAGAAGCCTACAATACCAGGATCAGAAAATGTTAATGCAACTTTAACATCATTCTTTCTTGCAAAATCTCTGGCCGTTTGACAGGCAGCAATTCCCGCCGCACCAGTTACAAGATAACCTTCCATATAAAGCCACTTACTGTCGCCTAGAGCGGCAAGATCAAGTTGTTCATCTGAATATGTTGCAGTCGTTCCAAGAAAAGTATTCATAGTTCTTTCTGCATCTTCAGAGATCATGACAAGACACTTACCTGTTTCACCATCATATAGACCTTGTTCAATATTAGACTTAACACCATTTGCAAGCAGGTCATTCTTATAGAACTCTCCTGTTTCATCTTGTGCAACTTTACATGAGTAGAAAGTTTTAGCACCAAGTTGAGTAGCACCAATAATCGTATTTGCAGCAGATCCCCCACAAGCACGAGAATGACCAACATTACTTCCTCTAAGAGAGTTAAGAAGGTGATCTTGTCTTTCTTTTTCAACAAGAGTCATTAGGCCTTTTTCAATTAGGTGGTCGTTTAGGAATTCATCAGAAACTTTAAATTCCATATCAACAAGGGCATTTCCCATTCCGTACACATCATACTTCTTCATACTTAATCCTTTATATTTAAGACTCTTTTCTTTTAAAAATAAGTTCATTATTTACTTCATCAAAGTCAGCATACTTGTAACCAGCAACATCAAAGTTTTTAAGGCCTTCAATATCCTTAATTTTATTTTCAATAATAAAGCGTGCCATCATACCGCGTGCTCTTTTAGCATTGAAAGAAATAACCTTATATTGGCCATTCTTAAAATCTAAGAAGCGCACATTAACAAGTTCAGGAACGAGTTTGTCTTTTTTAACACTCTTGAAGTATTCCTCTGAAGCGAGGTTAACAAGATACTTAGACTTATTCGCTTTTGCATCTTCATTAATTTTCTCAACAATTTTTTCGCCCCAAAAATTATAAAGATTTGTTAGACCTTGGCCATTAATACGAGTTCCCATCTCTAAACGATAAGCACGTAACTCATCAAATGGAGCAAGAACACCATAGAGGCCAGAAAGAATCTTTAAGTGTTTTTGAGCATAGTTTAACTCACTCTTTTTAAGCTCACCCGCATTTAGGCCTTGATATGTATCTCCTGCAAAACTAAAAATTGCAGCGCCAAGATCATTTGTTTTCTTAAAATTATTAAAACGATCAACATTCAAATCGGCCAAGGCCTTTGAAAGCTTCATCATTTTAGATAAATCTTCACTTTCAAAATTTGCCATCTTAGTAGCAAGCTCAGTGGCCTCTTTTATGAACGTAGGTTTCTCTAGATTTACATCTTGAGCAACAGTGATATCTGAGTGATCAAAATTAAGTTTCTTCGCTGGAGAAATAACGATATCCATGAAATTCCTTTAATTTGAGTTTGAGTTACTAAACGCTTGAAATAATAACAATAACTTTATTAAAAGACTATGTTTTCTTAAGAATATTAAGGAAGAAAGTAGCGCTCATAACGTGTCGATTTACCGCTGTAGACGACTCTTTGATGCTTACAATCAGTAGGAATTTGTACCTCATTTGCTTTAATTGGCCTCTTTAAGCAAACTAAAGGAAATTTGGTACACAAAGACCATAGGTATAGATCCTGATCAGTATCTTTACCTACTAAGTCCTTAAAGACTTCCATTTCCTTGCGACTAAGCGCACTCTTGGCCTTGGATTTTGTCATTTCATACATGGGATCGTAAAAGCATCGCTTAAAATCACTTCCCGTATCGGCCAAAGTTGCTTGACCATAGCTGATGCTCATATATTTTTTGAAAATATTAGAAATCTTTTCATTTTCAAAACTTATGGCCTTCTCATACGCCCAAAGAGCAAGTCCAAAAACATAGGGATTTCTTTCAAAACAATCGAGATGACAGCCAAAGCTTAAAAGTAAGCAAGCGTCTTTACCTGTACCTAGGGTTGCATCAACAACTTTATTATGCTCGATGTCACCACCTTTCAGTTTTAGGGCACGAAAAAGAGGCTCTTTTGTTACAGCATAATTCCTTTTTAAATGAGTTTGTAAGTCTGTTGCCCAATCAAGCTTCAATGAAGAATCTCGGGCCGGATCAAATAAGCACAATTCATTATCTTTCCAAACTAAATAAACCCCTTGTAAGGATTCACCTGTCATGTGCAATTGATAAGTCAATTTATAAGAAGAGAGCTTCTGCAAATAGTTGCGCAGCGCTTGATTCAGAGATTCTATTTTTAAATCTTCTTCTTGCGCGCAGTCAATTACAATATCAATATTAGTCATTAGTGAAGTCTCATTCATATTAAAATCAAGTAGATGGCCAGTTTTTTCTATGCTATATATACTTTTCGTAAATACATACTTTAGAATTAATTTATCTAGATATAACACACACGGAGAACAGATGTCACACACACAAGACGTATCAAACTCAACTATTGAGAAACTTGGTTTTGACCCAAGAAATTTAAAAGTAAACTCTGGTGATCTTAATCGTGAACTTGCAAAGAATTATATCAGTGCAAGTGATGAAGAAATTAAACAGATGTTAAACGAACTAGGTCTAACGACACTAGAAGAATTATTCTCTCATATTAAAGACGATGTAAAATTCTCATCAAAAATTCCTTTAAAAGAAGGACTATCTTATGATGATCTCGTTACTAATCTTGATGAACTATCAAAAAAGAATAAAATCCCTACAAACTTCTTAGGTGATGGACTTCCACAGTTTAAAATTCATGAGATCGTTCCATATGTTTGCAATATTAGAGGACTAACAACAGCATACACTCCTTACCAACCAGAAAGATCACAAGGAACACTAAACACTCTTTGGATCTACTCAAGTGCAATTACAGCACTAACTGGTTATGAAGCGGTTAATGCGTCTTTATACGAAAGATCAACTTGTTTATTTGAAGCACTAAAGACAGGAGTACGTCTTGCACGCAAGAGAACAAAAGTATTAGTAAGTGAAGCAATCTATCCTCAAGATAGAAGTGTACTTGAAACAAATGCTGCACATACTGATCTGGAAATCCTATGGGCACCAATTAATAAAGAAAGCGGTCTAACAGACTTCGATAAAGTAAAAGAGTTACTTGAAACAAATAAAGAAATTGCTGCATTTGCATTTGGCCAAGTAAACTCACTTGGTCTACTAGAAGATGTTGATGCCTTAACTGACCTATGTCGTGACAACGAAGTATTCTCAATTGCTATTATCGATCCAATGCTACTTGCTAAGGGTGGTTTAAAGAAGCCAAGTGAATACGGTAGTGACAAGGCCGGTGCAACAATGATCGTTGGTGAAGGTCAACACCTTTGCCTAGACGCAAACTATGGTGGACCAGGTTTAGGTATCTTTGGAATTCGTTTTAACGACGCAAATAAGAATCAAATTCGCCAAACTGCTGGACGCTACGTAGGTAATGCAGTTGATATGAATAATCAAGAATGTCTTGCGATGGTACTATCAACTCGTGAACAACATATCCGTCGTGAGAAGGCCACAAGTAATATCTGCTCAAACCAGTCATTTGTAGCAACAATTGCAGGTGCTGCACTTTTAGCACTTGGTGATGAAGGTTTATCAGATAAGCTTGCAACTTCAAGACAAAACACTCAATACTTCCTTTCAAATATTCTACACCTAGATGGTGTGGAGCTTGCCTTTGATGCTCCTTACTTTAATGAAGTTGTTCTAAAGCTAGATAAGAAAGTAAGTGACATGCTTGCCTCAACTGAAGATCTAGTTGCTGGTAAAGATATTAGTGGCCGCCACAATCTAGAAGGAAACCTATTAAAAGTCTCTTTTGGTGACCAGCACACTCAAGAAGATCTCGATAAATTAATTGCTGCTTTTAATGCAAATTTTTCAGCGCAAAGTGAATCAGAATTCTTCATGCCGGAAATCCCTCAAACATATATAAGAGAAGATGCACCAGGGATTGCAACTTTCACAACAGAAGAAGTAAAAGCATTTTACGACAAGTGTGGAAGCTTAAACGTTTCTCCAGATGATGCCATCTACCCTCTTGGTTCATGTACAATGAAATACAATCCATATGTGAATGACTGGGCAGCAGGGCTTGCTGGCTTTACAATGGCACACCCAGACCTAGATGATAAGTATACTCAAGGAACACTTGAGCTACTTTACAATATCCAAGAAGATTTTAAGGCGATAACAGGACTTCCAGGACTTGTTACTCAAGCAGTGGCCGGTGCACAGGGAGAACTTGTTGGTATCAAGATGTTCCAGGCCTATCATGCAGATAGAGGTAACGCTGAAACTAAGAATGTAATTCTTATCCCACGCTCTGCCCACGGAACTAATCCAGCGACTGCCGCAGTAGCTGGTTTTGTCCCAGCTAAAGTTGACGGGAAACAAGTTGGTATCATTACTTTAGATGCTAATGAAAGAGGTCAAATTGATCTTGAGCAACTAAAAGAGATTATCAAAACAGATGGCGAGCGCATTGCTGGTATCATGGTAACAAATCCTAATACAGCAGGTATCTTTGAAGAGAACTTTAAAGAAGTAGCGGATCTTATTCACTCTGTTGACGGCCTAGTCTATATGGACGGTGCGAATATGAACGCTATTGCAGGGATTGTTTCTCTTGAGAAATTAGGAGTGGATGCTTGCCACAACAACCTTCATAAAACTTGGACTATACCACACGGTGGAGGTGGACCAGGAGACGCTATCGTTGCTGTAAGTAGCAAACTTGTTGACTATATTCCTGGAACTCAAATTGAGAAATTAGCTGATGGTTCATACAAGAAAGTACGTGCTCCAAAATGTATTGGAGACTTCCACCGCCACGATGGAAACGTTGCTCACAAAGTACGTGCCTACACTTATCTAAAGGCCCTAGGTCAAGACGGTGTTGTGACAATGTCACAAATTGCAGTATTAAGCGCACGCTATCTTTTCCAAAAGCTTAAGGATGTTTATCCAATGCTGCCACATGGAGCGGATGAAACACCACGTATGCACGAATTTATTATTACACTAAGTGACGATATGTTTGCTCATATCGAAAAGTCAGGAACTCTTAAAAATCAGATTATTGCAAAAGTTGGAAAGTTATTCCTAGACTTCGGGCTTCACGCACCAACAGTTGCTTTCCCAGAAGTATTTGGTCTTATGATTGAACCAACTGAATCTTTCACAAAGAAAGAGCTAGATGATTTTACAGATGTTCTAATAGCAATCAAAAATGTTCTTTCTGATTCTCCAGAAGTACTACACACAGCACCTCACTTCACTGCTGTTAGTAAAGTTGATGAGGTATGGGCAAATAAGAACCTTAAGTTCTACCGTACCCTAGATAAACTTTGGGAGCTTCCAAGTGACGAGATTTCACCTAAGATGTTACGCACGAAAGACACACTAGAAATTGTTAAAATGATTCAAGACAAGCACAAAGAATTAAAACAATAAGAAAAAAAAAGGCCTGCAATGCAGGCCTTTATATATATTAGGTGTAGCAGAAATTGAAAAACATACGAATAATTCGAGAATAACAACAACACGAAAATTAACACGAATTTGGGGAACAAAGAACAACAACACAACTTTATCGATATGTTTATTCATCAATCCCTGCTACATTAATGAGTGGTTTATACGACGTGATTTGAGATGTTACAACCTATCATTTTTGCACATGTAAATATTACAACAGTAGTTTGTTGACCTAATGGCCTTCATTAAAAATTCTTAAAAATGTAAGAGAATCACGACTTTTCACAGTAATTTTTGTTTCAAAATCACTGTCTAAAACGATTTATTTTCTTACTATAGAACTTCGTATTCTCAACATCCTGAAGCTCTACACTTAAAGCAAAAAGTAATTGGTTAAAAAGGAATGATGCCTCATAGCGAGATTCGTATTTCTTAGCTTCACCAAGCGCCTGCTCAGCACCAAAAACCTGCTTATAGGTAAGTATATAGAGGTAGCTAAAATAAGCATTATCTTTATTCAAGTCACTCGCAGATTTAAAATAATCAAGGGCCTTACGATAATCTCCTAGTCGCGTGTAATGCATACCTAGTGCAGTTAAAACACTGCCATCCTGTGGGTTTTTATTCAATGCCTGCGTTAAGATTTGTACCGTCTGTGCTTCATTACCAATTGAGCGATGAAGATCGGCCAAATTGATATAGGCCGCAATAAAATATGGATACTTCTTTATGGAAGCCTCAAGAAGTTGTGCAGGTGTTTTAGGAAATAGGCCAAAACGAGACAAAGTTGCCAGTTTAAGAATATTATCAGGAGCATCACTATGAAGCTCTAACATAGTTAGTAGAGAATCAAGCTGAGGCCTAAGATCAATGCCTGGAGCCTTTTCAAAATTAAGGCCATGAGTTGCTAGAACATAAACCGCTGAGAAAGATAGAAGCTTAGGTCCTTTTTTTGCCAAATCGATAATGGCCGTCTGAAGCTGTGAAATATCTGGAAAGTTTAACAACAATTCCAATGTCGCTTTTTTTATCAAAATTGAATCACTACTTAATAACTTCTCGTAATCGACTTTCTTCATGCTAGGAAACTCTCTTAGAAGAACAATGGCCGCGGCCCTTTTCATCTCTGGCATGTCAACATTATTGATATACGACAGTAGTCGATTTTTATTTTTAAAATTCCCCTTCTTCATTTCACCAATTATCTCAAGGAGCTCATCTCTTGTTTTAAGATTTGGAAACTTAGTTTGGAACATCGAGTTCATCTTCTCTTTTGAAATATCGCTATGACAAGAAGTACAACTATTAGGTACACCATAGGAAAGAGAATAATCAGGCCTAGGAATGACAAATTTATGATCGGCCCTCATATCAATTCCCATAAAGGCCTTTTTAGGCATGTGACAGTCGACACAACTTGCACTTGCGATTTCATGTCCATGATGGGCCTTTTTATCATAAGAAAGATCGTGACACTGTAAACAAAGAGCATTTCCTTCTTTTTTAAGTTTACCACTATGAGGATTGTGGCAATTAATACATTTGACACCATTATGGAACATTTTTGATTGGAGAAAAGAGCCACCTACAAAAGCTTCTTCTTTCTGCTGGCCATCAATATGGTACTGATTATCATTTACAATCGTCAGAGAGAATTGATTAAAGAAGTCAGCAGCAAAGTCAGCATGATCACTCATGTCTTCTCTTAAACTGTGACAAGTAAGACAAGTCGTGTTTGCATCATGTTCTGTAATATACGTATGCACACCACCATCTTTTGCAGGAATAATCTCTTTATAACCATTTGTTGAATTACGCCAAAAGCCTTTGTTTGTCAGATTAGAGTCTCTATCTTCTAAAGGCATACTGGCCCACTTAAGGTGTGTACTAGCATCACCGTGACAAGAAAAGCATGAGACATTTTCACTTAAAGACTTAGTCTTATATGAATCAGTTTTAAAATCATAAGACTTATCTAGGCCTGAAGAGTGGCAGCTTGCACAGCGATTATTCCAATTATTAACTCTATTATCCCACTTTAGTGAATCACTAAGGTGTGGATGATTTACTTGAACTTCACTTAAAGTATTAAACCACCTCTTAGCTTCGATATCCCAAGCAATTGGAGGTACTTGGAATTTACCATCTTTTCCAGTATCAACAACATATTGCTGAAGTGGATAATGTCCAAATGTATAAAGAACTTTATAATCGAGGCCGTTGATAGAAATATAAAACTGACCTTGTTTCTCGACAAATAGATACTTTGTTCTATTTGCTTCAAAAACTTTATTATTAAAATCACCTTTTACAAATTCCTTAGTCCCCTTATTCATTGAATGAAAATGATCTGAGCTGCTCCACTGAGATGCGACATCCTCGTGACACTGAAAACATGTTGATGGATCATTATTACTCTTTAATTGTTCATAAGAAATTTTTGTGGGATCAAACTTTGTAACTTCTAGTTTTTTATTAAAACACGAAGGAGCAGCAATAAGAACGAGAACAAAGAAGATGATATTAAGTATAATTTGCACTAGTTAAGCTCACTTATGTGATTACCATACTTAAGTGATGCCATTTTGAGATCTCTCTTAAGCGATAATCTTTCGAAGTGTGGCCAATAATCTTCAGACTGCTTAGATTCTAAAAAAAGATCGGCAAATAGTTTTTCAATACCGACAATGGCCTCTTCATTAGAAATATTAGATATAGCAGAATCATCAATACCATAATTTTCAAAAAATGACATCAGAGTAAGCTCATTAGCATCATGCGCAAATCGATATAAGTAGTTGATTAGTCCAACTGCATCTCGCTTTTTTATAATCTGTTTGAAAACACGTCGATTATTATACTCTTCTTTTAAATTATTATAAAAATATGCGAGTGATTCTCGATTTAGTCGATAGAGATAAAAAACAAACACAAGAACTAAAGCGATGACACAGATTAAGAGTTTAGTCTTAGTAGAGAAGTAAAATCCTCCCAAGTGTATTATTATATTTTGTAGTTCACTATTTTGAATTTCATCATTATCTATATCAAAATAACGAATCCTTGTGGGCTCAAGCTTAACGCTACCAGCACGATTAAAGACGACAGTTATCTTTTCTCTTATAATAGATTTCGCTTCTCCACGATCAAAACGATCATCCTTTTCAAGTACTTCATAATAAAACGAGACATCATCTTGCCTCTTAAAACGCATTTGAGGTAAAAGCGCCACACTTGTCTGACTCGCTTCAATTTTGTATTCAAAAACAAGAGCATCTGAGTCTTCATTTTGTTCACTAATTTGAGTGAGGTTTTCCTCAACTCCCAAGGCAACAAAATCATAATTAGCTCCCACATCTTCAACCTCAAAAGATGGGCCAGGCAAAAAGATTTCTTCACGGCCTTTTACACCTGTCGATTTATTACGAACAGTAACGGCAAGTCTAACGCCTTCAACAAGAAGGTTACCACTATAACTTGGAAAGACTTGAATACTCTGAGATTTCAATAAAACATTGCCAGAAGACTGAAGGAAGTATTCGCGAGTGCTTTGCTGAGTTGCTAGTCCTTTGGAAAAGTTGATATCGAGAACTCTAACATCAACCTCTAAGCCTTTTTGATATTTTGTAAAAAGATCGAAAACAACTAATTGTTTTGGAACAATCTTCCCTTCACCAGCTCTTACAAACGAGAACTCAATCTCGCCTGAGTTCAAATAACTTTTTATTCCATTTAATGCATAAGAATGACGATGAAAAACCAGTATAAAAAATGAGAGGAAATAAAATAATGATCTATTCATTATCAACCTCATCATTATCAGATTTTTTAGTTTCTATTTGCTGATCTATGATTTGAATTTTACGGGCCAAAAACTCTCGCAGAGGTGAATGAACTTTATTCATCCATAAATCGACATTTAGAGCATCTTTTGATTCCCTTGAATCTTTTGTATTTGTCTCTAATACCTTGGCCCCGCGAGATATCTTAAATTTCTCACGGTAGAGTTTTGTCTTCTCGTCCCCTTCGGCCCTTTGGGCCAAACTAGTTGCATCAATCTCAGCAACAAGTTTTTTCATAATCTCAACATTTTGCATTGCCTTCTTTGCATAGGGGCCACCACTCTTAATAATCTTTTCGTATTCTAATTGTGCTGATAAGTAATAACCCATATGTGCAATGCAATTTGCATTTGCAAATCTCGCAGCAGGAGAATCAAGGCTTGAAAAATATAGCTGAGCATTCTTAAAGTCCTCAGCCAAATAATAAGAGAGGGCCTTACTATACTGATCATCATATTCTTTAGCGGCCTTCTTAAAATAACCGAGCTTATAAAATAAATGGCCTTGTTGATTTGAAGTTAAGAATGGATCCAATATTATATTTGCTTTTACAGTCTTTGGAGAGAAGCAAACAAAAATAATAAAACAGTGAATAACGGCCACCCAACCACGCCTAAAGTACATAACAAAAGGGGCAATGCATAGAAAGAGTAGATAATAACCAAGATCATGCCAAGGAAGATCACTATCGCTATCTAGGGGGTAATACTTTGTTAAATAAGCACTCACTTGAGCAATATCACTATTATCATTAGAGAACTCTATATAATTACCATTTCCTGCTGAAGCAAACTTCTGAAGTAAAGTAGGATTAAAAGTATTGCTATCTAATTCAACTTCTGGTCGGCCTACACCATAGACTATTAAGTTAACATCATAAGATTCAAGCCCACGGGCCATAATTGGAATCGATTCATCATCAACTTGATCAGAGATAAAAATTAAGTTTTGCCCCTGGCCATCTTTTGAAAAGGAAGATGCCACTACTTTCTCAAGACTTGATAAGCGCAAGAGTTCACCTGTTACAAGAGAGGTATCAAGTGCTGTAATGAAATTATTTAAGATATTAAAATCTCTTGTAAAGGGAAGAATTTGATATGAGTTACCAGATGTAACAACAAGAGAGTAATAAGAGCCTTGAGTAACTTTTAATAGATCGATAATTTTTAATTTTGCTCTTTCAATACGCGATGGTGATATATCAATTGACTCCATTGATTCAGAAAGATTAAAGACAAGCATTGTTTTAGATTCATTCTCATCAAAGGATGTCCTTACCTTTTCAAAACTAGGTCCACTAGCGGCAAGAATAAGCATAAAAGCTAATGCTAGCGCCCATAACTGTGGATCTTTAAGGTATTCTCCTCGTTGTTTTACAACAAGAGCATTTAAAATATCACGGCCAAAATATTGTCCAAGCTCCCCCATCTTCTTACTTCGTAAATAGAGTACAGCAAATAGAGCTACGATAATAAGCAAAAGCAGCCACCATGGCCTAATGAAGTGGAAGGCAGCAATATTAGTATAAAAGCGTATAATAAATGCTTTAGCTAGCGCCAAGATTTCACTCATTGCACACTCCTATGTCTAAAGCGTCGACTAGATATCACGATTACAATGGCAAAGAGATATAATAATAAAATTATAATAATTGGGTAATAAAAGAGGTCGTACTTTGGCCGATATGTTAATCTTGTCATTTGCTGAACTTCAATAGAGTTGATTTCTTTAAATGCCTCTTCAAGCTCTTTCTCATTCTTGGGTAAGTAAAATCGGCCATTAGTTAACGTGGCGATCTGTTTGAGTGTATTTGTATCAAGGCTATTCTCACCTACAGTAGTAGGATCTCCATACCCCAAAACATAAATTCTAATATTCTCATTTTTAGCTATTTGAGCAGCATCAATAGGACGAACTTCACTACCTGTATCATTGCCATCAGTTAATAAGATGAAAACACGTTCTTTAACCTTAGTATCTCGAAATCGCTTAATTCCGAGTCCAATGGCGTCTCCTAACCTGGTACTAAGACCGGCCATCCCGACACTAGATTGCTCAACAAGTGACACAAGTGATTTTTTATCATTTGATAATGGGGCCTGAAGGTAAGCAGAGTCTCCAAAGACAATAAGTCCTAGAAAGTCATCACTTCTTTCGTTAATAAATTTTGTGATATTCTTCTTCGCAACATCAAGTCTTGTCTCACCAGTTTGGGTATCTTGATAGCTCATCGAGCCAGACAAATCCAATGCGATATAGAAGCTCTTTGAAGAAATATTTTTTATTATTTCTTTACCACTCATGACAGGCTTAGAAAGAGCGACACAAAACAAAACCCATGAAATTATTAATAAGGAGTTTTGAATATGTTTACGTTTTCTAATATTTTCAGCACCTGCTGCTGTTTGCATACTTTCAGCAACGATATTGTAAAATGATGCTCTAATAGAAGTTTGTCGCATCCTAAAAGGCTTAAAAAGGAAATGAACAAATATTGGCAATAACACAATCAGAAAGAAAATAGGATGCTCGAAACTAATCACGATACCTCCCTAAAATAACTCCAATATCTAAAAGCATTTTCTTTTTTAAAATGATCTCATCTTCAACATCTATATTTTTAGCTGAATAGATATATTCATTAAGCTCATCTTGCTCAAGTTGAGAATACTCTCCAAGTCCATTATCAACTAAGAATCGATCATTAATTTGCTTTTTAAATCTTAATTTGAAAACTTTTTTATATAAGAGATAAATATCTTCAACTTTATCCTTATTAGTAAGGCCCTTATAGATTCTGAGATAGGGTCCATACTTTTTCAGATAAAGAATACGTTGATAAATATAGTAGAGAACAAAACTAATTATTATAATGAGCAGTAGGGCCCATCCCCAAGTTTGTGGCAACAATGAGACACTACTAACTTCAACAGAAACTTCTTGAATTCCTTTAATCGATAGATTCCCAAAATACTCATGCTTAATTGTTTCGAGGGCCTTACTCATGAAAACGCCTCTGTTTTAACTGAGTAAAAATATTCTCATGAGTATTTATTTCAAATATAGGAAACGATAATTTCCGACATAGGCCATAAAGTCTATCAATATGCTTATCCCAATTTTCTTTATAAGCATTTTGTAATTTCTCCCCTTTCGAGTTAATAGTTAGTTCATCAATACTATTTGATATGACAAAATTACTAACCTCTGGAAGCCTTGTTTCATTTTGATCAACAATATGAGCTAAAACTAACTCATTCTTATTGGCCAACAACTTCAATTGTGTAAAAGCACCTTCATTAAAATCCAAAAAATCGGAAATAAATATAATGAGAGAATTCTGTCTAACTTCATGTCTAAGACGCTTTAAGGCCTCTTCAACCACATCCATCTTATTAGTCAAACTACTTACATCGAGTTTACGATTTGCGCTCTCTAACTCACTTAATATAGCAACAGATCTTGCTTGTGACTTTGATGCTTTTATAAAGCTATGTCCATCATTAGAAATAACAAAGGCCCCGACTGGGTCTTGGTTATTTACAACACTCCAATATGAGATACTTGCTAACTCACAGGCCACTACAGACTTCATTTTACTTGTTGAACCAAAGAACATGGTTGAGCTTTGATCAACAACTAAGTAGACCGGTCTTTCTTTATCTTCGGTATATCTCTTAACAACAGGCTTAGAAAGTTTCTGTGTAAGTTTCCAGTTCATATTTCTGATATCGTCTCCTAGACGATAATTATCCATCTCTTCAAAAATTAGGCCTTGGCCTTTTACTTTAGATGCGAACCTTCCTACATACTTATTCCTAATCGGACGATCAATGAATGTACGAAAATGAACCATCTTAGCTTTAAGCTCCATTAGATAGTTCTTAGATATGTAAATCGTATTCTCTTGAATCATTGTTTTTACAATACAGCTACTGAGTCTATTATTTGATCAATTATATTATCGGCCGAGACTCCATCAGCGATGGCCTCATAACTAATATATAATCGATGCCTTAGAACTGGCTTCATTATTGAACGCACGTGATCAGGAGTAACAAATTCGCTGCCACAAAGCCAGGCCTTGGCCTTAGCAGCAATATCTAGCGAGAGGGTCGTACGAGTACTAAGTCCCATTGTTATATACTTACGTGTATCATCAGGGAGTTTATCGCTACTTCTTGTTGCATCGACAATATCAACAATATACTGATCAATTGCGGCCGAAGAAGTAATCTTTTGAATTTCATTTCTCGCCTCAAAAATGATCTCTTCACTTGAGACACTCTTGATCTGTGGAGCATTATAATTATCTCGAATTAATTGCATAATTTTCATTTCATTATCCTTATTAGGATAATTGAGAATTAACTTAAAAATAAAGCGATCTAATTGTGCTTCAGGAAGCGGATATGTACCATCTTGTTCAATTGGGTTTTGAGTTGCTAAAACCATAAAAAGTTTAGGTAATTTATGAGTAACACCATTTACTGTAACTTGCCTTTCTTCCATGGCCTCAAGAAGAGCTGATTGTACTTTTGAGGGGGCACGGTTAATTTCATCTGCCAAAAGAAGATTGTTAAAAACAGGTCCTTTACTAAATTCAATACGGCCCTTACCACTTTCATCAGTCAAATATAACTCAGAACCAACAACATCTGATGGGAGTAAATCTGGAGTAAATTGAATACGACCTAAATCGGCACCAATCAGTCCGGCCAGGTATTTTACCGTTGTCGTTTTACCTGTTCCAGGATTACCTTCAAGAAGAACATTTCCATTACATAGAACTGCAAGAATGATCTTTTCAATGATCTCTTCTTGACCAATGATTCGATTATTTAATTGTTCTTGAATATTTTGAATTTCATTTAAAACAGACATAATCATTCCAAATATAAATATGGCGAACACTAGGTCCGCCATATCAAAGTAAGTTATTTCTTTTTATTTTGCTGGAGAATATTTCTTGTAATATCCTTCATACTCCATGAGTCAGCAGCTTGACTTGGTGGGTACTGCTTGAATGTTTCAAGAAACTTCGATGTAACATCCATGGCCATGTAAACGTAAGCCGCTTTGTACTGCATCCAGTCCCAGTATGTATTCGAGTTTTGGTCTGCTCTTTCATAAGGGTCACGACGAAGATTGAATACCTTTGAAACACGAAGATCAACAAATGGTTCGGCCCATAGTGCCATTGTCTTTGCTCTTTGTTCAGAGAAAACAACTTTCCAATCTCCCATACGAACGGCAACAGGAACACCCTGATCATCTAAGTAAATGAACTCATTACGAGGAGACTTCTTTTCCTTACCTTCAAGATATTTTGTAAGATCAAACCCATCTAAGTGAAGTTTAACCTTCTTTTTACCAATACGAGTTCCCTTAAGAAATTTCTTATTGATATCAGAGTATCCTGCCCACTTTGTGATCGTCGGCATCCAATCAAGTGTAGAAACAATTTCATTTGAGATTTGACCAGCTTTAATCTTCCCAGGAAACATAACGAGAGCAGGAACACGGTAAGCACCTTCCCAGTTCGTATTCTTTTCAGATCTAAATTTTGTAATACCAGCATCTGGCCATGTATTGAAGTGAACACCATTGTCAGTTGAGTACATAACAAAAGTATTATCTTTGATCTTATTCTTCTCTAAAGAATCAAGAAGACGACCTACATACATATCGTGTTGTACGAATACATCGTTGTAGTCACCTTGACCTGAAAGTCCTTTGGCCTCTGGACGAGGGTGTGTACGGTAGTGCATTCCAGTTGTATTTACCCATACAAAGAAAGGCTTCTTTTTCTTAACAGCATCTGTCATGAATTTAATTGAACGATTAACAATATCTTCATCAACTGTTTCCATTCTCTTCTTCGTCAGTGGACCAGTATCTTTTACTTTTCCATCGGCAAATGAGTGAAGAACTCCACGAGGACCAAATTTCTTATGAAACGCCTTGTCTTTTGGATAATCTGGATCTTCTGGCTCTTCCTCAGCATTTAAGTGATATAGGTTTCCATAGAATTCATCAAAACCGTGTTTTGTCGGTAGATGCTCATCTCTATCACCTAGGTGGTTCTTTCCGAACTGACCCGTAACATATCCTTGAGTCTTTAATACCTCTGCAATTGTGATATCGCGATCTTGAAGTCCAGCCTTAGCACCAGGAAGCCCAACTTTTGAAAGACCTGTTCTAAGAGTTGCTTGTCCTGTGATGAACGCTGAACGACCAGCTGTACAAGATTGTTCAGCATAGTAATCTGTAAACATCATCCCTTCTTTAGCAATTCGATCGATGTTTGGAGTTTTATAACCCATAATACCGTGACTGTAGGCAGAGATATTTTCAACACCAATATCATCTCCCCAGATAATTAAAAAATTTGGCTTTTTTGCGGCCTGGGCACTAACTGAAATAGCACCAACACAAATAAGACCAATTAAAGATTTAAAACCTTTCATCAGTTCTCCTTAAATTGTTAATTTTGTTAACTTTTCTATAAAGAAATTATTGACTAAGAGTATGCCCAAGACACTCAATTAAGTAAATTTAAAAAATAAATAAGATTTGAAGTAAGCTATTCAATTTATTCACACTGTGTTACAGTGTCGCATCATAAAATTATAAAATTAGGATACGAATTAAATGGAAGATTTAAAAAGAGCGACCTTTGCAATTATTTCTCACCCAGATGCGGGGAAAACAACAATGACAGAAAAACTTTTATGGTTTGGTCAAGTTGTACGCAGCGTAGGTATGGTAAAGAGTAAGCAAGGTAACTACGCAAAATCAGACTGGATGGAGATGGAAAAAGAACGTGGTATCTCAATCACTTCATCAGTTATGTCATTTCCATATAATGAACGTGCCATGCACCTTCTCGACACTCCTGGTCACAAGGATTTCTCCGAGGATACTTATCGTACGCTAACTGCTGTAGAGAGTGTTCTAATGATGATTGACTCGGCCAAAGGTGTTGAGACTCAAACAAAGAAGCTAATGGAAGTATGTCGAATGCGAGATACACCAATTGTGTCTTTCTGTAATAAATTTGACCGCGATTCTCTTGACCCATTTGAACTAATTGATGATGTTGAAAAGACTTGTTCTATTCAGTGTGTGCCAATGACTTGGCCAATTGGCTCAGGTGTTGACTTCAAAGGTGTATACGATCTTAAGAAGAAAACAATTATGAGTTTTAAAGATGCTCAAGATCCATTTAGTCCAAATATCATTGATGCAAGCGACTTAAGAGCTCAGCACATTGTCGACTTTGTTGGCGAAGAATTATTAGAGAAGTTAGAAAACGATCTTGAAATGATTAGTGAACTAATGCCAGAATTCGACGAAGAAGAGTTTTTAGCAGGTATCATGACTCCAATGTACTTTGGATCTGCTCTTAATAACTTTGGTGTAAAAGAAGTTTTAGATACATTCTCTAAATTTGCGCCAGGTCCAGGAAAGCGTGAAGTAATCACTGCACCACTAGAAAAAGGTGAAACACGTATTGTTGAGCCAAGTGAATCTAAATTTAGTGGTTTTGTATTTAAGATTCAGGCAAACATGGATAAGAAGCACCGTGATCGCGTCGCTTTCATCCGCGTTTGTTCAGGAAAGTTTACTCGTGGCCAAAAAGTTACATTAGCAAGAACAGGAAAAGAATTAAAAATAGCAACTCCACTAATCTTTCAAGCGCAAGATCGAGAAATTACTGAATATGCAATTCCAGGAGATATCATTGGTATCCACGATTCAGGAAAGCTGCAAATTGGAGACACTTTTACAGAAGGTGAAATCATGCAGTTTACAGGGATTCCAAGCTTTGCCCCGGAACTATTTAAGAGAGTTCTCTTAAAAGACCCAATGAAAGGAAAGCAGCTTGATAAAGGTCTACAGCAACTATCAGAAGAAGGTTCTGTTCAGTTGTTTAGACGCCATAACTCAACAGAGAAAATTCTTGGTGCAGTTGGTGCCCTGCAATTTGAAGTTGTCCAACGTCGCCTAGAAGACGAATATAATGTTAAGGGAGAATACGAAGGCTTCCCTTACAACGGTATTAGATGGATAAAATTTCCAAGCGAGAAAATTAAAGACGAGTTTATTTCCCGCTATAGTGCAAATATCGCTTTTGATATTAAGGACCGCCCTTGCTTTATTTACCGCACGGAATGGGACCTTAAGCTTGCAACGGAAAAGTATGCTGATGTAGAGTTTTTCAAGACAAATGATTTCAAATAGTTAAGTCAATCAAACTAAATTGCTTGATAAACAAATAAAAATTAACTATGATGAAGTGTCTTTTAGACAACACAGCACGGCACAACAGGATTTTTAATTTGAAGTTTTTATTTGTGGAAGATGAAGTTGAATTAGTAGAGCTCTATCAATACATGTTTGATCGCATCGGATTAGATTATGAAGTTGCGTACAATGGTGAAGAGGCGCTTGAGAAAGTTAAGAATGGAAAATTCGATTATATTTTCTCTGATATTCGCATGCCAAAAATGAATGGAATCGACTTCTTAAAAAACCTTATTTTAGAAGGACTAGATTTCAAGAAATTTATTTTTGTAACGGCCCACCAAGAAGTGTCTCTTGATGAAGTAAAAGAACTAGGCGCACATGACATTCTTTATAAGCCAATTCGCCATCAAGTCTTTATGGATTATATTCAGGATTTACAAGCTTAAAAATTAATATAAAAAAAAGGGCCTCTGATGAGGCCCTTTTCTTTTCTATAAAATTTCATTTAATAATTCTTCACAACTATTTGTTCTCACAAACTCTCCTGGTAGCTCACGAGCTGGAACAATATCTTGTCTCATCTCTTGGGCAGCAAGAGCTGCACGGATACGGTGCTCATTATCCATTGTATTTAACTCATCAGCTGGCCCTGGAGTCCACTGACGTCCAGTAGAGTTAAGAGCTTCATCGCTACTTCTTGCATCAACAGCTTTTCCCCAACCAGGTTGATGAGGATGGATTGCCATTTTCTCATCAATACTTCTAAAGAATATTTTATCTGACTCTAGTTGAGAAATAGATAAACCTTCCATTGCAGCTGTACGGAATTGGTTAACATCAAGTCCTAAATCATCACATAACTTTTTAAGATCATCTTCAACCATATCTGGTTTCTTAACATAATCAACGTGAGTCGTATTATCAATTTCACCAGATAAGGCAGTCGTACTATTGATGGCCTTATCAAGCATTGCTCTTACAAGCTGAATCTGCATTGCTGATTCGGCCGCATCACGAGGAGCATTGAACATTCTAAACTCACCTTTTCTAATTTTTGGATCGACTCTAAAAGTTCTTCTCCAATCTGTTGTAGGATTAGAGATATCAAAGTCATCTGTTACAAACTCTTCTGGGATAACATCCTGAAAGTAAGCTGAAACATCAAGTTGGATATAACGAGTCTTACGTCCGAAGCGAGTATTAAAGTACCTTTCATTATAAAGAAGCTTTTTAAGTTCTTCTTCAGATCCATTAAAGTCCTTAAGTGCATTCTTAAGTGTATCACTTACAACGACAGGCTCTGAAGTGTGTGTACGATTAATATGCTGGAACATTAATGAAATGATCCCTCTATGCTCGTGGAAGATTGTTAAGAATCTTGCAAGGGCCTTAGGGTTACCATCAAATGCAGCAAGGTCAATATTGACGTGACCACCACCGGCCATTAATGATGGAAGAACATTATTCTTCTCAAAAGCTTTATATACCGACGATACCTCTTCAATAGTAGGAGTAAACTTTGGCGTAATTAGCTCAATCGTTCCCCCACGTGGAGAATCTGCAATGATCTCACCAGAAGGAGTATATGAGCGGCCAATACCATCCCATTCAACTTGCCATTTTCGGCCTTTAGAATCGCGAATTGCATAGGCAACATCAAGTCCGTGCCCGTGTCCATCAACTTCTAGTTTAACAGGTGCCTCACCTTCTTCTCCACCAATTTCTTCATAAAGATCTTGAGCAACTCTTTTAATAATTGCTTCACGCTCTTGTGATGACAGATCAATAACAGTTTGTACCCAAGCGCGCTTACCATCTTCAAGACGATCTTTAGAAGTAATCGACTTAAGTCTTAATGGGAACTTACCAGAGTACTCGATACCAAGATCAATCTTATTAACATCGACTGGATTTGCAACTCTATTAGGAGCATCGACGTTGGCCTTAAAGTCCATTGTTAATGCATTATAGTCCATTTTCTTAGGACGCATATAGGCTTCAAGATCATCAATTAACTTAGAAGCTGAAACCCATGTACGATTCATTTCACGAATTTCTTGCTTTAATTTGTCTTGAGACATATTCGGATCAAGTAGAGCGACCTTCTGTGTATAATCTTTAACAAGATTTTTAATGATCCCGCGCTTTGTATCCCCAATGAATGCAACCTCTGGTTCTGTCCAGCCCCAGAACATCACACGGTAGTCGGCCTTAATTCCTGCCTTTTGCATATTAGCGATTGCCTGTTCGACAACACTCAGTTCAATACCAAATCGAGCTGCAATACTTTCAGGCTCTCTAAATGCGGGGCTATTCAAGTTATAGTCTGAAATACTTGCAATGCCACTAAAGTCATTGGCCCCAATACGAGCGGCCAGTGTCGTTTGATAAAATCTTGCAGGCGCAAGGTTCTTTGTTCCGGCCCTAAACTCTATACCTAAACCACCAGTCTTTTCAATCCATGGCTTCCACTGATCGTCTGGTCTAATTACACCACGTCCACCATGATAAAGATTAGTAAGGTTTGATTCTGTTTGAACATTCTTATAATTGGCAAATTCAATTCCAGAGTTACCTTTAATACCATTTAATACAATATAAGACTGAATCGTACGGTAGAACTCTGAAAGCTTTGCTTCATCGAGATCAGGGTGCTTTCTAAAAACAAGTCTCTGGTGACCAGGAGCTTGAAAGAGTTGAACTTTATTCTTACCAGTTAAAGGATCGCGCACAACTTGAGAAAGAGATTCCCTAAACCATGCAACCATTTCTTCGAATTCACCATAAGTATTTTGGGCCTTAAAGTTAATCTCCCAACCACCATTACCACCACCGTGGCCATGGGCATCTGTAAGAAATCTTTCGGCCTTACCAAAGTTAGGCTTCCACTCGCGGTAGTCTTGCTTGTTACCAAGAAATTTATGTGGTTTGCTATACCAACCACCACCTTCTGGTTGAACAATCTTTGGAAGACCAGGAAGGTTTCCAGTAAAAAACTTACGCCTAACAGTCGGCTTAATGAAAGTCATTGATCGATCTTCCATCTGCTCAAATAGATTGTAGAAAACTTTTTCTAAAGTTGCTAAGTCAGCTGTTTTGATATCAGTTGCCTTAAGCTCAGTTAAGTCAATAACCTTAGGGTTTCCTTCGGCGTCTACAACGTCTCTTGCGAGATCAATCTTTCGACCTGTCGTAACGTCTTTATAAGTACGATATCCATTAGAATCCTTTGCATAATTTTCTAAGAAATCGCGAAAGAAAAGCTCTTTATTTGCATCTGAAAGAGTATCAATATTCTTTTTAATAATTGCCGTCGAAGGAGACATGACTCTTGTTAATAGAGAAGAAGACGCTTCTTTTTCGGCACCGTAAGTTACCCCTCCAAGCATGCCTGGAAGAGTTTTATCATCTACTAAAAGCGCCTTGGCACTATATGATGCTCCAGAATACTGAAGATCGGCCCATGCTTCATAAGCAGTTTTGAAACTTCCATCAGAAGATGGATTTCGATAATCACCATGCTTAAGTTGGGATACCCCAAAAAAAGCAGCTGTCCCAATTGCAACAGTTCCAACAACTGGCAAATAAAGATCTTTAAATTTTCTATTAGTATCACTCATACGCTATACCTTCATTTTTTATTATTTATTTAATTATTTGAAAAAACACTTTTTAGCTTTTAGCTCTTCAATACTATTTGCTGTTTCAGGAGTCTTATCGCTAACTTTATAAAGTTGCTTATAAAACTCATCTTCTCTTTTAGAAACTGGCTTCTTAGCTGCTTCATTAATGGCCTTAGCTAATTTCGCTGCTCTTTGTGGCGAAAACTTACCATCAATAATTTTCCAGAAAGATGCCTTTGCAGTAGGTCCAGCAAGAGTCACATTTCCGGCCTTGTCAGCATTGTATTTTGAAACAGCATCATAGAACTGCTTGTATTCTTTCTTTGCTCCTCGATCATTAAAACTTAAGAATAACGCTAGAGTCTTACGCTCACCTGCATCGAGGTAACGAGTGACATCTTTAGCATTGCCCTTTCGAGACATCTTGCTAATGTAGCGAGAAATAGATGTAGAACTTTTTGGAAGTCGTGAAACTTGTTTTTTTAAAACTGGATCAGCAACAACAGTAATATTTGACTTGAATCCAAGACTAGCTAATTGATCCGATTTACAATATGAACAATTTAAAATCTTACTAGAGTCTTCACCATAAACAGATGCAATATAAGCAAGATCATTTACAATATCCTTAAACTCTTGCCCTGTTACGGTATCGTGATTCATTTTTAATGCAGCTAGAATACGACCTATTTTTGCAGCATCTTCTTTTGTCGTATTTGGCCTTAGCTCAACAAGGGCATCACTCAAACTTGCATGTCCATGCGAAAGCGAAGCGACACTATTATTAATCGAATCTTTGAGGCTTGTAACAGAAGCGCCAGAGACCCCTTCTTTCACAATTTTAGATTTGATTGAGACCGGCTTCAATAAAAGCTCGCCAAAAGTAAAGATACTTGCATAAGTACTTCCAGAAATTGCTACAAACGCATACAGCGCAAGCATACTTCTACCCATAAATTTCATTAAACTCTCCTCACGAAATAGAATGTGAATCAATTGTATATATGTTAAAATTGATAAGCTTTCGTAATATCGTCTTACTTAACGGAAATCTTAGTCGCATACTTTAGTCAGGTACTTGCAAAATATTAAAATTTAAGCATAATCTTTGTGATATCAGCTGCTTGAATTTACAGAAGGAAAAATCATGAGTGCAATCAATGGCCGCATCAAAAAACTTTATCGACATAAAAAGAAATGGGCCAAGAGAAATAATATTGATTCATTTCGCCTCTATGACAGAGACATTCCTGACTTTCCTTTCATTGTTGATATTCACGCCAATTACTGTGTTATTTATAAAAGAAGCATTGATAAGATTGACGCTGATAAGAACCATCTTCCCCTATTGGTTGAGGCCATTAAGGAACACACTGAACTTAACGATGATGCCATTTTCATAAAAGAAAGAAAGGTACAAGGACAGGATTTTCAATATGAAAAATCTAAAGGTGAAACTCCCCTTATTTCTCAAGAAGGTAATTTAAAATTTAAACTAGTTTTAAATAAGTATATTGATACAGGCCTCTTTCTCGATCATAGGCCACTAAGGCAATTATTAGCAAAAGAAGATTTTCAAAATAAAAAAGTATTAAACCTTTTTTGCTATACAGGAAGCTTATCTGTTGCAAGTGCATATGCTGGAGCAACTGTAACAAGTGTTGATATGTCTAATACGTATCTTGATTGGGCAAAAGAAAACTTTAAACTTAATGAATTAGATATCAATAAACATACTTTCATTAGAGAAGATGTTTTAAAATACCTAAAAGATGAAGCTTTAAAGCAGGACAAGAAATACGATGTCATCATCCTTGATCCACCATCAATGTCAAAATCTAAAAAAATGGATGTTGTATTTGATGTGCAAAAAGACCACGAGCTTTTAATTGAGCACTGTTCAAAACTTCTTGAAGATAGTGGCGTCCTCTATTTTTCAAATAACTTACGTAGCTTTAAACTTAGTGAGCAAGTACAACAGAGCTTTGAAGTCAAGGATATGACAAGATGGAGCATCCCTGAGGACTTTCATGATCAAAAGATTCATAAGCTTTATAAAATCCATTTGCACTGCTAGAGGGATATCCATATAATAACTATACATGATTAAAAACTTACTTCTTATTTGTTCCATCTTACTCGTATCACAGACGTTTGCAGCGACTGTACTGATTGACCCTGGTCATGGCGGTGAAGACTGTGGGGCCAAGGCAAAAGTGTGGAGAAAAAAGAAGCTAAACGTTGTTTGTGAAAAAGATGTCACACTAAAAATTGCTGTTAAATTGAAAAAGTATATCAATGAAACAAAGAGGCACCGCGCTTATTTAACAAGAACAATTGATAAAACAGTCTCTCTACAAAAAAGAGCAGATATGGCCGACATTATTAAGGCCGATATTTTTATTTCAATCCACTTAAATGCGGCCGAAGACAATAGCTCAAGTGGCTTTGAAACATACTACTTAAACAATCACCAAGATGCTGCGATCGCAAAAATTGAAGCGGTAGAAAACCGAGATCTCGAAGGAAAACAGGTCATCATCAACAATATTCTAACTGATCTTGTCGTTGAGCGTGTTGCACCAGAATCTAAAAAGCTTGGGACTAAAGTTCACGATGAATTAGGAAAGCTTCTAACAAAGAATTATAAGATGAAAGACCGAGGCCTAAAACCGGGCCTTTTCTATGTACTAGCATTATCAAAAAGACCTTCTATTCTCTTAGAGGCCGGCTTTCTTACGAACACTACTGAAGCCTCTCTTGTTTTAGATGATTGGTTTCATCACCTCTATGCAAAATACTCAGCAAAAGGGATTATCAGCTACTTAGACTCAATCTCTGGCCCAAGTCTTTTTTAATACCTCAACATTTCCCTCAAGTATTAATCTAAACATTCCGAAAAGATCAATGAAATGTATCGTTTTATTATTATTTTATTCATATTTATATCTACGACCTTTCAAGTCTATGCTTTAGACGATCTGTCGGCCTGTGTTTTAAAACGTGGCAATATTAAATCAGATGCACAAAGTGCAACTCCGATATGTAGTGCAACTATCCTCGATCGAAATACGATAGTATATGAACAAAGTTGTACACGTACATCTAATCCAAGGGCCCTACAATTAACTCGCTATTATGTATCTTGTCATAACGATAGCATTAGCTATCGAATTCCCGCTGTCAGATACAATCAAAGAGATGCTGCTCATAAAACCCTAAAGTTAGACACACCCATCGCCTACTTTCCAACAAAGCATCATAGCGACGAAAAACTTTCTAATTGTAAAATTAAAGCAGCATCAAAAGAAGTTGATGTAAGATCAACACATCTTATAAGTGATATTAAAAAGCTTAAACTTTCGAAGTCATATAGCGCTTCACCTATTATTTGCCAAAATCAAACGAATCAAGAAGAGATCCTTGCTGGGATAATCTCTAGTGATGGACAGTTTATCCCTATGAATAAACTGAAAGAACAGTATGAGCTTGAGTCTGATTTTTTAGCAACTCTTGAGGACACAACCTATAGTGAAGAATCGGCAGTTATCGTTTGTAATAATGCAGCAGAGTGTATTGCAAACCTTATTACTCCTGCCATTGAATTAAATGATCAATTAAACGAAATCATCTCTAAGCTAAATGGATACGAAAAAACTTCTATTGCAAAAGAAAGGCAAGAGCTTACAAATGAATTTCGTGATCTTGAAAAAGAGTGTCATCGTAAGTCACTTACAGCAAGGCTTAGCTACTCAAATATGGAATCCCCTGACTTTGGAGACAAAACAATGGGAGTCATTGAAAGAGGTGCTATTGGTGTCTTTAACTTCTTTGGAAGCATTAATCCATTTGATAAAGAAGAATTTCTGTATACAACATTTAAGAATATTGGTGCAATTTCTGAAAACTTAACAGAGGCAAGAATTAAAGAAATATTTGATGATGTTAACAAGAAGGATATTGGTAATTTCGATAAAATAAGGGAGCTAGCAAGCGCTTACTCAAAAGAAGTTGTCAATTTACTACTTGATGAAATGAAGACTTTTTCTAGTGAACAAGAAAAGATGGCCTTTGTTACACCTTACCTTAAAGACTTAGATAAGTGTCTTAATAAGGCCGTCAGAAAAGATCAAGTCATCGAATGTTCAAATATATTCACAAATAATATTGCACTAGCTATAGGTGAGAAAGAATTAGAAAAACAAATTGGCCTTAATTTCACACCAGAAGATGGCATACCGACACTTAAATCAAAGTCAACAAACGCATATATGAAGTGTGTGAGTGAAAACTTTAATAAGTTTGAAAAGATCATCGACACAACATCAGTCGTTAAAGGTTGTGTCTATACAGGAATCCTAGAAAGTTATCATCGTACTCGTGCTGGACGTGTTAATGATGCAATTAAAGGCTACACAGGAAAATCACAAAACAACGCTATTGTTGGAGATATACTAAGGAAGTCAAATAACTGTCGTTATGCACCTATTGTTAATGAAAAGGGTCAAACACCACAAGAATATCTTGTGCTTGCTAAAATGAGTACCGAACAATTCACAAAAACAATTGGTGAATGTATTGATAGTCTTAAGATGAGTGCAACTTACGATGTAGTAGAAATTGCAATCTTAACTAATCCAAAGATATCTGAAAGCCTATCTCAAAATGAAAAAAATCTTTTAATTGAAGAAATTAAAACGAAGCATCTACCGGCCTGTATGAATGCAAAGAATACAACTGACGGAAATGAATGTTCAGCATTTATTACGGCCATGGCAACAGCACAAGCTGCAAAGTCAATTTTAGCACTTGAGTTTGATAAACAATTTGATGCTCTTAATATCGACGAGGCCCAAAGAGTTCGTCTTTCTCAAAGAATTATTGGAGATTATGAAATTTGTATTGAACGAGCAAAAAGAGAAATATATCGAGACCTGACAAAAAACATTGATGAAAATCTTATTAACCAGTGCTTAACAGGGGCCATCACTTCCCTTTCAGGATCAATTCTAAAAGATAGTATTTATAAAGCAACAAGTGACAAAGGTATTACTGACACAGTAGTTGAAGCGGCAATATCAGAGCAAGAGCTATCAAGAGTAAAGAATACAATGAAAGGTTGCCTAGAAAGCGATCTTTCAAAACACACATCATTAGGCTCATATCAAGATGAAATGAACAATATTATTTCGGCCTGTACATTTAAAACCCAAAGAAGTGTCATTGGTTTAATTGCAAAAGAAATGGCACATGCTCAGGTAAAAGAGTTTAACTTACCAACAAACGAGGTTAATTCCCTCAATAGATTTATCGAGAATCACATAACTAATAGTACTCCTGATAATCTTGATAGCAACGTCGACACCCTAACTCCTCTACTTATTAAAAGAGTTGCTCCTGGAGCAATTGAAAAGACTCTAGAGGATTTTAAGTCGAAATTTACAAAAGCTGAATTTGAAGCAGCAAAAGAGAAAATCAGTACCCAACTTAACAATTGTCTTGATAAGACACTTGCAGATAAAGAAAGAAACAGTGAAATAAACGCAACAACGGCAGCGAGTATTTGTATGTCAGTGACTGTTAAGGATGCTTACCGTTCACTTGCTCCAAAGATTATAAAAGAAACGATTGCACCACTTTTTAGCAACGAACCAAACAAAGTAGCATCTCTAACTCAAACATCTTC
The DNA here is from genome assembly GCF_047085075.1 of Halobacteriovorax sp. RT-2-3. Lineage (NCBI taxonomy): Bacteria > Pseudomonadati > Bdellovibrionota > Bacteriovoracia > Bacteriovoracales > Halobacteriovoraceae > Halobacteriovorax > Halobacteriovorax sp. RT-2-3. The sequence continues at coordinate 234,793 of NZ_JBKIYF010000001.1, read as the reverse complement.
AAGAAATTTAATGAAGTGTCTTGACTCGGTAAGTGATGATATAAAAGCACAGGATAACGCAAAAGATTGCCTTAGCAGTGAAATTGGAAATATCGCCAAATCAATTGCAAAGACTCTCCTTTCTGATCTTAATAAGTTTGCAAATCCAAATGCAACATTACAGGACTTCACGAAATCACAAGCATACCGCGAATTTGAACGTTGTATTGATGGGCCTAGAAACCCTGATCTAGAAGAGGCCACTCAAAATATGAACTCTTGTGTTACTAAACTTGAAGCACAAGCAAAAGATGAAGTTAAGAATCGTTTCATTCAAGTCTATGGAAGACAAAACCCAGAGCAACTAGGAAAGGTCATGGATATCCTCCTCACCATTCCTGCAAAAGCTCAAGAAACTGGTCACAAACAAGATTCGTCATCTTCTGAGGGAATGCCGAATGCACAACTTATTTCAACTCTTGAGCTAGTAGGATCTACACTTAAGTATTCATGCGAAAATAATACTGCTATCTGCGATCAGGCAATTCACAACACAACAATTGCAATGCAAAGGCATGGCCTTGATAATCCTTCGTCTTCAACAGCACAAAATACCCAGGCCCTCATGGAAAGTGAACTGCTTGAAAACCTCATCACTTCACAACTGGGAATGAATTTAAATGAAGTCTTTAAAAAAGAGCTAGCTTCTTATAATGGGCCAGATAATCTTGTTATCGAAAAGATTGAAGATATTACAAACAATCGTCTGCTAACAGATATTATGAGAACACCACAAGGGCGCAAGCTTAAAGAATATATTCTTAAAAAAGTTGAAGAAGGTGCAATTGATAATATTGCAGAGGATACTAATCTTAGAAAGTTACTTGCTCAAGCACTTACAAGTGATACAAAAGATGGATCATTTGGCGATCAACTTTCGTATGCTCTTGTTCAAACTGAGCTTAATCGCATGAGAAATCGCTCACGTGGCCTAAGAGGTTTCTTTAGAGAGTTTACGATAAACGCAGGAGACCTCCTAAATATTATCGATAAGAAAGATTTCAAATGGTATAAAATTACTAAAACAAGAACTGGTGCTCGTGCTCGAGAATATATAATTAAAGAAATTATTGCACCAGCGATTGAAGGGCGTGATTTAAGCGCGGAAAGGGCATCTTCTAAGAAGTATAAGAACCAGCAAGAAGAAAGGCTGGATCGTTTCAAATCAATGCTAACAGATGCTTTAAAAGAGGCAAACAAACTATAAAAAAAGGCTTCCGATGGAAGCCTTTTCTATTTTAATTCTTAATTCATTCTTTGTAGTAGGCCATCTCCATTTACGTAGAAGATATCTGTTTCATCAATCGATTTCAAAACTGATGATGCCTTGTAGTTAATATTAACTACTGCTGAAGCAACTGGTGAATCCATGCTTCCCTGATTTGCAATTGACATAATCTCACTTGAAGCTGAGAAGTTAAATCCCCAAGAAACACTTACGTTACTTGCACTTACAAAAAGGCCAGTAATATAAGATCCCTTGCCTTCAAACTTTCCACCGTATTGAAATACAACTGTATAAACGAATGAGATAACCTCAGAGCCAAATCCATTGCGGTAAGCAACTTTGAATGAGCGAACAATTGGAGCTCTCCAGTGAGACATTGAAGAGAATGTTCCATTAACATCTTCCATATTTGGGATGATACTGATTGGTTTTGTAAACTTTGTGCTACTAACAGGTTTTCCTGCATCGACAATCTTCCAAATCTTTTGCCCAAGGGCCAAAATCTTATCAACTGTCATAAAGACTTCACCAAGTCCTGCGCCACTCTTCTCATTTGTTAACTTGTTATAAACAAGTCCATAACGAGGATAAACTTCAGTTACTTCACGATCAACAATCTCAAGATACTGTTCTTGATCTCTTGCATCGAGCTTTTCAAACTTCGCTTTATTCAGCGCTCTAGCATCTAGAGAGAATGCATTCGTACTAAATAGTAATGTAGCGATAACTGCCAAACGACTTAAACTTGTAAACGATTTCATGGACCCTCCCTTTAATTTGATGACCTATAAGTAGCTATTTCAAGGCCCTACGTCAATTCAAGAAAGAGATGATTTTTGATTGTAAGTTTTTTTCACAAAAACCGTGAAAAATATTCACAAAGTATGTGAACAAAACTTATGTTGACTTACGCATATCTTACGCATAACATATTGTTATGGCATTAACAAAGAAACAAAACCAAGTTTATCTCTATATAAAGAATTACTACCTGGCCGAGGGCTATGCTCCTACGCAAAAAGAAATTAAAGAGCATTTTGGCCTTAAGTCATTCGGTTCCGTAAATAAATATATGCACTATTTGCAAGAGGCCGGAAAAATCGAAGTTGACTGGAATGCTCGTCGTGGAATTAAGTTACTTGATGTGGAGCAAACAACATCTAATGTTGATCAACAACTAGCGTCCTTAACAAATATGAGTCCACAATTTAGCGAGATTCCCCTTCTTGGTGATGTTGCAGCAGGAAATCCAATTGAGGCCATCGAAAACCCAAGTGAGCACACTCTCGTACCAAGTCATATGGTCTCAAGGCCAGGAAGATACTTTGCACTAAATGTACAAGGTGACTCTATGATTAACGACGGTATTCACGAGGGAGATATTCTCGTTTGTCGTGCGCAAGAAAATGCTAACCAAGGCCAAACAGTCATCGCTCTTGTTGATAATGAGGCCACAGTTAAAAACTTCTTTAAAAAGAAAAACTCAGTTGAGTTGCATCCTGCAAATGATCGCCTCTCACCTTTTGTCATCACAGCAGAAAATGACTTTCGAATCGCAGGTGTTGTTGTTGGTCTAATGCGAAGTTATGAATAAAATTGGTTTTATATCAAAACTCATTGCTAATGCCCCGGGGCCATTTATCTATCAAGATGGTAAGTGTGTTCTTAGCTATGAAGAATTAAAATCTCAAATACAAGAACTAGACGAAGCATCAAAGGCCGATGGTAAAAACTTAAGCTACAAAGTTTTATCCTGGCGTCCAGACAATAATATTTGCTTCCTCATTGAATACTTTCGCTTAATCGAGCATGGAATAACTCCAATCCTAGTTGATGCAAGAAGATTAGAAGCTTCGCCCAAAGACTATGAGCTCGATAGTTTAATAAATGCAAAGCTTGAGGGAATTCTAAACGAAAAATCATGCGCAAGTGTCATTTACACCTCTGGCTCCACGGGCCGTCCTAAAGGTGTAAGACTAAGTCTTGAGTCACTTTTAAATAGTGCACAAGCAACCGTAGAACATTATCATATAACCCCTAATGACAACTGGGCCTTATCACTTCCACTTTTTCACATCGGTGGAATCATGATTGCTTGGCGCAGCCTTATTGCGGCCAGCTCACTTACTATTGTTAACGCCGCACAATTAGAAAATGATTTAATACTCAATACACAAATTACAATCTGCTCTCTGGTTCAACTTCAACTAGCAAGATTAATCGATGATCCTCAAATGATTTCGAGAATGAGTCAAATGAAGGGTGTCGTTCTTGGTGGATCAAAAGTGGCAACAGCATTGATAAATAAAGCAACACAAGAAGGGATTTATTTATCAAACTCATTTGGGGCAAGTGAGTCTTGTGCGCAGTTTCTGGCAACCCCCTTTACAAGAGACATAAAACTTCTAAGCACATGTGGCAAACCCATGGATGGCAAAATTAGCATTATCGATGCTAAATGTGTTCTAGAGGGAAAGAGCATCGCTCTTGGCTACCTACACGGCCAAGACTTCAATCAGAAGTATTATACTAATGACCTGATCGAAGTTGATCAAGACGGTAATTACACAATCAAAGGGCGAAGTGATTTCGTTTTCCAAAAAGCTGCAGAGAATATAAATCCTGAAATCATTGAAGAGAAACTTTCTAAATTCTTCAAGAATATTTATGTGTCACCCTTAAAAAACGAAAGGTATGAAAATCTTATTGCCATTACTTATTGCGATGACATTTCATTAAAAGATGCGCAAGAGACTATTGAGCGAGAGCTTATCTCTTTTGAGAGACCTCACCTACTATTTAAGGCCATGGACCTCAAAGACGTGCAAGTGGCGGTGAAAATAAATCGAGAAAAAATAAAAGAGCTCACTAATAAACTCTTTTTAAAATTTGATGAAGAAATTGCAATCAGCGTTCAAGGAAACCCTAATGGTGATCTTATTTTCATTTCTCACGGTTTTATGGGAAATGCACTAGAGCTAGAAGAGGCCACAAATGGCCTGGCAAAGGACTACCTACTTATCTATCTCGACCTACCGGGACACGGAAAGAATTACAAATTAAATTCTCTTAAAACATTTAAGCAACAATTAATTTCTTCTCTTAAGAAAATTGATAGAGATAAGAATGTACATTTCATTACATATTCGATGTCCGGGCGAATCTTTAACGAGATTCTTCGAGACAATGAATTAGCAGATCTTACTAATATTAAGAATTTTATAAATGAAAGCGGCGCTCCAGGATTTCTAGGAAATGAAGAAGAAAGACAAAAACGTCTCGCACATGACTCTGGCCTTTTTGATGGAAAGAATGAAAAAACATTCTTCCGAAATTGGTATGATCAAGGCGTCTTTAAAGGAATGAACGATTGTCTTGGCATAGATGAAATGCTTACTCGCAAAGAGAAAGAATATGTAAAGTACGCTCAAGCCTGGTCTAAGGTATCACCACAACTTTCTGTTGCTATGCAAAGGGACTTAAGAGATCTTAACGAATTACCACAAGGCATCACATATCATTACCTCTGCGGCGCTCTAGATACAAAGTACAAGGCATACTCTAACGCCTACACACAATCTGATCACGTGAAATTTCATAGCTATATAATAGATGATGCTTCTCATAATATACACTTTATGAATAAAGAGACTTATTCAAATCTTCTTAAAAAAATATTCAAATCTTAACTTTCTAACAACTTCTTACTATCTCAAATACATATTTGTCGTTTACTTTTTGACGACCTAATATATTTCTTCACGAACTAAGGAGAGAAGAGTGAAAAAAATATTTCTACTAGCGATTTTACCATTTTCAATTTTTGCCACGGATAAGACAATTTGCGGAATGGATGATCGAGTACCTTCAAGTGATCCAAAAGTTGGTCGCTCACTTGAAAGAGCAAGAGATAAAGCAGGTTGTACAGTAACACTTGTATCAAACTCATGTGCTATCTCAGTAGGTCACTGTGCTGCTACATTCAATGTTATTGAATTCAACACTCCTGCTTCAACAAGAAGAGGAATTGCACACCCAGACCCTAAAGATATTTACGAAGCTGATAAAGCGACTATTAAATATAAGAGCAATGGCCAAGGAGATGACTGGGCCGTCTTCAAAATCAAGCCTCATAGAACGACAGGTCTACTACCTGGTCAAGCACAAGGCTTCTACCCTATCGCTAAAGATATTCCTGCAGTTGGGACAATTCTTTCAATCACAGGTTATGGAAACGATAACGAATTTGAAAGAAAGTTTGCTCAACAAAATAATATTGGCCCATTAACTGAAATCGGTGGTGACTATTATGGACAGCATCGTGCTGCAATTTTAAACCACAGAGTTGATACAATGGGTGGAAACTCTGGCTCAAGCGTACTTAACCTTGAAACAGGTGAAATCGTTGGAGTACACTCTCACGGTGGATGCTACGGAAGTGATGAATCAAATGCGAACGCTGGAACTGTTCTTCAACTACATGCAGAGTTTAAAGCGGCCGTTGAAAACTGCCTAGCAAGTGAATAAAGAAAACTAATTCTATTGACTACAATATTAGGCCTCTGCTAAGTCAGAGGCCTTTTTATCTCTATAAACTCTACACTAAGCATTGATAACAATTCAGAAATCCTTTAAATTAACGCATCACGCAACAACAAGGATTTCCATGAATAGATTATTACCTATTTTTATATTACTTATCACGCCTTCAATATTTGCCTTAGAAAAGTCAATATGTGGTAATGATGATCGAATTCCTTCAAATGAACCCAAGGTAGGTAGAGCTCTTCGTAATGAAACTGCAACTGATGCCTGTACAGTCACGATGATTTCAAAAAGTTGCGCCCTATCAGTAGGCCACTGCAAGAAGTACTTTAATATCATCGAATTCAATACGCCTGAATCTGACAAAAATGGCATAAACTACTCATCTAAAGAAGACACATATAAAGTAGATCAAAGCTCAATTACTCTTAGTGATGCTGGACCAGGAAATGACTGGGCCGTTATGAAAATACTACCAAATGAGACGACACAAAAGTATGCTGGAGATGTTCAAGGCTTTTATGAATTAGATTACTCTGTTGCAGCAAGTAAATCACTTATAAGTATTACTGGCTACGGAGTCGATACTGAAGCAGAAAGATCCTTTGCTCAACAAAACGGCATCGGTTATATAGAGAGTATTGGAAGAACTGGCCTAATTCGCCATAAGGTTGATACGACTGGTGGTAATTCTGGCTCAAGTATTATTAATCTAAAATCGGGAAAAATTGTTGGTGTTCACTCACATGGTGGCTGCTCAATCAATCACTATAGTAATACAACAAATCTTGGAACAAGCGTTTCGACAAATATATCATTCAATAAAGCGATTCAAGCTTGTCTTGATTCAGAATAAAAAAAGCCTCTCATAAGAGAGGCTTTATTTTATAAATTTATTTCTTTTTCTTCTTACCTTTCTTTTTCTTAGTACCTTTCTTCTTGCGGTTCTTAGCGATAAAGATTCCAGCACCAACAACAAGCGCAAGGATCAGATAAAGAGTCATATCATCACCACCGGCACCTTTACCTTTTTGTCTTTGGCCACCAACGCCAATATCATTAAGACCTGCTTCGTTATCTAAGAAGTCACCTGAAGCACCCGGAACTGCTTCACCTTTATTACCAGCGAGCTTAAGCCCATCAGCATCATTCTTAATGCGAGAAAATACCTGCATCGTCTCAATGATCTTATCAAAAATTGGCTTATAAGTTTGGTAGTGTTCCTTTGCAACTGAGAACGTTACAGCTACACCTAACTCTCCTTTTACAGTCGCAAGATAACGAGTATAAAAGCCAGGAACCTCACTTGATAAGTGAAGTGAATCAACCCAAGTATGACCTTGACCTTGAATCTTCTTCATTCTCGTGTATGAAGGTTCTGAAATTTGTGTTTTTCCACCAGGTAGCTTAAATGTTTTGGCCTGCTCTAAATAGGCCTTGTATTGAATTAAGTCATCTTGTTTACCACGGTGCTTGGCCGCGAAAATAATGATGGCCTCTTTCTTTCTTCTATCATTTGTCGACTGACAAACATACTCACTTCCCTCAATAGAACATTCCCAACCATTTGGTAGTTCGAACTCAAGAAAGTTAGAAGTATAAGGTTTTGCAATTACAGCTGATGTGGCCAGTAGGTAGAAAGCAATTAGAATTTGCTTCATCATCGATAATATCCTTTTTATGTTTATATTCAATATTTTAGCTTAACTTACAATTATATCAATTACTAAATATTTCCTCATTTCAACTACTTAATCCTGGCAGCAAAGCCTTTTTCTATTGGCACCTTACGGTAACGTGCCACAACTTTTATAATTGATGAAGCACTTGAAACTTCATAAACCTTGCCTTGAGCAACTAATATATTTCCGCCGAAGTAGTCTGTTTTATAAATATCAACAATATTTCCAACTTGAATATCATCAAGAGAGCCATGATCAATCTTAATGAAAACTCCCCTAGGAGAAACCTTAATAACATTGGCCTCGACAGAGTACTCTTTAAAACTCTCTTCAAATTTCTGCTGAGCAGTTACACCACCAGTAGTCCAAGTAAGACCTAGAGTTGTATAAAAGTCTTTATCAGTTGAAGTTCCAACAACCTTTGCACCAACTGTTGCATAAGCAAGATACTTCTTTCCAAATAGAGTTTGAGCACTAACGTCTAAGTTTAGGAATTGGCGATTAATCGAATTCCACCTTGAAGTGTAACCACTAGCAACAACAGGCTTTGCGTTCGGATTATCAGTGTATTCATCACCACCCAATGAGTAGACACCATTTGCAGAAAGCCAAAAGGCCCAATCAACATAATGCTTTACAAGTCTTGCATCAAAAATGATCTCTGAAGAAATAGGGGCCCCAGGAATACGGTAACCAACCTTGAAGTCGTATGATGTCCACTTTGTTGATTCAAATTTAGCTAGGAAATTGAGCTCAAGATCATTTCCACCGTCACCTAAAATTAATTCATCACTTGGCGCTGAACCAGAAAACGTATCAACAGTATAAGGCCTGAAGCGATAAAGTGCGTTTACAGCAAAATCTTTTCCATGCATTTTATCAAAAGCATAGAATGCTCCGACATAAAAAGACTCAAGCCCAGCTGTCGTTTGCGTCTCAAGAGTATCACCACTACTTACATATCGTCCTTTAAGGCCAGCAAGAAGTTGAAACTTAGGCATGATGGCATATTGATAATCAATATTTGCATCAAGTAAATTGTAGCTTACATCATCATTGTAAACCACTTCATTACCCTCACTATCAACTTGAGAAAGAGTCGAAGAAAAGCTGCCTTCAATCTTAACTTTGGATGCACCTTTATTTAGTGCAGTAGCGTCTGATTGATAGATTCGAGGGTTTGCTAAGGCCTGTAGGCCAGAGGCAAACAAAATCGTTAACGAAATAAAGATCTTTATAAATTCCATATGTTATATAGAATAACCTTCTTTATTACTTTTTAATATAGATAGAATTCTTTTACCTAGCAGGCGATATTTTGTTTAATATGTCCGATTTTATTAATCAGGATTATCGTTATCCATTTCTCATTCTCTAAGTAACTTTGAAATGTAATGCCATTTTCACTAGCAAGACGCTTCATTGAGAGTAGGCCAATGCCATTTGATTGTTGTTCTAAGTCTGTGTGCTCATTAATTTCATTTGAGAAAGTTAGTTGAATCTTCTCATCAACTTCACTGATGTGACACTCAATCATACTTTTGGGACTCGACCAAAGATATAAGTTTTTTGAGATATTTTTTATTAGGCGTTCAAAAATTTGTCCATCACAAGAAAATTCAATAGGGGCCAGATCACTTTGAAAAATTGAAACTTTTAAGTCGACCTTTAATTGATAAATTTCAAATTGTCTCTTACAAGTATCAATAAGACTTTCGACACTATATGAATCTGTATCCTTTAAACGCTTAAATTGGGATGATATTTGATTTTCTAAGGCCTGCACTTCATTATAAATAAGATTAAGACTTGCTTGCTCCATCTGACCATGACGAGACTCTAAATAGAGCTTCAGGCCATGTGTGTGATTGAGAAGATCATGGAGAAAATGTAGTGCTTCGTTATCTGACTTAGGTATATTTTTAGACATAAAAAAAGGCCTCTTAAAACGAGGCCTTTATATTTTGACTTAGATTAATCCGTCGTACTTTGCTTCACTACCAAGGGCCTCTTCAATTCTTAGTAGTTGATTGTATTTTGCAAGACGATCACTTCTTGAAGCAGAACCTGTTTTAATAAGTCCACTCGAAGTTGCTACAGCAAGATCAGCAATGAAGGCATCACTTGTTTCTCCTGAGCGGTGAGAGATAATTGCTCTAAAGTTATTTTCAAAAGCTAGCTTTAACGTATCAAATGTTTCACTTAGAGAACCAATTTGATTAATCTTAACTAAGATTGAGTTTGCCTGCTTTTTCTCAATACCTTCAGCTAGGATCTTCTTATTTGTTACAAATAAGTCATCTCCAACTAGTAAGCATTTATCCCCTAACTTTTCAGTTAGTTTTACCCAACCAGAATAGTCAGCTTCATCAAGCCCGTCTTCAATTGAATATATCGGATATTTTGAAACTAAATTTGAGTAATATTCAACCATATCCTCACTTGAATAGCTCTTACCTTGCATTTTGTAGCTTCCATCTTTATAGAACTCTGAAGCAGCTGCATCAAGGCTGATCGAGATATCTTGACCTGGTTTATAACCGGCCTTCTCAATAGCGCTGAGAATTAGATCAAGGGCCTCTTCGTGTGACTTAAGAGATGGTGCAAACCCACCTTCATCACCAACATTTGTTGAATATCCTTTTTCTGTTAAAACACCTTTTAGAGCGTGAAAAGTTTCAACACCAGCTCTTAGGTTTTCACTAAATGACTTTTCCATATGAGGAATAATCATAAATTCTTGAATATCAAGATTATTTGAAGCGTGCTCCCCACCATTGATAATATTCATCATAGGAGTTGGTAAGCGATACTTATCACTTGCCACAGGAACACCTAGATCTTCTCTTAAATAAGCATAAAGAGACTTTCCTTTTTCAAGAGCACCTGCACGAGCAACACACATTGAAACAGCAAGAATAGCATTAGCTCCTAACTTTTCTTTATTTTCTGTTCCATCAACATCAAGCATTGCTTGATCAACAGCTCTTAAGTCAAAAACATCCATTCCGATAATTTTTGGCGCGATATATTCATTGATATTTGAAATTGCCTTTCTAACAGATTTTCCAAGGTAGTAAGACTTGTCACCGTCTCTTAACTCAAGCGCTTCCTTAGAGCCAGTTGATGCCCCAGAAGGAACTGCTGCACGGGCCATAAAACCATTTTCAGTTACTAAATCAACTTCAACAGTTGGGTTTCCTCGTGAGTCTAAGATTTGACGTGGAGTAATAGATTTAATTTTAGACATATACCAATCCTTCGTTAGTTTAAAATTTGCCATATTTTAACTTACGCTTTTAAGGATCGTCACTTAGAAAAAGGGAAAACCTTCTAAATTTTGCTTTTTAACTTTGCGCCATAAATCTGGGCTTCGACTATCACGATAATAGAAGAAATCGACGATTTGAGCATCTTCGTTTATGACACATTGATCTGCCATATGCTTGGCCACATGATAACAAGGAGAAATACTTTGGGCCCCAACATTGGCCTTAAATAGCTCTTTGACGAAAGGATAGTGAGTACAACCTAAAATTATATAATCATAACTCTCTTTCTGGCCTGAAGGAAAAATTGAATCAACTATCTCTTTAGAAATCTCATCTTCATTGAGCCTTCCACTATCAAAACTGTCTTCAATAATTTTAGCTAAATTCTTTGATACGCGGTAAACCAAGTGTTCTTTTGGATCATAGCGCTCTTTCAAGCTCTGAAAACGCATAGAATCTGCAGTAATCTTAGTTGTTAAAACCACTCCCTTTTGCTTTTTAAGCTCTGGGCGCAGGTTAATGACATTAATAAATGGTTCAATCCCAAAAAAGCGAATATTTGGGTAATTAGTGCGTAATTCATTAATGGCCATGGCCGTAGCAGAGTTACATGCAATTAAAATGGTATCAATTCCATGAGAGATAAAGTCTTCGACAATACTCTGACAAAAAGTAAATACTTCTTCTTTTGTCTTATTGCCATATGGTGCATTCAGGCGATCTGCAAAGTAATAAATTTCGCAACGATCCATAAGTTTTGCGACTTCACGCAACACGCTAAGTCCACCAATGCCAGAATCAAAAATACCTATCTTCAATATTTCACCTTAAATGCTAGACATCCCTAAAAAAGTCGTTATTTTATCCCTTATGGGTATTAAAAATAAATTCGTAAACTTTTTCACTAGAATTAATAAAAACCGTCTATCTAATGATGATAGCAGAGACAAGCTCTTAAAGTCTATGCAAGAGTCGCTACAAAGTCCGGTGAGAATTTGCTTGGCCCATAATGTTTTTGAAAAGACACCTTTGCGTGATGATCGAAAAAATCTTCATGATATCTATCTTCACGTTGAGAGCAATGACCATAATTTACTTTTGCACTTTGATCAAATGAACATTCTCAATTTAGTGGATAAAGAATTTATCGAATATCAAAACGAAGTCGAAAATTTTGATGCAAAGAAATTTGAACAATATGCCGTTAAGGCCATGATCGATGGTTCAATTGAGAACTTAAAATCAATCCCACCAAAGACAGGACTAAACGAAGACAAATCACTTGAGTGGCTAAAAGTAACTCTACTAACGCTAAAAAAGTCACTGGCCCGTATTGATCATAGAAATACAATTTTAAGTTACAAGGTGTTTTTTGGACAATGGGAGCAATCACCTATTCTTAGAGTCATGATTTACAATCTTGATATTAAGCTAATTTTCAATAAGGATCAGTTAAAGCTAGAAGTTAAAAATAAAGAGAATCGAGCTGAATTTGATTCTCAAGCAAAAAAATATGAAGCTAGTTTTGGCCAGCTTCATAATGATGTATTAAATGAAATAATTAATTTATTTGTGAGTTTAAAACAAAGCGTCAGCTAGTTTTAGTTAAGCTTTGAATTAAGCTTTGTTAGGAAGTCCCTTGCACTTGATGTTGCAATCGCAGTGTACTGGTACGAATCAAGAATTTCTGATTGAACATCTTTTTTAAGAGCGTAAAGCTTCTTTAGATCAACACCCTTAGGCTTACCTTCCGATAGTTTATTAAGCTGCTTATTGATTGAACGAAGTTCCCCAATATATGCATTAATATCAATTTCAGAACCAAAATTATTCAAATTCTTAGTAGAGTTAATAAGGATCTCTGAAAGATTTGAAGTCTTCTTCTTTTCATTCTTTAATGTAGCAATAACATCATATTTACCACGACAATTTGTGATACGCCCTTTTAGTGAAGGACAGTTAAATGCAAGGTTTTTAATCTCATAACTAACTTTTGTATTATCGCGAAATCCAATTTTTGCAATAACACGATTAAGATTTGCAATAATATCTTTCTTTAGTATTTTTGCCGCCTGATTTTTATCAAGGCCAAGTCCGTTATTTTTAAGCTTTGTTAAAACCGCCGCCTTATCATTGGCAGATTCAATATTTACTAAGTTATTTTTTTCTAACTTTATGTGAACAAGAGAATTCTTTTCAACTAAAAGAGATTCATCAATTGCAACTTCTAGTGTTTCTGTTGCAGATTTCTTATTTAGGCCAACTTTAAGATTTGGTTTTTCAATTCGAGTAAAAGCAAGTTCTTTATATTGTCCCTGCCCATAATTTTTAAGAGTGTAGATCTGCTCAGACTTAAGCTGAAAGCGAATAGAATCAATATCATCTTGAATTGTTTCTAGTGCAAAAATATTTGCAGATAGAGCAATCGCTGTCATCACAAGAGTTGATTTGATGAATGAAGTAGTTCTATTTCTCATTTAATTTTTCCCTCAAAAATAAAATTAAGCTATTTGACGCCTTCAATAATATCAGCAGAAATGACTTTATTGGGCCTAGTTGAAAAATAGTAATGCCATGTTCATTTTCTATGCACCAAATTTTAGACAGCACTACAGGAATCTACGTAGTTTAAATTTTATTGCTTTTTACTCTAATGTAATTACAATTAATTATATGAAAATAGACGTGGATATTGACAAGTTTTCAGGGGGTTACAAGGTAACATTCCCCCTATCTGAATTCAATGACTTAAGTGATTTTAAGATGAGCATCGCTATCATCAAGGTTTTTAGCGCTGATATGGAGCTTGAACCAGAACTTGAAGTGGATGATATCAAGGAAATCGTCGACAAGACTAAAGAGCTAGATCAGAACCGATTTATCGTTGAAATCTATGAGGATGGTATCGAAGTTGATATCTAATAATTAAGCGACCTTTTTCTTAACCATATCCTTCACCCAATCAGGGGCAAGGAAATTAGATTTTGGAAATGGTAGCTTATGGACAACAATATCTTCAAAGAAAGTTGGTACATAATTACACGGCACCATCTCTCCTATATACTTACCAGTTTGCGGATCCTTACCAGTTTGAACCCAGCGAAAGATATCGCGAACAATATAATTCCCATTATTATCGACACCTAATACTTCTGAAATATGCGACGTACGACGTCCCCCATCATGATAACGACTACACTGAACAACAATTTGCAGAGCACTCCCAACCATTTTCCTAACAGCATCTGGTGGAATTTTTGTATCACCCATAAGGCAAAGTGTCTCAAGACGAGTACAGGCATCGATTGGGTTGTTGGCGTGAACAGTTCCCATTGAACCATCGTGACCAGTATTCATAACTTGAACAAGATCCAGGGCCTCATCTCCACGAACCTCCCCAACAATAATTCTATCAGGGCGAAGCCTCATGGCAGAAATAACGAGATCACGAATTGAAACTTCCTCAATCCCCTTTAACTCATCCGCCTTTCTCGTTTCAAAATTTACGACGTGTTCAGCATCAACTTGTAGTTCTGCCGCATCCTCAATAATGATGAGACGTTGTGTTTTAGGAATTCTTCCCCCTAAAACGTTTAGCATCGTCGTCTTCCCAGAACCCGTACCACCAGATACAAGAACATTCTTTCCAAGATACACGCATATATCCAGAAACCTTGCGGCCACATCAGACATAGAACCAAATGAGATAAGGTCCTTAAGAGTTAGACTTTCCTTAGAAAATTTACGAATGGCCACCGTCGTTCCATTCTTTGCCATTGGAGGTAGTACCACGTGAATACGTGAACCATCTGGCAGACGCGCATCTAGGCGCGGGTTATCTTCATCAATTGTTCGATTTACCGATTGAGCAATGGCACGCATTGCAGAGATAAGTGATGATTCATCTTCGAATTGATTTGGAACTTTAAAAACGAGACCTTTCTTTTCAACAAAAATTTCATGGGGCCCATTAATCATAACTTCGGAAACACCTTCATCTTCCAAAAGGTCGCCTATTGGATAAAGTAAATTCTTAATCGCATCGTTAAATACCGAAGACATAATCCCTCACAATCAATCTCTAAATATAAATCAGTCGTCTTTTGGACGCCAAACACGCACTCGCTCACTTTCACGAGATGCGATTTCTCTTTTTTGCTCGTCTTTTTTTGCCTTCTCTCGTGGATGCTCAATAACAGTTAAAATTCCACTGATTTGTCCCGACGGGCAGTAAAATTTGAAGCGTCCAGGCGTATCAAGAAAAACTGAAGCTTCCCTAACTTCACCAGTCTTGGCCTCAACATATACTTCGTGCTCTTTTAATATTAGACAACTAGGCTGTTTTGTCGCTGATGTAACATAAAGGTTTAACTTCTCACCAACGAAGGCCGTAACCTTTGAAGGAAAAAAACCTTTATCTGTAGCGATAATCGACAGATCTCTCTTAGGAATCTCAAATTCCTCTTTCTTATGAAAGTAAGTCTCCTGGATGCCAAAGGCAAAGGATGTAATAATCAATGTCAATAACGTCACAACGAAGCTTTTCATAAATTATTTATCGGTATCTTATAGTGGATACTTTAGTCGTCTACTCAAATTTAGCCGACTACTTTGCTCGTTATTTCAGTAGTTTAGTAACATTAACAAATATTATAGATTAATTTAGTTATAAAAAATAATGTGACGAATTAAAATAAGCTCATATTGTTTATAATTTTGAATCAACGCTGCATTTGTAACTGATAAGGAAATCACCTATGAAAGCTCTCATCATTGACGACAAAAGAACAATATCAGAATCCCTTAAGTCACTAATTGCAAGCAGTGGCTATTTTGCAAATGTATCAATGGCCTCAAATGGAGTCGATGCCTGTCAGATGATTAAAAATGATAATTATGATCTCATTGTGATCGACTTAAATCTCCCAGAAATGGGTGGCCAAGAAGTATTACAATATATTGAACGACTCTATCACCTCGAAGAAAAGCAACGTGAGAAATATCCACATATCATGCTCATTTCGGGAGATATCGATGTCGACAAGATTCATGATGCTTCAAAGATAAATGTAGAAGAAGTTCTGACAAAGCCATTTAACGCCCAGGACTTCAATCATAAGCTCTACGCAATTCTCGAAAATTTAAATGGAGAAATTATCGCTGCTTAGATTTCTTTAAAGGCCTAAAGTCCATGACGATATTACCATCCTTCATACTCATCTTAACTGAAGTCGAGTCAAGATTAGCTCTTAATGGGATACTCTGTGAAAAAGATGATTTTGAAATACCATTTGGCGATTTAATGACCTTTTGACCACTAATAACTATGATGTTTTCTTTCACTTCGACATTGACTTCATCATCTTTAGAAATTTTGATAACGAGAGTGTCAGCATCCTGCCAAAAGTATTCCACCATATTCACATGACGATTGAAGCGATCAGGAAGTCCTTTGATCTGGCCTAACTTCTGCATTCGCTCAAACATCTTTTGAATCTCGGCATCAAAGCTATCCCCTGCTTGCATCTGCTTAAACATCTCATCACGCATTTGTGTGATTTGATCAACCAGTGGATCATTAGTTTGGCCATAACTTACAACTGAAAGTAGAAAAAAAGTGATACAAATTATCTTCTTCATAATGCTAAAACTTTATCATAATTTTAATGACTTAACCAAAGAGTGGTGAAAAACTTTAACACATTCACAATGCAGCACAGCATCTAGAAACCAACAAAATCTTACATTAAGGCCCAAATCAAAAAAAGACTTTTACATAGTGTAAAAAATTCAGAAAAATCATATCTACGCTAAACCAGAAAAAGAATTGGCAAATCAATAATATACTTTTCAGGGAGGACTGATTTGAAAAAAGGAATTTTAGCTCTACTACTTGCATGTGTATCGACTTTTTCTTTCGCATGTGACGAGCACGGAACAACAGGAATCGTAGAAGACAACAACCTATGGATTCCTTCAAATGTTAAAAGTATCAACACAATTTCAGAAGGTGAGTTCAACTCAATCATTGATAAGATTGAAGCGATCTATGCACCGATTATCGCTGCTAAAGGTAAAACTTTAGAAATCGAAAGAAAATGGGAAGATGGAACTGTTAACGCATACGCTCAGCAAATTGGTAACACTTGGCGTGTTAGTATGTTTGGTGGTCTTGCAAGACACGAAACAATCACAAGAGACGGATTTGCAACTGTTGTATGTCACGAGCTTGGTCACCACCTAGGTGGAGCACCTAAGAAAGCTAGCTGGTGGGGATCTTCATGGGCTTCAAACGAAGGTCAAGCTGATTACTTCGCTACTTCTAAGTGTCTAAGAAAGTTCATGGAAAACGATGATAACGCTTCAATCATGAGCGAAGTTGAAGTTCCAGCTGTAGCAGTTAAGAACTGTGAGAAAAACTTTGTTAACGAAAACGAATATGCAATGTGTCTAAGAGGTTCAATGGCAGGTATGTCACTAGCTAACCTTTTCAGAGCACTAAGAAGCATGACTTCTGAGCTTAAGTTTGACACTCCAGATCCAGCTGTAGTTTCTAAAACTAATGACAACCACCCAGCACCACAGTGTCGTCTAGATACTTACTACCAAGGTGCTCTATGTACTGTTGACGCTTACACAGATGTAGATCAAAACGATGCAAACATCGGTACTTGTAACAGAACTGAAAACTTCACAACTGGACTAAGACCACTATGTTGGTTCAAACCAGGTCAAGCTGTAGTTGAAGCACAATAATTAAAAATTAAATTATTGAAAATAAAGAGGCCCGCAAGATGCGGGCCTTTCTTATTTAATGGACTATGAATTAGTCTTTCTTACGATCTTTCTTTGAACGAGTCTCAAGATCACCGTTGAATACTTTTAATTGATTGATGTAATCTTTGTATCCAAAAGTCGAGTCATATAAAGCTTCTAGTTCTTGAGCTAGTACTTTATATGTTTCTTTTGCTTCTTCATTAAGCTTACCAGCAGCTGAAGATGCCTTGTATTCTTTCTGTAGAGCACCGATCATTGTATTAGCAACTTTTGCGTTGTTATCCCAATCAGTTTTAATTTCTCTTTCAGTAGCAGTTAAGATGATAGAGATTAAAGTTTCAACTCTATCTTCTTTATACCCATCATCACCGTAGTTAGTTGTTGAGTTTGTAAGGATTGAGTTGAAGTAATCCGCAACGGACTTATCAAAGTTCACATTATCAAAAGAAGCACTACGTGTATTCATGATTCTTCCACCAACTTTTGATGTTACCTTACCAGAAAGCCCATTATTGATAATGAATAATGGATCAACTCCTGTAACACGAACAGGAACTCTCTTTGACTCACCTGCTTTTAGAGCTGTTGTTGTAGCTGTATAAGTCTTACCATCATTCATTGCTACAGAGATATCAACAGAGGCTGAAGTTTCTGAGTTTGAAGGGTTTTTAACAGTTACGTATACTGTTGCGTCCCCAGCTACTACAGAGTTAATCTGAGTTTGTGCATGGTAAACTGGTGCTACATCTAAGATTTCGATAGTTTTGCTATCTGTACTCTTAAGTTCGTAAACCTTCTTGATATCGCTTCCATCAATACTTACTGTAAGTCTTGCTGAATCAAATACATTTAGGTTATTTGAAAGCTTACCTTGAGCTTTTGCTGAAGTGTGAGTAAAGTTCAATGAAGCTGGAGCAGTTACGTACTCTGAGCGACTTGAACCTGATTCAAATGAAGCTGAATCAAGAGAAACTTTAATATTTCCAGACTTAAGACCTAAGTTTCTTAAACCTAATACAGACTTAAGTGACTCACCTCTTGTAAAGATTCCATTTCCGTCACCAGAAAGATCGAAACCAGTGATCTCAACCATTGGGTTATTTACAAAGTAATCGAAATTCTTATTCCAAGAAGCTACAAATAGGTTTTCGTATTCTTTAGCAAATGAAGTTGCCGACTGTGCCTTGTAAACTTCATCATAAGCTTGTTGCTTGGCAAGATCACGTGCAACGATTAGACCTACGGCCTTCCCAGAATCTTCTCCAAGGTTGCGTGCCATTGTATGTGTTGATACGAAGGCCTTACCAAAGTGCTCTTTTGCAAGATTTCTATAAGACTCAGCAAATGCGTCAGCATATACGGCCTTTAGGTCTTTAGCAGACTTTCCAGAAACAGTACGGTAGCGAGTTTCAAAGATTGGACGATTTAAGTCATCAACTTGCTTATAAACGATATTTCCGTTTGCATCTCTTTTTACTACTTTGCGTCCTGTTGGCTGTCCATCAGCACCGATCTCATCGATTTCAACAGCTACACTTTTTTGGTGATAACCAATTCTTTGCTGATATGCTTCTTTAACATCTTGGATATTACGATAAGCAATTGCTTCTTGTTCATCAGATGCTTGAAACTTATTCCATGCGCGAGTTGTTGACTTCCAACCATAGTCTTTGAAGTTATACTCTCCGTATGCAGAGAATAGATCCCACATTGAAACAGTGTGTAGACCTTTATCGAATAGAATAGGTGTTGAAGAACACTTATCTGCTAAACTTGATCTAAGACCAAATTGTCTAGCAACAGCACGAGCGTGAATTCTCTTAGAGATTGCAGATGAAGAAGAAACCCACCCAGCGTTAATTACATCACTAAATGATCCACCTTTCCCATCTCTTGCATAACCATCATCAAAACCTTCAAAACGTGGAACTTTAAGAACATTAGAATAATCTTTTGATGGAGCTGTTACAGTTTGAGAAGCATCATCTCTTACATTATCTCTAAAACGTGAGATGATTTCAGATTCTGTTGAATAACGTGAATCCTTTGCGGCCTTATCTTTACCAAGTGCTACAGCGTTTTCAATTGTCACACCTTTAAGAGCACGTTGTTCGTCTCTTAAGATATCAACCGACGGGTTTGAAGTCACATTAAACCCACGATATAGACCTTGTTGATAACCATCAACACAACCTAAATGTGTCCCTTCTCCAGCGGCATATACAGCGGCCATGCGTTGAGCAGACTGAACTCCACGCTCACACATTTGAGTGTGTTCTTTATCCATATTTGGATCATCATAAACTTTCTTACAAACAGTTTTAGAAATATTACTTAGGTTCTCCGGTGTATAAATACCATCTAAAGAAATCCCTTCGATTGAAGAATTGTAATAACCCGCGATAACAGCAGGTGCTTGCGTCATCAAGAACGCGGCAACTAGAAGCTTTTGTTTTTTGTTGTTCATTCTCTTCTCTCCTTTTTCGTTTTTATTCTTACTTTGTTTCAAAATTAATAACGTCATAGTTCAAATTTAATTCGTTATCCATTATATTTTTCTTAATTAATTCATTTAACGTATTCTTCGCATGAGTGCTTATCGCAGGGTTTTGCGAATTTAAGTCTCTCAATACCTGATCCTTTAAATGGTGGGCATTGATATAATGTGGATACTTAAGTTTTCTTCTTTCCACTTCACAAATAACATCAGTCTTGTAAGAGTCATAAAGATTATCTGGTGTCTGCAATCCTTCTGGAGGATAAATAATCTGAATAAGATTTCTAACTATTGGAATCTGGTTCCAATTTGAAGTTATGACATTTCCAAATGCCCAATTCACAAAGTCAGAACAAACACCTAGCTTTGAATAATCCTCTTTATTTTCAACTTTCTTTAATGCCTTCTCTTTGGTACGAGTCATCTTCTTTGCACTCTTTTCATTAACTCGAAGCCATGCAAAATTTGTGCGATAATCATCATAAGTATCGCAACCATCAGAATGACACTTGCGATATCCCTTCTTTATCTCGAGAAAAGGAGGCATCTTATCTTCCTCTTCCTTTCCCCAATTAAAGCTAAGAGGGTAAAATCCCATCGTATTTATACGCGTATCACGCTCTATTTCTGTAATGATCTCAGCGTGTCTAAACTCTAGACTTCGATCATTAAACTTTAAAAACTCGACAAGCTTGATGGCCCCTGAAGTTCGAGGACTAAAGTCTTCAAAAAGATCGATATCACTTTCTAGTGATCTTCTAAGAAGAATATTTCCTGGCCCGCCAAGTAGTGAGCATACTTGGGTCGCACGATAATACTTAAACTCCATCTCTTTAAGACCAAGCGTTGGATCAAGCTCAATCACTACTAATCTCTTATTTAAGCTTTTAGCTTCTAAAGAAAATAAGTTGAACGTCTTATATACACGAGATAAAAGTACACGCGCATTTTTTGTATTTGTCTTTGTAAGATTTACTAGCTGTCTAGTCTGTGACACTAACTGTGTAAGCTTTGCAAACTGTGCTCCATCATTGATATCAAAGTCTTCGAGAAGCTCTTCTACTTCCTTTAAGATCTTCTTATATTTGATATAGTCATAGGATTCGGCAGTATATGGACGACGATATTCTTTTCTTGGCCCATGATTCCTTTTAATAAACAGTGAAAGATGATCAATCATTCTTGTTAGTGAAATCTCTAATTCATCTTGTGCATTATAGAAGTCACCTAGTAATTCTTCTTTTTGCTTAAGGAATTCTTCCTGCTTTTGATATACCCTTGCAACCTCTCTAAGTGGTTTTGAAATTTGAATATAAATATCTTCTTCTTTTAACATTTCTGCTAAATTAAGCGCTGATGCTGAAATTTGAGAGATAAGAATCTTACGAGAAGATGGGAGCTTCTCGTATCCCTTTGTCTTAGAAAATGTTGGGATAAGCTTATCTAAGTATTGAATGAACTCGAGTGTTTCTTTATAGGCAAGCTCATCTGTGTACTCACCTTCTTTATCTGTGCCTAGTTGGCCCTTCTTTAAAACTCTCTTGTGAAACTTTCTAATAGCAGAATGAATATTCTCATATTGGTAATAGGCTTCTGTATATCCATTTCGCTGATATTCTGAATTATGGATTTTGGCCATATTTCTTAAGCGAACAAGAATCTTAGAAGATGCCCTCTTCATTGATAAAACTTCACGATTAAATTGCGTTGAAGCAGATGCTAGGATCGTGAAATTGAATACAAGAATAGTGACGAACTTGATTAAAGTCGATTTCTTTAGGTTTTGCATGGCAATTAATATGCAAAAAAAGTGCCACCCATTTTGATTAAATTATAAGCATTTAGAGTTTAGAAAGTGTTCAGAATTTAGACAAATAGACATTTAATCAACAAATAAAAAAGGCCTCACTATTGCGAGGCCTTTACATTCTTATTATTCGTAGTGTTGTTGTTCTGGTTCCCCAGTATTTATTAAAATTACTTAATTAGACCAATTTCTCTTAGTCTTTGATTTAGGAAGTCTCCAGCAGTGATATCTTCCCACTTCTTGCCTTCACCTACACAGCTTTCTAAACAAGCTAGAGATGCTTTTGAGTGCGGGTGCACAAAGTATGGCATAGAGTATCTTTCTTCACCAGAATTGTCTGGGTTGATTACTCTGTGAGTAGTTGCAGGAAGTACATTATTCGTTAGCCTTGCCATCATATCTCCAGAATCAACAACAAGTTGTCCTGGTTTAGAATCTACATCTAGCCAAGTTCCATCACGATCTAAAAGCTGTAAACCTGATGAAGTTGCACCAACAAGCATTGTGATAAGGTTGATATCCTCGTGTGCACCGGCCCTAATTGAGTTTGTTGTATCGTGACCAGTTGTTGGCGGGTAGTGAATCGTTCTTAGAATTGAATTTCCATCATTAACCATATCTGCAAAGAAGCCTTGTGGTACGTCTAGCCCTTTTCCAATTGCTTCTAAAAGAACATTTGCAGTAGCATCCATAGATTCATAGAGAGAAAGAAATTTTTCTTTAAAGCCAGGAACTTCTGCAGGCCAAATATTTTCAGGATAAACCCCTTTGTATTGTGAAGTCGCTGCAAGCTCACGCCCAACGTGCCAAAACTCTTTTAGGTCTGGGTGCTTGCTATCTTTTGCGTGCTCCATTCCAAATGGAGTGTAGCCACGTTGACCACCGTTTTGTCCTTGGTAATTAAGCTTAGTTTCCACAGGTAGAGAGAAGAATTTCTTTACCATATCATATGCTTCATCAACTTTATTTTGATCAACAGTGTGATTATCTAGAATGATAAAACCGTATTCTTTTAGGCCGTACATTAAGTCGTCGACAAATTTAATCTGATCAGCAGTCGAGCCTTCAGTGTAAGAAGTAAGGCTTAATTCTGGAACTCTTCTTTCATTATTATTTGCAGTACTCATAATGACTCTCCATATTTGATGTCGATTTATTTTAGTAGATAAAAATTTATTACAGTGCGCATAAATTAAAGTCAATAATGACAATTATAAGCCACGACTAATACACAATGCAATTACATATAGTTAGAAAGGGATTTTGAGAAATTAGATAGTAAGGATACAATAATTATGCCTTAAAAATAGCACTTCCTACACGAATACAATCACTGCCTAATGCAAGAGCATCGGCCATATCACCGCTCATTCCCATTGAAAGCTTTAGCTCTTTATCGACAGCATCACGAATTTCTACTAACTTTTTAAAGCTATCACGAGGAGCAGCTCCATTAGCAGCGGCCATGGTCATAAGGCCCACGATATGAATATTGCTAAGATCTTTGGCCTCATCGATAAAATTTCTAACAGAGTCAAGATCCCAAAGGCCGCCTTTTTGTTCTTCACCACTAGTGTTAACTTGAATATAAAACTCGCAAGGAGACTGAAGCTTTTCATTGAAAAGGCGCATATGCTTTAAGCTATCAAGAGATTGAATACATTTTAAATTTGGAACCTGACAAATTTTTGAAATTTTATTTGATTGGATATGACCAATGAAGTGCCATCTAATATCATGAAAACCTAATTCATGTGCCTTTTGGGCCTTAGGCATAAGTGACTCAATACGATTCTCACCAAAGTCTCTATGTCCTAATTCGTAAACAGTTATGATATCTTCAAACTCACTATACTTGGTTACCGCCAAGAGTTTATTCTTGTCACCAACTTGAGTAAGAATTTTTTGATAATTTTTAGAAATCATTTTTCAGATTTTTTCTCTTTCTTCTTAAAACTTACAGTAACTTCATAATCCTCAAGTATTGATTCTACAATTGTTTTAGGATCAACATTCTTTAGGTAACTACGAAGTTCTTCTCGAACAGAAATGACAAAATCCTCTTTTGTCTTTTTAGCGTTTGTCATAAGTCCAGATACAATATCTTTTGGCAAAGGCAGATCATCTAGAACCTTTTTTACAGATTCTTCTGTCATAAAAGCTGCCCCAATGCCAATTGAGACAACTTTCTTTATCGTATCACCTAAAATTCCATCTGACTTATCTGTTTTCTTAGACTCGCTCATAATCGACTCACTAGTTCTTTGCGCGCTCGTAGAAGCTTTTCATCATAGAAGGCAGTGATGTTTCAGTAAGCTTATTTACGATCATCTTAGCGCCTGGGATAAATCCTTTGACTTCGATCTCTAAACTATATGTTACTTCAGTTTTACCTTCACCAAGATCTTTTAAATCCCATCCACCGTCGTTAACTTTAAATAAATCACCTTTCTTGAATGTCCAAGCAACCTTATTAGGACGGCTCATTTCCATATCAAGTTGGTAATTTAATTTTTTAATCATATCGATTGAGTATTCAACAACACCACTTGCTTCAGTCATATCATGAACTTTAATTTCATTCACACCAAGAACAAAGTCTGGGTAAGATTCAAAGTCAACAATAACGTCATATAGTTTATTAATATCAATATCAAAAACTTCAGTGCGGCTTGCCTTTGCCATAATCAACTTCCTTGTAATTATTATTTAAAAAATTAGTAGCGTGGTTTTGTATCAAATCTATGTTCAGCAACGATTCTTCTAATCGTTCCCGACTGACTTCTCATAACGATTGATTCAGTAATCGCACCCCATGACTTGAATTTTACACCATTTAAAAAACTTCCATCTGTAACACCTGTTGCACAGAACATTACATTTCCGGAAGCCAGCTCATCGATTGTGTAGATCTTATTGATATCATCAATTCCCATTGTTTTAGCACGAGCGATTTCTTCATCATTTCTTGGCTTAAGTCTTCCTTGAAAATCTCCACCAATACAACGAAGGGCCGCTGCAGCGATCACACCTTCAGGTGCACCACCTGTCCCAAAAAGGATATCGATACCACTATCTGGTTCACTACAAGCAATTGCAGCAGAAACATCACCGTCACCAATTAATTGGATACGAGCACCAGCGTCTCTTACCTGTCTAATTAATTCTTCGTGGCGAGGGCGATCTAAAATAACAGCAGTAAGATCTTGAATACGACACTTCTTTGCCTCAGCAAGTCTTTTTAAGTTCTCGGCAGGAGTATCATCAATATTGATAAGACCTTTTCCTTCAGGACCTACAGCGATTTTTTCCATATAAGTATCAGGAGCATTTAGGAAATTACCTTTTTCAGCAATGGCCATTACTGCGATTGAGTTCCAACCACCATTTGCACATACTGTCGTTCCCTCTAAAGGATCTAGAGCAATATCAAGCTCTGGGCCATTGCCCGAACCAACCTTTTCGCCAATGTAGAGCATCGGTGCCTCATCGCGCTCACCTTCACCAATAACAACAGTTGCATTACACTCAACAGAGTCTAGCATTGTTCTCATGGCATCAACTGCTGCTTGGTCTGCGGCCTTTTCATCACCACGTCCCATTAGCCTAGCTGAGCTAATAGCGGCCATTTCAGTAACTCTTACAAATTCTAAAGCGAGGTTTCTATTCATTATCAATCCTTTTAATTCAAAACATTTAGCATTATTTTAAGGAGATAAACCTCAATTGAAAAGCTTCGTTTTGAAATAAATGAATTAAACTAACGATTAAGCGCTTAAGGTTATATTAACCAATAACTTTTCGCGTTAGAAACTCAAGATCACCTTCGGAAATAAGACTCTTTGGAACGTGGGCAACAAGTTCACGTGCAAAGTCTAAACGATCCTGATCGACTGGAGTATCAATAAGGAATTCAAATTCTTCTTCGTGCGTTAATGGCTTGTCAGAGCTTCTAACATTAAGAACTTTTCCTGTCTGAATCCCTTCGCCATCAGTCCACTCTAGAATAGAGTCCATCATAAGGATTTGAATTTTTGAAATTTCACCATCTCTGTGGTGCCATATGAAAATCTCAAATGGCCCGTCACAACGAAGCCAAGTCTTAAGTCCCACAGGAAGCTCAAGCTGCTCATCATACTCGTGAATTGGTCTAAGATTTTTTGAAACATTAGCAACTGATAGAAAGTTTAAAAGCGTCTTGTCAAAGATATCATCTTTAATGAACTCAATTCCAAGATTGTCTTTTTCAACTCTTCTTACAATACATTTTACTTTTACTTTTTGGTCATACCAGTGAATCTCTCCAGAGAATTTATCTTCCATCTGCGCGCCTAAATCACCATCACTAAGTGTTAGACTCATTCCACCATATGAAATATCTCGAACTTGATAATTTTTCGAATTATCTTCTCTTTTAAAAACTAAGTAACTAAAAGGAAAACGTGGAAACACACGCTTTTCAATAGATTGGTGACCTGTTTTAATAAGATTGAGATGCTTTTTCATAGCTCGAGTTATCCTTTTATTCGATTTAAGTAATTTATGTTAATTATTATAGACGTTTATGGGCCGAAGGTTTAAAGTTTAATAAATAGGAAAAATCTTCATTGAGTAAATATGTCGGAAAATAAAATGCAAAACTCACATAATACTGTCTCGCAAAAGGAAATTCTCAGTGAATGGGAAATCGATAATCTCCCCAATCGCCTTACAATTTTCCGAGTTGCACTCATCCCCGTTATTTGCCTGACCCTTTACCTCTGTTTATTCGAAGAAAATATTTTTAAGGCCACTGTTAAAACACTTGGCTATATTGCGGCATGGACATTTGTCCTCGCATCATTCACAGACTTTCTAGATGGCTATATAGCTCGCAAAAGAAATATCGTTACTGTGTTTGGCTCATTTCTTGATCCAATTGCAGATAAGTTCCTTGTTGTCTCATCTCTTATTCTTTTACAGGCCCTCGATCGCGTCAACGTGATTGTTGTCATTGTTTTAGTTGTGCGTGAAATGTATATGACAGCGCTTCGTCTACTTGCGATGGAAAAAGGCCTAAAAGTAAGTGTTAACCAACTTGGAAAATGGAAGACAACATTTCAAATGATGGCCATTCCAATGCTTATGGCCTGGGATAAACCATTTGGTTTCTCATTCCCATTAGTAGGGACAATACTTATTTACCTTTCGTTCGTTTTTTCTGTTTTCTCGGCCCTAGTTTATACCTTTGGCTTATTTAAGAAGATTTCAGAAGTAAGAAAAGAGCGAAAGCAAAAATAAATAGAAGGATCAGCCATGCCAAATAGCTTAGAAAACGGAATAAAAGAAATCATTATCACCGTATCAGGACAAGACCGTCCAGGTATTACAGCTGGCCTCATGAAAGTTATCAGTGAGAACAATACTGATATAACTGATATCAACCAAGCAATTACACATAACTTATTGTCGCTATCTTTTGTTATTAAGATGAGTGAGAAGAAAGGTGAAAATCAAAATGTTCTTAAAGAACTACTTTTCACGGCCCATGAAATGGGACTTAAACTTGAGTATTCGATTGTAAGTGCAGAGACAACTTATAAAACTCCTTATAATAGCTTTATCTTAAATTGTGTTGCGCCAAAGAAGATCTCTGCAAATTTTATCGCTGATGTTGCCCAATGCTTAGCACATAACGATATTAACATTTACCGAATTGATAATGTATCAAAAGAAGGCTTTAACTCTCTTGAGGTTCTAACTGACGTACCTGAGAAAGTTGGCTTAAATAAGGTAAAGTCCGACCTACTTAATATAAGCAATCGTCATCATACAGATATTGCTTTCATCCGTGATGACGTCTTTAGACGCTCAAAAAGACTTATCGTCTTTGATATGGACTCAACACTAATTCAGGCCGAAGTCATTGATGAGCTTGCAAAGGTGCACGGAATAGGGGCCAAGGTTTCAGAAATCACAGAAAGAGCAATGAATGGTGAGATTGATTTTAATCAATCTCTCATTGAACGCGTCTCACATTTAAAAGGCTTAAGCGAGAAGACACTACAAGATATTTCTTTAAATCTGCCTCTTACAGATGGTGTTGAAGACTTTATTCGCACAGTAAAGAAATATGGATACAAAGTTGCTGTCATCTCTGGTGGCTTCACTTACTTTGCTAATTACCTAAAAGAGAAATTAGACCTCGATTATGCGTTTGCTAATGAACTTGAAATTGAGGGTGGCGAGCTCACTGGACGTGTAAAAGGAACAATTATTAACGCTGACCAGAAGGCCGTTCTTGTTAACCTTATTGCTCAACAAGAAAATATTTCGCTTGAACAAGTTGTTGCTATTGGGGACGGTGCAAATGATCTTCCAATGCTAGCGCAGGCCGGCCTAGGAATCGCCTTCCATGCAAAAGACATCGTGCGTAAAAATGCTCAAAATCACATGAGTCACGGACCAATGACATCTATCTTGTACTTCCTAGGTATTCCAGGGCCAGATTCAAAACAATAAGTATTGTGATTGTTAGAAATTTTATAGGTGAACTAGTTAACAAAACCTTAATTTTTCATTGGCGGGCCAAGACTAATTTGATAAAAAGCTCTTATGCGTGAAATGTTACAATCAAAAATTCACAAGGCCGTGGTTACACAGGCCGACTTAAATTACATCGGTTCAATTACGATTGATGAAGAGTTACTTGAGCTTGTCGACTTATGGCCAGGACAAAAAGTTCTTATCGTCTCTAATACGAATGGAGCGCGCTTAGAAACTTATGTTATCAAAGGCGAACGTGGTTCAGGAGAGATTTGTCTAAATGGTGCTGCCGCTCATCTTATAAATGTGGGCCACGAAGTTATCATTATTGGTTTTCAAATGACTGACCAAAAAGATATTAGACCAAAACAGATCTTAGTCGATAAGAATAATAAATTTATTCAATACCTCTAATTTTTTTAGCTATGCTACAATAGTAGTTATGTTACTAAAGCTAAGTAAGAAGCATGACCTCTTTGAGGCCAGCAAAAATATTGATAATTACTTATCCGTAGAAAATCTCGAATTCTCACTTAAGCACTCGTGTCACATCATAATCGACTGTGCAAAACTATCGTCTTTAAGAAAGCTATATATATACGCCCAAGCTCAGTGCAAACTTACACTGAGTAATGCTCAAGAGCTTGAGATCTTAAAGCTCAAGGGTGTATGCAACTTACAAGAGCTAGCAGGAAGTCATCTTAAAAACTTAAAAATACTCCAATTAGCAAATTGCAATCTTACAATACTTCCTAATTGGTGCGTGGAACAAAGCAAGCTTGAAAGCCTTGAGCTACAAAACAATCAACTTACAACTCTTCCTAATGAGTTTGAGTGGCTCAAAGAACTTAGACGCTTAAATATCGATAACAACAAATTTGAGCAAGTGCCACGAGTCCTTGCAACAATAGAGAAGCTACACCACCTTTCATGTGACAATAATGAAATCACTGATGAAAATCTTTATGATTTTAGAAGACTCAAGAATAGCTAAACTTCTGGCCTAATACGACTTGATGCTTTTCGGATTCGATCAATTAAAGTTTCTAATAAATTTCTAAACCACTTAGGTTGCTTACTTAAATAAGCTTCAAATTTAACTGAAGGGATGACTATTAGCCTTGAGTTTGTCAGTGCCTTGATCGTGGCACAACGTGGCCCTCGATCAAAGAAACTCATCTCACCAACTAACTCTCCAGGAAAGATCGTTCCAATCTTAACCTCTTGGTCATTTCTAACTTTATAGACCCCAAGAGTTCCCTCTTCGAGGATATAGATTTCTGTACTCTCATCACCTTCACGAATAAGATATTGATTAGCATTAATGAATAAATTAGTTGGGCTACTCATATCACTATCCTTTTAAACTTTTATCTTTTCATTAGTTGAACGAAGGCGATCGGCCAAGGTCTTCATCATACTCTGTAACCATTTAGGCCTCGACTCGATAAACTCATTGAATTTTTGTGCATCAAAAATCTCAAGCTCACAATCAGTAATGGCCTTAACAGTGGCACAACGAGTTCTCTTATCAAGAAAACTTACTTCACCGACAAATTCACCACTATAAATCGTTCCTATCTGTTTCTGTTCACCTTCAACATCTTTATAGACGGCCAGCGTGCCTTCTTTTAAGAGGTACATACAACTACTTTCCTCGCCTTCATTGATGATGGCCTCACCTGGAATAATATGAATAGTCTCTCTCATTTCTTCTCCGATAAGCTAAACAAAGAGAATACGGTGACATTCCTTAATAAATTCGCTTTGCTGCTGAGTAAGTTTAAAATCTGGTCTTGATAAATAATAATCCTTGTCGACGATTAGATCAATTAAAGAAGGATTTTCTGGATTACAAGCAATAACTTTAGCGTACTTAGCTGTTACCAAGTAGTCTGCGACCTTGAATGAAAACTTAGGAGTTGCACCGTAAACCCAGTCCCAACTCATATTTGACTGAATCTTTTCCATCAGGGAATCGATCATACAAATATCTTGTTCAGCTAATTCAAAGGCCTCGCTCTGGGTATTATAATTGAACTCAAAAGACTTCTTAATGGCAGAAACAATAACTGACTCATTAATATCAGCATTTACTTGCTTCAGATTTATCACCTGTGAAGGAACAGACTTAACTCCCATGGCCGCTTCGGCCGTAAGCTTCGAGCGCAGAAGATCATTTAACTGATTAAGGTTAGCATCAATTAAAAGCGTTCCATGATGAAGGGCACTATGTTTTGTTTCTTTAAAGGCACAACCTGATATTTTATAATCCACTTCATTATGTATAAGCCTAAGATCATGACGATGATTTTCAAAAGCATCAATGCCCAAAGACTTAAGTCCTGATACAATAATGGAAGCGTTCTTAGATTTATCGTAAGCAGACTTAGGGCAAATGAAGGAGTAGTTTAAATTACCTAGGTCATGATAAACACAGCCCCCACCACTTTGTCTTCTAACAAGATTAATCCCAAGCTCTCTTATTTTTTTTACCTGACACTCAATCCATGGATTTTGAAATTTCCCCATCACAATACTTGGAGCACTCTTCCAAAGAATGAGAATTTGCTCATGACTATTATCAAGCTGATGTTTACGAAACAAATAATCTTCAAATGCTAAATTGACATAGGGATTAGTTGAATGGATATAGTAGAATTTAATTGGAGTAGAGGCCATGTGATGAGCTTATTATTCCTCACTTAAGCGTTCAATGACACTTGCATCCAGGCCACTTACATCAAATTCCTTAAGCGCACGAGTTGACTTACGACATAAGTTTAGCTTTTCAAGTAATCCTTCACTCTGATCAGGAAAAGACTCATCCTGTAATTGAATCTCTTCGATTGTTTGCTCAAAAGGCGCACAACCATTTTTTAAGATAACGAAAGAAAGATACTTAGATATAGGAAGCTCTTCAAGATTAGTGCGAGAACTAATAACAGAGATATACTCTTTACTTTTTTCTTTAAGAGAGTCTAACTGACGTGATAACTCGAGCTCAGTATTCATTAGAGGTCGAGCAAAAGTTGCAGAAGTTATAAATGTTAAAAATAGGGCAAAGAGAGTACTTAAATTATTAAATCTAGCTAGGCCCATAGAGTCTATTATTTTCATATGTAATTCCTTTTACATAGCTGCTATTTTGACTCAATTTGTCTTATTTGGCAACGTCTTGGCAAATTTTAATACTTCCGCAAAATTATTTGCCAAATATTTCACACCTTCTAAAGGATAGCGATTCTTTAGATGAATCGTTTCGAGAAGAGGAAAGTTGAGTTGATCACTTTGTTTATCCCCTACCATATATGATTTTTTCAAATCAACAGCAAAGTCAAAACAAGCTTCTAGCAGCATCCCTGGGTGAGGTTTTCTTAAAAGAGAATGGTACTTATACTGACCAACACCCTTTAGAAACTCAAATGGAGCAATATAGAAAGCATCAATTAAATGATGAAGTGATTCATTTAATGCACTATTAAATTTTTCAACATCAGTATACTCAAACATACCTTTTGATACACCTGACTGATTTGTCAGAACAATCTTAAGCCTAGTCTTATTGTAATCATCTAGTAGAAACTCGTAGGCCCCTGAGACTAATTCGAGTTCTTCAATTTTATGAACATAAGAATGGTCGATATTTAATACTCCATCACGATCTAGAAAGAGCGCCTCTTTATAATCGCTATCTTTGAAGTAGCGCTTTAGAACAGGCATAATTTCTTTTGAAAAATTTGGCATTCCCACTGGATCAATTTGATCGATATAAAAAACACCACTAGCACTATAATAATCAGCACAAACAGAGATATCTCTCACATCTGGAAAGAATTTCTCACAGGCCTCAAGCTCATCTCTATCGAGATTTAACTTAGAAAGGTAGTAGTATTCGCAATTGCCTTTTTTTGGCATTTCAAAAAGATTAAAAAGATCAGGTTTCACACTACTTTTTGTCGTAATTAAGAGTACTGTTTTATTATCATTCAAGTATGCTCGTAATTGGGAGTCGCCAGAGAATTCATGAATTTCAAATTTTCCAGAGTCACCAAAGCATTCTTTAATTTCTTGAAAGTCTCTCTGACATAATACAATATCAAACATATTAATCCTTTTTGTAGTCAAATTTCATCGAGCAATTAATCTTGTACGATGGCGCTGTAAACTTATTCATAGGTTTTACGCGAATCTGTAGTTTATCGTTTTCAATCTCAATATTAAATGAAGAGATCTCCGGATTAAGTTCACAGATAGAGATCTTAGCGGCCTGGGCATAATTGACAACGTGGCAAAAATCTAATTTATAACTATTGTGTTTATAAAAACATATCCCTTGGACAACATCTTTATTGCCTAGGCCCATAAGTGGCAATAGCGACGAAATAAATTTATCTTTATCCTTTTCCAGTAATCCTGAAAATATATCGTGATAATGTTTGATTAAGCTTCGATACAGTTCAAATAGATCCTCGCGGTCCTCTCCTTCAAGCTCCCCAGGAAGTTGGGTCATCTCCCATTGCGAATCAAAACGTCCACTGTACTCAAGATCATAGCGTTCATAGAGCTTTCTATTAAAGCGAGAAAATTCCTGATCGATATATTCATTCAATGTATGTTGAGTAAAATCAATATCTGAGTAAGACTTGAAATACTTTTGGAAAATACTTTTAGCTCCGGCCGATTTAGTTGTGATATTGGCCCCACTCTTAACTAACTTTAAGCTAATAGGAATAATTCGCACTTCATCATCAATTTTCACTTGAGCAACAATATCTGCTTCATGGAGTTGTGACTTTATCAGATGATCACTTAACTTTCCAACAACTGTAATATTGGTAATATCACCTTTTATATTTACATTTATTGCCCTGGCCATCTCTCTAGCAAGTTTTGGAAGTTCATCCAAAAGAGTACGCGCATGAAGCCTTAACCAACTTTCATATTCGCGCATCATTCTCATTAGCTCTTGATCAATATTTTTAAGAAAATTTGCTTCTATTTTATTTAAAACGGAAATTTCCTTGGCAACGAGAAACTCAAAAAGATTACCTTTGATCTCGTTTTTCAAAGCTTCAAGTTGTGTACGGTTATGAATTTCTTTGAAATTATTAATGAATTGGTTATTGCCAGAGCTCGTAGACACTTAATTTCCTTAACTCGTTAAGCTGCAAAAAAATATGTTTTTTTTTGTGGCCAAGTGAGTATCTCTTTATTATTCTTTCTTCAATAAATGTATCTCAACACTACTGGAATGTCATGATTGGATTTCCATCTATTCTGGAAGGAATAGAAGATTTAAACCGCGAGCAAGTTGAGCAACTCCTCCACCGCGCCCAGGAACTTAAATTAGGTTCCCCGGCAAGACTTCCCCTTAAAAGAAAAATTTCAGTCGCAACATCTTTTCTTGAGAATTCAACACGAACAAAATTATCATTTGAAATGGCCATCAAGAAACTTGAAGGTATTCATATTAATTTCGATGCTGAGAAATCTTCTCTCAAAAAAGGCGAATCTCTCGAACAAACTCTATTAACTCTCTTCTATCAAGGTATTGATATTTGTATTGTTCGTACAACAGAGACAAAGCTACTGGAGCAATTTAAGGATTACCCGCCAATTAAGATAATTAATGGTGGAGATGGAACAAATCAGCACCCAACCCAGGCCCTTCTCGACTTATTCACGCTAAAAGAATATTTCAAAGGCGAGCTTGCTGGTAAGAAAGTTTGTATTGTTGGAGACTGCACTCATTCAAGAGTAACTCATTCACTTATGGATTTACTTCCACTATTTGGCATCGAGATCACACTGTGTGGACCAGAAGAGTTTATGCCTGCCCAACTGCCAGATAATAAACTAATTAAAATAAGTGATGATCTTGATGAAACGCTTAAGAATAGTGATGCGATTTATCTTCTTAGAATTCAAAATGAGCGACATGAGAAGAGCTTTGATATGTCGACATATAACCTTCAATGGGGAATCAATGTGGAGCGCCTTTTAAGTATTGGAAAGACCGCACCAATTTTTCACCCAGGCCCTGCAAATATCGGAATTGAAGTTGACAGTGAAATCGTTAACTCAGACCTCTGGATGGCCCATAAGCAAGTTGAAAACTCTATCTATATTCGAATGGCAATTATTGAGGCCATGATAACTAATGGCGACACTAAAATTGGTGCTCGTTATAATCATATCTCAGCACTAAAAGGACTAACGGAAAATGACGAAAGCAAAGTTTGATAGGCACGCACTCCTATCTCAATCCCAAGAATTACTCTTTCAAAAATCTCTTAAAACGACTCCTATTTTCCTTCATTTTCCTGACCAAACAATTTTTAAAGCCTATATTAATCTCGACAAAAATGACACTCGTCTAAAAGATGGCATCTTTGGAGAGGCCGCATTTACAACAGGAATGAGTGGGTATCAAGAAACAGCAACTGATCCATCTTTTCTAGGTCAACATATTATTTATACAACTGCTCACGTAGGAAATTATGAATTCAATGAAGAAGTCTCTCAAGGCCTAAACTCCACAAAACCTTATGCCACAAGCCTAATTGCAAGAAACTTCTCTTATAATAAATTTTTAGAAAATTGTGACTTACCACTTATAAGTGATGTCGATACAAGGGCGCTAACAAAATATCTTTCATGTAAATCAAAAGATCATCGCTGCCTAATAACGACAACAGAGCAAGCGCCAAATTTTTCAGATTACAACCTAGAGTGCAATGAGCTTTCAAAAGTTTCATCTAAAGTGAAGAAAGTTATTAGAGATGGAGATAATCCAATTGTCGTTATCGACTACGGAATTAAAAAGGCCATCGTAAATTATATAAAAGATTTAGGTTACCCTCTTGTGGTTGTACCACATAATACGCCAGCACATGAAGTTGAGGAATATAGACCAAGGATGGTCTTCTTATCTAATGGCCCAGGAGACCCTAAGCTTTATAAAGAAGAAATCAATACTGTAAGAGATTTACTTAAAACAGATATTCCAATTCGTGGAATTTGCCTAGGCCACCAACTAATAGGTCTGGCATGTGAAATGGAAACAATCAAGCTTCCTTTCGGACAAAGAGGCGCTAATCACCCTGTCTATTCTCATTATAACCAAGAACTTCTTATCACAAGTCAAAATCATGGTTATGCAATTGAAAAAGAATCTTTTGAGAGCAAGAGATTGGAAAATCAATTTGGGCTTAAGTTATTTTGTGAGTACACTTCACTATTTGATCGCTCTCTTGAAGGACTCAGAAGTTATGACTCAAGAGTTAGAAGTGTACAATTTCACCCAGAATCAAACCCTGGCCCAAAAGATGCGTCCATATTCTTTAGTGAGATCAAGGAGTATCTCCAAAATGGAGCACAGGAAATTACTCCTGAAGAAATCACGGATATTCCTGAGTATCACGAAGGAGAACTCAACTCACCATATAAGAAGATCCTATTAATTGGTTCAGGCCCTATTAAAATTGGACAAGCTTCAGAGTTTGACTACAGTGGGACACAGGCCCTTAAGTCATTAAGAGAGCTAGGTTTTGAAGTAGTACTTCTTAATTCAAACCCTGCAACAATCATGACAGATAAGGATATGAGTCATCGTACTTATATCGAGCCAATTACCAAAGAGACGATTAAAAAAATCATACTAAAAGAAAAGGTTGACGCTGTTCTTTCCACAATGGGAGGCCAAACAGCACTAAATATGTGTATTGATCTAGAGAAGGAAAACTTCCTAAAAGATCACGCAGTTGCGCTCTTAGGGGCCAATATTGATACTATTGAAAAAACTGAAGATCGTGAGCTCTTTGCAAAAGAGCTGGATAAGCTTGGCTACAAATCTGGAAAGAGATTTAGTGCAAAAAGTTTTAATCACGCACTAGAGTTAGCTGATGACCAAGTGAAGTTTCCACTGATTATAAGAAGAGACTTTGCCCTTGGAGGTAAAGGAGCGGCACTTGTTCACAATTTAGAAGAACTGGCACAAACTCTTTCTTCAAGTGATATTAAATTCCCAATCACTATGGAGAAGTCATTACTGGGCTGGAAAGAGCTTGAGCTTGAAGTTATGGTTGATAAGAACCGCTGTGGTGTTGTCATTTGCTCAATTGAGAATATCGACCCTTGTGGAATTCACACAGGAGACTCAATTACTGTTGCACCCGCACAAACGATTTCAGATCACTGCTATCAGCAATTAAGAACAATGTCGCTAAACATTGCCAAGCATATGAATGTTGTTGCAGGTGGCGCCAACGTACAATTTGCAGTTAATCCAAAAGATGAAAATGATATCGTTGTTATCGAAATGAATCCTCGCGTTTCACGCTCATCAGCACTTGCCTCAAAGGCAACAGGATATCCAATTGCAAAAATTTCGGCCGGACTTGCTGTAGGTTTAACACTATTTGAAATTCTAAACGATATTACACGTATCTCACCTGTTGCATTCGAGCCAACGCTAGACTATGTGGCGATTAAGATTCCAATCTTCCCATTTAATAAGTTCCCTTCAAGCTCTCAAATCCTCGGTCCCCAAATGAGATCAGTTGGAGAAGTTTTAGCTCTTGGAGGAAGTTTCAATGAAGCTTTTATGAAAGCTTTAAGAGCAACAGAGCAAGGACTTGAGATTCCAAGTCTTGAGCAGCTTAAGACGACACCATATCCGATAACACAAGATTACTTACTAGAGCGATTAAAGAATCAAAGAGAATTATCACTACTTACTGTTTTAGAAGCACTAAGATTTGGGATATCGCCACAAAAGATTCATGAAGTAAGTGCGATTACTCCTTGGTTTATCGATCAAATGGTATGCTTCTTAGATAAGGAATTGCAGCTAAAAGAAGATTCACAAATAATCAACAACCAAGACGAACTCTATGAATTAAAGAAATTCGGTTTCTCAGATAAGTACCTGGCCCTTCTTTCTGGAAAAAGCCAGGAGCAAATTCTCGACAAAAGAATTGAAGCTGGAATAAGGCCAGTCTTTAAGGCCGTTGATACATGTTCGGGGGAATTTAATGCCCTAACACCATACTTCTACTCGACTTATACACAATTTAATGATGTTCAAAGAATTAGCGAAGAGAGTTGTGCAATTTTTGGCTCAGGGCCAAACCGAATCGGACAAGGTATTGAGTTTGATTACTCATGTGTAAAAAGTGCTAAAGAGCTTAAAGAGCAAGGTATTAAATCAATTCTTCTTAACTCTAATCCTGAAACAGTTTCAACAGATTATGATAGCTCAGACAGACTCTACCTGAGCCCACTATTTTCAGAAGATCTTTATGAGATTCTAGCTTTTGAAAACCCTACTCATGTTATTACATCATTTAGTGGGCAGACAGGAATAAACATACGTGCTCATCTTGAGGCACCTTTTAGAACAAAACACCAAGAATTTAATTTTCTAGGCCCAAGTCTTGAACTTCTCGATACAGTTGAGGACCGTAAGCGCTTTGATCTTCTAACCAAAGAGATCGATCTTGCACATACAACATCAAGAGAAGTTAGAGGTTATAAAAACCTTATCAGTACAATTACAGAAATCGGTTATCCAGTTATTATAAGGCCTAGTTATGTAATTGGTGGTGAAAGTATGTTTATCTTTGAAGGGCCACAGGACATTGAAAACCTTCCAGAAGAAATTCTAAAATCCCTTCACGAAAACACTATCACTTTCCAAGTTGAAAATTATATTTCGAATGCTCTTGAGTATGATGTCGATCTTATTCGAGACAAAAATGGAAATACTGTTTTTACTATTTGTGAGCATATTGAATATGCAGGTGTTCACTCAGGGGATTCAGGAATGATCTCTCCTCCTGTAAAGGCCAGAGATGAAATAGTGGATAAAATGAGAAAACTTGCCACTGATATGGCCAATACAATGGAGATAACGGGACCAATTAATTTCCAATTTGCCCTTAAAAATGACGAGATCTACTGTATCGAGGCCAACCCAAGAGGTTCAAGAACAATCCCATTTCTATCAAAGGCCTATGATGTAAACCTTGCGGCCATCGCAACAAAAGCACTTCTAGGCAAAGAGATTAAAAACCATCACAATTTCAAAAGTGATTATAAGATTATTAAACAATCGACTTTTCCATTTGACCGTTTCGTACAAGACTCAATTATTCTTGGTCCAAAAATGAGATCAACTGGTGAAACTTTAGGGATTGATAAGAATGGAGATATCGCCATGATTAAGTCTTATCTTGGAAATTACCCAGATCTTCTAACTAAGAAGTCTGTTCTCCTATCTCTTGCGAGAAAAGATGATGAGCAATTGATTCAAAATATAAAAGAGCTAAATTCTCTAGGTTTTAAATTCTTTGCCACAAAGGGAACTTACTCATTCTTAAGTGATGAATGTGGAATCAAGGCAACACTAGTAGATAAACTTTCAGATGATGGGAGTAATATTGGAATGCTAGAGGCCATTAAGAATGAAGATCTTGCGATGGTTTTAAATACGCCTCTAAATCAAGGACGCTCAAAATCAGATGGTGAATTCATTAGAAACACGGCCATTCAATATGCAATCCCTTGTTTTACGAGAATTGAAAATATCAATGCTGTCTGTAAGGCCATTATTTCGGCCAACAAAGCTCAGGCAACACCGGTTAGCCTTCAGGAGATGACGAATGAATAAAACCTTTGTTGCCCTTGATGGAATGAATAGACAAGAGGTCTTAGATCTCTTGTCTAAGTATCCACAAATAAAAAATGTCAAAATTGGACTTGAGTTATTTCTCCGCTACGGACGAGAGCTAGTTAAGGAAATAAAGGAAAAATTTAAAGTACAAATATTTCTTGATCTAAAGCTACATGACATTCCAACAACTGTTGCTAAAGCATGCAATGCTCTTGAGGGATTAGATATTCGCTTTCTCACTGTTCATGCAACGGGAGGCGCCGCTATGCTAAGTCTTGCTCAAGAAAGTATTTCAAAAGTAATTCCAGGTTGTGAGATTTTGGCGGTAACAATCCTAACCTCTCACGATCAAGATGATATTCAAAATATCTGGGGAAGAAGTCACAAAGATGCGCTTATAAACTTACTCCAGGAAGTTAAGGCCTCAAGTGTTAGAGGGATTGTATGCTCAGGTCTTGATCTTGAGATTGTTAATTTCTTTGAAAATGAAAGTAATCTCAACTTTTCTAAAGTATGTCCGGGAATTAGACTTGATGGAGACCATGACGATCAGGTTAGAGTCATGACACCAGAAGCGGCCATAAAGGCGGGTGCTAACTATCTTGTGGTTGGCAGACCGATTACAAAGAATCCAGAGGTTTTACAAGAAAACCTCTTTCCTTGAAAATTTCCTTACATATCCCAGTAGCTCTCTTCTAGACTTTGTTCCTTAACAGGTAGGTTATGAGAAAGTCTAGGAGACTTCTGTTTCAAAACTTCATAACTTGTTCGGTTAGCATACTTACAAAGTTGGTGAATCGAAGAATAAGTTAGGTATTTCCCGTCATGCTTAATTGAATGAGGAAGCAGCTTTTGGTGATAAACATTGGCCGCAATATCGTGAAGAATGGCCGATAAAGCAGCATCCCCTGCACCATTAGTATTTTCAATATTCTCAGGCCCTCCCATAAAAGGATTAATATGAGAGTAAATTTTCATAGGCTCTTGGCAATCAACTTTTAACTGAGAACGTGAATATTCGAATTGGTTATAATTTTCAATCGACTTAGAATGTAGCTTATCTTTTGTTTCACGGGCCCTTGTCTGACAGGCCCAAGAGGCAATATAAAGCCCTCTTTCCCCATCTGTGATTAGAGCAAGATCAGTATAATCTAAAATAGATTCTCCTATTAGAAGTGGATCATCAATATCAAGAAGGGCCTGGGCCTCATCACGGTTCATCGCTAGAACATTTACATTCTCTCTAATGAATTCTTTGAAAAAGTGTGTATCACTTTCAATAAGAGAGCTTGTTCCAAGAGCAAAAACGACAGGTACATTATTTTCCTTAGCAATATTTACGGCCTTAAGAGTGGCCTTGAATAGAGGCGCATTGCGATCTCTTAATAAGAAGGCCGTCACAAGTAATGCACTAGAATTTTTAATAAGATCATCAGGAATAAACTCTTCAGTAAGTTGATTCATAATCCCCTTACCAATTGCAAAAGTTCGCTCCTTATCTGGAGTAATAAGACACATTGCCCTCGCCATCTTACCAGCACATGGCTGAAGATAGCTAAAGTCTACTTTTGAAGAAGTGCTACAAATATATTTAAAGGCGTAGTCACCTACTTTAATCGTTTCACAAATTGTTCCAAGAGCAAAAGATTGGTCGTCCGACAATACCGAGTAATTATGTAATGTATTACCAACGGCTCCACCAGCATACTGGCCAAGTATTCTTCCCTCTTCGTAAGAGCGCTGATACAAGTCTTCCACGTCCTTATCTGATAGAACATAAGACTCTCCGGCCTTAAGCTTAAATTCTTCTAGAAGCTCAAATGAAGCGTCGACTTCGATATCAACAAGCAGTTGATCGATACCAACAATATAAACATTTTCTTTGCGGTTAAAATCTGTTTCAAAAGAAAGTCGACCTTTAGCACTTACTGGGAAATAATGCTTTGATCTTCTCTTACCTGGAAATCTCATAAATAATCCTAAACTAATGTAGTCAAAAATTCTATTTTGATTATAATAGATATATGAAAAAACTTTTAGTGTTAATTTTTTCTCTTACTCAATTAAGTTCTCTCGCCTATCGTTTTGCTGTGACAAAATCACGCCAAACAATTGTTTATGCTGATGTAAATTTATCGGCACCAATTGGCTACATTCGAAGTGGCCGTAAAATCAAAGTTGGTGACAATGACTTAAAACAAGGCACGATTGTACCACTAGTTGTATCAGGAAAGATTGCATATGTGAGAACTAATGATATTAGTTACTCAATAGATGGCACTAAACTCGAGCACGTTCCAGAATTAACAGACCACGATGTAAAAACGATTTTCACTAATGATGCTCAAAGATTAAGAGAAAATAGCTTCTTCTCGCTAGACTATTCTAGACTTGAAGTTGGAACTGACTGGGATAGCTTTCAAGCACAATATGCCAACGAGACTTCACCTGCTTTTAATCGTATAAATCTTGCGATTGAATACAGAGACCCAAAACATCGCCATGGCTTTAAAATTTCTCTTGGCTATCTTTTTGCCTCCGCAACTTATAGCTCAATCAACAGCATTCTCGGAGAACTACAGTACCAATATCGCTTCATTAATCGAAATAGCTTTGTAGCAGAAGGCTACTTTGGTGCAATCTTAACCGGTGATTTTGAACAAGAGAACTTCGGTGAAAAAGCAACAGGTATGGCCTATGGTTATAATATTGGTGGCCGTATAAGGATTGCTCCGTACTCAAGAATTGGCTTCTACGGACAGGCCGGGATATCGACTTTATATACTAGTTCAATGGATACTCTTGTCACAGAGACTGTTTCATCTGTAGGTGGTGTGACAATCGGTGCTGGAATAAGCTTTCGCCTCTAGCTCAAAGAGCTAGAAGCATTTAATTGAATTATTTTCGCCGTTTTCATTTCTATAACTAATAAAAATCTGATCAAGATTCTCATCGTAATCTACTTTAACAAGATAATTGTCAAATACACCTGAGAACATATAACGACTTTTCATTGAAACAAAAACAGAAAGATAAATTGTACTATCACTAGGACTTTCTTGATCGAAGTTATTAAGAGAGTAAATATTAAATTTCAGCTCATCTTCAGCAATCGATAAAGCTGACTTCTGTCCATCTAAACATACTTTCTTGTAATCTCTTTTGATTACATCGATTACAATATCTTCAATTTCATCAGCACCCCAACCAGTCTTAGCACCCCATCCAGTTTTAAAATCAATATCAATTTGATTTCCTTTGTACGTGAAAGGGTTCTCACTTGAAATAAGTGCGAAAGTATTAAATGAGATAAGAATAGATAGTAAAATTGATTTTAGCATTTCAGTCCCTTATGTATGATGGGGATATTTATCCTATATTCAAGCATTTTCATCAAGTATGTGTGTAATATATTTAGGTACTTACTAAATGTTTTCTAAGAGATGTCGATACGTAAACCATGGAAATTAGGGGTATAGACCTATTTAGCTATATTGATTATCGTCAATACTTAGAAGATATCTATCTAAGTCGTAAAGCAGTCGATAAAAAGTATACATTTGGCCGTTGGGCCAAGGAGCTTGGAATATCAAGTGTCTCAGGCCTAACCATGATTATAAAAGGCCAAAGGCATCCAGGGCCACAAATAACGGCCATGCTCATTAAGAATCTTGAACTCAATAAGAAAGAGGCCGAATTCTTTCAAACCTTAGTTGATGCTAAAAAGAATTCTAAAGGAGATGAAGAAACCTTTAAGGCCATAGTAGAAAAACGTACTTCTGATGTAACAAGATCTGATCGACAGGTTGAATTTAAATGGGAAATGGCCCTTTTAAGAGAAATGCTTAAATGGAGTGATTTTAATACGATTAAAGATCTCAATTCTAAAAAATTAATCTATAAAGGTCATGAAGATTACGCACAAATCATCAAACAAATGAAGAGTGCAAAAATCATCAATATAGAAAATTCTAAAATTTATCTGAACAAAGATTATACCCCACAATACAAACTTGATATGTCACAGTTCTTACCTCTTCATAAAGAGATTTGTGAACTATCAAGTGACAGCTATTACCTTCCAAAGGAACAAAGGGTCTTAGAACACTTTCTAATCAATGTGAAAAAGTCTGAGCTTTCAAATGCTAAGAAAAAGATCATGCAGTTTATCGATGAATTTACAGAAGAGTTTGACTGCGAAAATGGCAACAGTGAAGAGCATCAAATCTTTACATTATCGACACTCTTCTTTCCTTTCACTAATTAATTGCACCATTTGAAATGAGTACAGATGACAAATTATCAGGGCCAAGGCAATGAAGCCTTATTTGCATATATTTTTCAACTTGTGTATGCCCTATCAGTGCACATTGAGAAGGTACTGCATAATTATATTTTAGCATCTTACTTAAACTCTGATCTTCACTTGTAATCAAACGAATATTATCACCGAAAAGTCTTTGCATATCAGTATAGATAGCACCTTGAGACGGACTGATTTGGCCCATTTGAAAGAGCTGAGAAAAATTCCCACCCGGAAAACTTGATTCACGGTTAATGGCCGTTTTCGAAGTTCTAATAATTTTTTTACCATCAGTAACAACTAAATGAATATGATAACGACCTTCAATGTAAACAGAGTAGGCTTCATCTTCTTTATAGACGGCCAGAATTGAAGCTAAAGGATCATTCCAGTCACTTTGGAAACGAAGAGTTCTTCCTCCATCAGAGAGCTTAAATGAGAGTTTATTCAACTCCTGCTGGCGTGTAATAAGATACTCATCAATAAAATCACCATTTGCCGTCGATCTTATTGTAGCAATATTAGATTGATGAATCTGGAGAGATCTTCCCTTTTTATCAATTGTAAAAGAGTCGATATCATCAAATACGATTTCATAATATTCATTAAATGTAACTTCTCCAACGGCGTAAACAAGCCTAACTCGCCCACTATTTTGAGAGGATTTATCTTGTTCAAGATAAGATACGAATTGTAGTTTTTTGAAGAATGGAAGATCAAGCATCTTTCTTAATTTAGAATCAAATTTATATGATTCTAGAGTTCGAATCTGCAACTTCAATTTTTCCTCTTCAAGAGAAGGTAGAAGGTAATATGGCCTTTTCTTTTGGATATTATTCATAAAATCAATTGGATCTGCATTATTATCAATTTGTGGTAATTCAAATACCTTACTTACAAGCGGAACCAAGACTGTTCCCAACTCTTTAGTTTGGGCCTTGATAAAATTGAAATATGGCCTACCACGATTAAAATCAAGCCCACCAAATTGAGTCGCGTTTAAGCTCCAGCTTGAATATTTGCCAAATAACGGCCTACCTCTTGAGTCAAATGACTCAAGAATATACTCTCTATTATTAGCAGAAGTTCCATAAACTAGAATATCTAATTTACCATCAACATTCATATCGACTTTCATGACACTAATAACTTTTATGTCTTGCGAGAAATTGATTTGAAAAGGCTCAAATGATTTATTCTCTTCAGATAGGTAGAATATGCTTTTTAATGAGCGACTATTTAAAACAAAATAGTCCTGTTCACTCTTGCTAGCATTGAACTCGATAACTTTTTGAAGTTGGGAACTCTTAATATTTGGAGCGATTCTTAAAAGAGCACCTGCTGCAATTTTAGAAATCTTCTTACTTTCAACAATAGGTAGTGGAATGAAGAATTGAGCTTCAAAAGATTTTGAAGAGAGAGATACTCCATCATGAATGAGCTCCAAATGAAGATTTTGCCAGCTCTCAATATCTAGGCCACTTAAATAAGAACTTAACTCTATTCGATTAAGGCCTTTATTTAAGTTATTCTTTTTACAACTTCTTGTGGGATCAAAGACAATTGAGGACAAACAAATATCCACATTTTCTAAAATTTGATTTGAATGAATATCAAAACTCATTTTAGCGAAAGGCTTTTTAT
This sequence comes from Halobacteriovorax sp. RT-2-3, assembly GCF_047085075.1. Classification (NCBI taxonomy): domain Bacteria; kingdom Pseudomonadati; phylum Bdellovibrionota; class Bacteriovoracia; order Bacteriovoracales; family Halobacteriovoraceae; genus Halobacteriovorax; species Halobacteriovorax sp. RT-2-3. The sequence continues at coordinate 189,796 of NZ_JBKIYF010000001.1, read as the reverse complement.
TCTTATCAAATGAAACTGAAATACTATCGATATTCTTTGTTAGAAATAAAGGAGAAAGAAAAGTATTAGAAATCTCATTAAATGAATTATGAAAACGTTGATAATCAGGAGAATTCAATTCTGATGTCTCTAGAGTTCTTGAAGTTGCTTTAAGCCTTGCAAGAAACTCATAACTATTAGTCTTAACTTCTTTAAGCTTTGCTGCTGCAGCGAGGGCCGTGACATGAGCAATAGAAAATGATGTACCAGTTTTAATATCATAATTTCCGACACGTAGTACAGTCGACTCCATACTAGATGGAATCGTCCCAACAAGCTTCTCTCCAGGAGCAAATATATCTACAGTTTGTCCATAATTTGACGAGGATACTTTTTGTCCCTGAATATCATAACCTCCAACACAAACAACACCATTATAATTACATGGAAATATATTTCTTCTCTTATTATTATTTCCTGCTGAAGCTACAATTATAACGTTTTTCTTAAGTGCATATTCAATGGCACTTACTATCTGTGGAGTTTCAATGACTTTAGGAATACCAAGTGATAGATTGAGAACTTGTGCACCATTATTAACGGCAAAGGCAATGGCCTTTGCAATATAGCTAGAAACAACACTTCCCTCATGCGTAAAGCCTCTAAAGTTAGTAATCGCTTTAATTGGCATAATTTCAATATTTTCAGGAAGGAGTCCGTCAACGCCGATCCCATCTTTTTTAGCGGCCAATAGCCCGGCCACAAAAGTACCATGTCCAATATCATCTGAAACATTTCCATTTCCATCAAGAACATTATAGCCACGACATGGTAGTGCCTTTTTCTCTTCATCACTCTTACCGATACAGCCTGGATAATTCCAAATATTGTCTTTTAGCTCAGGATGATCAACGTCTACACCAGTATCTATAACCGCTACGATAATTTTCTTAGAACCAAATGAAGCTAATTGCTTCTCTGTAAAGTAATTTACATCAACACCTTTTATACCCTCTATATTTTCAAATCCAAGCTCAGAAATTTTCCTAATATAAGACTGACCAGTATTTTTGATATTCCACTGTCTCCCAGAAAGATCTACTGCAAAAGCCTTCTGACTAGATAGAGCATATAACATGATAAAAAGGAGCATTATATTTCTTATTATCATTTTAGTGTCTCCCTATACCAAAAGCCTAAAACTTCAGCCTTAATCATTCCAAGGACAGTAACTAATTTATTAATTGGCCCACCAAAATTTCGAGAATTAATCTTCCCATACGAATTTCCAACAATAGGCTTAGTCATTAGCTCACTTCCAACACGGTAGCCAGAAAGTTGAGATTCAATATACATATTATCTTCACCGAAAAATTCGAGTAAAGTTCTTGCATCAACGTATTTAGCAAAGTAGTGACCAACATGAGCTAGACACTTAAGGCCTTTTTCAGTCTTTGCCTTATTTAAATACTTATTACACCAATAGAGCTTACTCTTAATTGGATCAAGGTCGCCACAACGTAGCTTTTCAGATATCGTTCGCCCGGAGTTATCATTGTCTCGATTTCCACCTCTAAAACAATTTCTGACTTTCATTTTTTGAGAAATCTTATCTAAATCTCTTGAAGTAATTGAGAGAATTTTTTTAACTGACTTATCAAAGAAGTGAATTTTACTCTCAAGACGAACAAAGTGCATATCACCAGCATCATTCGCATCTGAAGGCGTATAGAAATCAAGATTGAAAGCTTCATTCTCTTTTTTAAGATACTTCTTAATTGTCTTCTCTTTCATGATCGCCTTCTCATGAGTTTTACGATAGTGAAGATATAGCTCATTCATGTTATCAAAGCTTGCCTTGGCATTTATATCACTTAGTTTAGATTCAAACTTAGTTTCATAAGTCGTTGCGGCCCCAAAAAGCTCTTTACCTGGATTTTGATAGTAGTGCTTGGCCTCTTCAATCATAGGGATATAGCTCTTATCAAAGCTTACTTCTAAATTATTAATAAATTTCTTTAGATGATAAGAGGCAATATTCTTTAAGAATTTTCCAGCAGCGATCCCATCCATTTCACCATAAGTCGATGATATTAACTTAATATTGACTTGATCCTTAATTTTCACAAAAAGCTCTGTAATAGACTTTAAAGTACGTGAAACAAAGAAAAGTAGATTTAGGTTAAAAGTAGAATCCTTTGAATGATTATACACTTGAATATCTTCTGGCCCCATTGCTTCATTAGAACGATCTCTTAGAATAGAAAGGAACTTAACCGCATTTTTAGAAAATTCTAAATCTTCTTGTTCAGGGTCCATATTGATTTCATAAAACTTTAAATCAAGCTTTGACTTAATTGCGGCCGCTTCACTCATAATAATTGGAATTAAATATGAAAGGCCACCACGTGCCCTAACCTCACTAACATTGGCCTCATCATAGTAGACTTGAAACTTGTACTTTGACTTTCTTGTAATATGAATTCTCGAAAGTTCCTTATATTTTGTACTGATTGAACCATAACCGTTTGCAACGCCAAATAAAGGAGCATTTAGAGAAAGAGTTACATCAGGTACAACTGAAGTCGAAATAATAATGGACTCACCAACACCAAATTGCTGAGAAATTTCATTATAAATTGCGTGAAGATCCTCTCTTCTCGTTTCATTATCAAGGTCTGAGATATTGATTGACTGCTTAAGCTTTTCTTCAATATTACGAAGTGTCTTACCAACTAGCATATTCTTATATGGAGTCTTTACGGCGACTCTTAGGTCTTGAACTGGCCTTACATGCGTGTAACTTGTATTGATCCCAATATTTGGAAAAACTGACCCACCTGTTGTTTGAGAAATAAATCTTTCTAGGCCAATAAATAGGCCAAGGTTTGTTGTGAAGCCAATTGTGTCAGCAAGCTGAACAAAGTTGTCCGTACCAAGGCTTTGACCAACAACGATGTCTCGGCCAAATATAATATTTCCTCTAACAACTGGAGACTTCCAAGATGAGAAAGGTAGAGGTGGAAACTCTCCATGTTCCGCAAAATAATCAATAGCGTAGTCTTTATTTGCAAGGAAATCTTCTTGTAACCACTTAACCTTGGCCTTTGATAGATCAAATGCGCTAAGTCCTTCACTAATTTTGCCCGTAATCCATTTGAATGTACTACTTTGCGCTTCAGAAAAGAGAAAGGCCGGAATATCATCCATTGGCGACTTACTAGCACCGAAGCTAAACTGGCCAGCGTAACCTTCAAATTCATGTGGAATTAGAAATCCATCTTTAACAAGAGGGTCTTTAATATCCTTACTATATTCAATAAGTGGTGCATTTAACTTAAGTGTTGATATAAGGTTATTTCGACGGCCAATAATCTTTTCAATTAATAGTTTTTCAACGACGGCCGGATAGTGTGACTGCTTTACGACTTGGGTAATCTCGTGGCGATTAAGATCACCGATTAATCGCGAAATCCATTTTACATCATCATAAGTAGCACTGAAATCAGTTGAACTAGGATACTCAAAAAGTAAGTGATCATTTTTTATTTTTAGAAAATTAAAAGAATACTTATTAATCGATTCTTCAAGATTTAGAAGTGAATAAACCACGATAAGACTTCTTAGTGTTCTTAAGTCTTTTGTGTCATTAATTGATGTAAGAGCAACATCATAGAAATCGTCTTCTTTAGGCTGCCTTACAAAGATATCTTTTAAAACAAGAAAATCACTTCCCTCTTCAACTAGCCAGTTTTTATAAGAAGCACCCAACTTAATTACTAGCTCAACATCTTTGAAGTAATCTTTTTGCTTTTCATCTTTGAAGTTAATTCTTATATTTTTAAGATACTTCGAAGCTGGAACAACATAACCTAATCTTCTAAGCATATTCTTTCTAAGAAGAATCGTATGAAGTGTTTTAGATAAATGTACCTGAAAATTTCCTTCTCCATTTTGTGCATTAAACCTCAAAACTCCCGCAGGAGAGCTAATCACACCAGAAAAATTCAAAGTTTCAAAGTCGTTAATTGGTAAGTTGAGATCATCTTTGTAATCGGAGAAATTATTGGCGCCATTCCAAAGATTAGATAAAACGGGAGATAGAGTTGAAAGATCAACTCCTTCGGCCTGAAGCTCATATGCTTGTTCTGAATCAATTGGCCCATATTCTATACTATAAAGATCACCTGCTGGAAGTGATTCACCATTAATGGCAACAAGTCCATCGGCGGCGTAAACTTTGGCCGTTAAGATCGAGATCAGTAAAATCAATATACTTAAATTTAATATTTTCATTACGTTATAAAATAACAATATTTGGCGCATGAGACCGATCTTTTGAAAGATCTACAAGTGCTGTTTAAGCGATGTACAAGTTCAAAATAAAAGGGCCTATTCAGGCCCTCTTAAATGTGTGGTATTTGGATATAATTTCAATTACTTATAATTCAATTGAAAGTAGCTCTGGAAGAATTACGTCTTCGATATTTTGAGTCGTTGTTCCTAGGTGTCCAGCTACATCATCAATGATTTGTTCACGTGCATTTAGATCATTTTTAGCTGCCATAAACTCTTCGATTGATTTACCTGTGAAGTGCTTGATATTGTTTGCGATTGCTTGTTGATCTTGCTCAAGTAGCTCACCATCTTTTGCATTATCAAGCATCTTTTTAACTTCTTTTTCCATCGTTACTAGAGAAAGTGCCTTATCAGCAGGAAGCTTGAAGGCCTGAGAGTATAGAGATGCTTTATTGAACATCTGTAGCTCTTCATCATTTGCGGCCATAAGACCTGTATCCATTGTCTCTTCTTCATCTTCATAGTAGTAACCAGTATCAAAACCTTGGAATACTGGATCACCAAATACATCAGATCCTACATAATCAACGATTTCATAGTTATCACCCCATCCATCACCGATGATTCCATAGTCCCAAGCATCATCTGATTGAATATCACGGAACTCATCAGCTAAACCTTGGTTATTCGAATAGTAATCCCAATATGCAAGTGTTCTTAGGTATGTAATATCAACTGCTACGAACTCATTATACTTAGCATCGAAATAAACAAAGAAATCTTCTCTAAGAGAATCATACTGATCCTTCTCAAGAGTGTTTAGGTCATAGTAATAAGGATCTACACTATTAAGTGCCGATACAAAACCTTGTGCTGTCACATATGGAGAAGTGTATCTTCCATAAGTAGACGATGAACTTGAGCCTCCGCTCCCACCGCAAGAAACAAGTAACGTACCAAGTGCTGCAACCGCTAATAATTTTTTCATTTATACTCTCCCTCAAAAAAATTGATACCTCTGCTATTCAGCAAGGCCAGTCATTAATAAAATCTTCGTGATTTTAAAATTAGAATAATGAAACTAGTTCAAGATTCATGCCAACTTTTGTCTCATAAAGTTGATGTTTTTAGTACCACATTGGCCCTAAACTGGATTATTTACTGGTGCTTTAAGAAACTGTTAGAAATATCAGGTCCAAGATGCACCTTGCATCGCAAAATAAAGACACTGTGCACACCAATAAAGATTTAGGATCCTTTTAAGATTGACCACTTAGACAATATTACTTATATTTTATTTTTAAAATATAAAGGTTATTTCAAGATGAAAGAAGCTGTTGATATGGACATTGAGATTGTTGAAAAGAAGCTACTTGAGTACTTACCTCATTATGAAGCATTTTTTTCAAAAGTTGGCTTTAAAAGAATTGAAGGTGCCATCTTTGGTGTACTTGTCTATTCATCTAGGCCACTAGCTTCTGATGAAATTGAAAAAATCTTAGGCTTATCTCAGCCTGCAGTCTCTAGTGCTCTAAAGACTCTTGCGACTTATAAAATGATCATCACTCATGATCACCCAGAAATTAAACGTATGAAGATACATGAGGCCAATGATGATGCCATCAATATTGTCTCAAATATCGTAAAGAAGCGTGAGCTCGAAATAATCGAAGAATTTGAAAATATCACACAAGAATCTCTTAAATTTGTTCACGATGAAAAAAGAAAGAAGCGCTTAACTAACATCCTAACAACGACTCGATTTGCTAGGTCTCTAAGTGAATTTATCATCTCTATTAGCAAGGAGCTTGATAATCCTTATATGGCCATTGAAAAGTTTCCAATGGTCACTAAAGTGCTGAAGAACTCACTGACAGATATTAATCAAATAAAGTCAGGGATCACATCTGGTTTAAGGAACTCTTTCCTTAATATTGTTTCAAAAATAGAAAATGAAAAACATAGTAATAATGGAGTTAATGAATGAACTTATCTCGTGTTGTCATCACGGGTGTAGGCCTTACTGCACCAAATGGAAATAGCTTAAATGAATTCCGCTGCGCTCTTTTAGAGCAAAAGTCGGGAATCACTTATGAAGAAGTACGTTTTATGGGCCAGATCCCTGTAGGAAAATGTGACTTTGACGAAAGAAAGCACCAAAAAGGAAAAATGAGAAAACGTGGAACTCGCGTCGGTGGAATCTCTGTCTACTGCTCAAAAGAAGCGCTCGATGATGCTGGACTTGATCTTGCAACACTTGATAAATCAAGAATTGGTATTTACTTAGGTATTACAGAGCACGGACCTGTTGAAACTGAAGAAGAGCTTTTCCAATTTTATAAAAACAATGAAGAAAAGCCTGAGCTTTGGACTCATCACCATAACCCAAGAACAGTTGCAAATAATCCTGCAGGGGAAGTTTCACTAAACCTTGGAATTACTGGACCTCACTATACAATTGGAGCTGCGTGTGCGGCAGGAAATATGGGACTAATTCAAGCAGTTCAAATGCTTCAACTTGGAGAAGTTGATCTTGCACTTGCTGGTGGAGTTTCAGAGTCATCGAACTCATTTGGTAACCATGTATCTTTCAAAGCACAAGGTGCACTAGCAGATTTTCCAGAAGATCAAACGCGTGCCTCGCGCCCACTTGATAATAATAGAAATGGAATCGTTATCTCAGAAGGTGGATGTGTCTACACTTTAGAAAGATTAGAAGATGCTCTAGCTCGTGGAGCTAAGATTTACGGAGAAGTTGCAGGTTATCATACAAATAGTGATGCAACAGACTTTGTTCTTCCTAATCCTGAGCGCCAGATGGAATGTGTCCACAAAGCAATAGCAAAAGCAGGTATCACAATTAATGATATCGATATTGTGAACCTTCATGCAACTGGTACAAAGATGGGTGATATCCAAGAAGTAGCAGGAATAAAAGAAGCTTTTAAAGATGCACCAGAAGTTGCAGTAAATTGCACTAAAGGTTTAATTGGTCATGCAATGGGTGCGGCCGGAGCACTTGAGCTTGCAGGGAACCTACCTAGTTTTGAAGATGGCCTAGTACACCCATGTCACAAGATTGATGAAATCGATCCTGAGTGTGCAATGGATCAGCTTGTACTTGAAGCACCACTAAAGAAAGACGTTAAATATATCCTTAACAACTCATTTGGGATGTTAGGAATTAATTCAACTTTAATTATAAAAAAATACGAAGCTAAGGCTTAACTTTAAATTATCACAGGAGAAAAATATGACACCAGAACAAGTAAGACAAATCGTAGTTGATATTATCGCAGATATTGCAGTTGATGACGATGTAACTTCAATCGATGATGCAACTCCACTAAGAGATCAACTAGACCTAGATTCAATGGACTTCCTTGATATCGTAATGGAACTTAAGAAACAACACTCAATTGAAGTACCTCAAGAAGATTACCCTGAGCTAGCTTCAATGAACTCTTGTGTTGCTTACCTAACACCAAAATTTCAATAAATTTAATAAGGGCCACAACCGTGGCCCTTTTATAAAGTAAAAACTATGACACAAAAATATGATGTAATTGTAATTGGCGCTGGAATGAGTGGACTTGCAGCAAGCATTCGCCTTGCTATGTTTGGCAAGAAAGTTGTGTGCTTAGAAAAACACTCAATTTCAGGAGGGCTTAACTCTTACTACCGTCGCGGTAAAAGAAATTTCGATGTTGGCCTTCATGCCCTAACAAATTTTGCGACCAGAGGAGAAAGAGGAAAACCTCTAACAAAACTTCTTAAACAACTAAGAATTCCTTGGTCAGAACTTGATCTTATTGAACAGAAACAATCAAAGATTATATTCCCTGAGACAACACTGACATTTACAAATGACTTTGCAGTTCTTACGCAAGAAATTGCAGACAAATTCCCAGCATCAATTGATGAGTTTAATCAATTTGTTGCCTATATTAGAGACTTCAACGAAGTCGCCCTAAATAATGAAACTTATATGGCAAAAGATGTTGCCAGAAAATATATTAAGAATGAAAAGCTAATTTCCATGATTTTTGCTCCGCTGTTGATTTACGGATCAGCATGGGAAGATGATATGGATTTCTCTCAATTTGTTATCATGTTTAAGAGTATCTACCTTGAAGGTTTTGCAAGACCTGATGGTGGGGTTAGAAAAATCATTAACCTCTTACTTGATAAGTATGAAGGACTTGGCGGAGAACTTCGTTTTCGCGCAGGTGTTGCTTCTATTAACACTAACTCAGATAAAGTAACGAGTGTGACTCTTGAAAATGGTGAAATCCTTGAATGTGACAAGGTCATCTCAAGCATGGGACATCCAGAAACGATGGCCATTACAGAAGGTCAAAGCGCACAAAAGGTTGCAGTAGGACCGATGACTTTTTGTGAAACAATTCTTTGTCTTGATGAGCGACCAAAAGACTTTGACATGAATGATACTATTCTTTTCTATAATGAGAGAGAAGATTATCAGTATCGCGGGCCAAGCGACTTTATTGACAATAAGAGCGCCGTAATCTGCTTTCCAAATAATTTTGCAAGTGATGATAGTGATGAGGGAGTTATTCGCCTTACCTATATGGCAAATTATGAAAAATGGAAAGAGTTAGTAAACTCAGATCGCAAGGCCTACCTTGCGATGAAAAATGAAGTTTATGAGCAATCACTTCAAACTTTAAAAAAGATATATCCAAATGCCTCACTTGATGTGAAATTCAAAGATGTTTTCACTCCACATACAATTGAGCGCTACACTGGACACCTTCGTGGATGTGTATATGGATCAACAGATAAGCTAAGAGATGGAAGAACTCCAGTTGAAGGACTTTATCTATGCGGAACGGATCAAGGCTTCCTTGGGATTATCGGATCCATGCTAAGTGGAATTTCCATGGCAAACCTACATGGATTAATGGAATAAAAGGCACCATATGAAATATAATAATGTTGTAATAGAAGACTATGCATACATCGAACCGCCAGAGGTTCTAACAAGTGATAAACTTGAAGAGCTGCTCTCACCTCTTTACACGAGACTAAAGCTTCCACAAGGAAGGCTTGAGCTTATGACGGGAATCAAATCACGTGGTTTTTGGCCTAACTCAACTAGGCCAAGTTCAATTGCAACAGAAGCTGCAAATAAACTCTTAGATAAATTATCTAAGAAAGGAATTAAAAAAGCAGATGTAAATCTTCTTATCAATTCAAGTGTATGTCGTGACTTTCTTGAGCCATCAACAGCATCAGTAATACACTCAAATTTAGAGATGCCTAGCGAGTGCATGCTCTTTGATATTTCAAATGCTTGTCTTGGAATGGTGAGTGCTTGGGAAGTGGTTGCCAATATGATTGAAACAGGTGCGATTAAAAGGGCCATTATTGTTTCAGGTGAAAACAGCGCTCCTCTATTAGAAAATACTATCAAAACTTTAAATGAAGACGAGTCAATTACAAGAAAGTCTGTGAAGAAATTCTTTGCAAATTTAACAATTGGTTCAGCAGGTGTCGCCTACTGCCTTGCTCACAAAAGCGAAGCACCAAGTGCGCCGCAAATTACTTCTATTACAAATCGTAGTGATTCAGCGGCAAATAAATTATGTCAAGGTGATGGGAATCCAGAATCTTTAGTAATGGAGACGGATTCAGAGGAATTACTAAAGTATGGAAAGGCCCTTGCAAAGAAAACATTTGCTGACTCAGGACTTAATCAAGACGAGATTGATATTGTGATTGGCCATCAAGTAGGAAAGGCCCACAAAGAAATAGTCTTGGGAGAACTTGGTCTACTTAATCATAAAACTTTTGATACCTTTGATACATTGGGAAATACCGGCTCTGCCGCACTACCAATCACTCTTGCAAAGATGAATGACATTGAAGGAATTGAAAAAGGTAAGAAAATTGCCCTTGTTGGCATTGGGTCTGGGCTATCATGCTCAGTACTAGGAGTAAGTTGGTAATGAACTGGAAAACAGAATATCCATATAAGAGTAACTTCATCGAAATTGAGAATAAGAATTATCACTATCTAGACGAAGGAAATAAAGATGCTGAAGTCATTGTTATGCTTCACGGAAACCCAACATGGTCGTTCTATTACAGAAATATTGTAAATGAATTAAAAGATACATACCGCTGTATTGTGCCAGATCATTTTGGTTGCGGCCTATCTGATAAGCCACAAGATTATGACTATACATTAGAAAATCATATTAACAATGTATTGACTCTCCTAGATAAATTGGGAGTGAAAAAATTTAAACTACTTGTTCATGATTGGGGTGGTGCGATTGGAATGGGTGTTGCAACATCACGCCCGCAAGATGTAACTGGTGTAATCTTACTAAATACAGCAGCATTCAGATCTCTTGATATTCCAAAAAGAATTGCCCTTTGTAAGCTGCCTGTAATTGGAGAGCCAATGGTGCGTGCATTTAATGCATTCGCTTGGCCTGCAACTTTTATGACGACGACAAAGCCTTTAGCAAAGCATATTAAAGAAGGATACCTTCATCCTTACAATAACTATGCAAATCGTATTGCGACAGCTCGCTTTGTAAAGGATATCCCTTTATCAAGTAAACATCCAACATATTCGAAGCTTTCTCAAATTGAAGACAATTTGAAAAATGTAACATGCCCTAAGATGTTTCTTTGGGGAGCTCAAGACTTCTGTTTTAATATGGATTTCCTAAAGCGTTGGAAGGATTTTTACCCTGACAGCAAGTATGTAGTATACCAAGATGCTGGCCACTACGTGATTGAAGATGAGAAAGAAAATTGTCTTAAGGAAATAAAAGGTTTCTTAAATGAATATCGCGCATAGGATCGAAAATTGGGCCCAAAAGACACCTGATAAAATCTGTTTAAAATTCCCTAAAAAAACTGGTAGTGGTTATCTCTATGATGAGCTGACATTTAAAGAATTTAATCAATTAAGCTCTCACTATGCAGCTGCATTAAACCAGGAAGGAATTCAAAAAGGAGACAAGGTTCTTTTATTTGTAAGGCCATCTTTTGACTTTCCTGCCCTAACATTTGCACTTTTTAAAATTGGAGCAATACCAATTTTAATTGACCCTGGAATGGGACTTAAAAACCTTTTTAAAGCGATTAAAGATGCAAAACCTGACTACCTAATTGCAGTAAATATTGTTCATATCCTAAGAATGTTTAAAAAGGATAGCTTCAAAAGTATAAAAAAATATTTTACGACTGAAGGTAAACTATTTTCACATTTAACAACAACCAAGTCACTAAAAGAAAAAGATCAGCTAACATATGATACTGAGAAAGTTGAAAATTCTGATCTTGCAGCAATTCTTTTTACATCAGGCGGAACAGGAAGACCTAAGGGTGTAGAATACACTCATGAGATCTTTAATCGTCAAACTGATGTCTTACAAGAACTCTTTGGCTTAACACCTGAAGATGTTGATGTACCAGGCTTTCCCCTCTTTTCATTTTTTACAATGTCGATGGGGATGACGAGTGTCATTCCAGATATGAACCCAAGCAAGCCTGCAAAATGTAATCCTGAGGCACTTGTTAAGAATATTAATGATAATGGTGCCACTTTCATTGCTGGCTCACCAGCAATTTGGGAGCGCGTTGGGGACTACCTAGAGAAAACCAACCAAACACTAAAGACGGTGAAATATGTCGTCATGTTTGGAGCGCCAGTTAGAAATGAAGTCCATGAAAAACTAATCGCTCGCCTTGAACGAGAGGATGCTGACACTTATACACCTTATGGAGCAACTGAGTGCTTGCCTGTGAGCTGCTTTAATGGAAGAGAAGTCTTAACGAACACACAATTTGAGACGGCACAAGGTGGTGGAACTTGTATAGGCCTACCTTGTCCTGGTGTCGAAATTAGAATCATTAAAGATGTTGATGGTGTTATCAAAGACATTCAAGATACTAAGCAATTAGCAAAAGGTGTTGTTGGGGAAATTATTGTTCGTACAAAAACTGCGACAGCGGCCTATCATGAGCTTCCAAACAAAACGAGAGAAGCTAAAATTTATGATGGTGATACATTCTGGCACCGAATGGGAGACCTTGGAAAGATAGATGCACAAGGGCGAGTATGGTTTTATGGAAGAAAGGCCCATCAGGTAAAGGCCCACGCTACGACATACTACCCTATTTCAACGGAAGCAATTTTCAATAAGCACCCTCAAGTAAATAAATCGGCACTGATTTGGATTTTAAGAAATAACCGTGTTCGTCCTGCCCTGAGTATTGAACCGAAAGGACGAGTTCTTAATAAATCACGCCTTAAGCAAGAGCTTAAGATTATGGCAAATAAATATAGTCATACTAAAGATATAGATGAGATCTACATCTGTTCTAAATTTCCAGTAGATATTAGACATAATATAAAAATTGATCGCAAGGCACTGGCCCAAATGGCACAACAGGGAAAACTTAGGTAATTAAATGAATATACTCGTCACAGGTGTAACAGGCTTTTTAGGCTATCATATAGCAAAGGATCTTTTGGCCGCAGGTCATGATGTATTTAACTTCTCTAGACGTGAAACTGATGAAGTTAAAGAGCTGGGTATAAAAACACACCAAGGAGACCTTACCAATTATCAAGATATCAGAAACGCATTGTCTGAAATCGATGCTGTTTTCCACGTTGCCGGAAAAGTTGGGATGTGGGGAAGAAAAGAAGATTTTGAAAGAATTAATATTGAAGGAACAAAAAATCTTTTAAAAGCAATGAAAGAAGCAGGCGTTAAATATCTTGTCTACACGAGTACCCCAAGTGTTGTCTTTGGAAAAGATGAAATAAAAAATGGTGATGAAGCCTTAGAATATCCAGAAAATTATTTGAATGAATATGCCAGGACAAAATCTATTGCGGAAAAGCTTGTCCTTGCAGCAAACACTCAAGATCTTCTAACAACAGCAATTCGCCCTCATTTAATCTACGGAGAAAGAGACAAGAATATCATCCCTACTCTAGTTGAAAGGGCCAAGAGTGGACGATTAAAAATAATTGGTCATGGAGATAATCTCGTCGATATTAACTATGTCGAGAATGCCTCTTATGCGCATGTAATGGCCCTAAATGAGCTTGTTGGAGAGGCCAAGAATAAAGGTAAGGCCTATTTTATTGGTCAAGAGCGACCAGTAAATCTATGGCACTTTATTAATGAACTACTTATGGCAAAAGGAGTTGCTCCTTTAACAAAGAAAGTACCATTAAGGATAGTCTACATTATTGGTGCAATTTGTGAGTTCATCTATAAGTTAATCGGTAAATACGATGGCCAACCGGCAATGACAAGATTTGTGGCCCTTCAAATGGGAACATCTCATTATTTTAAACACAATAACGCATTAAATGATTTTGGCTATTCTCCAAGAATTTCAATCGACGAATCAATTGAGAAGATAAAAAACTAAAGCACTTAGGATTAAGCGATAGATCAGAAAGTAGCTGAATTGAATTCGCTTAATCAATTTCATAAAGAAATGTATTGTCGCAAGGCCTACAAGAAAAGAAACAAGAACGCCAATAGCACAATTTAAAACCTCAAATTGAGCGTCTTGTGGATTGCCAATCAAGTTGTAAGACTTTAATAAGAATGCGGCAAAGATTAAGGGAAGAGATAAAAGGAATGAAAAAGAAGAAGCATCCTCTTTTGAAAGCCCTAGAAATCGAGCTGCCGTTATTGTTATTCCAGAACGAGAAACACCAGGAAAGATTGATAGAACTTGCGAAAGGCCTATTACAATTGAAGAAGATGCCCTGAAGCCTTCCATATTTTTATTCGTCTTACCGATTCGATCTGAAATAAAAAGTAAAATACCAAAGAACGCCAAATTAAATGCAATAAAGACTTCGTTTCGGCCATAAGTTTCGGCCGTAGATTTTAAGATTAGGCCAAAAAAGCCCGTGAAGAAAGTTGCTATAATAAAGTTCTTAGTAAAGTTATCGCAGCTTCTTCCGGGAATAAAAAATAAGAAAGAGTTCTTAGCAATTCTTCTCACATCGTGATGAAAATAGATACCAACCGCAAGAGCAGTCCCTACGTGCATGGCCAAATCAAAGAAAATACCTGGGTCTTTAAACTCATAGATAAAAGGTAGTAGAGCGAGATGTCCAGAGCTAGAAACTGGTAAAAATTCTGTTAGCCCCTGAATAATTCCATAGACGACTGCCATCCATAATGTCATCTCTCAACTTCCTTTGTTACTTCTTAACGCTTGCGTTTGCGCTTACTTTTATTCTTTTTAGTATTTTTTGACGTATCTTTTTTCTTGTCTTCAGAATTACTCTTTAATTCTGAAAGCATTTTTGCATCCTTTAATTTTAGAGCAAGTAAGATATCATTAAAACCTTTTATTGTTGCCTTTGAATAAGAATTTACATTTTTTTCCATTGCTAGTTGAAAAACTAATGCAAATCGCTGTAAGGCCGAACGTACACTAGAAATATAATTATCATTTCCAGACTCTATCGCTCTAATTGCATCTTTCTTGTAATATTCAACTAGGTAGTTCTCTAGTCCACGGGAGTAGTTTTTCGAGATCTCGACTTGTGAATTATTAGAGATAAGATCAAAACCTGCCAATGGATTAAAAATCTGATCTTTTACCCAAATTGCTAAGCGTTCACTTACTTGCTCTCCCCATCTTGCTTTAAAAAAAAGAGCATTTGCAAAAGCAGTTTGCGCTTTATCATTATCAAGGTTTCTGTCCCAAATGCTTTTATAAACGACAGGCCTTAGAAGTGAAAGGCTGAAAAAAGTCTCACGGTAAATTATATTTTCACCAGAATAATCTTTTTTTCTAATCAGGATATTTTCACCACTTTTAATAAAGTCGATATAATTATCATTAGTTATTTCAAGTAACTTCTCTAATTCTAACTTAAGTTGAAGATAAGGAAGGAATTGAAAATGACCCCTTAATAGTAAACTCGGAATACTTTTATAGTTAACGAGAAATGCATTTGAAATCAATTCAAATAACTCCAAACTAGCTCTACTACTTAAATAGTAAAGTTCATCATCTCCCCTTTTTGATAACTCTAATACTTTACTCAACTCGGGATAATACAGATCAAATAGAAACAGATTATCACGAGCAATCTTAACCAACGAATAAAGATCAAAGCGAGAAGAAATTTTAAAGATTCCCTTATTATTAAGCTTCGTATCCCAAATAGAAATTAGTGGACGATAAATCGTTTTCGAATCAACTTTTCTAATTTCAAAACTAGGCCTAATTGTAAATCTCGAATTATCTAAATTTGTAAAACTTGAAAATCCCAAAGATGTTGAGCCAATTTCAGCAAAAGATTCAAAATCAGTAATTTCACCCTCAACAAAAGTTTTTAGGCCGAAATCAACAAACTGCGAGCTAAACAATTGTTGCTTATACATTAAGGCACTAAATGGAGTTACTCCAATTGCAACAACACAGATGATTGTGGCCATGAGATAAGAGACTACTTTTGACTTATATGTAATTCGGGATGCTGTAAGCCTCACACTAAATGGAGACTCAATCCCCTTTGCAAAAACATCAAGTAATAAGCGTACTGGTAAGAGAATCAAGCGCATGATTGCACCCAATCTCTTTTGCATGGCCGTATTAGCAATGATCCTTACACCACAAAAGTATTGTCCAATTGTTATGCTGAAAAATAATGAGCAATAGAAAACGTAGAGAAAATACGTCATCAGATAAACATAGAGATGCTGTAGTGAAGCGCTTAGATTTTTTATCGAAAAAATAGCATTTGTAATGGATAAGATAAATTCACTACCAAGTAGAGCATAACTTATAAATAAGCACAGGCATAAATCGATGATGGTAGCAGTAATTCTTAGGTAGCGATTTGAATAAAACGTCATAGATAAATCAACCAACGGCCACTATTTTTGGCACTGAAATTTTAAATATTCTCAATTATAGAAGTATTTTAACACTATGAAATCTCATGTTCCATCACATAAAATCAGCGACTTATTTGCACCCCTGGCCATTTTATTAACCAATTTATTAGGTCAGGCATCGATTCATTAATAAAATAAAGAAAATTACTAAAATGTCGATAAGTATAAAGCATTGAATTGACAGGGGAAGTAAAGTGAAAAGATTAACGAAGGCCAAAGAGCAAAATAACTTAGGAAAGAAAGGAACGAGTTCCTCTTTCAAAAAAGTTAAAGTTAGCGTAATGGCACTGACTCTTATTCATTCATCTATTCCAATGAGCGCATTCGCTTTTAAGAAAAATGGTGAGTCTTGGTCAGAGTTCACGTCTGGTTCAGGTATGAAGACGGTTATTGGTGGTCTAAACATGATTGGGGATATCTCTCAACAAATGTACAACCAAGGACGTCTTTCAAATACAGAGATCCAAGCACTTCAAGCTTTCAACAAGTCAAAGGCCGATGCTCAACAAAAGCTTCAGTCTAGAAGAATGCACCCTGCATTTAATTGTCCTCTTGCACCTGAGCCAATCCTTGCACCAAACGGAGCTTGTAATATTGGTGGGAATCTAAAAATTCCAGAGCAGGCACTAGAGTTTGGACAAAATATTTTAAACGAATATACAAGTTTTCTAAAACCAAGAAACACACCTCCTTACATTGGATCTCAATGTATCGAAGATGGTATGAAGAGTATTCAAGATAACTTTGCTTCAATGACATCTCAGTATGATCGCATGATTGAACAATTCGAAGCAGAGCTTAAGCAAGTAGCAGAAATTCAAAAGAAGAATAGAATCAAAATTAAAGAAATCCATGCCCTACTAAATGGTGGTGGAAATAACGTAAGTCAGGACTTTATTAATACTGACTTTAACAAATTAATGCCTGCTTCATGTGTAGAAGCATATGATGTAAATAAAATCATCAAGAAGCAAGGTGGCCTAGTAGGATTAAAAGATAGAATGAGCAGTGATGATCGTAAAGCAAAGCGCTTTAGAGGAAGCTCTCTTATCACAATGAGAAATCAAATTGAGTCTGATAAGAAGAAAGTTGCTCAAAGACTTGCTACAGGTGGATATGATGAAGCATTAAGAGAAGACCTTTTCAAAGGTACTCAATTTGCTAACCTATTCTCATCTGCAAGAACTTTTGCTGCTCAAAATACAACAGCAAAACTTAAGAAAGTTCAAACAATGCTTTCTAGTCTTGGTGTAAGCGATGCAGACCTTCCAAAATTTGATGATCCAAGTTTTTTAATTAAAGTTGATCGCTTAGCTTCAAAATCAGAAGACTCATACAAAGAAAAATTCATTATCGAATGTATGACAGGTAAAAATGCCGCAGCCTACTCGACTCCAATTAACCAAGCAGTTAACTCATTTGATAACGTTAGACTTGGGAACCAAGGTGATACACTATCATCTTTTAAAAGAGCTGCTTCAAATGCCTTCTCTGATCCGACTTCATTATCTTCTTTAGATAGCGTAGCAAATTCATTTAATAATAATGATATTAGAATCACTGTTTCTAATAGCAGTGGAAAAAGTGTGACAAAAACAGCTAGAGAATACTATAGCGATATTAAAAATGAATGTGTGGCCATCTACAATGGTGACCTTAAGCCAGCTGGTGATGTAGCAAACCTTGAAACATACCGTGCTGAAGCGAAAGCACTTAAGGCAGAAGCTAAAGAACTTCAGTCTCTTACAAAGAGAACACTTGCCTCTGAAGGGAGTGGAAGTATCATGGCCGAAATCGATGAGCTTATTTACAACTGTAATGGAAATGCAGTTGAGCTTAGCAAGTGTGGCCCAGATGTTTACGAAACTTCTAGTAAATCATTTTGTGTAACACAGGCCGCAGCTTGTTCAGACAATGTTAATACATGTGCTACTTTTACAGAAACACTAGTAAACGCAAAAACAGCAGAACTTAAGCAAAAAGCAGACGTCTACAACGCACAAATGCAGCAATACGAAAATAAAGCAAAAGCACTTATGGCGCAAATGCAAGCACATATGCAAAAAGTTTCGGATCATGCATACAAAAATATGTTCCCTAACCTAACACCAGAAATGGCAAGAGCATATGGTATTCCAGCTTCTTCAGGTTTAACTTTTGGAAAACTTCAAGACCTTGATCAAGCAATGGATGAAGCTGAAACGAAAGGTATTCTATTAGAAAAAGATCCTGAAGTCTTTATGCGTGACCTTCTTGCAGGAATGAATGGTAACAGTGCAAGCATGAGAGCAGACCTTAACAAATGGTTTGAGAATCAAAATACTCACCTAGCTTCTCAAGTTGAAAAAATTAACCAGAGCCTTCAAGAAGAAAGAGGAAAATGGCAAGAGTTCGTATCGAACTGTGCCACTGCAATTAACGACAGAAATCAAGCAGCTCAAAAAGCAGCGAAAGAAGGTGCAGAGAAAGCTGCCGAGGCATCACAACAACAGGTTGAGTTCTGTTACAAGTTAAAAGGTCTACAGGACTCTAGTCCAGGACCAGGTTGTACTGGAGACAATAATGCAAGTGATCTTTATTCAGATGCAACTGAGATCGCTTCAATCCTACAGGCCCAAGCAGGTGGACAGTCACCTCTTCAAATGGCAATGAATGGTGGATCATCAAGTACACTAATTTTTGAACAAATCTCTGAGTATAAGAAGTTATGTGCAAGTGCATCAGCGGAAGGAAGTATTCCATCAGATGGAGATTCTAAAGAGTCAACAAATAGTGGTAAATCTCTAGCTCAGCTACAAAGCGCTTGTTCTAATAGTGGACAAAATGATGAGCAACTTATTACATCTCTAACAGACAAGTTAACAGACAACCTATCTGAAGATGAGAGTAAGTATAAAGAAGAGATTCAAAACTTTATCAAAGAAGATACTCAAATGAGTGAAGATGCTCTTAAGGAGATTTCTGATAAGAACCTAATTATCGCTCAACAGATTCAGTCTCTTAAGAATAGAGCATCAGAAATTAGTGGTGATTATGATGGAAAAGGTCTTTGTAAAATGCTCTCTTCTGGGCGTGACCAATACGTTGGTAAACTATGTGACAGCAAGGCCGATACAGCAAAAGAAGAATGTATTACGAGAGAAAGAAAAGACTTTGAAAAAGATAAGTTAGTCGCTTTAGGAGTTGCTTACGAGGCCAAGATTATTACTCAAATTAGCTCTCCAGGACTACAAAGTGAATGGAACCGTATTGGTGAGAAATATAGTGGAACTGCTTGTGCGGCCATCAATGGTTCTCAATACGGTCAAAAAGGATTTATTCCAGGACTTATTGAAAAGATCGATCGTGACCTAGCGTCAGATGGAATGATTCAATAAGACGAAAAGAATAAAAGATTATATTGATTCAAGGGCATGGGAGGCCTAATTGAAATTTGCGGTACGTATAGTTAAAAAAAGAAAAGAAATACTTCATACACTAGGGACTTTAGGGTGTATCAGTATCCTTGCAACTTCATGTGTAGTCGATCAAGCATCTTCATCAAGAGAAGGATCTGGTGGATCAGCATTAAATAATACACAAGACACTGTATCAGCAAATTATGGCCGTATCTTAACGGCCAACCCACTAGTTCTAAGCGATTATGCTGCTGATGAGAATACTGATTTATCAACGCTAATAACTCGCTCACCTGTTTACATTACAAGCAATGAATACTTAACAAAGTCGTGCTCACTTATTGGAGATTGCCTCGAAGTAACTGAAGATGCTGGTGTATCAGCTTTTCAAAATGAATCGAGAAAATGGGCATTTCCTGTTACGACTACAGAGTTCTTACAAATCAATGCTTTCTATCATACAGCAAAAGTAATCGATACTTATCTAGGTGATGTGACAACTTATGTCTACGACCGCTTAAATGAAGTTTCATATGATACTTCAGTACCGACAAACACAGACCTACACAAGGCCTACTGGAATGCTTCTAATAAGGCAAAACTGGTTGTCCACGCAGATGCTAGCCTTAGAAAAAATGCTAGTTTTGATCCTAGTAACTTCCTAATCAAATTAGGTTATATTCCTGGTTATCAAAATATTAAGATGGCCCAAGACCCTTCTGTCATTTATCACGAATTTGGACATGCTATTGTTGATCGTTTAATGAACCACAGAAACAGAGCATTTAACGCTGCCTTTTGTTTAAATACATCAAATCCAATTTGTCTTGAAGAATCTGCATTAGGCTACTTTGGTCACGATGAAGCCTACTCGATAAATGAAGGTATTGCAGATTACTTCTCATACTTCACAAATAATAGAGAACACATGGGTGAATGGGGACTAGGTAAATTTGCAAATGCTTCACGCCCGATCTCAGAAGACGATTCAATGCACATTGCAGGTATTTCAACAGATGAAGACTCAAGACTAAGCTATCCTGAATACTTAGGTTACGACGTTTACAACACAGAAAGCCGTGTTGACGATATTCACGTCGATGGCCAAATCATCAGTCACCTTCTTGTTGCTTTAACAAAGGAACTTAGTACACGTTGTACAGGTAATATTGACGGTGCAAAGAAACTTGTTTTCTACGCACTTGTTGAATCATTAGGAGAATTAGGAGATCTATCAGCACAGGCAAAAGATGGTCTTAGTGGCCAAATCAACCTTGATCAACAATATGCAAAAGAATGGCTTAAGTCAGTAAATCCAATTAACTTCAGACGTTTTTCGCAATCACTTGCTAGAAATGTTTATAATATTACAAATAGCCAATACAACCTATGCACATACCAAAATTTTTCTAAGGACAATTTAGAACAACTATTTGATTCATACGGGCTGCTACTTTTTAGAACTTACAATAATAACTTAAACTCAGTTTCAACGACAAATATTACTGTTAATCCTCTTAATCGTAAAAAGTCAGAGCTTATTAACAAGAATCTACTTATTAAAGACACACGCTCTTCTTACTCATCATTAAGTGTATTTGATATTCGCTCTTCAGTGTATCAAACAATTCAAAATCAAATGGATGTTGGAGAAGTTACAACAGTAGATGCACGATATAATAATGGAAACGGTAAAGTTTCACCTGGAGAGATCGTAGGTCTATTTGTTAGCGTCTATAACAATTCTAGTTCAATCATGGCAGGAACACGAATCCTTGCTTCAGATTGGGCCCATATGCAAGATGGAGTTCCATGCTCAAATCTAAGTGATGGCTACCCTTCTGTTTCACAAGGTGGAAAAGCTTGTGACCCTATAAATGAAACTAATTACAACGACACAGGAAGAATCATGCCTGTTTGTATGCTTACTTATAATGATGGAACAAGTACAAAACTTTTAAACCAACATGAATTCTTAAAGAAAATGAAGTCAGATATTGGACTTCTTGAAAAAGACTGTTTAGGTCAAGGTGAAGACCGCACTCAGAATGACTTAAATAATTGTTTCGTAAAAGCAATTCCAAGCACAAATGTTCAAAACATTCCATTCATGGCACCAAAGTCAAACTGGCAAGAAACAATGCAGGCCGAGCAAGGAGCGCCACTATTTACTGACTCAAATATTATGTTCTTTGAAATCAATAAAAATATACCACTAGGAACAGAAGTATCTTGTCGTCTACGTATGACATTTGCAAATTGTGAAGACTGTTACCATGATCTTAGTAGTTCGAACTATGACGATTTTAAAGACTATGAATTTGCGGGTGAAGAACCTTTTAGTATTTTAAATATTAACTTTACGATTGAGCAATAGACGCAATCAAAAGAAGGCCTCGATGAGAAAGTTTTTAATATTTTGCAGTATTTCGTTAGCAGCATTATTTATTATTTCTTCATATCAAAATGATGCAAAAACGATCTCTAAAGAATACTCACCTACAGACAGTATGAAGAAGACACGCTTTAAAGCGCGCAAGCATCACCACGGCCATAGCGATCACTCACGAAAAATTGCATCGATCCCTTCTACAGCAACGCCAAATACAGAAGTGAGCGAATCAGACTCACTCGCAGAAGTTGCTAAAGAGCTCACAAAAGAAGACATCGCTGTAATTAAGAAAGTTAAAAAGAACCTGCCTATCCTTGCTGATAGTGAATTCGAAATCGTAAAGAGGTTAAAAATAACAGATAAGAGTATTTATATTGTAAATCGTGATGTAAATGGGATGCCGCAATCATTTACAGCAATTATCGATAATAAGACGGGAAGAATCGAAAAGAGTTGGGGGAAGACTCGCTACGAGTCTCCCCTAAGCACAAGACATTATCCTGCTACTACTTACTAATTTGCTTAATCCACTCAGTAGTGTGTCCGTTATTTCCAAGACGACGGGCCGTCTTCTCATAACCGTGACTTTCATTTAGTGAATACTGTCTGAAATTATCAATTGAACAGAAGTGAACAATTTCCTTCACATCAAACTCTCTCGCTGCTTGCTCAAAAAAGTCCATGATTCTGTGAGAAAAACCACTTCCACTATGTTGCATCTTAATCGATGTATTCTTACAAAGAAGTTTGTCACCCTCTTTCTTAACGAAAGCAGCTGCAATAATCTCCTCAGATAACTTTACTGAATAAAGCTGCCAACCATCAGACAACTCTTTCTTAATATCATCTAATGTCCACTTGAAATCTGGACTATCAGAAAATGCCTCAACGTTATAGTCGTAAACGTCTTTTACTTTCTTTTGAGATGTAACTGACTCAAAACTTAGTTCACCTAATTGAATGGCCTTTACCATGATTCCTTCCTAGTAAATAATATTGTAAAAAACTGAGATCTTTCTACAATTATAGCGTAGAGATATAAGCAGCAAGATCTTTAAAGTCTGAGTCGTTCAGACCTTTAATAAATGGTAACATATCTGGGTTCTTTCTTTCACCAGTTTTAAACTGAACAAGTGATGAATAGATATACCAGTCGTATTGTCCAGCAATACGAGGAGCGTTCATCGACTTCTTTCCTTCCCCATTATCCCCGTGGCATGAAATACAACGTGAATATAGAGTCTTACCTTTGGCCGCGCTTTGAGCGTGAGCAGTATTCATTGAAAAAATACCTAGTGTGATAAGTGCAAGGGCCGTTAACTTCATTCTACTTCCTCTTTTATAATATCTAATTTGTTAATTTTCTTTACCGTATAGCTATCTAATATTAACTGCTTATACATCACTGCGCAACTAATTTTATACGCTGAGATTGAAAGCTAAAGTTCAAATACTTAGCGATTCCATCGTAAATAATTTCTTTTAAACTATCGGCCTGTAACTGACGCAAGCCACCAAAAGCTATCCCATCATCTACACAGACCTCATTTTCTTCAATGCTAAATAATTCAATTTGACCTAAATTATAACTCTCCAATGTAGTATTCACATTATCTATAAGTAGGGCCATTTTCTGAATTCGCTCTTGCAAAGACAATTTCTCCCAATTAAGAATCTCAATCTTATTATTCATAAGTGCATTTTCAAAAAATTCTTTTTGAATCTCTTGTAATATTGTTTCAAACCACTTTTTTAAATCCAAAACATTAGGCCAGCTATGCTCACTAGCATTATCTCTTAGAAAACTTTCGGCTTCTCTAAAAGTCATAACAAATAGTGATGCCGGGCCAACTTTTTTTATAATAGTAAGAGCACTATAAAGTAGGGCCTTTTTCTTCAATGCATCCTCTTCATTTGCCATAAAGCTATCATCAAAGAAGTTTGCAGAAATATATTGATTAAATTGTGCAGGATCGAGCTCCCTAAGAAGCTCATGTGCTTTATTTGAAATTGTCATTATCCACCTTTTTGTATGGATCAAATTATCAGCTTTGAATACTTTTGACCATAAATTAAGAGATTATGCTATCATTTAGAAATGACACAAGATTCACAAACAGTAAAAAAGAGATACCACCTAATTGACCTGACCAGAGGTGTTGCCGTCATTTTAATGATTATCTTCCACTTTACTTATGATCTTGATGTCTTTGGTTTTGTGGATGTTGAATTTTTTAGACCAGGGTTTTGGTACTATCTTCCACGCCTTATTGTGACTCTCTTTATGTTTTCAGTAGGTGTCTCAATGTGCATGGCACACCCAGGAAAGATTCACCCACGTCCCTACCTAATTCGCCTCGCAAAGATCGGAATAGCGGCACTAATTATCAGTGTCTCAACATATTTTATGTTTCCAAAAAATTGGATCTATTTTGGAACATTACACTGTATCTTCTTCACAACAATCCTAGTGACTCCTATAAGAAAAAAGCCTTGGCTTAGCGCATCACTTGCATTGGTAATTCTCGTGCTTCAAATGACTCCATATGCCATTCCATTTCCAGAAATGAGTCACGCTTCACTAGATTATATAGCAGTCTTTCCATGGGCCGCAGTCTCGATGCTTGGTATCACCTTCTTTCATCTAAAATGGCATCAAATCGACTATCCTCAATGGAAAATTGTGCGCTTTATTCAGTTCTTAGGTAAGCACTCATTCATCATTTATGTTACTCATCAACTCTTTCTCTACTCAATTGTTTATATTGCGTACATGATCATAAAAAGCGCGCCACTTTTGTAAGGTTTTTGAAAACTTTTTGAAATCCATAGCCTCTCTTTACCAACTATGCTATTTAATTTAGCAAAGGAAAAAGGCTAAAAAGCAATGGTAAGTAACAAGTTCAATTACAAGTACTTTGAGCGTTCGATTGGCTCAATGAAATTCGCAGTTTTTATTATCTCACTATTTTCACTTGCAATGATTGTAGGAACATTCGTTGAAAGTTATTACGGAACAGATTTTGTAGGAAGACTTATCTATAAGACATGGTGGTTTATGGCCATCCAATTCTTCATGGGCCTAAGTATTCTATTTGCGGCATTAATCAGACTTCCAGTTAAAAAGAGACTTTACGGATTCTATACAATTCACGCCGGCCTTATCATTATTGGTATTGGTTCTTTTGTCACATATATCGCAGGTATCGACGGGACAATTCACTTACAACCAATGAGCCCATCGAGGCAAGTTGTTTTAAATGAAGATGTAATTGAGATCACTCGTCCAGATGAGAATACAAGAGCTGTTCTTCCCCTACCTTATAGTGCATTTGATAGTAGTATTGATGTTACATATAAAGAAATTGAAATTAAAGAGTACATTCCATTTGCTGATAAAGTTATGCGTTGGCAGCCGGCCAAAGATAGCGTAAATGACTCTGAGAATATGCATTCATCAAGCTATATCATCTCTAATGATAACGTGGCCCAAGACTTCACTCTAAGTCTTCATCCTGAAGCATTTGATTTTCAAGCCTCTCTAAGCATGGGACTTCTAAGCATCACTTACTTACCAAAGACACTTGCTCCATGCTTTTCTACACCAAGTGATAGTGGATTAATTCTATGGGACTCAAGAACATCTCAATGTTACACAGCTGAAGAGAAAAATATCAAGGTAGAAGAGACAGCAACAAATAAACGATTCTTTGTCATTAAAGATGGAGAAAATGTTTACTCGTTTCTTCCAGACTTAAGCCCATGGGCACTTGATCAAGAATTAAAGCCAGCAATGAATGCTCCAATTAGAGTATTTTCAAAAAATCTTTTTAAAGAAAAACCGAACCTATTCCTTTTTGGGGATTCAGCATCTTTCTTTGATAAGGATGCAGATAAATGGGTAAGCCAAAGTTTTGATGGCCAAGGCCTAATGTCACTTCCTTGGATGGGCTTTACTTTAAAACTTGTACGTAATGAACAAAATCTTGTTCCAACAATGGTTCCACAATCAACTCTTCCTATTCAGCAAAACGGAGGCCTTGTAAAAGGTATTACGAGAGCTGCAAAAATCCAAGTTAGAGACAAGGAATATTGGCTAACAGATGACAAGCCTGTTTCTGTTCTAATCGATGGTGTAAAGACTAATGTTTACTTAACAAAGAGATCGTTTCTTCTACCATTCGAGTTTACGTTAACTCGATTTAAGATGGATAAAGACCCTGGTACTAACCGTCCAGCGAGTTATGAGAGTTTTGTTAACTTATTCACAGACGGAGAGACATCTCCATATCATATCTATATGAATAACCCCCTTAAGTATGATGGCTTCACATTTTACCAGGCTTCTTACTCACAGGACCCAGAAACTGGACAATATAGTTCAACCCTATCAGTTAACCTTGATCAAGGACGCTGGATTAAATACCTAGGCTCAATCCTACTCGTATTAGGCTCTCTATGGCATTACTACTTAAATTATCGCCCAAAGAGAAAAACTAAGGACCTATTAGGTCTTGAAGTAGCAGATAATGGCCAACTAGGAGATAAGAAATGATTAAGATACTACTAAGTTTACTTATTGCAACAAGTACACTTGCAAACGTTAATTTTTGTAATGATGAATTAGGTAAGCTTCCAATTCTTCAAGATGGAAGAATTAAGCCGCTTACTGTACATGCAAAGGAAGTAATTCATCACCTAACAGGAAAGTACAAGGCAAAAGGATACTCATCAGTAGATACATTTTGTCTTCTTAGCTCTAAGGCATTTGGCCTAGAGGCTCCATTTAAGCTTGAGACAAAGATTGAACACAAGAACGCAAAGAAACTTCTTGGCGGCAAGAGTTCAATGGCACTTGATGACTTAATCGATGAAAATGTAACGATTAGAATGGCCTACCAGAAAGAAAAGGTTGAGTCGGGTTACAAGAAGGAGCTTAATAGACTCCTTAACAAGATCGCTCTTTATCAAGATATAACAAGTGGGAACAACTGGCAGTTACCTGTAAAAATGGGTAATGAGATAAGCTGGGAGCCTGTAACAAACTTTCTAACAAAAGAAAAAGTAGACGCTCTAGCGCAAGTATCTTCAACTCCATTTAAAGATGTATTTGCTAAAGCAAAGAAAGACTATATCGAAGTTAAAGGAGAGAAGTATTTAACAGAATTCTTATTCGATAAGCTACAACTAACTAAAATCGCTTTCGCTCTTACTTTAATTGGCTTGGCAGCATTAGTTCTTTTCAAGAAATTTGGTGTAGCTCTTGCTCTATCAACACTTACAATCATTGTTCAAACTGTTTATATCGCATTAAGAGTTTATATTTCAGGACGTGCGCCAATTACAAATATGTATGAAACAGTGATCTTTTCAGGCTATGGTGCTCTACTTCTATCGATGATCATTGGTCACCTGAAAAATGAAAAGACTTACCTATACATGGGACTTGCATACAACCTATGTACACTTATGATGATTACATTTGCGACAAATATGGTTTCACCATCGATTAGTCCACTTGTTCCCGTTCTAAGAGATAACTTCTGGCTAAGCACACACGTTACGACAATTATCATGTCTTATGGTGCCCTTGCTCTTAGTTGGATTCTAGCAAATACAATTCTTTTCAAAAGAGCTTTCACAGACTTTAAAGTTGAAGATGAGACATATTATAACGATCTAATCTATACGACTCTTAAATACGGTATCATCATGCTTGCAGCAGGAATTATCCTTGGTGGTGTATGGGCCGATTACTCTTGGGGACGTTTCTGGGGATGGGATCCAAAAGAGACATGGTCATTAATTGTACTTTGTATCTACATGGCAATCCTTCACGGAAAGTACACAAATTGGATCACAAATAAGAGCTTTTCAGTACTAGTTGCAGCAGCTTTCATGAGTGTAATGATGGCATGGTTTGGAGTTAACTACATCCTAGCAACAGGACTTCACTCTTATGGATTCTCTCAAGGTGGTGCCTACTTCTTAGGAACATTCTTTGCAGTGCAAACGATCTTTTTAATTCTAACAGTCATAAAATCAAATCATAAAGCAGCATAAAAAAAGGGCCTTCTAAGAGGCCCTTTTTTATTACATAAATGGATTGATATATTGAGATCTAATTTCTTGAAGCATAAATTGGTCATCATTCATTTCGAAGTATCCAATTAGCGCTCCTTCAGTGATTTGTTGCTGCTTATAGTATGACTTAATAAAACCATCAACATTATCCTTAATAATTGCAGGAAGTGGTACAAAACTTAGGCCAAGGCTAGCAAGAGTAAGTACACTTCTAAGTCTCTTTACACGATTAGGACGATCAAACGAGTAAGCAATCGCTGGAGACTTATCAAATGTATGATTACCGTCGAATAAGTTAACGATAACTCTTTCGCCATCTAGTGTTACCTCTTGGAAACCATAGTTAATTCTTTCGCCAACCTCTGAATACTTTGACTTATAAGATCTAAATCGATTTGTAGCTGTTCTAAATTGAGAATAAAAGCTTGCTGTTCCATATCTTGACCAGTTTAACTTAGCACTATTTGACTCCCAAAATGCAATCCAATCAATTCTTGATTCATAGATAGAAGAATAAATAAGATCAGCTTCTTCCTTAGATAGACCAAGCTCCACAGGAGTTGCAAATTCAAGATAATGTAATAGAAGGTTTTGGTGATAAAAGCGTCTTGTTCTAAAAAGCTTTTCCGTCTCTGTAATTACATAAAAAGCTGTATTTAGAGCTGGAACAGTTGATAAACGCTTACGCGCTTGATTTAGCGCCCAATTTACAATCTTATAAGTTACATTTTTACGATAAAAGAAAGTTGCATTATCAGGCTTAGCAATTATTGTTGGATCAATATAATAGAAAGCATCTTTAATCTTTGAACCAAACTCTTCAATTAAGTTATTAAAGTTTTCATCAGCAAAAATTGCATTGAAGTCAACACCTTCAAATGCACGCATAGATGTAACAACTCTTTTTACATTTTTTTGAGTTTGAAAATCATTTCCTAAAAAGCTGTGACCAGTTTCAAATAGACCTTCAACTTCTGCTTCATAATTTCCAGTTAAACCACTTTGCGACATCAGGGCCTGTTCATTTAGGATTGAGTTTTTAATATACTCAACGTAATCCTTGAATTTGAATTGTGTACGAATAGTACGGTCTCTTACAGCAATAAGCTTTCCAGAGTCATCTCTTTCAAAAGAGAATCTATTATTGAATTTCTCATTTACTGTATCTGAATTTAGCGCAAGAACATTGCTCGATACTAATAGCATCAATGCTAGCATTAGATTTCTCATTATCTTCCTCCATGAAAATATCCTTTCATTTTAATGGCAGTTGGAAAATAAATCACAAGATGTAAGAAAAGAAGAGAATGTTTAGCAACTTAGTTGAACAAACTACTCAGACTACTGTCCTGATTTTTTAGTGATAGCAGCATCAAGATCATTTAAAAGATCCATATTCTCAGGGGCCGTATTCTTAAGCTTTTCTTCCTTAAGAGCTTGCTCCTGCGCTTCAGCCTCGGCCGCGGTCTCTTCTTCAGTTAGACCGGCCTTTCTTTGTTCTTCTAAGAATCGAGCATTGGCCTCTTGCATTTCAAGTGCTTCTTTTTCTCGGATCTCTTTCTTATGTTGAGTGTAGATATCATTTACAAATTGTCGAAGACGCATCTTTTCTTTTTCGCCAATGGCGTGTATCAGCCCCTTATATTTGTAAGTATTGCCGTCCTTGATAAAAACATTACCATCTTGAGGAATGATTTTTACTGCAAAATTAAAAGGATGAGTTAGATAGTAATTCCCTAGAACAAGTTCTTGATCTAAAGAAAAGAAACATATTGATTCAGAAATTTCAATTAACTTAGCGTCTCTTATAATTAGAGCATGACTTAAAGGTGACTTTTTACTAATGAAGTATTTAGGTGGATCAAAGTATGACTTATTCAATTTAGCATACTTAATTGGATCTTTCTTTCTTAATGCTGCAATTTTAGTATTAAGCTCTTGTTCTTCTTTAACAAGGCGTCTTTCTTCTAACTGATGTACCATTTGAGATAGAACATTCATACCAATCATTGTTGGATTTACGAGAGCAAATTGATAATTAAATCTTTCTTGAAAGGCCTTTGAATCATATCGATCACAATTTATGACGATAAAATAAGGATTGTTATCACTTAATTTTTTAATATTGCTAATCGCATCTTTAAGAATCTCGTCTTGCCTCTTGTGGAACTCTTCAAGATTTTGAGCAACATTGGCCATCTGCTCTACATCTTGATTATCCTTAGCATCCTCCATCTCAACATCTGAAATAAAATCAGGATAACAATAGACAATTATATCTGGATTTAAACGGCCCACATAAGTATAGTCCTGATCAAATTTTTCATTGATACGGAAAACAAAATCATAAGTATCGATTAACTTTTCACTTTGCTTGAAATAATGTAATTGAGGATCGACCATAAATAGCTTTGTACGCTTTTGTGACCCATATGAAGAGTTATCATTAACCCAAGACTTAAACGTTTTACCAATCTTTAGTTTTTTATTAAGCTCATCTTCTGATAAATCTTCTACATTAAAACTAAAGCTTCCATCTTCACGCTTTGCAGGATCGACGAATAAATACTCTAACTCTGACCAGCCATTTGCTCCATAATAGATATTATCAAACCCGTGCTTGCGAGCAATGAAGTAATTTGTCGCCATTAAATTCTTTTCTAAAGAATGCTCGACTTCAACAAGCTTACCTTCTTGTGCGATATTATTACTTTCAATGTGCATTGTGCTTAGTCCGTAAAAACCAACACGAGCAATCTCTTTTAATTTAATAGGTGCTGTTAATTTAGCTAAAGCAAACTCTGAAGAAACAGCTTCTGAAGGATAGCGAAGCTTATAAGGGTGGTGTACAACATCGTGAACTTCAATCCCCTTAACAAATACGAAGTCAAAATGAATTGATATTAATTTTTTAACTTCATCTAAATTACTAACAATAGCAACGACAGGTATCGATCTAAAAAAATGAATTCTTTTAAGAATCATTCCTAAATTATGTCCAAAAACTTCTTCTTTCTTTATGTCGATATAGATAATTGAAGGGGCCAACTCAAAGAGATCATAAATACAAAGATTGATATTTTTCTCATTATAAGAAAAATGATGAAAACTCTTTTCTTCATCAGGATAAGTCTTGGCGTAAACTTTCTTTAGGTCATCCCAATAACCAAGATCCTGTCCTAGATAAGCAATCTTTTTTGACACAAATTAGCTCCAGCAAATTAATCTTATCTACATGATATCATGTTTTAAAAAAGAGTACACAACATATTGGTTTTACAGGGATTATAAGCTTGACACAAAATCTAAACTTCAAAGTCATCATAATTTTGACCATAATACTCGTCATATTCTTTCGTAAAGAATCTTCTGACAAAATATTGGCCAACTCTGATAGTAGAAATGAATCCAAAGTTTTCAAGCTTAAGAATTGATTGATGAATTTCCTCTAAAGATATTTGAAGCCTTTCAACTATTTCAGACAGAGACATTAGTTGAGAGATTCCATGTTCACGATATGGATTTGTTTTCGCCCAAACACGACGATAGAGATACATTAAAACAACGATTTCAACTCTTGTTAAACGATAGTTAACAAGAATCTCATCAAAAAATATTTCAGGGATATCAGAAAACGTAGGAATAGGATAAGAGTTCGTATCGATCTTACTTGAATCAACTTCTTTATTTTTATGAGTTGCAATTATTGAATGTATGTCAACCATAACTCCCCCAAGAAGGATTTTCCTTCTTTTATTATGACATGAAATTCCTGTAGAAATCTAGTGCATTATTTATTTAGGAGGTTTTTGCCTAGCTCACTTTTGGCCAAAGAGCTGATTGCCTTATTTCTAGCATCTTTCGAACGATGTTCACTTAAATAACTTCTTATCTTTGTAAACAAGTCGTAGTTTTCTAGTCTACTATCATCATCTAAACGACAAATAGAGTTGATAAAATCGATTCGAGATTCGATGCTATCACATTTAGAAAGCTCTTCTTTAGCAGTGATAAAGCTTAAAATTTTCTTGTATTGGTTTTTCTTAATAGCAAAGAAAGAGTAAAGTTCTTCACTAAAGCCTGCATAGTTATACAAAACAACTTCCTCAATCGAGTGTAGATCATTTACAAGATAATGATTCTCTAACAAAGGAAGATCCTTTAGAGCAATTGGTAGTTTTATATTAAAACGTTTTATTAATTTCACTAGTGTTTCAACAAAAAGCTGACAATTAATGCACTTTGATGATTCATATTTTAGATAATGAAGAGTAACTTTTCTCAAATCAAACTTTCGATAATTATCATCTTCAATAATTTCAAATCCTGTATTGATACTAAAGCGAATTGTTCTAAGAAGCCTTACAGGATCATTAAAGAAATCGGAATCAATATAATTGATCACCTTATTTTCAATATCTTTAATGCCTTCAAATGGATCTATGGTGTTCAACTGAATTTCGTCATTAACGATATTAAACTCAACACCAATGGCATTTAGCCTAAGATCTCTTCGTTTAAATGAATCAGCATAGCTTAAATTACTAGAGAAAAATGGAGTAAAGTTTTTATGACCTATATCTTCATTAAATACTTCAAGACGAGCAGACGAGAATTCGATTTCGGCCTCACCGAGATTGATACGAAAAACTCCCATTCCAATATACTTGGCCTCAGGAAAGCTTTCAGTTAGAAATTGAATCCAACTCTCCCCTTCGTAGCGATCAAGATGTCTGATTTCAAAATCAAAGTCTGTAGATTTCTTACCAAGATACCAGTCCCTAACATTTCCACCGACAAGACAAAGCCTAAAGCCTTTTTCCCAACTCTTTCTAATGAAAAGTTGTATCGAGTTTGGAATATTAGAGAGGTCATATTTCTTCATAGCAGAGTCTAAAGAAATGGATTTACCTCTTTAGTAAGCATTTCAATTGTCTTTCTAATACGTACTAGCTCTGTCGATTCCTTATGATAGACAATGTAGAAACGGTCATTAGAAACTTCAAATGCTTTGCCTAAAGTTTCGATTTCATCACTATAGTACCAACGTTTTAAAACGTGATTAGGAACAACAGCGATACCAAGGCCACTCTTTACGGCCTGTAGCATATTTCCATGTGAGTTAATTGAGTAGCGAACATTTACCTTTTTAGGCTTCTTCCCATACTTTGCAACACACCAGTTATAGTAAAGACGATCACCTTGCTCAAAAAGAACTGTAGGCATCTTAGTGAGCTCATCAAGAGAAGTTTGCTCAGTTATATTAAAAGGATTCCCTTTCGGATAAACAAGAGTCACGGCCTCTTCACTTAATAGTAGCTTCTCACCGGCCTTCGGTAGTGCTCCTTCAGGAAGCACTAAAAAGTCGATTTTATTTTCTTCAAAACTTTTAATTAGGTCTTCTTGGAAACCTAAAGAAATATGAATTGAAAGGTCTTTCTCTTGCTCAGCAAATGTTAGAAGCTCGTTAGCAAGCCAGGATTTACCAACACCGGTAAGTGTCCCAATACGAATCTTTCCCTTCATTTCATCTTTATTATCTTTAATCTGGACAAGAGTCTCATCCATATCATTTAAAAAGTTAGTCGCAAGCTCATAGAGCTTCTCACCTTCTTGAGTTAGAACAACTTTCTTACCAGTCCTCTTGAAGGCCTTAACGCCTATTTTAGTCTCTAAATTCTTAACTGATTGAGAGATAGCAGATTGAGTCACATTGAGATCCTCAGCTGCACGAGAGAAGCTTTCAGCACGGGCCACGGCCACGAGAGTTTGTAATTGGCTTGTTTCTAACATAATTTCAACCTTATCTTAAGTATAAGTTATACCTTATACCAAAAATGAACATTTGTAAATAAGAACTCTGTCAAATAATTGTAAATTAGAAGAAAAACGTTACTCCAAAAGAATGATTTGTAATAACCGGAGTAAGCAGGTTCATGAAAGATATTTGAAAGTCCTTATCTTTGTAAAGACTAAAATTTACTTCCGCACCTACGATTGGAACAAAGTAGAAGTCACCAATATTAGCAAAGTATGCACCCTCGCTAAAATCGAAACCATTTTCATCGAAGTGATAAAACCCTACAGTTCCATTGATCTCTACATATCTATTGCGGTAGAAGTTATAGCTTTGGGTTACTCCCCAAATTGGCTCACAGTACGAATTCTCACCAACAAGTAGTCCAGTGGACCAGTCATGGGCATAGTTGAATCGTACTGAGTGCAATTCATTAAAAATTACTCCACTACCTTCTGATAACTCATTACATAGTGGTCTTGCATTAGGCCCTGTTGGCTTTTGAATATGCGGTGTAATGCCTCCATAAATATATGTAAGATTCATTGCGTATGCATTAGTTGCGACCAAGAATAGAGCGATAATAAGTTTCTTCACATGGATATATAAAGCAATGCTAGTGCCAATTTATTATAAGGCATTCAATCACTTAGGCCGTCTAAAAAATGAACACTATCGCAAAAGAGTCAATAATATAAACGCTTTTATAAAATGACATTAAATTTGAAATGAGTTCTGTCTTATTACTTAACACGCTAGAAATTTCTACATCAAACAAAGAATAGAAACTATTCCACTGTATATTTATCAAATGATAAAAATAAAAAAACTATTCATCACATCACTAACACTCCTATCAACAACAATTTATGCAAATGATTGCCAAGAGATACGTCTTGATAAAGGAGAGAATGCTCCTTTTAAAGACCTCCCTATACACGACCAAATGTATGGGAAGAAGACAGACTCTCAAATGTGTTATGCATTTGCTGGCTCACAATTTATTGATGCTGTTATTCAAAATGATATGAAAGCAAAAGGGCATATAACTTCCCCTATCACGACAGCTTTACAAACAAAGCTATCACCAACAAGAGACAATGGTAGTAGCGTTAATCTCCTTTCGAATATATCAAGAGGGGCCGGTCGCTCAGGCCTTGGTGTCGGACAAATTAATATTCTCTTTAAACAGATGAAGCAAGGATATAGCTGTGATCAAAACTTTCTTACGTCAATTGGAATCAAAGACCCTAATACTTTTTGGGAGCCGTTTGTTTACGAATTCTATGCAAATAAATCAATTGAAGAAAAAGTTTCTACTTTAAAAAACGAACTAAAACTTCGTGGTGTAGCAGATGAATTCTTTAATATTGTTGAAGATGAAACGTTGGCCCAGGCCGTTTCGAAAAAAGGTTTTTACTTAAGAGAACAACTTGTTTTTGAAAAACTATGTGAAGGCCACAAGATAAACTTAAATCTGCCAGAGCTTGAATACCATGACTACTCTCCAAGTGACATTGGTTTTCATGAAACTGATGAAGAATTCAAACAGCGATTTCAAGTTGATGAAATTAACCAAAACGCTATCCAAAACATAAGTGATAGTCTTGAATCAGGAAACAACTTACCAGTTATCGTCGATATCTGTGCAGAAGTTTTAACAGAAAAAAACAAAAGTTTTAAACGCTCTCTTCCTGCTATGAATGGAAGTTGTAGCAATCACTCTGTCCTTGTTATTGGACAACGTAAGGCCCAAGATAACTCATGCCAATACCTTGTTAGAAATAGCTGGGGTGATTATCGTAAATATGATCAGGCCTGGGAAGTTGATGAGAAGGGACAGATCTGGGTTGATGCTAAAACACTTTCGAGTAGTATCCTAAAAGTAATTCACGCAAGATAAAAAAAGGGCCGTATAAATACGGCCCTTCGAATATAAATCAATATTTTTAAATATCGGCTTAATCTTCGTTCGCAAGTTTCTCTTTACGTTCTTTCATAACTGTCTCTTGGATGTTTGAAGGACAGTCTACGTAACGAGCAAATTCCATCGTGTATGATGCTTTACCTTGAGACATAGATCTTAGGTCATTTGAGTAACCAAACATTTCTGAAAGTGGTACTTCAGCATTGATGATAACTTCTCCACCTGGATCAGTTTCTGAACCTTGGATCATCCCTCTTCTTGAAGAAAGGTCACCAATTACAGAACCTTGGAATTCATCTGGAGTTGTAACTTCAACTTTCATAACTGGTTCCATAAGAACTGGTTGTGCTTTGTTGATAGCTTGTCTCATCGCTTGTCTTGCAGCAATACGGAATGCCATATCTGAAGAGTCAACGTCGTGTGACTTACCGTCTCTTAAGAATACTTCACAGTTAATAACTGGGAATGCAGCAAGAGGACCTTTATCCATAACGTCTTGGAAACCTTTTTCACAGGCACCGATGAATTCGTTAGGAATCGAACCACCTTTAATTTCGTTATTGAATTTAAATACTTGATCTTCTTTATCCTTGTCTTCGTCAGCAAGTGGCTTAAGTAGACCAACAACTTGACCGAATTGACCAGAACCACCTGTTTGCTTCTTGTGAGTATAATCAAAAGTAGCTTCAGTTCTAATTGTTTCACGGTAGTTAACTTGAGGAGCACCAACTTGTACTTCTGCACCGAATTCACGCTTTAATCTTTCTACGTAAATTTCAAGGTGTAGCTCACCCATACCAGCGATACGTGTCTCACCTGATTCTTCGTCAGTGTAAACGTGGAATGTCGGGTCTTCTTTAATGAATTTAGCAAGACCTTTAGACATCTTCGCTTGCTCGTTCTTATCCTTACAAGAAATCGAAAGCTCGATAACTGGGATTGGAACGTGGATACCTTCAAGAGAAAGGTTTAAGTTATCGTCGTTACCTACGAATGTATCCCCTGATGCACAGTCGATACCTACGATAGCGATGATATCACCTGCGTGAGCAGTATCGATATTTTCTCTATCGTTAGAGTTCATACGAACCATACGTCCGATACGTACTTTCTTACCAGTTCTTGTATTATAAACAGTATCACCTTTATTTAGTGTACCTCTATAGATTCTTGTATAAGTCAGCTGACCGAATTGCTCATCAGTGATCTTGAATGCCATAGCAAGTAGGTCACCAGCTGGATCAGGGATGATCTCAACTTTAGTATCAGTATCAGCATCTTGTGCAGTTGGAAGTGCACAAGTAAGTGGTGAAGGAAGGTATCTTGCAACAGCTTCTAGAAGTGCTTGTACACCTTTATTCTTGAATGCTGAACCCATATATACTGGAGTTAACTGAAGTGATTGAACACCTTTCTTAATACATAGGTGAAGTTGTTCTTCTGTTGGCTCATTACCTTCTAGGTATGCTTCCATAACATCATCATCGTACTCAGCTACAGCGTCGATCATCTCAGCTCTTAGCTCTTCCATTTGATCTACTAGATCAGCTGGACATTCTTCGATTCTAACGTTTTCACCGTTATCACCATCAAAGTACATTGCTTGTTTAGTAATTAGATCAACAACACCTGTGAACTGATCTTCTGCTCCAATAGGGATTTGCATAAGAACAGCATTATGGTTTAGTTTTTCCTTAAGAGCGTCACGTCCATTAAATGGGTTTGCTCCCATACGGTCCATCTTATTTAAGAAGGCCATTCTTGGAACGTTATATCTTTTCATCTGTCTATCTACAGTGATTGACTGAGACTGAACACCTGAAACAGAACAAAGAACTAGAATCGCACCATCAAGAACACGTAGTGATCTTTCAACCTCAACAGTGAAATCAACGTGACCCGGAGTATCGATTAGGTTGATACGAGTATCTTTTTCAATACCGTCAGCAAAAGTTGTCCCTTTACCGCTAATACCTTTCCAGTGTGCTGTCGTAGCAGCAGATGTAATTGTAATCCCTTTTTCCTTCTCTAGTTCCATGTGGTCCATAGTTGCACCAGCTCCACCACCACGAACATCTTCGATTTTGTGGATCATGTCACAATAAAAAAGGATACGCTCTGAAAGAGTAGTCTTACCAGAGTCGATGTGCGCCGAAATACCGATGTTTCTCGTTTTCGCCATCAGCTTGTTGTTAATCATTCTTAACTCCGTTTTGAGGTTGTTAATATTTAATTGAGTCCAAATAAAAATGGATGACCAAATTTATAAAGTAACGTTCATAAGATAAAATAATCAGTGTTGCATATTAGAGAAAAAACCCATTCAAGTCAACGAGTTATAAGGCTTTTTTGAGCTTAAAATAAAGAATATTTAAGTATTTATTTTTGACAAACGTGTTGACAAAAAATGACCTAATTCTTAAAAAATCTTTCGCACAAAATAAAAGGAATAAACTGAATGTCTTCACAACTTAGCAAACAAGACCTATATGAGTCTGTTAAAACCCTTGTCGAAAGCGACGCGTCACGAATCCACTTAGGTCAACATAAATTATATACGCTATTTAGTGTGGCGTTCCAATATATGTTATTTAAGTCTACGAAGGAAGCTGGTGCCTATATTATCCGTGTCCAAGACGCAAAACTGGCCCAAAAACTTGCTCGAAAATCAAAAGATGAATCAACGCGTAAATTCCTTACGCAATTGCAAATTCCAAGAAAGATCAAGTATGGAAAATCAACTTTCTACTTAGACTTCTTTAATATTGCTAGTTGGAATATCACTAGAGATTTAAACCCGGCCAATATCAAGGGATCTCTAATCGTACGCGATACTAGTGAAGAATCTCCTGCTAAACAAATCATGGCCCTCCAAGCAGAAGCTGCAATGAATGAGGCCATTCTTGAAGGACACGAAGAAGCGAAAGTCGATATCCCTGAGCTACCAGAAGACTTTTACTTCACACACCTTGTTGATGCTTCACCAAAGAATATTTTAATTGCATTTGATGAGGTCATGGAAGAAGGCCTGTTGAATGAGTATAACTTTGAAGCAATCAACTTCCCTTTTATTAAGAAAGAAATCCAAAAAACGATCTCTGGTGTCACAATCTCGAAAGACCTTGATTGGGACGCTATTGATGAATAGGCGCGGCATTGATTGCCCAAAGGCAATCTATTGGACGCGCCGATAGCGCACGTCGCCTGAAATGAAATATATCTTCAACAAGCCGGGTTCAAGCCCGGCTTTGTTGTCTCAGCGCTGACGAATGGGAAAGCAATCGAATAGAAAAAGCGCCATTTTTCACGAAGTGAAAAATAAGCAACAATTCATAAAACAATTCATAAAACAATGCATAAAACATTTCATAAAACAAACTGATAAAACAGCAATAATCTAATTCAACCCACTAGTATTCGGATTAAAGTATTGATCCACACTAAAGTCATAAGGACGCACAACTGACATCCCATCAAGTAGGCCAACGATATATCGAGCATATCCCTGTGCTGCATTCCCACCTGAAATATCGGCCATAATATCGGCCAAATCGACCTGTGTAAGAACTTGTGTACCGGCCAGCGTTCCGTCTGACTGCAACACCGTTAACATCATTGCAGCATCATTTACCAAATAGACAAAGGTTCCTGGTGTAGTCGATCGGTACGCACTATAAGACGTATAGAGATTGATTTGAGTAATATTTGGATCAGTACTAAATGGATAGATTATATTATCAATTTCTGTAACCACTGAGTCCTTGATTTTAACAAACATATGTTTATCACCATCATCAGTATGATCATACTTAAGATAACTTATTGCCCCGTTGCTATTATCATAATTAATTTGACTCGTTCTAAGAATCTCTACAGGAACAGACATTTCATGAATTTGGCTCGGAGCCTGTGATGATATCGCTCCAGAAGTTTCATAAATATAGGCCGTATAGTCAGTCGCTGCAGTAGGGTCTACATCAACAACATCAGCAAAGTAGATTTTTCCTCCATCCTCACCTAGAAAATCTGCCGATCTCGTATAAAGCCTAGACTCTGCAACTTGAGTATCTGTATTGATGCAAGTGAGATACTTAGTTGAAGAAACAGACAGCTTAAAACAGAAATAGGAATCATTAGATACGACCTGTGCTTCATTAAAGGTTGCAGAAGTCATTGATGCCGGAAGAGATGTAACTTCAGAAATAACTTCATCTGCTCCCATTTGATAAATTGTCTGATTTGTTTGTGAAAAGATATAGAGATTATTATTAGCAACGCTAAACCTACGAGGATCAAGTCCAGAAGCTCCAGCAATATAATCATCAACCATTTTCGTTCCACTAACTGTTCCATCTGTAACCCATAACTCAGGTCCATTGACAGCGTCGCCACCTTTAAAATACATCTTGTTATTAAAGAGGACATTTCGTTCCCTGATATTTAAAGTACTATAGTAAGTATTTGAAACAGTTTTTAGCATCTTAGTTCCAGCAACTGTCGTATCAGTCACCCAAAGATCATAAGTTGTGGCAGTAGACTTGATGATAAAAAACAGCTGATTTCCAACTCGATTGACAAAGATTGGATCAGACTGTGTATCACCAAAACCAGGAATTGTTGCCAGAACATTAAAGTTATTACTCTTATCAATTAGAATGATGTCGTAATTAGGAGAATTAAAACCAGCTACAATCATTCCATTTGAAAATGTGTAGTGATTTCCTACTGAGTCAGTTGCCTGCGTGTCTGGATTAGTCATCTTTGAATAAGCAAAGCTAGCATTAGGGACTTGAACCGTGTCTGCTGCTAGTCCGTAGCTTAGATAAACTTCATTACCAGATCCAGTATCGTTAATCATTAAGAATGAAAAATCTGATGTTGTAATAACCTTTCCAACTCCATCTCCAGAGGAAGGGGCCGGCTTATCATCATCAAAATTAAAATCGACATGGGAAACACAAGAAGTTAAAAAAAGGACAGACAAAATAAAATTTAGATATTTAATAGATACCTCTGCAGATGAACATGTTATTTCTTTATCGAACTAAAATAAAAACACTTGAAGAAAATATAAATTTTTTTCATTTCGAAATGTTTAGAAAACATTATTTATTTTCATTGTTTATGTACTATTAGATGGTTGAGGCACAACTCTAAACTTTAGCTCAAGAGAGTTATTAAGGTGTCTTTTAGGTTCATAACCGAATCACGCGAGCTGCGCTCTTATCTAGTTGTGCATATAAATTCATTCAATTTAAAGTTATTTAACTTTGCAAAGAACTCTACCCGACTCGTCCCTTCCTGGGACTCGCTGGGTTGAATAGCGTCATCTGCTCCTGCAGATGACGCTAACAAAAAACTAACTTGAATAATCCATGAAAGTAGTCATAATGAACCAATGGAATCTAGTATCATGGCCTCTTTCTTTATTGCTTTAATCTCAGTTGTAAATCCTATTGGTGCCCTGCCAATGTTTATGTCATTGACTCAAAACTTATCTGAGACACAAAGAAGAAGCATGGTTCGAGTTTGCTCGATTGCTGTTTTTGTCACACTTGTAGTTTCTCTTTTTATTGGAGAAAAAATTCTTAGCTTCTTTGGAATTTCGATTGCCTCATTTACAGTTGGTGGAGGGATTCTTATTTTTTCCATGGCAACTTCCATGATCAATGCCAAAGATGTTGAATCAAAGCTAACACAAGATGAAATTGATGATGATGAAATCCGTGAGATAGGAATTGTCCCTTTGGCCATTCCTCTGCTAGCAGGTCCAGGAGCTATTTCAACGACAATTATCTACGCGCAAAAATTAGATTCTCCAATTGACTGGGCCCTTAGTATTCCAATTATTTTTGTTAGTGTCCTAGCTATTTATGTTGTTCTTATTAATGCAAATCGTATTAGTCAAAAAGTAGGAACGCTTGGAGTAAACGTAACAACACGAATCATGGGGCTAATTCTACTGGCCATGTCAATTCAGATGATCACTCATGGACTTTCAAATATTCTCCCTATCTTAAAAGCAAAGCTCTAGCTCGATAAATAACACAGAGCGCTCCCCTTTCTTGACCGACTTATTCTAATTCTTTAGAATTAAACTTCATGTTTATTATTAAGTATTTACTCCCACTATTCTTAACTTTTACCAGTGTCCTTGGAGCTAATCACGACACTATCGAAAAGAAATGGTTATCACTATCTAAAGAGTTCAACTTAAATCCAAATGAGCACGGTTTTTGTTATATGTACCAAGGTGAAATCTTTGGAACAACAGCACACTTAAAAAGCCGACTTGCCTCAACGACAAAGCCCATAACTTCACTAATGGCACTCGAAACTCTAGGGCCAAATTTTCAATATGAAACAAAAGTGATTTCTGATGGACAAAATATCCATCTTGAAGGAGCAAATGATGGAATGTTTAGTGAAGAAAAAATCTTCTACTTAATCGCTGCCCTCAATGCAAATGGAATCGTTAAACTCAACACCATAAGCTTTGATGCTAATACTCCTATTTTTGCAATTGCCCTAAGGCCTTATATGAGTATGAGCGAAGCCTGGTATTCGAAAGAATATAACATCGAACAGCTTAAAGAATACTTTAACCTTGATAACAATAAGAAAATAAAAACAAGACTTAAAGAGTTTTTAAAAAATACCAAAGAAGAAAGACTTAAAGAACTAGGTCTTCCTTTAAAAGTATCGGCCTATAGAATGACTGTCGATAATGTTGTGTATTCCGCAGCGAATCCTATTAAAGACATCAAAAAAACTTACTTAGTTCAATCTCCTAAGCTTCTAACTTATCTAAAGTTTCAAAACTCAGTTTCTCACAATTGGCTCTCTGACATAACTTATAAAAGTTATGGAGCTCAAGAATACTCAAAGTGGTATCTTCAAAATCTTATTGAAGAAAAACTTGGTAATGATTACTTTCAAAAAAGAATTGGGTTTAACGATACTGAAGAAAATACTTATCTTTATACAGGATCAGGCCTGGATTCAAAAATAGATGGGAAGCGCGTCGACAACTATGCAACTTGCGCTATTGTAATTAGCTCTTACCAGGAACTAGAAAATAACTTGAATCAAAGTGGCCATAAGCTTGAACAAGTCCTACCTATTGCAGGAATTGATATTGGGACTCTATCGAAAAGATTAAACTCTCAAAGAAACTTAGGCTCTATCCTTGCAAAGACAGGCACTCTTATGAATACCAAGTCTTTGGCAGGTAAATTGTCGACAAAGTCAGGAGCGATCTACTTCGGCTTTTTTCATCAAGTCTTTAAATCAAATGGACAAGATCAGTACAATGCTAAGATAGTTCAAGATCTTATGACAGAGTTTTTGATTGAAGAATTCGCTGGTGCAAAGAAAATAACAAACTACACCAAACCACAATCTTTCCTGCCTCTAGAAGGACCAATAGAAGAGTTATAAATG
This sequence comes from Halobacteriovorax sp. RT-2-3, assembly GCF_047085075.1. NCBI lineage: Bacteria > Pseudomonadati > Bdellovibrionota > Bacteriovoracia > Bacteriovoracales > Halobacteriovoraceae > Halobacteriovorax > Halobacteriovorax sp. RT-2-3. The sequence goes on along the minus strand of NZ_JBKIYF010000001.1, from coordinate 146,541 downwards.
AACAAATCAGTTATCCCCATCGTCGTAATACTTTTGGCCCTTGCTACTTATATCTCAAAAGAGAGCACACAGTCTGTTCAAAACAAATACGATGAACCGGCCCCGATAAACGCAATTGAATCACAAATCGTTCACAAAAGAGCAGCTCTTGCACGAAAAGCTCCTACGGCCTTGAAAGAAAACAAAGAGGCTAATCACATCCTAATGGCCGCACTTGCAGATGAGCGCGAGGACTTAGTTATAGAAGCTCTAAACAAAGGAGCAAACCCAAATATCATCTTTAACAATAGACGTTTTACAATGGCGATGGACAAGAGCTTAAATTGTAACCCCACTGTTCTAAAAGCTCTTATTGATGCAGGAGCAGATCTAAAGATAAAAGACACTCACGGAAGAAGCGCTCTTGACTATGCAAAAAGAAATGGCAATGAAGATTGTATCAAAATTCTAAACGACTCAGGTGCGATCTAAAGAAAAAAATTGGGCCTTGGTTTTTACTTTAAAGAAGAAAAGATAGGATTTTAGAACAAGAGAAAAAAACAGATTCCTGTTTTTCAGCATGGCCGGTAGAAGTGTTATTGGGACTCTTTTTAAAGAACCAAGGCCGTCCAACCATTGATACTATTAATAAAGCAATGATCGTGCCAACTTTTGAACAATATCCAAAGACATCAATTTCAATAAAATCAAACATTTATTACTGGAGTAAAAAGGTCACTGAGGTCAAAATGAACTCGTTACAGTAAATACAAAAGAGCCCAAAGTGCACACTGCGCCGCATCGTTCGTATATCTTTTAAATAAAGAATTAAGATAGAAATTTTGTTAGAACAGGTTCTAATTTTGAAATAATCGGGGCCGCTTCTTCTGAAAATGGAGATAAAGAAAATCGAATAACATTAGTTGCTGCCTCATCACTGAGTTCATATGCCTTTGCAACTCGTGATGGTTTAATGATTCCAGATGCACAAGCAGAACCACTAGAAGCACAGATTCCGGCCATATCTAGGGCCATCATAACAGTATTAATATTCTTATCATGGACACTAAAGAAAATAGTTGTCGCATTTCTCTTCTTTGCCTTGGCACCGATAAGAGTAATTCTTTCACCAAATTTTTCAAGAAGCCACGCTTCAAGCTCATCTTTTACTTTTTGAGCTCGCTCAATATTTAAGTGTGACAGATTGTAATCAAGAGCGAGATTAATTGTATGAACACTAAAAGCATTCTCAGTTCCTGAGCGCATTGCCTTTTGCTGACCACCACCACGAATAAGTGGAGTCCAACTCGCATCCTTTGAAACAAGTGTAAAGCCTACACCTTTAAGAGCACCAAATTTGTGTCCAGAAAAAGTATAGTAATCAAGTCCTAGGGTAAGCTCATTCCAATCTTTGATTTTTCCAACAACTTGTACACAATCAACATGAACACAAGCGCCTGTCTCATCTTTGATTTTTAAAACATCGGCCAGATCCCACACGACACCATTCTCATTATTCACATAAGTGAAATTAATGAGCTTCTCTCCTTCAAGCTCGTTTAGAGCTTGTATTACTTCTTGTCTATCAAAGTCACCTCCATGTGTTTTTAACACGTGAAAAGTACCACCAAGAAGCTCTACATGTTCTCTTTGATTCACCATACTCGAATGATCAACATCAAAGCAGAATACGTGGAATTTTGATTTAAGCTTTAGAGAATTAAAGCAAAAACCTTTTACTACACTATTGATTGCCTCTGTGGCACCTGAGTGAAAAAAAACATCGTAGCTTGTCGCATTGAAAGTATCTTGAATCTTTTTGATTGTTTGATTAATGAGAGATTTTGACTTCTTTCCTACCTGGTGAATCGAAGCTGGATTACCAAAGTAGACGGCCCCCTCGCAAAGCCAATCTTGGACTGGTTTAACTAAGGGGGCCGTAGCATTATAATCTAAGTAGAGATAATTATTGATTAATTTCACCTAAACCTGATCTGATTCCTGAAGCGTACTCGCTAAATGCACTTTCATTTGAAGTGTTTTGAGTAGCTGCTTCTACTGTTTGAGTAGCTTGTTCATTAGAAGCTTCTTCACCTCTAACTTCTGACTCAACTTCACCAGATTTTCTTACAAGGTCACCTAAAGAAGTAGTTGTTAGGTATTCGCTCATAATGAAACCAAGGTTTTGAAAGTAATTCTTAGACAGGTGGAATTCAACAGTGCTAGCTTGCTCTGCTTCTGTTCCTAGGATGTCTTTTGCTGGGTTGATATTTTCACCAACACATTCAAGTACATCTTTAATTGTAATTTCTTCCATCGAACGAGCAAGAACATAACCACCACCTGGTCCTCTTACTGACTTAACAGCTTGGCCATTTCTAAGCTTTCTGAAAAGTTGCTCAAGGTAGTGAAGTGAAATGTTTTGTCTTTCTGAAATTTCCTGAAGTCTTACAGGGTTTCCGTTGCTGTGAGTAGTTAGGTCAAGCATTGCTCTAACTGCGTAGCGTCCTTTCGAAGTGAGTCTCATTGGTCTTCCTCCATAAATCCAAATGTTAAATAAAAAAATAGTTTTAAACTTAAAGCAAATAAATTGTGTGCTAATTTAGGACTCGCATTCCGTGCTATCCTTTCTGTTGAAAGATTTATTCCGTTAAAATCTTTCTTCCTAAATATTATGTCAGCCCACAAGTCTTAAAGTCAACTTGATTTAATCAATTATTATAAAAAAATATTTTTTCTTTACTGGAGACAATGCTGGAGCACATAATATCAATAATATCTATATGTTAGGGAATTATTCAACTGCGATGACAAGATATGCCAAACAGAGTTAATCGGTTATTTCTGCCCACTTGTTAGAAGATGTTAAAAAATAATTTTCTTCAAAAAATAATTACGAGATGCACTTTCTTCATCATCTTTCTTGTCATTGGCCTCAATGCTTAGTTGAAAATAATTGAAGTCATCAGAAAGTTCACGGTAAATATCTCTGATATAGTCCTTGCCCCACTCAACAAGAAAGTATTTTTTCTCATCGAGGTACATTGCAAGTTCAAGATGAATGATCTCTTCTGGCGAATCAAGACGATAGAAGTCTGCATGGACAACATCGCCGCAATCATTGATAAGGGAATATGTTGGAGAACCTGACTTGTCTTCACCTAAGAAGACATTAGTGAATGTTGTCTTTCCCGCGCCAACTGCTCCATCTAAAATCACAACAGATGGCTCATTTAACGACTCTTTTAGTTCGACAATAATATTTGAAATATCACTTTGGTATACTTTTTTCCAATGCCTAACATCTTGATAGTCAAACAACAGGTGCTCCTTAGAATTAATTGCTTAGATATTTATTTTCCACGATAAAAATCAATTAGCAATCAAAGGCAAACCATACCTTACTTAACTGGATGGTTTCTAAACAAATTTAACATATCTCTAGTCACATTAGAGATTCCACTAAATACAGCTTGAGACACAATCCAGTGACCAATATTATATTCAGCAAAAAGACCTTGCTCAAGAAGAGGTCTTACACTCTCCATTGTTAATCCGTGGCCAGCATGGAAAGCAACACCTGTCCCCTCTAGAACTTTAAAACAATCAACATAGTTATTAAGATGAGGATTAAGATCTCCTTCTTTTAGGAAGTCGATAGCATAAGCTCCCGTATGAATTTCAACAGCATCTGCTTTTAATTCGATGGCCTTCTTCATTACATCTGTCGAGGCTTCAACAAAAAGAGAGATTTTTGTTTTTGGAGAATGCTCTCTTAGGTATGACATAGTTTGTGATACTTTATCAAAATTAGCTGCAGAAAGATCTAGTCCACCTTCTGTTGTCTTCTCTTCTCTTTTTTCTGGAACAAGACAGATCCAATCTGGTTTAAAATCAGCTGCAATTTCAACAATCTCTTTAGCACAGCCAATTTCAAGATTTAATGGTTTTTCAAAACGCTTTGTTACGGCCATAACACTTGTTAAGTCCGTATCTTGAATATGTCTTCTGTCTTCACGTAAGTGAATAGTAATTTGATCAGCACCGGCCATTAAAACATCTTGAGCGGCGTTTGCAACACTTGGGTAGCCTTCATCTCTTTGTTGTCTAAGAGTTGCTACGTGGTCAATATTTACACCAAGTCTTGGAATCATTTTATCAGTCATTATGCAATTTCCTTTTTAAGAGCGCTCACAAGACGATCACAAACTGTATTGATCTTATCTTCACAACGTCCTTCAACCATAACACGTGCTAGAGGTTCAGTTCCTGAGTATCGGAAAATCACACGTCCTTCTTCACCTAATTCTTCTTCACAGGCCTTAAGTTCTGCTGCAAATGTAGGCATTTCTTCAACCTTCTTCTTTTGAGAAACAGATACGTTCTTTAAAACTTGTGGATATAATTCTACTTCTTGAGACAGTTCATTAATTGATTTCTTAAAGAAATAAGTGGCCTCAATTGACTTAAGAGCTGCAAGAGTCCCGTCTCCAGTAGTTGCATGCTCTAGAAAAATAATATGCCCAGATGGTTCACCACCAAGAAGAGCATTTTCACTTCTCATATACTCCATAATATAGCGATCACCAACTGCTGTACGATGAAATTTAAGACCTAACTTCTTAAGGTAGTTCTCAAGCCCAAGGTTAGACATAATCGTTCCAACAACAGTGTCACCTTTTTTAAGCTTGCCTTGCTCAAGTAAAAGCTTCGCAAAAATTCCAATCAGCTTATCACCTTTAATAAGTCCACCGTCTTTATCTATTACTTGAATACGATCAGCATCACCATCAAGACAAAAGCCCATATCTGCACGAAGCTTTACTACTTCTTGACTTGCAAGAGCAGGGTGTAAGCTTCCACAATTTAAATTAATATTTTGGCCATTTGGATTTACACCTAATGGAAAAACTTCTGCACCTAACTCACTCATGACAAGAGGAGCAACTTTATAGCTAGCACCATTTGCACAATCCACAACCACACGCATACCACTTAGGTCACACTCTTCATCAATTGCTGACTTAACGTGAACAACGTAGCGGCCTTCAACACCTTCAAGTCTTTTTGCACGACCGATTTCGGCACCAACTTTTGGTGGAATAAGTTTAGGATTAAGAACTAACTCTTCAAGCTCTAACTCAACTTCGTCTGGAAGCTTGAATCCGTGGGCATCAAATAACTTAATACCATTATCATCGTAATCATTATGTGAAGCTGAAATCATAACACCAGCATCCGCTCTCATAGAAGTTGTCACAAAAGCAACACCAGGAGTTGGAAGAGGTCCAGTAAAAATCACTCGTCCACCTTGAGATAATACACCTGCCGAAAAAGCTTGCTCAATCATATAACAGCTTAGTCTTGTATCTTTACCAACGATAATTAGAGGTGTTTTCTTATTCTTATTCTTTTTTTGAAAATAGAAAGTTACTGCACGTCCAAGTGCTGTCGCAATTTCAGGAACCATTGGATAAATATTTGCTTTACCTCTAATTCCATCAGTTCCAAATAGTTTTCTTTCAGTCATTATCTACTCACTTTAATTATTTCTGGATGAATTTTTAATAAATGAACGTCCTCAGGAAGCTCGGCCCTTAGACGAATATCTGCACTTCTACCCATATCAGAAGGAATTTCTGCATAAACCTTAACTTCGCTTGCCTTTATATCATCTCTACCAGTAGTTAGTACATCTAAAGAGACCTTTCTTATGCGAGAACGAAATTTCATATTAGGCGCAATAAATAAAATTGGGATATTCTTTAACGTGAGATTAGCTTTTTGTGGCCTAATATCATACTTAAACGAAAGAGTGTCATTCTCACCGTAACGAAGAAACTCTGGAAGATCTTCAAGTTGAATCGGAACTTCCCCCTGACCAGATAACTCCGATAGATCAATTAGGCGTGTTTTCACCTGCCCCACATTTCTCATGATATCACGTGCTCCCTCAATCTTAACTTGATTACGACTAAGAGATGAAGAAATGAGCTTTAATTCCTTAGGTAAGTTATTCATGTAATTTACCTTAATAGGAACATTCTTATAAATTAATTTATCTAGCTTGATGGCTATATGCTTTGGCTTAATATCCACAACCTCAACACCAAAAGGAACAATTAAATCCGTTTCGCTAATCGAATATTTTACTTGTTTCGTTGTGCGATTAACTTTCATTTTCTTAAGGTCAACTTGAAGCTTCAAGTGATCATCGCCATGAAAGTCTTTTAGGAATGCACGAGCTCCCTTTAATGTCACATGAATTTCGTGAGCAGACACTGAAGTAACATCCATACTTGTTGCTGGAAGTACTTCTAGGTTATAGATTCTTTCAGTTGTAATTGGCTCCGAGTTTACAACATAGAACCAAAGAAAAATTGCAAGAATAATACTCAGTAGAGTTAGTAGCTGATTTTGAATTAATTCAAATAAATTATTGCTTTTAATTTTCTTTAACATCTTATACCTGCCCTACGATTTGAGATTGTAGATCAAGTCTCTTGCCTGCCCACGCCTTCTTAAGCATCATACGTAGCTCATTCTCGTTATGAGAATAGAAGAACTGGCCATTAATACACAGTTTAATCTTTCCGGTTTCTTCACTTACAATTATAACAATGGCATCTGATACTTCTGAAACACCAAGAGCTGCACGGTGGCGAGTTCCGAAGTGGCGATCAATTTCAATATTCTTAGATAATGGCAAGAAACAACCTGCGGCCAGAAGTTTTCCATCTCTTAAAATAATGGCACCATCATGAAGAGGCGAAATTGTTTGGAAGATAGAATAGATTAAGTCTGAATGAATCGTTGCATCGATAATTGTTCCAGTATCGATATAGTTTTGTAGACCGTTTTTTCTTTCAATGACAAGAAGAGCACCTGTTCTCTCTTTAGAAAGGGCCGTTACACTCTTAATTACCTCTTCGATGTCATAGTTAACAGGAGAGCGATCAAAGAAGTTAAACATCTTTCTTCCCGTACCAACTGTTGCAAGAGCAGCACGAAGCTGGTCTTGAAAGATAACGATGAAAATAATGAAGATATAATCAAAGAAGTGCTCAAGGATCCAATTTACCGTGTAGAGATTGTACTTAATCCCAAGAGTATAGAGGATAGCGAGAAAAACCATACCAAGTAATACCTGAATGGCCCTTGTCCCTTTTACGATCTTTAGAACCTGATAGATCATCAGGGCGACAATGCCCATGTCGAAAAAATCTTTAATGCTTAATTGCTTTAGAAGCGTTGAAAATAATGTCATAATATATAAACTGCTAAATATTTAAAATGTTAGGAGTTTAATGATGCCTATAAAAACGCAGATAGTAAACACATCAGGTGAAGGCTTTTACGACATAACGGCCCAGATGCGACAATGCTTAGAAGAACTCAACCCTAGTGATGAAGATGGTATCCTAGTGTGTCAAATACAACACACCAGTGCTGCGCTATGTATAAACGAGGCTTTTGACCCAAGTGCAAAAGTTGATATGGAAAACTTCCTCAAACATCTGGCCCCAAGAAGCCTCTCTTTTATCACTCATACAGCTGAAGGGCCTGATGACTCACCTTCTCACATGAAGTCAATTCTTATGCAAACTTCCCTTACGATGATTATTGAAAATGGTGAACTTGATATTGGCCGATGGTCTGGAATTTATCTTTGTGAATTCAGAGATGCTCCTCATACGAGGAAAGTGAAAGTTAAATTTATTGCAGGGTAAGCGCAAAAAGACAAAGGCCTCAAAAATGAGGCCCAAGCACTATATAGTTTTGTTTGTGTTTTATTAAATCAAATAGTTTAATGAATTATTTTGTTGATTCGTAGATTGCTTTGAATCCGTCGAAATCTCTTGCAGCGATTTCAGCAAGCATCTTTCTGTTGATTTCAACATTGTTCTTCTTAAGCTGTCCCATGAACTTTGAATAAGAAGTACCAAGAAGCTTAGCAGCTGCAGAAATACGTACGATCCAAAGTCTTCTCATATCTCTTTTAAGAAGTCTTCTACCGATGTATCTGTAGTGTAATGCTCTTTTTACTGTTTCAGAAGCGTGATAGTACTTTTGTCTTCTAGAAAAGTGAAACCCTTTTGCTAGTTTTAAGACTTTATTTCTTCTCGCTCTTGCTTTAAAACCTCTTCTAACTCTAGACATAATTTACTCCATTTTTTTGACGTTTGGGGACCAAGCTAATGGTTCTTTCGTTCTTTCCCAAAAATCAGGTTAAAAAAACAATTTTGTCGATTTAAAGTTTCGACCAACTCAATCTTTTTTTTGAATCGCTTGCGCTAATTAAGCGTAAGGTAGACATCTCTTTACACGAGCAACATCTGAAGCGTGTACGTAGTCAGTTTTACCTGCTCTCTTCTTCGCATCAGTTGGCTTCTTTTCAAGAATGTGTCTTAGGTTAGCTCTTTTTCTTTTGAACTTACCGTTACCTACTGGCTTAAATCTTTTAGCAACAGCTCTTCTAGTCTTCATTTTTGGCATTTTTTACTCCTTGAATTTTACTCACTCGAAAGCAAGTTGAGAATTCAACAAAATACAACAAAACTATAAGTGCATATTTTTAACAGCTTCAAGCTATTAATGCAAAGGATTATTTAAAATAAGTGAAAAAATATCGGGTACTTAGACAGAATAAATGGAATGTGCCTGAAGTAATATCAGGCACTTATAAAAGAATTATTATTTTTTCTTTCCTGGAGCGACGATTGTGATAATTCTATTACCCATCATCTTAATTGGAGACTCAATAACTCCATCAGCTTCTTCGCATACGCCATTAAGAATCGCTTCAAATTTCTCTTTTCCCATGTCCTTATAGGCCATTTCACGACCTCTAAATTGCATAACAAATTTAACCTTGTCACCACCCTCTAAGAACTTATAGGCTCTCTTAAGTTTAGTCTCAAGATCGTGTGCTTCAATATTTGGACGAAGTTGAATTTCTTTTAGCTGAACCTTGGCCTGCTTCTTCTTAGCTTCTGCAGCTTTCTTTTGAAGAGCATATTTATACTTTCCGTAGTCCATTAGCTTTACAACTGGTGGTTTAGCTGTTGGAGCAATCTCAATTAAGTCGACACCAAGTTCTTCCGCAATCTCACGTGCTCTATCAATTGATACAACTCCGTACTGCTCTTCATCACTCATTAATCGACATTCAGAAATTCTAATTTGCTCGTTAATTCTTGGGCCTCTTTCTTTTTTAACCCTTCCACCTTTAAAATTGTTGCTAATAAATCACCTCCGGAAATAAACCAATTATTAGCGAATTAGTTATTTTCAATAATTTCAATTCTAATATCTAGCTATTAGGATTGCAAACATAACAAAAAATATACCCACAGTATACATTATTGAATGAGATATTTCTCATAAAATGACAGATATTGCCCGCCGTGAGACGTAATTCTTATAAAATACTCTTCAGATAAGCAAAGATCAGTATATAAATTCTTAATTCTTTCGAATTCCTTTAGTTTTTCGATACCAAACTCAGTACTCTCAACTTCACCAGAGTGAAGATCAAAGCTTTCTAGGTATTTATCTTTAAGATTACCTATCATTGGAACACCAACACGAAAGTTTTTAAGCTCTTTATCAGCAAAAACAAAGATCTCGTCACTTTTGAAATGAATCAGCTGTCCATGAACAATTAGTGCCATCAGCTTTGCAGCAGATGAAAATAATTTCGTAAAATCTTCTTCCCACGGACCGATTGCAAGTCTAATATTTCCAACTTTTCTCTTGTTTATTTTATTTCTCATCTTCTAATCCTTATGACCTTCATCATCTGGCTCCATGTGGATCAGTATATCGATATCGCGACAATAATCCTTTAGCATCAACCTAAGTCGATCTTCTACTGTGTGAGCTATATCATGGGCCTGACTCAGCGATAAGTCAGGTTCGAGTAACAAGTGAAAATCAATTTGCATCCACGTAGAATTTCCACGTGCTCGAAAATTGTGAATATCTCGAACATATTTAATATCCTCAAGTGAAGAAATGTACTTATCTTTTAATATAGGAGCTACATCTAAAAGGTCATTTAAATTTTCTAAAGTTATTTGAATACCAAGGTAAATCAAATATAAAATAATCAATCCACCGACAATATAGTCAATAATGTAAATTTTAAAATATGCAGCAATAATTGATATGAGAACACCAAAGCTGATAATCATATCGCCAAAGGTGTGATTACTATCTGCAGTTAATATTTGAGAATTAAGCTCACGCCCTTTTCTACCTTCGTAGGTCGAAACTCCAAAACTCATTGCCATTGAAATAAGAATTGATAAAACAGGAACAAGTCCGAATTGTCCGTACTTAGTTTGTGTACCAAGAATAAGATCATGGTAATCAAGCCCTAATTTAATTGCAGAGCCAAAAAGCATGAAAGCAATGATTAATGCCCCAATATTTTCAAATTTATGGTGGCCATAATTATGTCTGCGATCTCGTGGTTTTGAAGCAAGTGCTATAGTCACGATGCCTAGGAGATTTGAAGTTCCATCAAAGATAGATTCAATACCTGAAGAACGTAGAGATATAAAATTAAACTCGATTCCAGCAAGAATCTTAATTAGAGCGACAATTAAATTTAAAAAGAAAGTAATAATTAAAACCTTCTTTATTTCTTTTTCTCTCTTAGATAGCTCTAAATGCAAAAGATCTCCTATTTAGACAACTTTAAAATTTAATTTTAGTTGGTCTTTCAATGTCTTTTCTGTTGATTCAATAAAATCATCAAGTTTTGTTCTATCAGCAATTACATAAGAATTATCTTCGTAACCAAGAACACCAATTTGCTCAAAATAAGTCAGAGCAGTTTTCATAAGCTCAACATTCTGACTTTCCGCAAAGCGGATAATGCGCTGACTTTGAATCTCGGCCTTAAATACTTCAACAAAACGCTTCATATAGTCTGCCGACTTAAAGTGATCCACACCATCTTTTTGAAAACTCTCAAGTGTTAGTGCTGATACAAAATAAGCTTCGTTAATATAAGTTAGGCTTCGAGCAAAAAGGCTAAGCTTTGAAGCAACTTCATATAGGTCTTTATTTGTGAATTCGATGGCATCCTGGAGATTTGTAATATCTCTGCCAACGGCGTTACTTAAAATGCGTAATGTCTTTGCATAGTATTCTTTGACAGTTGGAAGATAGAATTCCATCTTAAGCATATCTCGTTGTTTAACAAAGAATGCTTTAAGATCATCAACATTATCAATTTCGCCGCTGAAGACATTAAACCACGCTAGTGAAATCGTCCAAGGAATGATGAAATGATGAACAATCGTATTTTTAAAGAATAAAAGTTCGCCGCGACAATTCTTTTTAATCGCATAAAAAAGAGATGTTCCTTCACTTTGTCCAATAACATCAACTTTATTATTACCAATAAGAATATCCATAGCGCGACCTATAGAATCTTCTAATTTATTTGCCTTTAGACCTTCCGTAAAAGGAATATCATAACGCTTACAATATTCTAAAATAGCTTGTGCTTTTAAAATAATATCATTCCACTTTAAGGCACCACTTGGCTCATCAAGTAAGATTAAAACCAAGAGATTCGTTGGTGTGATTACCATTTGGTCACCAACACTTCTGAAACACTTGAAAGCAAGCTCTCTCACGTTAACTTTGTTTTCATGCTCATCATCAAGTTTATGTGCATATTGTGGTTTTCCAAGAGAGATATGAATTTTTCCAAACTGATAGGCCATAAGTTTAAAAAGACCAAAAAGTTGCCCTGTTGATTCCTTAACCTTTTTGCCACCCATCATCTCTTTAGCTAATGCTTTTTGTTCCGGTACATATTCATGTGCGATACTTACAGGAACGAAGGCAAGACCTTTTTCTTTCGCATCTGGAAGATGCGAGTGGGCCTCAAGTAGCATTTGATATAGCCCATACTTTGGAGGTCTAAGTTTTCCAGATCTTGTTCTTCCACCTTCAAAGAAGAATTCGATGGGCTCCTTACGCTTTAACAACGCAAAGAGATACGCTTCCATTGTGAACTTGTAGAGAATGTCGTTTTGAAAACTTCTTCTAATGAAGAAGCAACCTGACTTTCTAAAAATCTTTCCAATTGGGAAAATATTTAAGTTATCACCACCAGCAACATAGAGCATTCGTTTATATTCTTTAAAGAATTTATAATTGATAGCAATGTAGTCAGCGTGAGATTGGTGATTGGGAACTAGAACAACACTGGCCTCTTCTAAGAGTGCCTTAAGGTCGGTTCCATTTTCATTGAAACTCACCCCATCGTATAAACGAGGAAGAGTTGCATCGAAAAACTTGGCCATCGACTTTAGGTAAGATGGAGAATAATCTGCTCGCATTTCATTAAAGTTAGCAACAACCTTCTTCTTAGTTTGTTCAGGGTTATCACTTTCTTCAATTCTTTTAATAAGTTTTGGATAACTTAATAAATCGTCAAGAATAGTATTTTCCATAATCGATGACCTTATCGTCTTTTTAAAATTTATTAGTGTTTACCGTGTGGTTTACTTTCGGCCATACCAGATGAAGACATTTCCATAAATAGTGCTGCTTCACTCATGTTTGCAAGTTTATCAACACCGAGGTAAGTCATTCCAGATCGAATACCACCAGTTAATTCATTGATAATATTTTCAACTGGTCCCTTACAAGGAATCATTGTATCAACACCTTCTGCGGCCATGCCTTTAGGAAGCTCTCCACGCCATGAAACTTGAGCGGCCTTAGACGCCATCCCACGATATTCTTTCATACCACCCTTAACTTCACCTGGAGTTTCAAGTGCACCAGATAAGAGAGATCCGGCCATACATGAGCTAGCTCCAGCGCAAAGGGCCTTTACCATGTCACCTGAATTCTTAAGTCCACCATCGGCAATAACAGGTATTCCCGCTTTTTGGGCCTCAGCAACACACATTGCAACAGCTGTTAACTGAGGAACACCATGTCCTGTGATGATTCTTGTTGTACACATACTTCCTGGTCCAATACCAACCTTTACAGCATCTGCACCCTTATCAATCATGCGTTTAACACCATCTGGAGTCGCAACGTTACCAGCGATAACGTCAATTTGAGGATAGTTCTTTTTAATATACTCAAGAACCTCCATCATCATAATAGAGTCACCATGAGCGATATCAACGGTAAGAATTTCAACACCAAGTGCAGCTAAAAGATCTGCTCTTTTCATCCCCTCTTCCTTAACACCAACAGAAGCAGCAATAGGTAGAGTAATCGAGTGTTCCTTAAAATATTTTTGGATCGCTTTTACATCCTCAACTTGTTGTTCAGGTGACATAAAGCGATGAAGAATTCCAACACCACCAAGACGAGCAATTTCCATGGCCATCTCTGGCCCAGTAATTGTGTCCATATTGGCCGCAATAATTGGAATATCAATAGTATGATTCTTAGTAATTTTTGTTTTTAAATCAGTATGTCTTCGAGAAGAGATTTCAGAATATCTCGGAACTAATAAAACATCGTCAAAAGTAAGACCTTTACCACGACTTAGAATACCATTTGATTTGAATGTTAAATCCATTACTCTCCCCTGAAATTAGAAACTTGTGTGTGTTATAACGAGCAAATAATAACATTGTCGAAATAACACGCACAAGGTAATTTTTAGAGTTTATGTCTTGGATTTATTTGAAGGTGTACAGACGAAATCGCGATGAAATAAATGCGATAAAATCTTCGTCCTGTGTCATATTTCCAAATACTGCTGAATAAGCAGATCCTAGATCAAATCGTTGAGAAATTTGCCCACGAGAATCGATATAGTATACAGTTTTTCCAACTGTCGTTACAACAAGTCCATCTTTCCAAGCAGCTAGAGAAGAGATTGCAACATCATCAACCTTAACTCTTTTAACTTCATTAAAAGTTGAATCGATATAAACGACTTCACCATTAACACTACCGAAAGCAGCAAGCTTTCCACCATCAATTAGAACGCCTTTACGATTAGACTGAAAACCTAGCTTCTTAAAAAGAACCCCAGATTTCTGATCAATAACTTCCATTTTATCGTCAACAGATCCTACAATAATTTTGGAATTAAAGATTGTTGGCCTCATATCGACATCAACAAATTTCTGTCCAGTACTCATACGTCTTTCCCAAAGAACTTGTCCTTCTTCTAGTGAGAAACAAATGAAGTAGCCGTCAGCAAAGCCTGCATAAACCTTGTTACCAGAAATTAAAGCAGTCGATGTTCTTTGTACTGTTGAGTAGTAAGGAACAGATCTTTTATAAGACCAAATGACTCTCCCAGTATAGGCATCAATATTAAATAGCTTATGATTTCTTGTATGGATAAAGAGTCTTCCGTTATGAACAATTGGAGTTGAGTCAACACCTGCGTCTAAGTCAAACTCGTATGCCAACTCACCTTTGTTTAGATCGTAAGCATAAACACGGCCTGTATTGTCTCCAAAAATCAAAAGATTCTCGTAAACAATAGGTGCACTTGTCATTTGTCCTTTAATATTTAAAGTCCAAAGGAGTCTACCTGATTCAACATTATATGCATTAAAGTGGCCACGGCCATCAGCTGCAAATAACTGTCCATCATGGATTAAGGGAGATGCTAATGAAATTGGAAGATTTCCACTTTCATATCTTGGCTCTAAATTCTTTGCCCAAGCAAGTGTTAGCGGCTTTTTTTCTAGCTTATCAGCAGAAATTTTAGTCTTAACACCATTTAGTGTTGAACAAGAAGTAAGAAGAATGGCCACTGCTGTGGCCGTTAGAATTTTTATCATAGAATTACTTAATTTTTGCTAAATAGCTCTTCGCTAGTGATTTGTAGACGTTTTGAGTAGTTAATGTAAGAACTTTTTCAAAATGAGCTTTGGCCTGTGCCATATCATTTTTAAGAAAGTACATACGTCCTAAGTCTAACTCTACACGTCCCATTGTTAGGTTATTTTCATTATTCTTAAGTTCAGTTAATGAAGCAATTGCACCATCAATATCATTTAAGTCTTCTTGAACTACGGCCTTTCTTAAGTTTACAAAGTAAGACTGAAGAGAGTTTACCGGCTGCATCTTCGTAAGAACTTCAAATGCAATCTTGTTTTCACCTTTATTTGTAAGGTAATCAACAGCAAGTAAGCTAGTTGCGAAAGAAGCCGAAGTACCTGCAAAGTCATTTAGAAGCAGCCCAAGTTCTGCACTCATTGCACTCGCATCAAGTCCACCTTCTTGATATTTCTTTAATGACCCTTGCTCAAATTGATAAAAAGCAGTTGCGGCCTTTTCATTTGTTTGTGCTTTTGTGTAAGAAAAGATTCCGTATCCACCAATAGCAGCTACAACTAATAGAATCAGTCCTAGAAATAAAGCTTTGT
This sequence comes from Halobacteriovorax sp. RT-2-3, assembly GCF_047085075.1. NCBI lineage: Bacteria > Pseudomonadati > Bdellovibrionota > Bacteriovoracia > Bacteriovoracales > Halobacteriovoraceae > Halobacteriovorax > Halobacteriovorax sp. RT-2-3. The sequence goes on along the minus strand of NZ_JBKIYF010000001.1, from coordinate 131,176 downwards.
TTTGAGCGATAAACGCTCCAAGCTCAGTTGAATTTAATTCAGAATTAAGGCCTTCATTTGGCGCTACCTGTGTTGTCATCCATTACCCTCTGGTTAAAAATTTTTATCATTTTAATAAAGAACATTGAAAGTTGTCAAAAATACATGAGTATTGTTAAAATATATTTACTCATAATTAGGAAAAAGGAAAATTACGCACCATGAAAAGGATTTCACTAGTAATAGCAGCTTTTATTATCTCACTAAACACTTTCGCTCTAGAGCGTGTTGGACGTCTGGGGATTGGTTTCTCTAATACAGTTAACAATGATATCCCATCGTTGTCGATTAAAGTTCAACGCAGTACAACGTTCGCATATGGCGCGATTTTTGGTGTAAATACGGCGGAAAATGGTGGCTGGCACGGTGGTGTGCGCCTCTACCGCAATATCTTTGATGAACCATACTTAACTTTCTATGCTGTTGGTGCAGCTGTTCTCTTGAATAACAAAACACCGGGACAAGATTCAGATTCAGGTTTTCAAGGAGACCTAGGCTTTGGAACAGAGTTTTCGTTTCAGGGAGTGGATAGCATTGGCCTTAGTGCAGAATTTGGTATTCGCTTTGAGAATATCGACGAGTTTGAAGTGACAACAATGGGTGAACACTTTATCACAGCAGGTTTTCACTTCTACCTATAAAATACGGACAATTTAATGTTTAAAAATAAAATTATTTTCTTCATCACACTTTTTTGCCTGCAAGGCCTATCTCTTGCCCAAGAGGGAATGGTCGGTGCTGATGATGACCTAAATATTGGTGGAGATATCTTCTCTGATTTCAATGAAGACCTTGAAGAATCTCAAATTTATGAAGACGAACGCTATTATAAGTACGGGCGCTTCTTCTCTTTCTCAATGGCAATCGGTTTTACAACTTGGACAGGAAACCGTGGAATGTTATATGAAGACCTACCTCCTACTTTTGGTTTAACAATCCAATATTTTTCTGATTTTCAATCGGCCTGGAATATAGGTTTTGCTTATTCAAAACACAATATTACACTGACGTATCCAACTCAGGGGATCCAGCAATTTCCAACTTCTGTTGATATCTCAATGCTTAGATTTTATTTTGGTTACCGATATTATATTGATACATCAAATTTAGGAACCGCCATCACTTATTCAAATCCTTACTTAACAGCAAGATTTGAATATTGGTATGAGCAGGAAAAAATCTCAAATCAAGACGGTGAAGTTGAAGACTCTTACGGAGGGGTCGGTATCGCTCTTGGTGGAGGACTTGAATTCCCAATTAAAATAAAAGAATCATACGTAAATGTTGAAGCACTTGTTCACTCAGTTGCTCTTCAAGATGTACGTACAATCAAATATGCCCCAGCAACGAAGGGTGGTCCAGGCGTGAGTGATCTGACTGGTTTTGCATTCACGCTGATGGTTGGATATGTTTGGAATTGGTAGCGCATCCGCTGCAAAATGATTAATAATCATTTTGAGCGGTGCGTGCGCAGTGGTCTGCAATGACGTAATAACATTAATCTCAACGAGCTTTAGCGAGTTGATGATTGCAAAGCGCAAACTTAATATGCACCATTTTGAGCGGTGCGTGCGCAGTGGTCTGCAATGACGTAGTAACATTAATCTCAACGAGCTTTAGCGAGTTGATGATTGCAAAGCGCAAACTTAATATGCACCATTTTGAGCGGTGCGTGCGCAGTCGTCTGAAATGACGTAGTAACATTAATCTCAACGAGCTTTAGCGAGTTGATGATTGCAAAGCGCAAACTTAATATGCACCATTTTGAGCGGTGCGTGCGCAGTGGTCTGCAATGACGTAGCAACATTAATCTCAACGAGCTTTAGCGAGTTGATAAAAAATAGAACACAAAATAATGCATAACAAGGACAGTTAAATGAACAGATTGAACTCAGACTTAGGTTGGCTTGTACTTAGAGTTTCAACAGCACTAATGATGCTTTTAGCACATGGCTGGGGCAAGCTTGCTAACTTCACAACACTACTAACAAAATTCCCTGACCCAATTGGACTGGGGATTCCATTTTCACTTACAGCAACAGTTTTTGCAGAAGTTTTCTGCCAGGCCTTCATTATCGTTGGTATCAAAACTCGTTGGTTTGCAGCTATTTCTGCTGTAACAATGTTAGTTGCTGCTTTTGTAATACATGGAAATGATCCATTTGCTTCAAAAGAAAAAGCACTACTTTATGCAGTAGCGTATATCGCTATTTTCTTTTCAAACGGTGGGAAGTACTCAGTTAAAGCATAACTTTTCTAATATAGGGGAAGAGGTCACTGGCCACACTTCCCCTTATTCCTTCTTCACTTTCATATAATATATCGGCAGCACGGCCATGTACCCAGACACCAAGACAAGCTGCTTCTTCAAGACTAAGTCCCTGCGCTATAAAGCTGCCTATTATGCCGGCCAAGATATCCCCTGTTCCGGCCATTGCTAAAACGGGATTTCCTGTTTTATTAACATATACTTCATTTTGTGAGGAGACTAAGGAATCATGACCTTTTAGTACACATACATTTGAAAACTTCATTATTTTTTTTACACTTGAAAGTCTATGCTTTGAAATTTCTTCTCTCGGTACATTAAGTAGTCTTGCTGCCTCTCCTTCATGAGGAGTAATAATAGAATTAACAAGCTTCATAGTACTTTGTGCCTGAGATAAGAACCAAAGAGCATCCGCATCAACAACTTTTTTTAGATTAAGATGACAAAAATGATCCCACATAAATTTACCCCATTCATCTCGCCCAAGACCAGGGCCAAGAACAACACACGATGCCTTTTCCAAAATTGCGCTAGCATGAGCTAGTCCTCTATCATTAGCATCAATTCCACGTACCATGATTTCTGGTCGAGCTGAAATGATACCTGATACACTTGCTTTTCGTGTTAAAACACTGACCATCCCGGCACCTGAACGAAGCGCCCCTTCAGCAGCAAGCCTGGCAGCACCAGCATAGCCTAGATTTCCACCAATAATGACAACATGGCCAAAGCTATACTTATTAGCGCTAGAATTCATTACAGGAAGTTTTCTAAATAGGGAGAAAGGAAAATCACTACTCATACCTTTACTTATCGGCAAGCCGTTCGAGTAATTGCGAGTAAAGTCAAATCTAGAGAATAATTAAGAATTTATTAAATGAAAAAGGCCCTCAATCGAGGGCCTTGGTTTTATTTTGAAACTTTTTTCATGCGGTTTTGTAAATCCGTCCCTGTTCTAAAGATCAGGTGAATTGGTGTGTTATCAAGTGGGAAAGCTCCACGTAGACCATTCTTAAGATAACGACGATAGTTCTCAGGAATCCCCTTAGACTTATTCGTGTAGAATAAGAAAGTTGGTGGATCTGCCTTAATTTGAGATGCGTACTTAACACGGAATCTCTTACCACGTGAACCTTTAAGAATAATTGGGTGTCTTTCAATTAACTCAAAAACAAAACGGTTTAGAGCACCAGTTGCAATTGACTGTCTTCTAATGAAGATTGTCTTTGCAAGAATCTTTTTAAGACGCTTAAGTCCTCTTTTGTGTTTAGCCGATATAGGAATAATATCGCAGTAATTAAGCCAAGGCATTTTATCGCGAATATTTAAAAGCCACTCTTTACGTGCTTCTTGATCCTTGAAAGTATCTCCCATAAGATCAACTTTATTAAGACATACAATTACAGAAGCACCTTTTTCGATTGCAATATCTAGAAGACGCTTGTCTTGGTGTGAAACACCTTTTACAGCATCAATCATATAGATACACACATCACTATCTGCAATACTTCTTAGGGAGCGATATACAGACTGAGACTCAACAAAGTCATCAATCTTCTTTTGCTTTCTAATTCCCGCAGTATCCACGATGTGGATTGATCGCCAGTGGCTACCTTCATCCTCTGCTTCAGATAACGCTTCGACTACGTCTTCACTTGCCTCTTCAGAAGATTCAGCTTCAACATCATCACCGAAAACTTGTGCTTCCATACGAGTCGCAGAAGTTTCATCAAGTTCTTCGTCTTGCTCAAGCATAACATCTTCAAGCCCTTCAAGTTCGAACTCGTCAAGCTCAGTCTCAATCTCTTCTTCAAGGTCATATGATGAAATCAGCTCATTATAAAGATCAGGATTGTTCTTTTTAAAATCTTCATACTGAGAACGTAGAAGGTTATCGTTTTTAAAGAATGCCTTTGCTTCATCAAGCTTCCTTGCATCTTCCCCAAGGAAAAGATCAAAGTAGCCATCAATTGGATCAACTGTTGTTCCAGCAATATCAGAAACAAGCGCACGCTCACTTCCAAGAAGCTGATTTAAAAGAGTTGATTTACCAGCATTAGGAGCACCAATAAGAGCAAGTTTGGCAACAACGTTTTCACGTGGAGTAACACCACGTTGAAGTGCTGAAACATTCATTACATTATTAGATTCAGAAAATGCCATCATTTCACGGTGAATATTCTCACGAAGGTTCTCCATTCCAAGGCCATGGGCCGCAGAAGTGACAAACATTTCGTCATTATTTACACCAAGCTCATAGAAAGCATACTCATCACCATCTTGAGCGCTTGAATCAAACTTATTAACGATAAGCCACATTTTCTTTTTTTGTTTTCTAATGAAATTAGCAATCGTTTTATCAAATGGAAGTACGCCTTCTCTAACATCAACAACAAAAAGAACCAGATCTGATTCCTCGATTGCCTGATGTGCGTGATCCGTCATGATATTAAAGAATTTATTAGCATTAATCTCTTGCTCATTCTTACCTTGTTCATCAACTTGTGTTGGGTAAAACCCTCCAGTATCAACAAGAATAGCATCTAATGGGCGATCCTCATCGGCATCACTAAAAGTTGTAATTCCATAGTGACGATCACGAGTAACACCTGGCATATCATGCGTAATGGCCTTAAATTGTTTCTTCATTAATCGGTTGAATACGGAACTCTTTCCAACATTCGGTCGCCCAATTAATGAAATGATCATTGATCGTTTTTGCATATTAAAGTCCTATTTTCTTAAAATTAAATTATTTTTTCTTCCAAACACGTGCAGAGTTTGTTGCTCTTGGAAGACCAAGCTCTTCAAGTACGAAGTTATTCTTAAACCATTTTGGAGAAACTTTAACGTGTAGGTTTAAGTGAACTGTCCCGTCAGTCATTGCAGCAATTTTCTTACGAGCACGCATACCGATCTCTTTAATCATTGTACCTTTAGATCCAACAACGATTGCACGTTGGGAAGGACGGTTAACTAGAATTGAAGCCGAAATGTGAGCAGCAAATTCCCCTGTCTTATCTTTAAAGTCTTTGTACTCATCAATTACTACGGCCATCTCATATGGAAGCTCATCTTTTAATAATTCAAAAGCTTGCTCACGGATATATTCTGTTGCGAAGAATCTTTGTGACTTATTTGAAATTGCACCATCTAAGTAAAGGTGTGACCCTGGTTGTGCGTTATCACAAAGAGCAGCTGTTAGTAAGTGAACATTATCCCCTGACTTAGTTGAAATGCAGAAAAACTTCTCAAGTGCTGGAATAACTTCTTTTGCTTGTTCAAAAACTTTATCAAGAGGAAGCGCTTCAGCATTTTCAACACGATCAGATTTCGTGAATACTAACCAAGTTTTTGATAACTCTTTACCACCAATATATTCTTTAAAGTCTTTAATTTGGCCAAGGATATCCTTTGTTAAATCAATTAGAAGAAGGTTTACATCAACACCATCAACACCTTCTACTGCTTGTTGATTAATTCTTTTGTTAAGTTCTTGACTTGCTTTGTGTAGACCTGGAGTGTCTACTAAAACAACTTCAGTATGATCAACTGTAAATACTGCGTGAAATTTATTACGAGTTGTTTGAGGCTTGCTTGTTACAATTGATAAATCCATTCCTAGTAAGTAGTTTACAAGTGAACTTTTTCCTACGTTTGGAGCTCCAACGATTGCTGCCATAAGTGATTTGTTGTCTGGGTGTTGATTTTCTAATAACATAATTTCTCCGTCAAATTAAACCTATTAAAGTCGATCTAATAAATTATCTTTTAAGCATTTTTTTGCAATTTCTTTTGTTCCATTCTTCTTGCTATGAGAGATTAACTCACAGATATATTGCTCATTTACATAGAGCTCAATTTTAAATTCTTGCTCAATCTTCGTGGCGCGATACTCTGGTAAACATTTAAAACGCGCTAGTGTTTCTTCTTGAAGCTTTGTCTTAGGATCAAAGTCCAAAAGCTTCTTTTCACAAAAAAACTTCTCTCCAACTTCTTTTTCATACATTGATAGTAATGTGTTTAAATACTGATCGGCACGATCAACACCTTGATCAATTGCGATAGCTCCCAGTAGAGATTCAAAAAGATCACAAAGAATCCCACTGTTCACTTCCTCATCTAGCTCACCTTTTCCAACAATCAGAAAATTTGATAGACCAAGAAAGTTCGAAAGAGCACTTAGACTCTCCTCATTAACAAGAGCACTACGAAGCTTAGAGAGTTGCCCCTCATTCATATTTTCGAAATTTAAAAAGAGGTTCTTAGTAACAAAAGCACCTAAAACAGAGTCACCATAGAACTCAAGTCTTTCATAGCTTTTCACTTTTACTTTGGCCTCGTGAGCATATGAACTATGCGTAAAAGCACGCATAAGAAGTGCGTTGTCTGTAAAATTTAAATTGAAAGTAGCTAGAAGCTTCTCTTCAATATTTGAATATTTAAGGAATGTATCGATTAAGAATTTGTGATTTTGCTCAGATGCACCAGTAGCATTAGCGTCACCAGATTGCTTAAAATTTGCAATCGTGTGCACATAAAATGCATGGGCAAATGGATTACTCTTCCCTTGCGGGGCGAGTGAGGTCGTCTCGAGCATAAATCACCTAATATTAAATTGTTAAGGCCATTTATAATGCTTTATCCCACCAAAAGCAAGCCTAAGCTTCTTCTTGTGAAATAATAACAGGTTCGTTAATATATTCAGTAATATACGTAGTTTAAGGATGGATATGGAAATCACTACAGCCAATAAAAACAAGTTAGAAAAGTGGCAAAAAGCCTTCTTCAAGAAGATAGAGGCCAAGGGCCGAAGCCTAAACACAATTAAGAATTATCGAACAGACTTGGCCTGTTTTAACCAATATGTTACAGAAAGTGCAAAGCAAACCAGTATTGAACAATACTCAATCCTTGAGATTCTTGAATACGGTAAATTTCTAGAGGCCAAGTACAACTCAGATAACTCTCGTCGCCGTCGAGTACAGGCACTAAGAATCTTTTTTGATCACTTAGTTGAAGAAGGTATTTTTAACGCGAATCCTGTTAGAAAGATTCCAACTTCACCAAAGTTTTTAGATATTCCCAGACCTGCGACATTCTCCCACATTAAAAGCTTGTGGCATACAATCTTAAATGATCAGCGTACGGCCAAAAATGACCTAGAAAAACTAAAGGCCAAGCGAAATGGGATTATCTTTAGTGCCATCTACCTTGGTGGTCTTAAAGTAAGCGAGCTTTCAAAAATTAAAGTTTCTAGTTTCTCTTTTAGAGATGAAATAAAAGCGGTTATCACCCATGAAAAGCGTGATCCTTATACAGTTACTTTTCCAGCTATATTTGGACGACTATTTTATGAATATGTTGAGCTCTTAGAGAAAGTTAAAAAAGAGCAGGGACATAACTTCCCTCACTTACTCTTTAATGCCAATGCACACAAAATCCTCTCAGGAGGGCTTTCTGCACGTGGAATGGAGCTCTTATTCGAAGAGTGGCGCAGCCAACTGATGATTCAAATAACACCTAAATCACTTCGTCAGTCTTGTATTTTTACTTGGCTTCATAATGGAGTTAATGAGACAACAATGAAGGAATGGTTAGGAGTTTCGCCAGCATATTCTCTAAGGCCATATAAAGAACATATGGATAAGCACTTCTATAACGACCAATTTATTGAATTGGCAATGAATGAAGATAAATTAATCTAAAATATTAATAAGAGTTTTTAATTGGAACTGGTCTGTCATAAACAGGCAGGCCTGCATCCTTATCAAGATGCCAGCGATCAGTGTAGAGCTCATCTTTTTCAACGCGGTAAAAGTTAAGGTCTTGATCAAGTTTATCCAATTTATAAATGAGTTCAGCCTGCAGACGAACTTGATCGTTCTTTTTTGAAAGTAGTAAATTTAAGGCCTCGTCTTTCTTTCTTTGAAGCTCAAGAATTTGCTTATCATAATCGGCCGCTACTTCAACTTGCTTTTGAGAAAATCCCCAGACAAATTTATTCACGTCATTCAACTGAAATGTAAAATCTCTCTTCTTAGCAAGTAGAGACAAGCGATAGCGTGATGCTTCCTTGATTCGGGCCGAGAGCATCTTGCTTTCAAAAACAAGAATTGTACCTCTTCTTAAAGACGAGTTTTCACCCCAACAGTCTTCAAGGTCTTTAGCATAGATTGTTATATACTTATCTTCACTAGAGCGCACATGTCCTTTACAGCGATCATTATCCATATTTCTTGCAACATTAAAAAAGACTGTATCAGATGGTTTTAGAAATTTAACATTTCGAGACTCGACCTGAATTTTAAACACTGTTGAAGATGGATCCTTATCTGTCACACGTCCTGAAAATTTTGAATAATCGACACTTGGATCATAGAAAGTATCAAAGCCATGATCGTTAATATAATTTTCGTAGGCGTTATAGTCCTTTTTTATATTCTTATTGCGAACATCATCTTTTTTGATGATAAAACCATCAGCGTTGGCCACGACCTGAGCTTGGGCAATAATCAATGAAAATACTAGAAGTATTAATCTCATATGTTCATTATAGCGCAAAACGTCTTTACTAAAAGAGGCAGAAAACTTGTCCATTACCCCTGCCCATGATAAATTTCACTAGTTAATTTTTATATTTCCCTTAGGAGCAAAGAATGCAATTTTTTATCGATACAGGTGATATTAACGAAATCAAAGAAGCAGCAAAATGGGGCATCATTGATGGTGTAACAACTAACCCATCAATCATTGCTAAAACAGGACGCTCACAAGTTGATGTTATCAAAGATATTTGTGAAATTATCGACGGGCCTATTTCAGCTGAAGTTATTGCAACTGACAAAGAAGGTATGATTAAGGAAGGAAGCGAGCTTGCTAAAATTCACAGCAATATCGTCATTAAACTTCCCCTAACTGAAGATGGAATTGCTGCATGTAAATGGTTCAGCGAGAACGGAATCAAAACAAACGTAACTCTATGCTTTAGCTCAAACCAAGCATTACTAGCAGCTAAAAATGGTGCAACTTATATTTCTCCATTCATCGGAAGACTAGATGATATCGGTGCAGATGGAATGACTCTTATCCAAGAAATTCGCCATATGTATGATATCTATGGATTTGAAACAGAAGTACTAGCTGCTTCAGTTCGCCACGCTGATCACGTTAAGCACTGCTCAATGGTAGGTGCAGACGTCGCAACAATGCCATTTGGTGTAATCAAGTCACTTTTCGCTCACCCACTGACTGAAAAAGGACTGGCACAATTTCTGGCCGATCACGCGAAGTCACAGAAATAATCAGCAGTTATCACATCTAAAGAATATCTATAAATAATATTTGTGATTACGGGGAGTTATGCTCCCCGTTTCTTTATTTTTTCTAAATTTAAATTCCCACAGACCGATATCTATTAAAATAGTGCTTACCAGCACATATCCGAGCGTTTCGCTCTTTTATTTTTGGTAAAGGTTTGGGATGAATTTTTTAAAATCAACTTTTCTATTAGCGTGTTTTTGTACCGCTACAATCTCGTGTGTTGCTGAGCCAGAAAAAGGCCCATCCCTAGCAGCATTACCCCTTCGTTGGAATGCCTCTGCCCTGCCTTTAACAGTAAAAGTTCACAATGATTTCAATATTATTAATGACCTTGATGGTGGATCTGATAGCCTTCCTCTAGCTGCCGCTGACGATGGAGACTACCCAGAGTACGATATGATGGAAGAGATGCAAAAGGCATGGAATGATGCTGACTCTAAGAGAGATTACTTTGTACTTGGTCATGGGCAAGCGGCTTCTCGTACCCCTTCTTCAAATCTAAACGACTTCTATGATGGTGAAGTCGGAATTTATATCACTCAAGACTGGTACCCTGAAGTTGGTTATGGTGTTCTGGCCATTACTTCATACTTTGCAGAACACAAAGGTGATTACCTTCGAATGGTTCACGGAGATATTATCGTTAACTTACGTGACTACTGGTTCACTTTTGAAAAAGACAATGTCATAACTTCTGATTACGATATGCCATCTGTAATCTTACATGAACTTGGGCATTTAATAGGCCTTAAGCACACGACTTCAAGTTCAGTGGAATCAATTATGTATCCACAGCTTGGCGGTGGAGAAAAGAAGAGAACTCTAAGCTTTTATGATTCTAAAACCATCGAAAACCTCTACGATAATGCCACAGCAATGACGGCCGCAGTTAGAACAGCAGCACTTAGTAGTACTGATGCCAGCTCAGATGAGTCAACTAATGAAGACTCAGATGAACCACCAAAGCTTATTCATGGCTATATTGAGCTTCGTACAGATGGGTCATGCAATCACTACTTAGACGGTAAGTTAATTGATATTCACAAGGCGTTTTAGTCCATAGTGCAAGGTTTGCTCTCTTAAAAATATCAGTAATTTATGGCCTAATATTAGTATGGCCATAATTCTAGACGACACAGACAAAACGTCTCTTCCAATTGATGAGGAAACGCTAAAGGATAATTCAAAATTAATCCTCTGCCCTGACTGTGATGAGCTTTATGAATTTGAATTAATCGCCCCGAGACAAAAGGCCGTTTGTCACTGTTGTGGCTACACTCTTTACCGCGGAGATAGCACGATTCGCATGGTAAGAGTTCTTACAATCTCAGGCCTTCTCTTATTTTATCCGGCATTCTTTCTACCAGTATTAAAAATTCATATGGCAGGTAGTAATTTAGAAACATCGACTTATCAGTCAGTCTTCGCATTTGCCACTAAAGCTTATTGGCCAATAGCAATCTCCGTGGTTCTCTTCGCTATCCTTATTCCACTCTTTAGACTGCTTGTATATTTATCAATAATTTTTAAAAACAAATTTATTAATCGAAATATTGGTAGGCCTCTTTTGAAGTACCTTGCACCTTCACATGAGTGGTCTATGGTTGATGTTTACTTTATGGGGATTATTGTTACCGTATCCAAAATGGTCGACCGCTCAGATGTTGAGCTCACAATAGGGACTCTGAGCTTAATCCTCCTCATGGTTAATAACATTCTACTTCAATCGGTTACTCATTTTGATGAATTATGGAAGAGGCTTTATGAGAGGAATTGATCATCAAAAGGCCCTGTGCCCGAAGTGTCAGAAAGTAAATTCTATTCTTACATGTACACGATGTGGAGCAAAGATCGAGCTTCGAAACTACGAAGGAATCTCACGTTGTAAAGCCTATTTAATTGCGGCCATCGCGCTTTATATACCAGCGAATCTACTTCCCATGATGACCGTTCTTACATTTAACAGAGGTACACCAAGAACAATTCTTGGTGGTGTCATAAACTTAATCAATTTAAAAATGTATCCCATTGCCATGATTGTTTTTGCGGCAAGTATAATTGTCCCAATATTTAAAATCATTTCACTTTGGTATATCATTGATAATATAAATACTTTAGATGAGAGAAAAAAGAAGAAGTTAACAAAGTTATATCGAGTTGTTCATATCGTTGGAAAATGGTCTATGCTTGATATCTTTGTCATCGCCCTACTCGTTATTCTTGTTAATGTTGAATTCATTTCTCAAATAAAGGCAGAGCCCGCAGTGCTCTACTTTACAGCAGTTGTAATACTAACCATCCTGGCCTCAAACGAAGTGGACACTAGATTAATCTGGGATGATAAGGAAAGATATGAGTAATGCAAAACCTCAAGTTGTTAACAAAAAAGGAATAAATCCAATATGGTTTTTTCCTGTTGCTGCGGTTTCTATTGGGATCTGGCTTTTGTATACAAACTTAATGGCCCGTGGCTCATATATCACAATCAACTTCAGAAATGCTGATGGGATCATTCCAGGTAAAACGACAATTATCTATAAAGGAACAATTGTAGGACGTGTAAAAGATACGGAACTAAATGAAAACCTTACAAGTGTTGCCGTTCATGTTGAGATGAATCCACGCATGCGTGAGTATCTTTCAAAGGATACAAAGTTCTGGCTAGTAAGCCCAACTGTTAATCTTTCAGGTATCTCAGGCTTAAGCACAATTATTAGTGGTAAATTTATCAACATGCATCCAGCTAAAGGCAAGTTCATTAGAAAATTTGATGCCCTAAATGAAACACCAAGAAGTCTTAGAAAAGATGGTATCTATATCAAGCTAAACGCCGACAAACTTGGCCCTATCTCAATAGGCTCACCTATTTACTATAACAAGATTCAAGTTGGTGAAGTAACAGGCTATGATCTGGATATGGAAAGAGATGGTGTTGATATTACTGTTTTCATTGAAGATCGTTACCAAAATCTTATTCACTCAACATCTAGGTTTTACAATGTTAGCGGAATAAGTGTTGATGCTTCACTTGCTGGAGTAAAAGTTAGAACTGAATCTTTAGCTTCTCTTGTAAGAGGAGGAATTTCATTTGTTAATTTTGAAAGTGATGATGAAACAATCTTAAAAGAAAACTTCGAAAAGAGCTATAAGCTCTACTCATCGTACGAAGAAACAATTCCAGGTAAAGAAATTTCAATAGAGTTCCCACTGGGAAGTGCTGTTTCAAAGATTAAAACACCTATTAAATTTAGAAGTATCATTATTGGTTATGTGACAGGCTCAAAAGTTGATCGTAATAAATCAACACTAACAGTACAGGCCAATATAAAGAAAGAGTTTGAAAAAGTTGTAGTTAAAGGTGCACAGTTTTGGGAAGTTAAACCAAAAATTTCTCTTAGTGGGATTGAGTCACTAGATGCACTTACTGGAAATTATATAGCTGTTGATATCAGTCGCTCAAGATATAGAAAGAGTAAAGAAACTGATAGATTTAAGGCCTTGAAACAAGCTCCACTCAAAGAAGTTCATAATAAATATGGACAAAGACTCAGCCTTTATAGTGATCGTCGAAACTCTCTAGCAAAAGGCCAAGGTGTTTATTATCGTGGCATTCAAGTGGGAGTTATTACAGACGTAAGACTTAATACACGCGCTAAGAATGTTATCGCAGACATCTTTGTGAATTCTCCATACCACAGACTTTTGAAAGAAGAGACAAAGTTTTGGAATGTAAGTGGAGTTGATGTTGAATTCGGATTATTTTCAGGCGCAAAGATCAGCACACAATCACTAGAAACGCTTTTATCGGGTGGAGTTGAGTTTGCAACCCCAGAGAAGTTTTCACAGCGTAAAAAAGATTATTTTAGAATTCATAAAAAGGCCGATAAAGATTGGCTTGAATGGAAACCTATTATTGAACTATAAATTATAATAAAAAAGCCTCGCATTGCGAGGCCTTTTTATTTCTACTATTACTAAGTTTAAGCAACTTTCTTTTCTTTCGTAATTTCTGCTGGACTCTCAAGAGCATCAAGTACTTCCTGAGAGAAAATTAGCTTCTTACGAAGTGCCTCTCTTGAAATTCCCATCTCTTTTGCGGCCTTAGATTTGTTACCAAAATTTCTCTTAATCTCATTAAGAATCATCTCACGCTCAACTAGTGCAAGACGATCTTTTAGAGGTAAAGTAAAATCCGTTACGTGATCAATTTGACCAAACTGTTTTTGCTTCATTGAGATATCAACTAAAGGTGATACACCATCATTGATTTCAATATCAGAGATAATATGTGATTTCGGATGATATAGCACAGCTCTCTCAATACATTTTTTTAGCTCGTAAACATTTCCTGGCCAGTCGTACTGAAGAATTTGCTCCATAACCTTCTTAGAGAAGCTCTTAAGAAGTAGGCCTTGTCTCTTGCACTCAACTTTTAAGAAATACTCAACAAGCATTTCAATATCATCTTCACGACGTCTTAGTGGGTCAATATTTATTTGCGCTTGTGATAAGAATTCAAAAAGATCACGGTGAAATAAACCTTCATCTGTTAGAATTCCTAAATCCTTAATAGAAGTTGCCATAATTCGACAATCGATGCTTACGATACCACCAGGAGTTCCTCTATTTGAAATAACATCAAAAAGCCTCTCTTGCCATTCGTAAGATAGGTTCTCAATGTGGTTAAGAACTACTGTTCCACCTTGAGTCTTTGAAAAAACGCATTTCTCTTCATCAGGACCAAATAGCTGGGCCTCTAATTTTTGCATATCTTGTAATTTACAATTTACTGTATTAACTTCATGCAGACCGCGCTTACCTTCAAAGTGTAAAACAGTTGCATAAAGATTTTTACCAACACCTTTCTCTCCAGTGATTAATACAGGACTATCTAGATCTTTAAGTTTTGAGATTGAATTTCTCATCGACTTAACACCAGCTGTGTTTCCAATAATTGCATACTGACGATCATACGGAGCTGAGAACCTACGAATTTTAGAATTATTCGAAATCGGGTTGAAGCTATGAAATACTGAAGAGAAAACAAGGGCAAGAACCTTCATTGTTTTTTCATCTTCAATTGTAAAACGGTCTTCGTTACGTTTATTAATTACTTCAATGACACCAATAATTTTGTCTTCGCGGTTATGAATTGGATAACAGATAATCGACTTTGTCGTAAATCCATTTTGCTCATCAAAAGCATTATTAAAACGTGATTCATCACTTTCCGTACAAATATTTAGCGCAACACCTGTTGTAAAAACAGATCCAGCAACACCTAGACGGTAATCAAACTTTAAACCAGTCTTATCAAGCCCTAACGCTGCAATGGCCTCAAGCTCATTTGTATCTGGATTAATTAGAAAGATTGAAGAGCGTTGTGCATTTAAAATGCGGATAACTTCTTCAAGCATAGTATCAAGAAACCCTTCTTTGTCACCAAAGTGAGTGATGTCTTTAAATAGAGAAAGTAAAAGAGAGAACATTTCAAATCCTTCATTAGGATCTGTATAGCGCTCTTTTAGTGCTGATTGAATTAAACAGTCTTTAAGTCTTTCTGAAGAGAAGCTCATGATATAGCTTTCGAGGAATTTATTAATTCCCTTTTCAACATCCAACTCAACACCGTAGATAATTTCTTCGTCTTCTAATACATTCGAGAAAGCGCGAACAACTCGCCCCGTAAGATCAAGATGCTTTTTCTTAAATTGCAAAGAAACTTCAAGCTCCGTTCCTACAGATATTCTCTCATGAGTTTTAAAGCCAAAACCTGTTATTGAAATATCAACAAGCTTTGCATCATCGATATATTCTAGATGTCCTACTTCATCTTCTTTTTGAATAAGAAAACGTAGGTTATCTGCTTCCTCTACAGGTATTCTGAAAGACTGAAAGAACTTAAATTCTGAAAAACTGGCGAGCATGATAATCCCCTCATTAATGCTATACAGTTATTAATCGGTAAAATTTGGTTAAAACTTTAGGCTGTTGCCCAAAATTATTGGCTATAAAATCTATATGATTGGCCGCATTTGCTCCTTATTACTTGCCTGATGGGCCCACAAGCAATAAGATGTGATATTAAAATTAGTTGTAATATTGAGTACTTGCGTAAAGTAAGCAGGTATAAATGCATTTAAAATTGGATGAATTATGATTTTTGAAGGTTCAGAAAAGAAGGCCGAAATTATCGTTAAAGATGGCCTTAACTTACTAGAAATCCCTGATACATTTTGGGCCCAGCTAGTTGAAAAAGCGAAAGCGACAATCCTATCTAGTGTAAAGAATGACAAACTGAAAGCTTTCCTACTTTCAGAATCTTCCCTATTTGTTTGGGAAGATCGTATGCTTATCATCACTTGTGGACAAACGACATTGATTCAGGCCATTGATTTCTTCACAAGCGAATATGGCAAGGATTCAATTAAACAACTTATATTTCAAAGAAAGAATGAGTACTTCTCACATATGCAGCACTCAACTTTTATGGATGATATAAAATTATTAGAAAATAAATTTAATGGAACAGCGCTTCGTTTTGGAAATATCGACGACCATCACAATTATATTTATTTCCTAGATCAAGAATACACTCCTTCAGCAGATGATCATACTTATGAGCTTCTAATGTATGAGATTTCTTGTGAAGCAAGAAAACTTCTTACAGATGAGAATGTGACAAAAAATCAAATTAGAGACTTATTAAAGCTTGATAAGATTCTTCCAGGATTTGAACTAGATGATTTTGTTTTCAATCCTTACGGATATTCTTTAAATGCGATTAAAGATGATAACTACTTCACTTGCCATATTACTCCGCAAGAAGAGTGCCCATATATTAGTTTTGAAACTGATATTGATATGAAAGAAATTGCAAGTGTTCTAATCGATGCCATGGAACCAATTTCTTATGACTTCATCGAGTTCTGCCCTAATCAAGACGGGACTTGTGGTTTAAATGTTAACCCAGGTGAATACAAGGCAAAGACGCAAGTTGAAAGCTTCTTAAAATGTGGATACATCATGTACTTTTCTCATTTTTACAAGCTACGTACAAACCGCTTAAAACCTTACAAATTACTTTAATTAATTTAAATATTTTAGGAGACAACTATGCACAGTAACCTATGGATTGAAGAAAGATATAAAGATTTTTACGGAATGAGATATAAAGTAGAGAACGTTCTTTACTCGAAAAAAACAGAATTCCAAACAGTAGACGTTGTTGAAACAAAAGGGCATGGAAAAATGCTTCTTAACGACGGTCTAGTAATGGTAACGGAAAGAGATGAAATCGCTTATCACGACATGATTTCTCACGTTCCATTATTTGTTCACCCTAATCCAAAAAACGTTCTCGTTATCGGTGGTGGTGACGGTGGTACAGCAAGAGAAGTTCTTCGCCACGCTTCTGTTGAGAAGTGTACAATGGTTGAAATTGATGGCGCCGTATGTGAAGCATGTATGGAATTCATTCCACAAACTGCTGAAGTACTTAAAGGTCATCCAAAATTAGACCTTATCATCGGTGACGGTGTTAAATTTGTTCAAGAAACTACTGAAAAGTTTGATGTTATCATTATCGACTCTACTGATCCAATCGGTCCAGCGGCCCCTCTATTTGGTCCAGAATTTTACACAAACGTAAATAAGTGTCTTGCAGATAATGGTATCGTTGTTTCTCAAGGTGAATCGCCTTGGTTTGAAGCAGAGATTCAAAAGAGTATGCTTGGTGTTTTAAATGATATTTTCAAAAATACATTTATCTATAACTTCTCTAACCTAACTTACCCTGGTGGACTGTGGTCATTTACTTTTGCAACTAAAAGCGACACTCACCCAATTAATGACTTTAGAGAAGAAGCAGTAGCAGAATCTGGACTTGAGTTCTCTTACTACAATGCAGGACTTCATAAGGCAGCTTTCTATCTGCCAACATTTATGAAGAAGAATCTTGAAGGTTTAATCCAAAACCCATAAGGACTTAGTTCATGCAGTACTGGCTCTTTAAAAGCGAACCTGATGCTTTCTCAATTGATGACCTTGCAAGAAGACCGAAACAAACGGAGTCTTGGGATGGTGTGAGAAATTATCAGGCACGTAACTTCATGAGAGATGAAATGAAGCTTGGAGACAAGGTCTTCTTCTATCACTCAAGTTGTAAGGAGCCAGCAATTGTGGGACTTGCTGAAGTTGTCAAAGAGTCTCATCCAGATAAAACTCAATTCGATGAAAAATCAAAGTACTTTGACCCTAAGGCCACGACTGATAATCCTCGTTGGTTTCTTGTGGATGTAAAATTTGTCGAAAAATTTTCAAAAGCACTAACCCTTAAAGAGATGAAAGCAGATCCTCGCTACGATGAGATGCCTCTTGTAAAGAAGGGTTCTCGTCTTTCAATCATGCCTATTCCCAAACAAATTGCGAGCACTATTTTAAAAGATATTTCTTAGAAAATTTTAAAGACTAGAGTTTGTAAAAACTCTCTTCCAAAGGTTGTATAACTAAGGAATAAAGTCACAAATGACAAGATAAGCCCTATTGTAAAAAAACTAAGAATAACAATTCCTGTTCGTCCAATAAGAGCTTTAATAGGTTGTTTATAATAGAGAGAAAGATGTGAGAGGTCGTTATGGCCATGAACACCACCAAATTTATACTCCTGCACACTTGATTCTTGTGTACTATCGGCAGCACTTAGATCGACATTTGATAGGTCCTGAATTGGCATTTCCCGTTACTCCTCACATCAGCTTTGTCGCTGACATGAGAAGTATCGGTAAAAAGATTAAAATATTTTAATATATGAATTATTGAATTATTTGAGAATCTAAATTTTGAGCGTTAGTAGCTGAAATCATTGTATTTTCTTTTACGATTTCAGAGTCTGCATCAACGTCTTCATCGTCTAGAAAGTCAGAAAGAGAATTCTCCTCACTGCCAATAGTTTCTTCAACTAAATCCATTTTAGTTGCAATAATTTCGCTAGCGGCCTCGATTTGTCCTCTTACTTCTTCTATTTCACAAGCAATGTCTTGCTTTGAATCTAGGAAAGAGTCCATTTCATCACGACATTTAGAAAGCTTCTCAATAAGCTCATCTTGATTTCCACGATATGTCTCTTCTAGGTTTGAAAGTAGGCCAATAACATTATTGAAGAATTTAGCAAGATTGCGACTTAGTCCTTCAAGTTCGCTACTACTTTGAGTCATTTCTGAGTCATTTAGAAGACTTGCTTGAACATCAACGCGAAAGCTAAGTGTTTTAAGTTGAAAGATGATATCTTTCATATCTTGAAATTCACTCATGAACTTTTCAAATGTTTCCTTGAACTTCACATCCCCTTGCTCTGCTTGAAGTTGTGCATCTTTTTGCTTTGGTAGCTCTTTAATGAACTCAAGACCTTTCTCTCTTAGCTCATTAACTGCATCAACGATTGATTCCATACCCTTATGGCCATCATTAACAACAAGCAGCTGGTCCTTGATATCTTCCATTGTATTTTGAAGTTCAATCGTCATTAGTTCATATTCAGAGATTTGTTCTTTTTGACCAGAAACAATATCCATTTCCTGAGAAAGTTTAATCTGAAGAGACTTCTTACTATCTTTCAAATCCTTGATATCATTTTTTAGTCGATCAATTTCTAAACGAAGTAACTCTGAATCATTAAAGAGTCTTACTTTTGCGTAATACTCTTTGATCATTGGAATCATAGCAAAGATAGCAAAAGCAATGGCAGCAACCATGAAGATTAAGTTATATAAGCTTCTTGTGATGAGCCAATTGTAAATTAATACACCATGTGTCATTAAAGACAGTGTACATATAATGAAATAATTAGTTTTAGATGTTGGTGATTTAGCTGTTTTGGTTGAATTCTTTTCAAATTTTAAAGACATGTTATCGATCCCTGACAAACTTTCTTTTAATAATACAATAATTATCAAACACTAAAGTAAGTAAGTCAATTATCAGGGACCGATAATTTTACAATGTAACTAATAAGTTACGGCCGTTTTATTTAAGATAAGTGTAACTCTTAAGGCAATCCTCATAGAAGTCTACAAGTGATACACCATCACGTGGACGAATGCGGCCACGAGAAACTTGGCGATCGATATAACGCTTAACCTTAAATGCCATAAACTCTGGGTTATATTGCATTGTTGAAAGAACCTGACGAGCAGAGTTTCCTTCAACTGTTTCTTCGATATAGAATCCTTTTGGATCATCGCTATCTGCATAAACGTGAACTTCATTTACACGCCCAAATAAGTTGTGCATATCACCCATTACATCTTGGTAAGCACCTGTTAGGAAGATTCCAATACGGTACTCCTCACCTTCAGTTAGTTGATGTACAGCAATTGTTTTCTTAAACCCTTCATCTGGGTCATAGAAGCGATCAATCTTACCATCACTATCACAAGTAATATCAGCAAGTGTTGATCTCTTACCAGGCTTTTCATTTAAGCGAGTCAATGGAACAACAGGTAGCACTTGCTCAATTGCCCAACTATCACATGCAGATTGGAAAACTGAAAAGTTACAAAGGTATTGGCCACTTAAAGTATTTTCTAAATCTTCCATTAGCTCTGATTGAAAATCTTCTTCTGGAACTAATGTACTAATTTCCTTTAAGATGCGAAGGTGCATTGTCTCAATTTTTGCACGCTCTTCAAGCTCTAGAATACCAAGTTTGAATGCATGAATTGAATCCGACTTAATCTTCATTGCATCGTTATATGCTTCTTGCCAATTTTTAGTCTTTGCAAGAACTTCACCAACTTGTCTCATTTCTGTAACAAGGTTATGCTCTCCAGTTTCTTGCTTCGTTGAAAACTCAATTTTAGTATTATCGATTTCACCGATAATATTAGTGATAACACAACTGTGGTGTGCAGTAATTGCACGGCCACTCTCAGTAATAATATGTGGATGCTCAACACCCTCAAGATCACAAACAGACTTTAGTCCATAAACGATATCAGTAATATAATCAGTGATTGAATAGTTAATTGATGAATCATTTGTCGAGTTTGTTCCATCGTAATCAACACCAAGTCCACCTCCAACATCAAAGTACTGCAGAGGAGCTCCAATCTTTTGCATCTTACAATAGATGCGAGAACCCTCTTCAATTGCTTCTTTAATCGAGCGAATATCAGTGATTTGAGATCCAATATGGAAGTGGAAAAGTTTTAGCATATCAAGACGATCATGCTTTTTTAAATATTCTATAGCTAAGATAATTTCAGAAGTCGTTAAACCAAATTTGGCCTTATCGCCTCCACTTGATTCCCATTTACCACGGCCTTTTACAGACATGCGTCCACGAATACCAATAAATGGAATTACTCCATGCTCCTTGCCTAACTCTACAAGCATACGAAGTTCAGAGAATTTTTCAATAACAACAAAA
The DNA here is from genome assembly GCF_047085075.1 of Halobacteriovorax sp. RT-2-3. Classification (NCBI taxonomy): domain Bacteria; kingdom Pseudomonadati; phylum Bdellovibrionota; class Bacteriovoracia; order Bacteriovoracales; family Halobacteriovoraceae; genus Halobacteriovorax; species Halobacteriovorax sp. RT-2-3. The sequence goes on along the minus strand of NZ_JBKIYF010000001.1, from coordinate 110,117 downwards.
ACCTTGCGTCCTAGTTTTGCACCAAGAATAGCAAGTTTTAGATAATCACGATCCTTGTAACCGTTAAGTACAGTAAGAGAATCAGCATTATTATTATATGCAAGTGCAGATAAAAGCTCAGGCTTTGAACCAGCTTCTAGTCCATAATTATAACGAGAGCCTGCATCAACGATTTCTTCTACAACTTCTCTCATTTGGTTTACCTTAACAGGATAAACACCAAAGAATTTTCCGCGGTAATCTTCATCATCAATTACCTTTTGAAAGGTATTATTTAAAAGCTTAACTTGTGAGCGTAAAATATCATGGAAACGAATTACTAGTGGTAATTGAATCCCTTGTTCTTTAGCTTCTTCAATAACGTCATTAATAACAATTCCAACATTCTTATTTGGATTTGGAGTTGCTTTAAGTTGTCCGTTTTCTTCAATTTTAAAATAACCGTTACTCCACTTACTTACGTTGTAGAGGCGATCAGAATCTTGAATTGTCCAAGTCTCATTTGTCATTACTTAAATTTCCTTTTCTTATTAAGACTTCGTTTTACTAGTCAGTAGTAGGATCATCTCTCTTACAACTTTCGCAGCAAAAACAGAACTATTCCCAGAAGAGTCAATCTCAGGGGCAAGCTCAACAATATCACAACCTACTATATTCTTTTCTAGTAGGATTTTAACAAAACTGATGAATGAATGGAAATCCTCTCCACCAGGCTCAGGTGTTCCTGTTCCCGGAAAGAAACTTGGATCAAAATAATCAAGATCCAGAGTTAAATAAACAGGACGATCTGCAGGAATCGCACGAACTCGGTCTAAGAACTCTGCGCGAGACTTTGCAATTGTTCCATGCTCATTCATATAATCATATTCTTCTTTCGTTCCAGAGCGAATCCCATATTGAATGAGGTTATGCTTTGGACCAAAGTGATCAAGACTTCTTTTAATAATTGAAGCATGTGAGTAATGGTAGCCTAAATAACCATCACGAAGATCTGCATGCGCATCAAGATGAATAAGCATTAGATCGTCAAAATCATGAAGGTACTTTTTAATTGGTGCATAAGAAATTGAATGTTCTCCACCAAGAGTCATAATCTTAATATCATTTTCTTTTAAATTAATATGATCGAAGTTTTTTTCGAAACAAGCAGTTGCAACTTTCCAACTCTCTTCTTGCTGATCAGCAACAGGAAGGTTTCCAAGATCATAGAAAGTGCAATCTTCAGTCGAAAGATCGAGATATGGTGAATACGTTTCAATACCGTCCGAGACTTCTCTTAAGGCATCTGGCCCAAGGCGTGTTCCTTTTCTAAAACAGGCCGTTCCATCAAAACCAAAACCAACAAGGTTGACGCTGTGAGGCCTAACTTCGTCAGTAACAATTGCCATATCATAAGGGGTACTTGGAGCCTCTAGGCCCGCTAATTTCCATAAGTTCTTTTCCATAGGCTACTAATAAATCCTAATGGAATTTCAGTCAATTTAAATTGATATGAAAGTGTAAAAAAGTGGCCCCTAAAGGCCCATTAAGTAACTAAAATGACTAAACTTTAATCAATTCGGTTCTTTCTGGCCGTAACGTCTGATCGAGTCATTGGAGCATGGAAAACAGCGAAGTCAATTGACTCACGAAACATCTTCCAATACTTCTTATGATTGCGGTTATCACTTGAAGGAAGTTCAAGTGTGTAAGTAGGAATCTTTCTCTCATTTCCAGCGTAATTCCCTAAGCTTCCAGGAAAGAAAGGATAATTTTTTACGCGGTAACCATTGGCCTTTTCACTCATTGTATTTAGAAGCTCTTCTGCCTTTAGAGCAAGGCCATCTTCTTCATGAATATGATTTGAAACAACCGGTCCATCATAGTCGAGAATAGTTAGAGGTGCGTGAACAGTAATGATCTTATTTGGGTTATAACGAGCAATAATATTTACTTGGAATATTGTTTCCTGCTCAGAATTTGCCACCTTACCAGGGAACCTTCTTTTAGCAGCTCCGTAGCGAGTTTTCCAAAGATGAAGGGCCTTATTCTCCCAATCTTTAGTTGGAAAATTTCTGTTAGGATCAATGCCACGAGAATTTGTTCGAGTTGGTCTTTTCTTAAAGAATGAATCAGGAGAAACAATTGGAACAACTGCCACAAGATTATCCTTAAGCTTTTTTTGACCTTCAATTGTCGCTACTTCGTGATAGAGATGGTGAAGGATATCAAAGCAGAATTTAATTGGAGTGATTTCATCACCATGCACACCACATAGAACTAAAGTCATATTCTTAGGTTCTTGCTTGTGTTCTTCTTCATCACCAAAAACAGTCCACATAATAGGACGGCCCTGATGAGTATCTCTTACATGAATCCATTTATATGAATCACAATGAGACTTACCCCAACCATATTTTTTAAACTTGTCATCAATATCGCCACAAAAAGACTCAACGCGCTTTGTATTCTTTACTGCTGAAAATTCATTCTTATGTGAGTGGTCAGTAAAATTGAACTTATCACTTTTAACATCATTTTTCGGGTGCTCGACTTTCTTTCTGGCCACTTCCCCCTGATGATCACTATGCTCAGCACTATTGGTAACAACAACTTCCTTATTGAGTTGGCCATTTTCAATAACCTCAACACCAGAGCAAGAAAGTAAAAAGATAATTAATGAGAATAAAATTGTGTAATTAAATTTTGATAATCGATTCATAGCTACCATTAAGGCCAAATTAGTATAGTGTTATAATATCATATATAATTTATAGATATTCAATATATTAGTGAGATATTACGCAATATGGAAAGTCTAAACTTACTCATCTTAACCACGAACCCAAAGCTTTATGCTTGTGTTCAACTCGAAGCAGCGATCACAGAAGCAACTCATTCGTGCCGATTCAGTGATCCTTACTCCGTAAGTTATGAAGAGTTGGCCTGGGCCGATCTCGTGATTAATCGTAACACGGGACTAAGCTATAATGATGATGACCTTGAAAAATTGGCCACACTTAGCAATAAAAAAGTCATCAACCCTATCACTTGTTCACGAATCCTTAGAGATAAGTATAAACAATGGCCGTTTTTTAAGGAAGTTCTAGCACCTTCACATTTAATACAAACCTATTCACTGCAACAAGAGCCTCATTATTGTGACACGCAATCGAAGTGGATTATTAAAACGACTAGAGGCCTACAGGCAAAGGGAGTTTTTCCTTCAACAGATATTCTAAAAGATCGACAAGAGTTACTGCGTAAGGGAGATCTAAATTATATTATCCAGCCTTATATTGAGTTGTGTGCAGAATGGCGCGTGCTGCTTTTTAAAAATATTCATTCTAAAAGAATTCAAAAGCTCGTTATAAAGAAGACGCCTAAGGCAAGTGAAGAAGCATTTCACATTCTAAACTTTGCCGCTAGTAACACAATTCTAGTTAACGAAGAGAATGTCCCAATTAAGGTTTTAGAATTGGCCACGAGCGTTTCAAACGCCTTAGATTTCTACTTCATCAGCATTGATATTCTTGAGACCATAGATGGCCAATATAAGCTTGTTGAAGTGAACGGATGTCCCGGAATGAGTCACAGCGATGAGCTACTATTATCTTCCCAATACCGTTCAACGATGGCCCAATACTTCGTTGAAAAAGTCATAAACTACTGAAATTATATTAGACCCTCCAAATTTCTATATCATTCTTCAATTTTTTGTTTGATTAACAAAACTTTTGACGATAAGATCAAATGAGGAGACAAGTAAATGTATATTTGTATTTGTAACGCCATTACACAAGATATGCTCGATAATGCGATAAAGCAGGGACAAACAGAGAAAGAGGTAATCAACAGCCTTGGAATCGGTAACTCATGCGGTGTTTGCTTATTAGAACAAGTCTCTGCCGGTCTTGCTAAGAAGAACCTCAAATCGAATCAAAATGAGCAAGGCAATGAGGTTAAGAATAACTTAACTCCTGTCAAAAAATAAAATCCTTGAAACACATCCCAATCTTCTATAGCATTAATCCATAGTAAATTAATGAAAGGGATTAATCATGAAAGGTGATCAAGACGTAATCAAAGCATTAAATAATGTTCTTACAAAAGAATTAACGGCCATTAATCAGTATTTTCTTCATGCAAGAATGCTTGAAGACTGGGGACTCGATAAGATTGGCCATCTTGAATACAAAGCAAGTATTGATGAGATGAAATATGCTGATGAAGTAATTAAGAGAATTCTATTCTTAGAGGGACTTCCTAATCTTCAAAAGCTTGAAAGAATTAGAATCGGTCAAAATGTAAAAGAGATCATCGAAGCTGATCTTGAAACAGAAGCTGAAACTGTACCATTACTTAAAGAAGCAATTGAACTTTGTGAAAAGAAGCAAGATTATGTTTCTCGCGATCTTCTTTCAAAGATTCTTGACTCTGAAGAAGAGCACGTGGATTGGTTAGAGACTCAACTATCTTTAATTGAGAAAGTTGGTATCGAAAATTACATGCAATCGCAAATTGAAATGAAAACGGGACACTAGTCCAAAATGATAAAAGCCTCGCAAAGCGAGGCTTTTCTTTTATTTGTATGGCAGACTATTCGTTTGTTTCTTGTGGACTTGGTAGTCTTGCAATCATAAGAATTGGAATAATCAAAAAGATACTTCCAAGATAGTAAGGTGCTGCCGAACTATAACGCCAGTAAACAAGAGAGGCAACAATTGGCCCAATCACTCTTGCTAATGCTCCAAGCGATCTAAAAACACCAATAACATGTCCCTGACTCTGTGCCGGAGAATACATTGAAACAAGCGAAGTTAGACAAGGGATAACTAAAGATGATCCCACTGCTAAGAAAAATAAACCTGCGTAAACTAACCAAGAAGATTGTGCAAATCCAATAAGAATAAGACCTGGGATAATTGTCACAAGGCCTTGAAGTGCCATACGCTTCTCACCTACAGTATGTGCCTTACGGCGAACATAACCACCTTGAACAAGAGCTAAGATTAAACCAATAAAGATAAACATATAAGCATTATCCATTGATGAGTAACTTAGTCTTTCTGCTGCAAGGAAAGTTAATGTAAACTCCATCCCACTAAATGCTAGTAAGAATAAGAAGTAACCAAAGTTTGTAAGGTTAACACCTTTGTACGGAAGAGGCTTAAAAAGAGTAATTGGGTTAGCACTTCTTTCACTTTCATGTTTTCCGCGCTTCGCTTCAGGAAGTGTTTCATCAAACTTATTAAATAAATTAATTAAGTTAAATAACGAAAGAACACCAGCGACAATTGCGGCCATTGAAAAAGGATTTACACCATAGTCAGCAAGAACTGGATAAAACTTTGTTAGATCAAATAGAGAAAGAATTCCACCCATTGCTGGCCCAATAATAAAACCTAGGGCAAAGGCAATACCGATTGTTGCCATTCCTTTAGAGCGGTTCTTATTAGTTGTCACATCGGCCACAACAGCAGTTGCTGTTGAGATATTTCCACCCATGATCCCACCAATGAATCTTGCAATAATTAGGATTGTAAAATTACCAGCAACGGCCCATAGGACATAACTGATAAAAAGACCAAACACAGAAACTAGCAGAACTGGCTTTCTTCCAATACGGTCTGAGATCGTTCCCCAAATAGGTGCTGCAACAAATTGTAACAGAGAATAAAGTGCACCAAGCGCACCACCAAAAAGAACGATGGCAGAGAAGTTACTTGCTCCCCCTGCTTGTGTTAGCGTATCAATCGAGCCAAAGATTGCTTTTAAGAAAACGTTATCGGCATCAACTGTTAAATAATACTTAGCAAGTGCTGGAAACAGAGGGAAGATAATTGAGAATCCCACAAGATCTAAGAATAATGTTAAAAAGACAATTTTAAGCGACTTCTTAGCATTATCACTTAATGGCTCTGATTCCATTGTTTGCTTTGGCATATCCATGTATTTTTCCTCTTCTATTTGGTATTCGATTTTTTCAACTTCTTTTGGATTCTCACAAAGAGTTTCAACGTAATTAGCAAAACCCTTGGCCCAATTTTCGTCGTCATTTAAACATTCAATTGCATGAATGTGAGTACCATACTCTTCAACTTCTTCTTGTAACTCAGTTCCAATCTCATCAATCGTTTCTAAACAATCCGCAACGAACGCTGGACAATAAACAGCAATATTCTTTGCACCAGCTTTTGCAAGGTTGGCCGTATACTCATCTGTATAAGGAGTTAGCCACTCTTCACTGCCAAAGCGAGATTGATAAGTCATATGAATCTTTTCTGGATCAATCCCTACGACGCCTCTCTTGATTAACTCGAAAGTTTCAAAACAGTGTTGATAATATGGATCTTTCTTATAGATGACTCTCCTCTTTGGAATCCCGTGAAAAGAGATAACGAGATCATCGATATTTTCATTGGCCAACTTCTCATTGATCTTTGCAACCGAATTATCAATAAAAGCATGTAGACGATGAAAGTTTGTAATGACTTCAAAGTTTGGAATCCTAACCTTAGTTTCTAAAAGCTTTCCAAAGAAATCGATCCCACTTGCAATTGTCGATTCCGAGTATTGTGGAAACATTGGAATAACAATTAACTTTTGAGCTGGATCTCTTCTCTCATCAAGCTCTTTTTCCCACTTAGCATAAACGTCTGCAACTTTTGGCTCACAAAGTAGAAACGCGTGCTCAACTTCGATATGCTCAGGCGTTAGCTCATTTACTCGATGGGTAAACTCACGTGTGATTCTAGTTAGAGGAAATTCACTTCCCTCCCATATTCTACTATAAAGAGCTGCCGACCTCTTTGGCCTAAAAGGTAGAACAAAGAGATTTAAAATGATTTTCCAAACTCGTGGATCAATATCCACAACTCGTGGATCGGCCAAGAACTTTTTTAAATATTTTCGTACATCTGAAGTTGATGGTGACTTTGGAGAACCAAGTTGAACAAGAACAACTTTAGTGACCTTGTGCTCACCTTTTTTACCAACTGGAAATGTTAAATGATCATGACGCATTGCCATTGTTCCTTGATAATGTTAAATTAAGTAAATATAACCTATCAAAATAATTCAAGAGAGTCGATAAATGTCAGCATCGAAAAAATCTATCAAGAAAACTGAAACAAAATCAAAGTCAAAACCTAAACAATCTCCAAAAGGAAGAAATGTAAAAGAGCTAGACGCATTTGCTCTTGGTTCGGCCAACACTGAATACCCGGATACTTATGCTCCAGAGGTCCTAGAAGCTTTTGACAACAAAAACCCTGGAAGTGATGCATGGACTACTTTTGTCTGTACAGAGTTCACTTCACTATGCCCAAAAACAGGACAACCAGACTTTGCTCGTATCTATATTAACTATATTGCGGACAAGAAGATGGTTGAATCTAAATCATTAAAACTATACCTATTTAGCTTTAGAAATCATGGTGATTTCCATGAAGATTGTGTGCAAAAAATTTGTGACGATTTAAACAAGCTAATGAAGCCAAAATACGTTGAAGTTATTGGTGAATTTACGCCAAGAGGTGGAATTTGCATCTATCCATATGCCTCAAATTCCAACAATAAGAAGATTTATAAGGATATTCGTGCAAAAAGGTTTAGCGAATATGCTCCAGGTAAGTATACAATGGACTTATCTAAAATTTATTAATTTAGCGTAAAATGAGGAAAATATGAGCCTTGGAATTACTGAAAGTTTAATTATCCTAGCTATTATTGTTCTACTGTTTGGAGGTAAGAAGCTTCCAGAACTTGGAAAGTCTCTTGGAAAGGCCATCACAGGCTTTAAGCATGGACTTAAAGAGGAAGATGAGCAGAATAACACTAATACTGCTAGTAAAATCGAAGACCAATCAAATAACGAAAATAAGAATAGCTAGTTTCTAGCTCTGTAGAACAGTTATTACCTGCTTAAGGGTAAATGGTTTTGGTAGAATACCACTAACACCTTTGCCCTTAATCGTATCAGAATTAATCGAACAATCACCTGTTGCAAGAATAAATGGAGGCATCTTCTCCTTAAGAACACCTTGTGCTCTTGTGGCCAATTCCATTCCATTTACTTCGGGCATTTGATAATCAGAAATAACGTGTGAATAAGTATGCTCACCTAGTGCACTTAAGGCAGCACTAGCATCAGCACATGCATCGACTTCATAACCTTCCATACGAAGAGCGTCTTGCAAGAGCTCCAGTATCTCTACTTGGTCATCAACCAGTAAAATACGCTTTACTTCAGGATTCTGTGACATCGTCATTGTTTCAATCATATATGTGCTCGCTTTCGTTTAAACAAAAATAAAAAAACCTATCTTTCGATAGGTCTTTTTAAAACACAATATTTATTGATTCAAGTAAATTATTCTATAATTTCTAAAACAGATCTTTTTTTCAACTTAGTTGAAGCAGCATTAAGAATTGTTCTTAGTGCGCGAGCTGTTTTCCCTTGCTTCCCAATAACTTTACCAAGGTCAGTTTTATCAACCTTAAGTTCGATAACTGTTGTTTGTTCACCAACAATCTCGTTTACTTCTACTTGCTCTGGCATATCAACTAATGCGCGACTAACTGTATTGATTAAGTCTTTTAACTCACTCATCATGAACTCCTTCTACAAAAATGCCGTTTATGCTTTTTTAAATGAAAAACAAAAAATTACTAGTTAAGAGTAACTTTGTTCTTCTTTAGAAGTGTTCTTACAGTATCAGAAATTGTAGCACCTTTACCAACAAGCTCAGTGATTCTCTCAGCTTTAACGTCGATAAGGTTATTTTCTTTAAGTTGTGGGTTATATTGACCTAACTTCTCGCTGAATTTTCCGTCTCTTGCATTTCTTGAGTCAGCTGCAACGATTGTGTAAATAGGCATGTGAGTTCTACCACCGCGTTGTAATCTAATTGTTAACATTAAGTACTCCTACATCAATTTGTAACGCTTATAATAAATATATTAAATAATTCCTAAATAAATAATTGATTTTAAAAAGATAAGCAATATCTTTTTTCAAATTTTTAATTAGAACGGTAATGTATTAAAATATATGCCATATGACAAGCAAAGAAAGCGAAAGTGCAAAATTTATCGACCTTCACGGCCATTCGGGACCGAATAAAACGACCTCTATTGAGGATTTCTGCATCTATTCCTACTCACCGCAAATCAATGACTTACCTGTAGATGGTCAATATTACAGCGCAGGAGTCCACCCATGGAAGCTCTCTGATGCCGTAACTAGCTTTGAAGAGGTAAAGAAGATGTGTCGCTTAGACAATTGCCTTATGGTTGGAGAAGCAGGCCTGGACCGTGCCATTGAAACAGATCTTAGAGAACAAGAAAAAATCTTTAGCTGGCATATTGAGTTGGCCAATGAACTTGGAAAGCCTCTAATTATTCATAATGTGAGATGTCTATCTGATATCTTTCGTCTTCATAAATTCTATCAAGGACATACTGCCTGGGTGCTTCATGACTTTAACGGCACGTTCAAGGATTTGAATGACTGTCATGAGCGCCAGATTTATACAAGCCTAGGTCCACGCTTCTATGAATCCTCTAATGCGAAAATACGCAGCACCATCTTGAATAATAAAGTGGACTTAGAGTATATCTTCTTTGAAACTGATGATCGTAGCGATGTGGAGATTTCTCATATTTATGAAGAGTTTACCACTAGACAAGAGCTCGAGCTAACAGATCTAAAGGAAAGAATTTGGCACAACCTATCTCGCCTTCTTGGCAGAAATTTAACGACTTAATAGAATTCAAGGCCCTTCTTGCGCCAATGGTTGGTTTATCACATGTCGCCCTTAGAGATGCACTAAGACCTTACTTTCCAAGTGAGATGAAGACCTTGTGGGCCACAGAGATGTTAAATTCAAGAAGGCTCCCTGACCAAATTCTAGGTGAAACTCCTGAGACATTTAAAAGTGAGCTCGATTACGGCCTCTATCCGCAAATTCTTTGCAACGAAGAGAGATATATTGAAAAGGCCATCCCTAAGCTTGAGAGCTGGGGAGCAAGTGCAATCGATATCAACATGGGCTGTCCGGTAAAGAAGGCCTTAAAACACAATTACGGCGTCTCTTTAATGGGAGATACTAAATACGCGGCAAGTGTTGTAGAGATGGTTAAAAGACATGCCACAGTACCTGTTTCTGTAAAGCTTAGGGCGGGCCATCAAAATGACAAGAGCTTTCTTTTAGACTTCTGCCATGCCCTTAAAGAAGCTGGTGCAGATTGGCTTATCTTACATCCAAGACTTGCGGCCCAAAAAAGAAAGGGTGTCGCTGATTGGGAACAAATTAAATACTTACAAGAAAGTATCGATCTTCCTATTATCGGGAATGGAGATATTCAAGATCACGGCGATATTTCTCAAATGCTTATAGAGACAGGTTGCCAAGCAGTAATGCTAGGTCGCTCTTTAACTGCCAAGCCCTGGTTAATAACACAGTTTGCGGCCCAGCAAGGCCATGAACTAAATGAATTTCAACAGCAATTTCTAAGTGAAGACCCTTATCTTCATGCTAGCTACTATGGTGAGTTTGTGAAGGCTTACGTGAACGCTTGTTTTAAATACTTTGATAAAAAAGCAGCACTTAAACGCATTCGCTTCTTTTTAAAAGTCGGACATGTATGGCTAAACTTCGGGCATAGCTTTACGAAGAAGCTCTTTGCACTAGAGACGGCCAAAGAATATAACGATGCCATTGATCTTTATATGAGCAACTCATCGTTAAAAATTTCACAAAGAACAAACTTACGTTATTAGTGCTCGCAGTGGTTACAGCGACATAGTTTGATATTAAGTAAGTGTGCTGCAATAAGAGCTAGACCACCAATAATTGAGGCAACAACTTCTACAGTACCAATTGAATGTGCATGAGTGTGCATATGCATATGACCAGCATGCTCTGCTAGGAAGTACTGGTTAAAGTGACCAACTAAAATAGTGGCCATACCAAGAATTCCAATAAAAAGTGGTCTTCTATCATTATGAACCTTTAGATTTTTTATAAAAGCGTAAAGTCCAACAGGCACAATTATAAAAATCGCAAGACTATGAATTAATGGATTTTCGAAATAGCTAGCAAGTGAAGGAACAAAAATAATCAATAGCGGGATTGCCATGCAATGTAGGCAACATAGGACAGAAACAATCAGTCCTGCTCGATCCGCTGATTCGTCATATTTTGTTGTTTTTACTTCTTCCATTTCGTTGTCCATAAGCGTCCAATTGATTGATATAAGTATATATAGAGAATTCTGTGACTCAAAGCAAGTAAATATTAAAAAAATACCATCATTAAAGTGTTGAAAATACTTTCTAATACGTTACACTTTATAACGTAATATTATTTACGTGTATCAAGATAATCTTGCTACAGGGGGAAACAATGAGTGGTTTAGACGATTTTTTAAAAAAGAAGAACAAACAGGCCAAACATGCGCTAACGTCATCAAGTGATGAGATTGTGAAAAAGTGTAGACACCTGTTAGAAAGAATTCAAGAAGAAGGTAGTGAGAAATATGATGAACTCTATGCTCACTTTCGTTTTCGCTATGACAAAGTAAATGTACAAAAGCATAAGGTTGAAAAATTCTTTGAAGAGCTTCAACAAGAACTAGATCGCCTGGGTAAAGATCCAATGAAAGTTCTAGCTGAATACGACAAGCTTATTGAAAAAGAATTAGAGGCCATTGGTCATATTGAAACATATCAGAATGTTAAGAAGTCGACAAAGAAAGCAATTAACAGAGTTGCAAAGGCCGCAAAAGAGATGTCAGATGATGTTGAAGAAGCGGTAAACGAAGTTAAACGCACGACTAAGAAAGTTGCTAATGATCTAACAAAGAAAGCACAAGATGCTAAGAAAGAAGCTAAGAAGGTTGTAAAGAAAGCGACAAAGAAAGTAGCTAAAAAAGCAGAAAAGAAGGTTGCGAAAAAAGTGGCCAAAAAGACTGCGAAGAAGACTGCAAAGAAAACTGCAAAGAAGACAGCAAAGAAAACTGCAAAGAAGGTAGCTAAAAAGACGGCCAAAAAAGTTACCAAGAAAGTTGCGAAGAAAGCAGCAAAGAAAGTAGCTAAGAAGACGGCCAAAAAAGTTGCCAAGAAAGTTACGAAGAAAACAGCAAAGAAGGTAGCTAAGAAAACAGCAAAGAAAGCTGCACCAAAAAAAGCAGCAAAGAAAGTAGTCAAAAAGACGGCAAAGAAAACGGCAAAGAAAAAATCAAAATAAAAAAAAGGCCCTCACTTGAGGGCGTTTTCTTATAAAACTCTACTCTTCAAAAAATAAAACTTTATCACTATTTCGCAGCATAAATCCCTTTATGTGATCATTCATATCAACAAATAACTTAAATACCTTCTCTTCCTGAGGAAGAGAGCTATCAAATGCTTTATTAAATAACTTGATATTCTTACAAACTACAGATGATGCATAATAAGTCTCTGAAGTTTCATAATAATTAAATGTTCTATCCTCACCTTCACCGCTATAGTTACCAAGATAAAAGCTAACTGAAGAAATACTTCCTGACTCTTCTTGTTCGGCCGTATAACAACTCGTTGAAGATACTGTTGCTAAATCAACAATTCTTAAAGTTTGTAGACCAGCTACTGCATAAAAATTAAATGCACTTACTAAAATTACCAAAGCTAATTTCATAAACTCTCCTAAATATTTTTTCTGATATTTAGCATGGTCGATGAAACATAAACACTCCCCCCTGAAGTATTTACCATAAGCTAAAGGAGCGCGTGAGCAATAGAGAAATAGATAATGATTCCCGTAACATCGCAAATTGTTGCAACAAACGGAGTCGAGGCCGTAGCCGGGTCAAAGCGAAGCTTCTTAAGAATAAATGGCAGCATTGAACCCACAAGAGTTCCCCACGTCACAATACAAACAATACTAAAGCCAACGATCATGGAAATTCGAGCAAAGTTTAGGCCGTAAATTTCATTTGCATGAGGCCAAAAATAAATTCTTAAAAAACCAAAAACCCCTAGAATAAGCCCCATGAAAAGTCCTGAGCCGATTTCACGGAAAAAGACTCTGACAGTATCAGAATTTTTAACTTCACCAAGAGCAAGGGCGCGAATAACAAGTGTAGAAGCTTGCGAGCCCGAGTTTCCACCTGATGAAATAATTAAAGGTATAAATGTTACAAGAGCAACGGTTTGAGCAATGGCATTTTCAAAGTGAGTCATGGCAGTTGCCGTTAACATCTGGCCAATAAAGAGAATGATAAGCCAGCCTAGACGCTTTCTTGCCATTTCAAAAAAACCAACTTCAAGATAAGGAGCATCAAGAGACTCAACGGCACCGATCTTTTGCATATCTTCTGTCGTCTCTTCTTCTACCGCTTTAATGATATCATCAACTGTAATGATACCTTTCATACGAAATTCTTCATCAACAACAGGAAGAACAACCTGGTCGTGACGGGCAAACACACGCCCAATCTCTTCCTGGTCCATATTATCGGGGATCGCAATTAGATCCTGTCCACTACTCATAAGCTCTGATACTTTTTGACCATCACGTGCACCAAAGAGCTCTCGCAAAGAAACCACCCCTAAAAGCTTTTGAGAAGCATCGATAACATAAGTATAATAGATCGTTTCAACATTACTCAGCGTTTGAGTACGAATATAGCGAATGGCCTCTTCCACCATCATATTTGCACGCAGGCGAATATAATTGGAGTTCATTAGACCACCGGCAACGTCTTCGGCATAGGCCATTAGGGCCATTACCTCAACACGCGCATGCTTTGCTAAAAGAGATAGAGTTTCTTCTACTTGGTCTCGATCGAGAAGTTGAAGAATATCGGCCAAGTCATCATAGGCCAAGTCATTTGCCCAACGTCTTTTAAGATCGCGGTCAAATTGTTCAAATAAATCAGCTTGGTAGTTTGAATCAAGAGAGTCAAAGAAGTCCAATGCCTCTTCTTCAGACATACTATTAAAAGTTGAGAGACGCTCAGACTCAGAAAGAGAAGGCCAATCTTTAAGGGCGATACCAATTTTAGTAAATTGCATCGTGTTCTCAATTTCTGGATGAGTTTCGTTTGTCATTTAGTTTGCTCCCACAAAGTACTAATCGACATTCTAAGTATAAACTTAAATAAAATTAGCTAGTTAGATTTTATAATTTAACTGGAACTTTCAAAAATGGTGCCCCATCCTCTTCATTAAAGATAAACTCTCCCCCATTCATATTATACTGAATACTAGGAATCAGTAGCCTTGGAGCGCTTAAGTGTGCATCCCTAGTTGTTCGAAAGCTTAAGAACTCATCTTTAGAAGTACTTGCCTTGCATTGTATATTATTACGCTTTTGTTTTCCTACAGTAGTCTTAAACATAATCTCACGTCCACCAGGCCCATAATCATGACCGACGTAGATGGTACAATTATCATCTAAGGCATAGATTTTTTGTATGGATTCATAAAGATCATCCGCACTGCCTTTAGGAAAATCACATCGCCCTGTTCCCATATCAGGCATGAAGATCGCATCTCCTACAAATAACGCTTCTTTATTTACATATAAGCTCATACAAGCAGGCGTGTGACCAGGTGTTTCAATAATTTCAACTTCAAGATCATCTGCAACTTTAAAAGTTTCTCCTTCTCGTGTTAATAAATCGAATTGAGAGCCATCCTCTTTAACTTGTGAACGGTAAGCTTGATTAAAGACAACTTGTACCTGCTTTATATTTTCATGAATGACAATTTTTGCATTTGGATAAAATTTCTTTAGGCTCGATGCACCAGATAAATGATCAGCATGAACATGAGTCTCAAAGATATAAGTTAGCTCTAAATTATTTGCTTTTAAAAACTCGTCGATGAGTTCGACTTCTTTTGTTGACACAGATCCACTAGCGTAGTCAAAATTTAAAACGGGATCAACAACCACTGCCTTCTTTGTTGCCAAAGAGTAAATGATATAAGTCAGAGTATTAGTGTCTTTATCAAAAAAAGAGTGGATCAACATTTAAAATTCTCCTAATCCTTGAGGCATATTTACATTGTGCATCACAAAATGAAAATCACTTAAAAATTCACTTAAGTTTTGGTGATTTAAGGATTATAATCCATTCAAATAACATTTTAAAATTTTTATTAAATTAGACAAAGGAAATGTATCAATGTCAGCATTACGCTTTTATTTGACTAACTCCGTTGCTAAAAAGCAAGTAATGGGAGTTACGGGACTTCTTCTATGTGGTTTCCTATTATCACACATGCTTGGTAACTTTTTACTAATGGTTGGAGCAGACGCTTTTAACAAGTACGCTTACACGCTTACTTCAAACCCGCTAATCTATGTTGCTGAAGCAGGTCTTCTAGTAATCTTCTTAACTCACCTCTTTATGGCCCTGAAACTTACGATGGAAAATAAAGCAGCTCGTCCAGTTAAGTACTACATGAAGCAACCAACAGGACGCGGAGCAACTTTCGCATCATCGACTATGCCTTACACAGGTATGCTAATTCTTTTCTTCATCATCATGCACTTAATTAACTTTAAGTATGGTGCTGTATATATGACGACATTAAACGGAATGGAAGTTCGTGACCTTTACAAAACAGTAATCGTATACTTTGCTTCTCCTCTTAATGTGGGAATGTATGTAGTTTTCATGATTGTACTTGGAATCCACGTATCTCACGGATTCTGGTCGGCCTTTCAATCAATTGGATTTAACCACCCTAAGTATATGCCAGCAATCAAGTTTCTATCGAAACTATATGCTGTTGTCTTAACTGTTGGATACTCTACAATTGCAATTTGGTGTCACGTTAAGGGAGGAATGTAATGACTAATATGAATATCAAAAAAATGGATGGAAAAGTTCCAGCTGGTGACGATATCACTAAAGTATGGACTCAACATAAATTTAACATGAAGCTTGTTAACCCTGCCAACAGACGTAAGTTTGAAATTATCGTTGTTGGTTCTGGACTTGCTGGTGCATCTGCTGCTGCAACTCTTGGAGAGCAAGGTTACAATGTTAAGTGTTTCTGCCTTCAAGACTCTGCACGTCGTGCACACTCGATTGCAGCTCAAGGTGGTGTTAACGCTGCTAAGAACTACCCAAATGATGGTGACTCAATCTGGCGTCTATTTTATGACACTGTAAAAGGTGGAGACTACCGTGCACGTGAAGCTAACGTTTATCGCCTAGCTGAAGTTGCAAATAATATTATCGACCAATGTGCGGCCCAAGGTGTTCCTTTTGCTCGTGAATACGGTGGGACTCTTTCTAACCGTTCATTTGGTGGTGCTCAAGTATCACGTACATTCTATGCTCGTGGACAAACTGGTCAACAGCTACTTCTTGGTGCTTACTCTTCTCTAATGAAAGAAGTAGGACGTGGTAAGGTTCAAATGCTAACTCGTCGTGAGATGGTTGACCTAGTTATGGTTGACGGTCGCGCTCGTGGTATTATCACAAGAAACGTAATCACTGGTGAATTCGAAAAGCACGCAGCTGATGCCGTTCTAATGTGTACAGGTGGATACGGAAACGTTTACTACCTATCAACAAACGCAATGACTTCAAATGGTTCAGCAGCTTGGAAAGCTTATAAAAAAGGTGCAATGTTTGCTAACCCATGTTTCACTCAAATTCACCCAACTTGTATTCCAAGACATGGTGAAAACCAGTCGAAACTTACTCTTATGTCAGAGTCTCTAAGAAACGATGGACGTGTTTGGGTTCCAAAGACTCCAGGTGATCACAGAAAAGCAGCTGAGATCCCAGAAGAAGAAAGAGATTACTACCTAGAGAGAAAATATCCTTCATTCGGTAACCTTGTTCCTCGTGACGTTGCTTCAAGAAATGCAAAAGAACAAATTGACCAAGGTAAATCAGTACGTGCCGGTGAAGAAGCAGTTTACCTAGACTTCCAAGCGGCGATTGAGCGCGATGGTGAAGAAGCGATTAAAGAGCGCTACGGTAACCTATTTGATATGTACGAAAGAATTACTGATGAAAACCCATATAAAGTTCCAATGAGAATTTACCCAGCGGTTCACTATACAATGGGTGGTTTATGGGTTGATTATAACCTACAAACAACAGTTCCAGGGCTATTTGCTCTTGGTGAAGCAAACTTCTCAGACCACGGTGCAAACCGTCTCGGTGCATCTGCACTAATGCAAGGTCTAGCAGATGGATACTTTGTTGCTCCATTTACAGTTCCTAACTACCTAGCAAGTGAAAAACTTATGGGTAATAAAGTTGGAACTGATCACCCAGAATTTGACAAGGCACTTACTGACTCAAAAGAAAGATTCTCTAAGTTACTTTCAATCAATGGAACAAGATCAGTTGAGTCAATTCACAAGGAACTTGGGCAAATCATGTGGAACCATGTTGGTATGGCAAGAGATGCAAAAGGTCTTCAAGAAGGGATTGATAAAATTAAAAAACTTCGTGAAGTGTTCTGGAAAGACGTTAAGGTTACAGGAACAGCAGATGGAATTAATATCGAGCTTGAAAAAGCTAACCGTCTTGCAGACTTCCTAGAGCTTGGTGAGCTAATGGCACGCGACGCTCTTGAAAGACCAGAATCATGTGGTGGTCACTTCAGAGAAGAGTCTCAAACAGATGAGAACGAGGCCCTAAGAAATGACAATGACTTCTGTCACGCAGCTGTATGGGAATACACTGGTGAAGCTAGTGAGCCAATTAGAAACGTGGAAGAACTAGACTTCCCTAACGTTCCACTAACACAAAGAAGTTACAAATAAGAGGTATATGATATGAGTAGCAATAATAATATGACACTTCATTTAAAAATCTGGCGTCAAAAGAATCGTGAAGATAAAGGTCAAATGGCCGACTATACTTTAGAAAACGTTTCTCCGGATGCTTCATTTCTTGAAATGCTAGATCAGTTAAACGAAGAACTAATTCCACAAGGTGTTGAGCCAGTAGCTTTCGACCACGACTGTCGTGAAGGTATTTGTGGTATGTGTTCTCTAATGATCAATGGTCAAGCTCACGGGCCAGAAGCTGAAACAACAACTTGTCAGCTTCACATGAGAAAGTTCTCTGATGGTGATACGATTGTTATCGAACCATTTAGAGCAAGAGCTTTCCCAGTAGAAAAAGACCTTATGGTTGATCGTAGTGCATTTGATGAAATCATCGCTGCTGGTGGTTTCGTATCTGTAAACACAGGAAATGCTCAAGATGCAAACGCTATCCTAATCCCAAAAGAGCAAGCAGACCTAGCAATGGACGCTGCAGCTTGTATTGGTTGTGGAGCTTGTGTTGCTTCATGTAAGAACGCTTCTGCGATGCTTTTCGTATCGGCCAAAGTTTCTCAAATGGCACTTCTTCCACAAGGACAAGCTGAAGCTTCTCAACGTGTTCAAAACATGGTTAAGAAGATGGATGATCTTGGATTTGGTAACTGTACTAACGAAGCTGAATGTGAAGCTTCATGCCCGAAAGGAATTGAAATCACAAATATCGCTCGTATGAACAGAGAGCTTCTAAAAGCTGCTGTAACATCTAAGACGACACCAACTGTTTAATTTAATAAATTAAATTCAAATAAAAATAAGGGCCTACAAATGTAGGCCTTTATTTATTGAATGCTCCTTTTTCACAGCGTAGAATATCCAAAAGGAGCATTTATGAAATTAATCGTCTCTCTCTTTATGACGACACTTACTCTCGCTTTATCTCCAGGAGATAAGGCCCCAAACTTTACTCTTGAAAACCAAGACGGAAAGCAGATTACACTGGCCTCTTTTAAAGGCAAGAAAGTTATTCTTGAGTGGTATAACGAAGGCTGTCCCTTCGTTAGAAAACATTATGATTCACTAAATATGCAGCAGACACAGAAGCTTGCAAAAGATAGCGGCCATTACTGGCTTACAATTAATTCATCTAATATTGGAAAACAGGGTTATATCAGAGACGCCGCTGCTGCAAAGAATCGCCTACAGGTCGAAAAATCAAATGCTTCTCACCTTCTGATTGATACAGACGGAACTGTTGGTAGACGCTATAATGCAAAGACAACGCCAGAGATTTTCATCATTAATGAAAGCGGTATAATTGACTATATGGGGGCCATCGACAGTATTCCTTCGGCCGACAAAAGTGATATTCAAAACGCTCGAAACTATGTTAAAAACGCGCTAGAACAACTTAAGAACTATGAGAAAGTAAATCCAGCGAGAACAAAACCGTATGGATGCAGTGTTAAATATTAATGTTTATTTATAACGAAAATACCCAATTATTTATAAAAAAGATTCGTCTTATGGCCTGTGATATATTCGCGGGAATTGGTCTCTCTTTTAAGCGCTCACGCCTCCACTACAAAGGAGTGATGTACCCGCTTACATTTGTTGTAAATGACTCTGACAAAATCCTAGGCTTCTACGATCCACTTATTTATCAAATTGGAATCAATAGGTGCTTTCTTACAATTAACGATGACAAGCTTCTAGAAAATGTTCTCAAGCATGAGCTTGCCCACTTCTTAGTTCATATTGAATGTGGCATACACGAGCAGGCACACGGTATCGAATTTAGAGGTATTTTTAAACGCTTTGGCTGGGATGATAACTTTTCAAAGTCGCAAGTAAACTTAAGTGCCTTTGTAAAAAGCAATGATAATATCACGGCAAAGATTCAAAAGCTTCTGGAGCTTGCTAAGTCAGAAAATGAATTTGAGGCCAAACTTGCTGCCAAAAAAGCAAATGATCTCATTCAAAAACACAACTTGGACAAACTTAAACTTAATCATCTAGCACGAGATGATTTTGATATGAAAGACTTTGAAGATACTTATGTCAGACGAGTCGCCTCTTTTAAAAGACGCAACCTTCTTCACGATTGCCTCTACGATATACTTAAGGAATATGCAGTCTCTCCAGTCTTCAGCTCTGGACGTGGCGGGGGCTACCTCGAAATTATTGGGGCCAAAGAAAATGTTGAGGCCGCTCACTATATCTATGACTATACAGTAAATGCAATGGAAGGACTTTGGAAGCAGGCCAAGAAAAACTCAAATTTAAAAGGTGTTCGTGCTCGTAATTCTTATTATAAGAGTTTTACGAAATCGTTCCTAAGTGAACTTAAAGGTCATCAGAGTAAGCAAATAAGCTCACGTGAACTAATCCATATTAAAGGTCTTGCCGAGGCCCATCGAAACCGAGTCTACCCTCGTGTCTCATCGCAAACAAGTCAGGCAACTAGCTTTGATGCAAATGCATGGAATCTTGGCGCTAAGGCCGGTAAACAATTTAAAATGGGTAAAGGAATTGGACAAAAATCCTCCACAAAACTTCTAACTAACTAAAAATTGATACGGAATAATCTTTCTAAAATTTCTTAATATTTTGGCCAATAAACCGATATGCTTGATGTTAAGCGGAGATCTAATGGCAAAGATAGCAAATTCTAAAAAAATTATTAAGGGGTTTATTACTCAATGTACGATGGTTTTTAAATCATATGATTATCATGTCGTTGAATCAAAAAATAAATCCAATCTTTGGCACTTTAGCGTTTCTAAAGACGACAAGAAATATGTAGTCTACTGTACAAACTCTCTTGATAAGGTTCAAGGGATTATCAAAATTGCTCTTAAGAAACTTCCTACAGACACAAAACTTGTTGTTATTTGTGATAACTTCTCTCAGGAAGACCGAACTAAGGCCGACTCTAATTCCTACACGATTACAGATTTAGGAACGATTAAAAAATATGGAGTTGATTTACTAGAGGCCAAGCAACGTGAGACCTTAGCAAGAACGAGAAGGGCCGCTTAATTAAACACTCTTTTTATCAGCACCGTAGATCCACTTATGCTGCTGTCCGATGACTCTAA
Source organism: Halobacteriovorax sp. RT-2-3 (assembly GCF_047085075.1). Lineage (NCBI taxonomy): Bacteria > Pseudomonadati > Bdellovibrionota > Bacteriovoracia > Bacteriovoracales > Halobacteriovoraceae > Halobacteriovorax > Halobacteriovorax sp. RT-2-3. The sequence continues at coordinate 89,245 of NZ_JBKIYF010000001.1, read as the reverse complement.
ATGGTCCACCCTCTAACTGATTCCAATCCTGAATATCGATAAATCTTTGCATTGGAAATTCTTCACTTGGTTCAAAACACGGTGTTAGCACCCAAGGAAAATCAATTGAACCTAAACTCTCCTCAAGCTTACGATAAGCTCCTAGAGTGTAGTCAAAGTCCTTACGATCAGCAATAACGGCCTTTAGCTGAAACTTTCCATTATAGTTTTGAGCAAGCTTTTCAATAAGTGAAAGACGAGTCTGTACACCTGTCGAAGGTGTTTTTAGATCAAATGAGATGTAATCAAGGTTTTCAAATACTTCATCAACAACTCGTGTCCCTGCAGCTTCAAGATTAAGCTTAAAGCCTTTTTCTTTTAAAAATTTTGATAGAGCAACAACACTTGGAACATGTTTAGGATGAAGAGGGTCTCCACCTGTAATTGAAATCCAATTTATTTTTCCCTGATAAGATTCTTCTAGTATCTTTTCAAAAATCGACTCAATCGAAGTTGGCTCAATATCAAAACTCCAAGTATCCATTGAATCACAATTAATACAACCAACGGCACAACCTTGAAAGCGCACAAAGACCTGAGAGCGTCCAACAAAGACTCCCTCTCCTTCTGTAGCACGGTAAATGTCGTTAATAAGATACTGCTGCATTGAAAACCTTCTTAAAGGGTATTTATATAGCATAAGGCCTTAAAATGTCATATATTTAAAAGTAAATCGAGTAATTGCTACATGAAAAATCGCAAAAATGGCCCAAGGGAAGAAATATGATTGATATAGATGAACAGTTTCGCGTCGTCATCGCTGATTTACAGGCGGGAAAAAGGCCCAACTGCACTTATACAAAAGAAGATTTCAGTGTTTTTAAGCTACGTTTTCAGGAGCTAAATCGCGAAGAAAACTGGGATGCACTTATCCCCCTACTGTGTTTACTTGATAATACCATTACTCTTGATCATATTATCTACCCAGAGATTATGGACTGCCTTGCACTTTGCCACGATCCAGAAGTCCTTACTCTGTGTTTAGGCGTTGCCAGAAAGCAGATAATAGATGAATTCCACAAAAGAGGTGAAAGACTACCTTTTGACTTCTTAGAGGCACTTGAAAAACTTATTGGCCATCAAGACCCTGAGGTCTTTGAATGGACTCTGCGCCTTATTGAATCCCTTGGTTCACAATCAATTTATTTCAAAAAGGCCGTATTAGAAGCAAAACCAGGCTTCTTTGCACTATTTAACCAGCATAAGAAGGCCTGCGTGGAAATAATTGAGCTACTAGAACGTCGCTGGAAGTAGTGTGCTACAATTAGCTTATGGAAAGAAAGTTTAGCGCCAATGAGAATTTTGAATTACTAAAGAACGAACGCAATATTGCAAATAGGCAGATGTATCAAATGCAGCCTTCGCAAGAAGTTCAGGTTCAGATCTTTCCAGACAAGAGCGTAACACCGGCCAAATTCATTCCAAATAAAACCATGCCTGGAACTTTTAGGGCCCATCCAACAACGATAGCGGCCATGAGAAGCGATCTCTTTGCCAATATGTATGACGAAGCCTTTGAGGAATTAAGCGCACTAATCACATGTTCAAGCTGTCAAAATGAGGTAGATAAGCAGTTTTGGAAGTTTTGCCCTCATTGTGAAGCAGCGTTTCCTAAAAACTAGATCTAAACTGTTGAAATTTCGTGACAAAGTAATCCTTTGTAAGAAAAATACCTTTTACTAACACTTTCCCGACCAGTAAATTCTTTCTACAACACACGAACACAATATTTGTTGTGCGTAATTGTTTTGCCTAAGCGCAAATTAAAGGTTACAAGCAACTTGTTTCACTGGAAGAAACACGGCACAAGGGAGTCGAAATGAACAGAGCTAACTCGTATCTATCGGACAAGCAAATAGCTGCACTTAAAGATGCGCTACTTGCTGACAAAGAAAGAATTCTTAACAAAAACAGTGAGAAAGAGCAGTATTGCATGGACAAGAACGAACTACTTGACCCTCTAGATGAGGCAGTAGCTAACGTTCAAACATCGCAGGAAATTCGTTTCAGAAATCGTGAAAACTTCTACGTAAAGAAAATCAATAAAGCACTTACAAAAATCGAAAAAGGTGAATATGGCCTATGCGATGAGTGTGATATTGAAATTGGTTACGATCGTCTAATGGCGAGAAACACAGCGGAACTTTGTATTTCATGTAAAGAAGAAGCTGAGCACGAAGAGAGATCAAACGTATACTTAAAACGTTCAAAGTCTCTTGGAAAAACAATTGCTGAAATTGGAAAAAGATAATTAAAAAAGCCTCGCATCGCGAGGCTTTTTTATTTGTTTGAGCTACTTTCTAAAGTAGCTAATACTTAATAACTCGAATTCATCTGCAATATGATATTGTCCAGTTGAATACTCCGCAGAGTTAACTAGATTTGATGTGACGATACTCTTTCTTACATCTTTAATTTCATCTCTTTCAACGTTAAAGTATAAAACGTAAACCTTAGATGAGAGTTTATCAACTTTCTTAGGCGACATCCCCTGCTCACCCAAGAGCTTTTGTAGATCGACAATATTTTTCTGATCAATAGAAACTATCAATTTATCACTAGCAATTGACTGGCAAGCTCCTTTGCTATCTTGAGCAAGTCCAATTCCTGAGAAAGTTAACTCAGTATTCTTATTTACATTTGCTCTAAGACAATAATCAACTTTATCGTAAGAGATACGAAAGGCCAAAGAAAGTCTTGGTCCACATAATCCGAACGAATGAATCATATCAATCTTGTCTGCCGCAAATTTTTGTTCATGTAAGTACTTAACAACGTGGCCTAAAATCTCATCACGATTTGTATTAATACTTACCTGATCATTAAAGGAAGCTATTTTAGTGCGCCCCTCATCTTCCTTGTACCAACAAGTGTCGTTATTAACAGAAGTTAATGCTCCGGCGTAAATAAATTTACTAAGTAGTAATGAAAATAAAGATATAATTATTTTGTTCATAAACTTTCATCGGTATTTAAAGCGCAATATTTAGTGTAGACTTTAGTCATGACAGGCAATCAGTTGGAAATTCAATTAATAGAGAAAGTTACTCGGTCATTTTACGAGAAGGCCATTAATGACGTATTCATCGGCTATCACTTTCGAAAAATAACTGCTAATAGCGCTCCACTCTCAAGCATTGATGATTTTCAAGAGCATCTCGTTAATATAAATGCTTTTTGGCAGGCACAATTGCTAGGAATAAAATTTCCTCGTCCTGCGGCACACTTACTTGAGGCACATGAGTACTTAAATATTCATATGGGAGAGCTTGGTCGTTGGGTAATGCTTTTTAAAGAAACATTAAATGAATATAGACAGCAATCCCCTGAGTTTATCAATTCTTGGGAAGTAAAAATTGATGCATTCCAGACGGGCTTTAAAAAGTACTTCTTTAAGGCCTGATAAAGTATAGAGCGTAACGGAGATCGATATGTTAAAACTTGAAACTAATTTTCAAAACTTAACACTTAACTCATTTCCAACTAAGCTAGCACTTATGTGTATCTTACTACTTGTTGTTGGGCTTGGAAGTTACTTAACATTCAATAATAAACTTGCTCAAAAAGATCTACTTCTATTTCTCTTCACACCCATTGTCGTCTTATCCTTAATAAAATACCGACACTTGGAAATGAGCAAACCGAGAAATACTGCAAGATTAGTCGCTCGCTCATTGCTAAGAAAACAAATCATACAATTTGGACTTGATGAAATTGAACGTGTAGAGCTTTTGAAAACCAAAGGCGCCACAGCTTCTAATCATGCAATTCAAATACGATTAAATAATAACAAGAGTTTTCAAATCACAAGTAGTGACTTTATAGGTGCTAATAAAAAACTAGAACAATACTATGAAGAGATTAGGCAGTGGTTAAAGTAAGTGAGGTTTAATTACACTCTTGTCTTGTCTTAGGACTTTTCGCCTTATAAACCTGTTTAACAAAATCAACAAGAACAGGCTCATCTGCAACATCATCAAAGAGCCAATTACGAGCATAATATTGACCAAGCTTATAAGCGGCCAAACATGCTTCATTAGATGATAAGTACTGGACAACAATCATTTCAACTAGTCTCACCTTAAAGCGCTTAGGAGAGCCTTCAATACAGCCGGCCGGATAATCCTTGCAGTCAAGGTGTCTCTCCTTCTCCTTCACACTAAGGCGAACTTCTTCAATTGTATTGTCGAATTTATAGGCCATATCAAACATTTCCAAAGGCGTATAAATATCCTTTTCAGAACATGAGGAAGTAATAAGTGAAGTTAATAGAAGAAAGAAAATGCTAATATGTTTAAACATATTAGCATTTTATCATTTAACGGCGTCTGCCGCGAGAAGTTTTTGAAGTACGAGAAGGTGTACGTCCACCTGTGCGAGATGTTGATCTCGTCGTCGTTTTTGAAGTCTTTTTCTGTGGTGCTGGCCCACGTCTAGCAACTTTCTTTGCAACCTTTTTGGCTCCCGATTTCTTTGCCATCGACTTAAGAAAGATTGGATCAATCTTCAAAGTATCTTGATTCTTAATGGCATCATTAATTTGCCCAATAAGTTTTTGATCTTTCTTAGTTACAAAGTTATAGACACTTCCGGCCCTTCCAGCACGACCTACACGTCCCGAACGGTGAATATAATAAACTGCTTCAAATGGAAGATCGTAATTTAGTACCCATTGCAGAGTCTTAATGTCGATCCCACGGGCCGCCATATCAGTAGTGATAAGAATACCACCAGTTGATTTAAACTTTTTAAAATTCTCACTTCTTTCTTTTGCAGTAATATCACCATGAGAAACATAAAGGTTTTTATGAAGTTTTGCTTGCTTCATATAGTTATAAACTTCTACCGCCTTCTCTTTTTGGTTAACAAAAATAATCCCACTGCCCTTTGCTTCTTTTTTAACGAAAACATCAAGCATGGCATTCTTCTCTGTATATTCGAGAGCAATATTGAAAGTTTCAATAGTTTGAGAAAGTCCGTGTGAGCCAACTAGGCTTACTGATTTAAATTCCATACCTGAGAAGAAGTCGGCCTTTAGCATATCAAAGTCATCGGCCATCGTTGCAGAAACAAGGCATGCTTGGTACGAAGACGTAAGATGACGACGAATGGCCTTAAGCTCACGCATAAATCCCATATCAAGAAGCTGGTCGGCTTCATCAATAATTAGATACTCAAGTTCATCTAGACGGATCTCTTTTTTCTCAATCATTGATTTAATTCGGCCAGGGCCTCCAATAAGAATATCAAAAGTTTGTTTTTTAAGTGTACTTACCTTCTTGCCTTTTTCACCACCAAGGGCAAGACGAACACGCATCTTTGCATGGTGAGAAATCTTCTTACACTCATCAGAGACTTGCATCGCAAGCTCTTTAATTGGTAGAAGAATAATCGCGCGAGGCGAGCCTGCCTTTTGATTTTTTATGTCTGCTTCTGTTTCTTTTAGCTTTTGAAATAGTGGTAGAAGATAACTTAGTGTTTTACCACTACCAGTTTGGGCCTGTACTTGTAGGTTGTGACCTTCTAGAAACTGAGGAATTGCTTCAGCTTGTACTTCAGTTGGTTTTGTTAGTTTATTCTCTTTAAGGAAACCTGCAAATAGGTCCATATCAACAATGTCAACAAATTCTTTTGTGCTTTTTGCCATTTTATACTCTCCTAAATAGACATATCCACTCACGGTCCCCTGGCCTAACGTGGACAAAATAAAAAAGGGGATCAATTTGATCCCCGATATTTAACACAATGTTTCTTAAATTAGAAGTGAAGTCTGAAGTTTACAGAGTGAATTGTCGAGATTTTCACACCTTTTACTTCAGAAGTGATTGGTTGCTTAAGAGAATACATGAAATCCATGAATCCAAGCTTGACTCTTGGAGTTAGAGTTAGGTGTTCAGAGTCAACCATCCCTCTTACTGTAACAGCTAGTCTCTCCTTCCAAACATGGAACATTAGATCAGTACCAGCATAAACTCCATCAGCAAAATCATAACCATCTCTCATGTGGAAACCTACGAATGGACGAAGTCTCATATTTGAAAGATTAAAGCTATAATCTGTGTGCATACGGTAGCCAATTTCTGGCTCATACAATGGAAGATAACCTTCATCATTTTCAATCACTGTTGCAAGAGCAATATCTTGGATCTTAAACATCGTTCTGAAATTTGATAGCCAGTGGAAACCATAAGTAATGTCGGCCATCGCATAAAGAGTCATATTTTGATCAAGGTTTTCAGTATCAATTACATCACCGTCACCAGCAATTGCATCTTGATCAAGAACACGTCTTACGTCAGCTCTATATAAACCATATAGAGAAAATGAACCGAAGTGTCTCTCATTCTTATAATCAAAGTTTAAACCAGCAGTAACGTCTGCCTTAACATATGCATCGATAATTGGAGCAGTTGAACCTGAACCAGCAAATGGAATAGCTTCACCACCAAGGGCATCTCTTAGGGCCGTTTCTTCTTCAGTACTTAAACCTAGTGTCGCTGCTAAATCTGTAACATTTTGGTAACCCACTGTACCACCGATAATGTCATTTAAAACACCTTGTGTGATTTTATCTTGAAGAACTGTTTTAAGTTCAGCATCACCAGGAACTGCAGAGATGAAAGTATCAATCATGATATCCTCTTCACCAATTCCAATTAGTGATCCAACATTTACACCTAGCCTAACACTTGGACTAATTGTCCCTTTAAAAGCATTAAATGATGGAAGTGGAACACCTACTTCTACATTCAGTCTAAGGTTTTGTTCAGTATCAGCATAAGCTGAAAGAACATCAGCAGCTGCTTGATCTGGGTCAGCAGCATCTGAAGCATCAGATACATCACCAACAAGTTCCATTAGATCCGTATTAGCATAAACAGACATATCAATAAGAAAGTCATGTCCTGGTTCTCTTAGAAACTCTTGAGTTTGGAATTTGTCTTCCATTAGGCGAAAGCGTTCCTGTACATTGTAATCTGCATCGGCCGCAAAAGCCACTTGTCCTGCTAAGAGCGTAGCAAACGTCGCTCTTACTAAAAAAGATTTTTTCATCTATTTGTCCCCTTCCGTGGTTAAATCTTCTTAATTCTCTTTACCAATATTAACACGGAATCAATTCTAAAAATTAGTAGGAAAATTTATATAATCCCTTTAAAATAAAAAGGAATTTAATTGAAAATTAACAAAGGTTGACTATGCAAGTTGGTTTTATCCACAGCAACTCTAACGAAAATCAAGAAATCACAATCTCAAATAAAGAGTTTTTTTTTAAAGAAGAAAATAATGAACTCATTATTTCTGAAAACGGTGGTAGCATAAAAGTTCATGTCGATGACGATTGCCTAGTTTTAAAATTAATTCAAAAAATACAAGACGCTAAATTACAAGATACTCCACTGCAAGAAGGATCAACTTACTTCATGGAAATTGGAGAAAAACTTAGCTACAAAAGTAGCGAATTTAAACTAAAGTCTCTATCTCTTGAAAAACAACTTCCTGATGAATTTGATATTGCCTCAGCAAATGATGAGGATGATCTTGAATTTGATGACTTAAGTAATTTTGCCACGAATGAGCAAGAAGAAAGCGTTGAAGAAATAAAGGCCCAAACACAAGGGCATACACCTTCGTTTGAAATGACAAGTAGTGATATGCTTAATAGAGATGAGTCAGATGACGAATCAGATAGCGATGAAGATGATATTTCCTTTGTCATTGATACAAATGGAGATCAGCCTTCACAACCTCGAATGAAAGAAGACACAGACTCCTTAAGTATTACTCAAGTTCTAAACGTTGCCCGTCTTCAAAGTGCAGAGGCAGAGCAAAGTAAGAAGTCGGTAAAATCTAATGAACACGTAAGCCGACCACTTACGAGTCAAAAAAAGAAGAAAGCGAAGAAGAAAAAAAAGAGCACTAAATCAACGAATAAAGACTCTGATCTAAAACTTGGTGTTGCCCGTGACTACGAAGGTGCGAAGATCAGAAAAGCACAACAAAAAAAGAAAAAAATTAAACAGTCTCAAGGAAAACTAGTAGGCCCTTTTACTCGCTTCGTTAGTGCATTAACACTCGTCTTTGCAACAACGATAGTTTCAACTCAGATTGATGTTGAAGCAATAGAGAGCCTAAGTGACAAACTCGCAACTCTACTAAATTCAGAAATTGCAAAATTTGTCGAATTCAGTGTAAGCCCAGATATTGCAAAAATTGTAATTGTACTTTTTGGTATTCTATTTATTTCAAATTTAATTCTAAGTGTTTCACCAACCCTTTTTATTAGTGGTGCAACAACAACAGGATCATTTCTTACAAAAAGAGCAAAAGCTGTTCTTAGAACTCCACTAGATCTTATTGCTCACCTTATCCCATTATTTGAGCTCCCTGTTATCTTTGATTCACCATCTCTTAAAGAATTTATCACTCAAGGGCGAATTACTTATCGTATAAAGGGATTTAAGTTCATCTCACTTATCAACTTAGCAATCTTTACAATGCTAGTAATTGGTTATCCTATTATTCAGGAAAGCTTTTCGGACACGCCTGTTCCTAAACAAATCAATGTGCCAAAAGAGCTAGGTAAACGACCGCTGAAAATTAAAGAGGTTTTAGTTTCAAAAAAATTCTCTCAGGAAAATATTATCTTAAGAATTGCAGGGCAAAGGCCAAGCTACTTTATCATCAATAAAGAAACAGCAAATACATATGTTTTAAAATTAACAGATGAAATGTCGTTTAGAAATTTTCAAAAAAGCTTTAGCTCAATTCCATTCTTCAAGTATCGCTATCCTTATTTAAGCTCTTTCTATAAAGATGAAAAATCGAGCTATTTAACGCGAGAAGATTTTGGAAAATTATTTTGGGCCGGAGAGATCATCAAAGGACGATCGACAAAAGATTTAGTTCATGTTGACCTACTTGCCATTGGCCAATCAAAGAAGGCCTTTGCAGAGTTTAAAATGAACTATAAGCAATATCGTAACTTAAATAAATTCACGTCTTTCTATAGAAGCAATCTTGATGAAGTCTATCTCTATATTTCAGATGACTCAGTTATGCAATTCTCAAAGGTTGGCGGCAATATGAAATCAAGTGAACTTGAAGGCCTAACATTCTTAGCAAAGCCAAAAGTTAAGATTGAATATATTGATAGTGTTGAAAAGGCATTTCTCGGTACAAATAAATCAATTTTAATGAGTCAACTTGACGAGATCAATCAGCTCGTTTCAATTAAGGATAACGGAGAGAACCGTGCTTCATTTACAAAATTTGCCCGAGATCTGGCAAAATTTTTACAAGGTAGCACAAATACTGTTGGACAAGAAGCAGCAAAAGAAATATTAAAGCTAAGTACTTTAAATAATTAAAGTTAGTAGAAATATTTCAACAGTCGAGTTACGACAAAGGGTGATCTATGCGCATTCAAGATCAAGTCAAAGAACACTTCAAATTCAAAGTTGTCCACGAAGATAAGAATTCAGGAGCAAGAGCAGGTGTTATCACTACTCCTCATGGTGAAATTCCAACTCCAGTATTTATGCCAGTTGGTACGCACGGTGCAATTAAAGCACTACCACCAAACTTCCTAAAGGATCTGGACACTAAAATTATTCTTTCAAATACGTACCACCTTCACTTATCACCAGGTTCAAAACTGGTTGAAAAAGCAGGTGGACTACATAAGTTTATGAATTGGGATCGTCCAATTCTTACAGACTCAGGTGGATTCCAGGTTTTCTCACTTCAAAGAAAGGCCATTAAAGAAGAAGGAGCTGAGTTTAAGGACCATAAAGGTAAATCAATTATGCTCTCTCCAGAGACATCAATTCAAATCCAACAAGAGCTTGGATCAGATATCATGATGGCCTTTGATGAGTGTATTCCATACCCAGCGACTCGCGAGTATACAAAGAATTCAATCGATCGTACTCACCGCTGGCTAGATCGTTGTATTGATGCTTGGACAAATCCAAAGCAGGCCCTTTTTGGTATTATCCAAGGTTCTACTTACGATGATTATAGAGATGAGTGTCTTGATGAACTTGTTAAGCGCGATCTTCCAGGTTATGCCATTGGTGGTGTATCCGTAGGAGAAGGGCCTGAGCTTATGGAAAAAATCGTTAAGTACACAGGGCCTAAGATGCCAAAAGATAAGCCACGCTACGTTATGGGCGTTGGTAATCCAGAAGACCTATGTATGATCTGGGAATATGGAATTGATATGAGTGACTGTATCATTCCAACAAAATTTGCACGTGGTGGAACGCTATTTACGAAACGTGGAAAGATTAGAATTCGTCACAAGAACTATCGTCGTGACTTCTTCCCTATTGAGCCAAATTGTAAGTGTTACTGTTGCCAGAACTTCACTCGTGCCTATGTTAAGCACCTTTTTGATTCAAATGAGATCCTAGGACAAGTTCTAGCGACAATGCACAATATTGAATTCTATAAGAATATGGCAGAAGAAGCTCGTGAAGCAATTTTAGATAATCGCTACAACGAGTGGAAAACTGAATTTTTAAAAAATTACAATAAAGATGATGGTGCTAAAAACTAAAAAATAAAACCATATAGAGGGACATTTCGGTGTCCCTTTTTCTTATAAACTTTTCACATTTCTAGACCCAAAAAATAATCTAAGCTAAAACCCTACTATGGGGAAGATCAAGATAATTCTTATACTTACATTGATATTGCTTTCTAATCTAACAATGGCCAAACGCTACGTTGGTGGAGATGAATGGAGTAGGCCAAGGGTTACAAAGAAGCTCTTTCAAACACTTGATACAAACACAAAGAGCTTAGTTCTTCGTACCGCCAAGGTCGTTAACAAAATAAAGAGAAAAATTGGAACTGCTTTTCTTTACCAAGAAGAACTTGAGCATTATATCTTTCTCACTAATTATCATGTAATAAGTGGCGAGAAAGAATGTAGCGAATCCTCCCTTTTACTCATTAATGAAGGCCACAATAAGATAGTAGCAAAGTGTGATGGTGTTATAAGCATAGGCTCAATTAAATCAGGTAGCGATTATCTTTACTTTCGAATTAAGAAAAGTGAGAAGCTAAACTTTCTCTCAAAACTTCCATCGCTTAATACTAAATTTTCAAATCCTGTAGCTGGAGATCCTCTCGTAACTGTTGGTTTTGGTGGTGGCAAGGCCGATCTGAGAAGATATGATGCTAAGATAGCACAAGATACTGACTGCATTTATCTTACAGGGAATATGGATATTAGATTCAACAAGGATAAGGTAAGAGATGTTTTCTTTACTGCCTGCGATGCTCAATCCGGAGATTCCGGAAGTGCTATTATGAATCGAGATACAGGAGAGATCATCGGACTCTTTTTTGGTGTAGCTGATCAAAATAGAAAGAATCCTCTATCAACCCAAGAGATTTGGGATAACCTAGGAAGCGATTACTTAGAGTTTTACACTAACTCTTCCATGTCAATTGATCTAAGAGCGATTTCTTTGAAATAAAAAAGGAGCACTTCGTACTCCCTTTTCTTTATTAATTAATTATTTGCTTGATTAACAGCGCTTGAAATAATTTTGGTTAGCTTTTGTAGATCTTCAAATTTCACATTATGGAAAAGAGAAATTCTAAACTGATTCTTTCCTAACTTTCTGTACGAATCAATTCCGTTAACTGCATTTTGTTGCTCAAGTACTTTAATGAGTGCTGCAGCTTCATACTTATCATCGATATTAATCGTCGCAACAGAAGTTGAACGATACTTCTCATCAGAAACGTATGCCTCAAGAAAGCTTTCTTCCTTTGCCCAGCCGTAAATCATATCAGCTTTCTTGCGTGCAAGTTCTACTGCATTCTTTTCTCCGCCTTGAGAATTCATAAGCTTTACCTGCTCATTTAAGTAGAAAAGAGTTGAGATACTTGGTGTATTATAAGTTTGATTCTTAAGAGAGTTATCAATAGCAACAGTCCAATCCATAATACCAGGAATATAGCGATCAGTCTTTGCAATCTCTGCAGCACGCTTTAGTGCTTTCGGTGACATAATAGCGACAAAGAGACCACCTTCAGATGCGAAAACTTTTTGCGGTGAAAAGAAATAGCAGTCTACTTTAGTTAGATCAAGAGGAATTTGCCCTGCACCACTTGTTGCATCCACAGCGACAAGTGTCTCATCATTAACACTTGGGATTGTCGTCGTTTGAACACCTGTAGAAGTTTCATTAAGAGTAAAACAAATCATGTCAGCATCAGCATGAGCATCTGAGCCTTGTGGCTCACAACCTTGGCCATACTCACTTGCAATTTCCTGTGCTTCAATCCATGGAATTGCATGATGTGACTTAAACCATTTATTTGAGAATTCACCACATGTGTAGTGAACACTTTTTTTATTAACGAGACCAAGACCGATCATATCGAAAAGAAAAGTTGCTCCACCGTTTCCTAAAACGACTTCATAACCTTCAGGTAAGTTGTAGAAATTTTTTAATCCCTCTTGTACTTCTTTTACAAGATTTTTCACTGCCGGTTTTCTGTGAGAAGTCCCAAGTAGCGTTGCTTTTGTATCAGCAAGTCTTTGAACGAATTCAGTTGGAACAAGTGATGGCCCAACACCAAAGCGTGGATCACTAGGAATTAATTCATTAGGTATCTTATAATTTTCGAACATATTTAAAATCCTTTTTAAGTTTCTTTAAATCTCTTGGCATTTTAAATAAAATGCCAGTATTTGGAAACAAATAAGAAGTTGTCAAAGCTTGAAAACTTCTTAACAATTATTACATGAAAGCAGCCCATTCTTTACTTCTGTGCATTATATGCATACTTCCATTTTCTATAAAGGCACAGGAACTTAATATTCCTGGCGAGTTCTCACTTGGAGTTGGGAATTTGACGAAATACGTCGGTAAAATTCAAACCGATATTGATGGCGGGAGAAATTACTTCACTTTCAATCCATTTATCAGGGCCAATTATCGCACAGATATTGCTTGGGAAAAAAAGCTAAATATTGAAACAGGTTTAACTCTTCCAAAATCGAGTGAAGATAGTGCAGTAACTGTTACAAACCTTTGGATTCATGCACTTATCGAACACACCTTCAATCAAAGCTTTAGAGTACAAGCAGGAGTTGGTATTTTCTTTACCTACACAGCAATGGATGGAAAAATGCAAACTCTTGGCAATGGAACATCAACACAACAATTCTACACACCGGATGATTACCAAACAGCAGTTAATAATATTGTCATTCTTGGTGCAGATTACCTCTTCAATAAGACTTACTTTGTAAATGGACAATTAAGCGTCTTCAACCTTGAAGATGGTGATGAGCGCGCATTTAGTTATGCATTATCTCTTAACTATACTTTTGGAAATAATTAATGAAATTTATAATAAGCTTACTTCTTTCAACATACACCTTAGCATTTACGATCAACGCAAATATACCTATTCGCTTTGCAAGTCCAGAAATTCGTGTCGATATAGCGGATAATGCTTGCGCAAATATTACAGACTCTGCTGATGAAATCATGGATATGGTAGAGATTGCAGTTAGTGATTATTGGAATAAGATTGCGACAAGTAGTTTACACCTAAAAGGTGGCGATATCTTAACGGTTAACAATGATTATACAACTGAACAAATCTGTGCTGCAGGAGAAGCTGGTTGTGTCAGCCAAGTACCAAGTACTAACACACAGATTCTGATCGTTTGTAATAGTAATAATACAGTTTTTACTTCCACAGGAATTTTAGCTGTAACACTACCAAATAATCTAAACGGAACAGTTATCCAAGGCTCTGTCATTGGCCTAAATGACATTGCAGGAACTCGCTACAACGACCAGACAAGGGCCCAGAAGATTGCTCTTTTTGCCCATGAAATCGGACATGCCTTTGGCCTTGGCCACTCTTCAAAAGAAAGCTCACTTATGTACTTTAGAAACCTCACAGGTAGAGAAACGATTGGGCAAGACGATTGGGATGGTGCCACTTACCTTTATCCTAAGGAACAAATACCAATGTGTGGCTCAATTGCACCGATAAAAGATAGTGCCAAGTATGATGGCCATATTTATGAGGATATTGAGAAAAAGATAAGTACGGAATTTTCTGAACACCCGCCAGCAAAGGATTCCGCCGCCTTGATCGCAGGGCTGTGCATGCTATTATTGGTCTTAGTTTCAACAAAGAGATTTGCGCAAGCAAAAATTTATTAACAAAAGATAATATTTACTAAAGTATTATCACTAAGTACCGATAATCACATTATGGAATCAAAGTCAGGTAAATTTATTATTGGAATTCTCATTATTTTCTTATTTAAGATTGCTGTTGCAGATAATATGAGGGATTCCAAGTCGCAAAAAGTAACAATTTCAGTTCTTAAGTAAGTGCTAATTTCGTAAAGTGCTCTCCTCTTTTGACGTAATTTGCATACTGATCAAAAGAAGGAAACGCTGGAGAAAATAGAACGACACTTGTGCTAAAGCCTGCTTTAAAAATCTCATCCAAATTTTCAAAATACTCAGATTCAATTTCAAAATTTGATTCACTTAGAACCTTTCCAGATTCACCAAAGAAGAGAATCTTCTTAATCTGACTCTTAAAAGGAAGAAGCTTCTCAAGCTGGTTATCACCATGACCACGAAGCTGACCGCCAATGATCAGCTCAACTTCCCCTAACTCCTTCACACCGTTTAAGGCCGTAAGAGTTGCCTCCCAATTTGTGGACTTGGCATCATTAAAGAAATAGCGTCCTTCTTGCGTGTGTCTTATCATCTGCAAGCGGTATTCCACACCACCAAAGACTTCACAGGCATTTTGAAATGCCTTGATATTGCCAGTAAAGGCATCCCACATAAGATAGACAAAGTATGTATTGACGAGATTGTGTTCACCGTAGATTTTAAGTGAACCAATATCAATAACCTCAGAAAGCTCTTCTTTAACCTTAGCAATAGAGAGATCAAGTTGATGCTCGTTGCGAATTGGGTATTCATTTTTAACTTCTAAATTATTCGGTAAGAATCCAATTCCTTCATTGGCCATATTCTTAAAGATTTCGAATTTATCAAGTGCATATGATCTTAGATCATCATAGCGTTCACCGTGGCTGAAAGTCAGGTTTAAGATTCCCGCAACATCACACTGAAATTCTTCAATGAGGTTTAGTTGAAAACTTGAAAGCTCTAGAATTATACCTTGGGCAGGTTCACGCTCTCCACTCATGCGCTCATAGATATAGTCACAAAATGGTGTTCCAATATTACCACCAACAAAGTAGTCACCAGTTGGATCCTGCTTGCCACATTCTTCAAGGAAAGAGACAACTGTTGTCTTACCATTTGTTCCTGTCACTCCAAGAATTGGTGCATCAGCAAATTTATAAGCAAGTTCAATTTCACACCATATTGGGCATGATGCTTTTGAAAATAATGGCAACTCCTTAGACATCCCCGGTGAGAGAATAATCAGATCCATCTCCCCTAGCATATCGGCAGCTTCATCTTGAGGAAGTCTCGCCTTAATACACGTCGAATCTTCAAAGGCAGGCCACTTATCAACAGGTCCTTGATTAACTAAATAAATATCCTTACCTAGGAAGGCCAGCAAGCGAAGTGCTGAAACTCCAGAAACCCCAAGGCCTACAACAGCTATCTTATTATACTTATTTAACGATTCATTGATGATCATATGACTATTACCTTCCAAAATATGGATAAAAGTGCTACATTGCTGTGCATGAATTATCAGCAGCTTTTTTTAAATCTTGCCACTATTTTAAGGCCATACACTAAGCTATGGCAAAGAGAAGTTCTCCAAGCATGGCGCGCTGGAGAAATCGACGAGCTGTATCCTGAAGAATTCCTCACACCTCTAAAAAAGCTTACTCACGAAGAACTCTATGAGATGGACTGTCTTCGCGATTACTCGAAATTAGAAGATGGCCCCTTAAAAACTTTACTATGCTCTCTTAGAGAAAATGAAGTTTATGAAACGGTGGATGAAGAACTCATTCGCGGCGTGGATGAGCTTCCGAGTTGGGCATTTAATAAAGTTAAGGGAAAGAAGCAAGACGAAATTTTAATCATTGCAAATTTTCTTAAGAAACTTAGAAATAAGGAAGGCGATTTTAAGCATACTGTTGATATTGGCGGTGGTGTTGGTCATCTTTCGCGCACCCTTGCCCACTACTTTGGCATGGAAATGATTAGCCTTGATATTAATAGTGAATTTCAAGAAATTGGAAAAAATCGTTTAAAAAAGTACCCAAGGCCAGATCTGGCAAAGGACGTAAAGTTCATCAATCATGATTTTAGTATTGATCTTGATGGAGATGAGAATGCGCGTATTTTTTGTAATGACTCTTTCTCCCTAGGACTTCACACTTGTGGCTCTCTTGCGGTTAAGCATATGCAGGTGGCAAGTAGAAATCAAACTCGTGGACTTCTAAATTTTGGTTGTTGCTATAATAAACTTGAACCAAGTAAGCATATTAATATTTCAAATTATGCAAAAGAAATTGGGCCACTAGAGCTTGAGAGTAATAGCTTAACTTTGGCAACTCGTGGCCATCAAAGCATGAGCCTCGAAGAATTCGAGCAAAAGAAAAAAGTTAAGAACTATCGCTATTGCCTTCAAATCTACATTGATAGTGTACTAGGAAGTGATATTGATGTGATCTCAATTGGTGATGCTCATAAAAGACTCTATGCTAAATCCTTTAGTGAATACGCTATTTCAAAGCTAACAGAAAACAATATTCCAATTAATTTAACAGCACAGCAACTTGATGAACTCTATGCAAAAAATCAAGAGTTATTAGAAAAGCTCTTCTTTGCCAATATTGTTCGCTGGCAGTTTGGCCGTGCTCTTGAGCTTTACCTTCTCTATGATCGTGCTATCATGTTACAAGAGCGAGGCAAAGAAGCAAAACTTATGGCATTCTTCAATGAAGTAGAGTCCCCTCGAAATATTGGAATTTGGTATCATGAACGTAAGCAATCATAGAGATAAAAAGACAGTACTTATCACGGGCGCAACAACAGGTATGGGTAAGGCCTTTGCTGACTATTTTGCCTCTCTTGGATACGACCTCTATCTTCATGGCCGAAACCTTACTCTTCTCGATCAAAATGCAAAAGAGTACCGAGAGAAATACCAAGTAAATTGTGAGATCATTATTAAGGATCTGTGCGAAAGTGAAGCTTGTGAATACGTAATCTCTAAGATCAAAGAACCTTTGTCATACCTTGTTAATAATGCAGGCTTTGGAGTAGCTGGAAAATATCTTGAAACAGATATTGAAAAACAAGTAAGCATGCAAAGAGTACATGTCGAAGTACCAATGCGCTTAAGCCATCACTTTTTACAGCAAAAAGAAGAACTTAAAATAATCAATATCGCTTCACTCTATGCCTTCTTCCCTGTTCCAAGACAAAGTGTCTATGCGGCCTCAAAGAGCATGATTCATTCATTTAGCTTGGCCCTAGGAAGAGATCTTAGCGGGACAAACAAACAAGTTATTTCAGTTTGCCCTGGACTTGTTTACACTCAATTTCGAATTAACCAAGGCAAGGCCGAAAAGCAGCACTTCAGTGGTATTTCATCAGAGCAAGTGGTGAATGAGACGATAGGCGCACTTAGCAAAAACAAATTTTATATTGTCCCAGGCTTTCTAAACAAAATCTTCAAAACCCTATTAACCACTATACCTCACACACTTACACTGAGAATAATTGAGCGCGTCAACACAGGGCGTGGTTACTAAAAATACCTTACACCTCTAGTCAGATATACATTTCCCTATTAAACTAGGGCCCACACAACACACAAATTTTTGAAAATTAAGAGGACTCCATGCAAACAACAACTGTTAATATCAATGATATTAAACTTAATAGTGAATACCTAAGAACAAATACTGATGTTGATACATTAAAAATCAGTATCGAAAATATTGGTCTAATTAATCCTCTAACAATTAATAAAGATAATGAATTACTAGCAGGTGCTAGAAGATATCAAGCACTCAAAGAACTCGGTATTGAAGAGATTCCTGTTCACGTAGTTGATAGACAAAGCCTTGAGCAAGAACTTATTTCAATTGATGAAAACTTAGTGAGAAGACCACTTGATAAACTTGAATTTGAAAAGTGCCTTAATCGTGGGCGCGAAATCTTTGAAGAGCTTAATCCGACAGCGACTAAGATTGAAGTTGATGTAATCGCAACAACAACAGAAGAGAAGAAGCTGGAAAAAGCTAAAGAAGAGCAAGATCAAGATTCATTTGCTGCCATTACTGCACAAAAGACTGGTCTTTCAAAGAGTGTTATTAAAGGAGCAATCAAAAGAGATGCTCTTGCTTCAGAACATGTTAAGAAAGCACGCCAGCTTGGTCACATCAATGCAAGTGTAACAAATGAAATCATCAAATTAGACAAGGAAGTGCAAGATAGC
Organism: Halobacteriovorax sp. RT-2-3; assembly: GCF_047085075.1. Taxonomy (NCBI): domain Bacteria; kingdom Pseudomonadati; phylum Bdellovibrionota; class Bacteriovoracia; order Bacteriovoracales; family Halobacteriovoraceae; genus Halobacteriovorax; species Halobacteriovorax sp. RT-2-3. The sequence continues at coordinate 70,753 of NZ_JBKIYF010000001.1, read as the reverse complement.
GTTCTTCCAATGATTGCAGATAAGACAGTAAAAGAAGTAAAGCAAATCGTTGCAGCTGCTAAACGAGGTGGAGTTCAAGAAGCAGAACAGGAAATGGAGACAATGGAGCCATTACCAGCTGAATACGCACACCTAAGAAACCTATCAAAGAGAATGAATAAGAACCTTACTCGAATTCTTTTAGAAGAATTAACTTATGAAGGTAAAGAAGCAGACTCAATTATGAAAGAGCTTAGAAAGATGCAAGAAAATCTTGAGCGCTTTTTTAACATGGGAACGACATCAAATCATACATCTTCTGTAGAAGTACAAGATGAAGATATCGTGGCGGAGCCTACAGTTGTGCTTGAAGAAGGACAACAAGAGTTCAATCCTGAATATTCTCTTTAATAAAAACCACTTTACAAAAAATTGACAATATAACGCTTTAAGCAGATGACGAATTACTTGGTCATCTGTTTAAAGTTTCGTTATGATTATTGTCATGAAATTAATCAAAGAAAACACTCTCTTCATTATGTGGATTGTTGCAGTACTTGCAACAGCTGGCTCGCTATTTTTTAGTGTGATCATGGAATTTGTTCCATGTGCACTTTGTTGGTGGCAAAGAATTGCAATGTATCCTCTTGCGGCCATATTATTAATTGGCTTCTATCAAGATGATAAGCGCAGCATACTTTATAGTGCACCATTCATTTTTGCAGGCTGGCTCATTTCGATTTATCACAATCTTGTCCAGCTTAAAGTCATTCCTGAAAGCGCTAGCCCATGTGTTAGTGGTGTGCCGTGTTCAGAAAAATGGATTAATTGGTTTGGTTTCATCTCAATCCCAATGCTGGCATTCTTTGCTTTTACAATTTTATTATCACTATTCTTATTAGAAATTTATAACAACAAGGAATTTTTAAATGCAAAAAAGTCATAAGATCATAGCTGCGATTATTACAGTTATTGCAGTATTTGCTATTAGTGCAACATTTTACAAGAAACAGCAGGCGGCCAAACTAGGCTTTATGGCCAATGAAAACCACAAGCTATTTGTACGTGATTACTCTCCATCAATGGGACCAGATAATGCAAAAGTTGTTCTCGTAGAATTTCTAGATCCGGAATGTGAATCATGTCGTGCGTTTTCTCCATATGTAAAAGAAATCATGAATAAATATGAAGGAAAGGTAAAACTAGTCGTTCGCTACGCTGCATTTCATAAGAACTCTGCATATGCAATCTCAATTTTAGAGGCCGCAAGAAAACAAGGAAAGTATTGGGAAACACTTGATCTATTATTTAAAAGTCAGCCAGCATGGGGAAATCATCATAACCCGAGACCAGATCTTATTTGGAACTACCTTACAACTCTTGATTTAGATATCGACAAAATTAAGAGTGATATGCATGATCCAAAGTTTATGGAATGGATTAGACAAGATGCTGAAGACGGTAAGGCCCTTGGAGTTCGTGGTACACCAACATTTTTTATCAACGGCAAGCCACTAGAGCGCTTTAGCTACCAACAACTTGAATTACAGATCCGAGAAGAATTAAATAAATAACATGCATACATTTGCCAACTCCCACTTTCTAAAATTAATTGAAGATAGTGGGAGTGCATGCCCTCAAAGAGGCTGGGAGCCTGTCCACATTGAGGGAGAAAATAATCAACTCATCTCCTATATAAAATCTCACAGCTATGGTGAATATATCTTTGATTGGGCCTGGGCAGATCTTTATCACCGTATGGGAATTGAATACTACCCAAAACTAATTCATGCCATCCCTTTTACACCAGTAAATAATAGTAAATTCACTCAAGAATTTGATAGTAAACTTCTAACGAAGTCTTTTGATATGTATCAAGGACTCGTGCTATCAAGTGAGCACTACTACTTTACAGATGAGAGCTATCTTGAACTTAAGGAGCTTGGCTTTTTTAAGCAAATCACAACACAGTATCATTTTATTAACGAATTCGAATCGTTTGACGACTATCTTTCTAAACTTAAAAAGAATAAAAGAAAGAGTATTAAAAAAGAGCGCAAGGCCTGTCACTCTTACGATATTGAGATAAAAAAAGTTTTCGCTAAAGAGCTTTCATCAGATGAGCTTAAGCAAATTTATGGTTTATATCTAACAACAATTGATAAGAAATCGGCTTACGCCTATCTTACACTTGCCTTCTTCTTAGGTTTAAACACACTAGATAATTGTTTTTTTCACCTCGCCTATAAAGAAGACTCAATTATTGCAATGGCGCTCTTTTTTGAATCTGAAACAAAACTCTACGGACGCTACTGGGGAATTCACCCTCTACACCAACACAATTTCGAATTTCTCCACTTTGAAATGTGTTACTACAAAGCAATTGAGTATACGATTGAAAATAACCTAGCGATCTTTGAAGCTGGTGCTCAAGGAGAACAAAAGCTCTATCGTGGCTTTAGGCCAGTAGAGATTGAGTCATGGCACCATTTAAAAAATGTACAATTACATGAAGCGATTGCCAATCATGTACATAATCAAAACTTGAGTGTGAAAAAATATCATGAGGATTTAAAGGGACTACTTCCTTTCAAAAGTAGTCCCTAAGTTTTTAATTAATTGTAAACTGAGAATCTTTATAATCAATCTTTAAGTCTTTTTCTTCTAGGTCATGTGCCATTATCTCTTTTGATAAAGGCCTAGTAACGAGTCTGTTAAAGATTGATGCCAGAGGTCTTGCTCCATAGGCTTCGCTATACCCTTGCTCATTAAGTTTCGCACGTACACTTTCAGATAGATCAACTTTAAGTTTACGTCCAAGAAGTCTCGAGTTAAGTAAGCGTACTTGCTTATCAATTAGCGAGTTCATAATTGAGCGATCAAGAGCATTGTATGTCAGAACAGCATCAAGACGTCCCAACACTTCTGGTTTAAATGCCGTTTCTACTTCTTTCGCATTTGTAGTGACAAGAATAATCGTATTTTTAAAATCAATCGTGCGACCTTTGTTATCTGTGAGCCTTCCATCGTCGAGAATCTGTAACAAGATATCGCCAAAATCATGATGGGCCTTTTCAATTTCATCAAATAGGATCACTGAATAAGGGTGACGTCTTACTGCTTCAGTTAGAACACCACCCTCTTCATAACCAATATAACCAGGGGCCGCTCCAATGAGCTTACTCACAGAGTGTTTTTCACTAAACTCTGAGAGGTCAAAGCGAATTAAGTTATCTTGTGTATCAAACAAGAACTCACAAAGGGCCTTTGCTGTTTCCGTCTTTCCCACACCACTAGGACCTTTTAGGAGGAATGAACCTAGTGGTCGAGAAGGGTCAGTTAGACCAGCGTGGGCCGACACAATGGTATCAGCTATTTCAGTCAAGGCTTCCTCTTGTCCGTAAACACGAGACTTTAAGAATCCTTCAAGCTGTAATATTTGCGCTTGTTTAGATTTAAGGATTTTCTCAACAGGAATCCCTTTTTGTCTTGAGATCACAAGTGCAATATCCTTTGTCGCTAGAACCCAATCATGATGGCAAGCTTCTAGTTCTTTTTCAACTTCAGGAAGTTGAGAATATTTAATCATTGATGCCTTTTCATAGTCCTGATTTCTTTCAGCTGCCTCAAGCTCAAAATTTAAGCGATCGCGCTGATTCTTTAACTCGGAGACTCTTTTAAGAGAAAGAACTTCTTCTTCCCATGTACTTTTTTGTGCATTGAAAGTTTTTTCTAACTCTTCGACTTCCTTAGCAAGCTTTTCATTATCCTTATCAATCTGCATATTAACTTTCTTAGAACGAATATCCGCTTCTAATTCAACCAGCTTAGCAGGCATAGCTTCGGCAGAAAGTTTAAGAGCACTTGCTGCTTCATCAACTAAGTCAATTGCCTTATCAGGAAGGTTCTTATCCGTAATATACTGATCAGATAAAATGACAGAGTTATAAATTGCATCATCAGAGATCTTAATTCCATGGTGGATTTCTAGCTTCTCACGGATACCCATTAATATTTCAATTGCATCTTCTTTTGAAGGCTCATTTACAGGTACCGCACGAAAGCGCCTCTCAAGTGCACTATCACCTAGAATATACTTTTGATATTCTTCATCAGTCGTTGCACCAATACAATTTAGCTCACCTCTTGCTAGAGCTGGCTTTAAAAGATTGGCCGCATCCATCGCACCATCTGTCTTACCAGCACCAACTAATTGGTGTATCTCATCGATAAATAGGATTGAAGTGGCCGCATTTTGCTTAATATACTTTAAAAGCTTTTGTAGACGTTCTTCAAATTCACCACGAAATTTTGTTCCGGCCATCAAGGCCCCCATATCAAGGGCATAGACAGTTTTACCTTCTAGTACATCGGCGACAGTCCCTTTAACAATCATTTCAGCAAGGCCTTCAACGATAGCTGTTTTACCAACACCGGCCGGCCCAACTAAAACAGGGTTATTCTTTCCACGACGTCCTAGGATTTCCATCACGGCACGTATCTCTTTAGAGCGACCGATGACAGGATCAAGCTTGCCTTCTTGGGCCATTTCATTCAGGTTCGTCAGGAAGGCAGGAACCTCTTCTTCGTCTTCATTCATAGCAGAGTTAAAGACATTCGGATCGATATTGAGACTGGAGAGGGTTGTCACAATATGCTTTAGAAGATCAGTTTCTGTTACTTCCTGACGGCCTGATTGAATAGCATTGGAAGATGCCAATGTTAGCCACTTACTTAGGCCAGCAGTTGGTCTAACATTATCAAGTGAAACTTCTTGAGAAGCTTGAGGTAAGCGCTCAACTTCGGCCTTAATATCTTTTAATTTATTCTTTAGTGCTCTTGATGAAAAAGAAGAAGGATTTTTCACCAGCCCGTAAGCAAGGTGCCACTCAGATAGTTGAGTATTCTTCTTTTCCATAAGAAGAGATTGGGCAATATCGAGACTGCCTGCAACGATTGAATCGTACTTATTCATAAAAATTCCTCCACGCAATTTTATGGGTATAAACACCTAAAATTATGAGGTATTTTTCCCCTTCTACTATAAAGATGGGACGTGTTTTATAATTGTCAAGGTAACCAAAATATTTTTTTCGAAATAAATGAGATTATTATGAATAAATTTTTTCTTCAGATTTTTCTAATCCTAGTTTTAATTTTAAAGGCACAGGTATTTGCCCAAAAACTACCACCTCTTGATCTAAGCTCACCACGATCGACGATGAATTATTTTTTAAAGTCAATGAAGGCCTACAAGCTTGGAAATGAAAGAGGACTCGATCAAGCAATACTTGCGCTCGATGGCCGCCATATTCCAGAGACAGTAAAAGATTTTAAGCTTAAAGATTTCTCACGAACTCTAATCACTATTTTTGATCGTATTGAATATATAGATGTAAAGAAGATCCCACGAAAGGTAGATGATGGAGTTTGGTACTACCGTAAAGAAGTCGTCCAAGTAGAAAATAAAGATCACAATGTTGAGATATCAATTCGCCAAGTACAACGTGGCGATAAGATGGTGTGGCTATTTACAAAGGAGACGATGAACTCCCTTCGCTTCTATGACCTCTCTCTTAAAGGTAAAAAAGTTGCTAAGGATGTCGTTTACAGCCAATCCCCTAAGGATCGATTAAAAGAATACCTTCCAGCATGGACATTTCATCAGCGCTTTCTGCTTTTAAATATTCACTGGATTCTGCTTCTTGTAATTACTCTTTTAAGCTTTATCGTTGACCGAATCATTCGCTACTATATTGCAGCAAAAACAATTTCAATTTTAAAGAAAAGAAATATCACTTTTACAGAGAAACAACAAAATAGACTAACCTCTCCTTTTGGTAGTCTTGCTTTTGCCTATGTGTTTCAAACGCTAGCAACATGGATTGATCTCCCTGCAGATGCACTCGTTCTTGTTGTTAAGGCCTGTGATATTGTCATGGCAATCTCTGTGGTATTTATTCTAAATCAACTTCTCACTGTTATTTGTCTCTATCTAGAGGACAAAGCACGTGAAACAGAAAATAAATTTGATGATATTGTCGTTCCACTTATCAGAAAGACTGCCAGATTTTTTATTTACGCAGTTGGAATCATCTTCATTGGAGATGCACTCGAGCTAGATATGAAATCAATTCTTGCTGGTATGGGGATTGGTGGTATCGCCTTCGCTCTTGCTGCCAAGGATACAATCTCTAACCTATTTGGTTCATTTACAGTTCTCTTTGATAACCCATTCACAATTGGAGATTGGGTAAAGATTAATAATGATATCGAAGGTATTGTTGAAGAAGTTGGTATGCGCTCAACTCGTATCAGAACATTTCACAACTCCCTGCTATCAGTTCCAAACGGAAACCTTATCAATGCCAATATCGACAACCTTGGACGCAGAAGATATCGTCGCTTTAATACAACTCTAGGTATCGATTACGCGACTCCTCCAGAAAAGATTGAAAACTTTTGTGAGAGTATCCGTCAGATTATCGTTGCTCATCCAATGACAAGAAAGGATAACTTCCAAGTATATTTTAATTCAATGGGAGCAAGCTCTCTAAATATTCTTGTCTATATGTTTTGGGAAGTTCCAAGTTGGGATGACGAATTAAATGAAAAGCATAAATTCTTATTAGATATTTTAAGAGCGGCCAAGAAGCATGGTATTAACTTTGCCTTCCCGACCCAAACTCTTCACGTTCAACAAGACCCAGGCGTAACTTATGCGCCAGAAAATGTGGACTTCAGTCGTTCTCAGCAGGTTGCAAGTGAGCTTGTGAGCGATAGGTGGAATGCACCTAATCGCTCTTCACAATTTAGACTTAAATAAACTTCTATAATGGCCTTAAAGTTAAGACTTTAGGGCCTGATTTCTTCATTAAATCAAAACTAAAGATTTGTGTACGATACTCATCATTCATAAAACGTTCTCTCTGATTATCATAATAAGGAGAAAGCATATGCCCAGAGTTTCCTAATGGAAGGATCCCGTAAGAAATATCGACATTAGCAAAGTCAATTAGTCGACGAGTACTTGGTCCTGTCACTGGAGTGTGTCCTGCTTCACATGAGACACGACGAATATGGTTGATACTATTGATAGATCCGTTGGCCTCATATGGGCCCTGATTGAATATTTTCGCAAGAAACTCATTTTTTCCAAATGGGTGAGGCATTGTTAGCTGATGAATAAGTCCCCAGCGCCACTTGCTGACATCATCTCCAAGCTCTTGCTTTAGATAGTTCACGGCCTCTTTAAATGCCATTGAAATGACCTGGTCACGATCTTCAATTGGTGCAGTCTTTTCAATATCCCACCAAGAGTTATCTGGCATTTCAAGTAAGCGGTAATAATAAATCCAAGAGTTAATGGCCTTACAATACTTAACGTAGTCCTCACCCATCTCATCCATTAGAAGCTTACGAATACGCATATTTGTTTCATGAAATATTGTCGGTCCAACCTGTTCTTTGCGAGAATGACCTTTCCAATCCATAAAGAATTTTAAGGCCTCTTCTTCAAGAGCAGTCATTGGATATTTCTTTAGCGCATTATTAATAATTTTTTGCATCCTACGATTATTCGTACTGAAGCTTGCAGTTTGAACCATCTTTTGAGAATCCATATCCCAATTATCTCGAAGCTCAAGTGACTTTAAAATAGTATTATAGCGATTATCTGAATGCCAACCACCACGGTGATAGATACCACTTTTCATTGTCTTTGGTGCATCATTAGCGGAAACAACAAAACCATTTTCAGGATTAATCTCATGAGGTTTCTCATCAAATGTATAGACCCCTAGAATCTTGCGATCAGGTGTTTGAACAAGATCTGATTCAAATGGATGTGATCTTTTGTAACTATCCCCCATGATAAGTCTTGCCACATTCCCATCAGCATCCGCATAGACAATATTAAGGCCAGGTGACTTAACGATACTTGTGGCCTTCTTTATCTCTTCAAAGTTTTTTGCACGGCCAAGACCATAAAATCCCTCAATAGGCTTGTTACCTTCTTGAAAGAAACTGAAGTGGGCCGCAATATTCTTTGCGTCTTTATTTACGGCCTGAACGATCTCATTAACAACAGGACCCTTCTTACTCCACTTGATTTGGAAATCGATTGACTCTTCTCCCTTCACTTTAATCAAAGAGTCTTCAACTCGTACAATTTCAAAATCATCTTCTAACTGATAAAGATCAACATCATCTGTGTAACTAATAGTTAATCCCCAACCAAGTTTTCGATTGTGGCCCATGGCCGGAAATGGAATAAGTGGTAGGAAGTGGCCATACATATGAAAGCCCTCTTCCTTATTCTTAATATTTGCTTCATACCAAATATTAGGTGCAGAAAAATTGATATGCGGATCACTTGCTAGGATTGGTTTTCCAGACTTCGTCTTCTTTCCAGAGATCGCCCAAGCATTTGAGCCAGTAAAAGTACCAATTCCTTTTAATAATGATTCGTAGTCAATAAAGCTTGCATCAACGACACGTCTTACACGCTTAGAGAAATCAACCTCATTATTAGCAAAGAGATACTTAAAATCACGATGCTTAACATTTGCCATAATATTTTGATAAGCAACTTCATTTCTCATAAATGGCGAAAAGCTATAATTTAAGTAAACGAAGACACCATAGATATCTTCGATATCAATTTTCTTAGGCTTTATTCCCAGTAAGAAAAATTCAATCGGCCTAACATTATTTTCAAGATAGTAGTTATAGCCGGCCATAAAAGACTCAAGATCTTTTCTCACAATCGGATCAAGAGAGGCCAAGATGCCATCACGAATATACTTAGAGTTTAAAGTACGAAATAATTTATCAACAGCGACAAGATCTGGCCCAAGAATTTCTGCAAGTCTTCCCTGGCCAGCACGACTAATTAGCTCATATTGAAAGCTTCGATCACCGGCCATTGAAAAGCCTAGAGCATAATTCATATCGTGACGAGAGTCTGCTTCGATATGAACAACTCCTTCATGATCACGATAGATCTTAGTGAGACCATTTAGGCCATCAACTTTAAGACTACCATGCATTACTGGAAAAGATCCCAATAGCATAAAGTAGACGCTTGCTATGATTAATATAAGAAGGCCTGCAATAATACTTAGAATCTTTTTCATGATGTTCTCTTAATTTTTAAATAAATTATTACTCTTAACTAATTCAACGACTTCTTCTGGAAGCATTTTTTCCCAGCCGCTCTCGCCGCTTGAGATCATCTCAATAACTGTACGAGACCAGATTCCTGATGCTTCATGATCATAACCTTCAAGATCGACAATTAACTTATTTTCACGAAGATACTTAACAAGAAACTCAAGAGACTTGTCATAAGTTACATCAGCAAAGCTTAGGCGATTTTTTGCATCATTATCATCTGCACATGGATAAAGATACAATTTAGTATTAAGGCCAAATAATTCACCTAATCCACCTAGGATCCCAAATGAAGTATCCTCATAATGCTTGATATTTAAAATCTCATTTAAATTATAAGTGTTAGTAATAAATGCAATTTGATTCTTAGCAATTGGCTGTAAGAACTGATTGAGTTCGAAGTAAGAAGCGAAGTTTGTAATTAAAACTTTTTGCTTAATTTTTGCAAGTAAATCAACACGAGCTAAAAAATCAGCGTTATCAATTGAAGATGAACGAGAAAGTAATTTTGACATTGAGATCTCTGAAAGAGTCACAACATTCTCACACTTCTCACTTGTGCATAAAAGCTCACGCCCTACTTTAAGCGCATCAACATTTCCCTTTGTTGGCGGCCTAAAAGAGCCTCTTAAAACAACAAGTGGCTTTCGATATAAGTAATCTTTGATTTGAACAACTTTACCATTCTCATCAAACATAACAGCAGAAGTAAACTTTCTCTTAACAAGTTCTAAAGAAAGAATACGAGGATCAACTCCATCAAAGGCCGGACCTTTAACGTCAATCATATCAATCTTAAGACGACTAGCAGATAAGTTATCCATTAGAGATGAAACAAGATGAGATGAATCATTTGAATTATAAAAACAGCTGTGGATCATATTCACACCAAGAAAACCAATGGCCTCTTGTTGCTGAAGATTTTCTTGATCAAGCATATTAACGTGAATGATTAAATCAGAAGGAGCTGCCCCTGCTTGATGTTGGAAACGTACACCAAGCCAACCATGACACTCTCCGCGACCAGAGTAACTTTTTGCTGCAACAGTATCAGCAAAGCAAAAGAATTTTGTTCCCTCTTCTCTTTGATCTTTAAGACGCTTGTACATTTTTGTGAATTCTGTCTCTAACATCGTATGTAGACGTCCTTGAGAAACATAACGTCCAGATGTCTCGACACCGTAAATAGCATCCGAAATTTGCATATCATAAGCAGACATCGTCTTAGCAACAGTCCCCGCTGCACCGCCAGCTCTAAAGAACTCACGAGCAACTTCTTGTCCTGCACCAATTTCTGCGAAACTGCCGTAAATTTTATTATCTAAATTAATTTGTAATGCTTTTTGTTTTGCTGATAGAATTTGGCAAAAATCCATAGTATAAATCCTTAAAATTTTTTAATTATAATAACAGCTTAGGACTCTATATGGCAAAAGAACACGACACGAATCTCTTTAAAAAACACATCTTTATTTGCAAGAGCTGTAAGAAGAATGATTGCCCTATGCTTGATGATGCCATGGCATTAAAGAGCGAGTTAAAGACATATTTCAACGAAAAATATGGAAAAGGTGTCGTTAGAGTTACTTCAAGCGACTGCCTTGGAAAATGCCGTGAAGGTATCCATATTGTCAGTTATCCAGAGGCAAAGTGGTTTAAAGATGGCACTAAAGAGTCGGCCCAGAGCCTAAAAGACTACGTAGATTCAAGCATTTAGAGTAAGTTCACAAAAAATTGACTTAGTTTTATCAAATATTATCCGATAATAATGATATAATTTCCTTAGGAAAGGAACCAAGGAGTGATTATGTGGATTCCTGTTATTATCGTTGGTATTTTAGTTGGAATTGCTTCAGTGAAAGAGAAGCAGGCCCGCGAGAAAAGAGCTAAGGCCTACATCCCTATTAAGGTCAAATAAATTTAGTTTTTGGCAAATTGAACGGCCACTTCTTTAGCGAAATACGTTAAAATCATATCGCATCCAGCGCGCTTAAAGCTCGTAAGCATCTCCATTGCTACGGCATCACCATCAACCCAGCCATTTTGAGCTGCTGCTTTAACCATGGCATATTCACCAGATACATTATAAGCGGCAACAGGTAGATTAGTGCGCTCTTTCATTTTAGCAATGATATCTAGATAGCTAATACCTGGCTTAACCATTAAGATATCTGCCCCCTCTGCTTCATCAAGCTCAATCTCACGTAGAGCTTCGATAGCATTGGCCGGATCCATCTGATAAGTCTTCTTATCACCTGCTTTAGGAGCACTATCCAGAGCGTCTCTGAAAGGCCCATAGAAGGCTGAAGCATACTTGGCCGTATACGACATAATTTGTGTATTTGAGAAACCTTCACCATCAAGGGCATCGCGGATAACTGCAATTCGTCCATCCATCATATCAGAAGGACCAATGATATCACTTCCCGCTTGGGCCTGAGCAAGTGCCATCCCTGCTAGAATATCCAGAGTTTCATCATTTAAGATCTCACCTGTTTTTTCACAAACAAGTCCATCATGACCATCACTTGAGTATGGGTCCATGGCAACGTCAGTCATGATAAGCATATCAGGACATGCGTTTTTAATATCTTTGATTGTTTTTTGTAGAAGCCCATTTGGATTCTTTGATTCTGTTGCAAAACGGTCTTTAATAGAATCATCAAGCGCAGGAAAAAGAGAAACGCATTTAATGCCAAGGTTCCAAAGCTCTTTCACTTCCTTTACAATTAGATCGCGTGAGTAGCGATTAATCCCAGGCATTGAAGTTACAGGAATCGTTTGATTTTCTCCACCTACGATAAAAAGTGGCATAATCAGATCATCTACTGTTAGCGTTGTTTCACGCATTAGAGATCTCATGGCGTGATTCTTTCTATTTCTTCTTGGACGAATATTATTTAAATACATAGATTATAATCCCATTTGAATTTTAGTTTTATAAGCAAGGGCATACATTGAAATTTGCTTGATCATACTTGAAAGTCCATTCGCACGAGACATTGATAAGTGCTGGCGAAGACCAATAGTATCTAAGAAGTCAGGCTTAGTTGCGAGAATTTCATCAGGTGTAGCATCTGAGTAGACACCAACTAGAATTGAAACAATCCCCTTTACGATGGCCGCATCACTATCGGCACGAAAAAAAACTTTTCCATCTTTAAGCTCTGGAATTAGCCAAACTTGAGACTGGCATCCTTTAACTTTATATTCTTCTTGTTGTAAATCTTCAGGTAGGGACTCCATCTGTTTCCCGCGAGAAATGATGTGCATGTAGCGATCTTCCCAATCACCAAATCCATTAAATTCTGAAATAAGTGCGTCAACTCTTTCTTGTATTTGCAAAATGAACTCCTTAAGTCAATATGAGTCGGAGTCTAGCATTTTTTAGATAATGCGTGAAGCAAACTCCACTACTTTTTCAATTTGAGCGGCAATGTGGTCAATAAAGTTTTGAAGGGCAATGAAAAAGCCGTAATTTCCAACCTGATTTGTTAGCATCGCAATCATTGAGTCCAGAATATCAAGATACGGCTGCAAACCAAATTTCTTGACTAGTAATTCGATATAAGTAGCGACACCTTCCACGTCACGTCCTTCGTTTGTTACAACATATAATGGGTTCTTAATAGTGGCCACGAAAGCTCCTTTTTTGTCTCTTAACTATAGTTATAAAGTCGAATCATTCCACGAATCAATTAAATTTGCGATTTTATTAAATTGTTCATGAAGCGGCTGATATTCCTTAGAATTATAAGCATAAATTGACTTCTTAGCGGCCTGTGATTTCACTATTTGGGCCTTATTAAAGAATGGAGCAATGAAGCGGTCATCTCCAGTTACTTTACGAATCAGTTCCTTAATCTCATCAAGATCACTCTCTTCTTGCTTACGTCTCGTATCCATTAGATTCGGAATATGAGTGATGATCTCTGGAAGCTTCACTATATCCATATCTTCTATGTCTGATAACATCCCATAAAAATGCTCTAGCCCCTTCATTGAAAAATCATCTGGTCTAAATGGAACAATCACTCCATCACTGACGCAAATACTATTAACAACTAAAAGCCCAAGAGTTGGTGGACAATCAATAAGAATATAATCGTAGCGTTTTCTTAATCCCGCTTGTTCTACATATTTTTTTAGAATTGTTTGTCTTGGAGAATTAATGGCAGCGACACATAATTCAAATCCAGATAATTCTTGGGCCGCCGGAAGTAGATCAACACCTAACTCGGACTTGAAAACAACTTTTTCGAAAATCGTTGAAGAATGCAGATGCTTAAGTTCTTTAATTGAATTAAGAAGCAGATTGAAAATACTAATACTCTCTCTACTTTCTTCATGACCAAACAAGTAACTCATATTCGCTTGAGGGTCCATATCAATAACAAGAACTTTGTGACCTTTCTGGGCCAAGGCATGGGCAGTATTAAAACACATTGTTGTTTTACCAACCCCACCCTTTTGATTAAGAAAAGATATTATCTTTCCTTTACCTAAATCTTCTAAAGTATTTGTGCGATTGCGACCAAAGAACATAACCTTCTCCCAAGAATCATTCATTGTCATGATGCTTAAAGATTATATCATAAATTTAGAAGTGGGTACCAATTAGTCATACTGATTTGGATCAAGTTCGATAACACAACGCAGACCAATTCGACTACTTGCCTCAGTATCAGGAAGAAACTCAAATGCGTACACGCCAGCACCCGAAAGACTTGAATAATCACCACCACTTGCCATACTTCCGTTAACTCCACCAGTATTGTCAAAGATTCTAAAGATCTCATCATCGTGAAGTTGTGAGTTAGTGATACCAGCAGTCGATCCGATTCTTAGAGTATAATCATTAATAACACTTCCTGGCATAGCATCTTCAGTAGCTTTTGCTGCATTTGAAATAGGAATACCGAAAACATAGTTAAAATATCTTGCACTATAATCAGAAACATTTTCAAATAAATGACTTTCAAGCTCTAGGTCACAATCATTGTCGCCATCAGAGTCATTACATGGCCCAATGAGTGAATCCATCAGATAATCACCTGTCCCACCATAGATATCAGCTTTAGTTGAAACAATTGAAGCAAAAGAATAAATATTAGCATTGAAGCTATAGGCCGTATTAGAAATCTCAGAAACGTTTCCTACAGCATCTTGAACACCAAAGGCAGATGTACAATCTTGCGTGAATACAGAACCTGTATGCAAAGAGCGAATTCCTGAAGAATTTGTTCCAGGAATTGTATGAATATCTGATGAGCTTAAGTTATCAATATCCATGAACGAAGACTCAAGCCCACTTGCTAATGAAGCATTACACTTACTTGAAGAATTAAGCGCAAGTCCTCTTTCCACAACTTCAACATTAGCATCAGAAGTCGCTCTAACATCCCATGCACTATAAGCAATTTGCTCATCACGAGTTGGCAGCTTATAAGTAGTAGCAGCACCATAACCAACGATCGTTGGAGCGCCAGTTAGTGTTGTACATGCATTAACAGCACTAGAGTTAGTAATATTAGTTAATGGTGGCAAGAACGACTGGAATGCAACAGCAGAGTCTAAAGTCTGAGTTGAAAAGTTTTGCCAAGTTCCGTTTTTAACATAACAAGTACCAGTTGATCTTTCATAGAAGATTGATCCGTCAGGACCATCATAGGCTCCAAGATTTTGGGCCACACACTGTCCATCAGTTGTATCACAGCTTGTTTTTGAATAAGGGCATCCCATTTCAAAACGAGGTACAAGTAAGTCCTTACCAAAGTCATAGACAGAACCAATCGTTCCAAGAGCTGAGGCAGTATCACCAAAGCCTTTATACTCACATACATAGTTACTATCGATAAACGAATCAGAATGCATCATCTCACACGCCTTCTTATTAACCATCCAGCGATGTACAAATGCAAAGTTTTCTTGAGGTGCAACCACAGTTAGTTTTGCAACATTATTATTAGTTGTAATCTCTAGAGATTCATTATCCCCTAGCTGATTAGTGTAGCTAAGAACTGGTCTAACTTCATAAACATAAGTGTGGTTTGGAACAGGAGCTAAACGCGAGTTCTCACCGTTATCAACATATGTATTTGACGAAGTAATAAGTTCTCTATTTAGTGGATTGCTATAATTAAACGTATAAAGAGGGCCGGCCTTCTTACGATATACATTGTAGCCTTGAATTGCTCCAGAAGTACCGACAGTGAAATTCTCCCATTCAAGGTTCACTCTAGAAGTACCATGATAAGGAATCCAATTTGATCCATCTGAATAAAAACAATCCTGACCAGTAGTTGCCTGATAAGCAGTATTAAATAAGAATTTTCCGTTATTATCACTTGCAAGTAATGTCTCAGTTTGAGAATTGAAAACAACACTTACAGAGCTAGCATCACCTGAATCATATGTTACATCACCAATACAACTTGCACTTCCAAGATCATCACAAGTTGTTGTCGTATCTTCTAAAAGTCCATCAGTTGTGTAGTCGCGATTAACCTCTGAGATATTACATGCAACAGACTTATTAATTAGTACCCAATCACTTGAAGTCGTTCCAGTTGAATAATAACAAAGATTTCCTGCCGTACGGTAAATAGCACCAGCAGAATCAGGTTTTACATTTGATGTGTTTGGAGCAACCGTTCCATAACACTCTTTTCCACCGTCACACTTAGTAAGAGAATGTGAACAAGTAAAGTTTGATTCAACACGAATTCCAAAATGGTTAACCTTTGTACCAAGGGCCTTTACATCTGCCCAACCATGATGAGCAACTGTCTGCGGCTCAACTCTAACTTTGAAAGAAACAGAAGTTCTCGGTGATCCAGTTCCATTATCCACAAGATCAAATGAAATCGTTGTCTCACCAAATTGAGATGCCGTTGGGATCATTTTTATTCTTAGAATTTCATTAATAGAAATTCCATTATCAATTACACCACTTGCCATAGCACCATTTACAGCAGCAAGATCTCCGGCTTCACTATATTCACCATCTAGATCAGTATCTTTTAAAAACTGAATATTCATTGGCTGAATCAGTACATTATTAGTTGAAACAACATTTTCAATCGTTACTGTTTGAGAAGCTTCATTGATACTTCCACCTTCACTAATAATAACATTATCAATAATAATATCTTCTTTTTCACCAACGATAACATCACTCATGTAACTAGCGTTTTGAGTACCGTTATTAGAGGCCACTGACCACTCGTCTGTATCAATTGATTCATAACATAGGCCGTTTGTGCGATCAAAATAAATGACAGGGTCATTACTTACGTGTGACGTAGGATTGAATCTAGGTGCTCCATTTCCAATACAGTTATTTACACCACACTCGGTACGTCCAGCGCGGCGATTATATACAGAATAATTACAAATAACAGGTGCATCAGATGTTTCAAGAACAACAACATCAAGTGTTTGAACAACAGACTCCGCATTACTTGAATCTCTTACAACAAATTGGAAATCATCAGGTGTACCTAGCGTATTAGCGCTATTACCATTGAGGGTTTCGTATAAACATGTAATTGCACCACCTGAAGAAATTGCACAATCCTTAATTGTCCCCTCTGTTCCTGAGACAGAGCTTTGTCCGGCCATCGTATTAATACGACTTCCGCTACCATCGATAAAATAAACAGTAAGAGTCGATGTTGTATTATCGACATCAGAAACACTACCTAATGAAATCGTTTCACTTACGCTATTCCAATCAGAAGACTCATTCATTGTATGCGTAAATGGCCCACCTGCAACAACTGGCGGATCATTCTTAGCATTGATAACAACATTGATATAACCTGTTGTATGGAAATCTGCCATACTCGTTAAAGGTAATGGTGAGTCAGAAATTTGATATTCTACTGTATAGACACCATTAGCATCTCCATCGAAGTAGAGATTACAATAAGTGGCATCATCAACACTATTAGCATGAAAGTTATCTCCAGGAGCACCTGTACATGAACCTTGGATATCTGAATAATTTGTTAAATTTTTAAATTTATAACGGAGATCTGAACTTGGAAATCCCATATAAGAATCATCTGATGCAGTTGGAAAGTAAAAACCAACGGCAGTTTGGGCACCTGGCGTTCCTGTGCTATCTTCATCCACTGTAACAGTGATAATATTAGCAGCAACAGGCTCATCATCGACTTCAACAATTCTTGCAGAAGCAACACCAGTATTAGAGTACTTTCCATTTGCATAGATTTGATACTCAACCATGGCCTCTGAAGAAGCATTAAAGTAATCAGTATTTGCTCTAAAGGCTAAAGTACACTTACCTAGCGAACAGTTACATGAAATTGATGAGTTTTGGACACTTGCATGAATTGAGTTAGCACTACAGAAAGTTGCAAAGTCTCCATCATAATCAAAATATCCAGAAACTGGAATTTCATTTACTTCACTATCAAAAACAAAAGTAATTAAGTCATCTTCGCTTACTGTCGCAGACCTTGTTGCAGCAACACTTGGTGATTGATCAACATTTGTCACATCAACATATAATCTTGAAACGGCACTATCACCATCATCATCACTGATATAGAAATCAATATATGATGAACCATTAATATGGCGTGATGGTTCAATATCCATTGAACAAGTACCACTAATACATTCACAAGTAGCACCTAACATTTTTATTCCAGGAGTTGGACTCTCTGTTGTGTTAGGCCCAGTAATTGAGGCCACGATAATCGGGTTAATCAATGAACTAGAATTTATAGCATTCGTAATTTGAAGTGAAGTTGAAAATCCAGAATCAATTTGTACTGTGATTGTATTTGTTGCAATTGAAACAAGTTCTGATCCTGCAATAACAGAAGGATTATCCACAAGTTCAATATATAGATCAGCATAGTTAATTGCATTTTGCCAAGTATTAACTCTTTCAAAAGTCATTGATCCAATTGTAATCGATTGATTAAGGCCTGAAGAGCTATTGACGATCGTACATGAAGTTGGGATTCCCCCATTTTGATCAGTAAAAGAGATTGGAAAACTTGTCTTAAGCGCATCTTCCATCATAGAGACTGAAGTTGTCGTGATAACTGGAGCTTTGGGAGATACATCTAGAACACAACTTCTTGTGATCTCATCGAAATAGTGTCCATCATCACAGCTTGCCTGCTTCAAAGAATTCATCTGCGGTGTACAACCGATGAAAGCACTTAAAAATATTGTAAATAAAAGTAAACGATTCATTATCTTTCCCAAGTATCCCAATAACTTATCGCCAAAATATTTCTTAACTTTAAATAAAGACAAACAAACACTTATGTTATTTCAATATTATAGAAGATAGCTGATCCCGCCTCTATATTTATGTAATTATGGATACTTAGATATGCACTAAAGAATGAAAACGCCTTAAATAACTGACAGGCGCTCTCTTCTATTTGCAAAATTTGAAACTTTGATTAAGCGAGCAAAGTGCTTGCCTCATTTCTTCATTTTCTTCTTTAAGCTTATTATTTTCTTCTTTTAGTGTAGCTATCTCACGAGTATTTGTTGCCAACTGAACTTCAACACCTTCACTCATAAGCTTATACATGGAAATATTCTTATCTAGCTCTTTTACAGCTTCAATAAGTGGCGACACTAAGACTGCATAATCCACAGATAGCCATCCATCTGCATTCTCAATGACGGCCGTTGGAAATTGCGCTTGAACATCTTGAGCGATTACACCGATTGAGTGCATTCCAGGAGAAAGTGATTTTTCATTCCAATCAAATTCAACCCCCTTTAGTGCCTTAATCTTATCAAGTGCATTTTCAATTTCGACAACATTATCTTTTAATCTTTCATCAGATGTACAGTTCGTGGCACCGGCACCACCTCCAAGCGTACAGTCTGTTGCACCTTGAACTCTTAGATTGCCTACGACATGAAATTGCTCTGAAGGTGTCGTTGTTCCAACTCCAACACGACCTGCTGCCGTAACAGTCATACGATCAGTATTTGCTGTAGTGATTGTAACAGGAAGGCTTGAGCCAACTGCTCCTGCTGAGTTCATATTTCCAAGCTTTATACCAGTTCCATTATCTACAAGAACTTCAAAATTATTAAGCGTTCCACCTTTAAAAACAACATTATCAATTCCACCTTGAGAAATAATCTTTTGTGCTGAAGTAACTTGACCAAAGAATGCTGAACTTGTCGTTGCATCACCTGCAATCGTATTAACAGAAATATTTCCAAAATCCACATTTCCAGTGACAGTAATATCACTGTCAAAAGTAGCGGCGCCCGTAACCTGTAGAGCTCCATTTACAACAGCATTTCCATTATTTGTAAGTACGCCTGTATTTACAAGGCCACCTGTTGAAGTAATTCCATTTCCTTGAATTGTCCCACTTGCTGTTAAATTTGTTGTTGATAAATTTCCGGTATGAGAAAGTGTTCCAGAAACAACAGTACTACTTAACTGAGAAATACCTGTAACATTCAGATTGCCTGCTAGTTGAGTACTTCCACCAACAACCATCTGGTAACCCGATGTATTGGAAACGGCAGAACTACCAACTAATAGCCTTCCATTATTTGTCAGTCTCATATTTTCTTGTTGAGTATTAGAAGTATTTGCAGTTGTATAGAAATTCAATTCAGTACCAAGATTTGTCGCACTAAAATTTTCTGTCGCAGTTGAGCGAATACTTGCAGTATTAACTATTCCACTACCAGTATCTCCACCAAAGTTTAAGAGACCTAGAACATCGTTAGTTGTTGTCATCGAAGGTGCAGTAATTAGACCTTGTGAACTTGCAAGATTAATTGATGACTGATTTCCACCATAAGAATAGAATTGTCCACTCGCATCTCCAGAGTCACTACGAACATCAATTTGAGCAGTCGCATTGAATGTTCCAAGATTTGATGTGTGCCCAAATGAAAGAAAACCATTTGCATCGTAGAGAGCAAAATCTGAAGATTCAGATTGAAATGCAATATCACCAGGTCCAGAACTACCGGCCGTTATTGTCGTCGTTCCAGAATTAGTCATATTGATAGCATTAATATTTGTAATCCCAGAACCGTCCCCTACAAATGCAGCAGCTGTAACAGTCGATGAAACATTAAAGTTTCCATTTATTCCCGAGTTACCATAAACGTAGAACAGATATAGTGGATTAGGAATACCACCAACTGATGTTCTCCCTGAAGAGTCGATATAGAATTCAGCAGAATTCCAAAAAGATGAAGTTAAACTATCTCCGTCTCCATCAACATCGATAAAGAAGTAATTCATCCCACCGACATTAGTGTTACTTCCGTATACTCCCATCGTGGCATTATGCTCTTGTCTTAAACCAAATGATAATGCCCTTGCCCAACTAGATCCTAAACCAGAACTAACATTTCCACCAACATGCAGTAGAATACTTTCTTCAGCAGTAGTAGGGCCTGCAATATTTCCACTTACAGTTAATTTTGAAGGGCCTTCATAAGGATCATCAGAAATTGTAACTTTTCCACCTGAACCTACTCGTCTAATATGTGAACCACTAATATCCCAAGGGCCAGCATAACTACCATTACTTAATTGCAGATCCCACTTATTAGTCGATTCATTAAAGCGAATGATGTCCCCTGCAGTGAAGGTTTCAATATTTCCATCACCATTTAGATCACCGACAACTGGTGCTGCATCATTAACAACATAGAAGTCACCATTATTAACTCCTGCTACAGAAGGTGGTGTAACTCCTCCTCCAGCATCAAGAATTAATCGACCTAAGTAGTTTGAGCCACCAAGGTAATCAACAGCAACCCAAGCTGATCCATTATACTGTAAAACTTGTCCTGCACTAGATGCGCCAAGAGAACTCAATTTCGAATTCGTAATTGCTCCATCTTGAATTTTACTTGTAGAAATCGAACTATTTTGGACATCAAAACTTACAGATGTCACTGTTTGTCCAAAGGCATCTGTAACAATAAGGTCATAAATAAAGCCACCAACGATCTTTAAACCATTAGGTACTCCTAGCCTCACCATATTTGCTGACTTTGATAAAATATTTAAATTAATAACTTGTGGGCCATTCTTTGTTTTAACAGCACTTATTGTTGAAAGGTTTGTCCCATTAAGAATCAATTGATTTGAAGAAACTTCAATAAGTGTAATCTGATGTCTTTTAGTAATATCAGAAGTGTCTGATGAATCAACGTTATTGCGAGCGGTATTACTCACCGGCTTACACGCGACAAAAAGTACAACGAAGAGAATGTAAAATGCATTATTAAGTTTCATATCCATAAATCCCTAATTTCATATCGGAGATTAATAAATAAAGTTAAACTATTAATATTACTATACCAAAGCACTTGGTTATCAATTGCAAATAAGGAGTATTTGCCAATGATTTCTTAAACTTGTCATTGGTTATAAAATACTTATATGAATAGCGTTCAAAGATTTTTGCAAACTCTTTTAGTCACAATTACATTTCTATCAATGGCCACAGCGTCCTTTGCCGAAAAGTATGACCTCAATACAAACCTAATTGTTATTCAAAATATTGCTAATGATGGAATGTCTTTTGTTATTCGAAAAGGACGAGTTGATAATATTGTAAAGGGACAAGTCTCTCTATTTTCTTCGAAGAAGATTTCTTTTACGGCCCGTGCTATCTCCATAACGAAAGAATACTCTCAGTGGATTGTGACTGATAATAATATGCGCGTACCTTTTGAAAAAGGTCAAATTGTTACAGTTAACTACTCTCCTGAGCGAGTATGGTTAGAAATCCCTAAAATTCTTGGAGATGCAAAATACAAACAGATGCTAGCAGAAGAAGAGATGTCTCTTAGAGAAAAACAATTTCAACGCTATGATAATCGATTTGAATTTTTCTACGGGAAGAATCAAGGCTTAAGTGAATCGACAAGTTCAAGTATTAATAATGATGGAACGAGAACTGGTGACACGTTTCAATTTAACTACGCCATCCCTATTAATCAAACTTTTCAAACAATCATAGGATTTCGCTACGATCTAGACCTTCTGACACTTCTAAATCCAAATGTTGAGCAGGAAACCAAAAGAATGATGGGGACAGCGGCCTTAAAAATTTCATTTAATAATAGTTGGAGTTATCGCTTCAGCTACTTTATTTCACTAGGCGCAGGCTTTGGCCGTTCTGAAACGAGTATCCAAGATACAGTTAGAGTTGGAAGCGCAATGCTTCTTCCATCAGTCAGCTTAGGTCTTGAGTATAAGGTTTCAACTTCTCAATCACTTATTTTCAAAGCTAATTTTGATGCTATCCAAACTGATGAAGAATTCGCAGATGGCTTCCAACAATCGACAGATCAAACAATGTTTGGCCTATCTGTTGGATATGCCTTTTAAGTATCACCTTCACCATCATGAGGAATTGAAGGCTTAATCAATATCCTAATAATATAAGCAAAGAATGATTCTTTCTCTCTTTTATGCTTAAAGAAAGAAGCTTCAGAGACAGGTTGTAACAATAAGGCAATCAGTAGAATTACTTTCATCTTTCCTCCCTAATTAGAAACAATAGTAAAAGGAAAGCATAACGAAAATTGAATGTCATTTGATGTGAAAAAAAATAGGCCTTCATTAAGATAACTTAAGAAGGCCTATACTTTATCGACTTTTTATTTGATTAATTCGATTAAGAATTATTTCTTTGCAGCTGGAAGAACTTCGATTAGTTCAACTTCGAAAGTAAGTGTTGCGCCACCAGGAATTGATGGAGGAGCACCTTGATCACCATAAGCAAGCTCAGATGGAATTACTAGCTTAATTTTTCCACCTTCACCAATAAGTTGCATCCCTTCAGTCCAACCTTTAATAACTCTGTTAAGAGGGAATTCGATTGGCTTATTTCTCTTATAAGAAGAATCAAACTCAGTTCCATCTCTTAAAGTACCTTTGTAATGAACTTTTACAGTATCTGTTTCAGTTGGCTTCTTTGCAGAACCAGCTTCAATGATCTTGTAAGCTAAACCAGATTCAGTCTTCTTAGCACCTTCTTTAGCAACAAATTCTTCTAGGAATTTTGCACCTGCATCTTTTTCTGTTTTAGATACTTCGCTCATTCTTTGGTTTACGATATCTCTAAATTTAAATGCAAATTGTCTTGTATCAATATCAGTTGCATCTTTAGTCATACCGTCACGAACACCTTGAACAAGGTTATTCATTTCTCTTTCAGTAAGTTTGAAATCCTTAAATCTCTTTCCGTAAACATGTCCAACTGAATAGAAGATTTTATCATTTTCAGTCTCAGGCTTTACTTCCTCTTTCTTACCACATGAAACAAATAGTAATGGCGCGATTGCCATTGTTGCTAGTAGTTTCTTCATTTAACATCCTTTGTCTAAATTTATTGAAGTCTTTTTACTAATTAATATTTATATAAATAGATTAAAGTGCTTTGGTCTGCTTTTCAAGCCTTAAATATTTTCATCCATTGCCTTATTGGCCAACATATCGCAGTGCTCATTTTGCGGATGACCACTATGTCCTTTTACCCAACGAAACTGAAGATTAGAAAAACGTCCTGCCACTTCATCAAAACTTTGCCACAGCTCAATATTTTCTGGAGTCTTCTTGTCGGCTTTTTTCCAACCACGTGCCTTCCAACCAGGAACCCATTTCGTAATTCCATCAACAACATATTTCGAATCACTATAAAGGAAAGCGGCATGTCCATGATCTAGCCCCATCTCTTCCAATTCATTCTCTAGTGACTTCAATGATTCAATGGCACCAGTAAGCTCCATTCGATTGTTAGTTGTCTGATACTCGAAGCCAGAGCTTTCAAAGAAAACGACGCCATCTGGATTTTGTCCCATTGCCCCCCACGCTCCAGGTCCAGGGTTTCCACGACATCCACCGTCACTATAGACAGTGTAGGCCCCCATGGCCTCCATTGGTATACTGAAGTGTCCATTGCCACTTGCAACGCCATTATCGACATCCTCAAGGAGCTCGACGCTTTCGCGAAGCTGAGCAATTGCATCATGATCATCTTGTGTATCAAGTACACTTTCTAAATATTCTAAAGTTTTTAGTATGTTTTTCTTTTTCATTACTTAAGTATTCCTTTTTAAAGTCATAAGTATAAAACTTCATTTACAAAAAAGGAAACTTCCACCACAATTTCTTTATGGAATTTATTAAACTAGAGTCTGGAAAAACAGTTAACAACCTTGAAATCGAAGCTTTTAAAAATAAAGTTGATTCACCTCGCTATATCTATCTGATGGCAGGAGTTCATGGAGATGAAATCGAGGGAGTTCACTGCCTAAAAGAAATCTTTTCATGGCTTAAGACTGAGGTTGAGACAGATCTACCTCTAGTCGTTATTCCTATCGTCAATAAAGATGGTGTTAATGCAGGAACGCGCGTTAATGCTAATGGTGTTGATCTTAATCGAAACTTACCTACTCAAAGCTGGGAAAGTGAATTCGAAGAAGATAAGTACAATCCAGGAAGTGCTCCATTAAGTGAGCCTGAAAACCAATTCCTAAATAAGCTCTTTAATGAGTATCCTCCGGCCTTTATTTTATCAATTCACTCATGGAAACCAATTGTAAATTACAATGGTGACTGTAAGGATGTTGCGCAGCTTTTGGCCAAACACAATAATTATCCAATTGCAGATGATATCGGCTACCCAACTCCTGGCTCACTCGGAACTTACGGAAGTGTTGAGCTTGGAGCACCTGTACTTACATTTGAATGCCCAACAGTAGACACTGGTGTAACTGTTGAAGAAGTGTGGCAAGAAAATGAAGTCGGATTCAAAGAAATGATCACATCAGGAATTCTGAAACGATTCCTCTAAAGGTTAATTTACTCTTCTTAAACAAAATTAACTTATCTTCGATAGCGCTAAATCCGTTAATAAGGCATATTCAAAATGAGAGTGCTGCATTGCGGCGCCCATGTTTATATTTTGGTATAAATATCATTTAGGCCCCAATATCCCTCATAATCCCTCTCTCTTTTGGGCCTAGGTGTAATCGGAGGCCGTCCCACGGCCTCCCTTTATACTTCCCTCAAAAATCGTCAACTCCCTAAACAACCCTGTAGATTTTCCAAAGTCAGCGTCTTCGTACCCCTATTGTTATATATTTACTTCAAATGCGAACTCGTCCGAAGATGAACAAATGGCATACCATTTGCATCAAGTATTGAACGAATTTCATTTTCAGGAACGAAAAAAGGAGACAGAGTGACACCATTTAAGTGTATCTCATTAATTTTACTTGCGCTTACAACAACATCTGTTGTTGCCCAAAGTAGCACTAGTAATATCCAGGGTGTCAAAAAAGCACCAGGTGCGACTAGAAATTGGTCAGCTAGAGTTGATACGACAGTTTCAAGAGATTTATTAAAGACATCTGAGGCAGGCCACTATAGTGGAATGTATAACTCATTTCGTTTCAATATTATTACAGATAAAGGTAGTTTCGCCGCTAAAACAACAGTATCAAAAGACTTTGTTGATGAGCGAAAAAGTAGAATCAGCGATACGTCAGTATCCTTTACTAGAAAGGCTTCTCAGCCATTTGATGGTGTTGTTTCATTTGGTACGGCATCGTTAAAACTTCCAACAAGTAAGGTTTCTAGAAAATATTCTAAGCTTCAAGCAGGAATTAGCTTAAGTGAAGGCCTATCAATAGCCGATAGTGTTATTGGGATTAAGGACCTATCTGCATTAGTTATTCTTGGTGCATCCAAGAACTTCCATGAGTATGAAACAACAATGACTGGAAGCTCAAATACTTCATATAGTCTTTCATCAGTTGCATATCTGACATACAGCGTGTCGGATGCGCTATACCTATCACTTGGAGGAACGTATATGAAGGGTTGGACATACCAGAATAATACAAAAGATGCTTATTCGTTCTCACAGGCCATTGGCTATAGCTTTGGCCCTAAATACAACCTAGAGGTAGGTCATGAATTTGGAGGAACTCCCCTATCACCTGATGGGAAGAAGGTTGAGATCGACCTATTTGATGAAAGAGATTCATCAGTTTATGCATCACTAACAATAAAAATATAGAACACACATAACGAAGACAAAGAGAAAGAAGAACAAATGACAAAAAGAACAAAGGTAGAAGAAAAAATGAAAATCAAAAATGAAAACAAGTTTGGAATGCTCAGAGGCCTTACACATGCTTTCGCATTGGCAGCGATCCTTTCAAGTTGTGCAAAGACTCTTCCGGACAAAGAGCCTGATTTTGCACAAGAAAGTTACCGTACTAAGAACTCTGTTACTTCAGCTAAGCTAGTTATTGAATCAAAAGCAGTTGCGACTCAAGAAGAGCTTTCTAAAAACAGAATTTCAACAGACCTAATCGACACAAGTGTTGGAAGTGAAGCAAAGACTCTTTACTCAACTCAAATCGTTAGTTCTAATGATAAGACTTATAATGTTCTTGTAAAAGATCTTCTTATTTTCGCAGAAAAAGAAGGTCAGAAGTTTGAGATTACATTTGATCTTACGACAAACTACCTAGTAGCGTATATCGCTCCAGTAAATGCTAGTGCACAAACTCTTAGCGCTTCTAATAAAATCATTCGCGATGTTCTTCCAGTTAAAGCTTCAAAGCTTGATCGTATTCCATTATTTCAATACGGTGTTGATTTCTACCAAAGAGAAAATGTAAAGAATGATCTTGATGAGAAAACAAGACATATCAGATATGTTGAGAAGGACCGTTCGGAATCAACTCACTATAAAGTTGACTACCTAATCGAAAACAGAACTTACACAGGTGTTTTCGGAATGGATCAAAAAGAAATCGCGACAATCTACCGTCGTGATAAAGTTGAAAATAACCTATTCACAGTAGGACAACTTGAAGACCGAATCCTTAATAACGAAAATGCTTTCACAACGTCAAAGCATGATGGTCATGTTTTTGAAAACAAGGATCTAATCAAGGTTATTCTTGATGACAATGAAAGCAAAGCTTACTTTGCTCGTGTTATCAAGAAAGAAGACCTAACTGATAACGAAGAAAAATTAGTTCGTGCAGAAAGATTTAACCTACTATTTTCTAGATGTGACGCTGATACAGCAAAGAGGGCTAGAATCGCTCTTGATAACTGTTTCCTACGTTCAGAAATTTCTGAAAAAATTAAGTACGTTAAATTCAAGTACGATATCGATGATAATGATGAGATCCTAGCTGAGACGAAAATCTCTTCTAGTACAGTTGCAGAAGATGCAAAATTCATTCAACTAGAAAAAGACTCTCAACCAGAAGAGATTTACCCAACTGAGATCAGAGAAGAGCTATCGACAGCTTGGCTAAAACTTGAAAAATTTAAGAATCAAGAATTCACTTTTAGAAGAGTATTAGAAGACTCTCCAAATATCTTTAACTACAGTTTTGCAGGTTCTAAAGCGACTTTCCACGTTGAAATCGTTAAGTTCCACTTTGAGCCAGATCGTGTTCTAGTAAAAAGATCAAGACCACTACTTGATAAGACAGGATCAACTGATCTTGACACTGAACCATTACTAGCTTTTGAAGCAGAATACTTCCGTGAAAGTAAGAATGACAAAGGTGGAATCGTTTACGTTCCAGCAAGTCACAATGATGAAAGAGCAATTGCAGTAGTTAATCTTGGAAACGATCAAATTGGTGATGTTCTTACGTCACTAGACCCTTACCTAATGAGCGTATGTGGTGGAGGTAAGGCCCATGGTCTTACAGAAGTAAGTGACATCGTACAAGTAGTTGACGGAAGAGATGAATTCCTTAACTTCTCTACTCAATCAACTTATAAGAAAGGAAACTTCTTTAACTGTGCTGACTTCGGTGGAGATTACTGGGGACAACAGAATGAAACGATGACTTTCAAAGAAAGAACTACTTTCATGAAGTATAATCAAGAGTTCGAAGAACCAGAGCAAAACCTTTCTTACGAAGTACAAAAAAAGTTTAACTTTGGTCTATTCACTGGTTCTAAGCTAGTACCAAAAGGATACACTGAGCAAACTCGTGACTTTGATACAACAGTAGACCTACCAATGGTATTTGATATCAGAAATGGTAAAAATATCGAGTACGTACTTACAGGTATTCCATCAAATAAATATGATAAAGATGGGAAGCTAATTAGAAAACTGACTCAAACAGAACTTGATTTAAGAAATAAGATTATCGTTTCTTCTCAAAAAGTTGTTGATGATATCAACCTAGGCTTCAAGCGTGCTTTCAAAGGTACACAATATGAAGGACGTGGTGATATTATCACTCTTAAAATAGAAAAAGATGATTCAATTCCAGCAGGAACGAAGAATCTTTCTCTTACTCACAATCTTGATGGTGAGTCACGTTCAGTAAATATCGAGGTAGTAGAAAAAACTCACCTTGGTGATCTACAACGTAACCACATCTACTGGGTAGAAAAAGCAACTTCAAGTTCAATCATTGGACTTGGTGGACCGTCATTTAACCCAAGAAATGGTGTTGTTGAATCAGCTTCTGTTTACCTATACGGTGGTAACATGAAGTCTTCAATTAACTGGATGGTTGATAAGGCCATCGCAGAGAAGAACTTTGTTAAGAATATTACTCCAACTAAAGAGCTTAAAAACCTTGCTGATGAGCTTAATAAGAAAGCTATTGAAGATGCTCTAGCTGAGCACAAGGCAAAGACTCAAGCGGCAGGACAAAATACACAAGTTGCTGACTCTGATGAAGTTGAAGTTGAAATTGAAGGTGAAACAGTATCTCAAAGCACAAAGAAAGCTGAGATGAAATCTCACCGTCATGGTGTTGCTCATACTAACTTAAAGAGCAGCCTACTTAACACAATTAAGCGTCCAAATATCGCTTCACAGATGGGGAAAATCAAAGATGCTCACCGTCTAATGAAGAACGACTTTAGAGCTAGCTCATTTGATAAAGATGAAGTTCTTTCTAACTTCACAAGAGCTAACCAAAAAGAAGCAAAAGCAGTACATGCTGCTTGGCAAGCAATTGCTAATAAAGATGATGTTGCACTACAAGCTGCGATTCATGGTGACAACTCAATTGAGGCCCTTCAAGCGAAGATCAAGCACTCAATGGAGTACGATGCAAAAGGTAATAAAAACCCAATTTGTAACCACGAAACAGCTGAGTTTGCTCTAAGTAATCTTGCTAAGAACTACGATGTTCTAAAGATGGCACAAACAGACGAAGGTAAGAACGATATCCTAATTGATATTTGGATGCCGACTCTTGCTCACGAAATTGGACACAACCTTGGTCTACGTCACAACTTCGTTGGATCATTTGATAAGAAGAACTGGGTATTCCCAGGAGAAAAAGAAACTAAGAGAACTTCATCTTCTGTTATGGATTATACAATTGATGACCACGCTACTTACGATGGTCTAGCTCCATACGATGTATACGCACTACGTGCAGCTTATACAGGGATGGTTGAACTTGAAGGTTACACAAACTCAAGAAAGAAATCTGTAGAGATCAACGGTGTTGACGTTAAGGTATCTTCTGTAGAGTCTGAATTCGAACCAGGTCTATACTATCACCTAGTAAGAATTAAAGATGTTGTTGATGCACTAGTTGGAGAAAATGGAAACCCATCAAATATCTCTAAGCATAGACTTATGGCGGAAGCTGGTCTTAAGAGAATTAGATTCTGTTCAGATGAGGACGCTGGAAACTCTCCTCAGTGTAACAGACACGACTTTGGTTCATCTTTTGAAGAAATCGTAGATTACCAAATTGCAGACTACCGTCAGATGTATGAGTATATCTACTTCCCAGGTAAGCGTAAGGAATTCTACGGTGGAGCAGCATTTGGTTGGCTAATGGACAAGTTCTACAAGCTTAGAATGATGAATGAAGAGGTATTCTACCACCTAATTTATACTCCAGAGTTGTACTCTCAAGCAGATCAAGCAACTCATGATGCAACAACTAACGACCTAGTTAATGGTGTAATTAAATCACTATTCTTCCTACAGTCGGTAGTTGCAACTCCAGATATCACTCCAGGTGCTGGACTTGATACTGAAGCACAAAGAAACAAGAGATTTGTTTCGACTCTTGTACCATCTCAAACTGAAGTAACAGCTGAAGATGGAACAGTTCTACAAGTAGCAACGCAAAAACCAATGGTTGTTGAAACTAAGTGGAATGAGGCAATCTCACTAGATAGTGATTCATACAGAGCTAAAAACCGTGGTGTTGAATATGATAAGGCTGCAGCTCTTGTAGCACTTACAGAGTCAGAGTCGTACTCTTATAAGTACCGTTCAAACTCTTTAAGAATTCCATACCAGTTACTAGAGCAGTACCTATTTGGAATTGATATTAAAGATTCAATTGTACAATCAACAATTGGAGAAGTTCTTTCTGGTCAAGTTACACCACTAGTATATGACCCAGAAACTGGACGTAATATCCCACTAACTAACGGAGCTTTTAAAGTTGAAGTTGGTGAAGTTGAAACTAACTATGCTGCTATCGGTGGTCTAGTTTACGGTAACATTGATACTTTTGAACAAACAGCTAACCCTGCTCGTGCATTTTGGGTAAACCACATTTCTCAAAACGACCTACTTACTGAGACTTTTGAGCACGAAGGGCAAACTTACCAAATCCCAGAGGATTATGTAGCAGAGAAAACTGATATCAGAAAAGCATATGTACCTTACGCACAAGATTCATATGTAGCTGGTAACGTTATTAAGAAAGCGAGTATGATGCAGTTAATCTCTCACGATGAGCGTTGGTCAACATTCTTTAAAGAATGGGAGCAGGCACAAATCGCAGGACTTCAACTTGCTCAAACTCCAGCGGCACAAGGTGCAACTGAAGATACAATGAAAGCTCAAAAGACAGAGCTTGATATGGCAGCAGCTCTTGGTGATGCAACAGCAATTAAATCAGAGATGGAGAAATACTTCGCTCAGATCAACGCTCTTCTTGCTTCACAAAATCAAAAAGAGATGATTGCAGGATTCCTTGCTCAAAGAGCACTTGTAAAACAAGCTGGTTCATACTTTGTATCAGCACAATTTACAACAATGATGAATGAGATTGGTCTTGAAGGTGTGTCACTTGAATACATTAACCAAGTACTTAGCCAGGCAATCGCTCCAATCGCATTTGAAGCTGAAGCATGTCGTCTTTCTGAGCAATACTGTTCAACAGTTGATATGATTCAAATGGCAAAGACTGGAAACAAGGATACTTACTTAGACAATAAGATCACTAACCTTCTGAACAACTTTTCAATGCCTTCTGTGAACGAGCAAGGTCAAGTTGAGCTATTCGCACCAGTTATTACAAAGATCATCCAAGGTCTAAATAATAACGAGCAAATCAAGTTAGGAGATGTTTTCTTAAGAGATATCCAAGAAAACAGCTTCGCTCAGATTCAGCAAATGGATCAGCTTGTTGGTGAAGCGATGACGAAAATGAAAGTTACTAAAGATGTAGATAGCTTCTACGGAGATATGAAGAGAAACGTAAAACTTCTTGGATTATACTTCAGACTAATTAATCCGATGGAAGGAAAATAATCCGAACCATCTACCGATAAATTGTTCTTAAATTTGAAACCCGCCCTGTCCAGGCGGGTTTCTTTTTTTGGAGGCGTCATTTGCCACGATGGCAAAATGATGCCGAACAACCCAGAGGCGACCATGGCCTGCTTCGGCTCCTGCCTCTCGCAGGCATACAATTCTTCCTGAACATAAAGGGAGCCTTCGGGTAACCAACTTCAAAGACCACACTACTACTCATTGAATTAAAGTCCCTAAAAAATTACAACTCGACCCAAAACCTCATCTTCTTAACACCATTAACCTCAATAACATTCTCAAGCTGGCCACGGTTTTTACGAATTGTCTTCTCAGATCCAATATTACCTTCATCACAAGTAACAAGAACCTTTTTAAGGCCCTTAATATTGGCCCTAACGTAGTTTAAGGACTCAGCAAGGATTTGAGTCGCATATCCTTGACGGCGGAAATTGGGGCATACTCCATAACCAATATGGCCACCAACCTTTAAAAGATGATCGTTTAATTCAAAACGAATTGATGTACGGCCTACAATTCTCCCGTCCTCGTTGAAGGCAAAAAGTAATGCGGCAGCTACGTGCTCTTTTGGAATATGAATTCCCCTTGCAAACTCCGGAGCTATCGAAACATATTTCTCAAACTCTCTATTAGCTAGAGTTTCCCAGTAATGAACAAAGTCAAAATTGTTCTCCCAGTCCTCATGGAAAGCAGCAAAGAATTCATCCTTATCCTCATGAGTTAAATATCTTAGAGTAATTCTATTCATGTATCCCCTTCGTCTTAAACTCATCCAAAGACTCTAAATACTCAGCGCATGCTAAGTAAATATCTGCTTGTAAATGGCGGTTTTCTGACTTTAGAAGTCGGCAAACCTCTTCAGTGGTAGCTGATTTTAAATTATTAGAGTTAACGAAACTTGCATCTCCAGTGAAAACGACAGCAGCTGAGATAGGATGAGAAAAATGCTCTCGCAAGGGCGTCTCGTATTTATCTTCTAAGATCCAATGCCCAAGTTTGTTAATACTTTTCATACTAATGCCAAGTTCAAGACCTAGCATTCGCTCTAAACCAAAAATAACGCTTTCCCCTTCTCTTAATTCTCCTCCAGGATAGTCAAGCTTACCACTGTCTTTAACAAGGTATAGCCACTTGTCACCGGCCCTTGGAACAAAGAAAACATTGGTTATAAGGGATTCGTTAATTGGTTCTCCAGTTAAGAAAAAACGGCGTTTAAAATGCTCGTTATCAACAGGAGATAAGAGTGTTGAATATTTATCTATTTTCATAAAATAATTATAAATGGACAACAAATATAAGTCGATATTAATGAAATTGTATTTAAAACCCTAGTTTATCATACTCTGATAAGTCTCTCAGTACGACTCTGTACTTCTTGATAAACTCATCATATATAACTCCACCTGTTTGATAAAAAGCTTGCGAATCTACGCCATTAACAGGGTCGAGTTGTAAATTTTTTCTAACAGTTGAGATTTCTTTTTTTGATAAGCGATATTCACTACATCGAATATAAATTTTAGGAAAATAACAATAACTTTTTTCATAAGATACACCTAGGACCTTCTTCTTTTTTAAAATCTCTAATCTATTAAATGAGTCTGTTCTTGCGGAGAATCCGAATTGTCTTAGCAACTTATTAAGTTGCCTCAGACCAACTTTCATTTCAAACAAATCACATCTTCTAGTGTATTTTTTTAACCAATCTCTTATAATTATTATTTCTTTATCCATATCCTTGAAGTATTTATCAGAACAAGAAAATGCGCCCTTTTCAATTTCTTCTTTTAAGTCTAAATAATGTTGATTATTTTTACATTTTCTAAAGCACTTTAATCTGTGAGAAGCACAAGAGATAAACAAACAAAATAAAGCCTCTTGTGAAACACCAGACTTTAAAGTTAGTAAGTTTAAGTCTAAAAAAGCCATCATTGTTACAAGAGCTGTTCTCTTATTTCCATTATGAAAAGCGTGATTACTAATCATACTATAAATCAAGACAGCCGCTTTATGTTCAATTGTATCGTATTTGACAGCTCCAAATGGTCCAGGAGCAAGTGTTGCAAGTGAAGACTCGAGCATGTTCTCACATTTTACTCCGGATGGAACGATTGGGTCTCCTATACGTATAGCATCTTCACATAATTTATCATGAATCAGTACAACTTGTTCCTTTTTGATATCAAATGCATTCATAAATTTAGAAAATTTTACCCACTCTATTTACTGTTATCTTTAAAGATGATTTAAAATCAACTTATATATACAGTTGTAACTTTAACATTAGAGTTGTCTTATGAAAACATTATTAATTGATGACATTCGTACGATACCTGCGACATACACAGCTAGAACTTATCAAGACGGTATTAGAAAATTATCAACAGAAAGCTGGGACCTCTTACTTTTAGATCATGATCTAGGCTGTTTTGACGATACAACTGGAAGAGAACTTACTGGCTACGATATTGTATGCTGGCTTGAAAAGAATCCTAACCATTTACCAAAAACTACCAAGTTGGTAACGTCAAATCCTGTTGGTAGAGATCGCATGAACCTAGTATTAAAATCCCTTTATAAAAAATAGATTTTACAAAAAAATAAGGCCCTCTTTCGAGGGCCTTGTTTATATCAAAATTTAAAATCTGAATTATGCTTTATTGAATTTGATAACTTCAGTTGGACAAGCTTCAGCAGCTTCAAGAATTAAAAGTCCGTTATCAAGTGGCGCATCTGGACGAATCACACAGTTAGTATCTGTAACTTCGAATACTTCAGGGTAAATACCTTCACAAGCGTTACAAACAATACAACCTTCTTCAATCCATACCTTAGAAACAGCAAAGTTTTCTTGAGCAGGAGCTCCTGCACCAGCAGCACCAGCGAATTCACCAGCAAACTGTGGGTTTGCAGAAATTCTAAGTCCTACAGGAATATCACCTTGTGGAATGGCATCTGCAATAAATGAACGAGTTGTTTGGTGATAAAACATCTTTGGTTTTACGTAACCATATTTTTCATTAAATGTTTCAACAGTATTTTCAGCACCACGGAATGCTTCAATAAACTTGCGTCCCTTCATTGTGCGAGATTGAGTAACACCGTCTTTAGACTTAAGTTCGATTTCAACTGTTGAAGAATCAAGGTTTTCAAGCTCTAAAATATCTTTAAAAGCCGGTCCCATTTTAACTTCAATACCAAAGTCAGAATCTTGAACAGCAAAGTCACTTGAAACAGTTACTTGAGTTTTCTTACCAAATGGGTTGAATAGCCTTACCGTAACGTGGTTAAACTTAGCAGGCTGCCTAGAATTATTCCAACGGTAACCAAAAGCAAAACTTTCATCATCTGAAGATTTTAGAACTTCAAACTTCGACTTCCCAAATAGGAAGAAGAATGAACCTGAAAGAAGGCTTAAAACACCTAGTTGGACAACCATCCCTGTTACAACTAATAATGCAATGGCTAATGCAATTAAAGTAGTATTCACTTTATCTCCTTAAATTTCACTTGTAATTTCCTAGAGTATAGCACGAATTAAAATTATTCGTCTAAGGAATTACACATAGTTAAATCGATTTTATCTAACGCAGCTGGACTAAAGCCCACGCAACTCTTAAGTAGTCCACCATTAGCGACCGCGAGTCCAAGTGTTTGATTTTGCGATCTCATCCAATAGTGGCCATCGGCCACATCCATTTTTAATGTTTGGCCATTAACAAAACGTTGGCTCATGGCCTCGTCTAATTCTATTTTTTCAAATCCAATAAGTTCAGTTATCGGATTTGTGTAGTTCAATAAAAAATCATTAGCACTGAAATTTTCATCATCAAAGATTGCCAAATCAATACTATTTTCTAAATCAATTCCTGCTGAATTAGTTCGTCTTAAGTCTTCCAGAGCACCTCTTGTTCCTAATTTCTTAGCAAGGTCATCAAAGAGAACTCGGATATAAGTTCCAGAAGAAACACAAACACGAAAGACGATCTTACGGCCCTGAACCTCTAATAGTTCAATTTCATGAATTGTTCGCTCAACAGGTGGCTTTTCAATAAAGACACCTTCTCGTGCCCACTCATGAAGCGCCTTGCCTTCGTGCTTAGTTGCTGAGAAAGCGGGAGGGCTTTGCATATACGGACCAATAAAAGTTTCAAGCTGACTCTTTACCTCATCGAAGCTTACGTCAGAAAACTCTAATTCTTCAATTGTACCTTCTTCAGTATCAAAATCACCTGTTGGAGAATTAACACCAAGAATTCCTGTCGCAATATACTCTTTAGAATCAATTTGAGTGTATTGATTTAATCTTGTTGCAGGTCCAATACCAATAACAAGTAGACCAGTTGCAAATGGATCAAGAGTTCCAAAATGTCCGATCTTACCAATATTTTTAGGAAGGTTTTTTTTAAAGCGCCTAATAACATCAAAGGAAGTTATCCCTTTTGGTTTATCAACTTTAAAAAAGAAAGGCCCAAAGATTGGGCCCTTAAATTTCTTATTTCTTGAAGCCATTAGAAAGACTTTCCTTTATCTTTTTCAGATTGCAGTAGTTTTTCAATTTCCTGCTCATCTTCAAATTGCGAGTCATACTCAGCAGTTAATGAAGGTGTGTGTCTTACTTGTAAAGTCTTAGCAAGGTGACTTCTAATTTTACCTAGAGAAGTATCCATCGCCTTAGCAATATCACCTCTTCTAGAAGGATCGAATGTATCCCAATATAACTTTGCCGTAGAAAAGTCTGGGCTTATCTCAACCTTAGTAATCGAACAAAATGTGAACGCAGAGTTATCTAGTCCACGACGAAGTAATTGATTTACTTCATTTTTAATTTGTTCTTCATATTGAAGTTTTTTCTTATTGCCACTCATGACATCTCCAACCGAATTAAAGAATTGGTGAGTCTGCTGTTAAAACATCCTCAAGCTTACGTTTCTTTTCTTTCAGTTTATATGCTTCGAATAGGTCGCCAACTTTTACATCGTTGTAATTTTCTAGGCCAACACCACATTCGTAACCATTTTTAACTTCTTTAACATCATCTTTAAATCTCTTAAGAGAAGACATCTTACCATCAAACATGATCTTACCTTCTCTAAGAAGACGTACGTTACAACCAACTTGGATAGCACCATCAACAACAATTGAACCAGCAATTGTTCCAACTTTAGGAACAGAGAATGTATCACGTACTTCCGCGCGCCCGATATACTCTTCAGTAAACTCAGGATCGAGAAGACCTTCAACAGCTAGTTTCACATCATTGATTAGTTCATAGATGATTGAGTAAGTCTTAACATCAATTCCATACTGCTCAGAAAGCTTACGTGCAGAAGTTGATGGTCTCATATTAAATCCAAGAACAAAGGCACCCGAAGTATTTGCCAGTTCAATGTCTGAGTCACTAATTTGACCGACACCACCGCGAATAACTTTAACTTCAACCTCTGGATTTGAAATTGTTTCAATAGCAGATTTAATCGCTTCAAAAGATCCTTGAACATCTGAACGAATGATAAGGTTAAGATCTTTCTTTTGTCCCTCATCTGATACAGCAGTTGCAAAGAAGTCTTCAAGTGAAACTTTTGGCCCTTGAGTCTGAGCTGCAGTTTCAATTCTGATTCTTTCATCAATACGGTTTTGAGCAATCTTCTTTGCTTCTCTTTCGTTTTTAACAACGTTTAGGCTATCTCCTGGAGATGGCGCTTCTGCAAGTCCAATAATTTGTACTGGCATCGAAGGCCCAACTTTATTATGTTGAACACCTTTATGGTCAGTTAAACTTCTTGCACGTCCAAAAGTTTCTCCAACAACAATTGAGTCACCTTTTTTAAGTGTACCTGTTTGAACAAGAACAGTTGCAACAGGACCACGTCCGTGCTCAATTCTTGATTCAATAACAACACCTTCAGCTGGCCCTTTAGGTTCAGCTCTAAGCTCCATGATTTCAGCTTGAAGTGCAATTGCTTCAAGAAGTTCATCAACTCCATCACCTTTAAGTGCAGAAATATGACAGAATTGAGTTTCCCCACCCCATTCCTCAGGAGTGATATTAAATTCTGTTAGAGCTTGTTTAATACGATCTGGGTTAGCACCTTCACGGTCCATTTTGTTAACCGCTACAATTAAAGGCTTACCTGCAGATTGAATGTATTTAATTGACTCTACAGTCTGAGGCATAACACCATCATCAGCAGCAACAATTAAAATAACAATATCTGTAATATCAGCACCACGCTGTCTCATAGCACCAAAGGCCGCGTGACCTGGAGTATCTAGGAAAGTAAGCTTAGAGTCTTTAACATCTACCGAGTAAGCTCCAATGTGCTGAGTGATCCCACCAGCTTCGCCAGCAGCAATCGATTCATTTCTAATATAATCTAGTAGAGTTGTTTTACCGTGGTCAACGTGACCCATAATTGTAATAACAGGAGCTCGAAGTGGAAGCTTATTTAGTTGCTCTTCAGAAAGAGATTCTTTCCCAAGTGCCGCATCCTCATCAAAAGTCTGATCCTCTACTCTATAATCGTAAAGAGACGCAATTTGTCCCGCTAATTTAAGACCAATATAGTCACCATTTCTAACAAGTAGATTTAGGTCAAGACACTTATCGATCATATCTTTAAGCTTAATAGATAGCTTCTTCGCTAATTGCTCAGCGTAAGCACCACCGTGAAGCTTAATAATTCTCTTTGCTTCTTTTACTTCTGTAATCTCAGTTGATTTCGAAGGTCCTGAGTACTGACGCTTTCTCTTAACTTGAGTATACATTGGGCGTCCAGTACCTTGAAGTGAAGAGTAAGACTTAAGCTCTGAAGTTGCACGTTCTTCGTTAAGGGCTTGTGAACGGTTAACCGTCTTCTTAGCACTTAACATAGAAGCAAGACCACTTAGACGATTTTTATCCTTCTTAGCTGTACGATCTTCATCACCTTCAACAACACCTGCTTTAGTGTTGATATCATCTTGAACCTCTTCGTCCTTAGTAGCAGCTTTCTTTGCCTTGCGAGCAGCAGCTTTCTCTTTATCTTCTTTAGTTGGAGCTGAAACAATTCTTAGACCAAATGGCTTTCCATCTAGAGTCGTCGATTCTTTCTTCTCTTCTTTTTCTTCAGAAGCTTTTTTCTCTTCAGTCTTAGCCTCGACAGCAACTTCTTCTTTTGCTTCCTTAGCTTCAACTTCTTTTTCTTCCTCTACTTCAGGAGCGTGAGCTTCTTCAGCAACAGGAGTACTTACAGTCTCTTCTGCATTTACTTCAATATCTTCAGAAGATTCAACAATAGCTTCAGTGTTTTCATCATCAGAAGTTGCCTCCGAAGATTTTGATGAAGCTTTACGACGTACAACAGTCTTCTTCTTACGAGTAACTGTCTTCTTAGCAGGTTTATCTTCCTCACTATCATCGTCAGCTTGTGCCGCAGACTTCTTTCTTACAGTCGCCTTTTTTGCAGCTTTCTTTTTGACCGTTTTCTTCTTTGTCGCCTTCTCAGCAGGTGCATCTCCAGCACTTCCTCCAGTAAGTGATTCCCACTTAGTAATATCTTCATCAGATAATACCGACATGTGGTTTCTTACTGAGAATCCGTGTGACTTCAGCTCTTCTACGAGGTCTAATGGCTTCTTTCCGAGTTCATTGGCCAATTCAAATATTTTCTTAGGCATTTTATCTCCGTAGTATGACTACACTTTTCTATTTTAAAATTACTTAATTTTAAATGCAGCTAATTCTTCTCTTAATCTTCTTTCTGCTTCATTAAATTTGTCTGAACCTTCATCTTCCTGCTCAGCACCTTCTTTATTAATAATACCTAGGTACTTAGGAACTGCAGAAGCAGATACTAATTCTTCTTCACCTTCTGGTTGAAGCTCAATTGTTCCTTCTTCAACTAACTTTGCAGCTTCATCAATTGCAGTTTGTGCTGTAGCAGCATCAACACCAGTCATAGTAGCAATTTCATCCGCAGGAGTTGCCATGAAGTCACCAATTGCCATGATGCTATTTTGTACAAGTACTTGTGCCATTGCATCTGTAACAGATGGGATTTGAAGTAAGTTCTCAACTGACTTATTAACTTTTTCTTGAAGTTTAGACTTCGAGATAATGTTAATATTGTAACCAGATAGCATTGCTGCAAGACGAACGTTTTGTCCACGACGTCCAATAGCAAGTGATAGCTGATCTTCTTCTACGATTACGTCCATTGATTTTGAATCGTGATCAATAGAAATATTTTCAATTTCAGATGGAGCAAGAGCTGCAATAGCAAATGTAGCTAGATCATCATTCCATCTTACGATATCAATTTTTTCACCTTGTAGTTCATTAACAATATTTTGAACTCGTGATCCTTTCATACCAACACAAGCACCAACTGGATCAATATCTTTATCTACTGATTGAACAGCGATTTTAGCTCTTTGACCTGGCTCACGTGCAGCTGATTTGATTTCAATTGTTCCATCTTGAATTTCTGGAACTTCAATTTCAAAAAGCTTAACAAGGAACATTGGTGAAGTTCTTGAAAGTCTAATTTCTGGCCCACGGTTAGTCATAACTACTTCAGTTAAGTAAGCTTGTACTCTGTCACCAGGGTTAAATTGCTCACCAGGAATTAGCTCTCTTCTTGAAAGAACAGCATCGGCCTTCCCAAGATCAACAACCACGTTTCCACGCTCATATCTTCTAACGATACCAGTTACAAGATCACCTTGTCTGTGCTTAAACTCAGAGAATAGGATTTCTCTTTCAGCATCGCGAACTTTTTGCATAATAATCTGACGCGCAGTTTGTACGTCAACACGTGTGAAGTTAGGGTTTTCAATTTTGATCCCTAATTGGTCACCGATTTCAACATCTTCATCAAGCTCTCTAGCATCACCTAGATTGATTTCAATAATTGAATCTCTTACTTCATCTACAACGTTTTTATATTGGAAGATCTCTACATCATCGTCATCTTCGTTATAACGAGTTTCGTATTCACCTTGAATTCCAAACTTCTTTCTAGCAGTTACTAAGAAAGCTTGTTCAATTGCGTTTACGATAATGGCCTTATCGATACCACGGTCTTTACCTAACACATCAATAATTTTACTTAATTCTGAGAAACTCATTTTTCACCTCAAACAATTACACTTCTGGTTCAAGTGCGATCTTATTAATATCATTTAAGTTTAATTTTAAATCAAAATCACTATCGAGAGTCACGTCGATATAGTCGTCTCCGTAGCTATTTAAGCTACAAATAACTTTCTTAGCATTTGCTGTTTTCTTATCAAACTTTTCACCTGGGAAAAGATCCCCAAATTTCTTATTAAGTTGAACAAGAATACGCTCACCGATACTTAACTCTAAGTGCTCTCTTGTTTTAATTTTTCTAAACATTCCTGGAGAAGAAACTTCTAGAACAATATCATCTGGAATCCAATCAAGTGCTTCCATTGGCTCACTAAAAGCGCGGTCAACGTTCACACAATCTTCGATTACAGCTGTTCTTGTCTCTTTATTCATTATGTAGACGCGTAAAGTTTTAGAACCTTTGATATACTCCATATCATAAAGAAGGTAACCTTCCCCACTTACAACTTCAGTAGCAAGTTCGAAAAATTTTTGTTCCATACCTGAATAAGAGATATCTAAATCCATTAAAACGCATCCCATATGCTTTTACAAAAAAGCCTATAAAAATAAAAAAAAAGGGTAGCCCTAAAAGTCTACCCGATTATATCTTGTTAAATATTTAACTAATCGTTATTTACTCAAAAACCTGAAAAAAACTTTCTAATTTCTAAGTACTTATTAATTATCAAAGATTTTGAAATCTTGTCAAGGTTTGTCATTGATAACTTATGAAAACAACTTCAGCTTACGACTACTTGCATTATAACAGCACTACTTCCATCTGCATAGAAATTCTTCTTTAGATGAATTTTTTCAAGGCCCAATCTCTCATAAAACCTGATGGCCCCCTCATTTGAAGCCTCCACCTCAAGATAAACTTGAAATATTTGGCCATTAAAAACACTCTTGCAATGACTCAGCATGTCTTCAAATAGCTTTTTGGCAATTGAGCGTCTTCTAAAGTCAGGGTGAACGATAATTTTATATAAATGACAAAAATCTGGTTGATTCACCTCAAACACACAAATTCCCACAACTTGATCATCTTCGGCCCAGATACATGAAATGTCTCGACCAGAGGATGCCAATTGTTGCCAATTTTCTTTTGACCAAGGCCATTTGAAAAATGCAGCTTCAAAGTCGCATAAATTCGACAGTATCTCTTCGTCAATATTGCTTATTAAGTCTATTTTGAATTCTTTCATCTTTATAAGAATAACCTTGAGTCAACATTCTTTAAAACGAAGTCTTTATATTCCTCATCTATATAAGGGCCATTATCTAATTTATGAGTTTCTAGAAAATTTTGGTATCTCTTCTTCAATTCGTAATTTGTGTTATAAATCTGAACCACTTTTTTAGTTAGCTCTTTACTTATTTTACAAGTGCCAAACTTTGGATACGAAGCGTACTCACTTTCTAAATCCATAGACTTTGAGAGCAATAATACTCTCTTTATTAAGTCTTTCTGTTTTGCATTAAGGGACTCTGGCGCAATTGTAACTTGCTCAAGAGCAGGAGCTAGGCCAGTTAACTTAGCAATATAGTTCTTTTTCCCTATCAGGCACAAACTTTGATTATAAGCTTTTAAAAGATCATTTGTGTTTTGACCGAAATAGATTTGGCCATTTACAGAGAAAAGGGCCCTATCTTTGAGGGCCCA
This sequence comes from Halobacteriovorax sp. RT-2-3, assembly GCF_047085075.1. Taxonomy (NCBI): domain Bacteria; kingdom Pseudomonadati; phylum Bdellovibrionota; class Bacteriovoracia; order Bacteriovoracales; family Halobacteriovoraceae; genus Halobacteriovorax; species Halobacteriovorax sp. RT-2-3. The sequence continues at coordinate 28,212 of NZ_JBKIYF010000001.1, read as the reverse complement.
TGTATTCATTAAAAATATTGAAACTAGAATAAATCGCATTAAGTATAATGCTAATTAAACTGGAGAACTAATGTCAACGTTTGCTACAGCTTTACCTGCAGTAAGTTTTGTCTCCATCTGATAACGAATCTTAACGTCTGGGTTGAAAGTATATCCATCTTTACCACGGATAATGTACTTTCTCTTCGTATTACTATTGTCTTTCGGCTCGATAAGCTTTCTTAGACGAGAGATTGACGTATAAATAAGTTTGTCGTGAATTAGTGGATTGTACTCGTCTTTCCAAATCTCACGTGCCAGATCTTCTTTGTCATAAAAAGAACCACGGTTCTTAGCTAACAAGAATAGAATTTCAAGAAGAACAAAACGGTGCTTAAAGTCGATAACACCAATATTCTTTTCTTTCACTTTTCTATTATTGCGATCAAGGTAAATATCAACACTTGAATCATTAACTTCATGAATTTCAGCATCAAGTACATTAGTTAGACGCTTAAAAGTTGTTGAATCAACTGCTTGCTTTGCAAGGTTATAGTAAAGAGTAGCTTTATCATAATCACCCTTCACTTTTTCAACCTGACCAATTCCTAAAAGAATATAACCATAAAGATTCCAACACTTCTTATTCTGAAGTGTAATATTAGCAAGATTGAAGTGCTTTAAAGAAGCCTCCACATCACCTTTGGCAATTAGGATTTTTCCATAAGTCATATGCATCGAACCACCAAGATATTCCTTATTAATAATCTTTAATAAGTTATCCAGTTGGGCCATGTAATCAAGAGAAAGGTCGAATTCACCTCTATTATAAGCATTATTAGCTAGGGCCAATAAACACTTTGAGTGAAGATCAGGATCATTTTCTTCTTTAGATTTATTATAAGATAGCTCTAAGTCGCTAAATGCACCTGCAAAATCATTTCGATACGACTTGATTAAACCTGCATAATAGAAGTATTCAGCAGAAAGACTACCAAGGTTTACCTGTAAGTCATTAATGATATTCTCACTCTGATTTACATACTTAGCGGCTTTTTCATCTTCAAGCTTTTCAGCAGCAATTCTAATAAGAAAACTTAGAATTTTTAATACGCGATAATTATCCTGAGGACACTCAGCACAGTCGATGGCCTTTAAAAAGTTTACTTCGGCCTTATTAAGATCGGCTTTATCATAATGAAGTTTTCCTAATTGGTAATAAGCCTTACCAACCTCTAACTTAGTCAAAATATCTTGTGAAGGAATAAGCCCTTCACCATGACCAAGAAAGCCTAAAACCTCAGTCTTAAAGCCGCTGTTTACACTATTTCCAGATTCTTGTCCCCCGACAATCTGCATATCAACTCCCTATTTCTATTCCGCTGTGAGAATTTTGTGGAATCTTACCACAACATGTTCATAACATGTCATCACGCTGCCCGTCAAAACTCTTTATAATAACTAAAATAATTACACTCAAAATATTGATGAACCCTTTAATTATTTGATATTATGGGCCTTTAAAGTAGGAATTATTCCAAAATTTTATGGAGATTACATGCCCAAGTACGATTTAGACACAATCAGACACTCGAGCGCCCACTTAATGGCGCAAGCAATTTCAAGACTTTATCCTAATGAGAGCGTTCAATTTGGCGTTGGACCTGTTATTGAAAATGGCTTCTACTACGACATTCTGATGGATCGAACCCTGGGCGAGGAAGATCTTCCAAAAATTGAAGATATGATGAAAACAATCATCAAAGAAAAATTACCAATCGAAAGAAAAGTTATGACTAGAACTGAGGCTGTTGAATTCTTCAAGTCGCAAGGTCAGGAACTTAAAGTAGAACTTATTGAAGCAATCCCTGAAGACGAAGAAGTTAGCTGTTATTCGCAAGGTGAATTCATTGACCTTTGTCGTGGGCCACACGTAGAAAATACAACTGACCTACCACAAGGTTTTAAGCTTCTTAGCATTGCGGGTGCATACTGGCGTGGTGATGAAAAGCGTGAAGTTATGCAAAGAATTTATGCTGCTTCGTTCTCAGATAAGAAAGAACTTAAGCAACATCTTATGATGCTTGAGGAAGCAAAAAAGCGTGATCACAGAAAGTTAGGAAAAGAACTAGAATTATTCCACTTTGAGCCAGTTGCTCCAGGTGCTCCTTTCTTTATGCCAAAAGGAACAATCGTTATTAACGAACTTGTGAACTATATTAGAAGACTATACCGTATCTATGAATACGATGAAGTTATCACGCCTCAAATCTTAGATAGCTCTCTTTGGCATACTTCTGGTCACTATGAGCACTACAAAGACGACATGTTCTTTTCAAAGATTGACGATCGTGAATATGCGGTAAAACCAATGAACTGCCCATGTCACATGCTAATGTTCAAGCACTATAAGTATAGCTACCGTGACCTACCACTTCGTTATGCGGACTTTGGCCGTCTTCACAGAAATGAAAAAGCAGGTGCACTAGCAGGTCTAACTCGCGTGCGTTCATTCTGCCAAGATGATGCCCATATCTTCTTAGCACTTGATCAAGTTCAAGAAGAAATTCAAAGAACAATGAAGATGATCTTCACAGCTTACGAGCTATTTGGTTTCGATAATATCACTGTTAATTTATCAACTCGTCCAGAAAAGAAAGCTGGTGATGATAAGACTTGGGATATTGCAGAGAACGCACTTGAAGAAGCACTAAAAGCTTCTGGTCACAATTATGTTATCAAAGAAGGTGACGGTGCATTCTATGGACCAAAAATTGATATTGAGGTTGCAGATGCAATTGGACGTAAGTGGCAGCTTGGGACAATTCAGCTAGACTTCCAACTACCAGACCGTTTTGATCTTAAATTCACGACGGCAGACGGTGGCGAAGAAAGACCAGTTGTTGTACACCGTGCCCTACTTGGATCACTTGAGAGATTCTTTGGTGTTTACACTGAGCACGTTGCAGGTGTTTTCCCTTTCTGGCTAGCACCAGAGCAGATCGTTATTGTTCCAGTTAATAATGAAGCACACGGGGAAGCTGCTCACAAACTTAAAGAGCAATTATTTGCGCAAGGTTATCGTGTAAGCGTAGATGATCGTAATGAAACAATGGGATATAAGACTCGCCAAATTCAAAAGTCTAAAATTCCATTCATGTTCGTTGTTGGTGATCGTGAAATTGAAAACAATGCCGTAGCAGTTAGAAAGCATGGAGCAAAAGGTTCGTTCAATTGGACGAATGCAGAAATGCTTGAGAAACTTAAGGCACTAGATAGTTTAAAATACCCTAAAGCATAAGCTTTAGGGTTTTTTATATATTCACTTTAAAAGAAGGTTTCCATGGAAAGGAAAAATATCTTAATCATATGTGGTGGTGGGTCTACCGAGCATGAAGTGTCTCTTCGCTCTGCTCAATATATAAAAGAGCAAGTCGCCATCAATCCAGAGTTCAACCCTATTGTCGTTGAAATGACAAAGTCGGGGGATCTTACTTTAAACGGTCAAAAAGTTAGCCTAAATGGACAGATATTAGAAACGGCAACAGAAAGGCCATATATCAATTATGTCATTCCAGTTATTCATGGACCTCCAGGAGAAACTGGAGAAATACAATGCTTCCTTGAAATGCATAAGCTTCCCTACCTTGGCCCACGCCATGAAGGAAGTAGTATTTGTTTTAACAAGGTAACGACAAAGTTATGGTTTGATCATCTAGGTATACCAAATACGAAGTGGATGTCGATTCACAAAGATTTACCTTATGAACGAAGTGAAGTTGTGGATTTTTTTGAAAAATCAAATAATGACGTTTTCATCAAGGCTGCTAGTCAGGGCTCTTCAGTAGGTTGCTACCACGTAACAAATAGAGAAGATTTGGTGGATGCAATCAATAAAGCACTCGAGTATAGCGATGATATTCTCATTGAAAGAACACTTAAAGGGCGTGAGCTAGAAATTGCAGTATTTGAGCAAGAAGGAAATCTCCACGCATCTAAACCTGGTGAAATCGTAAATGCAAGTGATGAATTTTATGATTATGAGCAAAAATATAGTGAGCAATCAAAAGCTAAAACTTATGTTGAGGCGCCTGAGTTAACTAATGAACAGATCTCTCAAATGCAAATTATAGCTAAGACAGCATTCAAATGCCTAAAGCTAAGACATCTGTCACGCATAGACTTCTTCTTAAGCGATGGGGATATCTACTTAAATGAAATCAATACTTTTCCAGGTATGACAAGTATTTCAATGTTTCCAAAAATGCTAGAAAACACAGGACTCAAATTTAGTGATTTTCTAAAAGAGAAGATTCAAAAAGAAGTTAGATAATATAAAACACTTAAGGGTTAAAGAGATGGAAATCAACTTAATTGGTAAAAACAGTCACGAACACGCTAAAGAAAAGCTAGCAACAATGTACAAGGATAACTTCACTTCTGCAGAGAAGAAAGAATATATTCCTCATCATAAATTTTCACAAGGAGCATACCTTGCGATGGAAACAAGAGATGAAAATTCTCCAGAATTTCTCCTCGATGCTGCTTCACAGATAGCCACACTAGGACTTGGTTTCAATGCAACGGCCCTTTTTGGAACAACAATGCATGAAAGTGCATGGACAGGAAATTATCTCGATTCAACTTTTATCGAAATCGCCGAGTCTTTTAAAACTCTTCTAAGAGAGAAAGCTTCTAACGACAAACTTACACCAGTATTTGTGAACTCTGGAGCGGAAGCCAATGAAGCGGCCCTTATTATGGCCTATATGAAAAGGGCCCATACTGGTGCAAACAAAATCATAGCTTTTGAAGGCAGTTTTCACGGACGCTTCCTATCAACACTTTTCTCGACTTGGAATCCAAGTAAGCGAGAGCCATATCAAATCGAAGGACATGAAACAACTTTCATCGATTATCCTGAAACAAAGAATGATCAATTTATTTTAGATATAGATCCAGAGTGGATTAGATTATGGGAGAATCCATTTTCACCAAGCTTTGAAGCAAATTTAAAAGAATTTGAAAGTAAAGCTGATGATTTACTTAAATCAGAAATCGCCTCTTTAAAGCAACTTCATGAAGTTCTAAAAGAGAATACTCACTTTGCAATTTTAGTTGAGCCAATGCAATGCGAAGGTGGTGATCGCTATTCAACAAATCGCTTCCATGTGGCCCTTAATTTGATCGTAAAATCTTATCAAGTTGCACTTATCTATGATGAGGTTCAAACAGGGTTTGGACTTGGACGAGACTTCTTCTGGCACAGAACATTTGATCTAAAAGATTCACAAGGAAATCAAATTAATCCTGAGTATATTACATGTGCAAAGAAGGCCCAAAGTGGAATTGTACTGACACAAGATCCATGCTGGGAGAATAATGAGTTTCAAACTTCTTCTGTTATCAGAGGTTACTATCAAGCAATAGCAATCGATCAACTTCGCTACAAAATTGCAACAATCGAAGAATATACAAGAAATAAACTTAATCAACTTATAAGTAAGTGGGATCAGCTTTCATCACCTAGATGCTTTGGTGTCGCATTTGCTTTTGATCTATCGGATGCAAAAGATATTGCACCTTTTATCTCAAACCGCTTTGACCTAGGACTACTCTATTATCAAGCTGGAGATAATACACTAAGATTTAGACTTAATACGGCCTGGACTAACGAAGATATCGACTATCTATTCGACGCAATTAACGAGATTGCTAACCGAATTTATAAAGGTGAAACAAATAAACTAGAATATACTCCAAAAACTAAAGTAAATTCTCCCAATGAATACTTATGGCATGCAAAATTAGTGGAAGCCTTCAGTGGGAACCTTCAAGACAAAGCGGCATTTAGCTTTGCCCAAAAATTCTTTAATGAAGAATTTAACTTAGAATTAATTAAAATTGATGGTGAAAACTTCGACTATTACAAACACAAGATTGAAGAAATCCAACGTCATACATATGAGCCAACGAGACAAACAAGCATTGAGAAATTCGAAAAAATTGCTCATTGTAAAGATTCAATTGCGATGGCCCTACTAAGCGAAACAAGACAACTGGTAGGAATCTCATTTGCAGGTAAAATTACTCACTTCCCTCATGAGAGTGGACTACGCTTAGTTAAGTATTTCAATAGTCCAAAAACTCTTTATATGCTCGATACAACAATTATAAATATGGAGCAATCACAAGGAATGGGAAAATACCTAAAGTATGCGCTAACACTTATTGCAAGTGCCAATGGCAACGAATATATCTACGGAAGAAACCGTGATATTCACGCAGGAGCAATGCTTTCTATAAACTGTTCTCTTGGGGCCATCATTGAGATGAAACTTAAAGAGAATTATCTCGATGATGAAGAGCATCGCGATGTTATCATCTATCGCCAAAACCTGAGATGGAGTAATGAGAAATTAAAGTACTCAACTTCCCCTATCTTAAATGCTGCTTCATTCGAGAGTATGCCAACACTTGTAAACAAGATCTGTCTTTCAAACTTCATTGATGAAAGTTTTATGGCAAATCTTAAGCGTTTCAAAGATATCGCACCTAAAGAACTACAACACTTTTTTACAGCGAGTGGACATAGTGAGTGTGTAGAAAAAATATTCAAATCGATTCTTATCAAAAATCAAAAAGAAAGAACAAAAGTAATATCTTTTAACCATGACTATTTTGGTAAGCAAAGCTTTATGTCCGCTACTCTTTCAGGCGTTTTAGACTTCTATCCGAACTCTAAAGTAGATACGATTGGCCAACTAAAAGAAAAACTTGCGACCAAAGATTACTTAGCTCTTTTCATTGGTGATCTTTTAGTCAATTTTACTAATGAAGAACTAAAAGAAATTATAAAAATCGCACATGACAACGGAACAAAAGTTGTTTTTAACGAAAGTGTTTATTTTCATAATAAAAAGAAACTCTTTTCAAAAGACCATGGAATTATTCCGGATGCTAGCTACATTCACATCGCAGGACAAATTGGTATTTGTATGCTGCAAGAAGAAGTCTATGAGTCAAGGCCTCTAATGATGATCTCAACGTGGGATGGTGACGCTTATGCTCTTTCTCAAGCTGTATCATATTTAGAGTCACCTGCTGACGCTAAAAAAGAATTTAAAATTATTAACGACACTTCTTACGCTTTTACATTAAAAGCGCCAAGTATTTTTGGTAACCAAACAAGTAAGAAGTGGTATTTTACATGTTAATGACAGACTTAAATTTACCTATATTCAAATACGATGCTTGTGGCCCATACGAAAATGGGCTTAAGCACGGTGAAACTTTTAAAGAAGCAATACAAGAACTTATAGAGATTAGAACTGGCCTTCTTCTTAAAAGGTCACCGCATTTGAAAGATAAACTTGATGAGTTTGCAAACTTACAGTTTAAAGAAACCATGAAGTTTGATGCAAGCCTAGCACAAGAGATTGAAGGGATAGCGAAAGGCAGTGAAACTTCAATCAAAGACATTATTATCCTAAATAACTACACTGACTTTAGAGATATTCAACTCGATAGTGAGAATCAAGACGAAGGGTGTACATCGGTCTCATATATCGATGATAAAAATAGCATCGCTGCTCAGACATGGGATATGCATCAAAGTGCAAAAAATTATCTCATGCTAATTGAAATTGACGATAAGGATAATGGTACAAAAGAACTTATCTACACAGTTTGTGGATGTTTAGGATTAATGGCCGTTAATAACCATGGTCAATTCATTGGTGTTAACAATATTAATGTCCTAGATGGAACAAATGGAATTATCTGGCCTGCATTAATTAGAAAAGCAGCGAAACAAAAAAGCCTCAATGATATGGGAAAATTACTAATGGAAGCTCCCATTACATCAGGCCATAATTATCTTATAAGCGATGGAAAAAGTGCCTTCAATTATGAGATCACACCTACGCAAAAAGAAATTTTAAATACAAACCCACAAGGTCTGATCTTCCATACAAATCACTGTCTTGGTAGCACTGTTAGAAAAGTAGAAGATCGAAACAATATTAGTAAAACGACACATGCAAGGTTTGATCTTGTCGAAAAGTATAGAAGTGAACTTAAGGATGAAGCATCTATTATGAAACTTCTTATGTCTCACGACGGCCATCCTTTATCAATTTGCTCACACTACTCTCCAGAGGGAGCAAGTGATCCTTCTCAAACATGTGGTGGCGCACTTTATAATTATCAAACACAGATATTTAAGGCCTGGAGAGGCTGCAAAAAATATGACAAAAATTTTGAATATGTAGAAATTCATCTACCCCTAATTTTATGAGAAATTAGATTTTAAAGTGAGAGTTTATGGCCCATCTACCTTTTTTTCACACATGGACAAAACAAAACCAGGCCAAGAAAATCGATATCCAAAATACTTTTGAATGGGGCTATATTACATCTTCTAATCAGAAGATTTATGACCTTTCTTCAGGAAGTTATCATCAGTCATTCGGCAATAGAAATATTCAAATTGAAAAGGCAATGATTGAGCAAATCAAGTCAATGCCAATGGCAACCCCAAAATGTCAATTTGAACTAAAAGAGACTGTATCGAAAAAGCTCGTTAACCTGATAGGTCTTGACGGAAGAATCTTCTATACAACTTCAGGGGCCGAATCAAATGAAAATGCCATAAAGATGGCCAGGCAAATTACAGGGCGCCAATTTATACTATCATGTGAAACTTCCTATCATGGAGCGACACTGGGTGCTCTTGCTCTGACAGGAGATTGGCGCCGAGATGGTGCGGGTGTTCCTTCAAGGTTTCACGCTTTCATTCCAAACTTCTTTAATGATCCAGACTTAGAGAAAACAAAAAAAGTCATTCAAGACATTGGAAGTAGTGATATTGCAGCGATTTGTATCGAAGTTATAACAGGTGGCAATGGCGTCTTCATTCCCCCACAAAGCTACTATGATGAAATCATGAAAATTTGCAAGGAAAATGGAATCAAACTCATTTTAGATGAGGTCGTGTGTGGATTTGGTCGAACAATGACTAATTTTGGTTTTCAAAATTATACAAATTTAGAAGCTGATTTTATTAGTCTTGCAAAAAATATCTCTGGTGGATTCTTTCCATTTGGAGCAGTCTTTGTTAGTGAAGATAATGCAGCTTACTTTGATGACAATATACTAAGCTGTGGACTTACAAATGCTGCACACCCTATCGGATTAAAAGTTCTTGATGAAGTTATGTCATTAATTGAATCGAATGATTTTATTAAAATAAGAAACCAGAACTATGACCTCTTAAATCAATTTAAGATCAAATTAGAAAACTCTCATGCGATAGAGTCCATCAGGCATATTGGCCTTCTCATGGCCATTGACCTTAGTGATGTAATCATAGAAAGTTCTCTATTATGGAACAAATTACTTTCAAATGGTCTTTTCATTAATATCACAAACCGCTCTCTAATCCTTTGTCCGTATTTAAATTACGCACCAAAAGAACTAGAAGCTTGCTTAAATAATTTATTAAATATAATCGAGGACTCATATGTACAGTAAGATTTACCCAAGTGCCCAAGAAGCGCTCAAGGATGTAACAAGTGGCTCAACGATAATGAGTGGCGGATTCGGCCTTTGTGGAATCCCGGAAAACTCAATTAATCAGTTAGCTCAAATGGAACTAAGAGATTTAAAAGTTGTTTCAAATAATATTGGAAACTCTGGACGAGGACTTGTAAAACTTTTGAAAAAGAAAATGATCTCAAAAGGATTCTGTTCATATGTAGGAGGTAATCCAGACCTAGAAGCGGCCATGTTCGCAAATGAAATAGAAATCGAACTAGTACCTCAGGGAACGCTAAGTGAGAGAATTAGAGCGGCAGGTATGGGAATTCGTGCCTTCTATACTCCAACAGGATATGGGACAGAAGTGGCCGAAGGTAAAGAAGTCAAAGAATTTGATCGTCCATGTATTTTAGAAGAAGCACTACACGCAGACTTTGCAATTATCAAAGCACAAAAAGCAGATCCATATGGAAATCTATGGTTTAAAGAAACAGCTAGAAACTTCTCCCCTCTTATGGCAATGGCAGCAAAGACAACGATCGTTGAGGTGGAAGAAATAGTTGAACTTGGAGATATCAAACCTGAAGATGTGCATATACCAGGAGTCTTTGTTCAGCGAATTTATCAAGGTTCAAATTATGAAAATGCTATTGAATTTTTAAAAACGAGGGAGTCATAATTATGTGGACGAAAGAGCAGATGGCCAAAGAAGTTACAACTCTCTTTACAGAGAACTCTACGATTAATCTTGGAATTGGACTACCAACAATAATCCCATCACAACTTCCTAAGAATCATAGCTATATCATTCATAGTGAAAACGGTGTTCTTGGTGTAGGTGACAATCCGACAGAGGCCGAAGTATCGGCTACTTTAATTAATGCAGGCAAAGAAACTATTACGGTTGAAAAAGGTGCAAGCTTTTTTGATAGTTCGATGAGCTTTGGAATGATTAGAGGTGGCCATATCGATTTCTGCGTCCTTGGTGGAATGGAAGTTGATACACAAGGCTCACTTGCAAACTGGAAGATCCCAGGTAAGAAAATCACGGGAATGGGTGGAGCTATGGACCTAGTCAATGGCGCTAAAAATATCATTGTTATGATGAGTCACTATAGCAAAACTGGTGAGCCTAAACTATTACCAGAGTGCACTCTCCCTCTCACTGGAAAAAGTGTCGTTAATTACGTTGTAACTGAATGTGGAAGCTTTAAAATTGAAGATGGAAAATTTAAAGTTTTAAATATGGCCAATGGATTAACTATTAAAGAATTGAATAAGAATTTTGATAACGAGATTTTTGAGTAAAAAAAAGAGGGCCCTGCAACTGGCCCTCCATTTTTTCGGCTTCATGCCTATCTCTTGCTACGACATCCTGTCGATCAATTAAATTATAACGCACAATAATGAAAAATGCAGAAAAAAAATAAATGGGTAAACATTTCCATTTACCTTGAAGCACGTTTATAATTAAACGTAATCACAAAAACTTACGGGGAATAGATGAGTATTTTCAACAGGAATAAAGCGGCAAATAATAGCACTCATGCTTTTGAGTCTCAAAAATACAAACAAACATTTACATATTTTATTCCTTCCCCACCGGCCAGATCGACACCATATCAAGAAAAAGCATTTGATCAAGTTACTCAGTTCTTAAATGCAAAAGAGATGGCCTATCATATTGCTCATACTGCTGTTAATGACAAAGGCCTTTGGGTAATAATTGAGATTTTTGGAAAACAAAAAGAAGTTACAAAATTAATTCAAGAGCTAAATGATTCCTTTAATTCGAGTTACAGTACAGAGAGTGATTCAGAGCTTGAGATTTATTACGAAGAAAATGAAGAGTTTCATAAAGATGATAATTACAAAGCTTAATACAAATCAATTTAAAACTTTAATTATACTCCTAGGATTAATCCCTCTTATCGGATGCTCTGAAGTTGAAAAGCAGTTAAATACTTCTCAAAGTATTAACCATACTTGTCCTATTGTAGAAAAGAAAAATAATATTTTATTAGATAACGAAAAAAATGAACCCGAGATTAGTAAGATAATTAGCTCGAAATCAACAAACTCAAGCTATCGTAATCAGATATTAAATTTTACACTCTCTCAATTATACTTCTCTCCGCACGCGACTACGCTCAACTCTCATACCTTATTGATTGCAAAGGTTGCAGGAAAAGATTTCTTCATTAACAGTATTCCACAAAAACAAAATGATTTCGCTTTTTTGAATGCCATTTCTCAAATGGCAAATTTCTATAAAAAACCGCTCGCAATCAAAAATCGACTAACGCTTATCGAAAAGAACATTAGTGAATACATCTACGCCTCAAACTCTTTGGAACAATTTATTAAAGATAATCAGGCCGAATTATTTAAGAATAAAGATTTGAAAAGATTGTATTTTAGAGGTGCTCAAGGTGTACGTGAGAATGAATTATTTGCAAGACTTAGTTATGTAAAAAGACTAAGTAAATTAACAAAATTTGCTAAAGATCATAATAGTATAAATAGCTACAACTCCAACTACCTGTTTAGAAGAGGTAATTATAGTTGCTCATTTGATTCAAAACTTCATGACTCAAAAATGGCCATCTTAAAAAGGCCTAAGAAATCTTACTACAACACTTTTTCTCATTATAAAGACCAGAATAATTATATTATTGGGATTACAAGTTCCCTACCTGAGATTAATAATTCAATCAAAGATGTTCTACTGTCGAATTTTGAAAATGATAATTACACAGCACTTTGTATGAGTGAATTAAAGCAAGGTAGACGCTATATCCTACTCATGAATGGAATCACATATAATGCTCAAGTATTAACAGAACTAATTAATAACTTTCCAAGTGTTTCCTCGGCGCAAGAGTATATGAATACAAAAAGATCTTTAGTTCTTCAAAATCCAAAAAGAACAATCTCTGAAATATATGGAACGACTAAGAACGAACAAGGTACGGCACAATACTATACGCCTGCACTTGGTAAGCTTACGGTACTTGAGCTCAATAATGGATTAAGTACATATAAAGATCCAAGAAATGGTCAACTTACATGCAATTAACACTCAAGGGAGATGCCTCACAAAAGAGTTGGTCCCTAGAGGTCAACGAGTCAGAACTTGAGCTAACTGTTCTTGAATTCCTAAGAAAACATAACATACCTGTTGCATCTAGTTGTGATGGTGAAGAAGTATGTAGACTCTGCCTAATTAATGAAGATCAATTGGCATGTGGCCTACTAGTAAAAGATATCATTCAAAAGTATAATTCTAATATTACTATTTCATATTTATAAACTTATATAAAAAAGGAAAAACTATGCGTTACTTATCATTCGATATTGAAGCTACTGGACTTGAAGAAAAAGATTTAATCATCGAATTTGCAATGGTTCCCTTTTGTGCAAAAACAAAAACAATTAATAAAGAACTTCAAAAACATTTTTATATAAAATGCCCAAGCTTTGAAGAGTTAAAGCCAAATCTAAACCAATGGGTTATTGATCATAATAAAGAACTTATTGAAAAGGCCCACTCTGAAGGCGTTGCAATTGAAGACTTCAAACAAGAGCTTATTAAATATTTTGAATCACCAGAAGTTAAAGAATACTTTGGAAATAAAAAAATCACACTATTTGGAAAATCGATGAGTGCGATTGATCTTCCTTTTATGACAAGAGATCTTGGCTGGGATTTTATGAGAACTTACTTTGAGCACCGTCAACTTGATCTTTCATGTATTGCCTACGGACTCATTGATATGGACATCATACCAGCAGAATGTGAGTCAGGCTCAAAACTTATGAAGTTTTTAAATATGGGTGATGTTGCTCACACGGCACTTGAAGATGCTGTTAACACTGCTCTAATGTACTTCAAGTTATTAGACCTAGTGCTTGTGAAAAAACTCTAGAGGGTCAAAGGCCTTAGAGTCATGTCGAATTTCGAAGTGTAAGTGGTCACCAGTTGATTTACCAGTATTTCCTACTGAAGCAATAACTTGGCCACGAGCAACTTTTTGTCCCTTTCTCGTATAATTCTTATGTGCATGAGCATAGACAGTGAAGAATCCACCAATATGAGAAACGACTGTGATATTACCGTAACCTGACTTCCTACCACTATAAACAACGACACCAGAATCGGCCGAAACGATATATGTCCCTTTACGGGCAGCAATATCAATACCTTCATGAGGTCTGCCCCAGCGATGCCCATAACCTGAAGTTACACGATTAGATGATGGCACAGGCCAAAGGAAGCGAGAGCTTTGACGAAGCTTTTGATAGTTAATAGAAGAAATAGATCGTCCTTCAACACGATTATATAAAATACCATTCTTATAAGGTAGAAAGATCGTATCACCTTTTTTAAAGGCAGCACCTTTATTAAACTCTTCGATTTGCCACTCAGGGATACTAAAAATCTCTGCTAATTTCTTAGCATTATAATTATCCGTTAACTTAATATAGCGCCCATTTTTAAGGGTCGTACAACTAAGTAGCGACATTAATGTTATAAGAAATAGCAATGACTTCTTCATTCGTCCTCATTCGTTTAATTTTCAAATGAGGACAAAAATGATCAATTATTTCAAATTATTTGGAAATTTTTGCCGCCCATTCATGGAATACATCGGACGAAAAATTCAAAAGGTTTAGGAAAGAAAACGAAATATTTCCGTTCATTATGGCATGGTGATCAGATGTCGTGTCTGGATCGATTTCTAAAGGAGATCCACCAATCCAAAAATACTGACGGCCCATTTGATCTACCCTTTCATAGACTTCTTCACTGTATCTTCTCATCTGAGGAGTTGTCCAAACGATCTCTCCAACCTCATTGGCCGACACATTTGGTACATTAATATTCAACAGTGAGCACTCAGGCATTGCAAGCAATGCTTCAGACTTCTTTTCAACGAGCTCTCTAACGACTCCAGCGGCCGTCTGAAAGTGCCTAACATCATCAGATGATCTCATAACAGTAGAAACAGCAATGGCCCTTATTCCTTGAAATACGGCCTGTCTTGCAGCACCAACTGTTCCAGAATAATAGATATCTTGTCCAAGGTTGGCCCCGTGATTGATTCCAGAAATAACCAAATCTGGCCTAAAGTCTAAAACAGAGTTTATTCCAATTAATACACTATCGGCCGGATAGCCATTACAACTAAAAGTGTAATCATTAATTTTTTCTACGCGAATTGGGTCATGAAGAGTTAAGGCCTGAGATGTAGCAGAGCGCTCTTTATCAGGAGCGACAATTGCAACATTGGCGATATCTTTTAGACTTTCATAAAGACACTGAATTCCTTCAGCAGAGTATCCATCATCATTTGAGAGTAAAATATTCATAGATTACTTATTAATCAAAAGCTATTAAATAGCAAGGGCCTTTATCGTAGCACCAAAGTATTCTGATAACTTAGGAACATCAATATTTCGATAACAGCGTTCAACTTGAGATGAGATTTCAAACTTAATATAGTCAGGATCTAGTTGCTCAATAATTCCAATTGAAAGATTTGAATCCCAGTTTAGTTTCATACCTAATTCAAACTTCTCATTCTTAGAAGACATAACCTTTGTATAAAAATTAACAATGAAGCTATTTAATTGTCCCTGCTGCGCCATCTGATGAATATCATCATATAGGAAAACGACACTTTGACATAAGTGAGACTGAATTTTTTCGTAAACTTGTGAGTCAGAGATATCAAAAATAATAGAAAAAGGTTTACCAGATCTTTCCAACTCTTCTTTAGTGTGAAGTCCACTAGTACCATAGTTAATTCTGATATTTGGATGAATTTTTGCAACTTGTTCGATAATTGAATCCACTACAAATGGAGCATCATTTTCAAAATGTAGTTCAATAATATCTTCAAGCTTTAGAAGTGATTCTTTTAAAAGTTCTTCAATGACATAACCTTGGATAAAATTAAAACTCCTAGGTCTAAAATCAAAACCATAGGCCCCTTTTGCCATTTCATTGGCAAATTTAAATCCTCTTTTGTCGTATATACCTTCTAGTACAAATCTCATCCTAATAATTCTACATTAAAAACTTATTCATTGCTTCAAAGAGGATATTATTGCATGAGGTACCAACTGATTCAGGATGAAACTGCATCGTAAAAAAGAAGTTCGGGCGGTATGCCATTAATAATTCATCGTTATTGTCGAAAATGAATTGAGTCAGACTCTCCTTATTACCAGACTTATACTCTCCACTATCGATTTCTACTTTTAAGGAATTATAGCGCTGAAGCTTAGCATGAATTAGCTCAGTCCTATCTTCTCGATTAAAACAATCAAACAGATCCTCATCTTCTTCAAGCTTCATCGTAATGGCCTGACCATGCATTGGCCTAGAGCTTCTCACAACTCGAAGTTCATCAAAAATATTAAGAACTAATTGATGACCAAGACATATCCCTATGATCCGCTTGGCCTTTGAAAGTTCATCCTTAAAGTTGACACCAACACTTACAAAGGATTTTAAATATTCCTCTGGGTGGCCAGGGCCTGGCCCTAAAACGACTAGTTGATTTTCTAGGAGGTCTGAAATATTGCTTTTAGAAAGATTTCGAAAGTTTACGATATCAATATGAAAATCAAACTGATCAAAATAAGAGAGAATATTATTTGTAAAACTATCTTCAAAGTCGATAAAGACTAGTCTCACAAAGTTACCCCAAAGACTGAATCAAAATTCTTAGCATTGTAGTTAATTAAAATCTTTAATGAGATTGATTGATCAAGATTTAATTTATTATTAACAAACTCATCCTTTTGACGATATTCAATATCAAATACCCAACAATTATTAAGTGGATTGTAACGAGTTCCAAGATAAGATTCATATACCCTTTCTAATTCGAAGTCATAGTAATAACCAGTTCTAAATGAAAAGATATCATTTAATTCAAAATCAACATCAATAGTAAAATAACGTCGATCTTCAGAGAAAGAGTCGTAGTTGAAGCCTAGTTCATATTGAAATCTTTTCAAATCATGCTTCATTGTTAATGAAGTAATATGCTTACTTTCTGTATGGAAATAATACTCTGATAAATTAAGCGAAAAGTTATTAAAGTTAAGACCACTTAAAATTGCAAGCCTTGTCAGCCTATCATCAGTATCAATCGTTGACTCTTCATTATCTTCTAGGATTAAACCTTGAGAGATATTGAAATAAGCAATTTTGGAATATTCATAATTATCAAGTTGATAATTAAAATTCTTAAACATCTGATAATTAGGCTTAGGAGTTTTCTTTAAAATATTATTGTTAAACACTAATTCAATCGTATTTGATTCAGGTAAATCAGTACGAGTCGATACATCTTGAAGTGTATTATTTCGACCTCTAATAATATCTCTTTCATCAAAACGCCCATTGTCTTCAAGAAGAGCGAATTGATCCCCTAGTCTCTTATTTCCACGATATTTTTGAGCATTGTAATAAAAATGGTTCACACCGAATTTTAAACTATGTTTATATGAAGAACGATAAAGCTTTCTTACGTCTAATTCTTCTTTTTCTGTACGTGGAATTTTAGCAATTAAGTTTCTTTCCTCATCTTCGATTAAAACAGGCTTGATAATCTCTTCTTGAATATAAGCACGTCCATAAATTTTTTCGATATCGACCCACATTGAAGTATTAACATAGTTCCCATACTTATAACCGTTTTGCTTCTCAAATTTCTCTGTAGGAAGTACATAGTATTGAGCATCGAGACCCGATTCCATTTTTATATTAATATGAGAGATCGGCCTTAAAACAAACTCTAAGGAAGGGTTATAGTCAAAACGCTGAATATTTCTATAATAGAGATTTTCGTTAACAACATCTTGTTTAAAGTAATCAAACTTTAGATTTTGATAAAAGTTTATTTTTGATAGAACACCTTTCGAATTAAAAATATTAAAAGGTCTATGTCCTAATCCTAGTCTCACAGTATTTTGTACATAATCAGTATCGAAACCTTCGGGATCACTGAAGATACTATTGCTCATAAAACTAGAGTATAAGTTTGCGATAACTGAATCACCCATATAATCAGTAGAAATACGAGAGCCTTTCTCACTACCCATATAGATATTTTTTTCGAAGTACTCCTCATAATCACTTTGAATATCAAGATCTGTTAAATAAGTAGAGTTTGCCCAAAATGATAATTTATTATTTGGATGATAAAAATAGTTAAACTTGTACGCCCCCCTAATCTCATCTTTGCCACTTGGTTCAAGATCGAGCTTACCTGGCTGCCAAATTTTATCGTTTACAGTTTTCCCATCAAATTCGATATTAGAATATTTACCAAGAGAGTTACGATACTCAAGAGCTAGACCATTTCCACGCTTACCAAAAACAGTCGGTGAAAAAGTAGCATCACTATTATCATTAATTGCCCAATAAATTGGTTGCTTAAAGTAGAAGCCCTCATCAAAATCAAGACCGATCGTTGGAAAAAGGAGCCCTGACTCTCTAACCTTTCTAATAGGTAGTGAAACATATGGGATATAAACAATGATCACACCATTAATCTTAACAAATGCATGCTTTAGACTAATATAATCATCAGGCACAACTGTGACTTCTTGCCCTTGAATACTCCAAGACTCAGGACAATCTTTACATGTTGTAAACTCCGCCTCAATCGCTTTAAAAACTCCACTATCATGACGAACAATTTCCTTACCTCTTAGGACAAAGTTTTCATCAACTAGTTTTGCATTTTGTACCGAAAACTCGGCCTTTTGAAGAGAGTATGAAATCTGTGTTCCATAAAGATTAAATTTGGCACCGGCGTAGCGAACATTTCCCCAAATCTTACCAATTTTCGTCGCAAGAGAGATGCTGGCCTTTTCACCATAGATTGTATCTGTACCAAGCTTGATAATAACATTGCCGTGAGCTTCATAAGAGTTATCACTACTTTTACGATAGGCTTTATCAGAAAGAATTTGGACTTCATCATTTTCTCCAAAAGCTAAAACTTTTGGAGTATCTGCGTAGATATTATTTTGAATACTTAGTACGAAGATACTTTTGCATACAAGCGATAAAGTAATAAGAGCCCACAACAAGAAGTTTGTTGGAACCAGATCTAAGTGATTCGATATTTGATTGTTTTTCTGTGTCAATTTCCTCATTAGTACTTAATATTGTATCGAGAAAATCGTGTATTTCATACACTTTTGTGCCAGTCTTTAAGTTTTGTTGAAGTGTTTCCTTACTTAATGCTCTCTCGTGCTGAAAGCTTAAAATATTCACTGATTTAATAATACAAGGATAAGTATTATAGAGCTTAATCGTACTACTAATTTGATCTTCACGACCTGTGGAGAAACTCATCAGTACATCAAATGACTCTTTGCCCTGACAATCTGAAATACTTTTTAAAAGTACTTTATGGCCTAATTGGTTATGAGCTCCAACAAAAACAAACTCCCTATCTCCAACCAGCATACTATCCCAACGTCCAGGTGTAAGAGGCCACTCAATTTTCTTCAACGAATCCTTATCAAGACTCTGCTGAGTTGATTCTTCAAATAGCGCAACGGCCATCTGCCTATTTCTTTCAAAATATGGTAAATCACTTTGTTTAGATACAGAAGTTAAAGTGATATCATCGCGCTCACACCACTGAGAAAGAATATCTTTTAGAAATGTCTGCTCAATATTTTCAAAAAGTTTTCCACCAAAACGAGTGATTCCATATTTTTCAAATAAAATCTCTTTTAATGTGTTACCTAAAATTTCTGTATGATCTAATCCAATTGATGTAATAGCAGCAATTGGCCTTGTGAAGATATTTGTTGCATCAAAGCGCCCGCCTAAGCCTACCTCAAGAATGACAAAGTCAGTTTCATGCTTAAGTGCAAATTTAATGAAAAGAACAAATAGTGCTTCATAAAAAGAGAGCTTTAAACTTTTGATGACTTCTTCATTCTCATCTAATAATTCTGTTAGCTCTTCAATCGAAATATTCTTTTCATTCAATTTAAAGCGCTCAGTGATTGATAAAACATGCGGAGAAGTCCAAAGACAACTTGTAAACCCTGCACGTTCATATAAGTAACTTAAGCTATGGGAAGTTTCACCTTTCCCATTAGTACCACCTACGATAATAACCTTAGACCTTGCTTCAATAACGCGTCTGTCTTGAGAAAGAAAATCTCTGATATGATCTAACTTAGGTCTAAAACTCTCCTTTCCACATAAAAGTGTAAGACGTTTTAGAAATGACTCTTCAAGTTTTTGACTTTGGAAATTATCTGTATTTTTCACGGCAAGAGATATCTCACGAAAAGAAATTTTTGACTATAAAAATCTATTAAAATTGATAGCTCTTATTCTCAGAACCAATAATATTAATTCGTCCATGAGTATTAATTTTTTCAATTTCTTTCGTTAACTGGTCTAAGTAATTTGGCTTTAGATGCCCTAAGTAAATTGGAATATCTTTAGGCATCTTTGCGATCTCAAGCCCCATCGTCTGCGCAGTATGGTGACGACTATCCTTGGCCAACTGATCATAAGAATTAGGGAAACTAACCTCAGAAAAGATTGCTTTAATATTCTTGATTGTTTTGGCCTTTTGCCAGATTGCATCTGTAGGCCCGGTGTCTTGTGTAAAGATGATTGCACAATCACCTTTTTCGATAATAAAGCCAAGAGAGCCTGCAAAGTGATTCACTTTAATTGCGTGAACTGTATACTCTCCAATTTTCTTTGTTTCACCATTTTCAATATTTGAAAACTTAAGAGTTGGATCATCTTTAGTTGGAAGCTTAGTAAAATCCGGCCAAATTTCATCATTTAAAAGATGCTTTTGAATACTTGTTTGAACTTCGTTAGATGTCCAAATATAAAATGGGTCACCTTTTAAACCAAAACAATTATCGGCCAAAAATGCTAAGTCAGAAATATGATCAAGATGAGAGTGTGAGATAAGAATATTATCTATATTTATCTGTTCTTTTACACTGATACCTGTTGCAACAGATCCTGCATCAATTAATAATTTATCATCCACCAAGTACGATGTGGCCCGACACTGTGGTGAGACCCCACCGTGGCCTCCAATGACTTTAACGATCATTCTAACTCCAATTTATTTAATTTTAACTTGGATTAGAAATTTTTACTAGTAATAAGATACTGAAAAAATAGGTTTATTTAGAAGTAAGCTCTTGATAAATCTCTTGTGTTTTTCGATTTGTAATCTTTGAAAGAAGTTTTGCAAGGTTTTTCGGCGTTTGCTTACCGAGATAATTTTGGGCCAACTTTTCAAATTCTTCATTAGATGCTGTTGCTCCAGATTCTAGCTTAGGCCATGATACAACCAAAACAAACTCACCTTTTGCATTAACCAAATCAGTTTTAAATTCTTGTGCTTTAAAGCGTACACACTCTTCAAACTTCTTCGTTAATTCGCGACAAACGCTTACCTGCGCTTCTGGAAATTCTTGTGACAATTGCTCTAGTGTCCCATGAATACGATGTGGTGATTCGAAGAATAAAGATGTTACATTTGTCTGATATGCTTGTTGGAATTTTGCCGAAATCTCACCTTTTTTTCGTGGAAGAAATCCATAAAAACAGAATGGATTTGGTGCCATTCCACTTAACTCAAGTGCAACAGTAACTGCACTAGGCCCTGCTACTGATGTAACCTCACCGCCTTCATTAATGAGCTCTTTCACTAGAATATGCCCTGGATCAGAAATGATAGGACTTCCAGCATCAGAGACAAGAATTGGGTGTTGTGCCGATCTGATTAAATCAAGAAAGTACTTAAGACGATCCTGTGAATGATCATTAAATGAGACAACTTTTAAATCTGAACGCTCTATTTCTAATTTTGATAAGAGTGAGCGAAAAACACGAGTATCCTCGGCCAAAACGAGATCACAACTCACAAATGCCTGACGCATATTCTCAGTTATATCTCCAAGGTTTCCTATTGGTGTTGTTACTAGAGTCAGTTTCAAAGTTAGTCCTAATATTTAATGATTCCCCTTATTTATAACTTACATAAGAAATAACTTCCATCTAAAATCTTAATACGCAATGCGTTACAATAGTTATTAGATGCTGTTATTTTGTAGAAGAAGGAGTTTAAATGACAATGCAAGCAAGAGTACGTACAGATTCAACAGGAAATATCACTGTTCATATCGAAGGTGGAATGGATTATGAAAATATCATTCCTCTTAAGCAAGAGTTAGCTACAATCACTAACACTCACCCTACTTCATTAATCACTCTTGACCTGACGGCCCTTAACTTTGTTGGCTCTTCAGGAATTGGTGTATTCGTTGATACAATCAAAGCATTAAATAAAAGACGTGATCAAGTTAGACTTTCAAATGTTGCGCCAGAGTTTTTAAAAGTTTTCAAAATCTATAACTTTGATGCAATGGATATTCTAATTAACGAATTCGAAACTGACGATACAGAGCTTTCACAATTCTACGGTCAGAGAAAACGTACTTTTCAGAACTGATAATTTAAAAGATTCACATAAAAATCTTGGCCTGGGCGCTCTTGTTTAAAACCAATTTCGGCCGGGCCTTCTAAAGAGAAGCCATCCTGATTAATTGATCCCTGGTAATTATAACCACCACCCTGGTAGCGAGAATCTTGATAAGGACTATCATTCGTATCTGGATAATAATAATTTTCTTGGCTAGGCTGCATACGATCATTCTTTCTGTACTCATGGCTTCCTACAATATACCCACCAAAAATTAATCCAGCGTAAAGACCAAGAGATGCACCAATTGCAACTGAGCGTCCCGAAGAACCAAATGCCATGGCAGCAGTACCGAGCAGAGCTCCTCCAACGGTTCCATATCCTGCATTTAAAGCGACGATTTTCACACGAGGATCCATATCTGCTTTTGCTTGGAAGCTAGTAAAAGTTGTTGAAATAAAAAGAGTAATTAAGAATAATTTTTTAACCATATGAAAATTGTAAAAGAAGGCCTCGTTCGATGCAAGGTAAATGTTGTTCAAACTAGCGACACTATGCACGATATTTCAAAATAAGAAGAGATAAAATGAGCACTATTTAATAACCTCAACCTTTGAGACTCTGACATAAAACCGCTCGATTTAACTTCAAACAGCTTAATGAGAAACTCTCCATTTAGCTTATAAATACCTGCTATATCGACTTGCCCACAACCATGCCTACGAAGCATTGTCGAACAAACCAAAAGAGGAACAGATTCAGAGTGAACAAGTCGAGACTTTCTAAGTTCTAATGAACTTCCTTTAGCTATTTTCCTGAGTGACAAATTCTTTTACCCCTTTGAATGATTTTCGATGAATCGGGGTGATACCATAATCTTCTATGGCCTTGCGATGGACGGCCGTTGGATAACCAGCATTTTTTTCAAATCCGTAATGAGGATATTTTTTCGCCTCTCTTATCATAAGGTGGTCACGACACACTTTTGCAATGATTGAAGCAAGTCCAATGAGTGATGATTTTGAGTCACCCTTAATAATCGGATGAATATCGTTAATTTTTTTTGAAGAAAATGGAAACTTTCCATCAACAAGAACGACTGAACTTGAATCACAAAGAAGATTATGACAGCTTTTTTTCATTCCAAATAAACTCGCCTGAAAGATATTGAGTTCATCAATTTTTTTTGGCGCAACTTTCTCAACACTGTATTGAAATAGTTCATGTTCATTGAATTTTGAAAACTTCTCTACCCCCAATTCTTTGAGAATACTCTCCATTTTTTTAAGTGTTAATTTTTTAGAATCTGTCACACCAACTGAATCTAGCCTTTCGACGAGAGACTTCAAGTTATCAATTGATACCTTTACAGCACAGGTTACAACAGGGCCTGCAAGAGGTCCTCTACCTACTTCATCTGTTGCTAAGATAAATTTATGGTTATCGACAAACTGTGATTCAAACATTTTTGACCCTAAAATAAAAAAAGCCCCTATTTCTAGGGGCCCTTCTATGACTTAAATAGTTTTGATTATTTTCTATCGTAGTCAATTGCGATACGAGCAGATTTACCTGAACGATCTCTTAGGTAGTAAAGTTTCGATCTTCTAGATTTACCTCTTTGAACGATCTCAATCTTTTCTACGTTTGGTGAATGGAATGGGAATACCCTTTCAACACCAATTCCAGAAGAAACTTTTCTAACTCTGAAGTGACCAGTAAGTTTTCCAGCTTCTTTCATTGCAATAACTACACCTTGGAAAATCTGAATACGAGATTTTTGACCTTCAGTGATTCTTGCGTGAACAGCAACTGTATCCCCAGTTTTAAATGTTGGGAATGATTCTACGTTTGTGTTCTTGTAATTTTCATTTACAACGTCTACTAAATTCATTACGAACTCCTACTTTAACGTCTTGAACTTCTCAGAGGACCAACACCGTGTTGTTCTTAAGTAAGTTCTATTTCATGGTCTCAGAGGCACTATTCAGTCGATCTAAATAGATGGCAACTGCCGAGCGAACAGACAAGTGATTATACCCATCAGCACTTCCACCAAAAATTGGCTCAAGCGCAAAATGTGCCCGTTCGAGTACTTGTGCATGAAGACCCCATCCTGTACCAAATAACAGGAAGATAGGCTTTTTGTCAAGGCGCGCATTATTGATCAGGTCAGTTTCTACACCGTTATTTGATTCAAAATTTGCTCCAGTAACACAGACCAAAGGATCAACACCTTCTATCTCTTTGATTTTATTGATTCCCTCTTCCACAGAGTTTACTAGGCGTGCAATGGCAAGTGCATCTTGGCGATCAGGATTATAAGCTCCTGCATCATCTTCTTCCCAGTGTCCTAGGATTCTATTAACTAACTTATGTTGGGCCTCTAGTGGCGTTACAATAAAGTAGTTCTTAATCCCAAAAGTACGACAACTTCTTGCGATGTCGTGTATATCAAGATTCGTTACTGAAGTCGTAACAATATCATCTCTTTTATTTTTAATTGGGTGGTGTACTAAGCCTAGATAAATATTATCTTTCATCTTTGGTATATCCTTAATCTTTATTTCTCATATAGGCTTTATACAAATCTGGCCTATACTTCTTTGTATATTCTAGTTTTTTACTGTGATTGAACTCATCAATCAACTTATGATTTCCCTCGAGTAAAACGTCGGGAACTTTTATGCCATTAAACTCAGAAGGCCTTGTATAAACAGGACCTTCAATAAGTCCATCTTCAAAAGAATCAAGAATTGCGCTATCTTCATTTCCAAGAGCTTTAGGCAAAAACCTCATCATAGCATCAACAATAGTCATGACGGCCAACTCTCCACCAGATAACACATAATCTCCAAGAGAAATTATTTTAGTTACATACTGAGAAATGAAGCGCTCATCAATCCCTTCATATCGCCCACAAATAAAAACATACTGCTTATTATTTTGTTGAAAGTCTTTGGCTAACAACTTGGCTTCCTCGTTATTAAAAACATCACCACGAGGAGAAGTATAAATAATCTCTAACTGAGACTTATCAAGAGATTCTGTCTCTAGGATATGATTAATTCCACGCTCTAAAACATCTGCGCGAATAACCATTCCAGGCCCTCCCCCATACGGAGCTCCATCAACACCTTTAAAACTCTTTGGTGAAAAGTCTCCAAGGTAGAGAGGGTTAAACTCAACTTCACTACCTAAGAACTTACCAATGACTCCACTATCTTTAAAGGCAGTGAAAAATTGTGGAAATAATGTAAGGACCCAAACTTTCTTCATTTACATTAGATGTGGAATATAACATTCCACACGATTCTCTTCTAAATTAACTAATTTAACAAAATGATCAACAAATGGGATATCCACAAATTTGCCACCTACTTTTGTCACTAGAACAATGTGAGCTCCATTATCAAAGTACTTATCAACTTTACCCACTACCGCTTCTTTTTCTAAGTCATAAACATCAAGACCGACAATATCAGACATGTAAAACTCGTCCTCATCTTCAATATCAGGAAAAATATCTCGACTTACGTAGATTTCAAAAGGAAGCATATCTTCTGTAATATTACGATTATCAACACCACTTAAATATGCGATGACTTTATTACCAAAAGAAATTGTTTTAATCTCCTTCTCTTCGCCATCTTTACTTATTTTACTTCCGCTTAAAGGCATAGCTATAAAAGTTGAGCCATTTTCAAGGACACTATTCACTTTATTTTCAAGATTAAAAACAAAAGCACCTTTAATTCCATGAGGCCTAGTTGCCGTACCAAGTAAAACCATATTTTCTAAATTTTTCTTCATGCTGCCTTATACCATGCTCTCTTCATTAAATCATCATTATATTTTTCAGGTATTTAACTTGCCAATTTTGTAACCTCTCGTTTTAATATTTATATTAGATTATTTATTCATGGAGAGAATTATGAAAAAACTAATGACAGTTGCAGCTACGCTAGTTGCAATTCCAGCAATCGCGGCGACAGCAACAATTGATGCGCCAACAATTTACGGAAAATTAAACAGAGTTGCACTTTACACTGACAACGAAAACTCAAACAGAACTTCTTTTTCTGGCTTTGTAGACGTTGATTCTTCTGAGTCTAGACTAGGAGCTACAGGAAAATGGGGAACAGAAGGAATTGAAGGTACTTACGTACTTGAAATGGGCCTTAACTCAAGTAAATCAAACTCTGGTAATGATTACAGAATCAGAATGCGTCAAGCTGCAGTTGGAGCAAAGACTTCTTTTGGTACATTCAAGATGGGTCAAACATATACTCCACTTGATTATGTAATGCTAAAATCAGATCCACTAAGCTCAACAGTAGCTTCAATGGCCGGTTCTGATACTAGTGCTAGAATTGATGGAGCAGCATCAGGTGGTCTTGGTTTTAGATACCGTGCAAGAACAGACATGTTCTCTTACGAAACACCAAGTATGGGTGGTCTTACAATCGCTCTTTCAACAGATCGTGGAAATGGAAATGATAACGACCCAACAGCTAACTACGGCGATACACACTACTCAGGTCTAGTAAGATACCAAAGAAAAATGGATAAGGTAGATCTAGACGTTTACGCTGGTTATGACCAATGGGCAAGTGCTTCAACTGAAGATAGCAACTACACTCTAGCAGGTGTAAATCTTGGACTAGGAAGCTTCAAAATCAACCTTGGTTACAGTATCGAAAACAACGACACGACAGTAGCTGATAGCGAAATTAATCGTATTCTTGCTGGTATCACTTATATGCTAAATAAGAATGTTTTCTCTGTTACTTACCAAAATCGTGATGAGAAAGATCTTAATAATGACTACACTCAAATTGCAGCTCACTACAGATATATGCTTAATAAGAATATTGACTTCAATATCACTTACCTAACATATGAAGTTGATACTGGTGCAACACAAAATGATGCATCAATGGCAGCAGCTGGTGTTCAATTAAAATTTTAATTATTAGCTAAATACTTTAAGGCCCACGCAAAGTGGGCCTTTCTTTTTCACAAAAAATCACTATAATAACCACATGAAATTAGATCAAATTAAATCAATCGCTATTATGCGAACATCTGCCCTTGGGGACATTATTTGGACACTTCCAATGCTTAATCGCATTCGCAAGGCCCTTCCAAAAGCTAAGATATATTTTATAACGAGCAATACCTTTGCCCCTTTAATCGAAGGAATTGAGGATATTGAACTTATAAGAATTGATAAGCCAAAGAAGTTAAAAGACTACTTTAAATTAAAAAGTGTATTTGCCCCTTACAACTTTGATGTACTTCTATGTACACAGGCAAACCTTAGAATTAATTTTATCTACCCATTTATAAAAGCTAAGAGAAAAATTGGCTTTGACTCAAAAAGAGGACGTGATCTACAAAAAATATTCATCAATGAATCAATCCCTTTCAAGAAGGAGCATTCTGTAGACGCTTTTTTAGGCTTCGCTGATTACTTAGGAATCAATTCAAACGAAATCGAATTCAACTTACCTTTTACGACTGAAGAAGTTTCACAACTTCCTCCAAAAGACTTTATCGTTATACATCCAAAAGCTTCTTCACTTCAAAGAACTTGGTCTACAAAGCGCTACATCGAGCTTTCAAACAAAATAAAAGAGCTACACAATATACCAATTGTACTAACTGGAATTCCAAGCGATAAAGATATATGTGATTCTATTGAACAAGAATCACAGGCAGATATCATAAATCTATGTGGAAAAACATCTCTTAATGGACTTAAGAATGTCTTTTTAAAAGCTAGAATGGTGATTGCTCCAGACTCTGGACCTGCCCATATGGCAGCAGCGCTAAATACACCGGTAATAGGTTTATATACGGCCGTACCTCCAGAATACACTGGACCATTCGGTCAAATAGAAAACTGTATTAATGCCTACCCTAGGGCCTTAGAACACTACTTTCATAAAACAGAGAACGATGTCCCTTGGCGCTTTCGTATAAAAGAAGACGATATGATGAATCTTATTACTGTTGAGGAAGTACTTGAAAAGGTAAATTCAATCTTGAAGTAGTGTGACTTATTTTTTTTACCCACAAACAAAAAAAGCCAGATCATTGATCTGGCTTTTTATATAGAAGGTGCATCTTCCTAGTCTCACACCAAGTGACCCTGGCACTACCTTCGGCGCAAGCG